>JADKFX010000001.1:0-1247500 GCA_016717265.1 Saprospiraceae bacterium
CACCCTAAAAGACGACACGACCGACAACAAACAAACAGAAACGAAGGACAAAAGCTAACGCTTCGCAAAATTAAAAGAGGTGTTTTGCCAACGCACTTGCCGACACAAAAACACCACATTTAATTTTGCCCAACCGCACCAAAAGCCCACCCACCACCCGACAAGTGGAATGTTGAAAATTTGGAGGCAACTTTTGACCCTTTTTCTAAAAATAATTTTTACATTTGCCAATATTTGTCAAGTCAAAAGAAAGCACATTGAAAACAATTGGGACGACATTACGAGAATTAAGAGAAGCAAAAGGACTATTGCTTAAGAAGTTGGAGCTAAACTTTCGCTTGACCCAACCATCTTGAGCAAAATCGAGCAAGACAAACGAATGCCGACAAAAGAGCAAGTAAAATCACTTGCCAACTTTTATAAAGACCAAAAGAATGAAGTTATAATTGCTTGGCTTTCAGACAAACTTTATTATGAAGTTCAAGACGAAGATTTGGCATTACAAGCAATGCAAGTAGCAGAAGAGAAAATTAAATACAATAAAAAGAAAACAAAATAATGGCTGTAGATTTTTCCGAAATATTAGTTGTTGGAGTTTCCAGCCGAGCACTTTTCAATCTTGAAAAGGAAAATGAAATTTTTAATACCGAAGGTATTTCTGGTTTCAGAAAATATCAACTTGAACACGAAGACGAACCTTTAGAACTTGGAACAGCTTTCCACCTTGTTCAAAGTTTATTGCACTTAAATGAAAACGCTAAGAAAAGAATTGTTGAAGTTGTTGTAATGTCGAGAAACAGCCCCGAAACAGGTGTAAGAATTATGAACTCCGTTGGTAAATACAATTTGGACATTACAAGAATGGCGTTTAGTGGTGGCGAACCTTTAGCACCTTATATAGATGCTTTTGATATTGACTTATTTTTAAGCAAAGACCTTAAAGATGTTCAAAGTGTAATTGATTCTAAAAAATGTGCAGCCGCCTATATTTACGAACCGCCAACAGAATTTAAACCCAGTGACAACAGAGTGAAAATTGCATTTGATGCAGATGCAGTTTTGTTTTCTGACGAATCGGAACACAGATACAAAACAGAAGGAATTGAAGCATTTCATAAATACGAGCAAGAACATCAAGACGAACCATTGGGAGAAGGTCCTTTTGCAAAATTGCTAATTAAACTTTCAAAAATTCAAGAAGAATTACCAACAACAATTGAACTTTCTCCTTTGCGAATTGCAATTGTAACAGCAAGAAATGCACCGTCACATATGAGAGTTATCAAAACGCTTCGCAAATGGGGCGTATATGTTGACGAAGCATATTTTTTGGGCGGACTTTCTAAAGACAATGTTTTAAAAGCATTTGGAGCACACATATTTTTTGACGACCAAGAAGTTCACCTAACGGAATCATCAAAAGTAGTTCCTTCTGGAAAAGTGCCCTATGCATCAGATTCTCCATTACTGAAATTAAATGGAAAAGTATCAATCACTAAAGCAACAGACAAGAAATGAAATTATACGAAACACTTGAAAAGCAACTAAAAAAAGAACCCAACTTCGTTACCGACAACGGAGAACTTAAAAAATGGGTGGTAATAAATAAAGCACAGAATTATGATGCTGAACTTATTGGCTTGTTGCTTGACGATAAGGAACTGAAAGCAAAATTCTTTCTTGACATCAAAGGTGTTTTGATTTTCAACCAATCTTTATTTGTGCAGTTCTTAGAGCAAAAGAATTATTTGAATGACAGCTACACAGCATATAAAAATAAAGTTGGACTAAACATTGACGGAAAATATTTGAAGCAACGCAACGAAGTTGCTTTAGTTTGGCCATTTAAAGACTGTATTCTAGAAGGTGGACAAAGCCGTGAAGAAGATAAACGAGAAGAAATATTTTTTAATGAAACCCTTGCACAAGACGAAATTACTCAACTCTTAGAACCAAAGGTTTTAACCAATGCAAAACGCTACACAACAAAAGGTGATAAAGCATTCGATAAATTCAATAGGGATGAGGATAATTTTATAACGGATAATTTAATTGTTAAGGGTAACAATTTACTTGACCTTTATTCACTAAAAGCCCAATTTGAAAATAAGATAAAACTAATATACATTGACCCTCCTTACAATACTGGCGGGGATAGTTTCAGATACAATGACAGTTTCAATCATTCAACTTGGCTGACCTTTATTAAAAACAGAATGGAAATAGCAAAATCATTGCTTCGTCCTGATGGTTTTGTTTTTATTTCAATTGATGATAATGAACATCCATATTTACGATTAGTTTGTGATGAAATTTTTGGCAGACAAAATTTTGTTTCTGATATTATAATTCAATCAAATAAAGGTGGAAGAGATTATTTAAAAATTGCAAAAAGTCACGAATATTTAATTTGCTATCAAAAATCACCTGATAGTGAAATGAATGAAATTGAAAAAACAGACGTAACTCATCAATACAAGGACTCGAAAGGTGGTTTTAATTTGAGAGAACTAAGGAATCGTAATCCGAAATTTCACAAAGGCAATCGTCCAAATTTATTTTATCCGTTCTACGTTAATGAAAAAAGTAAAGATGAGAATGGATTTTGTGCAGTTTCATTAGTTCCGAAGAAAGGATTTGAAATACAAGCTGTTCCATTAAATAGCACAGGTAAGGAAAGTTGCTGGCGTTGGGGAAAACCTAAATCTGAATCAAACAGCAATGAAGACCTTGATAAAACAGAAGTTGTTGCAAAACAGAAAGGTGATGGTGGTTGGAATGTTTATGAAAAACATAGAAAAACAACTGGAAAAGTTAAATCAATATGGGATGATAGTGCAGTTCGCACAGAAGCAGGAACAAAAGAACTTCGTAAATTATTAGTAAATCCAGCGTTTCCATTTCCAAAACCTGTTGAACTTATTAAAAGAGTAGTAATGATTGCAAGCGATGAAGGCGATACAATCTTAGATTTTTTTGGTGGTTCAGGAACAACAGCACAAGCAGTTCTTGAGATTAATCAAGAAGCTGAAGAACCAAGAAATTTTATAATCTGCGAACAACTTGACTACGTTGAAACAATAACAATTGAAAGAATTAAAAAGGTAATCGAACAAAACAAAAATGGTGAATTTGTTTATTTGGAACTCAAAAAATACAATCAAAACTTCATTGAACAAATTAAATCTGCCAAAGACAAAAAAGCAGTGTTGAAAATTTGGGGAGAAATGAAAACAAAATCTTTCCTTAACTACAATGTTGATTTGCAAAAGCAAGAAGAAAATATTGAAGATTTTAAAGCATTGACTTTAGAAGAACAAAAACAACATTTGGTTGAGCTATTAGACAAAAACCAATTGTATGTAAATCTTTCTTCATTGAACGATAAAGACTTTGCCGTTTCAGCCGAAGAAAAGAAAGTAACCCAAGATTTTTACCAACTTAAAAAATAAGCAGAATGAGTTTTTTACACGACACATTGGTGCAGGAGTTTGGTAAAAGAGAAATTGCCCGTGTTCCTCTTCCCAATTACATAACTGACAATCTTAAACCTGGTTTTGGTCAACGACCTTATCAAATAGAATCTTTTCAGCGTTATATTCTTTGCCATACAGAAGATTTTACAGGCAGACCCAAAAAACCGTTTCACTTGTTGTATAATATGGCAACAGGTAGCGGAAAGACTTTAGTAATGGCTGGCTTAATGCTTTACTTGTATGAAAAAGGTTTTAGAAACTTTTTGTTTTTCGTTAACTCAAACAACATCATCAAGAAAACGAAGGACAATTTTTTGAATCCACAGGCTTCAAAATATTTGTTCAATGACAAAATAGTAATTGACGGAAAGGAAGTTTATATAAAGGAAACAGACACCTTTGAAAGTGCTGATGATAAAAACATCAATATCAAATTCACGACTATTCAGCAACTGCATATTGATTTAAACAACACCAAAGAAAACAGCGTTACTTACGAAGATTTCAAGGACAAAAAAATGGTGCTCATAGCAGATGAAGCACATCATTTAAGTTCTGCAACAAAAAACAACGGTGATTTATTTGGCAGTTGGGAAGGAACTGTAATTGAAATTCTAAAACAGAATTTCGACAACATACTTTTAGAATTTACCGCTACGCTTGACTATGATAATGCCGAAATCTTAAAAAAGTATCAAGACAAGGTAATTTTCAAATACGACCTTGCTCAATTCAGAATTGACAAATATTCAAAAGAAATAAATCTTATCAGGTCAGGCTTTGACCAGCAAGAAAGAATTATACAAGCATTGATATTGAACTTGTATCGTCAAGAGTTGGCAACAGCCAACAATATCAATTTAAAGCCTGTTATTCTATTCAAAGCAAAAAAGACAATTAAAGAATCCGAACAAAACAAAGTAGATTTTCATAATCTCATTGATTTAATGTCAGCCCAATTGGTTGACCAAATTAGAAATACGGCAACAGTTACAATAGTTCAAAAAGCGTTTAACTTTTTTGATTCAATAAATATTTCATCAGCCGAGATTTCAAGAAGAATAAAATCGAATTTCCGTTTTGAAAATTGCATCAGTGCAAATAATGATGAAGAAGCAGAGAAGAATCAGTTGCTTTTAAATACGCTAGAAGATGAGAACAATCCAATCCGAGCAGTTTTTGCAGTGCAAAAATTAAACGAAGGTTGGGACGTTTTAAATCTTTATGATATTGTTCGTTTATACGAAGGTCAAAACACAGGAGGAACAAATACAACCGTTGGAGCAACAACACTTGCAGAAGCCCAATTAATTGGACGAGGAGCAAGATATTTTCCTTTTGCATTAGAAGAAGGACAAGACAAATACACAAGAAAGTATGATGATGACCAAGCCAACGATTTAAAAATACTCGAAGAACTTTATTACCATACAAAAGAAGACAGCCGATACATTTCAGAATTGAAGAAAGCACTTGTAGAATCAGGAATTTACGAGGACGAAGATAAATTGGTAACAAAGCAACTTACTTTAAAACTTGACTTTAAAGAAACTGAATTTTATAAGACTGGTAAAGTTGTTTACAACAAGAAAGTTGAGAAAAGCTATAACAATGTAAAATCGTTTGCAGACTTAGGAGTTTCAAAACGAAATTTTGCTTTTACACTTTCATCGGGTTCAGGTAGAATTTCAAGTGCATTTAGTAAAGAAGAAGAAACTACAACCGAAAAGACAGAAAGCAAAGACATTAAAGTTTCAGCTATTCCAAAACACATCATTCGTTTTGCATTGGCTCAAAATCCATATTTCTACTTTGACAGTTTAGAAAGGTTTTTTCCTAACGTAGAATCACATTCAAACTTTATTGACGGCAAAGACTATTTGGGTGGTTTGGAAATCACTTTCAATGCTTCAAAAGCAAGACTTGCAAACATTTCAAATCACGACTTTTTATTAGCTATTCAAGGTCTATTGCAAAGTATTGAAATGGAAATAAAATCAAACTTGACAGAGTTTGAAGGTTCAGACTACATCAAAGAATATGTTCACAAGGTTTTCAAAGACAAGGAAATCAAAGTTTACAAAGACAGTGAAAGAGCAGACGGACAAGAAGCACTTGTAGCAAATGAACCTTGGTATGTTTACAATGCAAACTACGGAACTAGCGAAGAGAAAAAATTTGTTGAATTGTTTCAAAGACGCTTTGAAGGACTAAAAGAAAAGTTTACTAACATTTACTTAATCCGTAACGAAAGAGAAATTAAAATCATTGATAAATTAGGCAGAGCATTTGAACCTGACTTTGTTTTATTCTGCAAACAGAAAAAAGGAAAAGAGTTGACATATCAAGTTTTCATTGAGCCAAAAGGTGCTCACTTAATTGCCAACGACAAGTGGAAAGAAGAGTTTTTAAAACAAATCAGAGAAGAAGAAAAGACCATCAAAATTGACACAGACAATTATGTAATTACTGGTGTTCCTTTCTACAATTATGCAAACGAAAACGAGTTTAAAAAGACATTGGAGGACACATTGAAAATATAGCCAACGCATTTGGTGGCACATTTGCAAAACCGCACAAGCCCACGCTAAAGCCAAGTTTTGCAAAAGAGCCACCAAGCCAACGCACCAAGACAGTCACGAAATGACAGCGAACAAACACGACAGAAAAGAAGGGCGAAGTGCTAACACGGGTTTGGCAAAAGTGGCGGTTCAGTCCTACGCAGACACATTGGTGGTTAATCAAAGTTTGGTTCTCCGCATCAACATTTGTGGTGAAAATCGCCACCTTCGCCAAGCCCGAAACCGTTAGCGGCAAGTGTAAAACGACACTACAACCATTGAACAGACGACTAAAAATTGAACATTAAAACAAGGACAAACCATTTTGACAGTTGGACAACATACAGACCATATTTCAAGCGGACAACGAGTAAGCCGACACTCATTTCCGACCCTGTGTTTTTTATTTTTTCCCCACCCGCATTTTTTAAAAACAATTTTAGCCAGCCCGCAAGTGGCACATTTGGCTTTGCCCCACCCGCAAGCCGACCCTTCGCAAAGCCAAAAGAGCCACTTTTTGCCAACGCACAGACCGATTAACGTGATTAAAAAAGTAACTTTGACCGATATAAATTTTAGATGATTAAAGAGCAACAAATAGAAGATAGTTTAATAGCCAAACTGACTGACCTGAAATACAGTTACAGGTCGGACATCAAGGACAGGGCTTCGCTGGAAAAGAATTTCCGTGAAAAATTTCAGGCTCTCAACAGAGTTAACCTGACCGACTCTGA
This sequence comes from Saprospiraceae bacterium, assembly GCA_016717265.1. Classification (NCBI taxonomy): domain Bacteria; kingdom Pseudomonadati; phylum Bacteroidota; class Saprospiria; order Saprospirales; family Saprospiraceae; species Saprospiraceae bacterium. The sequence goes on from JADKFX010000001.1 coordinate 6,772, forward strand.
ATTTGCCAGACTACGGGACGAGATAATCAATTCAGACGTTTTTGCTTCTTCAAAACGACTAAGAGAAATCAACACCTTCAGTCGTGAGGACGGAACGCCTTTGCATTACACTCTGGTAAATATAAAAGACTGGTGTAAAAACGAGTTTGAGGTTATCAATCAACTTCGCATAAATACAGAAAACAGCAACCACCGTTACGATGTGATTTTATTGATTAACGGAATTCCTGTTGTTCAAATAGAATTAAAAACGCTTGAAGTAAGCCCACGAAAAGCCATGCAGCAAATTGTGGACTACAAAAGTGACCCAGGCAATGGTTATACAAACTCATTGCTTTGTTTCATGCAGCTTTTTATTGTAACCAATCGCAGTAACACCTATTATTTCGCTAACAACAACTCTTCACATTTCAGCTTTAATGCTGATGAACAATTTTTGCCTGTTTATCAATTTGCAAGTGAGGACAATAAAAAAATCACACACATAGACGACTTTTCAGAAAAGTTTTTGAGCAAATGCACCCTGAGCCAAATGATAAGCAAATACATGGTATTGGTTGCAAGCGAACAAAAGTTGCTTGTCATGCGACCATATCAGATTTATGCAGTTAAGGCAATTGTAAATTCAATACAAGAACACAAAGGCAACGGCTACATTTGGCACACAACAGGAAGCGGAAAAACGCTTACTTCTTTCAAAGCATCTACCCTGCTCAAAGACAATCCGAATATTGAAAAATGTTTGTTTGTGGTTGACCGCAAAGACTTGGACAGACAAACCCGTGAGGAGTTCAACAAATTTCAGGAAGGTTGCGTTGAGGAAAACACCAATACAGAAACATTGGTAAAACGAATGCTCTCTGACGATTACGCTAACAAAGTAATTGTTACGACAATTCAAAAATTAGGACTGGCTTTAGACCCAAACAACAAGAACAATTATAAAGAACGCTTACAAGCATTAAGCGACAAACGAATTGTTTTCATTTTTGATGAGTGCCATCGTTCACAGTTTGGCGAAAACCATAAAGCTATCAAAGAGTTTTTTCCGAAAGCACAGTTATTCGGGTTTACTGGAACACCCATTTTTGACGACAATGCAACCTACAAGCAAATTGACGGAACAGTTGGCTCGTATGTAACAACAAGAGATATTTTTCAAAATCCGTTACACAACTACACCATAACTCATGCAATAGAAGATAGAAACGTATTGCGTTTTCATATTGACTATTTCAAACCTGAAAAAAATGTAACGGTTGGAAGCACTGACCATAAAAAAGCGGTTGTAAATGCTATTCTAAAAAAACATGATGCTGCAACACACAGCAAACGCTTTAACGCTTTATTGGCAACTGCTTCTATCAATGATGCTATTGAATATTACGAACTATTCAAAGACATTCAGGCAAGCAAGACAAAAGAAGATGAAAACTTTATTCCATTAAATATTGCTTGTGTGTTTTCACCGCCTGCCGAAGGGAACAAAGACGTTCAGCAATTGCAGGAAGATTTACAACAAGAGAAGGCAGACAACAAAGTTGAACCTGAAAAGAAGAAAAAAGCACTTGAAGCCATTATCAGTGATTACAACAAACAATATGGCTCAAATCATAAAATCACTGAATTTGACTTGTATTACCAAGATGTTCAACAACGCATCAAATTTCAAAAGTTCAGCAATGCCGACTATCCACGCAAGAACAAAATTGATTTGGTGATTGTGGTGGATATGTTGCTTACTGGATTTGACAGCAAATACTTGAACACTTTGTATGTGGACAAGAACCTGAAATTCCACGGATTGATTCAGGCTTTCAGCCGAACCAACCGTATTTTGAATGATACCAAACCTTATGGAAACATTTTAGATTTCCGCCAGCAACAAGCCGAAGTTGACAGAGCCATTGCCCTATTCAGCGGAGAAGATACAGGACGAGCCAAAGAAATTTGGTTGGTTGACCCTGCTCCGAAAGTGATTGAGAAATACCAAGAGGCAGTGAAAGCAATGGAGAAGTGGATGGAAGACAAAAACATGGTAGCAGAGCCGCAAGAAGTTTACAACATCAAAGGTGATGCGGCCCGAGTAGAGTTTATCAATCGTTTTAAAGAAGTGCAACGATTGAAAACACAGCTTGACCAATACACTGACCTGAACGAAGAACAGAAATCAAAAATTGACGATTTAATGCCCGAAGAGCAATTGCGTTCGTTCCGTAGTTCGTATTTAGAAATTGCCAAGCAACTCAAAGAAATTCAGCAAAAAGAAGGCGACAAAGCCCCTGAAAATATTCAGCAGTTGGATTTTGAATTTGTGTTGTTTGCTTCTTCGGTGGTTGATTATGATTACATAATGAACCTGATTGCCAAATACACACAAGGCACACCGAAAAAGCAGAAAATGACCCGTGACCAATTAATTGGTGTATTAAGTAGTAGTTCAAATCTATTGGAAGAACGGGAGGATATTATTGACTACATCAAAAATTTGGAAGTAGGAAAAGCATTAAACGAACATGAAATAAAAGACGGCTATCAAAACTTTAAAGAAGCAAAAATTGCCAAACGATTAGCAGAAATAGCACAAAATAATGGCTTGGAGATTTCGGCTTTACAGCAATTTACAACTTCCATCATTAGCCGAATGATTTTTGATGCTGACAAATTAAGTGAACTTTTTGCCCCTTTAGACTTAGGCTGGAAAGAAAGAACCAAGCGAGAGTTGGCATTGATGGAAGAATTGACACCTTTATTAAAAAAACAAGCCGAAGGGCGGGAAATATCAGGACTGAAAGCATATGAATAGAGAAAACAATTTTAGATTGGTACCAAGGCTTCGATTTCCTGAGTTTCTAAATGACGCTAATTGGGTCGAAGACACCTTAATAAATATAGCTGGGTTTCGGAGAGGAAGTTTTCCTCAACCTTATGGTCTGCCTAAATGGTATGATGACATTAATGGTATGCCCTTTATACAGGTTTACGATGTTGGCGAAGATTTTAGATTAAAGCCAAAAACCAAAAATAAAATTAGCAAGTTAGGAGCGGAACAGAGTGTATTTATTCCAAAAGGGACTGTAATAATTACAATTCAAGGGTCAATCGGCAGAGTGGCAATTACTCAATATGATGCCTATATTGATAGAACTCTTTTGTTGTTTGAAGAATTTTACATAGAATTAGATAAGACTTTTTTTGCTTATTTATTATTCCTGCTTTTTGAAATTGAAAAACTAAAAGCTCCTGGTGGAATAATCAAAACGATAACAAAAGAAGTTTTGAGTCAATTTGTTGTTAAGCTACCTTCTCCAAAGGAGCAACAAAAAATCGCTGCTTGCCTCTCGTCTTTAGATGAAGTAATTACAGCCGAGACCGAAAAGCTGGAAATACTGAAAGACCACAAAAAGGGCTTATTGCAAAACCTATTGCCGCAGGAGGGCGAAACAGTTCCAAAATTTCGGTTCAGTGAGTTTGAAGATAGTGCAGAATGGGAAGAAACTACTTTGACCCAAGTTGCAGATTACGAAAACGGTAAAGCCCACGAACAAGATATTGCAGACGATGGCAAATTTATAGTTGTGAATTCAAAGTTCATTTCACAAGATGGCGAAGTAAAGAAATTCACCAATACCGCTTTTTTGCCTGCAAGCAAAGGAGATGTTTTAATGGTGCTGAGTGATATTCCAAATGGAAAAGCCATTGCAAAATGTTTTTTGGTTGAAGAAGATAATCGCTACACTGTTAATCAGCGTATTTGCAGAATTACGCCACGAAATGTCAATAGCAAAATTCTATACTATTTGCTAAACAGAAATCCATACTTTTTGGCATTTGATGATGGCGTAAAGCAAACCAATCTAAGAAAAGATGATGTTTTGAATTGTCCATTGCTTATACCAGAAGACCCAAAAGAACAAGATAAAATTGCTGATACACTTTCTTCAATTGATGATTTGATAAACGCACAAAATCAAAAATTGGAAGCTCTGCAACTTCATAAGAAAGGATTGTTGCAAGGTTTGTTTCCATCAATAAATAATGAAGAATGAGACCTGAGTTATTAAAAATAAAGAAAGCTGATTTTGAGGATAAAATATTGAGTAAACTCAATAAAGCAGACAAAGCTTTATTTGAGAGCAATTATGTATTTGACGGTGCTGAAAATGTTTACAATCTAAAAGCAGGATTGAGTGAAGCAATAACTAACAAACTAACCTTTAAACTCAAATCAATTAGCTTCTTACCATTCTTGTCAATAGAGGAATTAGCTGAATATTTACGTGAATTAGATAAAAGATATGTTTTACTATTTGCATACAATGGAACAGGCAAAACACGCCTATCTATGGATTTCAGACAAAAGGGAAAAGAGTTTGATGCAGACGGCAATGTAACAGAAAGAGACACTTTATATTTTAATGCTTTTACCGAAGACTTGTTTTCATGGGATAATGATTTAGATGGCGACACACATAGAAGATTGCTCATAAATAAATATTCTGCTTTTATTGCAGGTGTTCGGGCATTGGATATGGACAATAAAATTCGGCCTCTTATTCATCGCTACTCAAATTTCAATTTCCTTATTGATTACGAATACAAAGACAAAGACGAAGACGAAAATGAATATTGGGCAGTTAACTTTATCAGAGAAGAAATTGTTGCAGGAACTCCTCAAAATGTTGAATTTGTAAAAATTTCAAGAGGCGAAGAAAACCTTTTTATATGGTGCTTCTTTTTAGCAGTAGCACAATTAGCAATAGATAGGCATCAAAATTACGATTGGGTAAAATACATTTACGTAGATGACCCAGTTTCTTCCTTGGACGACAACAATACAATTGCAATTGCACATCATCTTGGCTCTATGTTAAAAAAGGGCAATGGCGATGTAAAGTCAATTGTATCAACTCACCACGCTTTATTTTTCAATGTTGTATGTAATGAACTTGGAAATAATGCACCACGACTTTTTTTAAGTAAATCTGATGGAGTTTATTTTTTAAAAGACACAACAGACAGCCCATTCTTTTATCATGTTTCCATGATTCAGGATTTACAAAAGGCAATCAATGCAGATAAAATTTACACTTACCATTTCTACTTCCTCAGAACAATTCTTGAAAAGGCAGCTAATTTTCATGGCTTCAATGGCTTTTCAGATTGTATAATCATTGACGATGATGATGAAGAAAAGAAACTATTCACTCGAATGGTCAACAACCTGAATCACGGTGGTTATTCAATGTTTGAGCCAAAGGAAATGGGAGAAGAAAACAAGAAATATTTCAAACAAATATTCAAGAACTTCAGAACGAACTATAAATTCAATGAAGACTTACTTGAAAAACCAATAGAAACAGCAACAGCATGACAGACAATAATCAAACACAATTAGGCAATACACTTTGGAAAATCGCAGACGAATTGCGTGGAGCAATGAACGCTGACCAGTTCAGAGATTATATGCTTTCATTTTTGTTCTTACGTTATCTAAGCGACAATTACGAAACAGCAGCAAAGAAAGAGTTAGGGAAAGATTATCCAGTCCTTAAAGAAAGTGATAAACGAACACCTTTGTCGGTTTGGTATGAGAACAATCCTGATGATGTTCAGGAATTTGAAAAGCAAATGAGGAGAAAAGTTCACTATGTAATTGAACCTTCTCATTTATGGAATAGCATTGCTGAATTGGCTAAAACACAAAGCAAAGAGTTGCTTCGCACTTTGCAAGATGGTTTTAAATACATAGAAAATGAATCTTTTGAAAGCACCTTTCAAGGATTATTTTCCGAAATCAATTTAGATTCTGATAAACTTGGCAAGAACTACGAAGAACGAAACAAGAAACTCTGTAACATCATTCAGAAAATTGCAGAAGGCATCAACAGCTTTGATAAAAACATTGACTATTTAGGCGATGCTTACGAATATCTGATTGGAAAATTTGCAGCAGGTTCAGGGCAAAAAGCAGGAGAATTTTATACACCACAACGTATTTCAGACATTCTTTCTGCCATTGTAACACTTGACAGCCAAGACCCAAGCAAAGGTGAAAAGAAAAAGATTGAACGAGTTTTAGACTTTGCCTGTGGTTCAGGTTCATTGTTGCTCAACGTCCGTAAAAGAATGACAGACGCAGGAGGAACAATCGGCAAAATATTCGGACAAGAGAAAAATATTACAACTTACAACTTAGCCCGAATGAACATGCTTTTGCATGGAGTTAAGGACACGGAATTTGCAATTCATCACGGAGATACATTAGTCAATGACTGGGAGATTTTAAATGAAATTAATCCTTCAAAGAAATTAGAATTTGATGCCATTGTAGCCAATCCACCTTTCAGCTACCGTTGGGAACCATCAGAAGAAATGGGACAAGATTTCCGTTTTAAAAGTTATGGACTTGCCCCAAAGTCAGCAGCCGACTTTGCTTTTCTGTTACACGGTTTTCACTTCTTGAGTAAAGAGGGAACAATGGCAATCATTTTGCCTCACGGTGTTTTATTTAGAAGTGGTTCAGAAGAACGCATCAGAAGAAAATTATTAGAGGACGGAAACATTGATACAGTAATTGGACTTCCAGCCAACTTGTTTTTCTCGACAGGTATTCCTGTTTCTATTTTGGTTTTAAAGAAGTGCAAAAAGTTTGACGATGTTTTGTTTATCAATGCCGTTGACCATTTTGAAAAGGGCAAACGACAAAACAATTTACTACCTGAAAATATTGACAAAATAGTTGAAACATACAGAGACCGAAAAGAAGAAATCCGTTATTCTCGTAGAGTATCAATGGACGAAATCATTAAGAACGAATTCAACTTGAATATTTCACGCTATGTAAGCACATCGTTAGACGAAGAAATAATTGACTTAAAAGAAGTAAACAAAAAACTCGTTGACCTTGACAAGGACATAACCAAAGCAAGAGAGACACATAATAAATTTTTAAAGGAATTGGGACTTCCACCAATATAACAAGACGAAATGCCAACGCTATTTGCAAGCACATTGCCAAAGCCGCACAAGCCAACGCACAACCAAAGCTTTGTCAAAGAGCTTGCAAAGCCAACGCAACAGAAAAATTGTTTTTAAAAAATTTCCCGACCCTTCAAAAAAAATAAAAAACGCCACGCACAACCCGACAGACAATGACACTGAAACTCAATACTGACAATGGTTTGCAAGGACGGACGACAGAACACCAGCCGGTAACAGCGGTTTGGCGTAATGGCGGGTTCAGTGCTTCGTATGACAGTTTTGTGGTAGGTTCAAGTGCAGTTCTTCGATTGAACTTTTGTGCTAAAAATCCGCCACTACGCCAAGCCGCAAAACGTTACTTGCCACCCTATATAGTTTTCAAACATGATGTTGTGCCTTCATTGTCGCATTTGGTTAAAATCCGCTTTTGGCTTTATAATAAAATGCTTAGCTTTTTCTGTTTGCGGAAATTGAATACATTTTCTGAATTTTCAAATAAAGAATAGCTCATAAATAATTGACCACAAGAATATTTGATGTTTAAAATGAGAAATAGGCACGCATACCTAAACATGAATACCCAAAATAAAATATTATTCTATTCGTAATATGACTTAATTTATTCAGTTTACTGGAGAATAAGTTTAAGCCTCAAGTATCAATTGGCGGCAAGTAACACTGCATACACGCTACCCCGCCAAGCATCTAAATCATTCTCTTTTAATTTTTTTTGGAAATAAATATTTAAGTTACTATTTTTGACTGCTAAACTTTGGCGGTGCAGCGTCTATGCCAATCCGTTATAGGCTATACCAATTATGAATACATTAATTATCATACCATCCATTTTCGGAGTAAGTCTAGAAGTTTATTTAATACTAATAATACTTGCCATTCCCATTTTTTATATTTGGCGTTGGATATTTAAAAAATTTATCAAAAATACCAATATTCAAAAAACTGAGATTTGGCTCGCCACGCTTATTACAACCCCATTAGTATATTATTATAGTGTCATCTTGCTTTTTTCTATACTTTGTTATTATCCAACTAATAAATTTGAAAAAGAAAAATGGATAATGGATAAAGAACATCGTTACGAACTATCAGATGACATTATTGAAAACAAATTACTTATTGGCAAATCAAAACTTCAGGTAATTGAAATTGTAGGCCTTGATTCAAATTGCGATGAAAATGATAAGTGGAAATACTATATAGGATTTGCATCTTGTCTTGGTATTGATCCAAGTGTTTTACAAATTACTTTCAAAGATGGAAAAGTAGTAGAAGTAATTCAGTATGAAGGATGATAACAAATGAATGCACAGCCTATAACACGGCATACACACATTCCAGCCGAGACCTTAACCATTCTCTATAATCTTTTTCGTTCAATAAAATTTAATGTTTTATTTTTGGCTTCCGGCCATGTGGCGGGAATGCGTGTATACCAAATCCGTTATGGCGCATTTAAAATATCACAAAAAATGACTAATTTTAGGCCATGAAAACAAAAGAAGCTTTCCATAAACTCATTGATACTATTGAAGATGAGGGTCTTTTAAATGAGTATTATAATCTTATAACTAGACTAAGCAACAGCCAAGAAGGGGAATTGTGGAATACCCTAACTAACGAACAAAAAGAGGAACTAATGCTTTCATATGAAGAAAGTAAAGATCCAAAGAATTTAATTTCTCATGAAGAAGTTATCGGCCAATTCAGCAAATGGCTAGAAAAATAATTTGGACAAAAAGGGCAACATCAAAATTAGGCTCTTTGACTGAGTATTTAAATCAGAAATGGAGTGAAAACGTTGCCAAACAGTTTATATTAAGAACATTTGAGCTTGTAGAACTCTTAAGCAAACAACCAAATATAGGACCGTTCCAAAATTCCGAAAAGAAAATCAGAGGAATTCTAATTTCTAAACACAATAGACTATTTTATCGAACAACTTCGCATAAAATCATAATACTAAATATTTTTGACACAAGATCTAATCCTAAAAAACAAGCATAAAATGAAAACGCGCCATAACATGGCATAGACTCTACACCGCCAAGCATCTAAAATCATTCTCTTTTAATTTTTTTGGCAATGAATTATTAATTCCATATTTTTGGCTGCTGAGGATTGGCGTTGCAGCGTCTATGCCAAAACGTTATGCCCAACTTTAAAATATGCTTTTAATAAGATTTATAGCTTTTCTATTTGGTGGATTGGTCTTGACATTAATTGGATATTATCTAAGAAAGGAAAAGAAATTTTTGGGATTTACTTTTATGATTCTTGGTCTTTTTCTAATCTATACAATAACTATTGGTCCATTATCCAAGAGTAAGGATAGAATTTTAGCAATAACCAACATTGATTCTGTACAAGTTAAGAATATAAAACTTTTACCATCGCATGATAACCCCAAAAGAACAATTAATACAGAGATAATAATTAATGATAGGGATGAAATTAACCAACTATGTAAAGGATTGAATGGTGCTGTTGAAGAAGGAGAAGGGTTTTTAAAATCCCCAGAATGGCAATGTATAATAGTAGTCGAATTGAATTCAAATGAACAATTAAAATTTGGAGTAAACAGAATAGATGAAGTAACTGGATTGAATGTTTCCTCCAATGGAGAATCGGGCTGGCATTATGGCAACCTTAGGGCTGATGAATTCGGGAGGAGAATCGGAAACATCGTGAAATAAAAAGCTGGCCATAACAGGCTATACACTCTACCCCGCCTACATCTTTATGATTCTCTTTTAATTTTTTCGGTAAGTAAAAATTATTTTTTACTTTTGGATGCCAAGCGATTGGCGGGGCAGCGTGTATAGCCAATCCGTTATGAGAGACCAGCCAGATGTTTATGTGACTTGCTCTCATCCAATAAGATTATACTGATGGGTGTGAATTCAAAATTTAACATGTTAATTGATACACAAACACAACCATTTTAAAACGCAATATTGTGATGCAAACCAAACATAATTATACAAAATAATATACAATTTCTAAATGAAAATGATTTTTGTGTGAGCATGTGAAATGGGTGTCGTAACAAATCTTGGCCTCTCATAACACAGCATAAACGCTACACCGCCAAGCATCAAAAATCATTTTCTTTTAATTTTTTTTGGCAATTAAGATATAATTTTTTAGTTTTGACTGCTATTCGTTTGGCGGTGCAACGTCTATGCCAAAACGTTGGCGGTAATTGAATTTATATATTGTGCGCACGATAAAATCTAGTTTAAATTAAATTGATTATGCAACTACAATTAATAAATTATGCAGTATATTATATTTAAAACGAATTACTATATCTTATTTTTGAACTTGTTTTTTTGGGGATTTATGAAAATTAAAGTTATTTTAGCCTTATATTTATTAGTTGCTTTCTGTAGTTGCGAAATGGAAAATTCGGTGGCTACACAAGAAGATATAAAAGTGCTAATTGCCAGGGACTGGAGATTTAAAGAAAAGCCTCAAACTAATTTAAGCAATTTTATGGGTCATGTTGAAAATAGGACAGTTTTTGATGGTAGTGAGATTATATCATTTAAATCAGATAGTTCATTTCTAGTAAACCAGATTAAATATGGAAAATGGATATTGAATAGAACTGATTCCCTTATTGAAATAACTCAAATTTCAAATAATGAATATACGTGTTGTGGTATAGGTCAAACAACTATGGGGTGGGAAATAAAGGTCGTCACAAAAGATGAAATGACGGTAAATCATCGATACTACAGATTTTTAGATAATGTTTATAAGCTTAAATAACTACCGCCAACATGGCATACACTCAAGCGCTAAAGCGCCTGCGTGTATGCCAAATCCGTTGGCGGTAATTGAATTTATATATTGTGCGCACGATAAAATCTAGTTTAAATTAAATTGATTATGCAACTACAATTAATAAATTATGCAGTATATTATATTTAAAACGAATTACTATATCTTATTTTTGAACTTGTTTTTTTGGGGATTTATGAAAATTAAAGTTATTTTAGCCTTATATTTATTAGTTGCTTTCTGTAGTTGCGAAATGGAAAATTCGGTGGCTACACAAGAAGATATAAAAGTGCTAATTGCCAGGGACTGGAGATTTAAAGAAAAGCCTCAAACTAATTTAAGCAATTTTATGGGTCATGTTGAAAATAGGACAGTTTTTGATGGTAGTGAGATTATATCATTTAAATCAGATAGTTCATTTCTAGTAAACCAGATTAAATATGGAAAATGGATATTGAATAGAACTGATTCCCTTATTGAAATAACTCAAATTTCAAATAATGAATATACGTGTTGTGGTATAGGTCAAACAACTATGGGGTGGGAAATAAAGGTCGTCACAAAAGATGAAATGACGGTAAATCATCGATACTACAGATTTTTAGATAATGTTTATAAGCTTAAATAACTACCGCCAACATGGCATACACTCAAGCGCTAAAGCGCCTGCGTGTATGCCAAATCCGTTATGGGAGATATCAAAAAATACATTAAATTTGCTATATGAACAGAAAAATAGAATTAACTGCAGTAATAGAAAAGGAAGACAATTTGTATATTTCACTTTGTCCTGAATTAGATATTGCCAGTCAAGGTGACACTCCTGATGAGGCGAAATCTAATCTTGTTGAAGCACTTGAACTATTTTATGAGACTGCATCCGAAACTGAAATAACTAGAAGATTACACAACGAATTGCAAATTTCTAGAGTTACAGTTAACATTTAATTTTTAATAAGACCATTATCTGGCAAGGACATCTGTTTAATATTGTCAATGCATGGATATATAAAAGTGAGACAAAAAGGAAGTCATGTAATAATGCAAAAACTTACAGAGGATTCAACTATAACAGTTCCAGTACCAATGCATAAAGAAATTAAAATTGGAACATTGCATTCAATAATAAGACAATCAGAACTCACTAAGCGGGACTTTGAATGATACCTCCCATAACACGGCATAAACGCTACACCGCCAAGCATCAAAAATCATTCTCTTTTAATTTTTTTTGGAAATAAATATTTAAGTTACTATTTTTGGCTGCTAATGAATTGGCGGTGCAGCGTCTATGCCAAAACGTTATGAGAGACCAGCCAGATGTTTATGTGACTTGCTCTCATCCAATAAGATTATACTGATGGGTGTGAATTCAAAATTTAACATGTTAATTGATACACAAACACAACCATTTTAAAACGCAATATTGTGATGCAAACCAAACATAATTATACAAAATAATATACAATTTCTAAATGAAAATGATTTTTGTGTGAGCATGTGAAATGGGTGTCGTAACAAATCTTGGCCTCTCATAACACAGCATAAACGCTACACCGCCAAGCATCAAAAATCATTTTCTTTTAATTTTTTTTGGCAATTAAGATATAATTTTTTAGTTTTGACTGCTATTCGTTTGGCGGTGCAACGTCTATGCCAAAACGTTATAAGCCATTTCTAAACTACATAATATGTCAAAAAGCATTCACATAACAAAAAAGAATTTCAAGGGATTAAATAAAAAAGAACTTGACGAACAAGCTAATGACTCTACTTCAGAGCTAAGGCAATGGGTCAGGAAATCTATATTAAAAGAGGAAGTTAAAAAAACTCGGAAGCAAAAGAAGAATATCTAATGACTGAAAGGAAACTCAAAGAATATTTTGAAAATGTATTGACCGCAGAACAATTATCATTAGACTTAAAAGACAGTCAAAAGAAAACAAGTTATGATGTTATTAGTGTTTTTGTAACTACTAAGCAGTCTAAAGAGAAGTTTTTAATTACTAAAGATCATTTAATAAAACTTTGCAATGACACACTTAATGGAAAACTTTCTCCTAACAATTTAAATACAATTTCATTTGCACTCATTACATCCGAATTTTTTCATTGGCAAGGAGAATCTAAAGACACAGAAATTATTGAAACTGTAATATACGACTGGGACAATCCCGATAATGGCTTTGATTTATCTCTTAAGAACATTGCACTTTGGAAAGAATACTTGATCTCTGGTGAATACAAACTTGATAAGTACGAACTAAAGAGGAAATTTTGAGATACTAAAAAGCATTCCTAAAAACGGCTTATAACATGGCATAGACTCTACACCGCCTAGCATCATCAATCATTCTCTTTAAATTTTTTCCCATAAAGACAAATTAATTTTTTAGTTTTGGCTGCTAATGATTTGGCGGTGCAGCGTCTATGCCAAAACCGTTATATGCCATATTAAAGACCGACACTAAAAATGACGAACAAAGACACATTTTCAAAACGACAAGGACTTTTTTCACTTAAAGAGAAAGAGATAACAGTTCGTGAAGACGCACCAGAAGGACTTCGTGGCTTTATAAAAATGGCTTATTACGACCTTAATAAAAATCCGTCTGACTTAAGAGCAATAACTTCAAGAGTTTTAAAAATTGCTCCTGACAGCAATAACTGGTCTGAATTTCCAAACATTGACTGGGAAGTTGGACAGCATTTAGACAGTTGCGAATGGTATTTAGTTTACGACATAATTGAAACGATAATTCAAAAACTAAATGCATCTGAAAAGACAACTTTTTCCAATGAAATAAACGAATACTTTATTGCTAACGGTATTGGTTGGAAAATTGTAAATGAACAAATAGAAACTCGTGGTGACGAAGTATTTGAAACCGCAGTTAAGACAGTTGTATCTGTTCTTGAAACCGCAAAACTTGAAACTGCAAAGACAGAAATAAAAGAAGCACTTATTGACCTATCAAGACGACCTTCGCCTGACCTTACTGGTGCAATTCAACATTCACTTGCTTGTTTAGAATGTTTAGCAAGAGAAGCAACTGGCGACAAAAAAGCAACATTAGGAGAGCTTATTAAAAAGCATCCAAACATTGTCCCAAAACCACTTGACATCGCAATTGAAAAAATTTGGGGCTTTACATCTGAACAAGGCAGACACTTACGAGAAGGACAAGCTCCCGAATATTTAGAAGCAGAATTAGTTGTTGAACTCTCCGCTGCTATTTCAACATATTTAGGAAAAAAACTTAGTGAGACAAACACTAAAGCAGAAGACGATGATTTACCATTCTGACAGAAGAAATACGGCATATAACAGCACATTTGCAATAGGCGGGATTACGTGCTCCGCAGACAGTTTTATAGTTGCAGAAAGTTTGTATCTTCGAATTATAATTTGTGGCGGAAATTCCCACCCATCGCAAATCTGCAATACGTTATCGCCAAGCTTATAAAAACTATTAGGGTCACATTTTCGAACAAAGTAAATAAATGAAAATACAAGCAAAAATATCTTTGAGTTTATTAATTTTTACATCATTCGCTAATTCGATGAAATGTCAAAATTTGAATATTGGCATAACTGCCAATTTAGGACTAAGTAAAGTCACATCTAATTTTCTAGTTTCAGACGATTACAAAGTAAAATACACATACTCCGGAAACATTGGCGTATTTATAGAAAAGGAAATAGGTAATAAGTCATCATTAGGAGCAGAAGTTCTATGGGTTCAAATTGGGGGAAAAGAAACGACGGATAACAAAATACTTACTGCATTTGATGGACAGGATTTAAAGGTAGTAGGTATCATTTCAGATGTAGCCAAATTAAATTCAAGTTATATTGCATTCCCCTTTTATTATCGAGTACAATTAAATAAAATCGGAATTAAAATTGGACTTCAAACAATGTTCTTCCTTTTTGCCAATTCCAGTTATGAGGCAACAGGAGAACTTAATGGCAAGCCATACTATGGTAAAAGCAATACAAGTGGAATCAAGTTTGATATCATCGACTTTGGACCTAAAATTGGAGTTGAATATAATTTAGGTATGAGCTTAAAACTTCGAGCAGATTATTATTTAGGGCTACCGGATATTACTTCGGACTCTTCTCCCTTCGAAAGAAAAAATCGACAAGGAAATCTTGGAATAAATTATCGATTCAATTTCAAAGAAAAGACTTCGCGAAAAGAAATAAGTTACGATTATAATTAAAAAAGCCTGGCGATAACATGGCATAAACGCTACACCGCCAAACATCAAAAATCATTCTCTTTTAATTTTTTTGGTAATGAAAAACTTATTTCTTATTTTTGGCTACTAATGGTTGGCGGTGCAGCGTCTATGCTAATCCGTTATGAGAGACCAGCCAGATGTTTATGTGACATGCTCTCATCTAATAAGATTATACAAATGGGTGTGAATTCAAAATTTAACAAGCCAATCAAAATATAAATACAACGATTTTAAAACGCAATATAGTGATGCAAACCAAACATAATTATACAAAATAATATACAATTTATAAATGAAAATGATTTTTGTGTGAGCATGTGAAATGGGTGTCGTAACAAATCTTGGCCTCTCATAACACAGCATAAACGCTACACCGCCAAGCATCAAAAATCATTTTCTTTTAATTTTTTTTGGCAATTAAGATATAATTTTTTAGTTTTGACTGCTATTCGTTTGGCAGTGCAACGTCTATGCCAAAACGTTACTGGACATCCCAAAAAGAAAATATAATTGGGATGCAAATATTACCAATTTATTAATCTATAAATACACAAATTAAATAGATGTTTTGTGTGAGTTCAAGCATATAATAAATTGAATAATAAACGTGATGAAAAGGGATGAGGATCGTGTGGGCTCCAAGGGTGTGATTTTAGGAAATTTATTTCCTAATACATAATAATGAATATTGAAAACTCACTTGACGTTGACTGGGACGTCCAGTAACACTAGCTTGACACAATGCCGCCAAAATTATTTATATTTGCCATCAACCATACGTTAATGCGGCACAGCGTCAAGCCAAATCCGTTATGCCCAACTTTAAAATATGCTTTTAATAAGATTTATAGCTTTTCTATTTGGTGGATTGGTCTTGACATTAATTGGATATTATCTAAGAAAGGAAAAGAAATTTTTGGGATTTACTTTTATGATTCTTGGTCTTTTTCTAATCTATACAATAACTATTGGTCCATTATCCAAGAGTAAGGATAGAATTTTAGCAATAACCAACATTGATTCTGTACAAGTTAAGAATATAAAACTTTTACCATCGCATGATAACCCCAAAAGAACAATTAATACAGAGATAATAATTAATGATAGGGATGAAATTAACCAACTATGTAAAGGATTGAATGGTGCTGTTGAAGAAGGAGAAGGGTTTTTAAAATCCCCAGAATGGCAATGTATAATAGTAGTCGAATTGAATTCAAATGAACAATTAAAATTTGGAGTAAACAGAATAGATGAAGTAACTGGATTGAATGTTTCCTCCAATGGAGAATCGGGCTGGCATTATGGCAACCTTAGGGCTGATGAATTCGGGAGGAGAATCGGAAACATCGTGAAATAAAAAGCTGGCCATAACAGGCTATACACTCTACCCCGCCTACATCTTTATGATTCTCTTTTAATTTTTTCGGTAAGTAAAAATTATTTTTTACTTTTGGATGCCAAGCGATTGGCGGGGCAGCGTGTATAGCCAATCCGTTACTGGCCATCTAAGAAAGAAAACAAACATGACGCAAATCTTCCGTCGTCGTATTTGATTAAAATTCGCTTTTGGCTTGAAGACCAAAATGTTTGAATTAACATTTTTATATTCTCATTAACCCAACCAAAATAGAAAATTCACCTGTCATTTAATAAAAACTTTAGAATATGAAAATTTATCCAATCGTTATTCTATTTTTAATCTCATGCCATTGCAATAATGAAGATGAAATTATAAATCCTACCTTACCAAATTGCATTGAGAGTATAATTGCTAACAAAGCAATCTCAGGAGCATTACAAACAATACGTGCCCAAAAAGTAAATGGAAATATTCATTACTGGTTAAATACTGATTTTACACAATTTGATGGAGTGGAATACATTTTAAATACAAATTGTGATACAATATGCAGCTTTTGTGGAGAATGTTGGCCGGCAGATTGCACAAAGATTTATTGCGAAACATGGCAAATAATTTGGAAGAAATGAAATACATTGATAATTCCAATCAGTATTATTCATCACATCAAGCATGAATAGACGGCCAGTAACACTAGCTTGACACAATGCCGCCAAAATTATTTATATTTGCCATCAACCATACGTTAAGGCGGCACAGCGTCAAGCCAAATCCGTTACCTGCCATTTTAAATTTAATATTATGGACAAATTAATAGAAGAATGTAAAAGATTATCACTTTGTTCTAGCCTTGAAGATTCACAAGAAACCTTAGATGTTTTTATAGATTGTATATACCAATTAATTTTAAACCATCATAAAGATAAATTGAATAACCCGACAGAGGAAGAAGCCAAACTCGTCCTACAAATGATATTTTCTAAACTTTGTCATATTCGCAAACTGATTGATGGAGTGGATTATGTAAAAAATGGTAAATTTTATTTAAAAAAATTAGTTGATCCAACAATTATTGCTTGCTTGATTCGGAACTTATATGAAACCGTTTGTGCATTTCATGTAATTTTTATTTCACCCAAAAACAATGACGAACATATAATTATATACAAGTTATGGGTAATAGCAGGGCAATCATTTAGGCAAAGATTTGCATCAAATGTTCAATCTTCAACTAGCCAATCCAAACTTGATGAGGAACTCAAACAAATTCAGCAATTCAAAATTGATATTGAGAATAATAATAAGTATAAGCTTTTAAATCCAGCAGACAAAGACAAGATCCAAATTAAAATCAAAAGCAAAGACTATAAAATTTGGTTCGATGGAAATGAAGTTAAATTTTTAGATTGGAAAGATATTCCAGAATTAATGTCGTGCAAAGGATCCTATTTTGAGAATATGTATACTTACTTTTCCCTTTATTCTCATCCAAGCTTTGTTTCAGTATATCAATTTGCAGACTTATTTGATAAAGATAACAAAGATTTTCTTATGATGACAACATTTAATTTGAAATTTGCCTTTATTATTACAAGTATTTTTCTTGCCGATTACTTAAAACTATTTCCCACAAATTTGTCTGCTTTTGAAAAAATGGATATTCGAGATCAATTTGTGATTAACTTTTTCAACAAAAATATAAGAGGTGATGCTTTCTCGATTAATGACGTTAATAAAAGAATTGTAATTTAAATATGTTATGATTATAACACAACTTAAAAGTCATTATAAGTTGAAAGATAATCCTTAAAAATAAAAAGATTTTTTAACCTTTAAATTCAAAGCTTCTTAGCGCACCTAGGCAGCTCCCCCAGGGCCCTCCATAAGATATTTCAAAACTATCACCAATCCAATCAGGCCCTACTCTATAATTTTCTAATAACTTTTCTACTGCGTCAAAGTTCTCTCTAATATATGCCACTGTAATATGTGGAGTTTCACCCACAACATCCCAGTTCAACGGTTCTATCCATTTAGATACTTTTTCTTTTAATTGAAGTTTAAGATCAATTAAATAATCAGATTGTTCGGTATCAATGAAAAGGTAATTTCTTTTCGGTTTTTTCAAGTATGGAATTGATGATGATATTTTTATTGGTAACATTTTTTGAGAAAAGTGATAAACCTCATCCAAAACTGCTTCATAGTTTTTCTCGTTAGCTATAAAACCCATATAAAGAGTTAAATGAGGAATTTGGAAAGATTTTGGTGAAAAATCAACCCCACTCTTAGTAATTAATTGTATTTCCTTATTAAGCTGCATACAATAATTTGCTATTTCACCTCTTAAAGGGAAATGGATATTAATTTTTGAATGTTTATTACCGAAATTTTGATTCGGTTGATCATGTAATAAATCAATAAATCTACTTATCATTGCTAATTACTCAAATTTATTTTTTAATTCTTCTGAATCCTGTAAAACCTTAATAACACCTTTTGTTTGTTTTGGTTCTCTATTAGTAAAATAATAACCTTCCAATCTTTTAGGGCTTTCCTTTTCAAACAATTCAAGAATTGTAAAACCATAGAACGTTGCGGCTGGTATTTTTCTTTTTTCAATCTTGCCGCCATCTCCTTGCCATAGATAGCAAATCCAGAATTTTTGTTCTGCTAGATCTGAAGAAATTTCAACTAAATAACTTTGTGATTTTCCATTTCTAGAGTAAGTATAAACTTGCGCTTTTGACATACTTTGTGTAATTTCAATTACAAATGTATGCGGGTCTTCTTCTCCGTCACGGTCAAGAGTTCCTATCCATCGCCCTCTGAAATCCGGGGGAATATTAACTATTGTTCTATACTTTTGAATATATTTCCAATGCCATCCTTTTTTTTCTAAAATGAACCAGAGAATAGTTATCGGAAGCAGAATTAATGCATAATGAATCAATATTTCACCTAGTTTTTTGAAATCTGCAATATGCAAGACTAGTAAAATTATTGCAAAAATGAATATACTTCCTAATGCGGAAGTAGTTATAAGTGGTTTTATTTTAAGCCTGTAGGGAATCATAACTATTTGATCAATTTAAACACTAATCAGAATGTATGCATTAGCGTTGTAAATATACGAATTTACTTTTTCTTTATAGCCGATTTTTACAAACTAATTTTATAGCCAATGTACAACTGGCAAACAGCATTAAGATAAACAGCAGGTAACACTGTATACACTCGATCCCGCCGATCCAGATTTCATTTTTCACTTTCGGCTGATATGCAAATAAAAATAAAGCGGTAACTTTGACTGTCTCCAAGCGGCGGGACCGCGTGTATACTAATCCGTTACCGGTCATGCTATGGCGACAGTGCAACTATTAAACTGACAGATAAAAATTAAACAGACGAGCAACAAATTTTGACATTTAGACAACGACATACAACTAATTTGACTTCCTGACAGTTCGGACTAACGAGCCGACACTCAAGCCAACGCTATAAAAAAATTAAAACACCGCCACCGCACAAAAAAAAATTGAATTTCTATGCCACCGCACAAAACACACTTTCATTTTTTTGCCATCACACGAAGCCAACCCGAAAAAAAATGAAAGAGTGTTTTCTCCACCGCTTTATTCCGCTTCGTAGCAAATATTTCTTGAAAGTATGTTCAATATATTGCACTGAAAAACAAAACCAAATTCTATCTTTGCGACAACTAAAAGCGGGGGCAACGCGATATAAACTGCACAACAATTATGAAACCTACTAAAGTCGGGCAAGTAGCCAAGTTCCACACTCCTAATGAGGACGAAGACCCAAATCAACTTTATGTTGTTTTGGAAATCAAGGGAGACGATGATTCAGCAAGAGTTGACATCAAAGCATTAAACACTGGACTTTCATTTCCACCAATCAACACGGTTAGATTAACTGACTTGGAAGTTGTTCCGGTTGATACAGCAGACCTTGTTGGACATACAGTAATAATCAACAAGGCAGATTACTCACAGGTTTCAGGGAAGGTTATTAAAGTAAGCGAACAACAAATTATGCTTGACCTCACCAAAGGAATTAAAGGAGTAGAAACAAATGTTTGGGTTACGATTCAAGACGAGAACGGCAAAGAACACACAGGAACTTTGTTTGTAAACTAAAATTCTATGACGAAAATTAAATCCAAACCAAAGCCGGAATACTTCCAAGATTACAGACAAAAGATTGGGGACAGTATTCGTGTATTCAGAGAAGAGAATGAATACAGCCAAGATGATTTGGCGGAAATAATGGAAGTCAGCAGAACAACAATTTCAAAAATAGAGAATGGCAAATTTGCCATTAGCATTGATTACATCGTGAAATTCGGATGGTATCTTGATTTTGATTTTGTGTTACTGAAAAAAATCAAAACCGGAAATTCCAAATGAATTGAACAATGACTTACTTAGAATGGAACGAACATATCGCCAAGCTATTTTTCAAACCTGACAACGCAGGTAAGGACATTCTATTCTATTTAACCAGAGAAGATTTAATTAAATATTCAAGAGCAAACTTTAACGGCACAACTGATGAAAACATTTGGGCTGACTTCATTCATGCAATCAAGTTTGACCAACAAGAGAAAAACGATTTCGCTTATCCTTACTCTCCTATTGCCAAACCGCTTGAACTATTTTCAAAATGGAACAAGACAAGCACACCGCCATTCATTGCTTACTTAATTCTTTATGTTATTCCGTTGACAGAAACTTATGAGGAGAATTTTATTTCATCTGCCTATTACGGAAAAGTAAACGCATTCTTCAACAAGTATGAAATCCTAAATCATTTTACTGAAAAAATAATTTGGTGGGGAAACTTCCAAACTATTTCTCCATTGTTTAGTCAACTTGAAGAATGGACTGTAATAACTAACAATTGCGACCTTGGAATTTTTGAACTGAAAAAGTTTGGAAACGAAAATTGGGTTCATGTAGGCAAACCTCTTTCGCAATGTGTGTTTCCACCGAGAGCAATTAAACGATTACCGGAATTATTTCTTCATGCAGGAATGATTCCCGATTCAACCTACCAACCGGCAGAGTTCAAAAAATATTTACTGCAATACGGTTCATCAATTTTGTTGCTGCCAAATAGTGTAATTGATATTATCCGAAAATATGAAACACATGATTTAGGACAATCAATAATTGACACAACAAAAAAGGCATACAAGAATTGGACAGGTGAATCACATTCAGTTGATGAAACCGGAGCAACAGCAAGAACAAAACGCAACGACATT
Organism: Saprospiraceae bacterium; assembly: GCA_016717265.1. Classification (NCBI taxonomy): domain Bacteria; kingdom Pseudomonadati; phylum Bacteroidota; class Saprospiria; order Saprospirales; family Saprospiraceae; species Saprospiraceae bacterium. The sequence goes on from JADKFX010000001.1 coordinate 28,464, forward strand.
TCTTCAAGAATATTTTTGCAGTTGCAGCTTTTCAGCAACGAAGGAAGAATTGAATTTTCCTACCGGATGAAATCTGCAAATGAATTTGCAGAAGATTTATCTTTCAATGGAATTGAAATCAGAGAGGAGAAATTGGGCTATTCAAAAACTTTGAAGTTACCATTCAAAGAAACCTTTCAACTCAAAGACGATTTCAATAAATGGGTTGCAAAATTTCCTGACAAAGATGTTCGGCTTTTTATCAGTGCAGGTTCACTTCAATTCAGCACTGACTATTGGATTGAAACAGACACACTCACAAAAGCAAATTGGATGTATCTCCTTTGCAAAAATTCTTTGCGTGAGAAAATTTTAAGTTGGGGGAAAAACCAATGCACAAAGTTTGAAGATGAAACTGATTTAGAGAATATGCCTGACGGCATATCTCTTTTCAGGTTTCTCAATCCGAGAGAGGGCATTGATGAAATTCCAGTTCTGACAATCATCAAAGAAAAATTTGTTCAGCTAACTTCAGCATTGGAATTTGATTTCAGAACTTTCACGAATGACTTTTTACCCGAAGTTGAAATTCTAAATTCAGATGGAACAGAAAAGATTTATCTCCAATACAAAAACAACGAGGAGAAATTTTTTCTAAAGAAAAAAATTTCCAACAGCAACCGTTGGTTGCTGCCGGAAGAACTTTCGCTATTTTCTGATTTCAACATTAGAACAGACGAAGAAAAATTTGCAGGGAATGAAACAACTTACAAAGTTGTTTCTGCAAATGGTTCTGCTTTGTTGCTTGATGGAACAAAACTTCCAAAGAGAAATTCATTTGGCAGAACTACCGACCAAGTTCTAACTCAATATTCATTCGGAAGCAATACGGTTGGAATTAACTTAATGAAACAAATTCCATATCAACAACTATTCAGAGGAATCAATGCGGATTCAAACACGGGCAACACACAGCCAACTTACACACACAGCGAGGGGAATATTTTTCTTTCGTTCCTCACATTGAAAGGAACAACAACAGCGAAAGATTTTTATTCAGCATTTGAATTTCTCCATTCAAAATATTTCGGAAACAAACCACACAGCAACAACTTCAATTATTCAAAAGTCAAAAAGGCATCGCTAAATTTCTTTGACTACTTAGGATATTTGGATTACGAGTATGAAACAAAATCAATTGTGGTGAACCCACCACAATTGATTTTCATTCCGGCAAGCAAGGGAAGAAAAGTTTTGTTGATTGGTGGCAGAGATGAAACACTTGTGAATGCAATTATTGCAACAGCACCCAAACACAATTTGCAAGTTGAAATCACAAAACAATTTCAATCAAACGAAGATTTGCTTTTGCCTGATGCGATTACAATAAAATCATTTGGAACAGCTAAGGAAGTGTTCGGAGAAAAAAATCTGATTGCATTCGCAAGCGAACTGAAAATCAAATTCAGTTCAGGAGATTTGGTGCAGGTTGGCTTACAACATTTTTGCAGTGACATTGACGAGTATGAAAAAGATTTGTTTGCAACAAAAGAAACAACGCTGACTTATGAAGATTGGGCAAGGTATATTTTCAATCCCGACACTTTACAACTTGACAAATCATTTTCAGAAAACTTTGATAAGAGTTTTACAATGTTGGAATATCGGTTGAGACCTTGGGAGTTTCACCACCGACTTTGGGCAAATCAAAAGTGTTATGATATTGATAAGAACTGGGGAAAATATGTTGCTCTGAAACATCAAAAGAAACATGTTATTTTGTATGACCGGAATAAAGAGAAAGTTGCAGTTCCTCTTGAATTACCATTACCGAGATTATTAGCAGAATCCATTATGTTGCTTAGTGGATTAGCTCCGGTTTATTCTGAAATTGAAAGCAAGGCATACAGGGTTTACGAGAACATTCCAAGTGTTTTCATTCAGAACTTATTTGATAAACTTAAACAGAAAACTATTGACTTTAATTTTTAATTCAGCACATGAAAGACCCAATTGGTTCATTTGAAATAATAAAAGAAAACTTTATCCGCTATGTTGAAACAGCATTCGGGACAAGGTTTGAAGGCATTGAGAAAGAACGCTACGCTTTACTCAATTACGATAAAGTTCTTTACCGCAAACCCTGGATTGAACCTTTGCCGGATTATGTTTCAAGCAACAAACGAGTTCAAGATTTAACGCTTGAAGATTTGGGAAATGCGTTGAGTGAAGCAGAAGCAAATACATTTAAGGAACTTGTAGCAACTGGTTTGTTTCCATCGTTTGCAAAACTGCATTCTCACCAAGCAGAAATGTTGAAGGAAACATTGAGAGGAAATAATTGCATCATCACATCTGGAACAGGTTCAGGAAAAACAGAATCCTTTTTACTTCCGTTGTTTGCACAACTTTCAAAAGAACTTGCGAATTGGGAAACACCAAACGCAAAACCGGCAAGTGTAAACACATGGTGGAAGTCAGCAACAGAAAGAGGATTGACACCAACTCAAATTGTCAATCCAACTAATTTCACTTTAAGCAATGCAGTAAGACAACGACAACATGAGAAACGACCAGCCGGTGTAAGAGCATTGATTCTTTACCCAATGAATGCTTTGGTGGAAGACCAAATGAGCCGATTAAGAAAAGCACTTGATTCAGACGATACAAGAAATTGGTTAACGGCAAACACAAATGGAAATTCAATTTTCTTTGGAAGATATAACGGCAGTTCACCGATTGCCGGAGAACTAAGAAAAATAAAAGATGATGGAACAGTTGCAGTCAACACAAAAAAAGTAAATCAACTAAAAGAGAGATTGAAGCAAGTTGAAGTTGATGCAACTAAAGTTGCAGAATACATTCAGCAAAACAATATCACAGGCAGCGAAGCAAAAGATTTAAAATCTTTTTTCCAACGACTTGACGGTTCTGAAATGCGTTGCAGATTTGATATGCAATTAGCACCACCGGACATTATGATTACCAACTATTCCATGTTGAGCATAATGTTGATGCGAACAGTTGATTCAGGAATTTTTGAGCAAACAAAAAATTGGTTGGCTTGTGAAGATTTATTGCCGGAGCAAAGAGAAGCAGAAAGAAGAAACAGAGTTTTTCATTTAGTCATTGACGAGTTACACCTATACAGAGGCACACAAGGCACGGAGATAGCATACCTACTTAAACTTGTGCTTGACCGTTTGGGCTTGCACCCACATCATGAGCAGTTACGCATACTTGCATCCAGTGCATCACTTGAAGCAGGCGACACAGACAGCGTAAAATTTTTGGAAGATTTTTTTGGCATTGACAATTCTGTTAAGCCATTCAAAATTATTGAAGGACACAACACCGAAGTTGAAACACTTTCATCTTCTGAAAGAAAACTTCCGGTAAATCCATTCAAAGAAATTGCGGAAGCATACAACATTGCTAAAGGTGAAATCTCAAAAGCAAATTTTATTTCCGCTTGTGAAAATTCAGCAAATGCAATTGCAACAGAATTTGGAATTTCAGAAACAGGAAATGGAATTGAAAAATTGTTGAGAGTTATTTCCAATCCAATTTTAAAATTGAAAGAACGATTGTATTCGCCTTGTGCAGTAACAGAAAATGGAAAGACAAACTACAAAGCAGTTTGTTCCATTCATGCAAACGGTGATGATGGAATTGGAAATTATTTTTCGGAAACAATTTTTGAAACAGCAGCATCGCAAGACGATTTACAAAATGCTTTGAGAGGTTTGCTGATTGCAAGAGCAATGTTTGATGAAACAGAATTTGCAAACATTGACATTCCTGAAAACAGAAAGTTGCCACGATTCAGATTCCATTACTTCTTTAGAAACATTGAAGGAATGTGGGCATCGGTGAAAGCAGATGACATAGGTAATGCAGAATACAACGACATAGAAAGAACAGCCGGAAAACTTTATTCAACAACAAGAATAAATTCAGAAGCCGGTAACAGAGTTTTAGAATTACTCTATTGTGATAATTGCGGAACAACTTTATTTGGTGGAAGCAGATTGGTAACTACAAATGAATCCGGCAACAGTTCATTTGAATTACTTCCAATCAGTCCGAACATTGAAGGCATACCGGAAAAGACACCGGCAAAACTTGTTGAGAAAAGAAGTTTTCAAGAGTATGCAGTTTTTTGGGCTTGTGGTAATCAACAGTTCACTCCACACGATGCAGAACCCGGCATCTCTGGAAATTTTTGGAGACAAACAGCAGTGAACGGATTTTCTCAAACTGATTACGAATCAAATTGGATTGAAGCATCACTGAATTGTATTTCAGGCGACATAGATTTTTCACACGACAAAGCAACCCGTGATTCTTCACGATGGATTAAAGGATATTATTTTACGATTGTTCCAAACAGTTCAAGCACCGACATTGCTTTACCAAATGCAAGCGGAGAAATCAGCACAGTTGAAACACACAGAGCATTGCCAAATGTTTGTCCGTGTTGTGGCATCAACAATCAAAGACGAAACAACGCTTCAAGAAAATCAAAGACAACTTCAATCAGAGGTTTCAGAACGGGTTTCGCTAAGACAACACAAATGTTTGCAAAGGAGTTGATGTATCAATTGCCCGACAGTGAAGCACAAAGAAAGTTGGTTGTGTTTTCTGACAGTAGGGAAGATGCAGCACAAGTTGCAAACGGAATAGAAAGAAATCACTTCACTGATTTGTTGAGAGAAATTTTAGTTGATGAATTGCACAAAAAAGTTTTGACGAAGCACAACATCTTAAACGCAATTGAAACAAACGACACAGCGAAAGTTGATAGATACAGAATAGAAAACAACACAGAACTTTTAGACATTGAAGGGCTGATTACATTTTCAAATTTGCCTGGGGCAAATCCTTTGATTGTTGAGCAGAGAAACAACGCCAACAATCAACTTGAAAAAATCCGTCAGAAAATATTCAGCGTTAGAGAATTGGTTGACATTACAAACTCTGTAAATCTTGCACCGCTTATTCGCCACTTAATAAGTTTGGGAATCAACCCCGGTGGCAACGACATCACAATTCAAACAAGATTATTGAACAACGATTTTGTTCCTTGGTATGACTTGATTGACTTTACAAATTTTCAGTGGACAGCCGGAGCAGACCAAACTTTCATCAATGATTTGAAAGAAGGAACATTCAGCAATCTTGCTACAATGTTTTTTGGCTCTCTCTTTTATTCCTTTGAATCTTCTGCATTGGGTTTTGTAACAATCAATCCCGACTTGCAAAGCATCACAGATGCAGCAACTGCATTGACAATTACACGAGATGAATTTTTGCAAACGCTAAATTCAACAGTCAGAATTTTAGGCGACAAATTCAAGCACAACAAAAATGATGATGCAGACCCTTTCAACTTTGATGATTACAGCAGATTCCCAAGTCAAACAAAAAGATATATCAGAGCAGTTGCAAACAGATTATCAAAAACAGAACTTGAATTAGGCACAGCAGTTTTCAATACGCTAACAACAAGCGGACTTGTGCATGGAGTGAGAGGAGTAATTATTGAAGAACTATTTATCAAGGTTGCAACCGCAACTGACAGCGTATGGACAAGCACACGGGGGAGCAGACCACACTTGCATTTAAGCGGAGGCATTTGCACATACTCACTTACACAACTGAATACACAGCCGGATAAAATTTGCAATGACATTTGGGAGAAAAATTATTTGTCATACAATGCAATCAAACAACAGCGAACTCCAATCCGTTTGCATTGCGAAGAACTCACAGGACAAACCGATAATCAGTTTGAAAGACAAAGACATTTTAGAAATATCATTTTGCCTGATGAGGGAAACAAACAAGTAAAAGCAATTGACTTGCTAAGTGTAACAACAACTTTGGAAGTTGGTGTTGACATCGGAGCATTGCAAGCAGTGATGTTGGGAAATATGCCACCGCAAAGATTCAACTACCAACAAAGAGTTGGACGGGCTGGACGGAGAGGACAAGCATATTCAATCATTCTAACTTTTTGCAGAGGTAGAAGTCATGACGAATTTTACTTTTCAAATCCTCATAAGATTACAGGCGATTCGCCACCTACTCCATTCTTGACAATGGGACAGGAAAGAATTTTCAAACGTCTTTTAGCAAAAGAGATTTTCCGAAAAGCATTTACAACCATTCCAACGAATGTGAACAATGATGAAGAAAAGCCAAGTGTTCACGGTGAGTTTGGTGCAATTGATAATTGGCTTACATACAAACCACAAATTGCAAATTGGATAAACACAAACAGACCGCAAGTTGAAGCGACTGTTGAAGCATTGATTACACCAGAGTTGAGACCGCAACGAAATGAATTTGTGAATTGGGTTTGCGATACAACAACCAACAACGGTTTAATTGAGAAATCACAAAGCGTAATTAGCAATGAAGAAATTGCAACAACTGATGTTTCAGAAAAATTAGCTGAAGGTGGAATTCTCCCAATGTTCGGAATGCCAACAACAGTGAAAAATTTATATCACGGCATTGACAGAAACTTAGAACCGCTTTCAGTTGACAGACCGCAATCAATGGGAATCTATGAGTTTGCACCGGGTTCACAGAAAACAAAAGACAAAGCAATTCATTCTGTAATTGGTTTCACCAGTGATATTATCAATACAAGAATCAGAGGAATTGAAACAGTAACCAATGCAAGAACAAACAACAATCTTCCATTCTCAATGAACCGTTGGTTTGTGCGTTGCCGTTCATGTGGTTTATTCAAAACTTATTCTGAAACTGAAAAGGCAACACTTGAAGCAGCAAATCATTTTGATGCTTGTCCGAATTGTGGAGAAACAAATTTGGACAAATATCAAAGACCGGAAATGTTGAAAGCACCGAGAGCATACAGAACAAATCTTTCAATGGGCAGTGATATGAAAGACGATTCAGAATTTCTTCTTTCACGACCACCAATTTTTGCAGAGAATGTTGAAGACCCAAACAATCCAAATGTTCCAGTGATTGTAAACAATGCAGAGTTGTTGATTACTGATAAGGATGTTACTTGGAGAGTGAATACAAATTCAGATAATTTCTTTACTGGAAGTTTAGCTAACACACAAAATTCTTTTCCGTTCTCACAAGCGTTCAGATTTACACAACAATGGATTGCACAAAATGTAATTGACAACAACCAAGCGAATCCATTCAGCGAAAACGGTTACTCATATAGAATTTATCCCGAAGGAGCACAAGAAAGAATTGCATTAGCAAGCAATAAGAAAACAGAGATATTCCGAATTGCACCGGTGAGTGTTCCATTAGACCTTAATTTGAATATGTTCTCAATGGACTTTGAAGAACCCTATGTGAAAGCACAAGCAAACGGAGTTCGTTCCGGTTATTATTCAGCAGCATTTTTACTGCAAAGAATTTTGGCTGACAAACTTGATGTTGACCCAACCGAAATTGAAATTGCTGACATTGTAAAAAGAGAATTGGTTGAGAACTCTTTAATCAAAAGGTATGTGTCAGAAATTATTCTCACTGATGAATTGCCTAACGGTTCAGGTTTCGTAAGATTTCTTTACAACAAATTTTCCGACTTGTTAGCAGAGGCAATGAACCCAACAGATGCACAATCTTATTTGGGGAAAATTCATTCAACACATCATCAAGGAAATTGCAAAGATGCTTGCTATGAATGTTTGAAAGTTTTCCGCAACATGAATTATCACAGCTTGCTTGATTGGCGTTTAGGATTATCAATGATGAGAATTTTGAATGATGCAACTTACAAATGTGGAGCAGATGGAATCTTTAATCAACATGTTGAATTAAACGGGTGGCTTGAATTCGCAACAAGTTTAAGAAATGGTTTTGCAGAAAGTTTTGGAATGAGAACAGTTGATGTAGTTCAAGGGTTGCCAATTATTAAATGGCATGCAAGGGATAAAAATGTAATCATGATTGTTCACCCGTTTTGGGATATGAAAAACATGAGAGAAGCAAATTGGATTGCAGAAATAAAAAATGAGTTAGACGAATACACAAGAAGCAGAGGCGGCAAGTTGAGCATTGTTGACACTTTCAATTTGCATCGCAGACCGGGTTGGTGTTATGAAAAATTAGTAAGGAACGGATGAATGTAATTGGCAACATAGCGTTTAAGAAAATCAACAGAGTTTCTCCAAGCCAATTTCATTCAATGAAAAATTGTGCTTACAAATCTTTGTTGGCGGAAGCATTTGAAAAAAAACCTTTGCTTCCGGTTTCACCCAATGCTTATTTGGGAACAGTGTTGCATAAAATGTTGGAGTTGATTTCAAGAGGAGAAATATATAACGAAACTGAATTCAATTCAAGATTTGACAGCGAAATTCTTTTGATGGAAAATAAATTAAAAGAATTGGGTTATGATTTTTTTGTTCCGCTTCAAATGAATGTGAGAGATTTTGGAATGAAGAAAATTCAGTTGAAGAAACATTTGAGAAGTGCAACAGCATCACCGAGAGAACAGACCGGAATAAATTTCATTTCTGAAAAGTGGCTTGAATCAAAAGACAAATTAGTTGGAGGAAGAACGGACTTGATAATTGAAGAAGCAGAAGAAACAGAAATTATTGATTTCAAAACCGGAGCAATAACAGAAGATGTTTTTGATGATAACGGAGAATCTTATTTGGAAGTGAAGAATGAATATCAAGAGCAGTTGAAACTTTACGCTTATCTCTATTTTGATTCCAACGGAAAATTCCCAACGCAATTGAGTTTGATTGATTTAGCAAAACAGAAATTCAATGTTGAGTTTACAGAGGAAGAATGCAAATCAGTTTTTGAGGAAGCGAAAAGTTTATTGACAGAAACAAACAAGAGCATAGACACATCAGCATTCAAAGCAAACCCAAGTGAAACCAACTGCAAGTTTTGTCTTTACAGACCGGCTTGCAAATTCTATTTGGAATTTCTCACAACGGAAAATTATTTCAATGATGTGTGTGGTTTGGTAAAAGATGTTGTGAAGTATCAGAATGGAAATGTTTCAGTGTTTGTAGAAAAGGGAAACAACAAAATTTCAGTTACAGGTTTTGCAACTGACAAGTTTGAATATTTTAATAGTAACCGGAATAAACAAATCAATCTTTTCAATTTGAGAAAGGAAGCAACCGAGTTTGTTTATTCTGCAACCAAGACGACAAAAATTTATGAGTAGTAATCACGAACATAAAATCCCAATCCTCTCTTTCTATTCAGGCGGGGGCTTTATGGACATGGGTTTTGAACAAGCAGGTTTTGAAATTGTATGGACAAATGAATTTGACAAGGACTTTGCAAAACTTCATGCAGCCGGTATCACTTCATGGAGAAAATCACAAGGCAATGGAATCAAAGCAGAAATCTTCAATACAAAATCCATTACAGAAGTTTCTTCAAGTGAAATTATTTCAGAAGCATTTCCAAAAGGGAAACCGGAAAATTTTGGAATGATAGGTGGACCGCCTTGTCAGGACTTTAGCATGAATGGAAGTTTGAAAGGTTTTGAAGGTGACAGAGGAAAACTCACAACACTTTACTTTGATAAGATTTTAGAATTGAAGCCAACATTTTTTGTAATGGAAAATGTAACCGGCTTGACAAAGCGAAAAGAAACGAAAGAATTTTTGCAAACACTTTTGAAACGAGTTGAGAAAGAATATTTCGTTGACCATGAAAAGCTAAATGCTTTAGAGTTTGGAGTTCCACAATTCAGAGAACGAATTTTCTTTATTGGGATTAAGAAAACAAAACTTGACGAGAAAATTGTTTCTCAAAGTCCATTTGGAAAATGGTTTCCATTTCCGGTAAACAAAACTTATCAGAACGCAGCGACAAAATATACTTGGGCAAAACAAGTTGCATTTGGAAAAACTTTGACAAAGCCAAAAGATTTGCCGTTTGAATTATGTGTAGAGAGTTGTTTAGTTCCAGCCCGTAAAATGAATTCAACAGACAACGCAAACGAGTTTTTTAATTTGTATGTAACAGAGAAATTTTTGCAAGCAATTGATGAAGGTGAAACTAACAGACCATCATTCAAACGACTTCACCGTCACAAATACAGTCCGACAGCTTGTTACGGAAACAATGAAGTTCACTTGCATCCATACAAACACAGGCGTTTGTCAGTGCGTGAAGCATTAAGAATTCAAGGTGTGCCAGACCAGTATGTTTTGCCGATAAAATCACCTTTGTCAAAAAAGTTTAAGATGATTGGAAACGGTGTTCCAGTTCCTTTGGCAAATGCAGTTGCAGTTGCTTTAAAAACATTTATCAAAGACAAAAAAGTAATCCGATGAAAAGCCCTCTCACAAAAAATACACTCTTAAAAAAACGCACAAGCCAACGCGTCAAGCAATTTTTTTTAAGAGAGTATTTTTTCTCCCACCCAAGAAGAAATTCAATTTTTTTTTCTCCCACCCTTCGGTGTATTAATTTTTTTGCAACCGCACAACAACCCACGACAGACAAGCATTTAGACAGGACAACGCAAGTAACAAACCGACTGGAACTTGCCGCAGACGAAGAAGCACGAACCGGTAACAGCGGGTTTAAGAAATTGGCGGTTCAGTGGTTAAATGAACATTTGTGCTTCGTATCAAATGTAGTGCTGGCAGACAGTTTTGTGCTCCGAAATCGCCAACTTCTTAAACCCGCAAAACGTTATCAGCGACCTATGAAAAATAATTAACCAACTGCACGAATTATTTCATTAAAACCATTACATTCACATTAAAATAAGTCTTATGAAAATACTAATTATTTTAATTCTACTACAGCTCTCTATTCAGCCTCAATTGTCAGGGCAGAAGGATTCATTTGATTTAATCTATAGAGACTGGTACGCTAAAGATTACGGAGATAAAGAATTCAATATTGGAGATATCCTAATATTAGATACCTTAAAAGTTGATCCGAAAGTTAATCACAACTTCATGAAGTGGGAATTCCAAAGGAACGGTGATTTTATTAATTTATACTTTTATCTACGTAAAGAAGGTAACTTCAAAGGAGAGGTAATAGGGATATCAGATGATGACTTAAAATGGGAACTGGATACTAGCTCTTCAGAATTAAAAATTAAGAAGAAAGATTTTGTTTTTAGATACAAAATTCTTAATATTAATAAATCAAAATTAATATTAAGGAAATTAAATTCGAATTGGCCTCCAGAAGGTAAATAAAAAAGGCCGCTGATAACATGGCATACACTCATTCCCGCCAAAAGACTTTAATCATTCTCTTTTGATTTTTTTCGTTTTATAAAAATTAATGCTTTATTTTTGGCTTCCGGCATGTGGCGGGAATGCGTGTATGCCAAACCGTTATAAGCCATTTCTAAACAACATAATATGTCAAAAAGCATTCACATAACAAAAAAGAATTTCAAGGGATTAAATAAAAAAGAACTTGACGAACAAGCTAATGACTCTACTTCAGAGCTAAGGCAATGGGTCAGGAAATCTATATTAAAAGAGGAAGTTAAAAAAACTCGGAAGCAAAAGAAGAATATCTAATGACTGAAAGGAAACTCAAAGAATATTTTGAAAATGTATTGACCGCAGAACAATTATCATTAGACTTAAAAGACAGTCAAAAGAAAACAAGTTATGATGTTATTAGTGTTTTTGTAACTACTAAGCAGTCTAAAGAGAAGTTTTTAATTACTAAAGATCATTTAATAAAACTTTGCAATGACACACTTAATGGAAAACTTTCTCCTAACAATTTAAATACAATTTCATTTGCACTCATTACATCCGAATTTTTTCATTGGCAAGGAGAATCTAAAGACACAGAAATTATTGAAACTGTAATATACGACTGGGACAATCCCGATAATGGCTTTGATTTATCTCTTAAGAACATTGCACTTTGGAAAGAATACTTGATCTCTGGTGAATACAAACTTGATAAGTACGAACTAAAGAGGAAATTTTGAGATACTAAAAAGCATTCCTAAAAACGGCTTATAACATGGCATAGACTCTACACCGCCTAGCATCATCAATCATTCTCTTTAAATTTTTTCCCATAAAGACAAATTAATTTTTTAGTTTTGGCTGCTAATGATTTGGCGGTGCAGCGTCTATGCCAAAACCGTTATAAGCCATAATCAATATAATATGCAAAATAGAAAAATTAATTTAAAAGAAAGGTGGAGCCTCTTTTTTAATTTATTGTTTGACCCATGGGTTCTAATTTTATTATTAATTATTGTGACCATATTTTATTTTAAATCCCAAAACAAAGATTCAAGTCTGGATTTATTTTACACTGTCTTTCTTTCAATAATAGCATCAGTATGGGGAGGCATTGTAAGCAATAGATGGATATCTATTACAGAGCAACAAGCTATTGCAGCTAGAGGAAAGGGAGCAATCCAAAGCTTGCAATTACTATTATCAACAATTAGCAACATAAAAGAAAGAATATTTAAATTCAAGAATTGTTGTGATGCTCAATCTCTTAATAAAGAACTCCTAAAAAGTAATTTTGAGGAAATTGAATTCTGTATGAACACAATTACTGAAGTTGGTTATAGTTCAATTGAAACATGGCAAGACATCTTACCTGAAGCAGATTTAAAAGAACATTTTAAAAAGATTCAAGAAATTGAAAAGAAACTATTAATTGCAGAAAACAAAGTAATAACTGTACAAGAAGAGCTTTTAGTGTCGAAATCCGAAATAGAAAAGTCTGCAAATTTAAGATTGGATTTGCAAAATAGTAAAAATGAAGTTTATAACTTAAGAGCAGAATTAGCAAATTGTCAGATGAATTCTCCATCTGGATCAGCGTTTAATCATTATAATCCACTAATGGGGTGCATTTGTCCTCATTGTAACTGTAGTTACAATCCAAGTCAAGTTACAACTGATGCTTTTGGTGTGCGGAAATGCCCAAATCCATCATGCAATTGCAATTTATAAAATACAGATAAATAAAAACTACAATTATTTAATTAAAAATTGAAATATGGAAATTAAAGCAATTTGGAAGCCACCTGTTAAGCTAATAAAGTCTAATTCAGATTCAGCAATATTTAATATTAATTTGAATAAATTGTTACCTGAACCCGGATGTTATGTTTTCATAAAGAAATATGGTGACAAAATTACGCCATTATATATAGGTCAAGCTTTGAATTTAAGATCAAGAATAAAAAGTCAACTGGAAAATGTAAAAATAGCACGTAGAATTGAAAAATCTGAAAAGGGAATTAAACTTGTGATGTATTGCAAAGTTGAATTAAAAAAGGGCCAACAAATTAAAAAGGTTCTTAATATCTTAGAGAAAAATTTAATAAGAAATGTGATTAGTAATGGCTTTGAGTTATTCAACAAACAGCTAACCATTATAAAACTTGATGAATTAGAATTTAAGCAAAATAGTTATTCTAGAAGACTATTTCCAAACCGCATGGCCAGTATTAAAAGTAAGTGAACGGCTTATAACATGAGATTGATTCAATCAGAGCAAATGCTTGTTCTTCGCTCCGGAATATATCGTATATTTGGCTTAAGATTTTTGCTTTTGGCAGTTGTCGTAAATGCTCTGCCTGCATCAATCTCTGCTCGTTGGGCGTCATTTTAAAACAAAATCACATGAAACAATTATTTATTAGAATATTTATTTTGATGATTATAGGCACTTGCTATAGTCAAAATAAAACAGTTGACTCTTCAAATTATTCTGATATTATTAAAGAACAAGCAGAAACTATGAGCCAGTTTTTGTTAAAAAAGAACTTCAAATCATTTACTCAATTCACTTACCCTAAATTAGTGGAAATGATGGGAGGTGAGCAGAAAATGATAGAAACATTGGAAAAAGCCTCAACACAAATGGAAGCAGATGGGACTGCCTATTTAAATGTAACCATAGGAGAACCATCAAGAGTTTTGTCATTTCAAAATGAAATGCAGTGTATTATACCCCAAACTTTAGAAATCAAAGTGCCAAATGGAAGAGTACTTACTAAATCGTCATTAATTGCAATTTCAATTGACAATGGTAAAAGCTGGTACTTTGTCGACACTTCAGGTAAAGATATTCAAACAATGAAAAAAGTATTGCCAAATTTGAGCGAAGAATTGATAATTCCAGTAAAAGAAAAGCCAACTTTTTACAACGACTAAAAAAACGACGCCCAACACGGCATACACTCACTCCCGCCAAGAAGGATTTACTCATTCTCTTTTGATTTATCTAGCTTAATAAAGAATTATGTTTTATTTTTGGCTTCCAGCATGAGGCGGGAATGCGTGTATGCCAAATCCGTTACTGGCCATCCAAGAATGAAAACATACATGACACTAATCTTTCATCGTCGCATTTGGTTAAAATTCGCTTTCGGCTTGAAGTCCAAAAAGTGTTTTGTAATATTCTCAATTTTTTCATTTTCTAATTGTTTTATAACTAACACTCCAGGCTTTTATAGCGGCTACAGTAAATTGACTGAAGAACAAAAGAAATCAATCATTTTTGTTGAAGAAAATACTAGTTTTTGCGACTTAAAAAATGATCAAAGGATTTATTCGATTTCTGCGAATCAATTACTAAAATGCTTAAAAAGAAACCAAACTTCCATAATTTATTTTTGGTCGCCAAATTGTCATGCTAAAAGCTGCATCTCTTTAGTTGCAGCTCAAAAGTATTGTGACAATAATAATTACACCCTTTATATTATTACAGAATACTACGACTTAGAAAAAATAAAAATCCAAAATAACGTTTCCTTGTCAATGTTGGCAGTAAATCATGAATATTATAAAACGGATTATTGTAACAAGTATGTCGACTTATTTACAAAAGAAATTGTAAAGAATAAGAAATTAACTAAACCTGAATTGCACAATAGATTTTTTGTTTTTAAAGCTGACAGTTTAGTTAAAACAAAAGCAATTTTATTCACAGAATAAAGACATTTCACTATACTGTTTTGCGATACAACGATCTTCATAAAACAAATTGAAGTAAATTTACTTGCTGAATTGAAGTAATAAATCAGACGGCCAGTAACACTAGCTTGACACAATGCCGCCAAAATTATTTATATTTGCCATCAACCATACGTTAAGGCGGCACAGCGTCAAGCCAAATCCGTTAGCAGCAACCCTAACAGACCGTCCATCTAAAGATCAGCAGTTAGAATGAAACATATTTTTACTATCCTATTGACAATAGTTATCATCTTGACAGGAATTTTTCTTCCTTTCATTCACGGGGACTATGACTATTTTGCGGTTGGACTTTCCTACATTTTTCAATTTGGGATTTTCACATCATTACTCCTTGTTCCGATAGGTCTGATTTTGCTTATACTCAACATTACCAATAGACAAAATAAACAGACAGTAAAATATCCGTTATATCTTAGAAGAGCAATTTTTGTTATAGCTATAATTATTACTTTGGCATCAGCACTTGGTGCTTTTGCATCAGACAATAGATTTTCAGCAATCGCCATTTTAGGAATGGGCATTTGTCTTTTTTTAATCCGTAAAAAAGTAAACTTACAACCTATTACAAATGGCATTATTCCGTATTACCTCATTATTATTCCACTGACAGTAGTGTCTATTCGTTTGGCATATTTTGAAAAAGCAAAAGATAAAACCACAGACTTCGTAATACAACAGAGTGAGCAATTAATACAAGACATTGAAGCGTACAAAAAAACCAATGGACATTACCCGCCTTCATTGTTATCAACCATCGAAGACTACCACACCGGAGTTTCAGGTATTCCACGTTTCCACTATGAACTCAGGGGAAATGCTTACAACTTGTATTTTGTACAGACATCAAATATGTTAGGTACTGAAGAAATAGTTATGTACAACAAATTAGACGAGCAAGAAATGACCGTACATAATCAAGACTTACTAAGAATCCCTTATGACAGTATCATTCACGGACACCATAAAGTACAGCAACTACCGCAAGAACATTGGAAAATATTTTACTTTGACTAATCGGCTGACAAAAGGGTATGCTGCTAACAAGGTATTGTCAAAAGCGGGGCTGAACGGCTTCGATTGGACATTTGTGCAAGGTTCAACATTCGTTCTTCGATTGAACTTTTGTGCTAAAAATCCCCGCCTTCGGCAATACCCAAACCGTTATGGGAGACCAGCCAAATGTTTATGTGATATGCTCTCATCTAATAAGATTATACTAATGGGTGTGAATTCAAAATTTAACAAGCCAATCAAAATATAAATACAACGATTTTAAAACGCAATATTGGGATGCAAACCAAACATAATTATACAAAATAATATACAATTTCTAAATGAAAATGATTTTTGTGTGAGCATGAGAAATGGGTGCCGTAACAAATCTCGGCCTCCCATAACACGGCATAAACGCTACACCGCCAAGCATCATAAATCATTCTCTTTTAATTTTTTCCGGTAATTAAAAATTAATTTTTTAATTTTGGCTGCTAATGGTTTGGCGGTGCAGCGTCTATGCCAAAAACGTTATCGCCAAGCCAACAATAAAAAATAAATTATTTGAAACTTAGTAAATTAGAAAATAGCATCAAATAAATGAAATATGCAATTATTGGATTTTCACTAATGACATTTATTGGACTCATTTGGCAGAACAATAAAATCAATGAATTAAAAGCAATCACGATATATCAACGCGATACCATTAATAATTACAACTTAAACTTAGACCCATATGAAAAAGTCAATTTGATTGAACAACTTCTTGAACCAAGAATATTGCGTACCAATGATTCCATATATGAGGTACAAAGAATAATTTACGGTTATAGCAATGATATCAAAATAATAAAAGTTGAATGCTTTAAAGATAGTTCAATTAAACTTATATACAAGCAAGGTTCACTAAGGAATCCAATTACTGGGGTTGGAACAGCACGTCTTGTCAAAACTCAAGTGCAAGTATTAGATAAAAATGTATGGATGCAATTTAAGTCTAAATTTAGCAAAATTAGTTGTTACGACTTAACCCTCTGGGATGGATATCTTGACTGTATTGGGCCAATTTTAGAGTGGGATGCTAAAATTGGGTATGAATCCTTTCGTAATAGTTCAACTTGTGGATTAGCAGCTCAATTCACTGAAGCTTGTGAATTTTTAATGCGGCAAGTAAATGATAAAGATTTGCAAGAAATGTTTAGAAAGCAAGATATAAGAAGGAGCAAATAAATTGATTCAAACTAAATAATAATAGATTTTTCTTAAGATTTAAAATTTGACTCCTAATTGAAAAATGCCTGGCGATAACATGGCATAGACGCTACACCGCCAAGCATCAAAAATCATTCTCTTTTAATTTTTTCCGGTATTTACAAATTATTTTTTTAGTTTTGGCTGCTAATGGTTGGCGGTGCAGCGTCTATGCCAAAACCGTTGGCGGCGATCAATTAATATGAAATACATACCAATCATTCTGATAATACTTTTAGGGTGCGCTGATAAAGTAAAACTTAATTGTCCGCCTAATTACAATTTTATATTAGTAGATGAAATAAATAAAATAAACAACTTAAAATCAAAACCAAACCAATCGCTTAGAAAAGAAATAATAAACCACATCACAAATTGCCCAAGACTTATGCATGATCTTTTGGATGGAATTGATTCTAACCACAAATTATTTTATAACACACCTAATATTGAATACTACCTGAATTTAGAATACGATTTAATTGCCGATTCATTCCTAAGTACCAGTCAAATTTTAAAAAACATCAATACACCTGAAATTTATACTGCCTATAAAATTAAAAGTCTAAAATTAAGGAGCCTTTACTACAAATTTTTAGTCGACAAAACGCCTTTGTGGAGAAATAACCGACTCCCAGTAGGATATTTTTATGGATCAATAGAAATGCCACCACCAATTAGAGTTTGTGATCTTGCCTTGGATGGATTAATTTATCTTGGCCATAAATCCAAAGTTGAATATTACCAACAATTCTTCAATAAAGATTCTTTTGATTTGTCAATCTATCCTCAAACAGCAGGTAATTATCAAAACCTATACAAAAATGTTGAAAGCTTAAATGAGGTGAGAGATAGTCTAATAGACTCCATGATTGAACAAAAATGACCGCCGCCAACACGGCATACACGCATTCCCACCAAAAGATTTTAATGAGTCACTTTTTATTTTTTTCTGTTTACTAAAATTTAAAGTTTTATTTTTGGCTTCCGGGCCATCTGGCGGGAATGCGTGTATGCCAAATCCGTTACTGGACATCCCAAAAAGAAAATACAATTGGGATGCAAATATTACCAATTTATTAAACTATAAATACACAAATTAAATAGATGTTTTGTGTGAGTTCAAGCATATAATAAATTGAATTATAAACGTGATGAAAAGGGATGAGGATCGTGTGGGCTCCATGGGTGTGATTTTAGGAAATTTATTTCGAAATACAGCAAAATGAATATTGAAAACTCACTTGACGTTGACTGGGACGTCCAGTAACACTAGCTTGACACAATGCCGCCAAAATTATTTATATTTGCCATCAACCATACGTTAAGGCGGCACAGCGTCAAGCCAAATCCGTTACTTGCCACCCTATATAGTTTTCAAACATGATGTTGTGCCTTCAATGTCGCATTTGGTTAAAATCCGCTTTTGGTTTTATAATATAATGGTTAGCTTTTTCTGTTTGTGGATAATGAATACATTTTCTGAATTTTCAAATAAAAAATAATCCATAATTTATTGACCACAAGAATATTTGATGTTTAAAATGAGAAATAGGCACGCATACCTAAACATGAATACTCAAAATCAAATATTACTTTATTCGAAATATGAAATATTTTATTCAGTTTACTGGAAAATAAGTTTAAGCCTCAAGTATCAATTGGCGGCAAGTAACACTGCATACACGCTACCCCACCAAGCATCTAAATCATTCTCTTTTAAATTTTTTTGGAAATAAATATTTAAGTTACTATTTTTGGCTGCTAAACATTGGCGGGGCAGCGTGTATACTAATCCGTTACTGGACATCCCAAAAAGAAAATATAATTGGGATGCAAATATTACTTATTTATTAAACTATAAATACACAAATTAAAAAGATGTTTTTGTATGAGTTCAAGTGTGTAATAAATTGAATTATAAACGTGATGAAAAGGGATGAGGATCGTGTGGGCTCCAAGGGTGTGATTTTAGGAAATTTATTTCCTAATACATAATAATGAATATTGAAAACTCACTTGACGTTGACTGGGACGTCCAGTAACACTAGCTTGACACAATGCCGCCAAAATTATTTATATTTGCCATCAACCATACGTTAATGCGGCACAGCGTCAAGCCAAATCCGTTACTTGCCACCCTATATAGTTTTCAAACATGATGTTGTGCCTTCATTGTCGCATTTGGTTAAAATCCGCTTTTGGCTTTATAATAAAATGCTTAGCTTTTTCTGTTTGCAGAAATTGAATGCATCTTCTGAATTTTCAAATAAAAATAAATTCATAAATAATTAACCACAAGAATATTTGATGTTTAAAATAAGATATAGGCTCGAATCTTAACGTGAATACCCAAAATAAAATATTATTCTATTCGTAATATGAATTAATTTATTCAGTTTACTAGAGAATAAGTTTAAGCCTCAAGTATCAATTGGCGGCAAGTAACACTGCATACACGCTACCCCGCCAAGCATCTAAATCATTCTCTTTTAATTTTTTTTGGAAATAAATATTTAAGTTACTATTTTTGACTGCTAAACTTTGGCGGGGCAGCGTGTATACTAATCCGTTATCGCCAAGCTTATAAAAACTATTAGGGTCACATTTTCGAACAAAGTAAATAAATGAAAATACAAGCAAAAATATCTTTGAGTTTATTAATTTTTACATCATTCGCTAATTCGATGAAATGTCAAAATTTGAATATTGGCATAACTGCCAATTTAGGACTAAGTAAAGTCACATCTAATTTTCTAGTTTCAGACGATTACAAAGTAAAATACACATACTCCGGAAACATTGGCGTATTTATAGAAAAGGAAATAGGTAATAAGTCATCATTAGGAGCAGAAGTTCTATGGGTTCAAATTGGGGGAAAAGAAACGACGGATAACAAAATACTTACTGCATTTGATGGACAGGATTTAAAGGTAGTAGGTATCATTTCAGATGTAGCCAAATTAAATTCAAGTTATATTGCATTCCCCTTTTATTATCGAGTACAATTAAATAAAATCGGAATTAAAATTGGACTTCAAACAATGTTCTTCCTTTTTGCCAATTCCAGTTATGAGGCAACAGGAGAACTTAATGGCAAGCCATACTATGGTAAAAGCAATACAAGTGGAATCAAGTTTGATATCATCGACTTTGGACCTAAAATTGGAGTTGAATATAATTTAGGTATGAGCTTAAAACTTCGAGCAGATTATTATTTAGGGCTACCGGATATTACTTCGGACTCTTCTCCCTTCGAAAGAAAAAATCGACAAGGAAATCTTGGAATAAATTATCGATTCAATTTCAAAGAAAAGACTTCGCGAAAAGAAATAAGTTACGATTATAATTAAAAAAGCCTGGCGATAACATGGCATAAACGCTACACCGCCAAACATCAAAAATCATTCTCTTTTAATTTTTTTGGTAATGAAAAACTTATTTCTTATTTTTGGCTGCTAAACAATTGGCGGTGCTGCGTCTATGCCAAATCCGTTACTTGCCACCCTATATAGTTTTCAAACATGATGTTGTGCCTTCAACGTCGCATTTGGTTAAAATCCGCTTTTGGCTTTATAATATAATGCTTAGCTTTTTCTGTTTGCAGAAATTGAATGCATCTTCTGAATTTTCAAATAAAAATAAATTCATAAATAATTAACCACAAGAATATTTGATGTTTAAAATAAGATATAGGCTCGAATCTTAACGTGAATACCCAAAATAAAATATTATTCTATTCGTAATATGAATTAATTTATTCAGTTTACTAGAGAATAAGTTTAAGCCTCAAGTATCAATTGGCGGCAAGTAACACTGCATACACGCTACCTCGCCAAGCATCTAAATCATTCTCTTTTAATTTTTTTTGGAAATAAATATTTAAGTTACTATTTTTGACTGCTAAACTTTGGCGGGGCAGCGTGTATACTAATCCGTTACTTGCCACCCTATATAGTTTTCAAACATGATGTTGTGCCTTCAATGTCGCATTTGGTTAAAATCCGCTTTTGGCTTTATAATATAATGCTTAGCTTTTTCTGTTTGCAGAAATTGAATGCATCTTCTGAATTTTCAAATAAAAATAAATTCATAAATAATTAACCACAAGAATATTTGATGTTTAAAATAAGATATAGGCAAGCAATCTTAACATGAATACCCAAAATAAAATATTATTCTATTCGTAATACGAATTAATATATTCAGTTTACTGGAAAATAAGTTTAAGCCTCAAGTATCAATTGGCGGCAAGTAACACTGCATACACGCTACCCCACCAAGCATCTAAATCATTCTCTTTTAAATTTTTTTGGAAATAAATATTTAAGTTACTATTTTTGGCTGCTAAACATTGGCGGGGCAGCGTGTATACTAATCCGTTACTTGCCACCCTATATAGTTTTCAAACATGATGTTGTGCCTTCATTGTCGCATTTGGTTAAAATCCGCTTTTGGCTTTATAATAAAATGCTTAGCTTTTTCTGTTTGCAGAAATTGAATGCATCTTCTGAATTTTCAAATAAAAATAAATTCATAAATAATTAACCACAAGAATATTTGATGTTTAAAATAAGATATAGGCTCGAATCTTAACGTGAATACCCAAAATAAAATATTATTCTATTCGTAATATGAATTAATTTATTCAGTTTACTAGAGAATAAGTTTAAGCCTCAAGTATCAATTGGCGGCAAGTAACACTGCATACACGCTACCCCGCCAAGCATCTAAATCATTCTCTTTTAATTTTTTTTGGAAATAAATATTTAAGTTACTATTTTTGACTGCTAAACTTTGGCGGGGCAGCGTGTATACTAATCCGTTACTTGCCACCCAAGATAGAAAACATATAATACATCGAAGTATTTAGCGGAAATTCGATTTCGGTTTCAAGACCAAAAGTGTTTAATGTTTTCATCTTCGGAAATTGATAAATTAGAATTCTAAAGTTTAAGAAAAACACTTAAGAATTATTATATTTGCCTTGATGAAGAAAAACATACTTTTCATATTCATCTTATTAAGTAATAATTACTCGTATTTACAAATTGCTATTGCAGATACATGCTTTTCTTCCTCTGTACCACAAATCTCATTTAATCCAAGTTCTGACATGGTAAGCTTTGATGCCGACCTGATGGAATGGGATGGTTCCAATTGGATTGGAGCATGGCCTGGAGGTTTTACAATTCCTCCTCCTTCACCAAATATTAATTGTAGAGCCATATTTATTGGCAGCGGTAAAAGAAATCAATCATGGACAAGCGGTGGGGAAGGATTTGGGCTAAGATTGACGCAGCCTCTTGTTAGTGGTCAATTATACAAAATACCGATTGTATATGTTAGTCATGGACCTAGTTCAGATGGAAAATTTAAACCTAAAGTTTATTCAAGTAAAGACGACCTTAATTTAAATAAAGTTTTTATTGATAGTTTACCTGCAGCTAACTTTAATTGGACTGCATATACTCTATCTTTTATCGCCGATTCCATTCAGCATGGACACGATTGGCTAATAATTAATACTGATTCAATAACAAGTTCTGGAATGATCAGCTCATTTTGTTCTATTTGTGCATCAATTGTAACTTCATTAAATGATCAATTGAATGTGTCTGATAGAATGTATTATCCTAATCCTTTTTCAAATAAAGTATATTTTAACGTAAGAAATAACTTGGAGTTGGAACTTACCTTATTCGACGTATTTTTTAAAGTCTATTACAAAACATCATTTATTAATTTTCTTGAAGTAAAAACTGATAATTTTCCTTCAGGAATATACTTTTATGAACTTAAAACTAAAAATCGAACTATTATTGGAAAATTATTGAAAGAATAAAACAACTTAAAAATAATCATTATTCTTTTTATTTAAAATGTTTTGATATTCTCTTATCGTTAGAATAAGCTCAAGTCAACAAACTAAAGAGGGCGGCATGTAACAAGGCATAGACTCTACACCGCCAAGCATCGTAAATCATTCTCTTTTAATTTTATTCGGTAATAAAAAGTTAATTTGCTATTTTTGGCTGCTAATGGTTTGGCGGTGCAGCGTCTATGCCAAAACGTTAGCGGTCAGCTTAATAGACGACACAGACGTAAACATTAACGCAAGACAATTGATATGAATAAAATTGAAATTCCTTTAAGCAAGACAAAACTACTACTCGGTATTGGTGGTTCAATTCTGTTTGTGGCATTAGGACTTTACTTTATTACGACAATGGCAGACCAACAGACAAGGTTTAACCCGACAATGGTAAAAGGTGTTGGTATTGCCAGTATTTTGTTCTTTGGTGCGACTGGTATTTACGGAATAAAGAAAATGTTTGATAAAACAATTGGGTTGACAATTGACGAGAACGGAATTTTTGACAATACAAATGCTTCAAGCGTTGGACTTATAAAGTGGACAGACATTACAGCAATAAAAACTGAACAAGTTGCCTCGACAAAATTTCTATTGATTTACACGTCAAATCCTGACTTTTATCTTGACAAGGTAAAAGGCTTTAAAAGGAAGCTAATGGAAGGAAACAACAGAATGTATGGAACGCCATTATCAATTACTTCCAACACTCTAAAATATAACTTTAACGACTTGGAGAAACTAATAAATGACAGACTTGACGGACAACGAGAAAGAAAGCCGAACCGCTAACAGCACATTTGCAATAGGCGGGGTTTCGTGCACCGCAGACAGTTTTGCGGTTACAGAAAGTTAAGTGCTCCGCATCAACATTTGTGCTGAAAAGCCCGCCCATCGCAAATCTGCAAAACGTTATCGCCAAGCCAAATTTAATAGGTATCTTTAGCAAACTCAAAATTATTTTTTATTAACCTATGAAATATTTAACTCCAATTATTTTAACAATTCTAATAGTCATAAGTTATTGGCAAATAAGAAACTCAGAGAAATTAACCACGGAAGTTATTGATATCAGAAACTCTATTGATGAATACAGTAAGCATAAATTTGACCGATGGGAAAGAGCTGGTTATTTCTCAACAATTCATAATACACTTGAAGAACCGGATCATCCATACACGAATAAAGAAATTTTAGAAATGCATTGGATTACTCTAATTCTTGGATGGGAAGTGAAATTTATAAAAATTGAAAGTAAGATGGATAGTTCTATTAATTTGACATATAAATTCGCAACTCTTAAAAATCTAAATGACAAGAGTGGAATAGATAGTTTAAGGCAGGAATCAACTCAAAAAATAGACAAAACGGTTTGGTTAAAATTTAAAGAAAAAATGAATAATATTAATATTTATGATTTAACATATTGGGACGGCGGTGGCTGCATAGGTAATAGTCTTAAATGGGAAGCTGCGATCAATAATAGAGATTACAAATATGAAACAAATTGTGGAAATGCATTATTATTTACTGAGGCTTGCGAATTCATGATGAGACAAGTTAATGATCCTGGTATACAAGAAATGCTTGATTATAAAGAAGCAGTGCAAGAACGCTTAGATGAATTAAAAAACAAGAATAAACGCAAATAACCAAAAGGATAGAAAATCCCTAAAAAGCCTGGCGATAACACGGCATAGACTCTACACCGCCAAGCATCTTAAATCATTTTCTTTTAATTTTTTCCGTTAATGACAATTTAATTTTTTAGTTTTGGCTGCTAATGGTTTGGCGGTGCAGCGTCTATGCCAATCCGTTATGAGAGACCAGCCAGATGTTTATGTGACATGCTCTCATCTAATAAGATTATACAAATGGGTGTGAATTCAAAATTTAACAAGCCAATCAAAATATAAATACAACGATTTTAAAACGCAATATAGTGATGCAAACCAAACATAATTATACAAAATAATATACAATTTATAAATGAAAATGATTTTTGTGTGAGCATGTGAAATGGGTGTCGTAACAAATCTTGGCCTCTCATAACACAGCATAAACGCTACACCGCCAAGCATCAAAAATCATTTTCTTTTAATTTTTTTTGGCAATTAAGATATAATTTTTTAGTTTTGACTGCTATTCGTTTGGCGGTGCAGCGTCTATGCCAAAACGTTATGAGAGACCAGCCAGATGTTTATGTGACATGCTCTCATCTAATAAGATTATACAAATGGGTGTGAATTCAAAATTTAACAAGCCAATCAAAATATAAATACAACGATTTTAAAACGCAATATAGTGATGCAAACCAAACATAATTATACAAAATAATATACAATTTATAAATGAAAATGATTTTTGTGTGAGCATGTGAAATGGGTGTCGTAACAAATCTTGGCCTCTCATAACACAGCATAAACGCTACACCGCCAAGCATCAAAAATCATTTTCTTTTAATTTTTTTTGGCAATTAAGATATAATTTTTTAGTTTTGACTGCTATTCGTTTGGCGGTGCAGCGTCTATGCCAAAACGTTATGGCGCATTTAAAATATCACAAAAAATGACTAATTTTAGGCCATGAAAACAAAAGAAGCTTTCCATAAACTCATTGATACTATTGAAGATGAGGGTCTTTTAAATGAGTATTATAATCTTATAACTAGACTAAGCAACAGCCAAGAAGGGGAATTGTGGAATACCCTAACTAACGAACAAAAAGAGGAACTAATGCTTTCATATGAAGAAAGTAAAGATCCAAAGAATTTAATTTCTCATGAAGAAGTTATCGGCCAATTCAGCAAATGGCTAGAAAAATAATTTGGACAAAAAGGGCAACATCAAAATTAGGCTCTTTGACTGAGTATTTAAATCAGAAATGGAGTGAAAACGTTGCCAAACAGTTTATATTAAGAACATTTGAGCTTGTAGAACTCTTAAGCAAACAACCAAATATAGGACCGTTCCAAAATTCCGAAAAGAAAATCAGAGGAATTCTAATTTCTAAACACAATAGACTATTTTATCGAACAACTTCGCATAAAATCATAATACTAAATATTTTTGACACAAGATCTAATCCTAAAAAACAAGCATAAAATGAAAACGCGCCATAACATGGCATAGACTCTACACCGCCAAGCATCTAAAATCATTCTCTTTTAATTTTTTTGGCAATGAATTATTAATTCCATATTTTTGGCTGCTGAGGATTGGCGTTGCAGCGTCTATGCCTGCACGTTAGCAGCAACCCTGACAGACAACTCGTCTAAATAACAACAGTTAAAATGAAACATATTTTTATTATCCTATTGACAATAGCCATCATCTTGACAGGAATTTTTCTTCCTTTCGGTCACGGGGACTATGACTATTTTGCGGTTGGACTTTCCTATATCTTTCAATTTGGGATTTTCACATCATTACTCCTTGTTCCGACAGGTCTGATTTGGCTTATACTCAACATCACCAATAGACAAAATAAACAGACAGTAAAATATCCGTTATATCTTAGAAGAACGATTTTTGTTATAGCTATATTTATTACTTTGGCATCAGCCCTTGGTGCTTTTGCATCGGACAATAGATTTTCAGCAATCGCCATTTTAGGAATGGGTATTTGTCTTTTTTTAATCCGCAAAAAAGTAAACTTGCAACCTATTCCAAACAGCATTATTCCGTATTATCTCATTATTATTCCTCTGACAGTAGTGTCTATTCGTCTGGTATATTTTGAAAAAGTAAAAGATAAAACCACGGACTTCGTAATACAACAGAGTGAGCAATTAATACAAGACATTGAAGCGTACAAAAAAACCAACGGACATTATCCGCCTTCATTGTTATCAACCATTGAAGACTACCACACCGCAGTTTCAGGTATTCCACGTTTTCACTATGAACTCAGGGGAAATGCTTACAATTTGTATTTTGTACAGACATCAAATATGTTGGGCACTGAAGAAATAGTTATGTACAATAAATTAGACGAGCAAGAAATGACCGTACATAATCAAGACTTATTAAGAATACCTTATGACAGTATCATTCACGGACACCATAAAGTACAGCAATTACCGCAAGAACATTGGAAAATATTTTACTTTGACTAATCGGCTGACAAAAGGGTATGCTGCTAACAAGGTATTGTCAAAAGCGGGGCTGAACGGCTTCGATTGGACATTTGTGCAAGGTTCAACATTCGTTCTTCGATTGAACTTTTGTGCTAAAAATCCCCGCCTTCGGCAATACCCAAACCGTTATCAGCTATGGCAAACGGACACATCTACGACATGTAGACATTATGAAAGAAAAAAAACGTTTTTATTTTTGACTAAATATTAATGTGGAGCAGAAACCACTTTACAAACGACCTGACCTGTAACAGGGATTTAATTTCAGGGGCGAAACCGAAAAGCCATCAGAGTATGACTTAAATATTTTGAAAAATGCAAACATCCTTAAATTTAAGGAGGGAGCCTTTTGCTCTACTTCTCTTGACGACAATCCTTTTGTTGTTTGTCCTTGCTTTACGGCCAATTTCCAGCGTTGACTTTCAAGACAAAGTAATGTTTGGAGTTCCATTTGACAATATGGTTTGGGTAATTCCGTCCTATTTAATTTCTTTTTGGTTGTTGTATTTAGCTACAAAAAAGATTCT
Organism: Saprospiraceae bacterium; assembly: GCA_016717265.1. Lineage (NCBI taxonomy): Bacteria > Pseudomonadati > Bacteroidota > Saprospiria > Saprospirales > Saprospiraceae > Saprospiraceae bacterium. Next base: position 56,217 of record JADKFX010000001.1, read on the forward strand.
CTACTCGACAAAAGCAACTTGGATACACGTTATTGCGACAGTTGCTTCAACTCTTTTAATTGTTTCTATTCTATTCATTGGGATTAACCCAACACAAACAATTTCAGAACATCACGAATTAGTAGGCAACTTAATCCAAATAGTGACATTGCTTTTTATCGCTGGACAGTTGACGTTTATTGGTAATCTAATTTTGGGTCTGTTCAGGGGACAAAAATGATTTAAGAATTGCGAGTGGAAAGCCACAAGCTGCTAACATTTGCTTTAAAGAAAGTGGGGCTCAGTCACATCGCATGAGCTGAGTCACAATTAGGAAGTCAGTGCTACGAAGGAAATTCAATGCTAAAATTCCCCACCTTCTTAAAGCAAAGAGGCGTTATGCGTAATAGCCGAAAAAATCAACCACAAAGAAAATGGTAGAAAAACATAAATTATTTGCCGATTTTGAAATGTTAACTTATACTCCAGAGATGTTGAGAGAAGAGTGGAAAAAAAGTATTGAATATTTCAAAAGTAAAGTCAAAGGTGGTTGGGCAAATGAAAGTATCATTAATTTGGTAAGATACATAATATCAAAAGAATATGATGACAAGTTTTTTCCTGGATCATCTCTTGGAAGATTACTTATAAGTAAACCTAAGGACGGTATCTTAAACTACCAACAAACTCTTACCATATCGACAGATCAAGAAACCAATAAAATAAAATTTGAATATTCAGATTGGGATACAATAGAAGATAAAAAAGATTTTGAAAAGTCTATTATTTGGTCTTGTGAATGTTTGGACAGTCAACTTCAAGAAAAATTTGAAGAATTTATTTCTTGGAATAAAAACTGGTAGTAGCAAAACGGTTACTACGCATAACATTGTACTTGCGAACATACCGCCAAAAATCATAAATTTTCACTATTGGTTTCTTATGAAAATATTTCTTACTTTTGGCTTTGGTGCAAGTGGCGGCACGTCGCAAGTACCTCTCCGTTACCTGCAAGCAAAATAATGGATAATCCAAAAGTCATAAGATCAAAAATTAAAATTTCACAGATTGTCATTTTAGGAGTAGGAGGAATAATATCCACCTTATGTGGAGTTTATTTAATTTCAATTGGAATTGACATATTCACTCAATTTATACTTGGGATTCCGCTTTTTTCCTTTGGCATTTATTGCATGTATTGTCTCATAAATTACGATATATTAAATATAAAAGGTAAAGAATTAGTAATTAAGTCAATATTTGGAAAAACAAAGAAAATAATCCTCTTGCAAGAGTTCAATTCGTATACTGAAATTTTGAAGGAAAATGCAAAATCTCCCGGTCACTTGGCTAACATGCAATGGAAGGACTTAACCCTATTGGGTCAGAATATTTCTTACAAAATTTCTTCTTCCACATATACAAATTATCCAGAGCTTAGAGAGTCTCTAACAAATGGTCTGAAAAGAAATAAAAATTTAGAAAAAGAATGGGAAAGAAAAAATAGCTTAAAGTTGGGGTATGGATTTGTATTAACAGGGCTTATCCTTATCGGGATATTTTTTAGGAATGGAATTGCTTTTAATGAAATAATAAGTTCGATTCTATTATTCGGAGTTCTTCTTATTCCAATAGTAAGTGGCAGCTATCTGATTTTAAAAAATAATAATGCCAGCAGGTAACAGCACATTTGCAATAGGCGGGGTTTCGTGCTCCGAATATAGTTTTGTATTTAAAAAAAGTTTATATCTTCGATTAAACATTTGTGGTGAAAAGCCCGCCCATCGCAAATCTGCAAAACGTTACTGGCCATCCAAGAATGAAAACATACATGACACTAATCTTTCATCGTCGCATTTGGTTAAAATTCGCTTTCGGCTTGAAGTCCAAAAAGTGTTTTGTAATATTCTCAATTTTTTCATTTTCTAATTGTTTTATAACTAACACTCCAGGCTTTTATAGCGGCTACAGTAAATTGACTGAAGAACAAAAGAAATCAATCATTTTTGTTGAAGAAAATACTAGTTTTTGCGACTTAAAAAATGATCAAAGGATTTATTCGATTTCTGCGAATCAATTACTAAAATGCTTAAAAAGAAACCAAACTTCCATAATTTATTTTTGGTCGCCAAATTGTCATGCTAAAAGCTGCATCTCTTTAGTTGCAGCTCAAAAGTATTGTGACAATAATAATTACACCCTTTATATTATTACAGAATACTACGACTTAGAAAAAATAAAAATCCAAAATAACGTTTCCTTGTCAATGTTGGCAGTAAATCATGAATATTATAAAACGGATTATTGTAACAAGTATGTCGACTTATTTACAAAAGAAATTGTAAAGAATAAGAAATTAACTAAACCTGAATTGCACAATAGATTTTTTGTTTTTAAAGCTGACAGTTTAGTTAAAACAAAAGCAATTTTATTCACAGAATAAAGACATTTCACTATACTGTTTTGCGATACAACGATCTTCATAAAACAAATTGAAGTAAATTTACTTGCTGAATTGAAGTAATAAATCAGACGGCCAGTAACACTAGCTTGACACAATGCCGCCAAAATTATTTATATTTGCCATCAACCATACGTTAAGGCGGCACAGCGTCAAGCCAAATCCGTTATCGCCAAGCCCAAATATGATAAATAGAAAATAAATGAAATCAATTACCTTAATTATTATTCTTCTATTTGGATTCGGGTTCTTATTGCAATATTCAAAAATTAGAAATTTGAATAATCAGGTTAGTTCTTTAAATGATACAATTGTAGAACTTAAGATTCTAAAAAGTCGTTATCCCAGATTTTCTTATATCAGTAATGAAGCCGCAAATAAAATTAATGAGCTTCAATATTTTAAGCCAAACGATTCCATTTCAGAAATTCATAGAATTATATTCAGTTTTGGAACTACATCCAAAATATTGAAAATTGAATGCTTTAAAAATGATTCAATAAGGTTAACGTATAAATTAGTAACACTTAAGCACCCAATATTGGGTCTAGGAACTGATAGTCTATTAAAAACAAGTATTCAAAGATTAGACAAAAGGATCCTTGATGAATTTAAAAATAAGTTTAGTAGCATCAGCAATTACGAGTTAACTTCTAGGATGGATGGCGAATCCGATTGCATAGGCCCTCAATTATCTTGGGAAGCATTAATTGAATTTAATCATTATGAATATTCGGAAATCTGTAGGAAGTATTCAAGCTTCATGCATACTTGTAAATTATTAATGAGACATGTTGGAGATCAGGAATTACAAGAAATATTAAACCAAATAGAGAATCAAGAAGCTAAAATTAAATAAGATTTGAAAGCAGAACAAAAAATGCGGCCTGGCGATAACATGGCATAGACGCTACACCGCCAGGCATCATAAGTCATTCTCTTTTAATTTTTTCTTATAATGAAAAACTAATTTCCTACTTTTGGCTGCTAAGGATTGGCGGCGCAGCGTCTATGCCCAACCGTTATCGACGACCAATAAATATTAGATATCATGCTCTTATGACTAAATAATACAAATAAAATGAAACATTTCAAACCCTTTATAATATTATTTCTAATAATACCGGCAGCATTAAATTGTCAAAATATCTGCATGGAAGAAATTAAAAATGAAATTGAAAAGTATGGGATTTTTAATCAGGATAAAAAAGGGAAAGAAATTCTTACAAGCATGAGAAGTTTATCCATTGGTCAATTAATAATATTAATGAAAGTAGGATCTCCTCTGGTTAAACTTTATTCTTTCTGGTGCTATGTTCAAAGTGATAATTCGGATTATAGAACCTATTTTCCAGAATTAGTAACCGACACTTTTAAAGTCGAATATTATCAAACTGGATGCGTTCGTTTTGGACCCAGAGAGGTAGGAAGTTTTATTTTTAACATTGCCGAAAATTTATATGGAACTTATGGAAATTCTAAAACATACCCTGATTACTTAGACAGTATGGCATTAGAACTACAATCCTATGAAGGAATAAGAGGCAATATCAATTGCAGATTGATGAATATAAAAGCCCCAGAAAATTTGTATGAAAAATTAAGAGAAAAAGCAAAAAAAGGTGATGTTCCTGCTATAATTGGACTGTCTAGTTACAATAAAGAACAAGATATACCAATAATTAAAGAACTATTAAAACCAAATACTACTTCAATGTTCTATGGCTTAAAATGTGTTGATAAATTCCCACATAAATCTTTTGAAGATGATATTCTTGGAATATACTACTTACAGTTAAACCAAAAACATCCGCTGACATTCCATTCAGTATGTAAAGTCTTGAGAAAATATAAATCGCCAAAAGTTGAAGAAGCATTTACCGAATTGATTTCTTATCCTGTCAAGTATTATTTTCAAACTATAATATTGTGGCATTCCTTTGATGAAATAAAAGAAAATGAACACCCAATAAAAAAAAGGTTATTGAATAAACTTGGCATAAAGGAAATTGAAAGAAGATCAAAGGAATATAAAGAAATGAATTATTGGCAAACTGCAAGCAAAGAAAATAGAAACTGATATAAATTAAGAGCAAATGATGCTCACGATAAGAAAGGCCGTCGATAACATGGCATAGACTCTACACCGCCAAGCATCTAAAATCATTCTCTTTCAATTTTTTCCGGTAATGAAAATGTTATTTGCTATTTTTGGATGCTCAGAGTTGGCGGTGCAGCGTCTATGCCAAATCCGTTAGTGCCAATGCTATGACAACAAATCAGACATCTATATCAACATATCATGAGTATATATTAGAAGCAATATACTCGTTGCGACACGGACTTTCTTTTTATGAAAGAACTAAACTGATCCCACCAGACATAGGCTCAGACAATTCAATGATTATAGCGGAAATAAATTGCAGATATTCATTCTTGATGATTTCTAACTCATTAGAATCAGCCGCAAATGCATTGCTACTCAGCTTAAATCTAGACCAAGAATATTACGGGGAGTTTGAACGGACTAGCACATTAGTCAAGTTTAAATTATTCTGCGATTTTATGGGCAAGCGACTTGACCAAGGTGACATAAAATTTGGGCGAATAAAGGATATCATTAATTGTAGAAACGAATTTGTCCATCCTAAGCCAAGGAAAGCCAATTACAGTATTGACAGCGTAACTTCAGAAATAAAATATGATATTAAATCAACCAAGAATAGAAATTATCCTATATACTTTAGTGAAATAAAACCAAAACATGTGCTGACTGCATTAGAAGACGCTTTGACTTTCCTTTCTTGGGTTTGCTTTGACATTTGTAAACTTGAAACACAAGACGGAGCATTTAGACTTGGGCTTGGCTCATATGGAAGCACTGCAGATATAGACATTATTGGAGAAGAAAACCAAATAAAGTTTGACAAAAGAACATTTGGAAACGGATGAAAAGTACTGGCACTAACACGGGTTTGGCAAAAGTGGCGGTTCAGTGCTCCGCAGACACATTTGTGGTTAATCAAACATTGGTTCTCCGCATCAACATTTGTGGTGAAAATCGCCACCTTCGCCAAACCCAAAAACGTTGGCAGTAATGCCCAAACGACGAAATAGTTTAAACAAAAAACCACTAACATTATTTATGAGTGACTTTTACATACAAGATTTTGATTTACGCAAACTAAAAAGCAAATTTGAAGACCGAGTATTTGCGATACCACAAATACAGAGAAGTTACGTCTGGAAAAAAGACAGTATTTGCAAATTGATGGACAGTATATTTAATAACTTTCCTATTGGCATTGCTTTAGTTTGGGAGACAAAGACTAGCAAAGCATTTGAGATAAGACCCAATGCGAAGACAATAATTCCACAGTACAATAAAAATGCGGCTACAGCAGAAGTCATTATTGACGGACAACAGAGACTTTCAACTATATACGGAGTTCTTAAAGGAATAGAACCAAGTAAAGATGTAAACTCTAAAATTAACTTCACTGAATTGTATTTTGACTTCAACAAAAATGCTGAAAGCCGATTTGTATTTAAAAGAAAACTTTCGGAAAACGAGAATAATCTTATACCGCTAAAAGAAATTTTGGACACACAGCCTTCTGTCCTTTCTAAAAGAAATAAACTTAAAAAGTACCAAGCTGTTGAAGCAAAAAAATGTTATGATGCGTTTTATAGATATAAGTTTAGCATTCTGAAATTCAGAGGATTTGATTTTGACCAAGCAAGAGAAATTTTTATACGTGTTAATTCGGCAGGCATGCGATTAAGTAGAGCAGACCAGTTTTTTGCAGAAGCAACTACTGTTCATTTAAGAGACCATGTAGAGGATACCAAAAAAGATTTAGAATCAGGCTTTAAGGAAATCTCTGACGACGCAATGCAAAATACTGTAGCATTGTTTTATGGAGCTAATAAAATTGGGGGAGCAGAGTTTAAGCGTTTATTAAATTCAACTTTAAAGCAAAATACTAAAGAAACCGATTTTAGAAGTGAATGGAAGAAAATTGAGAATGGGTACAAATTATGTGTTGACTTTTTAGCTTCCGAATTCTTAATTAAAAATTTGAAAGAATTACCAATATCTAATATGTTTTCAATGCTTTCTTTCTTTTTTGCTGTCAATGGAAAGAAAGCGACACCCTATCAAATAAAGCAAATTAGAAAATGGTTTTGGCACACTTGCTTAAATAAACGCTATTCAGGTAGTGAATTCAACAAAAACATACCGACCGACATTAAATTATTCAGAGAACTAGCCAACGGAAAACAAATAAGTTACACAGTTGACAAAAAGGTAAACGTATTTGATTTTATGCGTTCAGACTATCGAGAAAATAGTTCTGTAGCAATAGCATATTACCTAATGCTAAAAAGCAAGACACCTCTTTATTTGATGAGTGGACGACCAATGCTACTTGATAACGTTTCTTCAATTTCCAACAAAAAACACAGGCATCACATTTTTCCAAAAGCATTACTTGAGAGTAATAATTACAATGACAAATGGATAAACTGTATAGCAAACATTTGCTTTTTAGAAGCCGATCAAAACCAGTCAATTGGAAGTTCTCTACCTAAAACATATTTAAGCAAATATGAACATCTAAAACATTTTAGAAAAGCCATGTCTTCGCATCTTATTCCAATAACAAATGACAGTCCAATATGGAGTAATAAGGTTTCAGACGGTTTTCTTGAATTCATAAACATAAGAATAAAAATTATTTTGACAGAAATAGAAAAAATTGCAGGAGCAGAAATGTTTGAAAAATTTGACGACTTGAAACGTTTATAAACTCATCATGAACGACAAACATAACAAAAGCACTACTGCCAACATGCGCTAAAAAGAAAGAAGGGCTTTAGTGGTTTCCTCATCATTATTACTATCTTCGTCATAAGGAAGTGAACAAGCAGAAGTGCTTTCTATTCCCTTCCTTCTTTTAGCGCAAAACCGTTGTGTGCAACCTTAACAAGCAAAATTCAATTATTACTATTAAATAGAATATACGATGACAAAACATGGCAGACGAAAATTTATTTTCACTTCCTTGGGAATTCTCGGTAGCGGGTTATTGGGAGCTTGGATTTTCAGGCGTAAGTTGGTTAGACAAATGTTATTTACATTTTCTGATAATCCCACTGTTTCTGTAACAGCTTCTCCCTTGGAAACAGAACCTTGTGTGTTAACCTCAAAACAAGTTGAAGGCCCCTTTTATCTGCCTTCTCCAGAACGAAGTAACATAGTGGAAGACAAGATGGGCGAATTGCTTAACCTAAGAATGCAAGTAGTTCAGTATCCTGATTGTTCACCAATTTCAAATGCTGTAGTAGAAATATGGCAGGCAGATGCAGAGGGAAACTATAGCGGGTATCCAGAACAAATCAGCCAAGACGAATGGGAAATGTTTATGCTTTTTGGAAAAAATGGTGAAAAACAATCCAATGGAGAATATCATGTAAAACAGGTTACACAAACCACTTATCTGCGTGGCTTACAAAGAACGGATGAAAACGGTTGGGTAAATTTTGACACTATCGTTCCTTGCTGGTATATCGGGCGAATTCCACATATCCATTTCAAGGTTTTTGTAAACAACAAAGAATGGATTAACTCTCAGCTTTATTTTGAAAAAAACTATTGCGACAATCTATTTACGACCAAAGAACCCTACACTAATATGGGTAAGTGTCCAATGGACTTTCCCAATGATGCTGTCTTTGCAATGGCGGGAGGAAAACATAATGGACTATTACTTACGCCACAGTTGACAGATGACAATAATCTTTCAGCTATTGTAAAGATAGGAGTTATTAAAGCATGAGTTATTTGACACAAGGCAGCACACAACAGCGGTTTTGCAAAAAAGCGGGTTCAGTGGTTAATTGAACATTCTACCTCGCATCAAATTTTGTGCTGGGTTGACAGTTTTGAGCTCCGAAATCCGCTTCTTCGCAAAGCCCGAAACCGTTAGGCGCAAGCCATAGAAAAATATTTAAGAATGGTAATTTCACAAAAGACTCTAGAAAAACTTAGAGATATTATTAACGAAGAATCTGAGTATAGAAGCGGTCCTAAACTCGTTAAGTTTTTTAATAATTTAGGGTTCAGAGATTTATATGGCCAAGGTTTTCCATCAAGATGGAAATACACCGACGATAGCTTGACAAAAATCAATGGAACTCCGGAGCTTGATAAAGCAATAAAGAATGTTTTTGCAGTTCAGAATTTTATTGGAAAAACTTCAGAATTAGATAAGTTAATAGAAAGCTTCAACCAATACTTGGCTTTTGATAAATGGAAAGTTGCTAGAAAAGAAACTGAAATAACTTTTGAACGAGTAGATAAGGTAATTTTAAAAACAGAAGTAAAGGTTGAACTTGGGGAAAACGAGTTTTTAAATCAAGAATTTGATAACATATCGATTGATGATATTGGTTTAGATATAATGATTAGTGATATAATCAAACTAAGAATTAAGGAAATAAAGGAATGTCTTAAAGCTGAAGTGCCTTTATCCATCATATTTTTATGTGGAAGTACTTTAGAAGGAATTCTACTAGGAGTTGCTCTTAAACATCCAGCAGAATTTAATAGAAGCTCTTCCTCCCCAAAAGCACTGGATGGAAAGCCTAAACCTTTCCACTCATGGACTTTGAGTAATTTTATTGATGTCTCTTGTGATGTTGGAATTTTGAAGCTAGATGTGAAAAAATTTAGTCAATCACTCAGAGACTTTAGAAATTATATTCATCCTTATGAACAATTAAGCTCTCAATTTAACCCTGACATTCATACAGCTAAAATAAGTTGGCAAGTTTTAAAAGCTGCCTTATATCAATTAATAAACTACAAGATAAATTAGCCAGTGCTTAATAGGTGCGATCAATATATATTTTATGAAAGAAGATTCATTTAAAATGGAATTAATTCCTAAAAATGTTGCCAGTCCACAGCAAATGGAAACATCAATTGCGGCATTTAACAAACCAATCGCCGATTTATTGGATTTTTGTGGTCTACCCACTGTGGATGTGCTTTCTCCCATTGAAGAAAGAAGAAAAGTAATTTATGCTTTAGAAAGTACACTTGAAATTCTACCATACCCTGATAGACAAAAAGCTTATTATTTGTCAAAATTTACAGTGGCGGTTACCGTAGGATTATTTGATGGGGCACTTAGTTTTCTTTGGGATGAGACAATAAGAGCCGTCAGGAACTTAGTTTCTGGATTCGATTTACAATACTTCTTTCAAATTGCTGAAACAATCTCACCTAAATATAAAAACTTGGTTAATTCCGAGGATTTAGAAGCGATTTCTGAACATGACCTTTTAGAAATAACCCGTCGAATTGGCTTAATAAATGATGTAAATTTCAAAAGACTAGAGCATGTAAACTATATGCGTAATCATGCAAGTTCCGCTCATCCTAACGATCATGAAATCACTGGAATTGAATTGCTATCACTACTTGAACATTGTTTAAAGCATGCAATCACCGCAAAGCCAGATCACTCTGTAATTCAAATTAAACAACTATTAGACAACATAAGAAAGAATGACATTCCTGACGAGGATTTTGAACACATAGGAAAAGATTTCATAAAGCAACCTCAAGAAAGAATAGATGACTTTATGAAATCTATTTTCGGAATTTATGTTGATCCTAGACAAGATGCTCAAACTAAAGTGAATATAGAAAAACTAATCCCATATCTCTGGGGTAGTTGTCAAGAAGATACTAAGTTCTATATCGGAACCAAATTCGGATACTATCGAAACAATGCGGATTTAGATCGTAAAAATTCAACCCAGAGATTTTTAGAAATTGTAAATGGCTTAGAATATAAAGATGAAGACAGCTTAGCCGCAGAACTTATAGAAAAATTACAAAATTTAAGGACAGTCCATTTTGAATGGAATAATTTTTACAATGAGTTCCCACACGCAAAATCTATTCTTGATTCTATTCCTAAGACAGGAATACCAGATTCGTCAAGAAAGTTATTCGTGAAAATTATTTCAATTTGTTTTGTTGGAAATGGAAAAGGGTACAAACAAGGTGTTGATGAAAATGCACTACCAATTTACAATGGTTTTATTCAATCATTTGGCGTGACAGAGATTAAACACTTTGTTCATCTATTTAAAGATCATGAGTTCGTCTATGACCTGGATACATCACTTGCAGACCAAAGAATAAAAAAATTAGCGGAGTACCTAAAGACAAAAACAAAAGATATTCATATTTTAGATTTACTTGATTTAGTTATAAAGTTTCCATTAAAGTCTCTGAATAAACTCTCTATTGATTCAAGATATAAAGAAATAATTAAGCACATAGACGAATAATGCCTGCGCCTAACATGGCATAGACTCTACACCGCCAAGCATCTTAAATCAATTTCTTTTAATTTTTTGGGGTAATGAAAAATGTATTTCCTAATTTTGGCTACCAATGGTTTGGCGGTGCAGCGTCTATGCCAAATCCGTTATAGCCAAGCCCAGATTCATTTAAAGATGAGTATTTTTAAAACAGAGTATTATAAGGTATCAAGCATAATTGAAGTATTCAAATTCTTCTTATTAATTCTATCATTTGGACTTATTCAATGCACTTCAGAAGAAAAGAATAATCTCCAATGCTCTTATTTAGTTACATGTGATCTTCAAGATACAATCGAATGCTTTTTCCATTTTTATTCTCCAATTCCCTTTGTTGAAATCAAAGTAGTATCTAAATATTATTGCGATCCAATAACAGTATTTTATAATGAAGAATTTGGACAATTGCATTTTAATCTTTACTCCGAAAGAATTGAACAATCCAGAGATTATTCTACTACTGAATATGTCAATAACAATATCAATGAAATAACCCAAATTGAAGGCGTAAAAAAATATGCAAAGCTTAAAATATATCCTCTAACTGCATATTCCCGAAGGACTCATGGCTATACTTATGGTTATTCTTATAATAGGTTGAGTAAAGAAGATGAATCGTCATGTGTCACTTCAATATATGTTGCAGATTCCCTAATAGGATATGGGATCAGAGTGTATACTGAGCATAAGATTAATAATTTAATGCAAACAGATGCAATCTCTAGCAACTTAGCTTCCTGTATTCTACAAACGTTCTCAATTCACGATATTAATAATCCAGGCAATTAATGTATGCACATTTAATAACAACAAAAAGGCCTGGCTATAACACGGCATAGACTCTACACCGCCCAGCGTCTTAAAACATTCTCTTTTAATTTTTTCCGGTAATGAATATTTTATTTCTTAGTTTTGGCTGCAATTGATTTGGCGGCGCAGCGTCTATGCCAAATCCGTTGGCAGCAATGCAAAGAAATTAATTATATTTGCAAAGCACATTTGCTAAAATTACTAATATTGTTACTTCTAATTATAACATCAGATTTTGATCAAATTAAATACTCAAACAATGAAATATTTTACTTCACAAGTAATTATCGTTTTTCTCTTTTTGCAATTACCCCTTTCTCAATGCAATGGTCAGTGCAAATTCGAAATAGACTCTCTATTTGGATCGACGAAGCCAGGAATTCAAATTGTTGATTCAGCACAAATTTTCCAGTTAAGTAATGGTAGTTACATGAAAAGTGATGATGACGATCATTTTGTCATCGGAACTATTCGTGACTCTTCCATTCAATTTAGAGGAACCATTGTAAAGTTTAACAAAAATGGTTCAATAGATAATTCCTTTGGGAAGAACGGAAAAGTATTTGTGAATAATAGTGGAAGTTCCATATTACGTGGGGGAATCAAACTTTTAAATGGCTCTATGCTTGTTTGTGGAAATCTAAGTTCGGGTGTATTGGTTGCCAAATTCAATTCTCAAGGTCAATTAGATCCAAGTTTTGCCAAAAATGGAATATATACAGAGAAGTCCATACTATCCTTTGGAAATGGAACTTCAATTTTAGTTGATAAAAATAATAGCATTTATGTGTCCGGTTATGTGAGTACTAGAAATACAGGATTTTTTATTTTAAAATTAGATCTAAATGGAAAACTAGATTCCAGCTTTGCTACCAATGGTGTATATAAATATGAAAGCCCTATTGAAACATTAGAAAGCGAAGTCGAAATGGAAAACATAAATGACAATCTTTTTATTGGCTTTTCTACCGGCTCAGGAAATTTAAGCGATATTATAATTTCCAAATTTAATTCAAATGGAATCATTGATACTACATTTGGTAAATCTGGTAGATTAACAATTGATAGAGGATTTAATGACCACTTGTATTCCATGAAAAATACTTCTGACGGTTATTTAACATTATATGGTTATATAAGGTATACATCTTCGAAATGGGGTGGTTTTTTAACTAAAATCGATTTAAACGGTAACATCAATAATCAGTTTGATCCGAATGGTTATAAATTATATAATTCTTACCTTCCACTTGATATGGAAATTTGTAACAATAATTTAGTTCTTTTAAATGGAGAGCATGATGGCACAACCTTGTATGCCACTTTATCTTCAGTTGATTTAATTAGTGGAAAAATGGATAGTACAATTGGAGATAATGGAGTTTTAAAATTTTATCTTGGAAATCTTGCAACAACTCCTTATCATGCCGAACATTTAAGAATACATAATGATAAAATAACAATTTATGGTCACAATGGATATGGCTTAGCAAGTTTTGCCCAAGCCAAAATTTTGAAGCCTTCTGCTACAATTCAAAACAATAGTACTTCCCCGTTCGCAATATTTCCGAATCCAACTAATGCTGAACTGAAATTTATTCCTATTGAAGATAACTATGTGATGAGTTTTACAATTTTTGATTCATTTGCTCGAGAAATACTGTCTGCCAAGGAGTTTAATGTTAATCATGATTATATTGATGTTTCAAATTTTAAATCTGGATATTATTTTTTAAAAATATTTTCAAAAGGTAAATATTTTTATTCAAAATTTTTAAAGATTTAAAATCCTTAGCCAATTAAAATTATAGCTTTATAATTACTTCTTAAAAAGCAAAATAGCACTGGTGCCAACACGGCATAGACTCTACACCGCCAAGCATCAGAAATCATTCTCTTTTAATTTTTTTTTGGCAATTAAGATATAATTTTTTAGTTTTGACTGCTATTTGTTTGGCGGTGCAGCGTCTATGCCAAAACGTTACAAGCAAGCCAAAGCATTGTAATTAATATTAAAATTTGTAATTTAGCATAAATAAATTGTATATGTCCACAGTTAAAGAAAAGATAATCAAAGGAATACAAAATATTGACAATGAAGAATTACTTCAAGAGGTCTATACGCTTATACAAGATATACAGGAAACTAAACAAGTTATTACTTTAAATGCTGAACAAAAATTGTTGATTGAAGAAGCCAGAAATGATTATAAAAGTGGCAGATATTATTCAACAGAAGAAACATTTAAAGATTTATTAGATGACTAAACCAATCGCCTGGTCACAAAACGCAAAGAACGACTTAAAAAACATTAAGAAATTTTTTGACACTCGAAATCAATCATCAACCTATAGTAAAAAGCTATTAAAAACATTTCGTGATTCAGCTAAATTAATAGAAAAGTTTCCATTATTATCAATTCCTACTGAAAATGATAATGTTAGAGGTTTTGTGATACTAGAATATATCATCTTTTATGAAATAATGAGTGAGCACATTCTGGTTCTAATCGTTTGGGATTGTCGACGCGATCCAGAGCAATTGAACAAATTAGTGAAGCGATAAGAAAGGCCTGCTTGTAACATGGCATAGACTCTACACCGCCAAGCATCTAAAATCATTCTCTTTTAATTTTTTCGGGTAATGACAATTTAATTTTTTATTTTTGGCTGCTAATGGTTTGGCGGTGCAGCTTCTATGCCAAATCCGTTAGCTGCCATTTTTTGGCGACAGTGCAAACATCAAACTAACTGCAAAAAAATAGACATATTTACTGACTTGTAACAGACAATGGAAAATATCACTACACGACAATTCAACGGAGTAAACCTTAGCTGGCTCGACAAAGGACAAGGCAAAGCAGTAGTTTTTATTCCCGGTTCTAATGGCGATTACCGAGCATGGCTTCAACAGGTTGACGAGTTTTCAAAACACTTCAGAGCTATCTCAGTAAGCAGACGGTTTCAATTTCCAGACAAGTTTGAGATTGGTGGAAGCAGCACAATTGATGAGAACATTGACGACATCAAACAACTCGTTGATTTTCTCAAATTAGACAAATTTGTATTGGTTGGACATTCATTCGGTGGCTATGTTGCATTAGCTTTTGCAGAGAAATATCCTCAACTGATTGACAAATTAATTTTGGAGGAGCCGACAGTATTTCCATTTCTGATGACTAAAGCATTTAATCCTTTGAAATTAATTCCTCTCATGTTTAAAAACTTTGGGGTAGCGACTTCGTTTTTGCGGACAGGGTTAAAGGGCATAAAGCCGACACGGAAATATCTATCAAATAACGAGTTCCAAAAAGCGAAACTTTCTTTTGCAAACGGTATTGTCGGACATCCTGTAAAACTTGAGGACTTAAATCCTACAATGCGACAAGGGCTTGAAGACAACATCAAAACTTTTGCAGCAGAAAGTAAAACGGCATTTGCATATCCATTGACAATTGAGAGAATGAAAGCCCTCAAAGTAAAAACCCTACTGTTGGAAAGCGACAAGTCACCAAGTTGGTTTTCTTTCATCTGTAAAAACCTTGAACAGACTTTGCCCAATGCAAAATTGGCGAGGGTAAGTTCACCCACACATTGGCTGCACCTTGACTTGCCAGCTGAGTTTAATAGAATGGTAATTGACTTTATAAACGAAGACAAAATATGAGTAATTCCTTCTCTCAACATTTGTGTGAACTTCAGACTAAACGACTTATCGGAGAGAGTATAACGGCAGCTAACAAGGGGTTTGCGATAGCGGGGGTTCCGTGCTTCGCAGACACTTTAGTGCAAGGTGGAAGTTCAGTTCTCCGAACAAAGTTTAGTGCTAAAACACCCCGCCATCGCAAACCCCCTAAACGTTATCGGTAATCTTAAAGACAGACACAGCGTAAATGAACAAACTGCCGAAAATAAAATTTAGAAATGACCTTGACCAAATTGGTTTTGAAATTCTGTCGTTGGAGAGTTTGACAAAAACAGAATTACCCAAAGACCATAATCCGTATCAGCCACACCGAATTAACTTCTTTGCGGTTTTAATCCTTGAAAATGGAAAAGTTAATCATATTATTGACTTTAAGAAGACAATTGTTTCACAAAATGAATGCTTAATCATTTCAAAAGGACAAGTCCATTGCTTTGATAAATTGAATGAATACAAAGGATATTTAATTCTATTTACAGAAGATTTTTTAGAAAAAAACATAGCCAAATCAACTATTGATAATATTTCAAGGCTTTATAATTATCATATTTTTAGCTCGAAATACAAGGTAGATAAAGATAGTGTTGAAATATTTGAACTTCTAAACAAAGAACAAAAACTAAAACACCACAATTTAAAATCCAATATTATTGCTTCTTTGCTTTCAGCTTTTCTTCTAAAATTAGAAAATCACAATCAAAAAGAACCTTTTAAAGCAACCTACAATCACCAATATGATTTATTTGTTTCCTTTGAAAAACATTTAGAAATACACTTTACCGAAAACCGAAACGCTAAATTTTATGCAGAAAAGCAAAACATTACTTACAAGCATTTAAACGAAGTTTGCAAGCAGTTTTCAAATAAATCTGCCAAAGAATTTATTGATGATTTTATCATTTTAGAAGCTAAAAGACAACTATCTTCCACCACACTATCAGTCAAAGAAATTGCCTACTATTGTGGATTTAACGAAGTAACCAATTTTCAAAAATATTTTAAAAAAATAACTACTGAAACACCTATTAGTTTTCGACAAAAATTTCAATAGGTTACACATTTACCATACTTTGTATTTCTTTAACCTTTCTCAATATTTGAACTCAAAGTAAATTTGCATTTCATTAAATAAAATAATAAAATGGTCAAAGTACAATCAATTTTCACAATGCTATTTTTAGCAACAACTCTTTTAAGTTTTACATCATGCGACAAAGAAGACACTACACCGACATTAACCAACGAACAAAAGGTTAAGGAATTATTTACTGTTTTTAGTACTGGAAATCCTGATGGATTAAAACACATTAGTGATGCTCAATACAAACAGCACAATCCTTTTGCACCAGACGGAAAAGCAGGTTTAACTGCAATGTTTAACGGACAAGCAACAGGTATTACATTAGATAATCACCGAATTTTTTCAGAAGGAAATTATGTAATCACTCACACAACCTACGGTGGCACTTGGAATAATGGAACACCACAAGTTGCCTTTGATGTGTTTAGGTTTGACAATGGATTAATCGTAGAACATTGGGATAATTTACAAAACATAAGCAATCCAATAACTGACACAACAAATGGTAATTCTCAAACAAATGGAACTACAACTATTTCAAGTGGCGATGTGAGTGCAAACAAAACACTTGTAACTAATATGGTAAACAATGTTCTCATAGCAGGACAATGGAGCACAAGAGCAAATTATTTCGCCACAAACTACATTCAACACAGCCCAAATGTACCTAATGGAATTGCTTGGATGGCAATGTTTCCAGACGGAACACCATTTTATTCTTCGCTAAAATTTGTGTATGGAGCAGGAAATTTTGTTTTGGCAATGAGTGAAGGTTTAGAGTTTGTAAACAACACACCAACAGGAAACAAAAAAGCCTACTTTGATTTATTTAGAATTGAAAATGGGAAAATTGCTGAACATTGGGACGCTGTTTCTGTAATTCCACCAGCCAATCAATGGGCTAATTCAAACGGAAAATGGTAAATAGGTTACATATTTACCACACAAGGTAATAGATTAACATTTCTTAAAATTAATAAGCAAAGTAATTTTGCACATAAATAAATTAATATAAAATGACAACAGATAATTCAACTCAAACAATGCCAAAATGGATAACCATTTATTTGTGGGTAGCTACAATTATGGCAACAATGTTTAGCCTTTTGGCTTATTTCAAGCCCGATGTACAATTTGCTACATGGGAAACTTTAACAGCAACAGGAGCAACTTCATTAGCAGGTCCATTAGGACTCTACATTGCAAGAAACTTGGCAACAGCCATTTCAGGGTTTTATGCTTTGACACAAAAATCTTTTCCAATGCTAAAACTGTTATTAGTTTTACGTTTGGTTACAGACGGTTTAGACTTTGCACATAATGCGTCAGCAGGAAATATGCAAGGTGGAGTATTTGCACTAATAATGTTCTTAATTGAAGCATTTGCTTTATTCAAGATTTCAAAAAAGTAATTTCTAAACGACATAAAATTTAAAAGGACAATGCAGAAATGTGTTGTCCTTTTTGACGTTGAAGAAAGAAAGACTACCGATAACAGGGGTTTTGCAAAAGCTGGGCTTCAGTACTAAATTGAACATTGGAATTCTAATGAACATTGTGCTAAATTTGAACATTAGTACTTCTAATCCCAGCCTTCGCAAAGCCCCAAAACGTTATAGCCAATTTTAAAAAACCGACAATTCAAATTAAACCTTTTATAAAAATCTAGTCAAACAAGAATTAATCATAAAAACAGCTTATCATGGAACAATTTAAAAGAACATGCGCAGCAAGTTTTCTTATTCTTGCAGTTTCAATATTTACAATTTCTAGTTGTAGTAAATCAGAAGAAGAAAATATTGTTACGCCTACGCATGAGATACCAGACTTAACCAAATTGCCTTTGGGTGGTACAGCACCTTACAAAATATTAATTAGAAACCAAGGTAATCCAAACCCTGATTTTCTTTCTTTATGGTTATGTGGATTACCATCTAATGGGGCTGGTGCAAATAATGCAGCTGACTGGACAAATCCTGATGGAACTTGGGATTATACCAAGAAACCACAAGTCGCAGGAAATGTAATTTGGACTTCTGAATTTAAAATTACTTTAGATGGTAATGGCAACCGTGTATTAACAGGCAATGGTTTACCAAATCATCCAACTGGAGTTTTTCCTATACAACAAGGTACTATAGCCTGGAACTATGATAAAAATCCAAATATTATTTCTCCTCAACCTTTAAGTTTTACTATTCCTGCATTACCGAAAGAAGCTGCAACAAAATCTTGTGTAGGATTTGGTCCTGCTGGTTATTCCTTAACGGGTAGTGCAATTTACCATGGTGCTTCAACTCTTGGCACAGATGCGGCTGCACACGAAATGTTAGATAGATTTGGCGGTCATACAGATGGTACGGAAAGATACCATTATCATTATCCATCAAAAGATTTACAAGACCACATACATTCAAATTCATCTGGACATTCAGCGCTAATGGGATATATGCTAGATGGTTTTGGAATTTATGGTCCTTATGGAGAAAACGGAGAGTTATTAAAATCCGCAGATTTAGACGAATGTCATGGCCACAAACATCCTGTAATGTGGGATGGACAAATGGTTGATATTTACCATTATCATTGGACGTATGATTTTCCGTATAATATTGGTGCTTACAAAGGAACTCCACAATAATCATCATATAGCAGAAAGTATATGTCTAAATTAAAATATTTATTCGCATTTCCAATTCTTGCTTTCTTCATCTTTTCCTGTTCAAAAGATGAGGAAGGTAATACAACTGATGATAATGCTAATTCCAGCACCCCAAATATTCTTTTGATTATTGCAGATGATTTGGGAAAAGATGCCATAAAAGGCTATCAAGAAGGCAGTATAAAACCAAACACTCCCAATATTGATGCCATTAGAAATAATGGTTTACTATTTACTAATTTTTGGGTTAATCCAACGTGCACACCCACCAGATCTTCAATTATTACTGGAAAATATGGCTATCGTACGGGTGTAAAAGGAGTTGGTGATATATTAAATTCTTCAGAAACTGTCCTCCAAAAATATATAAATAATAATACAGGTAATAAATATGCAACAGCAGTAGTTGGTAAATGGCATCTTTCTGGAAATAGTACTGGCATTAATCCTGAAACTTTTGGTATTGATTATTATGCAGGGTTAATTCGTGGGGCAGTAGATGACTATTATCAATGGCAACTCACAGAAGATGGTGCAACCAGTCAGCAAACAACATACATAACAGAAAAATTTACAGAATTAGCTATTAATTGGGTAAACACCCAAAGTAAACCTTGGTTTCTTTGGTTAGCTTACAATGCTCCACACACACCATTTCACGTTCCGCCAAGCAATATGCACAATCAAGGAAACTTGCCTGCATACACCAATGGTATGGATGCAACTCCCTATTTTATGGCTTCTATAGAAGCGATGGATTATCAAATTGGACGTTTTTTAGCAAATATTCCCACAGATGAAAAAGAAAACACAATTATTATTTTTTTGGGAGATAATGGTACTACAAATCTTGTAGCTCAAAGCCCATATTCAAGCGCAAAAGTAAAAAATACTTTGTATCAAGGCGGTATAAACACGCCTTTATTTGTTTCAGGTAAGGGAGTTTCAAGAACTGGAACAGACAATCAGTTATTGATAGGAACTGACCTCTTTTCAACTATTGCCCAAATTGCAGGTGTAAATGTAAATGAGTATAACGATAGTAAAAGTTTTAAATCTTTATTTTCTCAATCTAGCAGTATTCGGAATTATCAATATTCAGAGCTAAAAGACGGAACTGATGAGTTGTGGACAATTAGTAATGGTACATACAAATTATTAATTAAAAATTCTGGTAATGAAATGTATAATTTGGTAAATGACCCTTTTGAAAATAATAATTTACTGAATGGTGTGCTATCCACTACAGAACAGAGTGTGAAAACATTATTGGAAACTGAATTAGATAACATAAGACAATAAAAACTGGCTTTAACAGCACCTACACGCAAGTAGAGGTTTCGTGCTTCTATGAAAGTGAAGTGCTAAATCCAAGTTCTGTACTTTTAATAAAGTTCAGTGCTAAAAATCCTCACCTGCGTGTAGCCGCAAAACGTTATAGGCTATACCAATTATGAATACATTAATTATCATACCATCCATTTTCGGAGTAAGTCTAGAAGTTTATTTAATACTAATAATACTTGCCATTCCCATTTTTTATATTTGGCGTTGGATATTTAAAAAATTTATCAAAAATACCAATATTCAAAAAACTGAGATTTGGCTCGCCACGCTTATTACAACCCCATTAGTATATTATTATAGTGTCATCTTGCTTTTTTCTATACTTTGTTATTATCCAACTAATAAATTTGAAAAAGAAAAATGGATAATGGATAAAGAACATCGTTACGAACTATCAGATGACATTATTGAAAACAAATTACTTATTGGCAAATCAAAACTTCAGGTAATTGAAATTGTAGGCCTTGATTCAAATTGCGATGAAAATGATAAGTGGAAATACTATATAGGATTTGCATCTTGTCTTGGTATTGATCCAAGTGTTTTACAAATTACTTTCAAAGATGGAAAAGTAGTAGAAGTAATTCAGTATGAAGGATGATAACAAATGAATGCACAGCCTATAACACGGCATACACACATTCCAGCCGAGACCTTAACCATTCTCTATAATCTTTTTCGTTCAATAAAATTTAATGTTTTATTTTTGGCTTCCAGCATGAGGCGGGAATGCGTGTATACCAAATCCGTTACCACCAATGCTAAAAAGACAATTCCCATAGACAATTAATCGGCCGACAATTAAGCCTTTTCCCTCTGCTAGACAGCCAAACAAAAATATTTTCAGAAAAACTTGTTTGGTAACTTTAAAGTTACATATCTTTGCGTAACTTTTAAATTACCTATTATGCAAAAAGAAATTAAGCACACATTTTATTTTACTCAAACGCCACAAGAAGTTTGGGATTATTTAACCAAGCCCGTATTAATGGAGCAATGGCTAATGCCAAGCGATTTTCAGCCCGTTGTTGGACATCACTTTCGTTTTACAAATTCTAACAACACATTTGTTGTTTGCGAAGTTTTGGAAGTGAAACCATTCACACATCTTTCTTATGTATGGAAAAACGATTGGGCTGTCACTAAAACTCCTTACACTTCAAAAGTCAGTTGGACACTTACCCCGATTGAAGGAGGAACAGAATTATTATTGGTGCATAGTGGATTTGAGATGTTCAAAGATTTAGCCGCACACAATGGTGGCTGGATGTTCTTAGTGAACAAATTAGGTGAACTTTTAAAGACAGCTAAATAATGCAAACACAAACGCTTGACGCATTCCAAGTAATTGCCGACCCAAGCAGACGACACATGTTGCAGTTGCTTTCAAAAGAAAGTTTAACTATAAATCAGTTGGGAGAAAATTTTGACATGAGCCGACCTGCTGTTTCAAAGCATATAAAAATTCTTTACGGTGCAGGATTCATTTCCATTACAGGCATTGGCAGAGAAAGACATTGCATACTCAAACAAGATGGCTTTAATGAGTTACAGAACTTCATTAATTACTTTGATAAATTCTGGACAACCAAACTCAACAAATTGCAAACAATTTTAAACAACAAATCAAAATCATAAAGCAAATGACAACAACAGATTTTACAACAACTATTTTAGTTGACAATTCTCCAAGCGAAGTTTTTAACGCAATCAACAATGTTCGTGGCTGGTGGAGTGAAGAAATTGAAGGCGACACAAACAAACTAAATGATGAATGGAGCTATCATTACCAAGATGTGCATCACTGCAAAATGAAAATCGTGGAATTTATTCCTAACAAAAAAGTAGTGTGGTTGGTGATGGACAACCACTTTAGTTTTACTAAGGACAAAACCGAATGGAAGGGCAACAAAATTATTTTTGAGATAACTGAAAAGGAAAATCAGACCCAACTTCAATTCACACAAGAAGGTTTAGTTCCCGAGTATGAGTGTTATGATATTTGTCAAGGTGCTTGGAACACATACATTCAAAAAAGTTTACGGAGTTTGATAACAACAGGTAGCGGACAACCCAACGGCAAAGACAAACCACAAACCGAAGACGAAATGAAATTGACTTCAAGTTTCACAACCACTTTTTTCGTGAATCAAACACCCGAAGAAGTATTCAACGCAATCAATAATGTAAGTGGCTGGTGGCAAGGAGAAGTAAAAGGCAGTTCAAAAAAATTGAATGATGAGTTTGAATATCGTATGCTTGACATTCACTTTTCAAAACAAAAATTAGTTGAAATTATTCCGAATGAAAAGGTAGTATGGCTGATTACTGAAAGCAACTTGAGTTCTTTCAAAGACATGCAGGAATGGAACGGCACGAAAGTTATTTTTGAAATAAAGGAAATAAATGGCAAGACACAATTGCGTTTCACTCATCTTGGATTAGTTCCTCAATTCCAATGCTACGGTGATTGTTCAGGTGCATGGGGAATGTTGGTTGAGCAAAGTTTATTCAGTTTGATTACGACAGGCAAAGGCAAAAAAGTTTTTTAATAACATGACAGCGGACAAAAATGACAGGACACAAAGTTGATAGCACTGGTGGTAACAGCACATTTGCAATAGGCGGGGTTTCGTGCTCCGCAGACAGTTTAGTGGTAGCCGAAAGTTATGTGCTCCGAATAAAGTTCAGTGGTAAAAAACCCGCCCATCGCAAATCTGCAAAACGTTATGCCAAATGCAAATGACACGATCTTTAAAAATATTTTCCTGCATTTTGTTGACAAGTGTTTTCCTTTCATGTCAGCACTCAGTCGACAAAGGAGATATAACTAAATATCCAACACTTGAGTATCGCGACCTAGAAGGACTTGAAATTAGATTACCGTACATATATAAATACGGTGACAAGAAACAGCTAATTGTATATGGAAGCAATCACACTACAAATCCGAGGGATTCACAAATAGTTGACATAGAGAATAAAATTATAAATTTTAAACCAGATTTAATCCTATATGAGTGTGATGGAATATCAACCGAAAAAACAAAAGACGCTACAATTGCGGAGTATTTTGAAATGGGATGGGTGATGTACCTTGCTGATAGCCTCAAAATTAATGTAAAGAATATTGAACCTCTTACAAAAAACAAATACAGCTATCTTTTAGAGAAGTATCCAAAAAATGAAGTGCTATTAGCAACACTTAGCTTGCAGATTACAATGATGCAAAAAGAAAAAGAAGATTTTAAAAGCAAGTATCCATCAATGATACATTCTTTATTGCAAGAAGGATTTCCCTTGAAAGAGGAAGAGCAGACGGTTGAATATTTCTACAAAATATACAAAGACTATTTCAACAATGATTTTTCTTATGATAATTTTGACTCAAGGACAATTCAATCAAAATACAATAAAACATCATTAAACAAAATAAACCAGGATGCTAATAAGTACAGGGACCAACAAATTATTGCATTAGTTGAAAACGAATTTAAGAAGCACAATAAAATATATTTGCAAATTGGTGGATGGCATGCAATAGTTTGTGAACCTGCATTTAGAAAAATTACAGAAGACAACTGAGAGTGCTATTCGGACAAACAGAAATAGCACTTGGCATAACACGGGTTTTGCGTTAGTGGGCGGACCGTGCGAATCGAAACATTTGAGCAATTAATAAACATTGGTGCTGGCAGACAGTTTTCGGTTTCAAAAGCCCACCAACGCAAAGCCCGAAAACGTTATGCGTTATGCCAAAGCGACACGTAAAATTAACGATAAACAAAAAATATGAAACTTAAAATCTTACTTGGACTTATATTGACTTTAAACTTGGCATTTGGACAAAATCAACAAATAACAAGGCTTGACGGGACTAAAATCTCTGTTGTCGAAATTGACGAAACCGTAAAACGCTTAATGGACAAAGCAAATGTTCAAGGTTTAAGTTTGTCAATACTCAATAAAAATCAACAAGCCTACATAAAATCCTATGGGTTTAAGAACATAGATAAAAACGAATATTTAGACACTTCAACTGTTTTGTATGCAGCATCATTTAGCAAAGCCGTATTTGGCTATTTGACAATGAAATTGGCACAGGAAAAAGTAATTGACTTAGACAAACCTCTTTACAAATATTTGAGCAAACCAATTCCAGAATATGAGTATTTCTCAGACCTAAAATCTGACGACAGATGGAAATTGATGACTGCAAGAATGTGTTTAAGCCATACAACAGGACTTCCAAATGTCAGATGGGTTCATCCAACAACAGGAGTACTTGACACACTTGGCGTTATGAAAATTTATTTTACCCCGGGACAGAAATATGCTTATTCGGGAGAAGGCATTAAACTTTTGCAGTTAGTTATAGAAGAAATAACAAATAAAAATGTTGAAGAATTGGCAATGAAAAAAATCTTCAAACCAATTGGAATGAAAAGAACAGGATACATTTGGCATGAAAAATTTGATGATAATTACGCAATAGGACACCTTGCAGACAATACACTCAACCCAAAGAAAAAGAGAACTACACCAGTGGCTGGTGCTTCCTTGGTAACAACAATTTCAGACTATACAAGATTTATTGAGTATTTGATGAAACAGAAAGGTTTAGATAAAAAAATGTTTAAAGAAATGATTTCACCTCAAATTGAAATACTGTCAAAAACACAATTCCCAACAATAACAGAAGAAACAACAACGGAAAACAAAGCAATAAATTTATCTTACGGACTTGGTTGGGGACTTTTGAAATGCAAGTATGGCAGAGCATTTTTTAAAGAAGGACACGATGATGCTTGGAGAAACTACAATATAAATTTTATAGACAAAGGCATTTCAATAATCATAATAACAAACAGTGCTAATGGAGAAATTATTTTTAAAGAACTATTAGAAACATTAATTGGCGATACTTTTACACCTTGGAAATGGGAAGAATATTTTCCAATCGACTACAAGAAGTAAAGGCACAAACGCCTAACACGGGTTTGGCAAAAGTGGCGGGTCAGTGCTCCGCAGGCACATTTGTGGTTAATCAAACATTGGTTCTCCGCATCAACATTTGTGCTAAAAATCGCCACCTTCGCCAAGCCCGAAACCGTTAGGCGCAAGAAACAAAGTATTATGTTTAAAATTATTACAAAAATTCTAATAACAATATTTTGCTCTCATTTATTAATTGGACAAAAAATAAATGAGAAACCGATTTTAAAATCTCGTTCAACCTATTTATTTTGGAGTAAAGAAAAATATGAAAATAGAGATTCATCATTCAGAATTACAAATTTGCAAAGTCAATCATGGTATGATCAATCTGGAAACCTTTTAAAACATATAAATTACCCAACAACTATTAATGATTCCTCCATTACAATATATGAATACCAGTATATCGGTGATACACTGATTGAGCTTATTTCACTGGCGGGTGGTTTCAAACTTACAAAAAATACTAAATTATTAATTAAGAATGAATACCATCCGATAGAATCAAGGCGATACGGTTGGGGAAATATTGGCAATTACCGCGCCAATAAAAGGGAAAGTGTTTACGAATACGATTATGACACTTCCGGAAATTGCATTAAATCAATACTTCGATTAGAGCATTCCGATACGACTTTTCATTATATCTTTAAATATGAGAATGACAGTTTAAATAAACAGATAATCTGTCATCGTATAGATCAAATAAATAATCAAAATCATACTACATATACTGATAAGGATTGGAATAATGGAATTAAAAAATGGAAGACCGTTAATGAAAACTCAAGTTATGATTTCATTAAAATTCATTCTCCATTGTCCTATTTTGATAAATTTAGTTGGTTTGCATCAATAGCAATTGAAAACAATGATACAATTGAATACTCAATTGAATATACCTTTAATATTGATAGTATAACAAAGTCAATTTGTAGACTAAATTATCAAAATCGATATCTGTGTAAAACCGAGTTTATCTATGTAAATGAAAAGATTAATTCAGAATTTCGGTATTCACTAATCAATCACAAGTGGGAAATTTCAGAATCAACCACCTTTGAATATGACTTATGGGGACCGGAGAAATTAAAAACAAGAAATGTATTTAAAGATGGGATAATTTCCAATGCATATATAACAATCTCGGAAAACGAATATTACCAAAAATAACCTGCGCCTAACACGGCATAGACTCTACACCGCCAAGCATCTTAAATCATTTTCTTTTAATTTTTTCCGTTAATGACAATTTAATTTTTTAGTTTTGGCTGCTAATGGTTTGGCGGTGCAGCGTCTATGCCAAAACGTTAGCACCAATTTTTAGACAGACATGACAAGACGACTTTTCATCTGGACATTTTTTCTCCCTTTGACTTTTGCATTCTTCTCTTGCAACGGACAAGTTAAAACCGACATTCCCAAAAACAAACAAACCAACGGCGGACAACCGAAAATTATTAAAAATCACTTCCTTGAATGGCCTGACGACCTTTTCTACGTTCAATGCGGGACGCAGGACAAGGCTGGAAATATGTGGTTCGGTACGGCTGGTAATGGCATCTACGTTTATGACGGAAAGTCCTTTGTTAATTTTACTCATAAGTCCTTTGTCAACTTTACTCTCAAAAATGATTTGAATCACAATGACATTCTTTGCTGCATGGAAGATAAAACCGGTAACATCTGGTTCGGTACTCGTAGAGGATTAATTCGGTATAAGCCGACAAGCGAGAAGGTAGATGACAAAGACTTCAGCTTGTTTTTAATTCCCGCAAATACTATCAATAAAACTTCTCGCGTCAGATTACCTTATTCCTTGCAGTCCGGAGATAATTTTGTATGGAGCATCATGCAAGATAAGACCGGAAATATTTGGTTCGGAACAAGTAGGGGCGTGTATGTTCACAATCCTTCAACAGACAATGATAGTCTGGGACCTCTGTTCAAACGGTTTACGGACAACGAGAGCCTCATCAATGACCAGCAACTACAATTAATCAATGTAATGGGCATGCTGGAAGACAGAAACGGGAATATCTGGTTCCTGTCAGCCGGGGCTGACGCCAAAGGCGTAGGTATGGTAAGGGAAGGTGCAGGCATTGTGCGATACGATGGAAAATCGTTTAGTCAATTTAAACCCGACAATCAATTTAAACCCGACAATTTCTCTGGTTTCCGTTCCGTTATCGAGAGAAAAAATGGAGACCTGCTGTTTCTCAATAATTCTCACGGAGTGTATTCCTTTGATGGAAAAAGTTTTTCCAATCTCAATGAAAAAATTGGAATTAAGAATGATACACTTGTTTCGATGAAGGAAGATAAAAACGGAAATCTGTGGTTAGGAATTGCTGGTATTAACATGAAAGATGGCGGGGTGTTGCGTTACGACAGTAAGTCGCTGAAGCGTTATACAACCAAAGACGGATTGCCTCACAATTGCGTTTTCTGCATTGTTGAAGATAAGGATGGAAACATTTGGTTTGGCACAAGAAATACAGGTTTATGCCGGTATGACGGAAGTACATTCATTGACTACACGGACAAATAAACGCACAAAAAACTGGTGCTAACAGCACATAGCTCTTATGCGGCGGACGAGGTAGCGCGCCGCGCGCCGGGACAAGCGGTCGCTTCGCGGACATTTTTGGCGGCGGCGCAAAAAACCGTTATCTTCGATATAACCTTTGTAGGTAGTAGACAGTGGATGCTCCGAAAGCCGCACAAGTGCTATCTGCAAACCATTGCAGGCAAGCTAAATATATATTATGAAAGAAATATTTACCCTTTTTGCTTTTTTAATTAGCTCCGGAATAAGTGTTGCACAGGAGTTTGGCACGTCTGATTCTAAATGGGTATTTGATTACAATGGTGTTTGGTCTGAAGGAATCACAGAGATACAATTTGAAAAGGACACATTTATCGATAACAGACTATGCAAAAAGTTTATTAAAAAAGCATTGAGAAGAGTAAGGCCAAAAGGACCAATCGAAAGTGAAACCCTTTTTCCGCTTTATCTCTATAATAAAAATGGATTAATTGAATTTTCTGAAGATGGATTACACTTTGATACATTAATAAATTTTAAAGCCAAGATTGGCCAATCCTGGAAAATATTTAGGTACTATAGGAATATGATCGTTGACGAAATAAAACTAACAATCATCGATACATTCAACACTCAAATTTCGGGAGTAAATTTATTTTCTCAAGCAGTATGGTATTATTATAGTCCTCAATTAACCAATTTTGTTGACACGGTTTATGAGTATATTGGTGGAAAATGGCTATACATCATTCCTTTTGATGACAAAGAGGTTGCATTGGATGCAGGCGAAGGCGGAATTATTAGATGCTTCAAAAATAATCTATTGGGATTAGTTGATTTCGCAAATAAGCAATACGGAAGTAAATTTGAGTATGAATGCGATGACTTAACAAGAATAAATAATAAAAATGTTGAAATAGAAAATCCTTTTATTCAAATTCATCTATTTCATAATTATCTCAATATTAAAAATAATTCTAAGAAAGACCTCATATTGAATATTTATAATCTTCAAGGGCAGATTGTGACAAGGAAATTACTCGATGTTGGTTTGAATCAAATTAATATTGAGTACTTAAATAATGGAATATATATTGTTTTATGCGAAAATCACATTACTTACAAAATCATAAAAAATTAAGCCTGCCTGCAACATGGCATAGACTCTACACCGCCAAGCATCTAAAATCATTCTCTTTTAATTTTTTCCGGTAATGAAAATTTTATTTCTTAGTTTTGGCTGATAATGGTTTGGCGGTGCAGCGTCTATGCCAAAACGTTGGCAACAATTGGGTTGGCTCGTGGACAAATACCTGTATGCTGACAAAGTTCGGTCGACAAAAATGCAAATCGACTTTTCTCTGCTGACAGTTTACAACATGGTGACAAATTACATTACACTGACAAAGGTGAAAAGAAATTCAAAATCGGGAACAGAAAAGAAAATTGGTTTCCGTGGACAATTTTCAACACAGGGACACCATTCTCGTTCGCGGTAGAATAATAAAATGACTTTAGGTAAATTAAATAAATATCAATGACAAAGAAACTATTGTTATCCATCTATGGAATTATGTTGATTGTTTCAGGCTATTCACAATATCCTCCCGTATTTAAAAATAGTATCTATGGAAACAACCCTAAAGCAGGGCATTATGCCAATGTACGAGGTTTTAAAATGTATTATGAAATCTATGGAAAGGGCGAGCCACTGCTTTTAATTCATGGCGGTATTGGCTCTATCAATAATTTTTCTGGACAAATTCCCTATTTCGCAAAGCATTACCAAGTGATTGTAGTGGATGGCAGGGCACATGGAAAGTCTGTTGACACTACCGATTCATTGAGTTATGAAATGATGGCAGAAGATTTTAATATTTTTTTGGACTTTCTAAAAATCAAATCTTGCTACGTTATAGGCTGGAGCGATGGTGGAAACAATGGTTTACTTTTAGCTATCCATCATCCTGATAAAGTAAAGAAATTGGTCGTAACTGGTGCGAATATTTGGATTGATGAAAGAGCTTTGCCCTCTGACATGTCTATGTCGTTACCCGATACTTATCTTGATTCGTTATTAAAATTACCCAAAACTGCCAAGGTGAAAAACGATATAAAACTTTGGAAGCTACACTACTATGAACCCAATATTTCGTTAGCTCAATTAAATTCAATTCAATGCCAAACGCTTGTGATAGGTGGTGACCATGAATTAATTTTGCCAAAACACACTTTACTAATTGCCGAAAATATTCCTAAATCAAACTTATGGATATTGCCTAATTCAGGGCATTCAACTTTAATAAACTATAGGGATTTATTCAATAAAACAGTTGACGACTTTTTCAAAAAACCATACAGGATAATTAAAGGGATGGACCGTTTAAATTGACAGGGAAACATTTATTTTAAGAAACATTTCAACGGACAAAAAGACATCACACTCCACAGTGAAAAAACAAAAGAACGACTGACGTTTACGGACGAAACCCAACTGTTGCCAACAAAATGTTTCTGCAATGGTGCCGTAACGAGTTGGTTTAAAGTTTTATCTTCGTTCAACGTTTTCGTTTCGCGGGACAGGACGCGGCTTCGAAAAGGCACCACTGCAGAAACACAAACGTTGGCTGCCATACATTAAAAAATATTTTGGCTTAATCTAGATATTTTAATTATTTTGCATTAACTTTAAAACCTTGCAATATGAAACTCTTGTCTTTATTATCATTATTAACTCTGTTTACATTTTCTTGCAGTAAGGAATTAACCACCTCTAAAAATACCGGTTATTACTTTTGCTATTCTCATGAATGGAAACCCAAAGAAGAATCTACAATAAAATATGTACTCTATACAGATATTCTAAAGATAGAAAGGGATGACCAAGTTATTAAGGAAAAAGCTTCTGATTGGGGTATATTTGTAAACAATCGATGCAAAAATACAAAAGGATGTACTTCGGATTTAATGTATTATTATACTATTGAAGAGGCAGATGCAATGAGGAATGAAATGTTCGAAATATATAAGAACCCGGAAAAATATCAAATCGAGAAGGTAGAGTTCAAGTAAAATATCACAGCAGCCAACACGGCATAGACTCTACACCGCCAAGCATCAAAAATCAATCTCTTTTAATTTTTTTTGGCAATTAAGATTTAATTTTTTAGTTTTTACTGCTATTCGTTTGGCTGGAATGCGTGTATGCCAAATCCGTTATACCATACCGGCCGAAATAAATAAAATTGCTATTTTTGTAGAATTATGACAAAGAATACTTTGATAAAGGATATTAACACTCTACTGGAATCCATTGAAGACCTAGATAAACTGGAAGCCATTTATGAGCTGATTGAATATTATAGAAACACAAAGGATACTAGGACTTGGAATTATTTAACCCAAGAACAAAAAGACCACATCCTAAGAGCTTTTGACGAATCAGAGAATGACGATAATTTAGTTCCAATGAATGAAGTATTTAAGCGATAAATGGAAATACGCTTTGCAAAAGCCGCTACGTTTGATTTAAATATCATTCTAGAGTATCTGACAAATGAATGGGGAGAAAAGGCAGCCGTAAAATTCCAGTCCAAGCTTGAACACCTACTAAATTTAATAAGTTCGAATCCTTATCTAGGAGTTCTTGAGAATTCAAGGAATAGAATTTAAAGCATTTTATTGATTAAAAATGTAAGAGTATATTATAGGATCCGCGATGAAAAACTTATTGTTCTTGCCTTATTTGATGTAAGACGGAATCCAAATTTAAGACCTACATGACATGGCCGGCAAGGCATAACAAAGCATGCACGCCCTTTATAAGAGATGCCAAAATCACTTGCACATTAATAATAATAGTATTAAATTTGTATAAAAATTAAATAGAATGAGTCCCATTTCCGTAAAAGACAGACTAATTGGAAAAATAACTTCAATTGAAGATGAAGGCTTTCTTAATGAATTGGAAGAAATAATTCTTAATCTTAGGAATGAAAATCAAAAAGTTGTAGTCCTAAGTGATGAAATCAAAGCCTCCATTGCGAAATCAGAATTAGATATTGCAAATGGTCGACTTATCTCCAACAATAAAGCTATGCAACATTTTAAAGAATGGTTAAAAAACAAGTAATCTGGACTGAAACTTCCATTAAAGAACTTGAGATCATCCTCCAATTTTACATTCAAAGAAATAAAAATATAAATTTCTCTTCTTGGCTGTTGGATGAAATTGAAAAAAGAATTGAAATCATTTCAATCTATCCTAAAATTGGAAGAGAAACAGATTTTTCTGTCTTAAGAATATTACCATTTAATAATTATGGAATAATTTATAAGGAGACAGATGAAAACATATTCATTGAATCAATATGGGATTTCAGACAAAATCCTATGAAACGTCTAGATAAAAAATGAAAAGCACCTCTCATAACAGAGCATAGACTCTACACCGCCAAGCATCAAAAATCAATCTCTTTTAATTTTTTTTGGCAATTAAGATTTAATTTTTTAGTTTTGACTGCTATTCGTTTGGCGGGAATGCGTGTATGCCAAATCCGTTATGAGAGAGCCCAAACATGACTTCTACAAAAGAACCCAATCATTTATGAATTATACTTAAAAATCATTATTTTTGCGTATTAATTTGACTTATATGAAAGGAGTGTCTTATTTAACCGATGAAAGCAATGAAAAAGTTGCCGTTCAAATTGACTTAAAAAAGAACAAAAAACTTTGGGAAGATTTTTGCGATTATACTATTGCTTCAAAAAGAAAACTGGAACCATCCAAAGATTGGCTAAAGGTAAAAGCTGATCTTAAAAAGA
The DNA here is from genome assembly GCA_016717265.1 of Saprospiraceae bacterium. Classification (NCBI taxonomy): domain Bacteria; kingdom Pseudomonadati; phylum Bacteroidota; class Saprospiria; order Saprospirales; family Saprospiraceae; species Saprospiraceae bacterium. Next base: position 89,041 of record JADKFX010000001.1, read on the forward strand.
AGAAATTAATATGAACTATAAAATAATTCTTGCGAGCTCAGCCGAAAAAGAATTATATAAACTTCAAAAATCGGAAATCCAAAAAATCGTATCATCTATCGATTCCCTTAAAAGTATTCCAAGACCCAAAGGATATAAAAAATTAAAAGGTCCAGAGAATTTTTTTCGAATTAGAAATGGAAATTTTAGGATTATATATTCAATTGAAGATATTAAAAAAACAATTAATATCCTGATTATCAGAAATCGAAAAGATGCCTACAAATAAGGCCCTCTCGTAACACAGCATAAACGCTACACCGCCAAGCATCAAAAATCATTCTCTTTTAATTTTTTTTGGCAATTAAGATATAATTTTTTAGTTTTTACTGCTATTCGTTTGGCGGCGCAGCGACTATACCAAGCCGTTACCAGCGATTTGGAAATTTCTTATTATCCTAAAAATACACTATATTTGAGTTCAAAATACAATTATGACAAAGCAAGCTATAATTGAACGAACAGTTAAAATCATTAATCAATTACCAGAATCAAAAGCGGAAGAAATTTCGGATTTTGCTGATTTCGTAATTAAACGATACGAAGAACAATCACTTATTGGCGGTATTCAAAACATTATCTCAAGTAGTCAATCATTTGATTTCTTGAGCAAAGAAGAAGAAATTTATTCCGAAAAAGATTTAAAAAAGATTTTTAGTGAATAAAGGTGACTTGGTTTTAGTGTCTTATCCATTTACGAATTTAACAGGAAGTAAATTTCGTCCAGCTGTTGTACTTTATGATACTGCTTCAGACTTTACAGCTTGTTTTATCACAAGTCAAATCGAACGCAAGGGACAACAGATATCTTAATAAAAGCGAACAATTCTAATGGTCTTAAATTGGACTCATTAATTCGAACAAGTAAAATCGCTACAATTGACAAACAACTCGCTAAAGGGTTATTAGGAACACTTGAACAATCTGAAGTAGCAGAATTAAATTCTCAACTTAGAAAATTATTTACTCTATAGAAAAAAACCGCTGGTAACATGCTATACACCCCGCCAGCAACTCTATGATTCTCTTTTAATTTTTTTCAGTAATAAAATCTTATTCCTTACTTTTGGACACCGGACAATGGCGTGGCAGCGTGTATAGCAAATCCGTTAGGCCTCATTCTAAAAACTCTAAAATGATAATATGAATCGTTACCTTTGTGTAAAGGGAAAGGCTTCCAAGTTACTAGAAAAGATACTCTATGGAAAGTCTGATCATAACATAAAGTTCAATGAACTTTGTAACTTGCTTACAAAACTTGGATTTGAAGTTAGGATTAAAGGGAGCCACTATATTTATTACAAAGAAAGTATTCAGGAAATTATTAATATACAAGAAATTGTTGGCCATTCGAAAGCATATCAAGTTAAACAAATAAGAGAAATTATCTTTAATTACAAATTAGAAATCCAAGAAGATGATGAATCATAAATATGAAATTATTATTTACTGGAGCGAAACTGATCAAACGTTTATTGCCGAAGTTCCCGAATTAGCAGGTTGTAAATCGGACGGAAAAACATATCAAGAAGCCATATCCAATGTTCAAATTGTAATTGATGAATGGATTGAAACAGCCAATTCTATAGGAAGGCCAATTCCAACTCCCAAAGGAAAATTGATGTACGCATAAAAAGTAAAGAAGAACGAGGCATAACACTGCACACACGCTACCCCGCCAAGCATCTAAATCATTCTCTTTTAATTTTTTTGGAAATAAATATTTAAGTTACTATTTTTGACTGCTAATGAATTGGCGGGGCAGCGTGTATACTAATCCGTTAAGCGTCATATAAAATAAGAACCCAATGAGAAAAAAGAATGCACCATTTCACGGAATAGAATTGTTTACAGGAATTGCGCTATGTTTTATTCTGACTTCGTGTAATGGGCAAGCGAATAATGGTGATAAACAAAACATAATAAAAGAAACAATTCAATCTCCGGATTCACATAAACAGATAAGTCAGGTTGTGAGAATGATGTATCAGGATAGCAAAGGTAATCTTTGGTTTGGAGCGGAAGGGGGAGCGTTTAGATATGATGGCGATTCGTTAATTCATATGGATAGCATTAGAAGCGAATCAGGCGGAAGAGTAACAATTAAAGACATTGCAGAAGATAAAGATGGGACTATTTGGATTGGACATACTGATGGTATTAGCAGTATTGTTGGTACATTAGTAACCAATTATTACGAATCAGATGGCGTAACAAGCAATGATGTCTGGTGCATTGAGACGGATATCAATGGTAATGTTTGGGTTGGGACAATAGAAGGCACTTGCATATTTGATGGAAAAAGGTTCACTAAATTCGACCTCCCCGAAGGGAAGATAGATACAACTGTTGGTTTATCAAGTACAAAAATGATTCATAGTATACTTGAAGATAGAAAGGGAACAATATGGTTTTGTACCAATGCAGGTCTATTTTCCAATACTAATAACAGGTTAATGAATGTTTCTGACAAGGTTGGTATTCCCACCAATTTTGTAAGCAAAATAGTTGAAGACAAAAAAGGGGGATTCTGGGTTTCTACTTCAGTTGGACTTTTTCATCTCAAAGGAGATACACTTACCAATATTACCGAAAAGCATTTTGGCGAGAGTAAAGGAACAGGCAGTATAATTGTGGATTTTAAGGGTGATATTTGGTTTAATTGCTCACGTAGTATATACAGATTAAGTGGTGAGAAACTAACTGAATTTCGAATAGAAAAAGGAAATTATGGTCCGCTGACTTTTCAAATTTACGAAGACCAGCAGAAGCGACTTTGGTTTGTGGGGTTTGGAGGAGCATATCGTTTTGAAAATGACAGATTTATAAATATTACACAAAATGGACCTTGGTAAAAAATACGAACGCATAACAACACCTACAAGAAATTGGCGGTTCAGTGGTTATATGAAGCCTTTTGCTTCGTATCAAGTGCAGTGCTGGCAAACAGTTTTCGTCTCACCCGCCTGAATGGCGCAGTCGGGCAGGGAAATCGCCAACTTCTTGTAGCTGTAAAACGTTCGATGAAACTGAAAAGGAAAAAATATAATAATAAATAAAATGGATAATGCAGCAAAATGGGGGCTGATTGCGACTCTAATAGGGGTAATAATTGCAGTACTTGCTTTATTAAGAGATTTGGTTGACTTTAAAGTGCAGCCATATGATACAAACCCAATTGTTGCAACAACAACTAAACAAATAGAAAAAGATACGTCAAGAGAAGATAGAAAGCAACATGCCCCAGAAGAAAATAATATTCAAAGTTGCACATTTGAATTACTCAAAGGTTTAGAAGATAGTAGTGAAATTGAATTAAGCGTAAAGTTGGAAGGGAAACACTCGGATCAGTTTACAAGTATGCTAAAGCAAGAATTAGAAAATAAAATCGCCAGATATATTCCCGATAAGTCAATTACTTTGAATACTTCAGGAAGTGCAAAATCAAAAGCAAGTGATAAAAAATATTATTTTTTACTTGGCAATTTTAATGTGACCTTTAAATCAACCGCAGAAGTTGCACCAGAAATTGGGCAAATTAATTTAATCACAGGCAGTTCAACTGGTGGTTTTGTTCTCTACAAAGCCTCGATAAAAAACCGGATTTCCAATTGCCCAGTTTTTTTAAATTTGGCAGGGATAGATAAAAAGGAAATCACGAATAATTTAATCACTTCAATTTTTAAAAACATATAACAATGCCAAATTTGACAACAATTTCTAAACTCTTAATAGTATCGTCGATACTAGGCGGTGGTTATTTTGCAATCCGATATGCTATGTGTGGCTCAAAGAAAGAAGAGCCAAAATACGAAGTGTCTAAAAAAATCAGTAACTATGACAATGCAAAAGATGAAATAAAAGATGCAATAGGTCAATCTCTCTCAAATAGAGCCATAAATACAATACTAATTGCCGACTACCTAAATTTAGACAATGAACAGGATAAATTTGGAAGTTATCTAGCAGAAGATTGTTCTGCACTATTTAGCAGAAAATCCAATTCATTTAGAGTCATTGAAAGGTCAAGGTTGAATTTGCTCCTTCAAGAGCAAAAATTAAAGGCAGCTGGGCTTTTAGACCAAAAGACAGTAAGCGAGTTGGGTAAAATAATTGGTGTTGAAGCAGTTATCACAGGAAAATACCAAGTTGTGGGCGATTTTCTAAAACTATGGATAAAGGTCATTGATATTGAAAGGTCAGAATTGATATTGACAAAGGAAGTGAAAATCCCAATTGAAGGAGAATTAAAGGATGCATCTAAATTAAACACTTGGTGGAAATAAATGAATTTCATCGAACAACAGCTTGCTGTCCATGCCGCCAAACAGCCAGACCGCAAACCCTACACCCGGCGCCACGGCAGCAATCCACCCGTTAGCCCACATTTATAATGAGATTCAAGATAACCAATAAATAAATACTATGATAAAATATTTAATCGCATCTTTCAGAAGAAAAATAGCAAGAAGATTTACAAAAAAATATCCAACACGGATAGACAATTTTAATATAAAAGGTTATGGTAGCGTCCAATTTGTTAATTGGGAAAATCCACTAGTCAAACCCAAAGAAATTTTACTGAGCAGCATTGAGTTTTTTAAAAAATTTATTAAAGAAGGTGATTTAGCAATTGATATTGGTGCTAATATAGGACACATGACAACTGAAATATCATTAGCTGCAGGGAAAAAAGGGATTACTTTGGCATTTGACCCGAATCCATTTGTTTATGAGATTCTTTTAAAAAATTCAAAGCTTAATCCTGAATTAACAAACATCCACACCTTCAACTATGCAATATCGGAACAAGAAGAAAATTTTTATTACAATTCTTCGGAAGCATCATTTAATAATGGTGGAATTTCTAAAGAAAAGAAAAACAGACACGGGAAATATTCTTTAGATACAAAAATCAAAGGCATTAGACTAGAAGATTTTATTTTAAAATCGTATTCGGATTCAATTTCAAAACTCAGATTAATAAAAATAGACACCGAAGGTTATGACAAGGAAATAATAAAATCCATTTCAAACTTATTGGACAAATACAAGCCAGTGGTTATTACAGAATGTTTTGGAAAATCAAATGCCGTAGAACGATATGAACAATTTGAGTTATTAAAATCAAAAGGATATTCCCTCTATTACTTTTCTGGGTTTGATGTAAATGCAAAAATAATTCCTATAGAAACAAAGGAGAATATGTTGAATTGGAAACATTTTGATTTGTATGCTATTAATGAATAAAACATAGTAATTCTTGCTTATGACAAATAAACGAGGGCTAACACATGGCAAGCACAAAAAGCACATTTAGGTTCGTATGAAACATTTTAGTAGTTTTGAGCTTCATGGTTTCGTAGAAGGATTTTTAGGTTGAAATGCTTTCTGCGCCTGCCATGGGAACGTTATGAGCGAGCTCAAATAGAAAGTAATTATTTAGTATCTTCGCACTAAATAAAATAATATTTATGAAACGTGATAAAGTAATCGAATCAATTAAAGAACTCCCACAAGAATTTGAATTAGAAACACTTATAGAAAGGCTAATTTTTATTGAAAAAGTTGAACAAGGTTTAAAACAAATAGATGAGGGAAAAACTATTTCTCATGAACAAGTAGCAGAAATAGCGAAGAAATGGTAAAAATCGTTTGGACTGAATTAGCCTTAGAAGACTTAAAAATAATTCACAATTATATTGCACAAGATTCAACCTCTTACGCAAGTAGATTTATAGATAAACTTTTGGCAAGAGTAAAGCAATTAGAAACATTTCCGAAATCAGGAAGAGTTGTTCCAGAATTTGGTATTGATAGTATAAGAGAATTAATTGAAGGTAACTATAGAATTGTTTACAGGGTAAATAGTGAAGCTGTTTATATTGCCAGAGTTCAACATTCAGCCATGATTTTGATCGACATCCAAAAAGCCCGCTGATAACACGGCATTGACTCTACACCGCCATGCATCAAAAATCATTCACTTTTAATTTTTTCCGGTAATGACAAATTAATTTTTTAGTTTTGGCTGCTAATGATTTGGCAGAGCAGCGTCTATGCCAAATCCGTTATGCGTAATGCTTGGGCGACAACGAAGCATCAAACAGCGTAAATGAAATTAACATTGACGAACTAAATTTAAAATAATATGATACAAACATTAGCAGACGTCCAACCAATTTTGCTATTGACATTGCTCATAGTGATGTATAGCATTGAAAGTTTCAGACCTTATCTTGCAAAACCAGCTAATAAAAAACAACACGACATTCACAATTTTATTCTAACATTTATATCAATTGTGGTCAATGCGTTGGTTGGTGCTGTAGTTGTTTTCACTGTTGTTTACACAGCCGACCAGCAATTGGGACTTTTTAATCAGATTAAACTACCGAGCGTTGTTGAAATAATAGCAAGTGTATTACTCATAGACTTTGGTAGTTATTGCAACCATCATTTATTACATAAAATTCCTTTCTTATGGCGGTTTCACAGGGTGCATCATTCTGACCTCAATCTAAACACTTCCTCATCGTTGCGGTTCCACCCTTTTGAAGTTATATATTCTCAGGGAATTTATTTCTGTGTTGCTATTCTTCTCCTTGGAGTATCAATGACATCCTTTGTTATATATGGAACTCTGGGACTTGTTTTTGTCATTATCCAACACAGCAATACCAAATTTCCGGATTGGATTGAAAAATATGGTCGTTACATTTTCTCCACCCCAGGATGGCATAAAATTCATCATTCTGACGAACAAAAATTTACGGATAGTCATTTTGGAGATGTCTTTACTTTTTGGGACAGAATATTTGGAACATGGCACAAAGTAAACCCTGACGAAATAAATTATGGTTTGAAAGAATTTGACAACTCCGAAAAACAGAAAGCAGGTTTTCTTCTTCGCTCACCCTTTATTGATGTTACAAAAGTTATAAAGTAGGAAATTTCTGACGTAATATCAAGCTTGAGAGATTAGCACGAACGCATAACAAGGGGTTTGCGATAGCGGGGGTTCCGTGCTCCGCAGACACATTTGTGCAAGGTGGAAGTTCAGTTCTCCGAACAAAGTTTAGTGCTAAAACTCCCCGCCATCGCAAACCCTCAAAACGTTATGTGTAACCATATGACAACAGTGCATACCTTGAACAGACCGACAATGCAGTTAAAAACACTCTTATTTTTTAGCATACTGACCATATTGACATCGTGTAACGGACAGACAAAAAATAACGCATCAAACACAGACGATTTAAGTAAACATATTGCACAAGGCGACACTGTAAATAAACTTGGCGACCATTTATGGTATGTGTTTCAAGACACAAAAAGCAACTATTGGTTTAGTAGTAATGGCGAAGGTGTGTATCGTTATGACGGAAATACAATTGTCAATTTTACAACAAAACACGGACTTGCCAATGACACCATAAGACAAATTCAAGAAGACAAATTTGGCAATATATTTATTTCAACCTTCAGTGGTATCAACAAATTTGACGGAAAGACCTTTACTACTTTGCAACCAATCAAAAGCAAAGAATGGAAATTAGAACCCAATGATTTGTGGTTTTATATATTGGGCAAAAAGAATGAAGGTGCTTATCGCTACGATGGAAACAAATTATATAATTTGGAGTTTCCAAAACACTATCTCCACGATGAAATTTATCCACGAGTTGTAAATTCGTTTTTTAGTCCTTACGAAGTGTATTCAATTTATAAAGACCGAAAAGGTGCAATGTGGTTTGGCACTTCCGTTTTCGGGGCTTGTCGTTTTGATGGAAAATCTATTAAATGGATGTATGAGAACAACTTAACTATTACTCCAAGTGGTGGCACTTTTGGTATTCGCTCAATTTATGAAGATAAAAAAGGGGAATTTTGGTTATGTAACACTTGGCACAAGTATATTTTTGATTTTGGAAAGACAACCAAAAGCGACCGACTTCAATACCAAAAAACAAAGGGTATTGGAAACAAGCAAATTTTTGGTGGCGATGAATACGTTTATTATTCCCACATTGTAGAAGACAACAATGGAAACATTTGGTTGACGACTTGGGGGAAAGGAGTTTATAAATATGACGGAAAAGACATTACAAATTATCCAGTAAAAGACGGTTCAAATGACGTGAATTTAATATCCATGTATAAGGACAATCAAGGCAACTTATGGCTTGGGACACCTGACAACGGAACATTTAAATTCAACGGAAACACATTTGAAAAATTTAAGCAATGAAGACAGAAAGAAAGGCTACACATAACAGCACATTTGCAATAGGCGGGGTTTCGTGCTCCGCAGACACATTTGTGCAAGGTGGAGGTTCAGTTCTCCGAATGAAGTTTAGTGCTAAAACTCCCCGCCATCGCAAACCCCCAAAACGTTGGCTGCAATTGTATTCGATACACTCGTAAACTATGACAGAAAAACAAATTGGGAGAGTAAGAAACAAGATAGACAAATACAAAAAAGCACTTGCTGCAGATAAAAAACTTTGGGGTGGATTTTATCATGATGGACAAGGGATTAGATATGTAATTCCTGAGCAATTTTTAAAAATAAAGGACTACAAAGGCTGTTTGAGATACTTCAATTGGTTTGAAAAAAACTTTCCAGACGATAGTTGTTACCCAATTTTTTTGTTTGAGTGGACTTTTACTTTATTTAAGTGTGGTAAATTAGTTGACGCTGAAAAGAAAGCCCATAGAACATTTTTTTCAAACACATATTTGTTCGATAAATTTCTTGCGAAGGAGCCTTTGCATCTAAACAAAAACGAAAGTTCAAATTGGGAATTAGAGTCATTAGTTCAATATTTTAGTTACACGAATAAAGAAACAGAATTTTCAGATTTTGGAGATTGGGTTGAAACAATTTTACAAAGTAGAATATTTTTGGACAAAGCAAACGAGTTTGTAGAACTTGAGAGGCAACTGAAAATTGAGCCAGTAGGAAAACGAAGAACAGAAATTGTAAATCGTTTATCAAGACTTAAATATGAATAGTGCGAAGAAGAGCAACTACAGCCAATAATGTATTGCCTCCATGCCAGTGATGCATTTAACTTTCACGCTCAGCAGAAAATATTTACCTTAGCTTTTGTATGGCAGCCGCGGGAAGTGGCACGGCGTCTATGCGGACACGTTAGCAACAATTTGAGAAATGTTAATTATTATTTTTTACAAAAAAAGCATTCGTATATGAAATATCCATTAATCATCTTGTTTGCCCTGTCAATACAAACATTATTTAGTCAAGAAATTACCCTAAGTGACGAGTATAAAAAAGAAACAATTGAAAAACTGTCTTTATTAATACAAGACTTTTACATCTATCCTGATGTCGCGAAGAAAACGAGTGAACATCTTTATAAACAATACGAAGCCGGGTATTTTGATAAGTGTAAAGACAACGAGACATTTGCGACCGTTCTCACAGAGTCAGTACAAAGTGTCAATAAGGATAAGCATATGAGGATAATGACAAATGAACCTAATATAGCTTCCCAAAACAACCTCGAAGTAAAATCAGCGCATCGTATGGGGCAGATCAATAATTACAGAAACCTCAATCATGGCTTCAAAGAATTGAAGATCATAGAAGGAAATGTTGCATATCTGGATTTAAGGATGTTTGCTCCCATGGAAAGAGCTAAAGACATTGCAGATGCCTACATGAAATTGTTATCTCTGTCTGATGCTGTAATTATTGATTTAAGGCACAATGGTGGAGGGAATCCATCAATGGTTCAGTATCTTTGCAGCTATTTCTTTGATAAAAAACTACATTTAAATAGTCTTTATTATAGAGAAGGAGATAGAACTGAAGAATTTTGGACTTTAGAAGAAGTAGAAGGTAAAAAATTGGTCGATATTCCTTTATTCATCATGATAGGTGAGGAAACGTTTTCAGGAGCAGAAGAATTTTCCTATAATATGCAGACTCAGAAAAGAGCAAGCTTAATAGGACAAACGACTGCTGGAGCAGCAAACCAGTGGAACAAGAGGAATTAATGAAAATTTGTCTGTTTTTATACCTACAGGCAGGGCTATTAATCCTATTACAAACACCAGTTGGGAAGGTGTAGGCGTTCAACCTGAAATCCTTACTAAAAAGGAAGAAACATTAGAAAAGGCGCATATACTAGCCCAAAAAGCGGCAGATTTTCTGAGAAAAAATAAACTTGAAACGTATATCCAATTGCAGCAAAATCTAAATCAACATCTCGAACATTATAAACAAGGAGAATCTGAAATTAGTGTCAGTAACAGTATAAAAAACTTAGTGGATTCCGGACTTTTTGGGGAATGGGATATTAACACTTTGGGTTATCAATACATGATGGAACTGAAAAAACCAGAAATGGGTTTATGTATTTTAAAATCCAATACCATTCTTTTTCCTAATTCTCCTAATGTATTTGATAGCTATGGAGAAGCGCTAAAAATAAATGGAGATTTAACGTCCGCATTAGAAAGTTATCAAAAAGCCGTAGATATAGCAACAGAAAACAATGATAAGAATCTTACTTATTACAAAGATGCTCTTCAAAAGATTAAAAATGAATTGAACACAGGTAAGTAAAATATATTTATTATATGCTATTAAGGCAGAAGCTCATCAATTACATGACGGACAAACGCAAACTGGAAGCATGTACAAAACCGCTAAAAACAATAATAAAACCAACAATATGACAAACATTGAAAGCAAGAAAATATTTATAACAAGAAATTTAATTCTAATTGTTTTGTCTTTACAAATATCATCTTGCACAGGACAAGTTAAAGAAAAACCAGTTAATGATACAACAGAAAATGGAATAAACAATCAACCAATCAATTCAAATCAAAGCACGACATTTCCGCAAATTCACACCAATTTAAATGGAATGGTAAGGGAGTTTGTAAGGTCAATGTATCAGGACAAAAAAGGGAACTATTGGTTTGGAACAAATGGAGATGGAATTATACGCTATAATGGACAAATACTTGAAAAAATCGCAATTGCAGGGATCAGCCCATATTTTAGGGTTTTAGAAATGGTTGAAGATACAGTAGGTAATATTTGGTTTGGAACATCCGAAGGACTCATAAAATACGATGGTGTAAAATTTAAAACATTTTCATTCAAAGAAGGACTGCCAGGTGTGAATGCGGAAATTTGGGGTTTAACAATTGACAAAAACGGACTTATTTGGGTTGGGGCGACAGGAGGAGTTAGTCATTTTAACGGTGAAATGTTTATACCTTTTTCGTTGCCAGTTTCAAAAGTCGAAAATGCAAAACCCATGCTATCTGATAAATTGGTTTTTAAAATCATAGAAGACAAAAATGGAAATATGTGGTTTGCTACTGATGGAAATGGGATTTTTAAATATAAAAATGGAGAATTTATTCATTTAACAGTTAAAAATGAACTTACCGACAATAACGTTGCAGATATTTTAGAAGACAAACAAGGTAATATTTGGATTGGTACCTTTAATGGCGGTGTGAGCAAATTTGATGGTAAAACATACACTAACTTTACAAAGGATGGAATTATTGAAGGTGTAGAAACTTACAATCTTTATGAAGATAGCCGAGGGAATATTTGGTTTACGGCAGAAGGTTATGGTGTTTACCGATATGATGGCAATAATTTCAAACAATTCACAACTGAAGATGGCTTGACCTCCAATGTCACACAAAGTATTCTCGAAGATAACAAAGGACAAGTTTGGTTTGGAAGCTGGCAAGGATTAAGTATTTATGATGGAAAAATAATTATGAATGCTAAAGACAAAGAAACTTGGACGAACTAAAAACTGGCTATAACAGCAGCTACCCAAAAGGCGGGGTTTCATGTTCCAAAGACAGTTTTGTGGTTAATCAAACATTAGTTTTTCAAATCAAGTTTTGTGGTAAAAGTCCCGACCTATGGGTAGCTGCAAAACATTACCAGCAAGCCGTCAGAACAAAATATATACATGAAACAATTTGAAATTATGATTAGACATTTAACAACAACTACAATTATTTTAATTGCTCTTGGTTTCAACCAATCTTGTGTGACAAGTTCTAAAACATCCAGAGCAACCATGAACGACTCCATACCTAACGGGACATTATCATTTTTAACAACAAGAGACGGCAATTTTGAAATTTACACAATGACTGCTGATGGAAAAAATATTACAAATCTGACAAATAACAAAGCATTGGACTTTTGGTCTTCTTGGTCGCCAAACGGTAAGTTCATATTATTTTATTCAAATCGTGATGGCAACAATGAAATTTACAGAATGGATGCAGATGGAAAAAATCCGATAAATCTTTCAAATCATCCTTCGAATGATTACCTGCCCGAATGGTCACCAGATGGAAATAAAATTGCATTTACTTCAGACAGAGACCACAAAAGCAGGGAAATTTATACAATGAATAAGGATGGCTCAGGTATCGTCAGAGTAACGGAAAATGATTTTTTTAAAGAAGTACCGACTTGGTCAATAGATGGAACAAAGATACTTTTTACACGACAAATTAAAGAGGCGGACGACACATCTCATACAGCTAATGGTGAAATCTTTATTATGGATGCCGATGGAAAAAACGAGAAAAGATTAACTTTTAAGAAAGGTTATGACTCTGGTGCAAAATTTTCACCTGACGGAAAAAGGATTGCATTCTACGGACCAACAGAGGATAAAAATTTTGAACTGTTTATAATGAATTCAGATGGCAGCAATGTTATTAACCTTACAAATGACGTTTTGGAAGATTATTCACCTTCATGGTCACCAGATGGAAAATGGATTGCATATTCATGCGGGACTTCAGAACAATATGATGTTTGGGTAATAAAAGTTGAAACAAGAGTAAAAATTCGTTTGACGAATGTACCAAAGCGAAATGAGACCCCAGTTTGGCGACCTACTTCTTAAACAACAAGATTATGCAACGAAGTAGGCCAGCTGGTAACAGCACATTTGCGATAGGCGTGGTTCAGTGCTTCACAGACAGTTTTGTGGTAGCCGAAAGTTCTCCGCATCAACATTTGTGGTGAAAATCGCCACTTTCGCCAAGCCCGAAACCCTTAGTGGTAACTCTATGACAACACTGCAATCATCAAAAAGACTACAATGAAATTAAACATACTTTTATTTCTGAGCACTATGACTCTATTGACATCATGCAATGGACAGACCTCTAATCAGAAGAAAAAAATTGATCAATTTATAAAAGGTGATACTGTAAAAGAACTTGGTAAAAGCATAATGGTTGTTTATCAAGACAGTAAGAATGCTTATTGGTTTGGAAGTTGGGAAACAGGAGTATATAAATACGATGGAAATGAATTAGTTAATTACACAACAAAACACGGTTTACTTAACAACAGAATTGATGAAATAAAAGAAGATGAATTTGGTAACATTTATTTTGCCAGTGGAAACGCAAAGTCTTCAATATCAAAATTTAACGGAAAATATTTTACAACTTTAACGGCAATTCCCAGTGAAAATTGGAAACTTGAATCCACAGATATCTGGTTTAAATATTCTTATGGAAATACAGGAAAAGTATATCGCTATAATGGCATTACATTATTTGAATTGCAATTTCCGAACCCACCAAATTTTTCCAATCCATTTGATATCTATAGCATTTATAAAGATAGAAAAGGAAACATTTGGTTTGGCACAAACCCAGTCGGAGTTTGTCGATACGATGGAATATCGTTTGAATGGATTACAGAAGAAGATGTGACAGAATTTCGCAACGAAGGTGCAAACGGAGTGCGTTCAATAACAGAAGATAAAAAAGGTGACTTTTGGTTCAATACCGAATATCGTTATAGTGTTTACGACGCCACCACACTAAAAAGCAATAAATTTTACACAAGACACAAAAGCATAGGTGGTTTAGATGGGAAAATGGAAAGCAATTTGGACGAGTATCTATCAATAGTAAGAGACAATAATAGTGATTTGTGGTTTGTAACTTATCGTGATGGAGTTTGGAATTATGATGGAAAGAAAATTACTCATTATGTAGTTCAAGATAATTCAAAAAACATTACATTATTCAGTATTTACAAAGACAACAATGGTAACCTTTGGCTTGGAACACACGAAAATGGAGCATGGAAATTTAACGGACAAACATTTGTAAAATTTGGACAATGACGAACGACAGAAGAGCTACCACTAACAGACCTTTGGCAAGATTGCGAATTTTTAGAAAATTCACGTTTACATTTCACAAGAAATTTTATCTTTTATAGAAAATAATTAGTTCCGAAGTTCGCAAACTCGCCAAGCACCGGAACGTTATAGACGATGTAACAATTACTCAATACACAAAACTAACTTCAATTTTTAATGAATCTATTTCGTCAATTTTTTGTATCTTTGAATAGTGAAAAAGAGAGAAAAATACAGCTCGATTTTGTAATAGATAAACTAACTAATTCTATTTAAAATACTATTTCCGGAGATAGTTTTGCAACTGAGGTAGGCCGCTTGATTACAACCGACCTAAAACAAATAACCAAGAAAAATGGCTGGAGCTTTAACCGGAAGCAAGAACTTGCAAACAATTCAAGAGAGGTTTATAAGTTGACAATATTAAATAATCCAACTATTATTCAAGGCCTATTGAGCTTTACCATGAAGCCTGACCATATTTATATTGAATTGATTGAAAGTGCTCCTTTTAATCTTGGTCGAAATAAACTTTATGAAGGAGTGTCAGAAAATCTTGTTGCATTTGCATGTAAGGTCTCATTTCAAAATGGTTTTGACGGATATATTTCCTTCAAAGCAAAAACAAAACTTATTAAACATTACGAAAAAACATTAGGCGCTTAACATTTCGGAAATCATCTAATGATAATTCACACTGAAGCTGCTAATCAATTATTAAATAAGTATTTTAAAAGTTAATAAAATAGGACACATTAAAGAACCGGTCGGAATTGACCTAATAATCAAAAGCAGACCCCTAACCAAAGAAGAAGAAACTGCCATAAGCGAATATATTCGTACTTACAAAAAATCACATTCTCAAAAACGGATAGTTAAAAAACGATCCGTAGTAACAACAAAAAGAAAAAAAGTTACTGTCTGATAGAATACTCGCTTCTCCACAATGAAATGGCACCGCCTATAACATGGCATAGACTCTACACCGCCGTGCATCCTTTATCACTCTCTTCTAATTTTTTTGGAAATAAATATTTAAGTTACTATTTTTGGCTGCTAAACTTTGGCGAGGCAGCGTGTATATTAATCCGTTATGCGGCAGCTTAAAGATGATAAATCGAATGAAAATATTATAAGATATTTTAAGAGGAGTGTCCCTTTTGACATATTCAAATTGTTATTGATGTATAACTTAAACATTCATTAACAATTAAAAAAGACAAAATCATGAAAGAATTCATCTTAATTTTCAGACACGAAAATGTAAACGGTAAAGTTTCCCCAGAGCAAATGCAAATGTGGATGAAACAACAAATGGACTGGGTTGGAACTATTGTTGCCCAGAACAAATTTGTAAGTGGAACTGGGCTTTTGTTTGATAACGCAAAGGTTGTCAATCATAAAAAGCTTGTTACCAATGGTCCTTTTGGTGACATTAAAGAAACACTTGGAGGCTACATTGTTGTAAAAGCTGAATCAGCAGACGAGGCGGCAGAATTTGCAAAAGGCGCACCTGTTCTACAAAGTGAAGGTAATACAGTAGAAGTTAGAGAAATCATGAAACATTAAAATGATCTTAGAACCCCGACAAATCTGGGTTTTATTTTTGCAATGACCAGTAATGACATAATTCCACACCTCTTTAGAACTGAGTACGGTAAACTTGTAGCTGTACTGACTAAGACGTTTGGGATTGAGCATATAGAAGTTGCGGAAGATATTGCAAGTGAGACCTTTTTATTAGCGCTTGACACTTGGCCTTACAAAGGAAAACCTGAAAATCCGACCGCTTGGCTATATACGGTTGCCAAGAATAAGGTGAAAAATTATTTCATCCGAAACAACCTTTTCAAAATTAAAGTTACTGAGAAAATAAAAGCGACTGAAAAACAATTTGACGAAATTGATATTGACTTTTCTGATAAGAATATATCCGATAGCCAGCTTAAAATGCTATTTACAGTCTGCCATCCATCTATTTCAGTCGAAGCACAAATTTGCCTGGCATTAAGGGTACTTTGTGGTTTAGGATTAAGCGAAATTTCTGATGCATTCCTGTCCAATAAGGAAACAATTCATAAGAGACTTCAAAGGGCAAAGGAAAAACTTTACTCAGAAAAAATTGAAATCGACTTGCCGAACCATAAACAGATCGACAAGCGGTTAGATGCAGTTCTACACATAATATATTTATTATTCAGCGAAGGATATTATTCGGAAAGTAACAATGCAATAGTTCGAAAAGAGCTTTGCGTTGAGGCATTAAACTTAGCATACTTCCTATTAGGAAACCAATTAACAAATACCCATTCCACGAATGCTTTAATGTCATTGATGTGTTTTCATTCATCCCGTTTAGATGCCCGACAATCAGAGAAAGGTAATATTATTTTATATGAGAACCAAGACAAGAAACTTTGGGACACCGAGCTAATTGAAAAAGGATTTTATTATTTACAGCAGGCATCGAAATGGGAAATAACATCAAAATACTATCTTGAGGCAAGCATTGCATATTGGCATACTGTTGGCAACGACAACAAAGACAAATGGACGAGCATTTTGAATTTGTATGAAGCCCTACTCTCCGTTGACAATTCTCCAATCGTAGCTTTGAATAGAATTTTTGCATTATCCAAAGTGCAAGGAAATTTAGCAGCAATAAATGAGGCTGAAAAAATGGAATTGAAAAGTAACCACTTTTATTTCGTACTGTTAGCTGAACTCTATAAGCAGGTTGACTTTGACAAAGCTGTCGAAAACTTTCACAAAGCTTTTAAACTTTGTAAGACAGACACTGAAAAAGAAATGATAAAAATGCAAATTCAAAAACTCATTAAAAGCCGACCGCATAACAGATGCTACCAGTAATTGGCACTGATGAGGTCATCGCAAAGCCAGTTATTGCCTGCTTCGCAGATTTTTAATTTGTTTTGGCTTTGCTAACAATCATTTGTATCTTTAAATAAACATTTGTAGGTATAGACAGTTGAGTGATCCAAACGCCAACTACTGGTAACCACCAAACGTTAGTCAGAATTTAACAGTAACAATGAAGATAATTTTTTACATTGGTTTATGCATAGTATTGTCGAGCTGTAATACTAGAAATTCTGTTCCAAAAGAAGTATCGAAATATCTAACAGAAACCTTTGATTTATTGGAAGAAAATTCTGTATATAAAAATGAAATTGACTGGAAAGAGTTTAAAAGTGACGTTTTAAAAAAAGTATCGAATGCAAAAAAAATTGAAGATACTCATCCTGCAATAAGCTATGCAATTAAAAAGCTTAATGACAATCATAGTTACTTCAGACCTATAACAGAGTCAGAAGCTAATCTTGAAAACAAACCTTTGCCTATATTAGCTGATGAAATCACCCCAGATGACATTGGATACATTAGAATACCTTTTTGTATTGGGAATGAAAGTGAGTACAATGATTACATTATGGAAATAAGAGCCAAAATAGAGAAAGAGTTGCAAAATAAGTTGAAAGGTTGGATAATTGACCTGCGTGGCAATTTTGGTGGAAATATGTGGCCAATGCTTCTTTCAATTGAACCATTAATTGGAAATGGGACCTTTGGCTACTTTATAGATGCAAATGAAAATAGTGAAGCCTGGAAAATAATCGAAGGCAAAGCTTACATAGAAGATCAATTTGTTATGGAGACAAAAATTTTATCAAAACAAAATCTTAGTAATCAATTTTTAGCTGTATTAACAGACAACCAAACAGCAAGTTCAGGAGAAGCGGTGGCGGTAGCCTTAAAGTTGAGAGAAAATTCAAAATCATTTGGACAATCAACTTTTGGTGTTTCAACAGGATGTGTTTCACACGAATTATCAGATGGTTCAATAATAAATCTGGCTGAATCTATATTTGCGGACAGGAAAAAGACAAAATTTGGAAGTAAAATAATTCCTGATTTTCAAGTTGAAGAGAACCAAACTTTAAAAGCTGGAATTGAATGGATTTACGAAATGAATAAAAACTAAAGCTAACATTGTACTTGCGAATATACCGCCAAATATCATAATTTTTCACTATTGGTTTCTTATGAAAATATTTCTTACTTTTGGCTTTGGTGCAAGTGGCGGCACGTCGCAAGTACCGCTCCGTTGGCCGTCATTGTATGGCGACACTAAACTGAAAGAAAATAGAACAAAATTTAAAATAAATATGTTTACAGTAGAACAAATTGAACAAGCTCATAAAAAAGTAAAATCAGGTGCTGACTTTCCAAAATATATCCAAGAAATCAAAAATTTCGGAGTGAAAGGTTTTGAAACTTGGGTTAAAGACAGCCATACAGAATATTTTGGCGAAAATAATTTCAGTACTAAATCAAAATCGAAGTATGATGAATTAGATATTTCCGATAATAGTAATAAAGAAAATTTTATTGTTCAACTTAAATTCCACCAACAAGGAAAAACTGACTATTTTACTTTTTGTATAGATTGTGCAGAAACGGGAATTGAAAAATGGGTTGTTAGACTTGACGAAATGACTTGTATTTATTACGACAAAAAAGGAAATGAAATTTTGGTTGAAGAAATTCCCCAATTGTAATAAATTCGTCTAACAATTATAAAAAATAATTTTCAATGACAAATAACAAAGTTACACTTCAAAGAGTTTTTACTGCACCAAAAGAAAAAGTCTTCAAGGCATTTACCGATGCTGATGCTATGGCTTCTTGGCTTCCACCTTACGGTTTTGTTTGCAAAATTCATAGTATGGACGCAAAAGTTGGCGGTAAATACAAAATGTCTTTTACTAATTTTGGTACAGGTAGCAGCCATACATTTGGTGGTGAATATTTAGAAATTATACCAAATGAATTTCTTAAATATACAGATGAATTTGACGACCCAAATTTGCCAGGACAAATGATTACAACCATTGAGTTGAAAAGCGTATTATGTGGCACAGAACTTATTGCAACCCAAGAATGCATTCCTGATGCTATTCCAACAGAAATGTGTTATTTAGGATGGCAAGAAAGTTTAGAGAAATTAAAAAAATTAGTTGAACCAAATATTCCTGACGTTTAACATAGAAAATAAATCAGAAAAACAAATTAACAATTAAAATTTATAAAAATGGCACAAATAAATCCTTACATTCATTTTAACGGCAATGCCGAAGAAGCTTTTTTATTTTACAAATCAGTTTTTGGTGGAGAATTTGCAATGATAATGCGTTTCAAAGATTTAGAAATACAAGGAAGTATTGCAAATGAAAATGAAGCCAATAAAATTATGCATATTGCTTTGCCAATTGGCAAACACGACATACTTATGGGAAGTGATACACCAGAAGCATTAGGTGTACACAATTTAAACGAAACAAGAAGTAAAATCTCAATCAGTGCTGAAAGTAAAGAAGAAGCAGACAACCTTTATAACAGACTTTCGGTAGATGGACAAATTGAAATGCCAATAGCCGATAGTCCTTGGGGTTCATATTTTGCGATGTTTAGAGATAAATATGGAATTGAATGGATGATTGACTTTGACCCAAAATACAAAGGAGAAATTTCAAAATAAAAACAACGAACGGCTAACAGCAGTTTGGCAGAAGCTGGGCTTCAGTGCTAAATTGAACATTTGGAATTCTAATGAACATTGTGCTAAATTTGAACATTCGTACATTTAATCCCAGCCTTCGCCAAGCTGCAAATCGTTGGCTGTCATTACAAAAAAATTAGGAAGCATGAAAAATTTAAATAAAATAATCCTATTTGTTATATCTGCTCAATTAATTTTTAGTGCTATTAGTATTGGCCAAAAGATAAATTTGATAACTAAAATTCGTGATTCTACAAAAGTCCAATCCAGTAAAATTCCATCCTTACCAATCTTATACTTTATTGATCAAAACAATAATGACATTTATGAAAGTCTTCAATTAAAAGAAGAGCTAATACCTTTTATTGGTTATAAAGCATTTATAAGAAAATTAATATCGACAATTAGATATCCAACCTTAGCTAAGGAATCAGGAATAGAGGGAAATGTAATTTTAGAAATATTTGTTGATGAGTTAGGAAATATTGCTAAAGTAAATATAAACCAAAGTGTTTCTAAAGAATGTGATGAAGAAGCTCGAAAAAGGTTTATTGATGCAGCTATTAATGGATATGCTCAACTAATAATTGATTCGAAGCCCGTAAAATATAAGATGCACTTCCCGATTAAATTTAAACTGAATTAAAAAAAACGACCGCCAACACTAGCTTGACACAATGCCGCCAAAATTATTCATATTTGCCATCAACCATACGTTAAGGTGGTGCAGCGTCTATGCCAAATCCGTTAGCTCGCATGCAAAACATTTGTAAAGTCATGCTGTTATTATTACCTTAGCAAAAAATAAAGAGATGACAATAAAAAAACAAAAACTCATCGAAACATTCCAAGCTCTTCCTGAAGATGTTACGTTAGATCAAATATTAGATCATATTATGCTAATGGACAAAATTGAAGAAGGCCTTAGACAGTCTGACTCAAGAAATGTAATCCCTGATGAAGAATTAGAAAAACACCTTCCTAAATGGTTCGTTTAAATTGGACACCACGATCACTCAAAGATTTAGATTCCATTGCTGAATACATTTCAGAAGATTCTGTAAAGTATGCTATAATTCAAGTTAGACGAATTAGAAATAAAGCTAAAATAATAAAAGATCATATATATATTGGAAGACCAGTACCAGAGTACAATGAACCTGCAATAAGAGAAATCATTATGGGAAATTATAGGATCATTTATAAGATATTTTCAACAAAGGAAATTGATATTTTAACAGTGCATCATTCATCAAGAATGCTCAAACTCTAAATCAAAGTAAAAGCACGCAAACTAACACGGCATAGACGCTACACCGACGTGCATCCTTTATCATTCACTCTTAATTTTTTTTCGGTAATGAATAACTTATTTCTTAATTTTGGCTGCTAGATAATTGGCGGTGCTGCGTCTATGCCAAATCCGTCAGGCTGTGAAAAAACTAGCTGAAAAATAATTAGTAAAACTCTTTGGTATATTATTAATGATTCGCATTTTTATATACTATGAATCATGTAACTGGCTTACCACGATTACAAATGCAAATGTGTTCACTTGAGGATAATATTGATCAAGAAAACCCTGTGCGATTTGTTCCTGCCCGACTGCAGGCGGGGATCTATTTGTTGAACAATTAGATTTATTAAAACTTGGCTTTGATGTTAATACTTTAAAGAATGTAGGACGTCCAAGTTTTGAATCTTCTACTCTATTAAAAATTTATTTGTATGGCTATCTAAATGGATTGAGAAGTAGTCGTATGTTAGAAAGTAAATGTTGCCGCAACATTGAACTCCAATGGCTCACATTAAGATTGAGACCAAACTATCATACGATTGCTGATTTTAGAAAAACAATCCTAAAGCATTGAAAAGCGTGTTCAAATTGTTTGTTTCCTTTCTTAAAGATATTGATTTAATTGGTGGTCAGATTATTGCCATTGATGGTACCAAATCCAGAGCCCACAATAGCAAAAAAAATAATTATAATCAGAAGAAAATTGATAGGCACTTAGCTTATATTGAAGAGAAAAGCAATGAATACTTAAATCAACTTGATCAAAACGATATATAAGAAGATTTAATTAAGGTTTTTAATATCCAGAAAAAGCTAAATAGACTGAAGCTGAATAAAATTAAATACGAAGTACTTCAAGAACAACTTAATTCTTCAGAAGAACCACAAGTTAGTACTACAGATCCGGACGCAGGTGCACTACTTTTGCTTGGTCAAGTTGTTGAAGTGGGTTACAATATACAAACAGCAGTAGATGACAAACATAAATTAGTTGTCGCAACACATACTATTAATCGAAATGATCGGAATGCGCTCACTGATATTGCATTAGAAGCAAAAGAAAATTTAAATGCAGATAGCTTTGTTGCAATTTTAGATAAAGGATATCATAATGGCAGAGAAATTCAACAATGCGCAGATTCAGATATAATTACAATCGTTGCTCCTTCCACAATAGTCAATAGTAATGAACACGGAACCACTCCGGATTCTGTTGTTACACATTTTGCCTACAATCAAAAAAAGCGATAGTTATACCTGTCCTCAAGGGAAAATATTAAATACAACGGGTACCTGGCATAAAAAAACTAGAGATCGTAAAACAAGCTATAATTACAAAAAATACAGAACACCAGAATGCAAATCATGCCCAGTAAAAAACTCTGCACAGGAAGAGCAAGCGGAGGTAGAGAAATAGAAAGAAGTGAATTTGCAGCTGCAGTAGAAGCAAATAATCAACGCTAAAAAAAAATGCTGCATTATATAGCAAGCGTCAAGAGATAAATGAACATATTTTCGGAACCATTAAAAGAAAATGGTGATATTATTACACCAACTTCACAGGACTTGAAAAAGTCAATGGAGAGCATAGTCTCATTAGGTTGGTATTTAACATAAAACGTTGCTTTACAATACTTGGAGTACCAGCACCAACCGAGAAATTAAAAAATTGGAGTTCACCTTACAAAAAAGACTCTACTTTCATTCCAAAATGCCTTAATTTAAGACTTTTGGAGCTTTTATTGTTTTGTAATACTATTAGGCAATTAAAAAAATACTACTCATATACTTTCTAAAATTGCGTTACTTGAACTTATTCAAAGTGCTTTTTGGAATTATGAATAAAATTGTTGGTATTTTCACACTCTGACGTTGGCGGCGGTATTTTTAGACCGGCAGTATTTCGATTAAACCCTTTGACATTTTGAACGCTTACCATGACATTAAAAAATATGAAAACAGAAATACTTATCTTTTCAGTAACTTTCTTTGTACTAATCGTCAAATTAAACGGACAGTATTGCACGAATGACTCTCGCTATACCGAAGTACAATATTTCGATTCCACAGAAATTTCAATTGGAGCAAATATTCAATTCGGTACTGCCTTAGACCACTTGGGAAACCCTTATATTTTGAGAATGGATCTTTACTATCCAAATCTTACAATTGACCCTGCTCCTAAACGTCCATTTGTTATGCTGTTTCACGGTGGTGGATTTTCATCTGGCGATAAGCAATCAGGTGACATAAAAGATTTATGTATTCACATGGCTATGAGAGGTTTCGTTTGTGCCACAGTAAATTATCGGCTGGGTTATGACTTTTCTGAATACGGTCAGTACAAAGCAAGATACAGAGCTATTCAAGATGGACATACTGCAATGCGATATATCGTTAACAATGCAAATGCTGTTAGAATTGATACCAATTGGCTATTTGTAGGAGGACAAAGTGCAGGCTCTTTACTTGCTTTAGGCATGGTGTATGCAGATCAATCTGAATTTGACAGCGTTTCTCTTTTATATAACGCAACAGCTACAAGTGTTGAATTAGGAAGCCTTAGTACTTCAGGAAATAATTTAACTAATTCGTATTCAATTAAAGGCATCTTTAATAATTGGGGAGGTGTAAATGCAACAGAAATAGATATCGAAGAGATGATTCCTACTGTTGCATTCCATGGAGAACTAGACACTACAGTATTAATTGACGCTGATAATTCCTTTTTACATTATACTCTAAATGGTTCACGAACTATACATAATGACTTAATAGCTAAAAGTGCTTGTAGCGATATAACAATAGACACAACAGGCGGACACGGAATTTACAGAAACGCTAGTAGTGTATTTAGAGCAAGTAGAGCAAGTTGCTTTTTTAAAAGTGTTTTTTGTAACAATTGTTCAAACTTTTACACGACAGACTCGATTCCATCAAATTGTTCATCACTTGTAAATATAAACGAGTATAATCTCAACTCAAATATTTTAGTGTATCCTAATCCTTTTGAAAACTCATTTAAAATTGAGGGTGTTGCAGGATCTTTCAATTTAACAATTTACAACTGCTACGGACAGTTGTTATACAAGGACAAAAATAATAGTGGAAACATTCAGGTTGATTTAATTCCCGGGGTTTACTTTCTGACCATAAGGCAACTTCAATCAAACAAATCAATCACGACGAAACTTATAAAAAATTAACTGCTTAAAACAACATCTAAATTCAATTTGGGCATTCGGCTTTGGCATTTGCTGTTTAATTAATGAAATAAAAAGTAATTTTGTTTTGGACTAATCAAATGAGAGAACGTTCTTATATTGGATACCATCCTATCACAAGCTCAAAAGGCTTACCGAACGGTATAGTATAATATAAGAACGGGAGCAAAGATAAGCGTGTTAGAAAATCTTAATGCTTAAGAGGTTTGACTATCTTAATCTGCTCCCGTTCTTTCTATTTATTTTATCTTTACATTAGAGTAAATTTAATTAAAATGTAAACATAGGACGGGTTTGGCAAAAGTGGCGGTTCTGTGCTCCGCAGACACATTTGTGGTTAATCAAACTTTGTTCTCCGCATCAACATTTATGGTGAAAATCGCCACCACCGCCATGCCCGAAAATAACGCTATAGAAGACTTCTAATAAATGAACTAAATTAAAAAAATCGTGTTGTTCATTCGGACAACTTGTTATATCTTTGTTTCTAATGAGCGATATCAAGGTTCGAACGATATTCATATTCAAAGAATACCTTTCCGACTACTTTAAAAAACAAAGCTTGAAAGTCAAAGAAAAGATTATCTTGACTTTCTGATTAATTGAACAAATTGAACACGTTCCAGAAGAATTCTTAAAGCATCTTGAAGGAACTGATGACTTGTATGAAATTAAAATTAAACAAGGAGGCAACAGTTTTAGAATATTATGCTTTTTTAATAAGGGCAGATTCATAGTTATAGGCAATGGCTTCCAAAAAAAATCACAAAAGACTCCTAAAAATGAAATAAGTAAAGCATATAAAATTAGAGAAGAATATGAAAAAGAAAAGTAATGTAAAGACTTTAGATCAATTTGTAAACGAACAATTTGGAAAAAAAGGAACCACAATACGAGACAAACACGACAAGGGTTATGAATCTTTCAAGCTTGGCATATTATTACAACAGGCGAGATTAGAAAAAGGACTTACTCAAGAAGAATTAGCTGATCGATGTGGCACAAACAAAGGTTATATATCTAAAATAGAAAATGATATCAAAGAGGTTCGTATTTCTACTTTGCAGAAGATAGTTGAATTGGGCTTAGGTGGACAACTTAAACTTTCAATCAAACTATAAAAATGAAACGCTTCGAAGCTACTATAACATGGTATAAAGACAAGCACTAACGCGCCAGCGAGTATACCTTAAAAGTCAGCTAACATTTTGATGAAACTAAAAGACATACTACCAAAATATCAAAAGTATCTTCTGGGAATTGCTCTTTTAATATCATCTATAGCAGTTTCAATAAGGTCAAATGATGGAAAAATTAATTTGGTATTACACCAATACCCAACTCTTATCTTTTTTATGATAGTAATTAGCTCTTTCTTAGTTACAATCTACTTTCAAATAAATAAAAGGAAAATTTCTAGCCTTTCGAATGAAATTAAGGAGCAGTCCAAAATTAAAAGTGAAGGATTTGATGCTCTACTTAATGGATTGACGGAGAGACAAAGGGAAGTGTATGACTTGATTATTTCGGGAAAGACAAATAAAGAAATACTGACTGAGCTATTTATCGAGCAAAGCACGCTGAAGTCACACATTAATCAAATTTATGGGAAACTGAATATCAAAAGCAGGAGTGAATTGAAGTCAAAATTAAAATAATGATAATCAGCATTTTATAACAATATCAACCCTTTTTCAACCCGAGATTATTTGTTCTAATTGATGTTCATAAGGATATTTGCGTATCATAAATTTTCACTAAAAATAAAAGTATATGAAAAGTAATTTATTGTACTTCGCAATGTTCCTGATGATTCTCTGTTTACCATTCAGAGGAAATGAAAACGAAGTTTGGTGGCTATGGGCAGATATGCTTTGGATACCGATGGTGTTCATATTTAGTTCATTGATGTGTGTAGGGCTTTACTTGTTCAAAAAAGAAGGGATTAATAAAACAAACGTTAGCTAACATTAAGTCGTTTTTACAAAAGCCACGCCATGCAATAGGCATGAAGATCAAAAACTCCGATAAAAGATTAACAAAATTGGTTTTTGAATATGCGGTGTTCAGCGAGACCTGTGTATACGTGCGTAAGTATTAAATAAAACAAGAATTAGTCATTCCTATAATTGGAGAATCGAATATATTTCTAGCTTTTTAATATGGTTTCGCCATTCCAAAAGCCAATTATTCTTTTTAGATATGGTGATTTGCTTAATGTATTTTTTATAGAATGTTACCATAACGTAGATTGTCTTTTTTGGGAGAACATTTGTTCTTTATGATATTGATGTCGATTAAAATTCCGTTGAAATAGATTTTAGTCTTCCCAAGAATCACTGAATAATACAGAACGTACAACAGCTTATATTGGACAAAACAATAAAACAACAGAGACTTCTAAATGCATTTGATGTGAAATCCTATTTTGGGTGGCCTATCTATGGAAAACAAAAGCCAATGACATTTAGCTTAATAAAACCAGGTAAATGGATAAAGTCAAAATTAATTTTTACAATCTGACTTTAATATGGAAAGTGAAAATACACTCTTAAATAAAATGAATTGGTCTGTCATATTTGGAGAAAAATAAGAGGACACAAAATTGTGTCCTCTTATCATAATAATCAGAAATGTTTCTCTATTTCTTTATCAAAAGTTTCTTATATATTCTACTTCCATTATTAAGTACCATCAAATAAACTCCTGCTCCAGGAAATAATTTTGCATTCATATTTATATAATTTTTTGCACTGGAAACGAAATACGTATTTTGAAACAACTTCTTACCCTCCAAGGTATAAATTTCAAGCATGATTGCACCAACTGATTCATTATCTAACTCTATTTTAAAATTATCATTGAACGGATTTGGAAATACATTCAAATATCCCAAGTTGCCAATTTTTTCGTCAGCTGTTGACGTAATTGCTTTGGATTCAAGTGTTGGGATGGACAACTCAATATCAGAACTAATTACAAATAGTGGAATCGGAAAATGAGTTGATGACATTGCTTCATTAACCATACCTTCAAATTTAGAACGCACCCGAATTTTCAAAAACCCTCCGGAAATTGTCATCAAGCTAATATTAGGGTTAATTAATAAGCATCTCCAATCTCCTCCTTCGTTAATTGTATAATCAGACTCTTTCACAAGATTTAACAATGGCGAGGTAATATCAAGAATTTCAATTTTTTTCTCGTCAAACAACTGACCAATTTGAACGCCATACACTTTATATTCTTCTGCTGACCGAACCCATATATCATATGTCTGGTCAATTCTAACATTAAAATTATCAACGAAAAAACTAAACTTCTCTCCAGACCTTACTTCAATAATTGGATTCTGCACAAAAATACCATTTCCATTAATGTCACCTTTCTTAACGGGCACTATATTATAGTCAAAGCGTGGTAAATTTTGAAGTTTAATTTCTTTAATTAACTGTGGCTTAGCAATATTGTCTGAATAAAATTGAACGTCATCACAACTTAATTTATTGGTGATGCCCAATACTAACCTTCTCAAATCGAATATATCAAAAATGGTAATTTTGTTATCACAATCTGCATCCGCTGCAATAGCCTGGTAAGAATTAAATTTCAGAACGCCTAATAGATTTTTGATAATTTGTACAATATCAAAGGTCGTAACACCAGATCTCACATTCGGTACTTTAACTCCCGGGATAAGAAATCCAGACTGAGTATTATTGGCTGTGTCTATGCACAAGCTATAATCTAAATTAGAAAAATTTACGGGTTCTCCACATGCATACAATGGAATAATGTTTAGTTCATCATTCAAGTTAAAATTAAAGTTGTTTTGTACCCCAATGGATTCAAGATTGTAATTTAGCAATTTTCCTCCAATAATGTTTTTTGTATTTGGTCCGTTACCTTTAAAAACAAAATTTACTGTAACAATACAAGATGTTTGGTTTCCAGATAAATCGGTTACAAAAAGAGTAACATCCATTGTCTTACCTGCATCAAGTATATTAAATTTTAAAGATTTTATGAACTCCTCTTTATCGAATGAAAAACTTAGTCCCCCGCAATTGTCAAAGCTCGCATTATCTAGCATTTCTGGGAAAAGCGTGACTTCTCCTGAACTTGGTACAGCAAAAGTAGCCTTCTCATTGCATATCGCCACTGGTGGAATGGTATCTGTGCCACAATAAATTTTAAATACCTGGTTGTGATTGTAAATTTCTCCTGAACACCAATTAACAACTGTCCAGGTTCTAATTATTTTATAATCTTCTCCGCATGGAGTAGGTCCAACTGGAATAATAAGATCATTATACTTTGCTTCCATCCGAATACATGAATTAGAAATTGGTCTGCCTGTAAATTCCGGTACAGGAATAAATCCATCTTTTCTTGGCCACTTATCTTTACAATTTAATTTTGGCAAATCAAGTCCATCGTAATTGTGTAAATTTGAAAATATCCCATTCAGAGTTCTTTCAAATTTCACTAATTGTGTAAATTGTTTATTTGAACCTCCAGGAAAGATTGCTGTCCATATTCTCGTGATCTCAGCGGTATTAGGATCATTGCATTCTTTTGTAACAAGTTGATCTGTATAACTCACACTTATTCTTGGACATGCTGGATTGTACTCCACATCATATGTTTGAAGGGAACCAGTCTGTTCAACTTTATAATGAGTAGGAAAAGGATATCCTACATCTCTTGGATCAGCATCTTGGATGCAATTGGTTGTGACTGAATTATTACTAAATTTAAATTCCCCTTCCGGATCGCACACTCCAAAAAGCCCATAACTTACTTCACCCCAGCAATAATTACCGGTCACTGAATCTTCGACCCGATATTGAAATAAACGGGGTAAACTTTCATCTATTTGGACAATGGGTAAAAAAATAGAGCCATTATAATAGCTTATTTCAAAGATATGGTCCCTACAGTAACTTCCTTCCAGGAATTGATCCACTGACAAAGGCAAACTACCACCTTTTTGGATACTGAATTTTAAAGCGTCATTGCAAACTAATGTTTGAGTGCAGGTACTAATAGATATTTTTCCAATTGCTTTTGCAATATTTCCCGCTTGATCGATTGCAAATACGGCAAGGTCCAATGGAAAATTAGTATTTCTTTGTATTTTCTTTTCATTATCACTTGCAACCTCTGAAAAAGAGTAACGCATTTTGTCTGGTGGAGTACAATTATCAATACAAAGACTTACCATTTCTTCAGCTCTTAAATTATATTCAGAGGCTATATCTAAATACACAGTATAATTGCTTTTTACAGATAAAAAAGGAGCGACAACATCCGGACTGCAATCTTGAGCAAAAAAAGAACCGACACTAAATTTTATGAATATTAAAGACAAACACAAAATTTTTTTAATCCAATTTGTAGAATTTTTCATAATATATTATTTGTTTATAAAATTTTAAAGTATAATTAATTTATTTTAACCGATAACACATCCCAACTTGAAAATTAAAGGATCCATGCTTTTCACTGATACCACTTTCGGCATCTTTCCAAAAACCCAATTCTCTCTTTCCTAGCATTCCCAAAACTAACTTCAGTTCAGGACGTATACTATAATCTACTTGAATGCCATATAAAATGCTGCACGGAATTTTCGATAAAGAAATATTTTCTCCATACGGAACCAATTCCATTGATTTTGTAGCACTGTTTGAAATTCTTCCGCTAAATTTTTGATAAACCGGAATGCTCAATCCCAAAATAGAAGACAAACTCCAAGATCTATTTATATCTTGAATATAACTAAATGTTATGGGAATTGAGATTAGAGTTCGGTGATGATATAATTTTCTCGAAACGTTTCTATACTCATTTACTACAATTGCACCAGTATCTTTCGTTAATTCAGCATTTGCATTCACTTTCTCAAGCAAAACTTGCCCATAAAGCACATGAGGAATTGTATCTTTAAATCGCTGTGTAAAACGAAGTGTATGATATTGATAGTCTAATCCAAGCCCAAAGCCATAATGTCGCTTGAGCTTAGTGTGTACCATTATATTTGCTCCATATACACTTTCAGAATTCTCTAATGCCAATCGCGTATTCAATCTTGTTGCGGGTCCATCCAAAAATTGATTTAATATTCCTATTGAGCCCATTGCCTTTAATGAAATAGGAATGCCTAATTGATTCTTGGATAAAGCAATTTGTCTGGTGAACTCTAAATTCTCAAGAAGCTCCAATGGAATCTCTTCATTCAAAATTACAATCTCCTTTGTTGGCAAAAGATCAACAACCAAATTCACTTTTTTTGACCAATCACCTTCTACTATCGTGCTGTCCATAGTATTAGAAAAAGGATTTTGCATGATGCTTAACACTGATTTTTCAATCTTATAAGCAGCTGAATGATGAATTAATCCGCTTGTTGCTTCATTAACAATATGCTTAAGTACCATTTCATACGGCGTCCCATTACTCGAAGACACCGCTTGAATAGATGGTAAAACAACTTTTTGCAAGGTGCACTTCGCATAATTTATTTCAGACAACTTATCTGACAATGTGCTATTTGGAATTTGCGCATTTGCAACAAAGGTCTGTTCATTATTATTTTCAACTAATCTCAATGGGAGTTCCTTTAAACTTGCTGCAATTCTATTTCTTTCATACATGCCCGCACTCTCATAATAATAATACGAACCCAATGCTCCCATCGCAATAGGAAAGAATAACCAAAAAATAAGTCCTCGCCTTGATTTTTTCTTTTTCAACTTCGGCTCCAGCAACGCCCACTCCTTTTCTTTATCTAAAGACAATTTTTTTTGCTTAAAATTTTGTCTTAGCCATTGATCAAATGATGAATTTTTCATAATTTGTAGTATATAGTGACTCCAATTTTTTCTTTAGTAATTTACGTGCTCTGCTCAACTGCGAACGAGATGTACTTTCTGATATATTCAATGCAGCAGCAATTTCCACGTGTTCCAAACTTTCAAAAACATACAAGTTCAGTATGGTGCGATATCCTTCTGGTAAACTTTGAATTTCCTTCAAAATCTCTTCCTCCTGAAAATTGCTTTGATCAAATTGCACAATAATATCATCCTCAGGGCATACCTCTTCCAAAGGACTAAAAACTATTTTCCTGGAATGGAAATGGGTAATGATACAATTTTTTGTAATCCGATATATCCAGGCATGTATATCCCCATCTTCCATTTTATAAGATTCGAGGTATTTAAATATTTTCAAATAGGTCTCCTGAAATAAATCTCTTGCATCGTCCTGATTACTGCAATACCTTCTACAAGTCGTCATCACCCGATCCGATGTTAGGTCAAAAAATTTCCTTTGACAGGACCTGTCATTATCCAAACAACCATTTATCAGTAATTTTAACTCTTGCTCCAGTATCATGAAATGAATCCTTATGGATGATTTACTGAATTACTGCTCTAAAAAATACGACATCAGAAATAAACTTCTCTTTTGTCTGATCGTTTTCAATGATAACTTTTGGCAAGTTGCATTCCATCAAATTCACACCATTTTCATTAAATAAATAAAAATCAGGTTCATTGATCAATTCCTTTAATTTATAGGTGTTTTGAATAAAAGATGAATGCGTCATACGCCAGTAAAATCCATTTTGCTGATTACTTAATTTCTCCAGAATGAGTTTTTCAGTAAATTGTCCTTTATTGCCGTATTCAAATATATAAATAATGTTGGCTGTATTTTGAGAAGCTATTTTTCTTACACGGCAATTAGAGTAACTGGTATCAATCATATTGAAACTAAACCTGGCCAAACTAGATACCTTATCCTCACAAAGTCTAACAAGAAAATTCTCTCTAAAAGTGATATTGATTTCATAAGATTGACTGATGTTATTTCCAGTATCAACCGCTTTGATTTCATTTCCTTCTGTATTGCAACATAGTATTTGGGTTTCAAACTTACCGAATGCTAATATTGGAAACGCCAATGGCTTTTTCATCTTATTTGTAATTATCATATATCCCCGGATGTCGTTGCTGCCATCACATTGTATTACTGAACCCGAAATTTCATTCAAAAAAGGTATCTTGTCATGCAAAACAATATTTTTTTCAAAATCGCTGCTCATGGATGGCAATTCAAATTGATAGCTTACTACATTACATTCAGAATGTAAGCTAAAATTATTTGAAGCAGACTTAGCAAAATAGATTTTATATCTTCCTGAATAAGTCGATCTGCTTTTATAAGAAGGCTCATTATTTATAAGATTTTGAACTTGACTAAATTGCATTTTTCTTCCATTATCTTGACCTATAACACCAGTACATAAGGCATAATCGTCTATTCTTCCTATGCATAAATTGTTGACTTGAGTTGTTTCAAATTGATAAATTCCATTAGTATAATTCATTTGGACAGATTCTTTCCAAACTTTATTTTCAATATCAAAATAAAACAATCGAAGAGTTGCATTAAGTGAAGATGAAGGAGCAGTATATTTTATTTTAATCCGTTTTGTGAAGGATAACAATTCACCAGATTCGATACTCCACGCCTCAATCCCCAAATGATACTTTGTAGTAAGTAATTTAATGGTTGAATTAGAATCTTTTACAAAATAAGCTGCTTGCTGTTCTTTAAATAAACCTGGGTCTCTGTATTTCGGAGCTATTTTGTATTTTCCGGTAAATAGTGTTCCCGATTGAGTCAACAAAGCATTTGCTGGAATTTCAATATCATATAAATTATCATAACTAAAGAATGCATCCTGGCTTGATGAAAAAGAATTAGTGAAAATTTTCTCTTCGAGGATTGTTCTTCTAAAACTCAAATCACCTGCAAAACCATCGACCGTTTCCAAGCCATCAAAGTAATTATCCGCCACAATAAAAATATAATCCTGCAAATCGTTAATATATACATTTTTAAATTGGTAAAAACCATTATTGTCCGTACGTGTCATCATTTTTCCAATGTTGACTTGAGCATTTACAATAGGAATGCCTTTCGGGTCAGTAACCAACCCCATTAAATTTGTTTCAATGATTTTACCGGGCGGATTGGGTTTATCTATAATAATGTCAATATACTCATCATTCTTATGGCAAGAAAGGACGGTCATCAGGCTGATCAACAATATAAAATATTTGCTCATGTTACACTCTATTATCTATTACTACCAATTATATTTGTTTTACGCTGCATGAATCCTCGAATCTAAATAGGATTATTTAATTTTATGTGACCGATTGAAAATTTCAGTTTTTTTTAGACTATATTAGGGTTGTTGCACCAAAGATACAGCTGCATTTTGGGCTTCTGATTGAATTTTTTAAGCTTGCAATTTAACTTTTGTAGTCGTACTGTAAGCTCATTTTAGGACTCAATATGAATTGCAAACCCATTTCAGCATGAATTCATTAAAACTGTAAACCCCGCCTGCAGTCGGGCAGGTTTTTTTAGGACGAGTCAGTTTTTCTGCCAGCCTATAAAATACTTCAATTTTTTTTCCCCTTTTACTAAAAAGCAAAAATAACCCACCTACTTTCTAACCACCAAATGAGCCCCCCTTTCACAGTGCCCTCCCTTGACAATTTAATGCAAATTCGACGCGACAAAACCATTGACAGTAAGAAGGTCATCATGCAACATGGGGATTAATGAAATGGAGGGTTCTGTGGTTAATTATACATAGACAAGTTGTCGATATTTTTTACAACATTCCAGCCGCTATTGATGACAAACATAAATTAATTATGCATGTTATTAAAAATTAATTTTTTAATTTTGGCTGATAATTGTTTTGCGGTTCAGTGTCTATGGCAAATCCGTCGAGACTATGTTATTCGACCACAACGAAAATCAAAATGAACGAAGAAATTAAATCATACAATAACCAACAGGAGCCAAAAGACAAAGAAATTTGCGACCTACTTGCAACGACAATTAGAAACGAATTGACCGAAGCAGAGAATAAAATTTGGCACGCTCACCCTGTTTGGTTTTTAGACGACAACCCAACAGTCGGATATAGTAAACAGAAAAAGGGAATAAGACTGATGTTTTGGAGCGGTGCGGACTTTGACGAAAAAAACCTAAACGTTAAAGGACAGAAATTTAAGGACGCTTCAATTTTTTATAACAGTATGACAGAAGTAAACACAAAAGACCTAATTCGTTGGCTTAAAAAATCAAGAGAAATTCAGTGGGACTATAAAAACATTATAAAAAGAAAAGGAAAACTCGAAAAGTTAAAACAATAATCAAAAATTTATGAATAAATTAAAATTTAACGTAAGTATTAATGCACCTGTAAATAAAGTCTATGATATTATGCTGGGCATTAACAAAAAATCAACTTATGAGCAATGGACTGCTTTGTTCAATCCGACATCTACCTATGATGGCAATTGGAATAAAGGCAGTAAAATGCTATTCATAGGAACCGATGAGAAGGGAGAAAAAGGTGGAATGGTTTCAGAGATAGTTGACAATATTCCCAACTGTTTTATTTCAATTCGTCATTACGGACTGGTACAAGCAAATGTAGAAATCACTGATGGACCAGAAGTTGAAAAGTGGGCAAACGGATTTGAAAATTATACTTTTGAAGAAAACAATGGGACTACAATCGTTACTGTTGACTTAGACACCACAGAAGATTTTTTGGAATATATGAACCAGACCTACCCAAAAGCACTCGACAAGTTGAAAGAAATATGTGAAAAATAGAATCACACAAAAATCTAACAATGACGAATAAAGAAACATAGCCTATAACAGCTAGAAGAAAGACAGTCCACTGGTTAAAAGAAGCTTTGTACTTCGTATCAAGTTAAGATCATCCTACAATTTTAGATACAAAGAAATCAGCGTATTAAATTCTCTTCCTGGCTGTTGGATGAAATTGAAAAAAGATTCGAAATCATTTCAATTTATCCTAAAATTGGATGAGAAAAAGATTTATCAAACTTAAAAATATTACCATTTAATAATAATGGAATAATTCATTAAGAGATCAATGAAGATATATTGATTAAATCAAAATGGGATTTAAGACAAAATCCTTTGACTCGACTAGATAAAAATTGACCCCATATAATAAGGCATAGACTCTCCACCGCCAAACATCTTAAATCCTTTTTTTTAATTTTTTCAGTAATGAATAATTTATTTCTTAGTTTTGGCTGCTAATCGTTTGGCGGTGCAGCTTGAATACTAATGCGTAGCTTGCCACCTTATACAGTTTTCAAACATGATGTTGTGCCTTCATTGTCGCATTTGGTTAAAATCCGTAATTGGCTTGAAAACCAAAATGTTTGGCTTTTTAAATTATTTAATTCTCATTTTATTCGAAATGAAAATCCTGCAGTTGTCAGGCCTTTCTGCGGATGCACCAAAGTGATTTGCTCAAATGATATGATTTCACCTGAACTTATTTCGGCTAAAACTTTCTTGGTTTCCTCTGTAAATTGAGATCCCAAGTTGGCAATTGTTCTGGGTGCCTGTTTCGATTTATTTATAACGAGATTAAATGATTGTATTTCCCATTCACCCGCCCACTCCCGTTGAAATTTTCCATTGCAACGAAATTCGATAGCAGACAATTCAGTGACTTGAGCAACTGTAGCCATGCTTATTTTGGCAATAAATTTTTTAGGTAAGGATTCGCAATTATCTGCATCAATGAAAACATTTAAGTATTTGACTATCTTGATAACTTCGATATTTGTTTCAAGGTCAAAGGTCACGATCGTATCAATTCCAGTATTGAAACCGGTTTCGTATTTTTGGGATGTGCATAAATTAGTAGTTAATATCAATAAAATGAATAGAAGTGATGAGGTTTTCATAAGATATTTAGCTGTTTAAAACTCTAAGTTAACAAAATTTTGAAAAGCAAGGAAAACAAGAATCTTAACATTAAGAAGAAATTCAGGCCACCAGTAAAACGGCATAGACTTTAAACCGCCAAGCATAAAATAGCATTCTCTCCCGCTATGCGGGATCTGTGTTACACAGCAATTTTGAATTTTTTCATTTAGTAAAATTTAATGCTTTATTTTTGGCTTCCGGCAAGAAGCTGGAATGAATGCATACCAAGACCGCTAGCTACAATCCATTGACCATAATTAAGACGAAAAACGCATATTAAAAAAAAGTATATTTGATTAAAACAAAAGCCATATGAAAGCACTAGGTAAAACAGTAAAAGAAATTTTGATCAATCTTCCCGAGGATAGAGCAGAACCTTTTAACAAACTACACGATGTCATTGTGAAAAACCTGCCAAAAGGTTTTGAAGCAGCTATTAGTTATGGTGGATTGGGTTATGTTATTCCGCATACACTTTATCCAGCAGGTTACCATTGTAAACCAAGCGAGCCGTTACCTTTCGCGGGAATTGCTTCCCAAAAAGATTCTATTAATTTTTACCATATGGGTATTTATTCCGATCCCACATTATTGAATTGGTTCGTAACCGAATATCCCAAACACAGCAATCAAAAACTGGACATGGGAAAAAGTTGTGTCCGCTTTAAGAAGTTAAATGAGATTCCCTATAACCTCATTGCTGAATTAATGAAAAAAATGAGTGCTAAGGAATGGATTGAGATGTATGAGAAAAATTATGTACCAAAATCGAAGAAGAAGTAAGTATATTATAGGTCGCAAAAAGAAATGAAATGAAAATTTAAAACAAATATTAAATACTTATCAAAAGAGAAAGTATGTCGTTTTAAATTAATTGGATAGGCAAAACTGAATATGATAAATTAGTTATTATTACAATCCTTAAAGTCACACTGTTTTCTTATGTTGCTGGTAGTTATGTTATTGGACTGCGGACAACAAAAGTTAAAACAACGATCCGATAACAGCAGCGTTGCATTATGGTGGGGAAGGTGCGAATATAAACAGTAGTGAAATTAATAAATAGTTATCCGTTTAGACAGGTTGGTGGATCTAATGCGCCTAATCGCAAATCTGCAAATCCTTCTTTGCCAACAACCCTATGACCGATATATTGGTCGAATAGCATTTTAATTAATGAAATAATAATTTTTAAGAGAACTTTATTTAAACTTAATATTTTAGTTTTACAACTTAATTTTTAAATCTAAAAAATGACAACAACAGAAGTAGCTAACAAATTGGTAGAACTTTGTCGCCAAGGAAAAATTGACGAAGTACAAGAAACATTATTTGCAGACAATGCACAAAGCATTGAGGCTAACGAAATGATGGGACCTAAATTTGTAACAGGTTTGGACGCCATCAAAGAAAAATCAGTTGCTTTTCAAGCAGGAGTAGAAGAGTTTCACAGTGCTACAATCTCAGACCCTATTGTAGCCGGAAATAGCTTTGCTATTACTTGGGCTATGGATGCGACCTTTAAAGGAAGTGGAAGAATGACAATTGAAGAGGTATGTGTTTATCAAGTAAAAGACGGTAAAATAATTTTAGAACAGTTCTTTTACTAATCGCTAACATGACAGGAGAAGTCAAAGAAAGATTTCCGAATCTTTCTTTGACTTATTTGTCTGAATAACAAGTAGAATATTTTACAGAAAATAAGTTAAGTTCTCCTAAACCTAAAAACTAAAAGTACTTGCAAGCAACGTATCATTTGGCATGAACGAATGTATCAAAGCAAGTGCGAGCGCATAACCTTACGCCAAAAATACATAATCATAGCCAAGTTAAACAAATAATGATCAAAAAACTCCAATAAAGGATTTACAAAAAATCTTTCAAATATGCAGTGTTCAGCGAGATCTGATTTTTATTGCATACCCTAATTTTAGGTGTATTAGTATTCATTGGCAACTTCAAAGTTGCTCAACATTTTGATCACCTACAACATTTGTCTAATAAATACAGAAGCGTATCAGCAGTCTCAGTAACTGGTAGAAAGCTAGCATAAATTATTTGAACTAACGTGTCTCACCGCTGCGGGATGAACATTAAAAACACCGCCTTAGCAATTGGAATCTTAGGATATGGAAATGGTTTAGCTGTAATACTAAAAAGTATTCAACTAAAATTCTTTGAACGGACATGACATTAACAATCCTACTATTCATCAACTTTGACCGATTAAATCAAGGACTACCTATAGTAACCAAGAACGCCAGAATGACTTCCTGAGTATAATCAACAAGGCAAGTAAATAGTATAATAATAGGCTGGGCAAAATACATAGAATTGCTATTATTATTGAACCGTTATTAACACATAAAATCCTATTAAAGCCGAACAAGTAGGAAGAGTTTTGAAGCTTTAGCGTCACAACCTTTTCCTTGTATACAGTTTTGTATTTCCAGATACAACCCAAGATAAAATATAAAAGCAAGTTTTTGTAATCCAAAGAAAACAATAAACAGCTCCTAAAATGGTGATATTCACTTTTCAATTGCTGTAAATTAAATTTTTATGAATACATTTAGAAAATAAAATAATATAATGATGACCTTCGCCCTTAAAAAACATCAAATCAAACCCAAAATTGAACTTTGAAGATTTATATAACAAACACAAAAGCATGGTTTATAACCTTGCTTTAAACTATATTCAAAATATTGAAGATGCACAGGAGATTACTCAAGATGTTTTTGTTACAGTTCACCAGTCAATAAATTCTTTTCAAGAAGTATCTTCCTTGTCAACCTGGATGTATCGTATCACCATAAATAAGTGTTTGGACTTTTTGAAAGCTAAGAAACGCAAAAAACGCTTTACTTTTCTCATTTCCCTATTTTCTGACGGCAGCAATGACTTAAAGCACAATCCACCCGATCACAATCATCCGGGTATTCTGTTGGAAGACAAAGAAGCATTAGACAATCTCTTCAAAAAGATAAATGAGTTGCCCGATAATCAAAAAACAGCTTTGATACTTCATAAAATTGAACAAAAGTCACAAGTAGAAGTGGCGGAAATTATGAACCTTAGCCCCAAAGCCTTGGAATCCTTGATACAAAGGGCTAAAACAAATCTTTCAAAAAAAATAAGCAACAGCGAAGGATAATCAAACAAACATCGTCTAACACTTAAAGCAGAATAAAATGGACTTAGATAATTTACGTAAGATTCAAAGAGTAGAAGTTCCTCCATTTCTATTAAGTAAAATTTTGCATAAAATTGAGCAAACAAAAAAAGAACGGATTCCGAAAAATATTTCATTTGCAATGAGCATTATATTTATCCTAATTTTAGTTTTTAATGCCGTTATTCTAATAAACTATCATTCGAATGCAAACACCACCGAAAGCTTTGCAACATCCATAAATTTAATTTCTAACAACTCTTTATACTAATGAACAAAGTTAAAGCATTAAGTATTATTTGCATTGGATTGCTGGCTGCAAATATAATTTTGATTTGGTTTTTGGTTTCCCACAAGCCTCCTCAACACGCTAAAGAAGGACCTAAAAAAGAGATTATTGAAAAACTGGGCTTTGATGAAAATCAAATTAGTGAATATGAAAAATTGATTGCCTGGCATAAAGGTGAAATAAAAAAGTCAAATCAACAAATGATTGAGTTAAAGCATAAACTTTATGAAACATTAACAGCCAATGAAACAGCAACAGGTAAAGATTCACTGCTAACAGAAATTGGAAACTTGCAAATAGTCCTTGAAAATATCCATTATAAACATTTTCAAGACATAAAAAAGCTATGCAAGCCAGAACAACAAA
Source organism: Saprospiraceae bacterium (assembly GCA_016717265.1). Taxonomy (NCBI): domain Bacteria; kingdom Pseudomonadati; phylum Bacteroidota; class Saprospiria; order Saprospirales; family Saprospiraceae; species Saprospiraceae bacterium. The sequence continues at coordinate 129,078 of JADKFX010000001.1, forward strand.
AAGCATTTGACGCATTTACTTTAGAAATCACGAACCTTTTTCCAAGAACCCAAAACAGACAACATTGATAAAGGCCAGTTTATTACTTAGTTTTATGGTATTGGCAAATGCAACAGATGCACAACAGATAAGCACCATACAAATCTCTTTTACTTATGGTTCTAAGGTATTGAGCATGGATGATTCCTTAAATCAATCAAACGATTCTTCTGTTTTGAGAATTACCCAATTAAAATTTTACATTTCTAAAATTAAATTTTTGAATCATGGAAAAGTCGTTATGGAAGAAAATAATAGCTTTCATTTGGTAGATGCCAGCCAAATAAATTCACTTCAAATTTTAATTGACAACAAACAAAATATTCCTTTTGATGAACTAAAATTTAACCTGGGACTAGACAGTACAACCAATGTGTCGGGTGCTCTGGGTGGCGACCTTGACCCCACCAAAGGAATGTATTGGACTTGGCAAAGTGGATATATCAATTTCAAATTAGAAGGAAAAAGCAATGTTTGCAAAACTCGAAACAACGAATTTGCATTTCACTTAGGAGGCTATCAACAACCATATTATGGTTTACAAACTTTATCCTTTCCTTTAAATAATACAAATCGAATCCATTTGAATTTAGATGTCCTTGAAATTATTAAGGAGATTAACTTGACAAAAACAAATCACATCATGTCGCCAAGTGCGGAAGCTGTAATGCTTTCAAAAATTGTAGCCAACGCGTTTACACTTTCAAAAAATTGAAAACTAAATTTATCATATTATCACTGCTATTATTTGCCATCCTTGCATTTCGGGTAGCCAATGATGTGCAGTTTGAAGTGCCTTCTAATTTTCCAAAACCTGTTTATGAATTTTCAAAAAATCCATTATCAGAAAATAAAATTCAATTAGGCAGGGCCTTGTTCTATGACCCTATTTTATCACGGAACAATATGATTTCCTGTGCCAGTTGTCATTCGCAATTTTCAGCTTTCACGCATGTTGATCATGCTTTAAGTCATGGCATTGAAGATAAAATTGGCTTCCGAAATTCGACTGCTTTAATGAATTTGGCTTGGCAAAAGTTATTTATGAGAGATGGAGCCATTAATCATTTAGATGTACAGGCACTTGCACCCATAAGTGATCCCGTTGAGATGGATGAAAACATATCGCATGTTGTTTCCAAATTACAGGCAAGCTATCTTTATCCAAAATTATTTTATAAGGCATTTGGAGATTCCGTAATAACAGGAGAACATACCTTAAAAGCCATTTCTCAATTTATGCTCACTTTGGTTTCAAGCAATTCAAAATATGATAGCGTAATGCGAAAGCAATCCGTATTCACACCACAAGAAAACAATGGCTACGCTTTATTTCAAAAGAATTGCTCATCGTGTCATAGCGAACCGCTTTTTACAAATGATGATTTTAGAAATAATGGATTGTCAGTGGACACAACGCTTAATGATTTTGGAAGATATAGAGTAACAAAAAATCCATCAGACTCTTTAAAGTTTAAAGTACCAACACTGCGTAATATTGAATTTTCATATCCTTATATGCACGATGGAAGGTTCAAAAAACTTTCCCAGGTTTTGAATCACTATACAGATGGAATAGAAAAAATTACAACGATTTCAACTGAATTACAAAAACCAATTGTGCTAAGCTCTAATGAAAAGCTTGACCTCATCGCTTTTCTGCTTACACTTACAGATAAATCTTTTCTTTTTAATCCAAATTATTTCTATCCGAAAGAAATTTTTTCACAAACAGCGAAGGATTGAAAAATAGAAATCGTCTAACTCAAATATAACAATCAAAGCAAAATAAAAATGACAAAAATAATTCTTATTGTATCGCTTCTATTTGGCAGCATTTTGTGCAAGGCACAACTCAATCCTGCAATTACTTCTTTTTTGCAAAACACCACAACAACAGGAACCTATTATGTTAAGGGCAATTCAATTGCACAGTCAAATGGCATTTTGATAAATTGCCAAAGAGTAGCATATTCTGCTGACAATGTGTACATTACTACTACTGGAGTTCCAGCTTATCCTACAGGTCCATTTTTAGATGGTAACCCATCCAATGCTACAAACCAAAACGCTATTTTCAAACTTCCTTTAAATCCTGTTCAAAACACGGGAACACCAACAGCTACCACTGGTGGAAATATTGGGGTGTTTATTAATGGGGTTGCATTATTTGATTATAGAGATGGTGTTGCTTGGAATGCGAACACAAATGCTTTATGTGGTGGACCCGGGAACCCACCTTGCCCTGGAGGAATGGGCACGACACAAAACTGGAACAGAGATGCAATACCTGCTGAAAAAGCTGGATTTGATTGTTCCAAAGCACATCCTGCAATGGGTAATTATCATCATCACCAAAACCCATCTGCTTTTAAATTGGATATAAATGTGATTTCAACAATTTGCAATTTATACGATGCCGATGGCTTATATGCTATCGATAGTACACAACATTCACCACTTATTGGATTTGCTTACGATGGCTTCCCAATTTATGGAGCTTATGGCTATAAAAATGTAGATGGTACAGGCGGAATTGTGAGAATAAAATCAAGTTACAGTTTACGAACAAACATGACTGTAAGGAATACAAATCCTGCTGGCACAATGGTAACGAACGGTGCGCCTATTAATGCAACTTATCCATTGGGATATTTTAGAGAAGACTATCAATATATAGCAACATCTGCTGCTACCCCAGATTATTTAGACGAACACAATGGTCGATTTTGTATAACTCCTGAATATCCAAATGGAATCTATTGTTATTTTGCTACGGTAGATGCCAATTGGAATTCTACATATCCGTATGTTGTAGGACCTACTTTTTATGGTGTATATGCTAACCGAAAAGTTACATCAGTAACAGAAGCTACTACCGTTTATAATTCTATAACTGGTATAGCAAATAATTTAAAAGAAACATTTAATGTAACTATTTTTCCTAACCCTTCCAATGATTTTATTGCTATACAAGTGATGGGTTTGAATAAAGAAAAATTAATTGTTGAATTGTATGATGCAAAAGGAACATTAATACAAAAATCATCCATTAATGCCGGTGCAACGAATACCTACTTAGATACAAGAACATTGTATTCCGGGAATTATTTAGTGAAAATTTCAGGGGTAAATGTGTTGTCCTCAAAACAGTTGGTGATAATCAAATAAGATTTAAAGCAGCAATATTTATAAAAAACTCTTTTGTGACTAAACTCAAAAGAGTTTTTTTATACCGTATCTATCTATCAAAATAAATCATACAAATTGAATACAATTTTACTCCAAATATTTTTTTGCCTAATTCTTATTGGTCAGATTAAAACTCAAACTACCATCGGACTTACACAACACAGCACAGGCAGTTTGGATAATGGATATGTTTTGTTTGCACCGATAGGGAGTAATAACACCTACCTCATTGACAAGTGCGGCAAGCAAGTAAAAACATGGGCGAGCACTTACAAGCCCGGGCAATCTTGTTATATTTTACCAGACGGAACTTTATTGCGTACAGGAAATGCTAATAACAGCACATTTACTGCTGGGGGCAAAGGAGGCATTATTCAAAAAATAGACTGGAATGGAAATGTAACCTGGACTTATTCTGTTTCTGATGCTACGAAATGCCAGCATCATGATATAAAAGCATTGCCAAATGGAAATGTGTTAATAATTGCATGGGAATCTAAAACAAATACACAAGCAATTTCACAAGGAAGAAATCCTGCTTTAGTTCCTGCAACATTATGGAGTGAGCAGATTTTGGAGATACAACCGGTAGGTGCAACTGCTGGAAATGTAGTTTGGGAATGGCATTTATGGGATCATCTTATACAGGATTTTGACAATACAAAACCAAATTATGGAATTGTAAATTCTAATCCGCAATTAATAAACTTGAACTATAAAGCAAGTACAACAAATTCTGATTGGATACACTTAAATTCCATTGACTATAATCCATCATTAGACCAGATACTATTAAGTTCTCATTCCTTTAATGAAGTTTGGATTATTGACCACAGTACCACCAAAACGGAAGCAGCAAGTCATTCTGGCGGCAACTCAGAGAAAGGGGGTGATATATTGTATCGCTGGGGAAATCCAATGACATACAATATTGGCTCCACTAGCCAATTTTTCGGCCAGCATAATGCATTATGGATTGAAAGCGGATTGCCAAACCAAAATCAAATATTGGTTTATAATAATGGTAATGGTAGACCGGGTGGAAATTATTCTACCATTGAAATTATCAATCCACCCGTTACGGGCTATAATTACACTTCCACATTACCCTATTTACCTGCATCCCCTTCCTGGATTTACAACGCTGCAAATCCGAATAATTTATACTCTCAAAACATTTCGGGAGCACAACAATTATCAAATGGAAATATTCTTTTCTGTAGTGGACCCAGTGGAACATTTGTTGAAATTGATTCCATTGGAAATACACTTTGGAAATACATTAACCCTGTTGCCAACTCAGGCATCCTGATTCAAGGAGTGGCACCAACTCAAAATCCTGTTTTTAGGTGCAGTTTTTATCCTGCAACATTCATTGGATTTGCTGGACAAACTTTAACTGCTGGAAACACAATTGAAAATATAAACACAATTTCAGCTACTTGCAATTTATCAACTGGACTTATTAATAATTTAATCAAAGACGAAATTTTAATTTATCCAAATCCCGCCAATTATTATATAAATATTCAAATTCATGAACGAATTTCTGAAAAATTGAATGTTGAATTGTTTGATGTATTTGGTCAGTTAGTTCAGCAAGCTGCAATCAATCCAGGAACCTCCTATTTATGCTTAGATACAAAAACACTTTTCGCTGGAAATTACCTAATAAAAATTATTGGGATGAATGTTCTTAAAACGAAGCATATTATGATTTCTAAATAAACATTACTAAAAATAAAAAGTCAAGCACGAAAAACATACTCTCATAAATGACTATAAGTAAAGCCAAATTACAATTCCAATATGGGCCTGTTATCTAAATGATTCTTTCCTCGGGTGACCCCACGAACCTCAATAAATAAGGGCATAAACCAACATACTTTTCAAACTTTTCTGTTAAAACACGAAATTTAATTTTTCGCTATATTTAGTAAAACCATTCAAATTTTACCAAAATTCATATTTTGGGCAACTTGTTTGTTAGGCTGCTATTTAGTATACGTAAATCGAATATTTAATCCTATTTGTAATAGCTAGATTAGATTATATTGATTTATATATTATTTGAATTATGTTACAGATACTGAGCAATTACAAATACAATTATATCTAAAAGTGGCTGCAATTGATTAAAAAGAATAATTTACAAAAATAAATGCAAAATATAGTATTTTCACATCCTGATATCATTGGTTGTATTAAGACATATATTATATAAATTGATAGAACATGAAAACAAAATTCTTTCTATTGACTTTTCTACTTCTTTTTGCAAGAGGATGTGACTTTTATTCCACAAGTCTTTGGTTTTTTGACAATCCCGGAGGTGAAACGAATCCATTGGCTAGTGTCTTAGGCTTTGGCTGGACAGGGCTCTTGGCTTCCAATGCAATAATTATTAGTTTAATAATTTATGCTTTCTACTATTATTCCTTCAAATATTCAATTCGTAAAGTTTCAACTAAACCAGAAAAAATAACAGACTTTGTTTCAGAATTATATTTTAACGAAAAAGGACGCTTCTTTGAAGTTTTTTATAAATCCCCAAAAAACAAAAAAGCCCTTTTAGCACATTCAGGATATGTATTAATCCGGGGTATAATTATTGCAAGTTTTTTGGCTACATTTCATAACCTGTGTCAATTTTACAATGTACCCATCTACAACTCTTTTAGAGAAATAGTTGGAAGACCAAGGTATGTAATATATGGACTTATGCTGTTATCGTTTTTTTATTTTGCATATAGGATATGGAATAAAGAATATCAGTTAAATAAAACACATTTCAAAATTTTGGATTTAAAAAATGATTAATTGTTAAAGTGGTTTTATAAAATTTTAACGTTTAACACTTCAAGTTGCAAAACGTAAGGCTGTCTATAAAATAAATCATAATATTTTATTCTACAAATTAATTTCTTTAAATTTAATGTAATTTTAGCAAATAAATCATCCAAATGGTATTGAGACTTCAAATACCATAAAGTGAATTGGAAAATTCAATTGAGTATTTATGAAATTAACAGAAATTAGATAAATTTGTAAAATGAACTTTAAACCTTCAGATCCAGATTTTGAAATTAGAGTTAGAGCTAGCTTTAATAAGCAAAAATTCATGGAATTTATATCTGCTAAATTAGTTAAAATTAAACCAGGATATTGCGAAATTCAGATCCCATTTCAACCGGAAATTACGCAACAACATGGTTTTTTTCACGCCGGAATTTTAGGAACCATCGCAGACAATGCCGCAGGTTATGCAGCATTTACATTAATGGATATTAATTCTTCCATATTAACAGTTGAGTTTAAAATAAATCTATTATTGCCAGCTGAAGGTGAAATACTTATTGGCAGGTCAAATGTTTTAAAATATGGTAAAACTTTAACAATTTGTCGATCAGATGTCTATATACTCAAAAATGGAGTGGAGAAACTTTGTGCGGCTTCACAATCAACTTTAATAGAATTGAAAAATAAAATCGATCCTAATGATATTAAAATTTAATTCCTAAGAAATACCAAACTTGGTCACCATAATAATAGAAATGCTTATCAACAAAACAGTTTAAACTCTTCTGGAATTATACAATGAATCTTGAAAATATTAGTCCATGGAATATAAATATTAAAATTACGGTTTGGAATTTATGGCAACCTTTGAAAGTGGATTCCAAAGTTGCCTATATTGCACATTATCTTTAACGAATCTTTGCTTATATATGTGTCTTTCAAATTAATCACTCGACAAAAATAAGTAGTATGGCCGATAGCAAAACGATTATCAATGAAGATAAACTTTACAAGTAATGCTGTCGAAAACAAAACAACTAAATTGACTTTACAGAACAAAGTGAACCCAACACATTTTCCCAAATCATTGGTTCCGTTTATGTCAACAAAAACGTAAAAGTATAACATGAATGACCTGGTAATTCTCCAAAATAAAAAAATTAAAATGCGTACTGAATGAATAGGATAAAATACACATTTAACCTTTTGAACAATAATAAAAAAAATAAATATGAAATCAATATGGCTTATTCCATTAGTAAGTTTTATAGCTTGCAAATCACTTCATAATTTTGACAATAAAGAGGTGCCTTTCAATACAAAATATTTTACTGGAATAATTAAATACAAATATACTTACGAAAGCAATGTATTAAATGCTGATTCTTTAAAGCGCATCAAGCCAAATAAAAGCCTTTTCAGATTTGATAATAATGATTACCAAAGTCAGTTTATTGGTAAAGATACCTTGACCTATTTTTATTCTGGGAAATTAAACAAATGTTTATCAGAAACAAACAGTAAAAAAGATTATGACTGCGAAGATTATGGAATGCTCACAGATTCCATTATTTATTTTAAGATTTACAATACTGATGAGACAATAATGGGATATAAGTGTAAAATAATTGAATATCAAACAAAATATTTTTGGAACAAGTACTATGTAAGTCGGGATTTGAAAATTTCACCCAATACATATATAAGGCATTTGGCATATAATTGGAGTTTTTATGGCATAAAAACGACTGGTGGCTTAATACTCAAATTAGAACATCGATTTAAGAACTACATCATGAAAGGAGAAGCAGTTGAAATAAAAAAATATAATGACACCTTTATTGCTAATGAAATTGCTCAAAATAAAATTGAAGAAATATGTCAAAGAAATAAGTAAGGATTTGAAATTCATTAAAAGAAACCCTATACATTGGTTAAAAAGAAAGCTGTGCCATTGTGCATATGTTAAATACTTTTTCTTTCTTCTTTTTTTCAGAAATCATGAGGAATTTGCTGTTTCGATTCTTTAGTCACGCTTAACCAATTACCACTTTGTCATGCAATTGTGACATTCACCAGCCCATGGACTTATTTCTCAGGCAGCAAACTCTTCTTTAAAATCCATCTCTAAAAGTACGTTTTAAATGCCAAAATTAACTTTTCAGGTATAAAAATAAATCATATTACATTGAATTACAAAGCATTATGAACAACAAATTCTAATGGCGGTCATTTGGATTTATGTTCTAATGACAATTCTGGGATAAAAAACCGGCGGCAATGCATTCCAGCTACCTTTGAGATGATTTGTGCAAGTATCGGAATAGGCTAGTCACCCAATCGTGCAATGTACAAACACCCTATCTAAAATTTATTGATGTAAAGCGCTATTGAAATTCCGAAATTTAACCTCCGCTATACATTGAAACAAGTCTATAATTTGGAGATTGAAAGTCCTGTACACAATCCTGATTAAGAAGTAAAACGTCCTATTTCTGAAACAAAAAGATTTTTATTGCTTTCATTGGTGACTTCAATTTATTCGAATACCTACCGCAATAAATAAGGGACAAGTTGCTCAGTATTATTTCTAAATCAAAGTTACATCCTGTGAATACTCAGGATATCTTAAATTTTGTTTTATATAAAATGAAACCAGAATTAATAAATCGAATTCGAAAATTTATTAATAATTTTGATTTAAAACTAGTTGATCCTATATTTACAATTTGTAAATTTTCAGGCATAGTTGGTGACAATAGTAAGAACCTTATAGAACCTTGCAACTATCAAAATTTGGGATCGACAGTAAACAAAAGTAAACCTTAGGCAAACCTGCTCGGTTAACCTACACATACGTAAATGAAATGTATAGACATACATATAAGATAGTACTTAGTATTAGATTGAACGTGCAAAAATCTACCTTTACCGTTTCCCTATAAAACAACAACTTACAGACAAATGATAACAGTAATTATACCGACACTTAATGAAGAAGAAAACATTGCTAGCGTAGTTAACTTTGCAAACGGGCAGCCGCATGTAACAGAGGTGATTGTTGTGGATGACAAGTCGCTTGACAAAACGGTTTCCATAGCACAAGAAAACGGAGCAAAAGTAATTACCAGCACCAAGCTTGGAAAAGGTGCATCTATGAAAGACGGTGTTCTTTGTGCTACTAATGATATTATTGCTTTTCTTGACGGTGACATTGACCCTTATCCACATTACACGATTAAACTACTTACCGACCCTATATTGCAAGGTGAAGTTGATTTTGTAAAATCTTCTTTCAACCGGAATGCGGGAAGGGTAACAGAACTTGTTGCAAAACCTTTACTCAGTATTTTTTTTCCTGACCTACTTCGTTTTAGCCAACCCCTTAGTGGAATGATTGCGGGGAAGAAATCACTCTTTATGCAATTAGATTTTCGGGACGATTACGGTGTTGACATTGGTATACTCATAGACATGCACCTGATGAATGCTCGAATGAGAGAAATTGAAATCGGATATCTCGAAAACAAAAGCAAACCTTGGCAGGCGCTTGGCAAAATGAGTAAAGAAGTAGCTCAAACAATTATCTTGAAAGCCGCATCCTCAAAAAACCCTCATTACAATTTTGAAGAACTTGGAGTGTTAAATGAAATCCGTTCGCAAATGGAATTTGCTTTGGATAATCAACTCTTCACACTTAGCAAATTAATAGTGTTTGACATGGACAACACACTTCTAAAAGGTCGCTTTATAGACACTAGTGCCGAAAAATTTAATTTCAAAAAAGAACTGATGAACATTCGTTCAGCCGAAACCGATATTATCATTCTAACAAAACGAATTGCCACTTTATTGAAAGGAAAAACGATTAATGAATTGATTGAAGTTGCTGACAGTATTCCAATAGTAGAAGGAACAAAGGAAATCATTATGCAACTCAAACAAAGAGGTTACATGATTGGAATTATTTCCGACAGTTATGATTGTATTACCAACCACATCAAAAATAAATTGGGAATGGACTTTTCACTATCCAATGAACTTGAATTTTCAAAAAGCATTTGTACAGGGGAAGTAAAAATCCCATCCTTTCTTTTCAGTAACGCAAAAAGTTTGTGCAAGCATTCGCTCTGTAAAACGAATGCACTGTTGAGTATACTTGAAAAATACAGTATTCAAAAAGAAAACTGCATAGCGATAGGCGATAGCATGAATGACCTTTGCATGATTAAAGAAGCTGGACTTGGTATTGCCTATTGTTCAAAGGACGAATTACTAAATCATCATGCAGACATAATACTTAGTGAACAAAGTTTTTCCGAACTGCTTAACCTGACTAAATAAATTATGACCATAGCCATCATCATTACCATTTGTTTGTTGCTTTTATTGGCTTATGTGTTCGATATTAGTTCCCCACTAACCAAAATACCATCTGTTATCCTACTTCTGCTTTTAGGTTGGTTTGTCAAGCAAATAACTGATATCTTTCATTTACACACTCCTGATTTAAATCCCCTTTTGCCAATTTTTGGAACAATAGGTTTAATCCTGATTGTACTGGAAGGGTCGTTAGAACTTGAACTCAACAAGTCCAAACTACCTATAATTACAAAGTCAATACTAAATGCACTCATTCCAATGTTTGCATTGGCATTTCTCTTTGCATTTACTTTTCAATACTTCGGGCAAGTATCATATAAAGTAGCTTTGGTAAATGCAATTCCATTTTGCGTTATCAGCAGTGCGATTGCCATTCCAAGTGTTAGAAATCTTTCTCCGTTCAACAAAGAGTTTATTATTTACGAAAGTAGTTTGTCTGACATTTTCGGTGTACTGTTCTTTAATTTTATTGCACTCAATGAAATTATCAATGAACAATCATTCGCCAATTTTGCTTTAGAGTTACTACTCATCATTGCCATTTCATTTATCTCCGTTTTAGGACTTTCATTCTTACTAAGCCGCATTAAACATCACATCACCTTTACCCCCATTATCTTAATGGTGATTCTTATTTACGCAGTTTCTAAAGTGTATCATTTACCAGGCTTAATTTTCATTCTTGTATTCGGTTTGTTTCTTGGAAATCTTGACGAACTGAAACGGTTTAAGTGGATTGAAAAATTGAAACCAGAAAAATTAGATAAAGAAGTAAAGAAGTTCAAGGAGATTACAGTAGAAGCTACTTTTTTAATTCGTGCTTTATTCTTTATGCTGTTTGGTTTTCTTATGGAAGCTAAAGAAATTTTCAACCCAAAAACAATTCTTTGGGCAGCCGGCATTGTGCTATCCATTATAATTATCAGGTGGCTTGCACTTAAAACTTCCAAGTTACCTACATCACCACTTCTATTTGTAGCGCCAAGAGGGCTTATTACCATTCTGCTTTTTCTATCAATCCTCCCAGAACAAACATTTGCACTCGTAAACAAAGCACTAATCATTCAAACAATTATTCTTTCAGTTTTAGTAATGATGTTTGGTATCATGGCGAGTGGGAAAACAGTTACTAAAACAATTCACAATGTATAAATAATAATGACCAACCTCATCATGATTTTCAATTTAGGGTAAATCGCCATCGTAATGATAAAGGAACTACTAAGCTTTGAGATATTAAACTTCAGCAACGATTCCATCACGGTTTCCAATATTGCCTCTATGCTCGCATTGGCAACTGCCAGTGTGGCTATATTTTGGATTGTAAAACGAATTCTTAACTGCTACAAAATTTTTAATGCGGTGCAAATATTTACCGGTTATACGATCGTAAAAAAGTTCCTAATAGTATTTTACATTTCGGCTTGCCTAAAACTTTTCGGTATTGATGTAACTGTGCTTATTGCTGGATCCGCTGTTTTACCTGTCATTATTGGCTTGGGGTTGAAAGCGCTCTTTTACGATTTCATCTCAGGTATTATTCTTTTAACAGAAGGAACAATTAAGGTTGGTTATGTTATTCAGATTGAAGATAAACAAATCGAGATTTTAGCCATCCGTTTTAGGACCTTGGTAGTAAAAACCCGCAAAGAAAAAGAAATAATAGTTCCAAATTCGTTCCTTACAAAGAACGAAATCATCAACTGGTCTAATCAGAAAAAATGAACCGCTATTCTGCAGATGTGCTTATGAACGAAAAAGATGTGGAACAGGCCAAGCAATTAATACAGCAAGGAATCAACTTGCTTCCTAACGTTTTATCAAAGCCTAAACGGCATGTTAGAATTAAAGTGTTTACCAGCTGTTCTGTTTTGCTTAAAGTATTGTTCTGGTCTGAAGAAGTTTTTGCAGTAGGAAAAATGTTAGGCGAAATACGATTGCTCATTCTTAAATCTTTTCAGGAAAATAAAATTACCATGTCTGGTCAGCATCCGGTTATCACCTCAAATAAACGCTGACGAAATGTTCATAGTATTTGCGCTGCTCATCATAATAGTTATCCTTTTTACCCTTGATAAGTTTCCATCCAATTCTGTTGTAACTCAAATTAAGAAAAATTAAACCCACATAAAAAGACAAGATGAGAATTTTAGAAACACAAAGATTATACTTAAGAGAAATGACAACTGCCGATGCGGAAAATGCCTATCTTCTAAACCTGGATCCAGAAGTTTTAAAATATACAGGTGACGAAGCCTTTGAATCTATAGAAAGCGCTCGGGTGTTTTTAGAAAATTATAAGCATTATAAAATTTATGGTTTTGGAAGGTGGGCAGTAATTCATAAAACGGATAATCTATTTTTGGGTTGGTGCGGATTAAAATATACCCCAGAACTAGATGAAATTGATATCGGTTACCGATTCTTAAAAAAATATTGGAATCAAGGCTATGCCACTGAAGCCGCAATTGCATGCATAGAAATTGGCTTTCAGAAATTGAAATTACAAACTATTGTAGGACATGTTTTAAAAGACAATATAGCATCCATAAAAGTGCTCGAAAAAATAGGACTACACTTCTTTGAAGAAAGAAAACAGGATGGCGATGAATATAACGTATATAGAATTGAAAATAATGCAAAATAATAAAATCATAATTAAATAATCAAATATTTTTAAATATGAAAATAATTTTAGAAACCGAAAGACTTATTTTAAGACAACTAGTTCCAAGTGATGATATTGGCATGTTTGAATTGGATTCTAACCCTGAAGTGCACAAATACCTGGGCAATAAACCTGTAACCAATATCGAAGAATGCAGGTCTATTATTGAATCAGTTCAAAAACAGTATTTAGAAAATGGCATTGGAAGGTGGGCCATGATTGAAAAATCATCCGGGAATTTCACAGGTTGGACCGGACTAAAATTTATAAAAGACAAAATAAATAATCACGTTGATTTTTATGAAGTAGGGTACCGGATCATTCAAGAATATTGGGGTAAAGGATATGCAACCGAATCAACAAAAGCATCTTTAAAATACGCATTTGAAAACCTGAGTGCAAAAGAAGTATTTGGAATAACCAATGTTGAAAATCTAAAATCCAGAAAAGTACTTGAAAAATGCGGACTGAAATTTATCGAAACTTTTATATGGCACGAATGGCATGAAGTGAACTGCAACTGGCTTAAAATAACGAAGGAAGAATGGGAGCGACAAACTTAAATATGGCAAGCTATTTAAACTACCAATTTAAAGATACTGAATCATTCATCAACACTTTTGATGAGGCACCTCTGTGGAGTGCTTCCTTTGGCTTACTCCTATTGAAACATGTGGAACTTAAATCAGATCAAACCGTTATTGACATTGGTTCAGGTGCAGGTTTTCCCCTATTAGAATTGGCTGGAAGACTTGGAAATTCTTGCAAACTTTATGGAATTGACCCCTGGAAAAATGCAAATGTAAGAGCTCATCAAAAAATTGAAAACTATGGTTACTCCAATGTATCTATAATAGAAGCCTCCGCAGAACAAATTCCATTTGAAAATAATACTATAGACCTGATCGTTTCTAATTTAGGTATTAATAACTTTGAGAATCCCGAAATTGTTTTCAAAGAATGCCATCGTGCATTAAAACCAAATGGCAAACTTGCATTAACTACAAATTTAAATGGACATTGGAAAGAATTTTATCAATTATTTTATTATACACTTGAAAATATTGACAAAGCAAATTTAATTCCAATTCTAAAAAAAGATGAAGAACATCGTGGTACTATAGAATCGATCTCAAAATTATTTACCAACAATAATCTTACACTAACCAGACACTATGAAGAACAATTTAAAATGAATTTTATTGATGGAAGTGCATTTCTAAATCATCATTTTATAAAATTAGGATGGCTCACTACCTGGATAGGCCTATTTCCAAAAGCCGAATTACTTGAAATATTTACAGCATTAGAGCTTAATCTAAATGATTACGCTGTAAAAAATAATGGTCTAAGCTTAACTGTACCTATGGCCTATCTGGAAGGCGTAAAATAAAATATAGTACTAAAAATAAACTATTAAAACAATTTCCTATGGAAAATTTCAGTTCTTGATACTGATACCCAAAGATTGAATTTTAACATACTCTAGCAATTTATTAACTTCAATCACAGGATTAAACAATTCCTTCTCAAAAATATAAATAAGTGTAAACATTCAATAATTAAATTAGTCCTTGTGCTAAATCGTTCTACACTCAATCATTGTAAAAGTCTGATACTTACTTTAGATAAAATTCTCAATACTAAAATTAAATGCCTACTTTTGAATTTCCAATAAAAACGGAACTGATACCTCATAAATTCCATTGATTATTAAATTTATAGGCAGCATTTTAATAAAACTGTTAATATTAAAACTGAAACCATCTGAATTATTAAATCCCAAATAAAAAGCTAAAAACAAAAACACAATAAATCATGGAAAATAATACAAAATCAATTCGACCATTTATTGGTGCTAAAGATTATGAATTGTCAAGAAGTTTCTATTGTGACTTAGGATTTTATGAAAGTGTTTTGGATTCTAATATGTCTTATTTCAATACGGAAGGCTTGGGATTTTATTTACAAAATGCATATATTCAGGATTGGATAAATAATTCTATGATTTTTTTAGAAGTTCAAGATGTCACACAATATTGGGAAAAGGTTCGAGCTTTAAATCTTACTTCAAAATATGAAGCTGTTAAACTGAGCCCAATTCGTGTATTTGACTGGGGAAGAGAATTTTATTTACATGACCCGTCAGGAATCCTCTGGCATATTGGAGAATTCAAGACCTAACTTATCAACATCACAGCACATCAAAATTCACTAAAATAACCAAAATAGAAATCAAACGGTGAGCGGAAATAAAGCTATTCGAAATGATATAATTGATTTTACTTTTCCCACTTTGCTAAAACCTAATATATTTTAATTCGTTAAATTAAATCCAATTTTTAAAAGAATAAATTACAAAACTTTCAAAAAATACTATAGTTAAAGATAAATTTACTACTTTCACGTACTGAGAACTATTCAGCCTAACTAAAAACTAAAACCTCAAATGAACCTCTAAAATAATTGCAATGGAAAACAAGCAAGAAAATGAAAAAATTCTTAAACGGAAGTACATACCTACTTCTGAATTTTATAGTCAAATTATAGATAGCTTACAAGATTATTCAATTTTTACCTTAGATAAAGAATTCAATATAAACAGTTGGAGTTATGGATCAACCAAAATATTTGGATATGAAACTGACGAAGTTATTGGGGAACCATTCGATTTAATATTCACAGAAGAAGATATTAAAAATGGAATCCCTAAAAAAGAAATAGAAATCGCTTTAAAAGAAGGTAAGGCGACAGATAATAGATGGCATATTTCTAAAGACAAAAGTTTATTTTATGCCTATGGCTTAGTTTTTCCCCTCATTGGTTTAGATGGTGAGATGTTAGGCTATGTAAAAATATTACGGGACCTCACGGAGCGTAAAAAATCGGAAGATGCCATTAAAACTTATGTAAAGGAACTTGAAGAATTAAATTCACATAAAGAAAGTGTTTTAGCAATACTCTCACACGATCTAAGAAGCCCTTTATCAGCGATTATCGGAACTGCCAAATATTTGAAGTCAAATTTTCACAAAATGAAAACCGAAGTAATTTCAGAAATGTTGGAACTGCTTCATAAATCAACAACCGATGAATTAGAAATGTTGGATTATTTAGTTGAATGGGCAAGAATAAAATATGCTTCGGAGGTATTTTCACCTAAAAAATTAAACCTGATTGAATACATCGATAAAGTGTTTTTCACCTTAAAAGAAACCGCTTCCCTAAAAGTTATTAATCTTCATCATGAAATTCCTGAAAATACAACTGTATTTGCAGATGGTAAAATGTTACTATCTATTATTCAAAATATAATTTCTAATGCGATAAAACATACGCAAAATGGAGGAAGCATTGCTGTATCTTCAAAAATTAAAAATAACAAAATTATTATCCAAATAAAAGACAATGGAGTAGGCATGACTAAAGAAATACAAGAAAAACTCTTTAAACCACAAATTAAAGCACTTTCAGAAGTCAGGAAAGAAAATCAGGGAGCTGGCATTGGTTTATTGTTGGTAAAAGGGTTTTTAGAAAAAAACGATGGTGAAATATGGGTTGAAAGCTGCATTGGAGAAGGTTCATCCTTTTATTTTACCTTACCTATTGAAAAACCTATCCATAAGATTGAAAGCGCTGACCAAATTATGTTTGTTGAAAGTGCTTGATAATTACTACCATAAATTCCCATTCTAAGATTCAAATCAATAAAGGGCTTTCAATTTTGGCGGAACATTAATTCTACAATTTCCACAAATAAAACATTCATACAAATATTGATCAATTGTATACAAAAATTTATCAAGACAAAAAATGATCATTAGAGAAGCCAAAATTGAGGATATAAAACAAATTCAAAAAGTTAGAAATTCTGTGAATGAAAACATGCTAACAAATCCAAATTTGGTAACAGATAACGATTGCAAAGAATATATAACAGGAAAAGGAAAAGCATGGGTTTGTGAAATGAATACTGAAATCGTTGGTTTTGCAATTGTTGACTTACAAGCAAATAATATTTGGGCGCTCTTCTTAAAACCTGAATTTGAAAAACAAGGAATAGGTAAAAAACTTCACGATATAATGCTTGACTGGTATTTTAAACAAACAAAAAATAATGTTTGGCTAGGAACATCACCAAATACCAGAGCAGAAATATTTTATAGAAAACTTGGATGGACGGAAATTGGAACGCATGGAAAAGGTGAAATTAAGTTTGAAATGAAGTTCAATGACTGGATTCATAAGTTGAATAACAAAAAGTAAATTAGAAGAAAATAATAAATTGTGAAATTCTCATCAATGAAAAAATGGAAACACAAAATATTCTGAATTATACAAGCCGTGGACGTACTGATTCTGTTTTTGAACTTATGAAAACCCCAAATTGGAAAATCACACTTCAACAAGGACAAATTAAACCTCTTCAATGGCTTGTGTACTTTAATGATACTACAGGTCTAAAAGCTGTTCTAGAGAATGATGGTGACATCACAAGTTTGTTCTTAGATGAAGAATTTTTTATCTTCGTTCAACAAAAATCTATAATTTAAAAATGCATATATATTCAATTCTAAAGTACATTACTCTTAAAATCTATTGAAATTCATAGAATGAGGTTTCACTATTTTACAACGAATCAATTTATACCACTTGTAATTAGCCTACTAATTTTAATTTGCTCCATACTCTATTATAATATTAATAGAACAAAATCAAGTTTAATACTTCTATTCCTTGGCTCCTTAGGACTCGGCTATTTTATTGCAAACCTTGACCCATTCCTCATTTTGTGGGACGAACAGTACCATGCCCTGGTCGCAAAAAACTTGATTGTTAATCCACTTAAGCCTACCCTTTATTCAACGCCATTATTAGATTATGACTACAAAAATTGGACTGCTAATCACATCTGGTTACACAAGCAACCCTTATTCCTATGGCAAATTGCTTTAAGCCTAAAACTATTTGGCAT
Source organism: Saprospiraceae bacterium (assembly GCA_016717265.1). NCBI lineage: Bacteria > Pseudomonadati > Bacteroidota > Saprospiria > Saprospirales > Saprospiraceae > Saprospiraceae bacterium. The sequence goes on from JADKFX010000001.1 coordinate 147,134, forward strand.
AAACACATTAGCCGTCAGGATACCAAGCATTTTACTGCATGCTATACTAGCCTTAATGATATTCCGAATAGGAAAAATTTCAAACTCAGAAAGGGTTGGATATTATGGAGCACTGTTTTTTACAGTTGCCTATTATCCACTCGAGTTAGTTGCCGCCCGATTTTCAACAGATCATAATGATCTTTCATTCCTATTTTATATAACCGCAAGCTTCTGGGCATGGTTTGAATATCAACATTCCAAAAATAAATATTACCTAATTTTAATTGGTTTGTTTTCAGCTTGTGCTATTCTTGTTAAATGGCTGGTGGGTTTATTAATATATGTCGTTTGGACATTAATCATTGGAATTTCAAACCGTTCTCATTTAGTAAAAATAAAATACTATTATCCAATTATAACATCAATTTCCATAACATTCTTAATTTTTATACCCTGGCAAATTTATATACTCATAAAATTTCCACTTGAATCGAATTTTGAATATGCATTTAATACCAAACATTTTTTTGAAGCATTAGAAAATCATGAGGGAACTATTTGGTTTCATTTAAATGCTTTTAAAAATATCTATGGATCCGGAGATGCCTTACCATTTATATACTTAATCGGACTTGGTATTTATTTAAAAAATATAAAATTAAATATTTTTCGATACGCAGTTGTATTTGCAATCGCAATTACATATACATTTTATTCAATTGCTTCTACAAAAATGACCTCTTATTGTGTAATTGTTTCTCCATTTGTTTTTTTAGGGCTTGCAAGTTTATTCGATTCGGCCACCAATTTCTTAAAGTCGAAAATCAATTACAATAAATTTGAATTCATATTCAGACCGCTGGTATTGATTATAATTTGTACATTCCTTTTAAACCTAACAAAAATCCAAAATTATCATACGGATTGGAAACCCCATGATAATTACAATAGAACGCTTGAAATAAACAGAATGGATTTCATAAGTAAACTAAAAGCTCAATTAGGTAACGAAAAATTTGTTGTATTCAATATAAATGAAAAACTAAACGAGCATATACCAATCATGTTTTATACCGATTATATTGCATATGATTTTATTCCAACTGAAAAGCAAATACAAATAATAGAATCCAATAATTATAAAATTGCCATCGTAGATAATTCCTCTCTGCCGAATTATATTACTTCAAAACCTTCCATTATTAAAATCAAACTATGAAATAAAAAATCAAATTAGAAAATAAAACAAATTTAAGGTGTTTTGGATACATAAAATTATGGAATACCCAAGCTAATTGATTTTGCCAATCAAGTTTCAAGATCGATCCTTACTGCAAATTTTGAAACCCTGGTTATTGCAGTTCTGATTATTCTGAATATCCCATTTCTTGACATTTAACAACAAGCAATATTGTTTATAAATTAAGTTCGCCTGGTGTAATACGTTCCGATAATTAAATTTGAATAATAATAATCTTAATTATCTTTATTCGTAAAATGGATTCAAAGCAAAGCCGAAATATAAAGGATTCACCCTTGAAACTTGACGTGTCATACAATATGTTGAATTCTTTGGAAATACATCCCACAAATTAAATATTAATTTAAAACAAATGACATCCATACTTAAAGCAGAACCGAAAGATTTTCAGTTACTTGCCGACATTGGTAAAAAAACATTTATAGAATCCCATGGCAATAGTGCATCCATGATGGATATAAATAAATATGTTAGTGAAAAATATAATCTGGAGGTATCTGAAAAGGAATTAAATGATACTCATAATATTTACCATTTTATTTATTATGATGAGCAAGCTGTAGGTTATTCTAAAATTATTTTCAATTCTGAAAATTCTAATTTGAAAAACAAGAATATAACAAAATTAGAACGACTTTACTTATTAAAACCTTACTATAGCTTAAAATTAGGTTTAGAACTCTTAAACTTTAATATCCAATTATCAAAACTGAATAGTCAATCAGGAATGTGGTTATTCGTTTGGATTGAAAATCACAGAGCCTTTAATTTTTATCAAAAAACAGGATTCAAAGTTATTGGAAATTACGATTTTAAAATTTCTGAAAATCATTCAAATCCAAATTATCAAATGTTTCTAAAATATTAATCACCTTGTGCAGGACTCCGTTTAAAGCTTTGTGTTGAAGTCCTGTTTCCCTTGATTTTCAATTATCAGCTTAGCGTTTTCATATCTTAAATATCGTCTTTTGATGAACCCGGACGGATTCATCTGAACTCTTTAAATCATCCTTTCCTGCCAAAAGCAATATCAAAGTCAATCATTTTCGTAGTTATCTTTAGCTATGTTTCAAAATTCCTCAAATTCTAGCTCAAAATCAAAGCGATTTACCCAAAATACATCCTTTTACATTTCTGTTACATCGTTTTACAGCTAAATTGTCGTCATAATTCGTTCCAATAATACTTTTGTTTCATTGTTTCACTAATTAATATTTGCCATGCATACCTATACATTCGTCTTATTGTTCATTATTCAATCAATTGTTGCTTGTCAGCAGCTTCAATTAAACGCTTTACTATTGAAAACAAATAATACTTATCAATCAAAGCTTAATACACATTCAGACTTAGTTAATCCGATTGCTTCAGCATCCGGCAAAGTTTTTCAGTCTGTAGATTTTGGCCAAACCTGGCAAGACATTAGTGCAGGGCTGCCCATAGATTTGGAAGTCCAATGTATTTATGCGGACAATAATAAGGTCTACCTAGGTCATGAACATGGATTGTTCAAAAGCAAGACATCAACTCCAGCTCCAATTTGGGAACAAGAAGCTTTACTAATTGACAGAGTTTTAGACATTTTCGAAGGCAAGACTGGGATATATGCTCTTAGTGACTGGAAAGGTTTTTTTCAAGAAATACCAAAAACAGGTATTTGGAAGCCAACATTTACTTCCTTAAAAGACAAGTTTATACGTTGCGTTTTGGACAATCCGGATGGAAGTATTTTGGTTGGCTGCGATAGTGGTATATATAAATCCTACGACGGAGGAAGCACCTGGAAGGCAGTCTGCATTGATAATCAGGTTCTGAACATCATCTCTTGGAATGGTGTGCTCATTGGAGCTGCTTACAATGGCTTATTACGGTCTGAAGACGCTGGCGAAAACTGGCACTTGGTGTCATATGGAAAAGGTTCAGTTCGAGCAATAAACCATTTTGGTGACTATTTCGTCGCCATCACAAACGGAGTTGGTCCCTGGAAAGAAATCATGGCCGACCCAGATGGTATGGCAAATCATTTACTCATTTCAAAAGATAGCGGCAAAACCTGGCAACAAATGGAAGAAAGCTTTACAAAAGGTAGGTTTATTTATGACCTAGATAAAAAACCATCGGTCCAGTTCATTAATGATATCGAACATATTGGTCAATACATTTTTTGCAGTTTAGATACCGGTATTTATCGCTCTTCAGATAATGGTAAGACCTGGAAACTTATGCATCCAACTTCAGAAGGAAAAATGTTCAATTTTGCCGTTTCGAACAAGGTGATTTATGCTATCAAAGGAAGTATGTTAGGCGGTTGTTGAAAAATCGAGCTATTTTTCGGACATGTTTTCAGTCTGTTATTTAAAAAATCAACGGCTTTTGCCATTGTTGGCCTTCCCTTTTTTGGTTTGGCTGTTACCACAAAAAACAGACGTAAAGTCAACAGATATTTCCTCTGAAAAAATCAACCTCGCTCTACGCCGAACTGCAGATGGATTGTTACGCCAATCGGGCGACAGTACAAGTCGAATACCAGCAATTGAACAAGTCAGCAAATTAATTTGGAGGGTGCGACTCGACCAGCCTTTTAATTACGAACAACTTCCAGCAATACTCCAATCTTCATTAGACTTGCATGGAATCCTGCAAGCTTATAATGTAACGATTCGCAAATGTGTTGATGCAACGATTGATTTAGGTTACCATCAATTTGATTTTTTGCAACAAAAAGCAAAGCTTGACAATAAAATCAAAACAAACGATAGCCTTTCTTTACTTTCAAACTCCAATAAAAATGAAATTCTTGTGCCTTGTGTAGGTCGAGATATGCCTGAAGGTTGCCATTATATTGAAATTTCTTTTTTGGAAAATGAACTAAAAAATTCTTTTTGGTCAACTAAAAGCTTGATTTTACTATTCATTTTAGTCGGTTTTGCCGGGTATTGGTTTTTAATCAAACAAAAATCAATGTATTTGCTGAATGATGATTCCAGAGAACCAGAATGGTTGGAATTCGGAAATTCGCGTCTCGATGTTCCTGGTCAAATATTACTTTGTTCTGGTATTCGTCAAACACTAACTTTCCGGGAAACGAAATTACTAAAACTTTTGGTCACCAGTCCTGATCGACTCTTGGAACGAGATTTCATAATTCAACAGGTTTGGGCAGATGAAGGTGTTTTAGTCGGTCGAAGTGTGGATGTTTTTGTTTCAAGATTGAGAAAGAAATTATCTGCTGATGTTTCTATCGGAATAGTTGCTGTGCATGGCGTTGGTTATCGACTTGAAACCGGAAAATAAATGCTTGAAATAATCAACTGATTTTCTGAGTTCTATCTGAACAACTATTTTTTTCTTAAGATATTCTATTAAGTTTCTAATTATGGTAATTAGGTAAATTTGAATTCACCCTCATGAATAGCATTAAGATAGAATCAAAATCAAATATTTTGTACTTATTCTAAGACCAGAATGAATTTACAAGAATCATTCACTTTTAATGCATTTCTATGAAATCTCTTCACGTTTAAATTGAAAAAGTTTATAAATTTGAGAATGAAGAGATTAACTATTCTTATAAGTATCCTTTGTTTATGTGCAATAAATATTAATTCCCAAAATATTTATGATGCTAGACAATCTGTAATCGTGGAGGCTAACATTTTTGAAAATCCACCCAGAATCAAGCTAAATTGGGTATTAGATACAATTAATGGAGGATATACTATATGGCGCAAAAGTAAATACGATGTCACTTGGGGTGATAGTGTAGCCATCCTTGGACCTGACATGACTTCATGGGTCGATACTGCTGTTACCGTGGGTATAGGCTATGAATATCAAGTCCTTAAAAGTTTGCCAGCTTTTACATATGAAATTGGTAAAAAGAATTTTGGTTCCGGATATATTTATTGTGGAATAAAACTACCACCTATACACCATCGCGGAAATTGTCTAATAGCAATTGATAGCACATTTTCACAATCACTGGCACCTGAGATTTTGCGTTTAATTTCAGATTTAGAAAGTGATGGCTGGAATGCTCAATCTGTTATTATCGGTCGAAATGATCCTATTGCAAAAGTGAAATCCTTTATTGTTAGCTGGGCAGAAAATAACAAGAACCAAAATCTAACACTTTTTTTATTAGGTCGAATTCCGATTCCATATTCAGGTGATATCGCTCCGGATGGCCACCATAGTGACCATAGAGGTGCTTGGCCATGTGATGGTTATTATGGAAATTTGGATGGTATTTGGACTGATTCATTAATAAATAATAAAACCGCTGCAGACCGGCGAAATCAAAATATTCCAGGGGATGGTAAATTTGACAACATTGTATTTCCAACACCGGTAAAAATCCAAATTGGACGTGTAGATTTTGCGAAAATGACCAAATTTTCAGAATCCGAAGAACAACTTTTACGTCGCTATCTTAATAAAGATCATATTTGGCGAACCGGAGGTTTGAATATTCAGGAACGAGGTTTAGTTGATAATAATTTTCCATCTTCTTTGGAAGGATTAGGACAATCCGGTTGGAAAAATTTCTCCACGATGTTTGGCTATTCAAAAGTAAAAGATTTACAGTACCGACAAACACTTACTAACCAATCTTATTTATGGTCCTATGGATGCGGAGGTGGTGGACCTGAAAGCGCTTCAGATATTTCAAGCACGACATATTTCACAACGGATTCGCTACAAACAATATTTACTTTGTTATTTGGTTCCTATTTTGGTGATTGGGACTATCCAAATGATTTTCTACGCGGCGCAATTGCGTCTAAAACCTGTCTTACCAGTACCTGGGCGAATCGTCCAAATTGGCTTTTTCATCATATGGCCCTTGGAGAACACATAGGATATTCCACACAGCTTACAATGAACAACTTTGGACTTTATTTTCCACCTTTTTACGGAGCTTATGTACATACTGCACTCCTGGGTGATCCAACACTTCGAATGCATATTCTCAAACCTATTGAAAATCTGAGTGCAGTCCAATCTGAAAAAAACATAAAAATTGAATGGCAAGACCCTGCTCATGCTTTAGGATATTTTATTTATAAAAAAACAGCTAAAGACTCAACTTATATTTTATTGAATTCAATTCCTGTTACAAATAAAATTTATATTGATTCCTGTGCTGGGTTTGGACAGATTTCCTATAGGGTGCGAAGTATGGAGCTTCGAACAAGTGCTAGTGGTTCATACTATAATCTAAGCTCTGGAGTTGAGGTTTCAATTTTTAATGATCCAAACTCTTATCTTACAAAAGCAGATTTAATTCCATCTCTATATTTTGATAAACTTACTGTAAAAAATACTTCTCTAAATAGCAAATCTTTTTATTGGACTTTTGGAGATGGCGGAGAAAGTACTGAGTTTCAACCAGATCATCTGTATACCCTGAATGGAGAATATAAACTTTGTCTTACCGCATATGATGCTTGCAATTCTGATACTTCCTGTCATGTTTTGACTATCACTTCAAGTCTCCCTCAAGTTTCAGCAATGATTGATGATGCAAAATGTTTTGGGACTGCAACAGGATCTATCACTTTGCAAACCGTAGGAGGCACACCAATGCTTAAATTTAATTGGTCGAATTTACCAGATACAATTAACAAGCTTAATAACATTTTAGCTGGAACTTACTTTTGTACAATTACATCAGAAACTAACAATCGCGCTGTACATGGACCTTTCATTGTTAAACAGCCTACAGCCTGGATAATTAATGAAACCATTGCGATGTCAGATCCCGGTAAATCTAATGGCTCTGTTTCCATAAATCCTCAAGGCGGCTGTCCACCTTATATTTTTAAATGGAGTACAGGTCAAACAACCTATGGTATTCAAGATCTGAATCCTGGTCTATATTGTGTCACGATTACTGATTGCAAAACTTGTTCACAAGAATATTGCGCAACCATTAAATTTAAAACAAGTATTCAGGAACTTCCTTCCCTGGTATCTTACAAGCTCCTTCCAAATCCGACTTATGAAACCTTATCGTTAGAACTTGAATTTGAAGACAGCCAAGAACTTCAATTATGCATTTTTGATGCCAATGGTAAACGGATTTCAAATCAAAAATGTCAAGGTAAAGACATTCAATTAAGTTGGGATGTTCGAACGTTGACAAATGGAATCTATTGGATTCATATTCAGAGTGCGCAAGGATATGCGATTATTCCTTTTACGAAAGTGTGAAACTAGTTAATTAGGTATTATTATCCGTGGTGGCTTAAATTTTAAATTTGTTTCAATGTTTAAGTCCTTTTTAATAAATAGAAACCAATCATATATAGAAATAACTAAATTATTTGACTAATTTGCTTCTTGATTTAAGTAGCTATTATTTTTACCATATACTTCATTAATAATTCTCAAATTTAGATTCCTTAAATATTTAGAAAATGAAAAAAAATATTCCAAATCCAAAATTTTTGATTTTCATTTTATTTTTGATAGTTTTCACTTCCAAAAGTTGCACTACCATCCACGCATACCAAATTGGAGGTCCGCATGGCCGGGAACTTGGAAATCAACCTTCTACTGAATGGAAAAGTCAAAAACAAAATACCTACTTATGGGGAGCCATACGACAAGATGTTAAAATTGAAAATTGTGCATTGGCAGATGGATCTCGATTGAATATTGAAGAATTTAAAATCGAAAAAAACTTTGGATGTACGATTGCGCATATTTTAACCCTTGGAATTTGGGAACCCGTTATTATTAGTTGGAAATGTGCTAAACCAAAAAACATTCATCATGATTAGAAGAAATGGACCTGTGAAATGGAGCAATATTCATGTTACCGTCACACAAACAGTTGAAGATTTAATCGACATTGACAATTCAAATACAACTGGCTTCACACCAACTAAAATTGAACTCTTAAACCAAGCATCCAGCGATATAAATAATTTAATTCAAGAAGCCCGATTGAAAAAAAAACGAATTCGGGCTATCGGATCTTCATGGGCGCTCTCAAACATTCAAGTCACAGAAAATTGGCTTTTAAATACTAAATTACTCAATGCATGTTTTGAATTAGAAAATAATTGGTTTCATGCAACGTACCCCAACGAAAAAAAGAATCTTCTTGTCATTACACAATGTGGAATTTCAATAGCCGAACTAAATGTATATTTAGAATTACCAAAAAATAGAAATCAAATAGCCCGGTCTTTAAAAACTGCAGGCATTGGGGCAGGTCAAACAATTGTTGGCTCAGTTTCCGGAAATACACATGGCGCCGCTGTCAATTTTGGAGCGTTACCTGACTTTGTTGTAGCAATTCAAATTTGCAATGGCACGAATACTCCGATTTGGTTAGAGCGAAGTGACTACAGTGTAATGAGTCAAGAATTTATTGAAACTACAAATTCAAAATTAATTCGGGATACAAATATCTTTAATGCCGCTCTCGTAAGTTTTGGTGCATTCGGAATTATTACTGCCTACGCAATCGAAACAGAGCCAATTTATCAAGTTAAATTTCCTAAAATCAAAGAAATAAATCTTGAAACCCTTGAAAATTTATTAAATGATGCTTCCTATTACTCAAAACTTCACCACCTTGAATTTGTATTTAATCCCTATACAGAAAATAGTTTTTATCTAATTGAAGGAACCAAAGTTGATTTTGAAGCTGGTCATCCAATACCACCACCTTTGTGGATTATCACTAATAGAAAAGGATATGCTCCCGGAGACAAAACAGCAAAATTTTTACTAAACCTTCCATTTATATCTGCAAAATATAAATCAAAGATTCAATTTAATGAATATCTTAAGAAATCAGTACTTAGTGATGTGAGAGGTACTTCAGGTCAACTTTATACTGCAACAATAACCTATTTAGAAGGATACAATGAAACGGCTCTCGCAGTTTCTATCACAGACGCCATTAAAACTATTCAAATATTAAAACAAGAAACAGCTAAATTGAAATTGCCTTTGGTCTTTCAATCAAGAGTTGTCCATCCTGGCAATGCAATATTCGGATTTACAAATCATTCCCCAAAATCAGTCGTATTTGAATTTGGAATTGTTAACAATTCAACCTACCCAAAATTTGAACAATTAATATTAAGTCAATTGGAAAAAGCAGGTATAAAATATACCTTACACTGGTCAAAAAATTCGCTCGTTAATAAAGCCCGACTTTTACAAATGTATGGTCAACTAAAAATTGATATTTGGAAAAAAAGTAGAAAAGATTTATTTAACAATGAAATAGCGTTAATGCAAATATTTGATAATATCCATTCAAAACAATCAGAACTTGAAAGTCCTATCAATATAGCTTAATTTTGATAAAATAATTACGCATAATATTAACCGGAATAATTAAAATGTGGAATATAAATACCATTTGGTTTGAAATTGCTGTTGTAAGTATACTTCTGGTATTGGGGCATATATTCTTAGGCCACTTTGAAGAACGAAGTCCAAAATGGAGAAAACTATTGAAATTTATAATTGCAATCTTGCTCACTATTTTGCTATCTATTTATTTTGGTCGGACGGTTGCATTTTGTGTCATCGGGATTTGGTTGATCCCTATATTTTATATTCATGGTGTACTCTTACCCAGGAAAGGAATAAACGGTTGGACAGGCGAACCGAAATCAAAATACTATGAGTTTCGTGGATGGAGCAAAGATATCTTTGACAATAACAACACAAAGAATTCAGCTTAAAATAAATTTTGGTAAAAACTTATACAGAATCCCATATAAATTGCTATACCCAGCAACCTAGCATTCTGAAGAGTCCAACGATCAATTACCAGAATGCTTGTCACTCTTTATATACTTTTTAATGGAGGAGCGATAAATCGCTTTTAACCGCTCCTATTTGTTTTATAAATATATTTTCTGTATTTAAATACTAGTATATAACATTTCTTATTTGAATTAATTCAGAAAATTATTATTAAATTACAACTCGAATCTTTTAATATCAAGGTTTCTGTTGCGTTTGAATTATAAATCCGGGAAAATAAAATTTCCACTGAATTATTTACTTCTTGTATTTTCATAAATGTAATTTGAAGACTCTTTTTTTCTTAATTTGTGTTAAACTATAGTATTAAATAAATGCCAAATCAACTTTGACAAATAATCTTATCTTTGCAAATAATTTATAGATATTAATTTGTTTAATATTTTTAATTTGAGTTTCCCTGATTTTAATGAAAAAATTAATTATCCTATTATTTCTTATAGACTGCAATCAAAGCTTTAGTCAGATTTTAAATAACTCGTTTGAAGATTGGATTTATGATCCAAAAGCTTTTATCGACACCCAAAAGTGGGCTCTAAAACACTGGATTCACTGTGATAAACGCGGAAATCCTGATTCTCTAAAATACGGTACTTATAGAAATCCAAATGCCCAATCAGGTAAATATGCATTATCACTGTCGAGATGGTACAATTATTCTTTTGATGTCGTTAAATATAAAAACAGCATTAAATCAAAACCTACATTTTTACAAGGATTTTACAAATTCTCTGAAAATCGTATGGGCAGTGGGATCCTTGATACCGCTGAAATCTCCATTTACCTTACAAAATTTAATACAGTTTCCAAACTCATTGACACGATTGCTTTAGCAATTTGTGATTTACCTCCTACACCCTATTTTACAATTTTTAATTGCAAGATAAATTATAAACGCTTAGCACTCATTCCCGATAGTATAATCGTTTATATTAAACCATCCAAATTTGAAAACACCGGCGGTGGCTGTGCAAACGAACCTTGGTGCTCCTATTTAAATATAGATAATTTAATGCTCGAATATGGAAACTTAAATCAAGATTCAATTGAACAAAAATATTATAAAATTTCACCAAATCCTTCTTCTGGACAATTTACAATCATCGGTAAAACGAGCAATAAAAGAATTAGTATTTATACTTTACTTGGCAATTTGGTGTATGATCAATTTATTGATGAGGATCACATTAAAATTACAATGAAAGATCTTAAAAACGGCTTATATTTTTTACGCATTAATGGAAAGCCATTTAAATTATATATTAAATAGAGGTATAAAAAGCAACACCCAAAATAAAAGTCTGTCTTTATTTTGTATCCAGGATTAATTACTACTATATTCTTCCAAATTTAAATCACTTCAAATTTTATAACAAAATGCTTCTCATTTCCAATAATCATTTTAAATAGGTAGGTACCAGATTTTAGTTCTGGAATTTTAAGATCATATCGGTTTTCATTGTTAAAATGAATTTTCTTTTTTAACACAGTCACTCCTAATAAATCAAAAATTTCAATTTTTGCCGGACCTGAAATGAATTCATCTAAATAAATCTGTAAATTTTGAGACTGGACTGGACTCGGTGAAATAACAACAAATTGACTCCTTACATTGCTAACATTGGTTAAACAAGGTTTTGGCAAATTACCTTGCATTGCAAGTTTAAAATCAAAAACTACCAAAGTAGGTGGATCAAATTCAGCTACAATCTTTTTTGTAGAATCTATTAAAATCAAGGTAGGAAATGCGGAAATATTATATTGGCTTACTACTTTATTCCCACCACCTTGCAATCCACTAATGGAAGGAAATTCAATTTTATAAGTATTGTCGTATTCTAAAACTTCTGCATCTGTATCATTATAATCAATGGTAATAAATATAAGATCCTGCGTATTGCAACCATATTTCTCATAAGCCTTATTAACTTGTGGTGAATAGTATTGGCAAGGAATGCAGTTTGTAAAGAAAAAATCAATTATAACTTTTTTACCTTGCTCAATATAATCATAGAGCCGATGCGTTTTACCATGAACATCTGTAACTATAAAATCAGGCGCAGAATTTCCTACCTGGGCATTGACCTGAAGTCCATATATAATAATCAAAATGACTAAAGTTGCTTTAATTTGATTTGACATGTTACTATTTTAATTGATGATTATAAAGCTTCTATTAAGTTTTCTTTTTTGATCTGTTAATTGTATAAAATAAATGGAGGCTGGTAAATCCTGTATTTCAATCCTGTGAGATAGATTTATACTTGCGTTTAATTTTTTAGCTAATATTTGTTTTCCGGTTACATCCAATATTTTTAGATTCCAAGGAACCCTATCCTTTAAATCAATTCTAATGAAATTATGATCTGTAAAAATCTCAGGTGTATTAAATTGCTTTTCGTCAAAGCTCCCGGTGACATTCGGACAAAACTTAAGAAAAGAAGTTCCGACGGTCGCGTCAATTGCATTATTCCCACCGAGAGTGTATATACAAGCATCCAAAGACACCATATTATGGTATGTTCTTCCTGTAGGAAGGGCCACTCCTGGGGTATAGGTTTTGGTATCCATATTATAAACCCAAACATCCTTAGAATCTTCAAAATCATGATAACCTCCAACCAGATAAATTTTATTTCCAATGGCTGCTCCTGCCAAACCATGTATTGCAACAGGCATATTTGGCAATGTTAACCAGGTATCCGTTGCTACTTCATATTCGTGAGCAAAATTTATGGGTGCTGTATAACCTCCTCCACAAAAACGAAAAATTTTACCAACAGCAACTACGTGTGCTCCATACCAAAATTTTGAATCCGGCAATTTTTTCTTATTTATCCAACTATTGTTGTTTGCATCATATTGTTCAAATCGATCTGAAACACCCTGGCCTGCCATTGAATATAATTGATTATTCAAACTTACAGCATAATGAATTGCACGTGCTGGATCTATATTAGCTGCAGCTTTCCAGGTATCTAAAATAGGATCATAAACATAATGATCCTTTACCGGGGAACCAGAAGTCGGAAATCCTCCACCAAAAAAATGAATCTTCCCGTTATTTGCAGTTCCTGCTGGTTGTTGCGCTTTGTAAGGAATAGGTGCTTTAATCGTCCATGTATTGGATTGTGGATCATACTGATAATGCTTATTTGTAGCTCCGCCAACTCCACCACCTCCCAGTATATGAATTTTTCCATCAACGACTGCAGTAACTGGAAATGTAAGTTTCTCAGGAATATCCGATAATGATTCCCAGGTTTGTGCAAATAGGCTTCGTGGAAGACAAATAATTATTAAAACTACGAACTGCAAGGCTTTCAACATATGTAAGATTTTTACAAACTTACAAAAATAAATTCACAAAGACAATATGGAGTATTTACTTTTATTTCAATTGATAATAGCATAAATATTTTAATTGACTATTTGCTATCCGACACCCAATTAAGAAATGAATATTGCATCTGTTTAAAAGGATCCTGTTAAATGACCCTAAGAATGATTTAGTTTCTCATGATATCATACCGTCATTCGATTATATATCTATAATTTATTCCATTCCAATGTACAAATTAAATAAATATTCCAGACAGCAAAATACCTCAATAATGGCTCTATACATTTGTACCTTAGCCTTCAAAAAATGAAACGTAAAATTTACTTGCATGGAATGGTTGTATTCATTGGAGTGTTCCAATTTGTAAACGCCCAAATTAATACATTTGAATCCAAGATTAATATAATGGAAATTCTTGAAAATAATGAACCCCAATCTTGTATTACATCAGAGCAATATAATTTCTTAGAAAATCAATGCAATAAAAATGCACAAATTTTAGATTTACAGACAACTTTAATCCCCGGTTCTGTAAGCTTATCATGGCCGCTTCAGGCAGACACAGCGCTTAAAGATTGCAGTTATTACAGAATTTCAGCGTATGTGGATCAAAACACAACTACTGGAAATTTTGAGGATTACAACTGTGGATCAAATACATATGATGGTCATAAAGGCACAGACATTTCTATTTGGCCAAATAATTTCTATAAAATGGATAATAATCTGGTTAAAGTAATTGCTGCAGCATCCGGAATTATTATTGATAAACAGGATGGGGAATTTGATAAAAATTGTGGCTCTACATCTGCTACAGCTAATTATATTGTAATTCAACATGAGGATGGTTCACGGGCTATTTATTTTCATATGAAAAAGAATTCTTTAACCGCAAAAATTATCGGACAATCCGTACTTTCCGGTGAATTTCTTGGTATCGTTGGGAGTTCCGGAAATTCATCTGGACCGCATCTTCATTTCGAAGTGTGGAGTGGAAGCACAGTTTCAACTCGAATTGATCCCTTTTCCGGTACTTGCAATACTTTAAATTCAAAATCCTGGTGGAACGATCAAAAAGAATACAAAGAATCTGCTATTGTAAAAGTTTCTTCAAATACCACAGATATTGTGCTTCCCCCTTGCCCTGGCACGGAAACCTTAAATGAAAGTAGCTCCTTTCAAATCCCATTTCAAGGTACTGGTTTGCCTGCTGGTTTTGCAAAATTCTATATGTATATCCGGGAAGAAATAATTGGATTGAAAGCAGAAATGAGCATTTTAAATCCAGATGGAAGTAACTTTACAAATTGGACATACATAAGCGTAACCGATTCTAAAACCAGAATTCAAGGATATTCAAAAAAATTACCCACGCTTGCTGGTAAATATATATTTAAAGCAAGTTATAATGGGAAAAGCTGCTCTACAGATTTTGAAATTATAAATCCTACAAAAAGTTCTTCTACAATAGTAAATGCTCCCATAAATTTATATCCGAATCCGTCAAATGGAAATTTAAGAATTGATTTTGCAAATCATTTAACGTTAGATTTAATCATCTATAATAATCTTGGAAATATGGTATTCAAATCCAAATTAATTAGGCAAACTCCAGAATTAAATTTGGTTCTACCGTCAGGAATGTATATGTTTAAGCTCCTTCATGAAAATCAAATAATGAATACCGGAAAACTTATTATAGAATAAGATTACTCAACTTGCTTTTAATAATTTAGCTATAATTTTATAGCCAACTCTTACGATATTTGCAGACAATTCAAATAAAATTGGTCGATATAGAATCATTCCGTCAATTAGCACTTTCATTGCCTGATGCCATAGAATTAGCTCATTTTGAAAAAACATCCTTTCGGGTGCATAATAAGATCTTCGCTACACTTGATATTCAAAAAAACTTAGCCTGTTTAATGTTATCTCCAATTGATCAATCTGTTTTTTCTGCCTTTGATTGTAATATTATATATCCCGTTCCAAATAAATGGGGTCAAAAAGGTGCTACATTTATTGATTTACAAAAAGTACCTAAGTCCATTCTGAAAGATGCCCTTCAACAAGCATATAAAAAAATATTAAAGCCTAGGACATAACTGATTTTTAATACTTTGCTTAAAGAATATACTGAACGCTTTCTGGAAATTGAACGAGTTTGCCTAAAGATAATGCAGCTGTTTTAACTAAAAACCCTACAAAGACCGTAATTAAAATTTCATTAAACGAATTGTAATTTCAGTAGTTCTTATTATATTTGACTATCGACTTAAGACCTCAGTAAACAGCACATGCTTTAATTACATAAATTTGCAAATTGGCTAAACAACTTATACAACTGCTGAAGTACTGTATAAATTAAGATAATATCTTTAAAATTTGTCATTTCTTTTTATGATTCAAAAAAAGAAGATTCATCCAATTGAAAAATATAATTTACATATCCGTAATAAACATAGAACTCGTTATGATTTCAAACAACTTTGTTCTTGCCTCCCTGCCTTAGAACCCTTTGTTATTATTAATAAATTTAATGATAGTTCTATTGATTTTGCAAATCCGGATGCAGTAAAGATGCTAAATAAAGCACTTCTTAAATTTCATTACCAGATAGACTTCTGGGATATACCTAACAATTATTTATGTCCGCCTATTCCTGGCAGAGCTGACTATATTCATAATATTGCAGATTTATTAGCTTCTGGAAATGCTGGAAAAATCCCAACCGGCTATAAAATAAAATGCCTGGATATTGGGATAGGCGCTAATTGCATTTATCCGATAATTGGACATCAAGAATATGGATGGTCATTTGTTGGATCCGATATACATCAAACTTCTATTGAAGCAGCAAAACAAACGATTGCATTAAATTCATGTTTACAAGGATTTATAGAACTCCGACTACAATCGAATTCTAAAGCTATATTCAAGAGCATCATTCAGCCTAAGGAACTTTTCCATGTTACCATTTGCAACCCGCCATTTCATAATTCTATTGAAGAAGCGCATGCGGGTACGCTTCGTAAACTAAATAATTTAAGTCATCTAAAAATTGCAAAGCCTGTTTTAAATTTCGGAGGTGATACGCATGAACTATCTTATAATGGAGGTGAATTAGGATTTGTAAAGCAAATGATTCATGAAAGTATTGAATACAAAACTTCTTGTTTATGGTTTTCCACTTTGATTTCTAAGAAAGCCAATCTCCAAATTGTTTACGATACCCTTAAACAAGCGAAAACATTTGAAATAAAAACATTTCCAATGGGACAAGGAAATAAAATAAGTCGCATTGTTGCCTGGACATTTTTAAACAAAGCGCAACAACAATCTTGGAATCAATTAAGTAACTAATAAATAAGGATTAAAATATGGTTTCGTAAAATAATGAAATAAATCTTATTGCACTACTTGAAATTCATTTTAATGACTTTCTGTACTTTTTAAAATTAAGATCCTTAAGCCACCTGATTCTATCAAAATTTAAGGCAACAATGCCCTACTTTAAATTTCTTTTTACAGAACTGTCTAAACATATTAGAATAGCACTTAAAAGGCCTTGTTTGGAATGAAAACAAATAAATTTTAGACATTCAAACTATTTGTAATATTTTTGTATTAAAATACCAAGAATACGTGTTAAAAGTAAAAACCATTAAACAGAATATAAGCTTCGATGCTAGCCCGGAGGAGCTCTACTATTTGTTTATGGATCCTTATAAACATGCAGCTTTTACTGGATCAGACGTTATTATCAGCAATGAAATAAATGGAAAATTTAATATATTTAATGGGTATTGTAAAGGCTATAACATTGAATTAGCAGTGGCCCAAAAAATTGTTCAAGCCTGGAATTTTGCTGAAAATGGTTGGCCAGAAAACCATTATTCCATTTGCAAATTTAGCTTTGAACCCAATGGAAATAAGACAAAATTGAAATTTGAGCAAACTGGTATTCCCGAACATAAAGTTGAACAACTTAAAAAAGGTTGGAAAGAATATTACTGGATACCTATGAAAGCCTATTTAAAAATTAATACAGATTAACAATTCTTAATTATTTAGCTTATATTTGAATTAATATTACCTTAAAATAATTTAATACTATGAAAATCACATATCCTAAATTAACATTTAGCTTGATTGCACTTTTAACAATTACAACATTCGGCGCTTTTCAAAATACACCCGATAAGATCTCTATCAGTGAATCTGAATCTGATGAAACTTATGAGATTACAGCTTCTTATGGACTTGAAAAAATTCAACAAGTTCATAATTTTTTAAATGAAAGCTTTGCACCAACTCCTGTATTTAATTCTGTAAATGATTATTTTGAAAAAACATTTACTTTTGAAAATAAGATGAGACTCTATATTAAAACGAATCCTGGAAAACTATTGCTTATATTGAACAAACAGGAAAACTCCGAAGAATCTTTAGAATGGATGAAAAATCTATATACGGGTTTGGAAGAAACACTGTTACAAAGATAATTTAAATTCCTTTCTTGGTTTTAGTTTCTATATCTTATAGAATTTTAAAATTCAATTTAATTTTATTAATTTTAGTTTCTAAATATTGAGAAGTTAATCAAAAGCAATTTAGCTTTTTAAGAAATTTGCTACACCACATTATATACAACCAATTAAATAAATTTATAATCTTACAATTCAAATTGAAGCAGAAGACTTTAAAATTGCCTGGAATGAAGGAACAAAAATGAATATTGACACCATGGTCAATTTTGCAATGGAAAAGTAAGTCCTAAAATATAAATAGCTATCCTTGACCACTTGATGCCCGCTTCTTTTCATCTTCTGCACCGCTAACTCTTTTTCTGCTACCAGCAATTTTTGTATTTCCAAATCTATAATTAAAACTGCATGAAACAACCCGTGTTTCTCGTTTTACAACAAAACGCTCAAAATAATCCCGGTATTGAATATTAGCCTTTGGTAAATTGGTCCAAAATAGATCAGTCGCACTTAATTTAATACTTGCCTTCTTATTCAAAAATTGCTTTTGGATTCCTAAATTTATACCCCACATGGTTTCTAATTTCATAAAACCATAGACTTCTGGTGTCTGGTAACTTAAACTAAATTCTCCAGACCAATCCTTTTCAAACTTAATTGAATTATTTGAACTTAAATTCAAAACTATATTTCCATCTTGTAAACTGGTATTTGCAAAATTTCCACGATATTTACCGATCCAACTGCTTACATTGATCATGCTACTCCAGTTTTTAAGAATATTAATATTAGTAGATCCACTTATTGAAATATTTTCAAACTTCAAAAGATTTTCATTTGTTTGCACTGTGATACGGTCTTGTCCTTCGACCGGACCAATAACTTCAGTTATATTATCTTTTGTGTTTGTGTATGAAACTGAAATATTATAATTCTTGAGTATGCTGTGATTCCATTCTAGCACCCAACTATACTGTGGATTTAAAAATGGATTTCCTTCTTTATAGGTACTTGGATCAAGGAAAAATTTAAATGGATTCAATTGCTGGTAATGCGGGCGGTCTAGTCTTCTGCTGATATTAAAACCCATGTCATAAGTTGGCTTTACTGCATAATTTACGAAAAAAGATGGAAATAAATTTGTATATTCTCGATCAAAAGAATTTTCATTTACAAGTTGCTTCCCAATTGCAATGGTTTGTTCAACTCTTAGACCTGCTTGCACACTTAATTTAGTCTTCTCATAGTGGTAATTTAAATAGGCCGCATTAATATTTTCCTGATATAAAAAATGATTACTCTTGGTACTATCATAAACAGGTAACAAATTACTTTTATCATAAAAGGCAAGATCATTATCAGCATCCACAATACTGCTTTTTATACCCGCTTCCATTTTCCAATGCTTAAAAATAGATTTGTTAAAATCTATTTTTAGAGATCGAATTTCCAGGATACCATTCAAATCTCCATATAAATAATAATCTTGTTTTATGGGTTCCTTTTTCAAATCGTAATACTTAGTTAAAAAGTTCTGTTCCGTTTCATTCCAAAATCGAGCATAATCAATATCCAAGGTGATTTCTGTTCCTAGTGAATCAAAACTATGTTTAGCATTAAAATTAAAAGCATAATTTGGCCATAAATCACTACTGCGATTGCTCGTTTCAAAAGAAGATACTTTTTCATGCAGCGCATTCTCCACATTTGAATTATTTTCTCCATGCGGTTTAAATCGATTTATGGAACCAGATGCAACAACTCCCAGGATTGTTTTGCCATTTGGAAAATAATAATCAGTTCCTAGACGGATTGTATTATAATGAAACGGGAAAACCAGATAATTTTGTTGATCATATGCACCTGTACTTTTCCCATTTTCGAAAAATTCTCGATACAATATCAGTTTATTCAAACCTTTTCGAAAACTGTAATTTGAACTTCCAAATAAATTAAAATATTTTGTTCGATGATTTAGATTTAATCCAATACCCGCTTTAGGATAAATACCTTGCCCATAATTGGCGGAGACACTTCCATTGGTTCCAAAACGTTGATCTTTTTTTAGTCGGATATCTATGATACCCGCATTTCCAGCTGCTTCATATTTGGCTGAAGGATTACTAATGATTTCAATCCTGTCTAAACTATTTGATGGCAAAGCTTTTAAATAATTTGCAAGATCTGTTCCTGCTAATGGACTTTGTTTGCCATCAATCAAGATGACAACACCTGTTTTACCTTTCATAACAATTGCATCCAAATAATTGATAGTAATTCCAGGAGCTTTCTCCAGCATCTCAAAGGCACTACTTCCATTTGCCAAAATACTACTTTCAACATTCAATACAAAGCGATCACTTTTACGTTCAATAAATGGTTTTTTTCCATGAATTGTAATTTCATTCAAATTATTTGAGCTTGATTTCAATTTAATTGTGCCTAAATTAATCTGTGATTGCTCTGCATTTAATTCAATTGGAGATGAAAAATAAGATTCATAAAATACCATGCTGACATTGAGATAATATGCTTGCTGAACGTTTGGTTCAATTTCGAATACAAAGTGACCCGATTCATCGCAAACTTCTGTTTTTACCATTGTACTATCTTTCATAGAAAATAAAACGACCACCGCAAATGGCATTGGATTGCTTTCTGCATCCACAACATTCCCTAATAATCTGTAAAAAGGTTTAGGAAAGCCATAAGCTGAACCAAGGCTTAACCAAAGGCAAGCCAAAAGCATGAAACGATACATACTAAATGATTTATTTTTTTAAATAAATAATTGGAATTAAAATTCCATCAAAAACCAAATGTATCACAAATCTACGAATTGTTTCGTAGATTTAGATTTAAATAAATAATTATTTTTAAACAATGGATTTTTAAAAAACTGAAATCCATTCCAATGCATACAACGCTTGCAAAAAATCGGGTAGAATCTTTGCAAACAATTACCCAAATAGATTCCTAGAATGCTTCTTCTGAAGTTCGATACAGCATTTACCTGGTTACATATTTCTGCGATACTTTCCTCCTACAGCATATAAAGCAGTTGTAATGGTTCCTAACGAACAGGATTTTACAGCCTCCATCAATTCGGCAAACATATTTTGATTACGCAAAGCTGCTTGTTGCAAAAGCCTGAGTTTTTCATCACTGGATGCTGTATTTGCCATTTTCAAATGCTCTAATGCAGAGATCTGATCATTTTTTTCTTCTTCTGTCGCACGGATCACTTCCCTTGGTAAAACCGTAGGTGAACCATCCTTTGAAAGGAAGGTATTAACCCCAATAATTGGATATTCTCCAGTATGTTTTAAGGTTTCATAATACAAACTTTCTTCTTGAATCTTACTTCGCTGATACATTGTTTCCATAGCACCTAAAACCCCTCCTCGTTCAGTCATTTTATCAAATTCTAATAAAACAGCTTCTTCTACTAAATCTGTTAATTCTTCAATAATAAAAGAACCCTGTAGTGGATTCTCATTTTTTGCAAGTCCCAATTCCTTATTAATAATTAATTGGATTGCCATTGCTCTTCTTACAGATTCTTCTGTAGGGGTTGTGATTGCTTCATCATACGCATTGGTGTGCAACGAATTGCAATTATCGTAGATAGCATATAGAGCCTGCAGCGTGGTCCGTATATCATTAAATGAAATTTCCTGGGCGTGCAGCGATCTACCCGATGTCTGAATATGATACTTCAACATTTGGCTTCTTTCATTGCCATGATATTTATGTTTCATCGCTTTTGACCAAATCCGACGGGCAACTCTACCAATTACTGCATATTCAGGATCTACTCCATTGGAAAAGAAGAACGATAAATTGGGTGCAAAATCATCAATATTCATTCCTCGTGATAAATAGTATTCAACAAATGTGAACCCATTCGCTAGCGTAAATGCTAATTGTGAAATTGGATTTGCTCCTGCCTCTGCAATATGGTAACCACTAATAGAAACTGAATAAAAATTCCGCACTCCATTTCGAATAAAATATTCCTGCACATCGCCCATAAGTTTCAAAGAAAATTCTGTTGAAAAAATACAGGTATTTTGTGCTTGATCCTCTTTTAAAATATCAGCCTGAACAGTACCACGAACAGACTTTAAGGCTTTGGCTTTTAAATTTTGGTAGGTGTTTGGATCGAGAATTTCATCTCCGGTAATTCCAAGTAACAATAAACCAAGTCCATTATTACCAGGAGGTAAATCACCCTGATATGTTGGTCTGGTGAAACCCTTATTATCAAATTTTATTTTTAAAGCTTCTTCTACAGTAGCTTCCAATTTATGTTCGTGGATATATTTTTCACATTGTTGATCTATGGCAGCATTCATAAAAAATGCACAAATGGTTGCAGCGGGTCCATTAATGGTCATGCTTACCGAAGTCTTAGGATCGCACAGATCAAATCCACTGTATAATTTCTTTGCATCATCCAAACTGCAAACACTGACACCACTATTTCCAACTTTTCCATATATATCAGGTCTGAAATCAGGATCTTCTCCATAAAGTGTTACGGAATCAAATGCAGTACTCAAACGATTTGCGGGCATGTCTACACTTACATAATGAAATCTGCGATTTGTTCTTTCAGGCCCACCTTCGCCAGCAAACATTCTGGTAGGATCTTCTTCATCCCGCTTAAAAGGATAAACACCTGCAGTATAGGGAAAAGAACCCGGTACATTTTCTTGCAAAGTCCATTTTAAAATGTCTCCCCAATCCTTATATTTTGGTAAAACAACTCTTGGTATCCGTGTATGGGATAAGGATTTTGTAAACGTTGGAACTCTAATTTCTTTGTCTCTTACCTTATAGATATATTCATCGCTGTTGTAAGCTTGTTTTTTTTCATTCCAGTTTTCCAAAATGGATCTGGAATTTCCATCAAGTTGTTCTAATATTTGTGTACTAAGTTTTTGAATTGCATTTTTCAGTACTTCCTGGTCAGCCAAATCCGAAACGGTATTTAATGCTTGCCATTGATGTGCAATCTCAGACTGTTTGCTTACCCATTGATCATATTGCCGGTTATTATCAGAAATTTCGCTGAGATATCGTGTTCTGTTTGGCGGTATAATATAGATTTTTTCGGATTCACCAATGGAAACGCTTAACTGAGAATGCAAATTAGAATTGGTTTTCTTTCCAATGGTTTCCATTAAATTTTTATACAATAAATTGGTTCCAGGATCATTAAATTGGGAAGCAATCGTGCCATAAACTGGCATCTCATTTGAATTTTTATCAAATGATTTATGATTCCGCTGAAACTGTTTTCGAACATCCCGAAGGGCATCTTGTGCTCCTCGCTTGTCAAATTTATTGATCGCTACAATATCTGCAAAGTCTAGCATATCAATTTTTTCTAATTGAGTTGCTGCGCCATATTCAGGAGTCATAACATATAAAGAAACATCACTAAAGTCGACAATTTCGGTGTCGCTTTGTCCAATTCCTGAAGTTTCCAAAATAATTAAATCAAATGCTGCTGCTTTCAAAATTTTTAATGCATTTTGAATATGTGGCGAAAGCGCCAGATTGCTTTGTCGGGTAGCTAGTGAACGCATAAAAACTCTACCACCACTAAATTCAGGATGAATTGCATTCATGCGGATTCGATCACCTAATAAGGCTCCTCCAGTTTTTCGCTTAGAAGGGTCAACAGATAATATGGCTATTTTCTTTTCTGCAAAATCAAGAATAAATCGTCTTACCAATTCATCCACCAGGCTCGATTTTCCTGCGCCACCAGTACCTGTAATCCCCAGAACAGGAATGATTTTTTGCACTGGAGTTTTGGAAAGGGCATTCAGGAGTGCTTCCGATTGATCTGGGAAGTTTTCCACCGTAGATATTAAACGGGCGACCGCTCTAAAATCAGTATGAATAATTTCCTTTAATTCTCCATTTAAAGAACCTCCAGTAGCAAAATCACATTGAGAAATCAAATCATTGATCATTCCTTGCAAACCCATGTGGCGCCCATCATCCGGACTATAAATACGGGTGATCCCATATTTTTGAAGAGCTGCAATTTCAGATGGTAAAATAGTGCCGCCGCCGCCGCCAAACAATTTGATATGGCCACAGCCTTTTTCTTTTAACAAATCATATATATATTTAAAAAATTCATTATGACCACCTTGATAACTAGTTATAGCGATTCCTTGGACGTCTTCCTGAATTGCAGCATCCACAATTTCTAAAGCCGACCGATTATGCCCCATATGGATAATTTCTACCCCGCTACTTTGCATGATTCGACGCATAATATTAATGGCCGCATCGTGCCCATCATACAAAGAGGCCGCTGTTAGTATCCGAATTTTATGTTTAGGCTGGTAAACCGTGACTTCTGCGATCATAATTTTCTTAATTAATGTTCAAAATTACAGCTTTCATAGCTTGAATTTGCAATTCCTGCCCATAAATGGTGGTTTTTAATTGATTCGTATGAAAATCCATTAATCATACCCATATAAAATTGCATTTTAATCGAAATATTTCTAAATATTTTAGTGTTATTTACAAGTTAATTCAGTTTAAAAACATATATTTGCTAATAGACCTTAAACGAATTGCATACTTTATAATGTATTGGTAATCGCAGTCTAATGATAGAATCTATCTGAAATTGAATTACTAAAATGAAAAAAACATTCCTTGTCGCACTCCTATTGCTTTGTTCTCAGCAAGCAATTTTTTCAAAGCAATGGCTTGTTTTTTTTTCAAAAGAAGGTTTTTTTGATGGCGTAATAAGACAGTCTTTTGGGCATGCTTACATTGGTTTAATTCAGGAAGATACCATTTTAAATAAAAATGTGGTACTAGCATGTTTTGGCTTTTATCCTAAAGGTGGTATTCAATCAAGTGGTGTATTTGGATTTATGGAAGGTGAAATCCGGGATGATTGGAAATCCATTAGAGATGATGGATTTATAATTGAAATTTCTGAACAAGAACTAAAAACATGTCTGAAATTAAAAAACCAATTAGTAAAACAAAAATACAGTCTTCGAATTAATAATTGTTTGCATTTTATTAAAAACTTTGGTACCCAAATTTCAAAACTAAAATTACCAAAAGGATACTTTTTATTACCTTCCAGTTTTATTTCTGCCTTGAAATCAGAAAATCGAGATCTCGAATTTAAAGGAACTCTAAAAAATATTATTACAAAAGAAAACTTGCTTATTAATAGTAAATTATTTTTAAAAGAAAAACATAAAAAACTTCGGGATGCTAAAATTAATTTTTTCAAATCCAGAAAAAATATAAATTTACAAAAATCTCAAAATAAACAAAAGACCAAAAATCTAAATTTACAGAAACATTAAAAGATTGCTATACAATAAAATAAGTGCAAAGCTCTCTGAGCATCTATCAACGCAAATTCTAAGCTGAGAACTAAAAATTAGTCATTTTTAAATTCTTAAAGATCTTTTTCCTTTAATTTATCAGGTTTACAATCAGCTTTATCATTTGTTCCATTTCGGCAGGATTACTTTGCGCAACCAATAATGCTAGCGCTACGAGTCCGTTATCATTAATTTTTAATTCGCCATTCTTTTTAATGTGATGTTTGTTTTTTTCTAAAAACCAAACAAAGATGAACGCACCAATTCTTTTATTTCCATCTGAAAATGGATGATTCTTAATTATAAAATATAATAAATGAGCCGCTTGTTCTTCAATGGAAGGGTATACATAATTTCCATCAAAACTTTGAACAACATTGCCAAGAATTCCTTCAAAACTATCATCCTTACGATTTCCAAATAGCATCGTAGCTTCATTTTTTGAAATCAAATAAACTTTAAGTTCCTGAATTGCCAGTAAAGCTTCTTCAAATTGAATTTCATAGGTAATTTTATCATTCAAATCATAGAACTCCAAACTATTCCTATCATATTGACTTAATACGATCAAACTATTTGAATAAATTGAAATAATATTTTGGATCCCATTGGCTTCATTCATGATCTTATTTTTTGCGAATTTCTGTTAATAAAAAAATATTAAAATGGCGATTCGTTCAGTGGTTACAATTCAGTTCGTTTCTTTGTATTCAATTCAGGTCTTCTTAAATTAATAAAAAACAAAAAATAAATTATAACTCCTTAAAACACATAACAAGAAAAATATAATTAAATAAGCTTTATTCAAATCTGGTCGATTCTAAAAATCTCTTTTTTAGATTTAAAATCTTTATTTCAGAATCCTTAAAATTCCGAACTCATATGAAATTTTAAATCTGGAAAATTCTCTTGTACTAATTTTAAAGTCCATGCAGATTCTGCCAGAAAAATTAATTTCCCATCCTTATCACGGGCAAGATCCTTCTTTCTTCTGGTAATAAATTCATCTAATTTTTTTACATCTGCACATTCAACCCAGAGGGCTTTATGTAAATTAATAGGATCATAATTGCAAGCCGCATTGTATTCATGCTCCATCCGGTATTGGATTACATCAAACTGCAAAGCTCCCACAACACCTATTATTTTTCGCTGACTGTCTTCTTTTATAAACATTTGAGCTACCCCTTCATCCATAAGCTGATCCAAGCCTTTTGCAAATTGTTTAAATTTTGAAGGATCTGCATTGTTTACATATCTGAATATTTCTGGTGAAAATCGAGGAATTCCTTTAAAATGTAATGATTCTCCCTCTGTTAAAGAATCACCGATTTTGAAATTTCCACTATCAAATAAACCAACTACATCTCCAGGATAAGCCTCTTCAACAACTTCTTTTCTGGCCGCCATAAAAGAAGTCGGATTGGAAAATTTTAATTGTCTGTTAAGTCTGACATGAAAGTAATTGGTATTTCGCTTAAATACGCCTGAACAAATTCTAAAAAAAGCGATTCGATCCCGGTGTTTCGGATCCATATTTGCATGAATCTTAAATACAAATCCACTTAATTTTTGTTCTTCTGGTTGAACAATTCGTTCTTCTGTTTCTCGATATAAAGGCTCTGGTGCAATTTCAACAAAACAATCCAATAATTCCCGCACACCAAAATTATTGACAGCCGAACCGTAGAAAACCGGACAAATTTTTCCAGATAAATAATCTTCTCTATGAAATGCTGGATAGACAGATTCTACGGTATGAATTTCATCTAATAATTGGTGGTGAGGCCTGGCTCCAATGATTTGTTCCAGTTTAGGATCTTTAAGATCATGAATTGAAATTACTTCTTCCGTGTCTTGTTTGCCATGTGGTTTAAAGTGAATGATTTTTTTTTCATATAAACTGTAAACACCTTGGAAGCTCTGACCCATACCAATTGGCCAGGAAAGTGGGGTCACTCTTAAATTAAGTTTTGTTTCAATTTCATCCAACAAGTCAAAAGCATCTTTGCCTTCTCTGTCAAGTTTATTAATAAAAACGATGATTGGAGTATGACGCATTCTACAAACTTGAACCAATTTTTCAGTTTGCTCTTCAACCCCTTTTGCTACATCAATTACCACAATAACACTATCAACCGCTGTTAAAGTTCGGAAAGTGTCTTCAGCAAAATCTTTATGGCCGGGCGTATCCAAGATATTAATTTGTAAATTCCGATAAGGAAACGCCATGACACTGGTTGCTACTGAAATTCCTCTTTGTCGTTCGATTTCCATAAAGTCGGAAGTCGCATGTTTCTTTATTTTATTGGATTTAACAGCACCAGCCGTTTGAATTGCACCCCCAAATAAAAGTAATTTTTCAGTAAGTGTAGTTTTTCCCGCATCTGGATGAGACACGATACCAAAGGTTCTTCTTTTTTTTAATTCTAATATAAAACTCATGAGGTCGCAAAAATAACTTTATTGCAGGATTAATATGGATTCGTTACAGCATTTCGAATATGTGCAAGATGATGCCGACCATGCCATGAATACATACCAATAGATTCTTGTAAAGTTATAAATCGTTGATGTTCAGGATGATAATAGCATTTCTCCAAATCTGAATTTGAAACTGAATCTAAAAAAACCGCCCATCTTTGATGTAGTGCTACAATCAAATCTAATGAAATTTGCAATGGAAGCCGCTTCACATCTTCTAATTCTGCCCAGGAAGCTTCCAAATATGGATTTATGGTAGGTTGATGCTGTGTCACTGTTAATTTATGCCTGATATAACCATTTACATGACTATCTGCTATATGGTGGATTATCTGCTGAATAGTCCAGGAATCAGGCCTATACTTATTATTATAGACCGATTCGTCCATCTTTTGGACCATTTCTTTCAATAGATATGGGAGTTTTTGAATGTCTTCGATCCATTTTTGAATGTCCTCCTGTTTATAAATTAATTGTGATTTCCATTGTCCAATAGGGTACTTTAATAATTCCTGGTCCATTATGATGTCTAATTTTATCAAAAATAAGCATTCACTTGGCAGGAATTTATTCTTTCAAAGACAATAACAAATGATTTAGGAATTCCAACGCTTAGCCTATTAAATTTGTGGCATAAATTGTCTGTCGTAAAATTATTACTATGCAAGCATTAGATTCAATAAAAGCGTTCATTTCCAGGGAATTAATCTTAAAACTAAGTTCTTATTTGGGAGAATCAGAATTTGCATGTTCCAAAGCCTTTGATGCCTCGGTTTCTAGTTTATTGTTAGCATTAAGCGGTGTTGGAGAAAACAAAGAGGATTTAATGGCAGCCTGGGAAATTATTCATAAAGAAGACAATCCAATTGAATTATTGGATCACTTAGAAGATTTATTTCAAGGAAAATCAGCCTATAGCATGCCTGGACATGCAGGATCAAATGTATTAAATCAATTATACGGTGGCAATAACAAACTGCTACAAATGCTCTCTGATTATGCAGGTTTTACAAAATCAAATGCTGCCTCAAAATTAGTATCTGTTGTATCCCCTTTTGTTATTTCTTTTCTAAAGAAAAAAATGCAAACGGATCATTTAAAACAAACTGAATTAGTTCAATGGGTAGCAGCATCTAAAAATGATCTGGAAAATGCACTCCCCTATGGATGGTCTGGTCTTTTAGGCATTTCAATCGGTAATCAGGAAACTAAATCAAAATCTATACATATATCAGAACCTAGTTATTCAGAACAAAAAAATTGGTGGATATGGGTAATTGGGGTGATTGCATTAATAGCCGGATTATGGTTTTTGATGAAAGGTTGTAATAAATCTGAATTAATGGATCGCGCAAATAATGCGATTGAAGGCGTTGCAGCCGTAGTTGATTCTGCAAAAATAAAGGCAGAGCTCGCTACTAAATCGGCAATTGAAATGATGGACTCATCTGCTATCGAATTTAAAAAGCGCTGGTATTCTTTAGGATCCTTGATAAATGTTAAACTTGGTAATATTGAATTAAAACTTCCAGAAAAAGGAGTTGAATTAAAATTATTAGAATGGCTTCAAAATACGAGTTCGGTAGTTGATAAAAACACCTGGTTCAATTTTGATCGAATTTTATTTGAAACTGGTAGTGCGCAATTGAACGCTATATCAAATGAACAAATATCCAATATTGCAGGTATTTTAAAAGCAATGCCAAATGTTGAATTTAAAATTGGCGGTTACACCGATAATACTGGAGATACAAAAGCGAATATCCAATTATCTCAAGAGCGGGCAAATGCAGTAATGCAAGCTCTTATTGATTTAGGAATCCCCAGCAATCGCTTAACTGCTGAAGGATATGGACCGGAACATCCAGTTGCTGATAATGGTACTGCAGAAGGTAGAGAACAAAACAGACGAGTCGCAATTCGGGTTACGAAAAAGTAAATTTTGATTCTTAAATTAGTATCCTAAAATTGAATATCTACTTTTTCTATGGGTACAATATGCAAAATAGTAAACTGGCAATATTTAATTTATTCAATAAATAATTTATTTGAATATATGATTTTCCCAAGCTTTGTTATACGCATCAAACAAAATTGATTCCTATATTTTTCTAAATTTAAAACGAATTCTGGAGAAAATATCTCCTCACTTAAAAGCAATTTACCTTGCAAATTATAAATTTGGAGATTGATGTAAGCATGGTTTACTTGATATTGCTCGATGTGTAAAATTCCAGCACACGGATTAGGATAAACATGAAGGAACTGTTTGATTTCTGGATTACTCAAGGAGGTGGTAAGATCCTGATACTTTAATAAATACGCTCTGTTTGGAATAGCATAATCCGAAATACCTAAAATTCCAACAGCATAACAATTCCCTTTTGAATCTATTTCCAAACCATATGAAGCACTGCCTTCATTGTGAAGAAAGGTTTTTTCTTCCCAAATTTGGTTTCCTTGCAAATCGATTTTTTAAAAAACCTATTGAATTCTATTTTTTTGAAGACCATCACTCAATTTTTTTATAGCAAAAGTGATACAATTATAATCCTTATATATATGATTTATAGATTTATACATATAATTTTTTATTAAATGTATAAAATAAATCATAAAAATTGTACAATCATTCACATTTAAGATAAATTTGCCTTTAATTATTTAAGATAATTTTGTCTTAAATAAAGCATTCACATGGTTTATTCATCTTAAACATTTACACAATGCAATCAACAGATCAAAATGACCAAAATGGACACAACGGAGCCTCAGGTACAAAGAATATTAATTATATTATGAATACTAAAAACTGGAAAGGGCCCCTGCTATTTATTCTGATCATCAGTCTCTTGGGAGTCGGTATGATTGGATTTCAAACCTACGTGGATGCACCCCCAATGAGTGGATTTAAAGATTCCCAAGGTAAAATTATTATAGACCAAAAAACCATTGAACGGGGACAAGAAGTATTTCATAAAAAAGCCTTAATGGAATATGGTAGTTTTTTTGGGGATGGTGCACAAAGAGGTCCGGATTTCACTGCAGAAGCATTGCACTTGATGACCGGTTATATGAATACATTCTATTTAGATGAAATCAAAATCAAAACAAATACGGAACCTGAAGAATATCAAATTATACAAATCCAGGAAAAAGTAAAAGCGGAATTAAAACAAAATAATTATAACGTTCAAGACAAGCTGGTCAAACTTTCTACTGCACAAATTTTTGCACTCGATCAAATAAAAAAATATTACACTGATCTATTTATAGACAAAAATAAAGGTGAAGGATTCCCCCCAAAAGATTACATAAGTAGCCGGGATGAAACAGCAGATTTAGCATCCTTTTTTTATTGGGGCGCATGGGTTTGCGTAACACAAAGACCCGGAACTCTTTATAGTTATACACACAATTGGCCTTTTGATCCGAGTGCAGGCAATACGCCTACTTCACCCGTAATTCTTTGGAGCGTTTTAGGCCTTCTAGCATTTGTATTGGCTTGCGGTATTGTACTCTATTTTATAGGACAGTATAATCAACTTCCAAATAAATTTTTTAAACCTGCAAAAAGAGATTTATTTACTATGCGGAGAGTTGATTCATTTAAACCGACTCCAAGTCAAAAGGCAACATATAAATTTTTTTTTGTAGCAATCCTACTATTCTTTTTACAAGTATCAAGCGGGTTAATTACGATCAATGATTTCATTAATTGGTTGAACTATTTAGGTATTAATATTTCTGGTAATGTTCCCGTTACGATTTCTAGAAGTTGGCATTTGATGCTTTCATTATATTGGATTTCAACTTGCTGGATTGCTTCTTCAATTTTTATTCTTCCCATTTTATCAAAGCAGGAGATTGTAGGACAACTCAAATGGATCAACACGCTGTTTGTTTTACTTTTTATTTTGGTGGGCGGTTCTTTAACCGGAATGGTTTTAGGGCCACTAGGCATATTAGGAAAATGGTGGTACTATCTTGGTCACCAAGGCTGGGAATTTGTTGATTTTGGAAAGCTCTTTCAGATTTTGTTAATGGTTATTTTTATACTCTGGGGTGTAATTGTTTATCACGGAATTAAGCCAGCTTTTATTAAAGGTGAACCATGGAATCTTCCCAATTGGATCATGTACTCAGTAATTGGAATTCCATTACTATTTCTATCTGGATTTGTTGCAAGGCCTGAGACGAACTTCGTTATTGCGGATTTCTGGAGATGGATGGTCATACACATGTGGGTTGAAGCCTTCTTTGAAGTATTCATTACCGTAATTGTAAGTTATCTCATGGTCCTTATGGGATTGGTAAGTCGGCAAGCGGCAATCCGGGTTGTATACTTTGCAACAATCCTATTTCTAGGAACTGGTTTGCTTGGAATATCTCACAACTTTTATTGGAACGCAAAACCTGTTGCAACAATGGCACTTGGAAGTGTTTTTTCTACACTTCAATTCGTACCGTTAATTCTTTTAACTGTAGAAGCCTGGAGGTTTAAAAATATGCCTAAAATTGCTGTCGGGGATATAGGAATTAACCAGTTAAATAATTTTGGATTTCCGGAGGTTTTCAAATTCCTAGTTGCTGTTAATTTCTGGAATTTTTTTGGTGCCGGTGTTTTAGGAATTATCATTAATTTACCTATAATGAATTATTTCGAACACGGAACTTATCTAACCGTCAACCATGCACATGCTGCATTAATGGGCGTTTATGGTAATATTTCACTTGCAGCTTTGCTATTTGCTTCACGTCTAATGATTAAAAATATTCAATGGAATGAACAAATCGTAAATTTTTCATTCTGGTCAATTAATATCGGACTTATGCTAATGGTTGTGCTAGATCTTTTTCCTGCTGGCGCTATACAGTTTAAAAATGTGGTTGAACAAGGACTTTGGTTTGGACGATCATCGAAATTTATAGATCATGGAATTTTTAATTCTTTGACTTGGCTAAGAGGTATAGGAGCGACCGTTTTCTTTGTAGGAGGCGTTATCCCACTTACATGGTTCATTGTTAGCCGTATCTATTCTTTAAAAACAAATGCATTAGATATCGATGAAATGGATAGACAAATAACGGAGGAGAATAATACAAAAATTGAATTAGAAGGAAATGCTATAATCTAAAATGATCAAACAAAACATTTTGAAATAAATGTTACCCCGAAACTATTTTCCAGGATTTCAAACAAACGCAGTAGAAATCAATTTTGAAGTGTTCAGTGTTAGATGTCTAAAATACTAAATTCGGATCAGGAATCAGTATTCCATTTAATATTTTGCAAAAGCTGGATACTTTCAAAATTGTACTAATTTCTTGAAAATAATAAATCCAATTATTACAAATAATTGGATAACCATGCTCAGTAAATATATAACAGAATCTGCTTTGTATTAAATTATTTTACTGATAAATAATACAAATTAAATAAATTTCATATATTTGAGTGTTATTACTCTTAAATTAAGTATTTACATGCGTGCTCTTTCAAAATCGACAATATATTGCTTACGAGCATTGATCTATGTTGCATCAAAAAATGAGCAGGAAAATTATGTAAATATTGGCGAGATCTCTGAAGAATTGAATATTTCATTTCATTTTTTAACAAAAACGTTTCAAATCCTTACAAAAAAAGGATTGCTAGAATCTCATAGGGGACCCCATGGGGGAGTTATGTTGAAAAAACCAATAAAAGATATTTATTTGATTGAAATCGTTCATATTTTAGAAGGTGAAGATTTTTTCGAGAAATGCCTTCTTGGATTACCAGGATGCGGCTCCAATGAACCTTGTCCGGTTCATGGATTTTGGAAAAACGTAAAAGGATCCCTTCAAAAAGAATTTGAAGAAACTTCACTAGCCCATTTATCGAAAGGAATTAAAACAAAAAAAATGAGAATTTAAACACGCAAACTTTTTTTAACATTATTTAAGATAATTTTGTCTTAATTGTAGCATTCATTACTTAAATTCAATTTTCTTAAAACTATTAGAATGAAAAATTCACACAAACAAGACTCTTTAATACAATATCTTATTTCATGCATATCTGAAGTCCATGTTAACCAAAAATTTCCAAAAATGAGAATGCTCTGCTTAAAAAAAATAGGATGTAATTAAGTTCACTCAATTCATAAAAAACCCAATATGGACCGTATTGTGATCAAACGAAATGGAGAATATCAAACTTTCCTTCCCTATAAAATAGAGGACGCTCTCCTAAAAGCATTTCAAGGACAACACAAAAAAATAGATTCAATATTAATTAATACTATATTTTTAAAACTAGCCGAAAAAGAAATTTGGTCTGTTGAAGAAATTCAAGATATCATAGAAAAAGAACTCTATAATAGAAACCATTTCCAAACTATGCGTGCCTTTATGCTGCATCGGCATACTCGAAAATTACAACGAGAACATATTCAAGGTTTAAACGAAGACACAACATATATTGATTGCTCCCAAACCATTGAAGAATATATATATCAAAAAGACTGGAGAATAAATGCAAATGCAAATACTTCTTATTCAAGTGCTGGACTTATTAATAATGTAGCTGGAAAAATTATTGCAAATTATTGGTTAGATAAAGTGTATTCCAAAGAAGAAGCGTATGCACATCGCAATGGTGATTTACATATACATGATTTGGATTGTCTCACTGGTTATTGCGCAGGCTGGAGCCTGCGAATGCTTTTAAACGATGGTTTTAATGGAGTCCGAGGAAGAGTTGAAAGTCGCGCTCCATCCCATTTTAGAGAAGCTTTGGGGCAGATGGCTAATTTTCTAGGAATCCTGCAAAGCGAATGGGCGGGTGCTCAAGCATTTAGTTCTTTTGATACGTATCTAGCACCTTATGTTTTTAAAGATGCTCTTTCCTTTGATGAGATTTTAAAAGCAGTCCGCAGTTTTATTTATAACTTGAATGTTCCTGCACGTTGGGGACAATCCCCTTTTACAAATATAACCCTGGATTGGGTTGTACCAGAAGACTTGAAAGAACAGACTCCCAATAGAAATAACAGGCACTTATTCGAAAATATTGAAAATAAGGATTTGCTTTCTACAGCACAATCCAGGGGTGTAAATCAATTGACAGACTTGTGCTACAAGCATTTTCAAAAGGAAATGAACGCCATTAATAAAGCGTATTACACGGTAATGACCGAAGGAGATGCGAATGGACAACCCTTTACATTTCCAATTCCAACGGTAAATATTACAGAAGCGTTTGACTGGTATGGAGAAAATACAGATTTATTATTTGCGAATACCGCCAAAATTGGTACTTCCTACTTTCAAAACTTTATAGGAAGCCAATACACCTATGATGATCAAGGTACTAAAATTGAAAATCCAGATGCCTATAAACCGAATGCAATTCGAAGCATGTGTTGCCGCTTGCAATTAGATCTTAGAGAATTACTAAAACGAGGCAATGGTCTTTTCGGAAGCGCTGAAATGACCGGAAGTATCGGCGTCGTTACGATCAATATGGCAAGATTAGGATATCTTTATAATGGTGATCTAAATAGCTTAATGGCTCGTTTGGATGATTTGCTCCAACTTGCTAAATCGAGTCTAGAAAAAAAACGGTCGTTTATTCAAGAACTTTTTGATCGTGGACTATTCCCTTACACGAAAAGATATCTTCCTCATTTTAGGAATCACTTTTCAACCATTGGAGTAAATGGAATTAATGAAATGATTCGAAATTACTCAAAAGATGAATTGAATATTGCTGACGAGAAGGGGATAGAAATAGCATTAAACATACTGCAATATATCCGTAAAAAAATTATACAATTTCAAGAAGAAACCGGCAATCTATACAACCTTGAAGCCACTCCCGCAGAAGGTACTACCTATAGATTTGCCAAAGAAGACAAAAAACGATTTATAAATATTATTCAGGCCGGACAAAATGAAAACATATATTATACAAATAGTTCTCAGATTCCGGTAAATTTCACGGAAGATCCTTTTGAAGCCTTGATACTTCAAGATGAATTACAATGCAAATATACAGGTGGAACCGTTTTGCATTTGTACATGAAGGAAAAAATCAGCTCACCGGAAGCATGTAGAAACCTTATAAGAAAAGTAATTTCTAATTTTAGATTGCCCTATATTACAATTACGCCTACATTCAGTATTTGTAAAAATCACGGGTATTTAAATGGAGAACATGAATACTGTCCTGCATGTGATGAAATCCTATTAAGGTCAATTACCAATAAATTAAACTAAAATGGAAAATAAACAACAACAGATTTTGGAAAACCATGACGATCAACGTACAAAATGTCTTGTATTCACGCGGGTAATGGGATATCATCGACCCGTCGAAAGTTTCAATATAGGTAAAAAAGGAGAACATAAAGAACGCTTATCATTCATTGAAAGCAAATGTGAGTAAGGCAATTTATCATATTACTCCGTTTACACTTTTAGACTATCCAGATAAAACGGCTTGCATTGTTTGGTTTGCTGGATGCAATATGCGCTGTAGATATTGCTACAATATTGATATCGTGAAAGGAAAAGGTAATTTAGAATATGATAAGGCAATTGCATTTATTAACTCCAGAAAAAACTTATTAGATGGTGTAGTATTAAGTGGTGGAGAATGCATGCTTCACTGCAAAATAGATGGATTTATAAAAGAAATTAAAAAGCTTAATTTTTTATTAAAAATAGATACCAATGGCTCTAATCCCAGAATGCTACAATATCTTATTAAAGAGTGTCTTGTTGACTATGTAGCTCTTGATTTTAAAAGCTTAGCAGACCAATTTTTCTTTATTACCAAATCCGACTTATTTACAAAATTTGAAAAAACATTAGACATCCTTATCGGTTCTTCAATACCATTCGAAGTTCGAACCACCGTGCATTCAAAATTAATCAATATTGAGTATCTGAAAAAAATGCTGCAATACCTCGAAACTAAAAAGTATGCTGGCACCTATTACATCCAAAACTTTTTAAATGATACACCAACCTTAGCAGCGATTGAAAATGACTATCAAAAAATTAAACCCGATGATCTTAGCTCAAATTCGATCAAAATAATTATACGAAATTAATAAATATTTTAAATCGAGACAACTATAAAATTGTATTTCCAATTTAATTTTTAAAAAATTAAATTAGAAAAAAGCCTAAAATGGAAATGATACTTTAGTTTTGTACAATTAAGATTGTTTTGTCTTAAATTAAATCATTTTAAAATTTAGATATATGAAAGTCTCAATTCGTTTATTGTTTTTAGCTGCAATTTTTATTTTTGGATCCACCATTTCCTGCAATAAATCCGATTCCCCGTCAGGAACTGACAACTTGATGGATTCACTAAATAATGATGTTTATCATGAGTGGCTCAATGTATTCCTAGAGCTCGATCGTTATGCTGCATTTTTCCGTCCCGGCCCTGCCCCAAGAGCCCTTGCTTATATGGGCTTAAGTGCATATGAATCGTGCCTGGGTGGAATGCCGGAATATCAAACGCTACAGCATCGTTTTGGCATCTCTGATATGCCATCAATCCAAAAAAATTTGTACTGGCCAGAAGTTATAAATGCTTCCTATGCATACTTGATGTATAAATTTTTTGAAAGTGTAACGTTTAAAGATAAAAATGGAAACATACTTAATAAACAAGAGTTTCTAAATAAAATTACAATTAAGGAAAAGGAATTAAAAGAACGATATCATGCTGAAGCAAACCAAAATCTTATCAATAATTCTGAAGCACACGGATATGAAGTAGCGGCTTCAATTTGGAGATACTCAATTTCTGATAATGTAGGCCATAATGGACATTTAAATCCATTTCCAAATCCCGTTAACTCTCACGGATGCGATTGGGTACCTACTGATCTTGCAATAGCTGATAGAGGATTGTACTCACAATGGGGACAAGTACGTCGCTTTGCAATTTCTTCTTCCGATATGGATGCGTTGATTTCTCCATTTGAATGTGATTCGGATACAAATTCAGTATTATATGCTCAAGCATACGAAATGTATGTATTAGCAAAAATTGCCAAAAAAGACGCACGTGGGGATTTGGAACATATGGCTGAATTCTGGAGTGACGATCGCGTTGGCTGGACTTTCAGTCCACCCGGTAGACTCTTTGCAATTGCCGATCAAATCGTTGAAAATGAAAATTTTAATCTTGAAAAAACCTGCCTATTATACGCACAACTTGGCTTAGCAGAAAATGATGCAGCTGTAAATGCATGGTACAACAAATATAAATATAATGTAGAGCGCCCCGTTACCTATATCAACAGGGTTTTTGATCCAACTTTTAAAATTCCTTGGTTAGGATTTACACCTCCTTTTCCTGCATACCCTTCTGGTCATTCCACATTTGCATTTGCAGGTGTAGGTATTTTGGAAGCCTATGTTGGCAGTAGTTACCAATTTACGGATTATTGCCATCAACAACGAACAGATTTTCTTGGTGCACCCAGAGCTTTTAATAGCTTAAGAGACCTTGCAAATGAAAATGCTTTCAGTCGATTACCATTAGGTGTTCATTATCGTATGGATTATGATGGTGGAAATTTTTGCGGCATTTTATGTGCCCGGAAGGTACTTCAATTACCTTGGAAACGTTAAATCCAAATCAATACGTTAAATAATCTTAAGGAGCTGTTTTAATAAACAGCTCCTTTTTCTTAAATTACAATTCAAAAATATCATCAAAAATCCCTACCCATAAACTCCATAATGATAAACCTAAAAATAATGAGTCAAAAAATAATTCATACCTCTAGATTCGCATCTCTCCTGGAATTAAAATTTTAAGTGCTTCGATTTAAAATCTAAACGACCAGACACCAATAGAATTCCTTATTCATTATATAATATATAGTTACTTATCCTGATTTATAACAACTTTAATCTATTCCTCTAAATAAATTATTCTGAATGCCTAGAAAATATTTACGAGTCCAATTTTATATTAAGCTTTTTTATTAAATTTATTTACTCTGAATATTTTGATTTGAAGCTCCATTGTCAAAATAAGCCTTAACAAAAGAAATCAATAATCCTAAAAAGACAATTATCGCAAGGTGAACACAAGATCTTCACTTTTGCATTTTCAGAAAAAACTTGAATTGTCAATAAAACCATTTCAATTTAGAATTAAACTGAAATGCTTTAAAATTCAAAACCTAGTTACAAGGGCCTTTATGCCTGTTATCAAAAATAAAATATTCAGGTTTGGAAATACATTCCCAGTACACAACATCCATATTTACATACACCGTTGAAAAACCTGTTAGAATCGCTCCTGAAGGAATTGTCCTACCAATCAAATTAAACTTAATGGAACCTCCTTTAAGCACAAGGTTATTTAAAGCTTGATTAACAAAACTAATGGTTTCTAAAGAAATCGGACCCAGCTTAATTTTTTCTTTGCTAAAATCTTTAGATGTAACTCCCTTCTTTATGGCCAGCGTCTTTTTATGCGTTGGAATAAGTGGAATTGCATCACAATATAACTCCAATTTAATGCTATCCGCTTGTGGAAAGTCCTGAAGTAAGTCTATGGTTACGATTGCATCTTTAATTTTTATGTCGCGAATTTCCGCTGAAGATTTCAACTTCAATTTTGATACAATATCATTCTTGGTTATTGTTTTATGAATATTTATACCTGTACTTGTATATTCTCCACGTTCGTTTATGATAAAATTATTCACAAATTCCCATTTGGCTAACTCTTTTTCACAAGAGCTCATCAGGATTAGTAAAGTCAATAAAAATAAAATATTTTTCATGTCTTTATTTTTTAAAATTTAAAATTGTAAACCAATTCCTACGGAAGTTACTAAAGGTTTAAAAACAGATGCTTCTGCGTGTAAATAAAATTTCCAAAGTTTAATTCCACAACCTGCACCGAAACGGATTTCATTTTCACCATTAATTTCAATGGTACCATTGCCATCAATTTCATCTTCATAATAAAACTCATACGGAGTTTTTTGCCATTGTCCATAAACATAATAATTAAATAAACCTAATTGTTGTCCGCCAGTAATCTGAGCTAAGATGTTTTTACCTAAAAGATAGTCACCTAATTTGAATTGATTGTAAGAACCGCCAACACTGACAAAGTAATTTTTTGCTTTCCAATAATCACTGATAAAATGATTAAACCCAATTCCATAAACTTCAATTCTTTTAAAATCACCTCCAACGTCCATTGCAAGAAACCGCCCACTAAAATTCGTATGAAAAAAAGTTCCAACATGAATTATAGGAAACACCAGATTGATTTGTTTGATATCAAAACCACCTGGAAAGGTATATGCATTTCCAGATTCATCATAAATGATTTGAGTATTATTATCTCCAAAAATGGTTGGGGCTTTTTGTGTTTTTGTTGGGGAAAATGGAGCTTCTGTAATCCCATTAAAAGATTTCATGCTTTCTGGAATAAATGCAGCAGTTCCATATATACCTATATATAAATGAAAATTCCTTGTGGTATCTGGATGCACATAGGATAGTGAGGATGCATGTATAGATGAACCCATTAAATCCACTAACGGACTCATATATGCTTGGGCATTGCCATTTCGCAAATAAGAATGAGCTGCATATTCATTTATACCTTGTGCGGACAAAATACCAATAAAAAGAAATTGAAAAATCAGGCTAAATATTGATTTGTACATGGCGAAATATTAAATTTTTGAATTTATAATCAACAGCACAAAGTTCCTCAAAAGTCAAGGAACCACTTTCAAGTCTAAATTTATTACAATTTAACTGAATTTATATTACAATTTAATTAAATTTTCAAATTTATCAATTTCGAAGGGTCGATAATTATAAAGCATTGCAAATAGTACATTGCTAAAAAAGAATGCTTTTCCGAATTCCTGAATATCTAAATATGTTAATTTAAAACCATTTTTCAGCTATTTAGGTCTATATATTGCTGGATCGAATCAAGGTCAACCACTCCTATAACCTCCTCTTCTTCAGTAACTAATACTAGTTCTGATTGGCCTCGAAGACTGTACAAAACATTTAAAATGGCAGTAGAAGAATCTAAACTTAATAATTGCCGATTATAAATTTCAGTCAATCGGGTTTGAGGATTTTTCTTGTATGCAATTTGAATTTGTTTAGCAGATACACTTCCACAAAATTGGCCTAATAAATTTATTACCACAAAATATCGTTCCCGGCAATGCATTAAAAATTCGTAGGCTTCCTGTACTGTCGTATATTCTGTAAAACTATGATACTCTTTCCTGTAACAATCTTTAATGGTTTTGTTTTTAATAGCTGAATCCAAAGCAACACTTTTATACTCTTGAGTTGCATTAATAAAAATAAACACTCCTATAATAGCAAGTGTATAAGCTTCATAATAGATCCCAGCAAGAATTAATAAAACACAGATAATTTGTCCGACGATGGAGGCGATTCGGGTTGCCTTTAACTTCCCAAAACCCATGGCTAATAATGCTCGTAAAACACGACCTCCATCCATTGGAAACGCAGGAATCATATTAAAGACTACCAACATGATGTTAGATATCATCAGCAATGGAAGAAAACCAGCCCAGCTAGAAAAATTAAGTTCTTGAAAATTTTCAATACTAAAAAAAGATCCTCCAAAACTAGTGATCAAATAAATAAAAACCAGGATTGCAATCCCAACATTTACCATAGGACCCATGACCGCAATAATTAATTCCTGAATTGGTTTTTCGGGCATATTTCTAAGTCTGGCTACGCCACCAATTGGAAGTAAAATAATATCTTCTGTACGAATACCATATCGTTTTGCAGTAAGAGCATGACCAAATTCATGAAGAACTACACAAAAAAACATAGCTAATACAAAACAGATTTCAATTAAGATTGACATCCAATCAGCACCCTGAGATGCACTTGTAAATCCGACATAGATTAAAATTAATAGAAATGTCCAGTGGATCTTTACGGGAATATTGGCAAAGGTCCCTACATGCCATGCGCGTTCAAACATAATATTATTTATTCTATCCACATAGGCTGGTACAATTGGCCTTGCAGAATAGCTCTCGATATAACAATTCTTTGCACCTCAGAAGTTCCTTCATAAATTTGGGTAATCTTAGCATCCCGCATCAAGCGTTCCACATGATATTCCTTTACATAACCATAACCACCATGGATCTGAACCGCTTCTACGGTATGTTTCATAGCAACATCCGAAGCAAATAACTTAGCCATGGAGGCTGCAGTTCCAAAATCCATCCCTTGATCTTTCATCCAGGCTGCACGCAATACCATTAATCTGGCAGCTTCTACCTCCGTTGCCATGTCAGCCAATTTAAATGCAATAGCTTGATGGTTTGAAATAGGTTTGCCAAAGGTTTTACGCTCTTTACTATAATTTAAGGCCAACTCATAGGCTCCCGCGGCAATCCCTAATGCTTGAGAAGCAATTCCTATGCGCCCTCCCGTTAATGTTTTCATTGCAAATTTAAAACCATCACCGGCAGGACCCAATAAATTTTCTTTTGGAATCTTAACATCAGTATACATTATACTATGGGTATCTGATGAACGGATGCCAAGTTTATCTTCTTTAGCCCCTATACTTACACCTGGCCAGGAGGTTTCTACTATAAATGTACATATTCCTCGACTTCCTGCACTTGGATCTGTTTGAGCCATTACGAGATGCAAACTAGAACTTCCACCATTCGTGATCCAATTCTTTGTTCCATTTAAAAGGTAATGATCGCCACAATCAATAGCTACAGTCCGCTGACTAGTTGCATCACTACCTGCTTCCGGTTCTGATAAGCAAAAGGCACCCAACCATTCTCCAGATGTCAAACGTGGTAAATATTTTAATTTTTGTGCTTCTGTGCCCATTTTTTCAAGTCCCCAACAAACCAAGCTATTATTAACGGACATAATCACGGAACAAGAATTGTCTATTTTGCTAATTTCTTCCAGAGCCAATGAATAAGATATAGTGTCCATGCCTCCTCCTCCATAATCTGGAGATACCATCATGCCAAGGAAACCTAATTCCCCCATTTTCTTCACTTGTTCCTTTGGAAACTGCATTTTTGCGTCCCGTTCTATGACACCAGGTAACAATTCAATCCTTGCAAAGTCCCTGGCAGCATCCCTTACTGCTAAATGTTCTTCACTTAAAGAAAAGTACATATTCTCAAAATTTCTGCGAAGATAATGACAGGATTCAAGGAATAACAGGAATACAAGCTTTTTATCACAGCTTTATGAGAATAGAATCGTTGAATAATTTCAGGATTCATTTATAGGCGACAATTGAACAATGACCAAACGGAAAATTTTAGCCTTCATATTACCTATATAAGCTACCAAAACACTATTTAATGATCCTCAAATTAAATAAATCAGTGAATCGTAAAACTTCCTATAATATCCATAGGAATCACCTTGAAATCAATTGAAGATATCCTACTCATGATAACGGATTCCAATGCTTACATGCTGACAAAGTCAAAAGCCTTTGATCGGAATCATTTCGATAGCTTCACATTACTAAACTCTCAATCCTAAATATGATATTTGCGCTATAAAACAGAATACATGACCAAACGCAAACTAATCAATACCATTATATTTTATACAATCATGTATTCCATATTTGTAATTATTGGGCTCGCAATGTATTATTTGGATAACACAACAAATAAAATACATTATCATTTATTTAAAGATTTATTTCCAATTTTGATCACCATACCCTTGGCATATTTAGGCTTTTGTTTCCAAAGAAGATCCAGTTTTATGCAAGCTCTACGTTTATTATGGGGCAATCTTATCTATTCTGTTAACAAAGCTATTTCATATACTCAAAATCAAAATAATTCAAAAGATAAATATCTTGATGTATTGTTTGAATTAAGCAAATCCATTGATGAAGTAAGAAGTGTTTATAAAAATCTTGATGAAGGAGAAAAACAAACTGGACATTACCCATTTGAATCCCTTAAGACAATTTATAAAATTATTGAATCCATTGGGTATGGTGAATTAGATCCACAAAAACTGAAAAAAGAACGCACAATAATACAAGCCAACTGGAAACAAATTCGAAAAACTTTTTTGGCTGAATTCGATCGTTCAGAACCTACTGTATTTGATATTAAAGAAAATTAACATGCCCCTAAGGTAAACCTCATGATATCTTCTGAAACACGCCTGCAACAGTATGTTGTTCCAAAAAATATTTGGAGTTTTTAAAGGGTAAATATTTTAATATCCTATTTACAGAACTAAAGAAAAACATCCGAAAAGTGTTCTTCTTTCATATACACTTTAGCTGCAGCTGCACCAATTTTTGCTAATAATTCCATATTTTCAACCAAATCCATTTCACCAATAGTACCGAGTTGTTTTTCGCTTAAATCAAAGCCTAATAAGCCTAAGGTTTCTTTGTCTAAAGTTACATTATATCTTAAATAGGTAAGAGCATATTGTCCAAACAAGTTATCCGATTTCAAATCTCCAAATTCGCTATCAATCTCAACTGCCGTTGGGGAATCACTTAAAACTTGTAATAATAATTGGTTCAATGTATTGGCATCGTGAAAAAAATATTCGGGAAGTTTACCTGCCCAGGATAAAACACCTTTGTTTTCAAAATCGGATGTTTTGAATCGATTTGGTTTGAACCCTGTCCCTACGGATACTAATTGAATGTCATC
This sequence comes from Saprospiraceae bacterium, assembly GCA_016717265.1. Classification (NCBI taxonomy): domain Bacteria; kingdom Pseudomonadati; phylum Bacteroidota; class Saprospiria; order Saprospirales; family Saprospiraceae; species Saprospiraceae bacterium. The sequence goes on from JADKFX010000001.1 coordinate 191,635, forward strand.
TTTGCCGGTTTTCCATTTGAATGGAAATCCACTCAACGTTGCAATTAATAAAAGATAAAACGAAGGGTTATTGACAAGACTAATTCCGCCATCAATAAAAACACCTTTCTCACCTTCTGAAATTTCCAATTCTACAGGCATAAAATAAGTTGGAGCTGCAGCGCTTGCACGCAGTAATTTCCAAAGTGGGATATCCTTATTTTTATGAAAGTACTTTCCATCAGGATGATTAAATACAGGCCAGGTGCTGAAGGTATCCGCGCGTTTGGTCATTACACAAAGTCCTGTTTTAATTCGGTCGTCATCCCCGATTAATATATTTCCAGCCTGATCTTGCAAAGCCTTATCTAAAGGTCTTGGATCATACTTTTCGCCTTTTAATAAATAATGAATCAGGTTTTTCTTCTTTCCAAATACACTTCTAGAAAGTTCAAAATAAGATTTCTTAACATCTGAAGCAGATAATCCAATTGCAAGGCTTGCCGCAATAATCGAACCGGTACTAGTACCACCAATTAAATCAAAATAATCGCAAAGTTTTAACTTAGGATTTTTGGTTTTTTCTCGAAGAATGCGTTCCATTTCTTCCAGGAATCCCAAAGTCAAAATTCCACGTATTCCACCACCATCTAAAGACAAAATACGTTTTGGACCTATGGCTTTAAATCGCTCTCTTAATTTGGACATAATAAACTTTTAATCTTTAAAATGATAGGCTAATCCGACACCAAATTTAAAAGCCGAAAACCCATAATTCTCAGTAGAGATCACTCCATCGAAATAGGCACTGGTACTTCCACCAAATGTAGCTTGACCAAAACCGAAAATGCTAACATGGCTATTTACAAAATAATGAATGCCACCTGATAGTCCAACACCTAAAGCAATCATTCGCAAATTGACATTTTCATTTGGATCCAATGCAGAAGGATAATCTTCCCGGTGTTTGCTATAGTTTACATGGACTCCTAAAAATGGCCTCCATTTTTGGGTATTTGGCATAAAAAAATAACGACCTCCAATTTCCAATTCAAAATATGGATAATTGGAATATCCTTCAAAAGGTGACTTTATAGATGCAAATTGAGTTTGTACATGCAAAGACCATTGATGATTAAATCCATAGGCTGAATGAAAACCATAATAAAATCCATTTTCACTCTGGGCGTTTAAATCTTCAGAAGTCCAGGCTAATTTTCCAAAATATCCACCTAATGAAAGACCTTTTGTTTGTGATTCAACGGAATATACATCCTGACTGATTCCTTTAACCAAAACCAAGAAAAATAAAACCAAACTTACAATAATTTTCATATGAACTATTTTTCAATACTTAATGATTGTGCTGTTTTAACTTTAAACTGTTGCCCTTTTGAAATAACAAGTGGGTTATCTTGCGGTGCCTTTAATAAAAAACTACTCGATTTTAAATTGATGGTTGACCCATCTGATAAAATCAATTTTGATATTACAAATTCAAGAATTCCAGCTCTTTTATATTCACTCCGCTTAATCCTGGTAAATTTTAACTCTACCTTATCGTTTAATTCAATAGCTGCCAATCCATTTATCATAAACGGTTTTACAACTTTAAAATAATATAAATTATTGATTTGTAAATTTCCATCACTGCTAAATTCTTCCACTGCTGCTACTGTTATTTCTGCATTTAAAGGAATCGTTAAGGTCTTTAACTTTCTTTCTGCAGGGAGCACGGAACCAGACTCTGTCTTGTTAAATTTTTTTTCATCAACAATGTCTACCGTTGAAGGCGTATTCTTAAGAATCAGTTTTGGATCCGTTGGTTTAGAATTTTGAACCAATATATCTGGTTTTCCTTGGGCTGAAGATTTATTCCCAGGAGTATAAACCAGACTTGGAATTTCGCTCATTTTATCTTTGCCTTTGGCTACCCTGTCAAAAAGATTTTGAATTTGAGAATTTCCTGGATCAAGTTCCCGAACTTTGTGAACTAGAAGTTGCGCATCAAAAGGTAAATCGGCATTTAAAAGATTCTCCGCTTGATATATTAATTGCAATACTAATCCTTGCTTTAAGGCTACAATATTCTCATAATTTGGATACATTCTTTCCAATTGCCGATAAGACTTCCAGGCACAGTCTTTATCAGGTGAATAAATATTCCCGGAATTTAAATAAGCTTTTATTCTTCCATTAAAAGAATCTGCACTTACCGCTGGTGCGGACGTTTCTTTTACCAGTTGGCTTGTCTTTGGTTTAAAATCGCTGCCAAATATTATTTTTCCAATACCTAAAAGAAAAAAAATAGCTATTAATGAAAGCCCTGCCCATTGTAACAATTGCTTTGAAGTATTGACACTTGGAAGTATATTTATAAATGGTTTCTGTCCCTCCTTTGTAGTTGCAAGCAACATTTTTGACTGAATACTTTGGCATAGTATTTCAAAATCATTTTCAGAATGCATTCTTAAATTTAAAGCATTAATATCCTTCAAAATACTTGTCAGTTTAGCGATATTATTTCTGATTTCTGTATATAGATTCAGATCCTCTGTAATTCCTTCTATATGACTTAGAGAATGTAATTCCTTTAATTTAGATTGCAATTGTTCAATTTGATCTTCCCAATACCTCACTAATTCAATTCGCTCTGTTGATTTGGAAATATTTACTTCATCTAAAACTATAGGATAAATCCTGTCCGTGAGTCGTTCATTTTTATATATTTGAATCAACTCAAACATACAAAATTCAGATCTAAGATATTTATTACTCAATATAATGATGACCCATTCTGCCTTTCCCAATTGGAGCATAAAATCCTGAATACTACCTCGATAGTCCAAATGGCTTTTATCAATAATAAAGGGTATCTGTTTCTGTTTGAATCGAATTGTCAAAGCATCCACAACCTTATCCGATGCTTCTTCCCAAGCATGAGATATAAAAACACCATAATTATTGGAATTCTTAGCCATTTAATTAGTGCAAATCTTGCACTAAAATAGTATATATTTACAAAAATCTCAGATCCCTACCAGGTCAGCTTCGACTATGGATTGAAATAGCAGGTATTAGTTCAGGTTAATAACTTGAGCTTCAAGATCCATAGCCTTCTGAAACAGGATATTATTTTCAAGATGAATATGCTTATGTAAATCGGTTTCATATTCTTGTAATAAAGCATAGGCCACTTTATAGGTATTACATGCATCCGGTGGTGGTGTATAATGATTACTGCGATCTGCTATCAGCTGAAATCGGTTTCCCTCAACCGCATGATCCAACTCCAGCATATGGATGGGATGCTGAATACTACCAAACGGTGGATGCTTCAATTTAGTGCCGTTTTGATGCGCTTCTGAAAGTTGTCTTACGAACGGAAATAATACCAATTCTTCTTTTCGCATATGGGCTTTTAAGTCATCACAGGATGCATTAAATTGTGCAGCAATTTCTATCAACTCAGGGTGTTGACCTCCGTGAACCAAACAAAGTTTTTCCAGATATTTTTTAATAACCGGCATCGTTTGTTCAACATATCGATGGTGCTTTTTTTCAATATAATCTGCTAATAAATCCATAGGCCAATCTTTAAAATCTATATACTCTGCTATTTTTGAGTCCATCACATGGTCAAGTTCCGCTTCTATAAGAACTGGGTCTAATTCCTTTTGTGCACAAACAGCCTGAAGTGTTGCATTCCCTTTACAACAAAAGTCGATTCCATATTTTTCAAAAACAGAAGCCGCCCGATAATCATCGGCAACATATTGTCCTACACTTTTATTGGTATTCATTTCCTTTTATTTAAAATAATTAATTCCTTTAAAAATTTATAAACTCATTTTACAATATAATAATTTATCTATGACAGCAATTTTTTACGCATTTTCCTTGCACATCTACCATCGGACTTACATATGGAATTCCTAAATTCATACCTCTTAAGATTAATAGTGAAGAAGTGACTAAAATAAAAACTGGTATTAATCTATTAATTTTTGCTCTTAGAGAAATTGACATATATTTTCCTAACATCATAACACTTATCATTAAAGGCATCGTACCTAAACCGAAAAAAAACATCAAGATCGTACCTGAAATCAAACTCCCGGAAGCAAGTGCTGAAGCAATAGCGATATATACTAATCCGCAAGGCAACCAAGCATTTATTATTCCAACTTCAAGGTGATACAAAATAGTTTTAGGCTTTTTCATTACATTGTATAATGCCATTTGAACATGACGATCCCAGGAAGCGAGAAATTTAATTTTCCTAAAATTTAAATATTTAGCAGCCATGATAACCAAAACAAAAACGCCCGCGACAATAGACAATATTTGCTGATATCCTGAGAATGCAAATTGATTTCCAATGATCCCTAAAATAAATCCCATGGCCGTATAAGAAAGTGTTCTTCCAAAATTATACAACAAAATCGTATACATCCGCTTTTTAAAATCTTCTTGTTGTCCTGTAAACCCGAGTGCGATCGGACCACACATTCCAATGCAATGCAGGCTTCCTAATAAGCCTAAACTCAATCCGGCAAATGCAAAACCGATTACATTCATGTTGCTAAATATTTAAACTCATCCCGATAAACATAAGGCACTCCTTGATGTGTCCACTTCATCCTGAGTTGATAAATTCCAATACTTAATAAACTCCGGTCTATATGAATAGTCCCCGTTGAATCTGGTTGAACTTTAAGCCGCACATCTTTTTGCTCGTTTGATAATTTTAAAAACTCTATTTGCACCCAAGTGTCAACAGAAAACGAGCTGCTTGGCAAATTCAATTGAATCTTTTGGTCCAGTACAAGTATGTTTAGACTTTGATCTAAAGCATATAAATTTTGACTCCCTGTAATAACACTTTGGTATTGAAGCTCTTTTTCATAATAGTGATCCTCTATTAATTCATTATTTTGTTGAAATGCAACATATAAAAAATATCCAATCATAAGTACAAATACTGAATAAACACATACTATTTTATATCCCCAACTCATGATCATTTATTTAAAAGGGCCCAAAAAAGCAGAGGATATAGTCTGGATTTTTTCGCCATTCTGATACACTCCAATTTCAATATTATTATTTCTTTGAGAAACATCCTTGCTATTCAAAACTATAAAAAATTCAAAATCATGAATTGCTTCTGGTTTTAATTTGAGGCTTTGATTCCCAATCATTCGAATTTCACCAGCAAGGTGCTCTAACTTAATATTTACCTGCTGTTGTTTTGAGCTTTTATTTATAATTTTTCCTGTATATAAATTGCTAATTTTTGAATCTTCCATTTCCTGATAGAGCTGGCCATGTGCTCTTTGTACATAGGTATCAATTGTTTTTCGGGTAGCTATTAAAACGGCCATAAATAAAATCAGAAAAGAAAGCAATGCAGTATATGCTTTCATTCTGGTATTAAATTTAAATTTACCCTTACCTGAAACTTCATTTTCTGAAGCATATCGTATTAATCCTCTAGGATAGCCTACTTTATCCATGACATCATCACATACGTCAATACATGCTGTGCATCCCACACATTCCATTTGTACACCATCCCGAATATCAATCCCGGTTGGACACACCTGAACACATTTTTTACAATCAATACAGTCTCCAAAATTTCGCTCCTGGTTCTTTTGAATTTTACCTCTGGGCTCACCTCGGGTATAGTCATATGCAATTTGCATGGTATCCTTATCAAACAAAACACTTTGCAACCGACCATATGGACAAACGGTAGTGCAAATAATATCTCTTACATAGGCGTATACGCCATAAAATAAAAATGTAAAAAAGACTAAGCCACCAAGTAAACTCAAATGTTGAGAAATTGGCTCTTTAATTATTTTATACAATTCATCAATTCCTATAATATAAGCTAAAAAAGTATTTGCAATTAAAAAAGATATAAACAAAAAAATACCATGTTTAAGTAGTTTTTTATATACTTTGTCAAAATCCCACGGTTTATCATTTAATGCCTTTTGCTGATTCGGAGAACCCTCTATCAACCATTCAATTTTACGAAAAACCATTTCCATAAAAATGGTTTGAGGACAAGCCCAACCGCAAAATAATCTACCATAAATAACTGTAAACAATGCAATGAAAATGATAAACGTGATCATTGCAACTGCAAAAATGAAAAAATCCTGAGGCCAGAAAATTTTAGTAAATAGAATAAATTTTCCTTTTGGAAAATTCAACATAAATAAGGGCTCGCCAGATACCCAAATAAAAGGAATTACAAAAAATATAAATAAATAAAAATAGGAACTATAGGTTCTTAATGTATAAAATTTACCAGCCGGTTGCAATGCATGAATCCATTTTCTTTTTCCACCTTCAGTTACCGAACTAATCCGATCTCTAAAATCCTTTGGCTCTTGCAATTCATTTAAATTCATTTTTTATTTTACTTTATAGAATCAACCGCCTGCTTAGCTACTGGTTTTGATTTTATTGTATCTACCACCGTCGGTTCCTTATAGAGTTCACCTTGAGCTGCTTTTGGGTTGGGTGGATTTGTACCCCTTAAGGATTTAATATAACTCGTCAATTGTGCTATTTGATTTGGAGAATAATCATCCTTCCAGGATTTCATTCCTTTATCAATCACTCCATATTTAATGGTCGAAAAAATAGCTTTCAAACTTCCTCCGTTAATCCAATAATCATCTGTCATATTGGGCCCGACGATACCTTGTCCTTTATCACCATGACAAACTACGCAGGCTGTCTTAAAAATAGCCTTCCCTTCTTCAAATTGACCATCTGGTAATAACGCTACTGAATTTTCATCTACCTGGTCTGCTTGTCCACTGAGATACAATATACGTTCTGCATCTGCTTCCTTCATTGTAATTTCATATTCTAAAAGTTGTAAAGGAGCCGACTTTGCAATATGATATCTATATAAATAAATTGCAGCAAAAACAATAGTACCCATAAAGGCTGCTGTAAACCAGGGTGGTGTAATATTATTTAGTTCTCGGATTCCATCATAATTATGTCCAGTATCAATATCTCCTTCCTGTTCGATAGATTTAAATGCATTCATTTTATCCCAAAGACTAATTCTTTGCTTCACATTTCCTTTTTCAAACGCTTCAATTCCGGTATAATAACGAATCCATTTTCGGATATAAATTAAAATTAATATCTCAATAAGTATAATGATCAACATAAACCATCCTTGCAAACTAAAAATAAACCGTATAGAAGAATTGGTCGCTGAAGGAATTGTCGACTGTGCTTGAGAAATCTCTAGTCCAAAAAAAAGAATCAAACCTATTAAAAATAATTTTAGTGTATCATTCACTTTCTTTGGATTAAAATGAAACTTAATTGCTGAACGCAATACCCCAGTAAGCGATATAATCACGATAGCCAATGTGAATGCAATACAATAAAGGGCTGTATCTGGATCGAATGGCAATTGTTTATTTACAGTTGGAGTTGCCAGGGAAGGTGCTACTTGCCCTGATAAGTATACTGGAATAAAACATAAAATTCCAAGTAAACGATTCAGAAATATATGAGAAAATAAATTTTTCATTGTTTTTAATTTTCTTTATTGTCTAATGGTAAATTTTCCATTCTTTTAATCATGCCATCATTCGCTTTAAAAGCCCATATTGTAACAGCAACAAAAAATACCACAAATAATAATAAGGAGATTAATGGATAAATTTCTACGCCTGCTATTTTTTCCAAATAATTATTGAATTTCATAATCTATTATCTTTTATTAATGGTTCTGGTATCTTTTCCTAATCGTTGCAAATAAGCAATTAATGCTATGATTTCTTTGTTCGAAGAAATTTCAATTTTGTCACCTTTCAAATTATTTGCAATAAGGTTTGCTTGTTTGTTAAGATCTTCATTTGCTTTTGATTCATAACCTTCAGCATATGGAACTCCCATTTTTCTCATAGCATGAATTTTAGAATTTGTAGTACCTATGGCAATTTCTTTTTCAAATAACCAAGGATATTTTGGCATGTTGGAACCTGGTGAAATAGACCGGGGGTCCAGCATATGATTAAAATGCCAACTATCTGGATATTTACCACCCACTCTGGCGATATCGGGTCCGGTGCGTTTACTACCCCATTGGAAAGGATGATCATAAACAAATTCTCCAGATTTTGAATATTCACCATACCGCATCACTTCATACCTGAATGGACGAATCATTTGAGAATGACAATTATAACAGCCCTCGCGTATATATATATCGCGACCTTGCAACTCAAGCGGTGTGTATGGTTTTACACTTGAAATCGTAGGAACATTGGATTTAACTAAAAATGTAGGAACTAATTCAACCAAACCTCCAATGCCAACAACTACCAAACTTAACACCAACAATAAGATCGGTTTGCGTTCAATAACACTATGCCAAAAGCTAGATTTCGGAGCTGCCAATTCACTTTTTAATGCAGGTGCTTGTGCTGTTTCTGACTCCACAAATGTTCCTTTTTTTGCGGTTTTTATTAAATTGTAAATCATTATAAAAACACCCACAAGAAAAATAGTACCTCCAATTGCTCTTAATAAATAAAATGGCATTACGGTTTGAACAACATCCATAAACTGATATTGCAATTGCCCTTCAGGTGTAAAGGTTTTCATCATAAAATAACTCCTAAATGCCGACCAATACATTGGAATTGCATATAATATGATACCTAATGTGCCTATCCAAAAATGAGTGGAAGCAAGTTTCTTTGAGTATAATTGTGTATTGTATAATTTTGGGATTAACCAATACATCATACCAAATGTTAAAAATCCATTCCATCCTAGGGCACCAATATGAACATGTGCTACCGTCCAATCACTATAATGGGAAATAGCATTAACACTTTTCAATGACATCATGGGTCCTTCAAATGTGGACATACCATAGCAAGTAATTGCAACAACAAAGAATTTTAATACTGGGTCTTCTCGCACTTTATCCCAAGCGCCTCTTAATGTAAATAAACCATTAATCATTCCACCCCAGCTAGGCAATATCAACATAATTGAAAAAACAGTTCCTAAAGATTGTGCCCAATCCGGTAGCGAAGTATATAATAGGTGATGTGGGCCTGCCCATATATAAAGAAAAATTAAGGACCAAAAGTGCACGATACTTAAACGATATGAATATATCGGTCGGTCAGCAGCCTTAGGTAAAAAATAATACATTAAACCGAGATATGGTGTTGTCAGGAAAAATGCAACTGCATTGTGACCATACCACCACTGCACCAAAGCATCCTGAACCCCAGCATACCAAGAATAACTTTTAAATAAACTTACTGGAATTTCTATTGAATTTACAATGTGCAACATTGCTACGGTCACCCAAGAAGCAATAAAAAACCAAATTGCAACATATAAATGTCGTTCGCGTCGAGTCAATATCGTACCAAACATATTAATACCAAAAACAACCCAAATCAATGTAATCAATATATCAATAGGCCATTCAAGTTCTGCATACTCCTTTCCAGTAGTAAATCCAGATAGGATCGTTACCGCAGCTAAAACAATAATTGTTTGCCAACCCCAAAAATGAATTTTACTTAATTTATGACTCCACATCGATGTTTTCAATAATCTCGGAAGAGAATAATAAATTGCTGTAAATATTCCATTGCCTACAAAAGCAAAAATTACTGCATTCGTATGAACTGGCCGAACCCTTCCATACGTGAGAAATTGAAGATCAAAATTTAAGGCAGGAAATACGAGTTGAAATGCAATTACAACACCAAGTAGCATCCCAACTGCTCCCCAAAAAATGGATGCCATAGCAAACAACTTTGGCATCTTGTTATCATACTGAAAAGTTTCTAATTGATTATTCATTCGTTTGCTTTAGTTTTATTTTTTTGGTCAAATAAAATTCGCCGGGGAGGTGAGTATACATCATCAAATTGACCATCTTTTGAACTCCAAATAAAGGCTATTAAAAAGCCACCGGCAATTAAAATACTGACTCCTATTAATAGAATAATTACACTCATAATCGAATATCGGCAAAATTACACAGGGCTAAAAGTTGAATCCAGACCTTGGTCATCCTTCAATATGATTTTTATCACTAGTGACTAACCGGTTCACCAAGGCAATTCCATGGATAGATCCATACGATAATAAAATAATACTTATGGAGCTGCACGGCATTAGAATCGCAGCAATAACAGGGGAAAGTATCCCTTGTAATGCAAAATAGCCACCAATAATATTGTAGATAACAGAATATAAAAATAAAAACTGAACCACTCTTCGACTTGAACGAACAAATGATAAAATAGCCGCTAAATTATGAAATGAAGACCCATCTAAAATAGCATCGCAGGCTGGTGTAAAATTGTTCTTATGCTCTGTAATCGCAATTCCCACATCACTTTGTTTAAGTGCACCGGCGTCATTTAAACCATCTCCAATCATAAGTACTTTTTGATTTTTAATTTCTTGAAGTTCTTGTATAAATTTTAATTTTTCTAATGGCTTATAATTAAAAAATAAACTTTTAACAGGAGAAAATATTTTTTCCAAAATGGAAACCTCCCTATTATTATCTCCGGATAGCATCGATATTTGATACTTTGATTTTAAGGAATTTATGAGTTCCCGCAAACCTTTTCGGTATTGTTGCTGGACAGAAAGTGCACCATAGTATTTTCCATCCTCCATAAAATGTATCATAGAGGCATTCTGATTTTTTAATTCTTTCCTTCCGATAAAAGTAGCGGATCCCATTTTTAAGTGATGATCATCAATCCAGGCTTCAATACCATCACCTAGAAATTGCTTAAAATGGATGACATTTAATTCTTGCTGTTGATTAAAATAATTTTGAACGAATTGACTCAATGGATGGGTCGATTGCATAGCCAAAGAATAAATTCTATCCTTTAATCCAGAATTCATCTCCATACCTCTGTATTCTATGGTTGGATTTGAATGCGTTGTCAATGTACCTGTTTTATCAAAAACGATATGCTGAATTTTAGTCATTTTTTCCAACACATCAGCATGCCGAATGTATAATTTATTCTCCGCTAAAATGCGAAGAACATTGCCATTGGTATAACTACTTGCTAACAATAGCGCACATGGACAAGCGACTATTAAAATTGTTGTAAGGGAATTCCACATCAGGTCCATGCGGTTTTGAAATACCCAATAACTTGCTGCCAACATTGCAATTAACAATACTCCTAAAGAGAAATACTGGCCCAATTTATCCAGTTGCATTTCTTTTGACTTTGGTTCCGTATTGAAAATGTCACGATTCCAAAGATTTGTCAAATAACTCTGTGACACAGGCTTGATTGTCATCACTTCTATATTACTTCCAGTTTGCTTTGCACCAGCATATACAGGTTCGCCATACATTGGATAGCATACGGAGCTTTCTCCGGTTACAAAACTATAATCCAATGCAGCTGTACCTTTCATAAGAATTCCATCAATTGGAAGAATCTCTTCATTATGGATTCTAATTCGATCGTTAATTTCAATTTTTTCAATTGGCGTTGCAATCGCTTTTCCATTTTTGATGAGTTCTACAGCAATTGGAAAAAAAGATTTATAGGTTCGATTAAAGGATAAAGATTGATATGATCTATCCTGTACATATCTTCCGATTAACATAAAAAAAACAATTCCGGACATACTATCTAAATATCCATTTCCCAGACCGGATTGCATTTCGTAAATACTTCTACCAAAAGTTAATAAAATTGCTAAAGCAATTGGAAAATCAATATTTATAAATTTAACCTTTAATCCCTTCCATGCACTTTCAAAAAACTCAATGGCACAATAAAATAAAACTGGAAGAGATAAAAGAAAAATTAGCAATGTAAAAACAAAGCTTAAATCTGTTTCATTGAGTTTTTCACCTGATAAATATTCTGGCAAACTCAGCATCATTATATTCGCAAAACAAAAACCTGCAATACCGATTTTTAAAATTCTCTTCCGATTGTTTCCTGATTTTTTATTCCGTTGAATTCCGATCTGTTCAAAATGTGGTTCATACCCTATCGTAGCTAATAATTCTACAATTATTCGGAGGGAGGTATCCTGCTCATTAAATATTAAAAAGATCTCTTTATCTGTAAAATTTACTCTTGAATATCGTATCCCAGGATTCATTTTAGGCAGATTCTCAAGCAGCCATAAACAAGAACTGCAATGCATTTGTGGCAGGTACAAATGGAGGTGGCTTTCCATACCATTTGTAAATTTTATTAAATCTGCTTTTATTTCTTTATGGTCTAAAAATGCATAGCGGTCACTCCAGATATTCTGACTTTGCGTTAAACCTGGAAATTTATTGAGATCATAATAAGTACATAAATCCTTCTGGTTAAGAATCTCAAAAACCATTTTACAGCCTTCACAACAGAAATACTTCTCATTCAAAAATATATTTTGATCTCTGCAATCATTACCACAATGGTAACATTTTGTATGTATAAGCTCCTTTGATGCTGCCATAGATTCCAATCAGAATGCAAAAGTGCTTACAATTACCCAGGCTAAAATTGATGAATATCATACTTAAATATGACTTCAATCAACACCCTTGGTATCCTTAACAAATAATAAATTAAATAAAGATGTGCAGCGATACAGACTGCTCTCGAAATAATTACAGAATTGCCATGATGCCATATTAAAATTTGATTTACAAGTGTTTACACTTTTCTATAAACAACTTGAGTCTCCTATCCAATTCCAAACAAAGAATTATAGCGGCAGGTCAGCCTTATTCGTGGGCATCCTAAAATTGATCTTTTAACAGCACGTTTAAGTGTAAATAAAATACACAAGGGATATTTTTTGAATTGTAATGAATGTTTGAACTTTAACGCTCTAGTAAAATAAAAAATGAAGCTTTTATTAAAGAATAAGTCGTCTCTCTGAATTTTTAAGCTTGATCAAATAACCATAAAATAATGCAAATGACAAGCCTGCAATCAAAGCAGCAATAGTTGGCTGAATTCCTGCAAACCAATCATAAAATCCATGTAAAGTAGCAGCTACCATAAAACCTAATACAATCAAGGCTCCCATTTTCTCTTTCCGAATTAAGGCCGTGGTGATAAAATAAGCTACAATTCCAGAAAAAACAGCATGACAAAATACAAGAGACAAAGATCGCAACATTACCGTGACCATAGCATTCTGAACACCAGATACTAAACCTTCTACACCATAATTCATGGCTTTAGCATATGTTGAGTTGATAGCATTATCTCCATAATGGAGATTTTCAAAAGCTGCAAAACCGAGACCACTAAATACTCCAATTGTAATGAGTGATAAATGACCGATATCTTTTTTAAACCATTTGATCGCTATAAAAATTGGCAAAGATTTGATGAGTTCTTCACAAATTCCTACTTGCAGCACATAACCCAGCAATGAAATTAATAAATTAGAACTATCTGCAAGTTGCAAAATAAAATCAGGCAAAAAACGATATATAAAAAGTAGACTTCCGATTCCAACAATGCCCGTAAAAAAGAGAGCCGGGATAGCCAGATTCTTCGTGCCGTTATCATTAATAATAAAGCGTTTAAATATGACGCCCCAAACAAAAGCAAAAAACAAAGCAAACATTGTTAACTGAGCTGAAGGTTGTCGTACTGTTATAATCAATAAAGGAATAATTCCCAAAAGTGTTACAGCCCAAAAGATAAAATCCTTCAATAGTAAATTAATATTTGTATGATCTATGGGGATCACTTCTTGTCTTATTGGAATTGCTTTTAAATCAGCAAATAAACTTCGGGCATGCTGTGCACTGCTTTCAAATACATTCGATTCTGATCTTGCTGAATGTATTGCAGATGGCACCATGAGCAATTTACCACAGGAAGAACAATAACGTTCACTTCCAAAATCTGCATCGCCAAATTCTAAATTTTGTTTACATCCAGGACAAACAATTTTAATAGTTAACATATTGAATGATTTTGAATGAAAAATATCCCAGGATAAAATTAGTAAGGATTTCTAAACACTACTTCTTTAATTCTAACTTAACACACGGAAGTCCCCAAATATGAATGCGCTTTGCATTCTTTTTAAATTCAACCGTCTTCTTATCAATTATCTTTACTGATCTATGCTCATTTAGGCTTGGGTCAAACAAAGCATTGATATCTGGTATGTCGTTTTTACTCAATTTAAATTCAAGCCGGATCGATTCTCCTGCCTCTTTCCAGTGACCTTTAAAGAGATAGGTTTTAGGAGGCACTTCGTCAAAATCTTTGAAATTGACGCCAAACCTATGATTTTTCTGCAAATACAAATCAATTAATGCTACATCATTTGGAATTGTTTTATAAATTGCCAATTTAGGGGAAGCACATGAAACCCACAAAATTGAAATCAAAAGCAGATATTTATACATTTTAAGAAAATTTAAAGCATGTAAATATACGAAGTAAGAGATTTAAAAGCAATCATCATTTAAGAATTTATATCTAAGGCGCTTTCTGTTATTCAGTTTTTAAATTATCACCTTGTCTTTTATATACAATCCATAATATTACAAAACATAGTAACAAAAAGATGCCAAGAAAGATCAAGCCAAATTGAACTTGCATGGAGGGACCAAATAAGGGAATTGAAACAATACCTGTTAAAATGATTCTGGTAAAAATATTACTTAAATTAAAAATACTACTTACTCTTCCCATAAATTGATTTGGAATCACACTAAATAAATAGCTCATCCTTTGAATTCTTGTACCTGCATTGCACAATCCTAAAATAACACTATAAACAAAGAGTAGTAAGGTACTTTGAAATATTGCTACCAAAATATATCCTACTGCGGTAATCATGGTCATTATTAAAATGGAAATCGGAACCTTTATTTTGTGAAACAATTTTCTGATAATAAGCCCAGCGGTTAATGCGCCTACTGCATAATATATTTCAGCAGCTGCAAATACGCCTGCACCCTGATCTAAACAATATTTAACATAGGCAGGTAAAAGTGTAAAACTTTCAACCATAAGTGTTGCAAAAATCCCTAAAGAAAAAATTCCAAACCACAATATATGTTTTCGACCCCATAAATAATGCCACCCATCTGCCATCCTTATGAATACCGGACTATGATCTATCTGAAGTTGCACTAAAGGCTTAAATTTTAATTTTGTCAATATCAATGCAGCTAAAAAATAAGTGATTGCATCCACGATAAATATCCATTCAATTTTCCAAGGTTCAAATCGAAAGAATGACCCTAAGTGAATACCCAAAATCTTAATATAGCCATCACTGCCATCCAATAAGATCGCGCCTAATGCACCTGCAACAATCGTAGAAAATTGGCCTTGAATTTCTAGTATTGAAGTAAGTTTCCCATATTTTTCTGCAGGTGTTATTTGCTGAATTAGTGCATAAAGATTAGGATAATGTATTGAATAACTAAGAAATGTCAGTAAAAAAACCAGATAAATAAAAGGAAATTTTATACCTCCAGATTGCAAAGCAATTGCTGAAATGCTCAATTCAATAATTCCAATGAAAAGAAATAAATAGATAAAAACTTTTACCCGATCATACTTATCAATGAGGACTCCACTAAATGGAGCAACAAACAGCATAAAAATATTTGCTAAAAAAAATGACCAACCAAATA
The DNA here is from genome assembly GCA_016717265.1 of Saprospiraceae bacterium. Taxonomy (NCBI): domain Bacteria; kingdom Pseudomonadati; phylum Bacteroidota; class Saprospiria; order Saprospirales; family Saprospiraceae; species Saprospiraceae bacterium. The sequence goes on from JADKFX010000001.1 coordinate 207,314, forward strand.
AATTTGCTTCCCCTGATTTTGCAAAATACCAGGGTATCGCCAACATACTAATCCCTTGTGCGATTCCTGAAATAGTATTTGCAATCATGAGCCATTGAATGGCTCTACGATTTTCGTTCATGCGGAAAAAGCTCTTCAATTACTTCTAAAACCGTTCGGAATGCAACAAAGCGATTTGCATAGCGTTCGATATGCTCCTTTTGCAATGCTGGTGCATATCGTATCATATAATTATTTAATGCCTCTTGCGAAATAGCATCATATTGAATGATATAGGTTATTCCGTCGTCTTCCTGTATGTCCAACCTTGAAATTCGAGATTTTAAAAAACTCCCAGTAGATAAGACTCTGGGTATATGATGCAGGCGCATCCAAGTTAACCATTCCTCATGAACTTGAGGGTCGATTTTAACTGAAACATTGTATATTACCATATAGAGAACTAAAGGTAGTAAATACAGTCAAATTTTCAAACACCATTGCCTGAATTGGACTAATTTTTAATAAATCAAAATACTCTTCTTTTAAAAATTAATTTATTTGCTACTATAAATTAAATAGTTTCGATGTCTGTTTTTAATTGCAACAATAAATCTGCTGAATAAGCGCCGCTATACTTTATAATTTCCAACTGATTTACTATTTTTAAAATAGAACTACCATCTTCCATAGAATTCATTTCAGCATTCAAAAATTGCTTAGCAGTATTCAAATCATTACCCTCAAATTTTCCATCAGATACCTGTCGCATCTTTTGGATTACTAAAAATTCCAAATACTCCAAGGTAAGTGATTTATCAAGTTGCATTCCGGGCGAAATCTTTTTAGCATTTCTATGAATACGAAGGTTTTCTGAATACTTTTTTAAATAGCCCAATAATAAAATACAGATTGGAAATAAAGCAACTAGCCAGGTTTTGATCTGAAAAAATAATTGTGTAGGTTCATACTCAAGTTTTACCTGATCAACGAATCCATGAATATCCTCTTCTATTCCAATTGCTGTAGTATTTTTTGTGCCTTCAACAATGTTTATCTTAAAACTATCCGTTTGTTGCACGAATTTCTTAAGCGCTGGATTAAAATAACAAAAGCCAGGGCATAAAATAAATGCACCAGGTTTCTTAGGCACTAGCAGAAAATTATACATACGAGTATTCGTCATCGCAGGTTCATCAGTCACTTTAATAATATCACCTGATTTAGTATCAGAGATTTCAAAACTACTGTCTTTTTGAATAAAATTAGATTTGATTGTATTGAAATTTCCATTTCCGTGAATTTGGATTTTTAGATGAATAGCATCATTCATGGAATACTCTGCTAATAAACCAGTTGCTTGAAAACTCATATCGCCAACCGCACCACTAAAGTTATCAGGTACTGGTACCGGTAATTCTTTAATTTTTATTCTTAATTCGTTTGTAACAATATTTTCAACTTGAGCATTAAACAAGGATGGCATGCCAAATCCAAAAGGATCATCTTCCCCTTTAACAATGCGATACACCGTGGGGTCTAAAATATAGGTTCCTGTTTTGATAGGATACAAAACCGTTTTAGAAAGTATTTTAGTAGTATATTCTCTTCCATTAAAAATTTCACGCCTTACTGGATTGTTCAACATATTTACAGCCTGATCCTGAAAAGCATCTAATGATGGTTTTGATCCCAATTCAATGTTCTCGATGTTAACACGCGTGTATAATTTGTAACTGAGCGTTAATTGTTCTCCCAAAAAAACCTCTGTCTTATCTAAACTTGCCTGGATTATTACATCTGCAGATGCCTTACTGCTCTGCATTGCCTTTACAATTTTTATACTAACAGGTTTGGTATATAAGGTTTTACCTTGTACTTGAATACTAGCCTCCTTAATCAAAAACGTGCCAACCTGATTACAGGTCAAAACATAAACAAATCCTACTGAAGATCTCATGGCTCCATTGATAATTGAAGTTTGCATAGATCTGGAAGGCCCGGAGACAATTTGAAAAGGACTAAAATCAGGTGGCCTAAAATTTGTTCCTTGTGCATTCTTTAATTCAAAACTAATTTGAAACGTACTACCTTGCAAAACACTTTCTGCATCAATGCTCGTTTCAAAGCGCACTTGAGAAGCAAGGATTCCTGGCAAAAAAAAGAAAAAAATATAAAATTTCGCCCGCATCAGATTTTTGTTGCTTTTCTCTTTTTCTTCAAACCTTCTTTCTGAATTGGTTCTGGCAGATTTATACGCTCATCTAATTTAAACTTTGGATGCTGCCTAACGCCTTCAGGATTTTGATAAACTACTATTTTTAAACTTGGTGTTTTAAGTTCTATATCCTCCGTTTTAAGTTTCGCAACACCAATTTCAAAAATTCCATCAGACGGAGCTTCCAAATAGTAAGTATACGAACTGCTTTGATTCACTTGCCCATTCATATATGAATAACTGGAAGCAGTATTAGGCCCCGACACAATGCTCCATCCAGAAAAATCTGGTGCCTGAAATGTTCCATTGCCATTTTTAATCTCAAACTTCACTTCCAGGTAATTGCCCAATAACAATGTATCATTATTTACAGATACATTAAATTCAATTTCCTGCGCATGCAAGATGTTTAATAAACCTAAAATTATGCAACATACTTTTTTCATAATACGAAATTTTTAGTTACCAATCTTTTGCCTTTTTAGCTTTTCTGCTTTGATTTTTTTGAATGCGTTCTCTAATTTTTCTATCTTGATCATCCACCATTCTCATTAACTGTTCAGCTTCCTCTTTCCTCAATTTGTCGCTTTTCGTTTCCTCTGATTTCTCTTTTTGGTCTTCCTCGTTTTGATCTTGTTTTTGCTTCTGGGCTTCATTCTCTTTTTTCTCTTTGTCTTCTTGGTTCTTTTGTTGCTGGTTTTCCTGTTTTTGGTTCTCACGATCTTGTGTATCCTTGTTTTGATCTTTCTGCTGCTGTTTTTGCTCCTGTTGTTGTTGTTGAATTTGCTGCTGCCTTTTTGCCAACACCAGATTTTGTTTTGCTTCCTGATCTTTAGGATTCCGTTTTAAGGATTCCTGATATGCCTGAATACTTTTTTCATAATTTTTCTGTTCAAAGTAGGCGTTTCCTAAGTTATAAAAAGCTTTAGATTTGGCTTTATCTGATTCTGCTTCCTGCAAACTTTTTTCATAATAATCTCCCGCTTCCTTGGTTCGTCCTTGCTGATATAAACTATTTGCAATATTGTATTTGTTTTTAAACTCAGGCTTAAGATCATTTGCCTTTCTATAGGACTCCTCTGCGTCGGTGTAATTTGAATCCTTATATAGCCTATCCCCTTTCGTTGAGAAAAATTTAGAATCCTGTGCAATTAATCGTGCACAACATAAATATAAAAATGCGATTAGTAGGAATTTAAATTTCATTTTTCTTTCTGGTCAAAAAACTTTCAAAAATCAATAATCCAAATGCGATCAATAAAAAATATTGAAAATAAGATTGATAACTACTAAATGATTGATATGTAACATCCTTTCTTGCAAGCAAAGAAAATCGTTTTTTTAAGGTTTCAAAACTCAATTCGCCATTTTGCATATCCAGAATTTCTCCTTGCCCAGCTTCTGCAATTTCAGCCAATAATTTTCGATTTGGTTTGGTGATAATAAGCTTGCTTTCTTCATCGACTCTATAATTTTCTGCTATTTGATTCGGGATCGGGCCACCTTGTTCAGTTCCTACAGGCACTGTGAAAACAGTAATTCCCTTTTGAGCAGCTTTTTTTGCAGATTCAATAGCAGCACCTTCATGATCTTCTCCATCCGAAAGTAAAAGAATTACTTTATGAAATCCTTCTTTCTCACCAAATGATTTCATTGCCAGTTCAATCGCTTCTGAAATAGCCGTTCCCTGGGTTCCAATATTTTTAGGGCCCGCCATGCTAGTCATTAACTGAATTGTCGGCATATCCGTTGTGAGCGGTGAATGTAAATAAGCACTGCCAGCAAATGATATAAATCCTATCCGTTCACTTCTAAATCGGTCTAAAAATTGTTTTATCCAAATTTGAGCTCTTGACAAACGATCAGGTTTAATATCTGTACATAACATACTTTGAGAAACATCCAAAGCAATAAAAACATCTATATTCTGAGATTTAATTTTCTCAGTTTTCTTTCCAAATTGAGGATTCACAAGTCCTAAAATTGAAAATAACAAAATAAAGCAAAATAAAAGAAACTTAAAATTCAGTTTGTCATTTGGTACTAAAATAAAATTCTTTAAAGTTGAATAAACACCTAATTTTTTCCAGGTCTCCATTGAACTTTTTTTATAATTCAGATATAAAATATAAAATACCGGTAACAATACCAGTAAAATCAAGTAATTATTTTCTTCAAATTTAAACATGTTAATTTAAGATTCTTAAAAAAACGAATCTGAATACCCACTCTATGCATAATAAAAATAAAGCTGCCAAAAGAAAACTTCTAAATTCTTCAGAATACCTTTTTATATAACGCACTTCTATTTTTGTTTTCTCCAGTTGATCAATCTCTTGATAAATTTCCTTTAGCTTTTCCGCATTGGTAGCCCGATAATATTTACCTCCCGTGGAGATGGAAATTTGATTTAACAATGGTTCATCTATATTCACTGGTGCCATTCCAAAAACATATTCACCATGCTGACTGCGACCAATTGGAGAATAGGCTTCCCCTGTGGTTCCAACTCCGATAGCATAAATTTTAATCTGATATGTTTTTGCAAGTTCCGCTGCAAGTGCCGGTGAAATATCACCTGCATTATTAACTCCATCAGTCAATAGGATAATAATTTTACTTTTTGCTGAATCCTCTTTTAATCTATTAATCGCTGAAGCAAGCCCCATACCAATTGCTGTTCCATCTTCAAGAAAACCACAGTTCAACTCACTTAATAAAACAGTCAAAGCTTGATGATCTGTTGTCAATGGACATTGCGTAAAACCTTCACCAGCAAATGCCGTCAATCCAATACGGTCATATTCACGCTTTGATATAAAATCAATTGCAACGGACTTACTCACTTCTAATCTATTTGGATTAAAATCCTGACTTAACATACTTGATGAAAGATCCATTGCTAAAAAAATAGCAATTCCTTCGGCACTCATTTTCTCTTCTTTTAAAATCCATCGGGGTCTAGCCATTGCCAAAATAAAAAATGATATTGCCAACAATTTTAAATAAGGTAAAACTTTATAAAATGAAATCTTCCAATTTGTCTTTATTGGAAAATTATTCAGGCTTGGAAAAACTAAAGCATTTGTTGTTTTTTCTGATTTGCGAATCAAATGATACCATATCCAGGGGACTATTAAAAACAAAATAAAGAACCAGGGTGATTCCCATTCAAGCCGATCTAACCATTGTAAACTCATTTGATCTCTTTATTTAAAACCAATTTTTGATTTTTTGAAATTGAAAAGATTCCTCTTGAAAAAAGGGATTCTTTCTTCCAAATACTCAAAATAAATATAAAGGGTAAAAAGATAGATATAAATGGGAGCACAAATAAAAACAAGAGCACTTGAATAAACTTATGATTCGAAATATTTAAAATGGTATGCTGCCAACGATAAAATAAACCAGTCTTTGACAAATGCATCTGCACCCAAGATTCCGGAAGTTTAAAGGATTTTCTAATAAGCAAATATTGAATTAAACTAAACTCTTGCATGCGCTTATTATCATAAACTTGAATCCATAAAAGAGGAACCGATTCCATAGGATTCTCAAATTGAGCTGCTATGGTTTCCCCCAATAAAGCACGCCAATGAAGCCGTTTTTCCTCTAATACCTTCTCTGAAAGTTCTTTATTTAATCGAACAAATTCGATGGCAAATTGCATCCATTTTTCATTTACAGAAAAATTAGGATTTGCATTTGCAAATTTGACTAAATCGCTATTTGTAAAACACTCCTTTAAAGTATCAACTCCTTTTAAATCTGGATATTGATCTGCAATCGTTTCCATAATTTCAGCAGATGTATACTCTAAAGCTGGAATCTTCATTCCATAAAATAAATAATTTCGCAATATTAAATTTAACTCATCGTAATAAGGCTTTACTAAATTCTGCTGCCACAACTTTTTCGCTTCCAGTGCATATAAATCATCAAGACATTTCTCCCATATCTTCCGCTCTACTTGAATATGAAATTCTTCAGGCTTCATTTGATCCGCTTTGAAAAATTGCCATAAGACAAATAACATTCCAAATAAAACCAGAATTCCAATTCCTGCCAAATATAAAAACCGGTATGGTTCCTCCGTCTCTTCAATATTTTTGATTGGCCGTAAAGCGGAAACACTATCTATTGGATATTGCACGTCTATAAATAGTGGATTACCCAAAGCCTGCATAGAGTCCATTTTTTGAAAAATCCCTAAGGCCGGAATCTTAAAATAACCACTATCAAAAACTGTAAATAGAATTTTCCGTTCTTGAATCAGATCTTTTGCATTCCAGCTCCCTTTGTCAATTGTCTGAAACCACACCATGGTATCTAAAATTTCAAATAAAAAGTCTCCAGGATTTTGATTTGTAGTCTGTAAAGTCAAATACTGCTGATCCCCGATTATCATCATTGTTGAATCCAGGCTTTGCTTAAATGTTTCCTGTGCTTTAAGCGGCATCGCTAGTAAGCCTATACTCAAACAAAAAATGAATTTAATATAAGATCCCAAATCAGTGCCTTTTTTTAAAAAAATTCAACAAATTTTTAATATAACTTTCATTTAAATCTAAATGTAATAAATCTGCATTCGCTCGATTAAAAACCTGCTTCAGTTTCAAATTATGATTTTTCTGATTTTCGGAAATTTGTTTTACCCATGTTTTATCCGAACTATCAAACAGAATTTCTTTTCCATTCTCTGAATCCTGTAATTGAATCAAGCCAACATTTACCCAATTTTTTTCTAAAGGATCTAGCATCTGTAATCCGATCACATCATGTCTTCTCGACACAATTTTCAAGCTCGGTTCATTGACTGGATCATTAAAATCAGAAATTAAAAAGCAAATTGTCTTCTTGGTTTGTACTCTATTTAAATATTGCAAGGGTAAATCATATCTTGTTTTACCAGCATCCGATCGTTGGACTAATAATTCCCGAATCATACGCAAAATATGCAGCTTTCCTTTTTTAGGAGGGATGTATAAATGAATTTTGTCACTAAACAATATCATCCCAACCTTATCATGATTTTGAGTGGCAGAAAATGCGAGCACTGCACAAAGTTCAGTCATCCACTGTGATTTGGTTTGATCTAATGAACCGAAATTAGTGGATCGGCTAATATCAACTAATAGCATTAAGGTTAATTCGCGTTCCTCTTCAAAAACCTTGATTTGAGTTTGTCCGGATCTCGCGGTAACGTTCCAATCAATATGCCGGATGTCATCACCAAACTGATATTCTCGCACTTCTGAAAAAGACATTCCTCTTCCTTTAAAAGTACTGTGATACGCACCAGAAAATAAATGCTGCGTCAATCCCTTGGTTTTAATTTCAATCTGCCGAACTTTTTTAAGAATATCCTGGGTTTCCATCTTAAAATAATTTTCTTAAGGGTCCACTTTTCTTTATATGTTCTTGTATCAAAGCATAGGGTACAATAATTTTTCGCGTACCCCAAATAAAATTCCATTCAGAAGTGAAACAAAATCCTTCTGGTCTTAATGTCCAGGGTGTGAAAAATTCCAATTCCATATAGGCTTTAAATCGATTGGATGTATTCATCGACATCATTTCCTTTTTCTTCCAACTGATGTAATCATTAAAAAATGTTTTGTAGTCAAAGGTTTTATCAAATATTTCTTCGATACTTATAATCCGGTTTAGTTTACGATCATAGGTAAAACCTAAACTTCGCTCATCAAGACTCCAGGGTTCTGTAAATTTAAAGATTCCACTTACCCAATCGAGACTGATCCAGTCAAGATCCATTGTTACGTTTGCTTGTTTTTGCTCCCGTAAAGGCCCCACCTGATAAAATGAAACTACTTGCTCAGTCCACTTAGTGATAAATGATTCAATCCAGTTATCAAAATCACGGTCTGCAATCTGAATATATTGAGCATACATTTTTAACCCTGGAAAACTTAAATTTTTACATTTAAAGTTATACTTATTTTGAGAAGTCCAGGTTTCAAATATTTGAAATTTGTCTTTATAATTTTCTTCTACCTGAATTTGATTTAGAGCGAGCGGTGTGGATTTATACTCCTTAAACCGTTCACCAAAAAAATCATGCACCCGCAAATCCATTTTCTCACATGGAACATCATCACAATTACCAGAAACCATATAACCCGTTAGTTTATCTGGCACACTTATACTTCCATAAATTCGTTGGTCAAAATCCTTTTGCAATTGAATTATCACCGGGTTTCTGTCCATGATACCAGCAAAAGATTGATACCAAACCTGTACCGGACAATCAAAAACTTTAAATCCTTCTCGTGTCATTTTTTGAAACTCAATATATTTTCCTTTTTCTTTCCTTCTATCTAAAACTTGAATGAGTATACCATTTGGTTTCACTTCACCAAATAAAAATCCTGCGATTTCAAGTAGGGAATCCTGGAGGACTAGTTTTATATTTTCAAAATGATAATTCCCTTCAGCATTTAAAGTTTCCTTGCTTGTTAAATTTTGAAGGATGGCTCTATATTCTCTACCATTATGCCCAAGGCTCAGAATATAAGAGTCCCCATTTCCGGATACACCTGAATAATGTTGTATCCAAATTCCTCCTTGTTGAGAAGGACTAAATAAATCCATCAGTTCCTGCACTTTTAAAGAAAATACTGGAGCCTGACTTTGAAGTAAATCAAAGCTTAAAAGTTGAAAAATAAGAATGAGAAACTGTTTTTGCATTTTAAACTCTTAAGGCACTTCAACTCTAGATAAAATTCTAGAAATAATTTCATCCTGATTAATATTTTCTGCTTCCGCTTCATAACTTAAGCCTATTCGATGTCGAAGAATATCCCTGCAAACATTTTGGACATCATCTGGAATTACAAATCCGCGATGTTTCATAAATGCATAAGCCTTACTTGCTTTCGCCATAAAAATACTTGCTCGTGGCGATGCACCGTATTGAATCCATTGTGAAAGTTCTTTAATACCATAGTTTTCAGGCCTTCTGGTAGCAAAAACTAATTGGACAATATATTTTTCAATTCGTTCATCCATATATACTTTGCTAACTGCATTTCGGGCTTTGAGAATGTCTTGTGGATGTATAACGGCTTTAACTTTCTCATGAATCTGATCATTTAAATTTCTTCGCATGATTTCACGCTCTTCATCAGGTGTTGGATAATCTACAATTACTTTCATCATAAACCGATCGGTTTGTGCTTCCGGTAAAGGATAGGTTCCTTCTTGTTCAATTGGATTTTGGGTTGCCAATACCAAAAATGGTTCATCCAAAAGAAAGGTTTCTTTTCCTATCGTAACTTGACGTTCTTGCATCGCTTCCAATAAAGCAGATTGCACTTTTGCTGGAGCCCGATTAATTTCATCTGCAAGAATAAAGTTTGCAAATATGGGTCCTTTCCGCACAGAAAAATTCTGATTGGATGGATTGTATATCAGCGTACCAATAATATCGGCAGGTAATAAATCAGGGGTGAATTGAATTCGGTTAAAACTAGCATCAATAGATTGCGCCAGGGTTTTAATAGCGAGGGTCTTGGCAAGTCCGGGTAGACCTTCTAATAAGATATGCCCATTTGTCAATAATCCCAAGATCATTCGATCCAACATATGTTGCTGTCCAACTAAAATTCGCTTTTGTTGTTCGATCAAGGTGTCCAAAAATGCACTTTCAATAGCAACTTGCTGATTGAGTGCTTCAATATCAAGGTATTGCGACATAAAATAAAAATATACAGTTTAAAGCTTACGAAATTGTCATTTTTGCGTTTTATATAAGATAAAAGCAAGGCTAAAAACGTAAAAAAACATCAATTTGGATATATGAATCAGCTTCATTTTTACATTATTAACATTTTGTTATGTTTCCAATTACAAGCACAAGTTGCACAAAATAAGATGATTAATGAAACTCCTATCCGGATTCTGAAATCTGGGGTTTTATTAGTTCGATTGGAATCTATGGAAAATAAGATTCAACACCTTATAAAAGCTTCCTTACAAGAAGATTGTAAATCAAAATGCAAAGAAAAGATTGAAAAACAAATTTTGCAACTTACTTTGGATCGGGATGCATTCAATACTGAATTTATTAAAGCCTTTAAAAACAATTTTAAATTTTGTCCGGTATTTTTTTATTATGACAAAGATCAAATTGCTTTAGCACAGACAAATTATAGCCGAATTTACTTTCTGGACTCAACACAAAATAATAAATTCTTAGCTAATATACCGAAAGATAGTTTATTGATATTGAAAAAAGATGAAACCCCTAATTCGTCAAATGAAGGATGGTTATTTCAAACTGCAGATGGCGTTTTATTACAAAATGGATTTCCATACATCACTGTAAATAATTTTAAAACACTGATGAATAGACTTGCATCAACAGACCATCAGAAAAAAAATTGCATTTATCTGGTTAAAAAATTAAATAAAAATCTACATCAGTATTTGTACGAATCCGATGTTAGAAAAATGGAAATAGAAGTAGACATGCAATGAAATGAATTCTATTCTAAAATAGAAAATAGAATACAAAATTTTGTGAGTATCCAATGAACGCTCTGTTTGAACTATAAAATGAATTCATTCTATAGAGCATTCATATAGGTCGTTATAAAAGTAAGATAGTACCGCTCTTTTTTATAACTATTAAGACTCCTATTTCTTAAAAATGTTACCGAAAATAGTGCCTAACAATCCTCCAGAATTTTGTTGGGTATTTTGAACTTGAGGTTCCTGAGAACCACCCAGCACACCACCTAGAACAGTCCCTATTAAATCTCCAAATCCACCACTTTGTGCGGATTGAGCAGAACCCATTAAAATACTGGCTAGGTCTCCTAATCCACCACTACTTCCTGCTTCATTGGATGAAGAATTACGCAATTTACCAATAACAGCCATTACAATGGGTGCAAGTATTGGCATCAACTTCATGATTTGACTCATATTTAATCCTGAAGATTGGCTGACTTGTTGAGCAACTTGATCTTGCTTATCGCCAAGAATATGTCCTAGCATACCGATTCCATTATTAGCCCCGGTAACCTGCCCTTGCATCATAGTGCCAACCATTCCCATCAGATCATCTAATACACTTCCATCATGGTCTCTGTCAAGTGCGGAAGTTAAAGATGACAAACCATTAGTGGTGGAAGCATTATTAGCTAATCCCCCGACTAAAGCAGCAAAAATACCGTTTGTAGCGATTTCCGTTTGTTTTTCATCAGCTCCGATAGTCTGACTAATTTGATTTAATAAGTCACCATTTAATTGACCTTGAAGAACTTGCATTAAATCCATAGAATATGTTTTAAATTTAAATTAGAATTGATCTTTAAGTTTATCGATTCTGTTAACAATTTTAATCGTAAAAAGTTCAATATTAATTAATCATTTTATTTTGAACATTTTTTGCGTTCCTGAATTAGTTATTTATCATTAAATACTAAAACATGAATATTGCAGTATTAGGTACCGGCACAGTCGGAGAAACAATTGGTTCTAAACTCATTGAATTAGGGCACACTATAAAAATGGGAAGTCGTACAAATACCAATGAAAAGGGGCTTGCCTGGGTTCAAAAAAATGGAAGTCAAGCCAGTCTTGGTACTTTTGCAGAAGCCGCTACTTTTGCAGAGGTTATTTTCAATTGTACCAAAGGAGTTGAAGCTGTTGGTATTTTAAAAAGTATAGATCCAAATGCCCTGCAAAATAAAATCCTCATTGATTTAACGAACCCTTTGGATTTTTCTAATGGAATGCCACCTTCTCTTTCAATATGTAATACAAATTCCCTGGGAGAAGAAATTCAACAAAATTTTCCAGAACTAAAAGTTGTAAAAACTTTGAATACTATGTGGTGTGGTTTGATGGTTAACCCTTCTTTAATAGGAGATGAGTTACATGTAAATTTTATCTGCGGCAATGATGAAGATGCAAAATCCTGGGTCAAAGAACTTTTAAGATCTTTTGGGTGGAAAAATAATCAATTAATTGATCTTGATGATATATCCGCAGCTCGTGGAACCGAAATGTACCTGCCTCTTTGGTTACGAATTTATGGTGCAACTAAAAATGGAGCTTTTAATATTAAGATTATCAGTTAAAAGCTATTTCTAAAATCTTCGAATTACCGTAATTACCTAAAACCTAGTCTATAAAAACAGGTTCCTGGGATTTATAAGGATATTTCATTCAATAATTTCTATAATTAAGTCGAAAATTGCCTTGATTTTGAATAATCCTTTAAAATCCATCTAAAATTCGCTCTTTCTTAATAAAATGGCAAAATGTTTGCAGCAAATTATCGGTCTGGTCATAGAAGACTTGGCCTTATATAAAATATGCCATCTTGCTTTACTTTTCCAGTTCTTTATATCAGCTTCTTTAAGAATAAAAAGTTCGAACTAAGGACATGGTCTATGCCAATAAAGACTCTACTTTTGATATGGATTTATTGTTTTCAAATAGTGAATCTGCATTCACAAGCAACAGATCAGGATTTTAAAGATGTTTATAAAAGCATTAATTCAAAAAAGGGAAATGCAATTTATTTAAATCCACTAGATTCAAATTTTACATCCAAAACTGCCATCATAAAAGAAACATTTCAATTACTTGATTTCCTGAATGAATTCATGGATAACGAACACCGTCTCAATGGAAAAGGCAGTTTCAGTTTTTCAGGAAATGAAACAACTTCAGGTAATCTTTACAAAGTTGGTGCAGGTGTGAATATAGACCAGGGGGTATATCCCTATGAATTGGATTTTTCAACCAATGTACAAACGCTTTTAAAAGATGGTATTTTACAAGAAAATGTGTCAGATATTGATATTTCATTCGATTTCCATCCACATACACCAAGTGCCGATGCTAGAATAGCAAAATATAATGCAAAAATTGATGCGCTCCATAAAGAACAGCCTGTTGATCAAATTGGACAAGAAAACAAGCAATACCTTCTTGAAAAGTATCTCAAAAAAATAGAACAATCGGAGCCTCTTAATGGCTTATGGCTAGAAAATTATATAGTAGGCAAACGTTACAGCGATGGTTTTTTGGGCATTGATGAACGATATGAATTAGGTGGTGGATTTATTTTTAGCTTTTTTAGCAAGGCACTCACACAAAAAGGAAACCGAAATCGGGATGAACTAAATAGAAAACCGAGCTATTCATTTCAAGGAGAAGATTTAATCCGATGCCTAACAAGTTGTGCACCCATTCATAATGTTTTGATGTTATCGAATGCTGAAACACAGGTTTTATCGGAAACAAGAGCCCGCTATTTGGTTTCAAATCAAAAGCAATACAGTCAATTGCGCCTTTCATTCCTAATTGGAGCATATTATGAATTGGAAAAAGTTACCGCAACCAATACGATTCTATTCAATGGAAAGGATACAAGTCTAAGTTACGATTTTAAACCCACAAATAAATTACGTGGAGAAATCAGACCCGGATTTGTTTGGAGGCCTAAAGACAAATACAAACTAAAAATATATCCCTTTATGAAATTTCCGTTAGACCGGATCCATAATATTGTAAGAGAAGGTAATCTAATAGATGACAGATTGGATTATTACATGGATTTATTTACCTCCCTGGATATTCAAATTGAAAATAACTTTTCAATAAATATATTTTATCGAATGATTTATGATAATGCACCAAGTAGAATATTTTTAAAACAACTTGATAATAGTTTTGTCCTTCTTTCTGCAGAAAAAAAAAGAAGTAGTTTTGGTATTGGATTAAGTTTTGGATTCTAATTTTTAAAATATAGAAATCTATAAAACGACACAAATAAATTCATAGATTCTCAAGCGTATTAAAAGCAAAATTTAAAATGAAAGGATAAAGCATAAATTTCAAAAAGGGAAAACCTACATTCTAAATGTCCCCTAAATTGAATCCAGCAATCGTTTTTAAAATCAAGTAGAATTGCAATTTCAATTATTTAACAATTTAAGCTAAATTAACAGTAAGCTTTTGTTTCCATAACAAGCTTTTTAAGCACTTGTAAAATCGTTTTGATCACTTATCTTTGCCTTTTAAATCAAATCATGCAAAAAATTACAATAGCAGAAGTACTAAAATCTGAACCGCAAAACCAAATTACTTCTTTTATGGGTTGGGTGAAAGCATTCCGGAATAGTCGCTTCATTGCATTAAATGATGGTTCTTGTCTTTCCAATTTACAGGTAGTAATTGATCCCACTCAATTTGATGAATCTATTCTTAAACGCATTACGATTGGTGCGGCAATAAACGTTCAGGGTACCTTAATTACTTCTCAGGGTGCTGGCCAGAAAATGGAATTACAGGCTACTACAGTAGAAATCTTAGGGGATTGTGATGCATCTACTTATCCATTACAGCCTAAAAAACATAGTCTTGAATTTTTACGCCAGATTGCTCATTTGCGATTTAGAACAAATACGTTCAGTGCGATTTTTAGAATCCGGCATATGCTTTCATATGCTATTCATGAATTTTTTCATAACCAGGGATTTTATTATTTACATGCACCAATAATTACAGGTTCTGATGCTGAAGGGGCAGGAGAAATGTTCCAGGTCACCACTTTAAATTTAAATAATCTCCCGAGAACAGAGGAAGGTCAAATTAATTTTAAGGAAGACTTTTTTAGCAAAGCAACAAATTTAACGGTATCCGGACAACTTGAAGCAGAATTGGCTGCAATGGCCTTAGGTAAAGTATATACTTTTGGACCTACATTCCGGGCTGAAAATTCAAATACACCAAGACATCTTGCGGAGTTTTGGATGATTGAACCAGAAGTTGCATTTGCGAATCTTCATGATAATATGGATCTGGCAGAAAATCTATTGAAATATGTTATCCAAAAAGTAATGCAAAATTGTGCAGAAGATTTGCAATTTTTAAATGATCGCGAACAAGAAGAAGATAAACAAAAACCACAAATTGAGAGAAATGAACTTAGCTTAATAGAACGTCTTAAATTTTGCATTGATCATACTTTTGAGCGTATTAGCTACACAGAAGCCATTGAAATATTAAAAAACTCAACACCTAATAAGAAAGGTAAATTTCAATTTCCTATTGAAACATGGGGTGCTGATTTACAATCTGAACATGAACGTTTCCTCGTTGAAAAACATTTTAAAAAGCCTGTAATTTTGACAAATTATCCAAAAGCCATAAAAGCTTTCTATATGCGCCAAAATGAAGATCAGAAAACGGTAGCCGCAATGGACATATTGTTTCCAGGAATTGGTGAAATTGTAGGTGGATCACAACGAGAAGAACGCCTTGATAAACTAGAACAACGAATGCATGAAATGCATATCCCAAAAGATGAAATGTATTGGTATTTAGATACTCGCAAATATGGAACTTGCCCACATGCTGGATTTGGATTAGGTTTTGAACGTCTGGTACTTTTTGTAACCGGAATGACCAATATTCGGGATGTAATACCCTTTCCAAGATTTCCTGGTAACGCAGAATTTTAAATTAATTAAATATAAATTATGAAAAATTTAAATTGGATTTTACACGCTATATCCTTAATTGCAATAATTTTTCTGTTTGTGCAAAATAGAAATTGTAAGTCTCATTGTAAAACAGATGGTTCAGCACAAAATACAAGTCTTATTTCAAATTCCGGTACCGCTGCATTTTTTAACTCCGATAGTCTTCTTGGACAATTAAAGTTTTTTAAAGATAATGAAATTATGTTTAAAAAGAAACAGGAATCTATGATGAAAGAACTTCAGGCTAAAGAAGAAAACATGCAAAGAGAATTTCAAAAATTACAAAAAAATGCTGAAAATATGACTCGAAATGAAACTGAAAATGCTCAAAAAAAGTTAGCTGGCATGGAGCGCGATCTTATGGAACGCAAAGAAAAATTATCGAATCAATTTGCAGAAGAAACAGCAGAATTTAATGAAGCCCTTCATAAAAAAGTAATTTCATTTTTACAGGAGTACAATGCTGATAACAGATATAAATTTATTTTCTCTGTAGCCAGAGATGGAAATATTTTCTATTCAGATCCTTCTCTCGATATTACAGCTGAAATGGTAAAAGCTTTAAATGAAAAATATAGTCAATAATTAAACGCTTTTACATTGTATGAATAAAACCAGAATTGAAGCATTCAGTGATGGGGTCTTAGCGATTATCATCACCATCATGGTACTTGAAATCAAAATTCCGCATAGCAGCAATTGGGATGGATTAATCCATTTAATTCCAATTATTATTTCCTATCTATTGAGTTTTATATACATTGGAATCTATTGGGTAAATCACCACCACTTATTCCATTCAATTTCTAAAGTTACATCAGGCATATTGTGGTCTAACCTTAATTTACTTTTCTGGTTATCCTTGATCCCATTTTCAACAGGATGGATGGGTGAAAATCATTTTGAACCAAATACTATCGCTGTTTACGCAGTTTCGCTTTTAATGCCAGCCATAGCGTATTATATTCTTCAAACTGCAATTATGAATTGCCAATTATCTCCTGAGGCATTTGCTGAAGCTCATCAAAAACAAAATACAAAAGGAAAAATTTCATTGGTTTGCTATATTCTTGCAATTCCTTTTGCATTTATATATAGCTATCTTTCAGGTTTCCTTTTTATTCTGGTAGCATTTATGTGGATCATTCCGGATAAAAATATTGAAAAAGTATTTAAAGACATGTAATTTATATTTTCAGTATCAAGAAAATGATTTTTACAAAATACTATCTGCTAAAATTCAATATTCAAGTACATTTAATAAAAAAAATTGTTCGTCCAATATAATGATCTTTTAACAGGTTCCGGCCTGGATCAAAACTCATAATACTGGAACAAAAAACTCCTTAATAGTTTTATTTTATTTGATCAAGACAGGATTAAACTATTTATTTGACTCGCTGATTCCTTTTTTGAATGCGCATTTTAACAAGCTAAAATTACATCCTTAAAAGATTCAATACGAATTAAGGAATCCTTCATTTAACAGTCATCAACTCATAAAATCTGTAAACAATTAAAGCTCCATTTACTGACTATCTTCGTTTCTTGCTGCAATCATGGAACCCAAAATAGAAAGCGATAACATGGTCAATATAACCAATAATGAATATAATGGATCTATCTTATAATAATCTGAAAGGAGCATCTTAATACCTACATAACTCAGTATTGCTGCTAATCCATATTTTAAATATACGAAATATCTGGCGGCTGCAGATATCGCAAAATAAAGTGATCGCAAACCTAAAATTGCAAAAACATTTGAAGTAAATACAATGAAAGGATCAGAGGTAATTGATAATATTGCAGGAATGCTATCTACTGCAAAAATCAGATCAGAAATTTCAATCAGCAGCAGAACAATAAACATTGGTGTTGCATAAGTCTTTGCATTAATTTTTACAAAAAATTTATCTCCATGATAGGTATCTGTTACATTAAAATATTTATGAAATAATTTGATTATCGGATTGGCTTCTGGGTTAAAAGAAGTTTCTTTTGAAAATGCCATTTTGAAACCCGTAAAAATTAAAAAAGCTCCGAAAATATAAATTATCCATTCGAATTTTTCAATTAATACAATCCCCGATAAAATAAAACTTATTCGCATCAACATCGCTCCAAGGATTCCCCAAAATAAAATTTTGTGCTGATATTTTGGTGGAACCTTAAAGTATGTAAAAATTAAAATAAAAACAAAAACATTATCAATCGAAAGAGACTCTTCAATCAAATATCCAGTCAAAAACTGCAATGCTTTTTCACTTCCCATAAAATGGTACACTCCGATATTAAATAATAAGGCAAGTGATAGCCAGAAAAAAGTCCACATAAGAGCTTCTTTCACTTTAATTTCATGGTTTTTTCTATGAAACACGCCAAGATCGAGCGCCAACATGCATACTATAAACAAGATAAAACCACCCCAAAGTAAGATTTCATGATTCATACTTAATGCTTAATATTTATACTTTATTTTCAAAAATTAAAGTCGCGGCTTTTACAATAACAGCATGATTTCAAGAAAGGTTTTTTCCTCATTCCTAAAACTAAAATATTCCTGTAGTTCTGTGGACTTTTCTTGCCCATTTTAATTTGGATCCGTGTTTTAATGATCCATCTGTAATGCTTAAAAGGAAACCACCGTCAAGTTGATAACAAGACGGTGGTTAATAAAATTTAAAACTGCGCTTTAAAGGACAGAATGAAATTCCTTCCAGGTGCAACGAGCCCGGAACTGTATGGGCGATACCGTTGATCCGTTAGATTTTCTATACCTGTACTTACAGACAGATGTTGATGGAACTGATACATAGCTTTGAAATTTAGTGTGTACCAAGCTGGAGAATAAGGGTCACCATTACTATCTTTTGCATAGAGGACTGGTTTTTGCCGTTCTTCTTCGTTCAAATTAGCATAACTCACCGCTGCACTGTACATAGCATTTAATTGCATAAATAGTTTTTCCTTCTGATAAGATAACTTGGTTATTCCAAATGAAGGTGCTGCATGTCTCGAACGGCTTATATCGCCGTTGTCCAATTCTTCTTCGCCGAATTGATAATTAAAACGAGAAGAAATATTAAAATCAGAAGAAAGTTTAATTTCTATTCCCGCATGGAAGCCATAAACCTTCGCAAAAGCAGCATTCTGAATAGCATACACTTTGCTCATTTGATCATTATACAAAATGCTATCTTGTCCATTTACCTTAAAAGCTCTTCGAACCATGGCATCCTCAAGTCGGGTATAAAATGCGCTTACATCAATTTTCACAACATCACCCCATATCTTAGAAATATTGAGTTCTCCATTATATGCATATTCAGTATTCAAGGAAGTATTCGGAACAACCACTTCGCCAGAAGCAAAATCAAATATTTTACCAACATCATCTACATTCGGTGCTCTGAATCCAGTGCTCGCATTGAGACTGATTTTCCAGGTTTCTTCTGGTCTAAATACAAAGCCTAAACTTCCTGTTGTTGCTGAATTTTGCAAAGTAGAACTCGTAAAATTAAAAGGGAAAAATTCGAGATGCCTGGTGAAGTCAGATTCCACGTTGAATGCGCTGAATCTCACCCCTGCCTGGATAAGAAATTTTACTGAAGGAATGAATTGGTAATTTAAATATCCCGCATAACTACTCCATTGTGAAGCCGGATATCTGTCAGGCACAGGGATTGGGCTTCCATCTCTAAGATCAACTGCTGAGCCGATAGAGTTTACATCATTGAGCACATATTCAACGCCATAATAAAAATTATGCTTCTTTGTGTTTTTCTCAAAGTCCGCGTTTGCTGAATATGCCCGGACCTCTTCAAGATTTGTTCTTAATCTGTGATGATTAAACCTTCTGTCTATTCTGCTTTCTTCAAAGTATTGTTGAGCAAGACGTATTGTCATTCGGTCATAAATTTTGTTGCTGTTAATTTGTGTTACAGACAAATTGTGCATGCTCCAAACTTGCGGTCCATAATTCCATACGGCGGAAGTAGGTAAACCATTGCTTTGCGTCTCAATAAGTCTATCATATCTGGAATATTCTGAAGTTTCAGAAAAATGAAATCCATACTGAAGCTCCCAATTTTTAGTAGGATTAAAACTTATTTTTTGCATCAGGTTCATTTGTGAATATCCACTTGGATTTTGTACCAATGGATCAGGATTTTCAAAAACTTTGTCTACATTATCAACTCGTTGCACATAATATGGTTTCAAATATTCATCCGGACCTTTTGTACCCATTCTCAAATCTCCATATTTGGAATGCGTCAAACTCGAGATCAATGCCCACTTTGTCCAACCAAGTTTCACATCAAAATGATTGCTTCTTTCATTATTGGCAGAAGAATACCGGCTAACTGCTTTCCCTTCAATCAAAGTCTTTTTAGATACGGAAAATTTAGGAGTCAAGGTTTGAAAACTCATAACTCCACCAATGGCATCACTTCCATAAATAATAGATCCCGGACCAAAAAAAACTTCTGTATGTTCAATGGCGAATGGATCTAAGGATATTACATTTTGAATATTTCCAGCTCTGAATATAGCCGAATTCATTCTCACACCATCTATGGTATATAATAACCTGTTGGTGGAAAAGCCACGAATCATCGGACTACCACCACCTTGCTGGCTTTTTTGTATAAATACTTCACCGGAAGATCCCAATAAATCTGCAGCAGTCTGAGGATTGCTTAAGGCAACATCTTTTGGTGAAATTATAGAAATTTTTGAAGGAATATTTACCGAAGGCTGACTCCAACGAGTTGCGGAAACCACTACTTCATCAAACTGTGTCAAAGAAGAATTAAGGGATACTTCAAAATTCAAGTTTTCTAAATCAAGGTAACTGATTACTTCCGTCTTGTAACCCAGACTCCGGATTTCAATTTTATCTGCACCTTTGAATGCTGTCACATCAGCTTGACCTTGGGTATTGGTATTTGCAAAAGCTCTGGGCGAATTACTAAGAATTGATACGACTTCAAGAGGTTCCCCTGTATTGTGATCTTTAATGGTTATTGTTTGAGACTGTCCCATATGGGTCACACCTATCAACAACAATAATAGAATTTTTTTCATCAGAAAAAATTAATAGATTAACAAAATAATTTTATTCCGCATCAAACGCATGGAGACAGAATAATTGAAAGTTTAATTATTTGTTTAAGCTATTTTCGGAGGAGGAACAAGTGGAGCATTGCACATTGAATGATAAAAATGCTGTGGATAAAAGTATTTTAAATCCACTTCCCGGATAGAAATTGTTCCTACTTTATAAAATTCTGAAAAATAGAGGGCTTTAAAAAAATCATAAAGTCGTATTTGATTTTCCTGATTTTTAGGATTGTCTCCCATTGCGGAGGAAACCAATTCATTAAGTTGTCTATTGAGCTTTGTTTCTTCGTGATCCCACCAACACCAGTAATAGGATGTATCTCCCTTAAATTCGGATTCAACGATGTCAAACATTTCGTCTTTGTACTCAAATTCCTTCTCGTGTTCCCATTTTAATTGGGCTTGTTTTTCACGATCCGTAAATTTTAATAGAACCAATTCAGCTTTGTCAATTGCAGCAATCATTTTTCGTTTCACTTCTCTTTTGACTTGTTTTTTTTGTAAATGAAGTGCAACGAATGTTGTTACAACCGGCACTACCAAAATAAAAAACAACAATATGCCAAAAAATGGACGTTTCAAATGATTCGTTTTTATTTACTAAACTTGAGCGATAATGGTTCCTATTAAATTGACAATTTTACAAAACTGGCACAAGATATTGAATTTTGCAGGTATCCATATGCTCTAAATATAACTTGAAAAGATTTTTAAAAATTCAAATCGGAACCTTGCAGTTTCCGCTGACCTATAAGTCATGGCTATCCTTGCCCAAATAAAGGGTCGGTAAGGCCTTTATTGCATGTTGAAATGTACATGGTATCTCCTTCATTCAGTTCATTCCATGGATCGTTGGAATCGATTAATACAAACCTAAATATTTGTTTTTCAGCTAAGCTCGCTTGGACCTTAGGAATCTGTCATTTTTAGCTGTACATAAATATAATTATAAAAATCCGAGGTTCAGCTATAACGCACTGCCCAATTGCATTCATTCGCTATAATGTGCATCTGAATGCACTTGTTGCAGTAGACGAAATCCAATTCTTTCAAGTTTTCTTTTTGCTTATTTGTCTTAATTAGGTGACAATTTTAAGTTTATCTGGAAGCATTCCATGTTTCAAATTATACAACATGAACAGATTATAGGTAGAAATATTTCCATACTTAATTTGAAAAAAGTATTGCAATTTAGACTATCCTACTAAAATAAAATTCAATAAATTTTAGGCAATTGTAACTTTTCGATCTAAATAAACATCTTGAATGGCATTTAATATTTCCATGCCTTCTTTCATTGTTTTTTGGAATGCTTTTCTGCCAGATATTAAACCCATTCCCCCTGCGCGTTTATTAATAACGGCTGTGGTAACTGCTTCATTTAAATCTGTTGCTCCTTTGGATTCACCACCGCTGTTGATAAGGCCAACCCGACCCATATAACAATTTGCAAGCTGGTAGCGGCATAGATCGATTGGATGATCTGAACTTAATTCACTGTACATTTTCGGATTTAATTTTCCATAACTAGAACCGCCCATGTTCAATGCAGAATATCCTCCATTATTAGTTGGAAGTTTCTGTTTAATAATATCTGCCTGTAATGTTACGCCTAAATGATTTGCCTGACCTGTTAAATCGGCTGCATTGTGATAATCAACGCCCTCTTTTTTAAACGCCGCATTCCGAAGATAACACCACAATACAGTGATCATACCTAATTGATGTGCGTGCTCAAATATTTCTGCTATTTCTACTATCTGTCTTGTACTTTCATCAGATCCAAAATAAATAGTAGCTCCAACCCCTACAGCTCCCATGTTCCATGCATCTTCTACCGTGCCAAATAAAATCTGATCTGCTTTATTTGGATAGGACAATAATTCATTATGATTTACTTTAACAATATACGGAATTTTATGAGCATATTTTCTGGAGGTGGATGCTAAGACTCCGAAGGTAGATGCAACTGCATTACAACCACCTTCGATTGCAAGCTTAATAATATTTTCCGGATCAAAATACATCGGATTTGGAGCAAAGGAAGCGCCTGCACTATGCTCGATCCCCTGGTCTACAGGTAAAATAGAAATATATCCTGTACCTCTTAATCTACCATGATCTAAAATGGATTGAAAACTTCTTAAACTTTGATTGCTTCTATTGCTTATAGCCCATGTTTTATCAATAATATTTTTATCTGGAAGGTGAAGTTTTGATTTATCAATAGTTTTACAATGATGTTCCAGATAATACGAAGCCTTATCACCCAAAATCTGTGCTGTAGATAATTTTGCCATATCAGAAACTTTAAATTACAATTTTAAAATTTTAAAAACTATTAAAATAGTACGAACCAAAAGAATATAATCCAGGCTTACTTTTCAATATTGCATGAACTCAGAAGCAACTTCTAAACCTTCTAAATTTCATAGCTTCAAGCCAGAAAATTTAAAAAATTACTTCTTTAAAACTGCAACTCCGTGTGCAAGAAATTTCATTTCTTCCGTTGGTTGCGTGATTTTGGCAATTTCTTCTGCAGATTTGCCTTCATCTTCAGCATAATGTTTTAATTCGTCAACGGGCGTAATTTGTTTGAACGCTTTTCCATCCAAGGTAATTTTACTTCCTGACAAATCCTTTGGCACAAAAAATCCATAGTCCTTAAATTTTACAAATAATCCTGTACTGTCATCAGGAGTTTGACTCAATACCATCCAACAACCTTTAACCTGGCAAACGCCAGTCACATATCCAGTAACCTTTGTTAAAATACTATCCTTTGTTTTAAGGGCTTCTAATGCTTCATTTACAGAAATTGACCCTTCCGTCTGAATTGTATCACCATAATACGCTGTGACACCATTGCTTGATTCGGCAACAACAGTTTCCATTTTTTTATCTGTTTTACAGGATGTCCAAAAAAGGAAAGCAAATCCAAATGCGAAATATTTCATATTAACAAAATTTTAGATGCGCAAAGATACTAATCCTGCTTGGTTCTGTGTTTGCTTTCAAAGAAAGGTATTAAAAGATAAAAAAAAAATACTTTGTCATTTTTATATTATATATTTGTTTAATGTATAATATTCTTAAAATTAGCCTTATCGATATAAAATTACAATGTATCAACCACAATTATTGAATATGAAAGGCTTTATTGTTCTACTTATTTTGGCAGCCTTCCAGCAAATCTCCTTTTGTCAAGGATGTAGTAAAGGCAATTGTATCACTGGATTTGGAACCTATCATTACTCAAATGGTGGTCGGTACACCGGTGAATTTAAAGGAGGAAGAAAAGATGGAAAAGGAATTTATTATTATGCTAATGAAAATAAATATTTAGGGGAGTGGAAAAATGACTTCAGAACGGGGGAAGGCAAACTTAATTTTAGAAACGGGGATGTATATACTGGTAGTTTTCGATTGGATAAAATGGAAGGGCAAGGAATGATGGATTTCGCAAGTAAAGATCGATATACAGGATCCTGGAAAAACAATAAACCCAATGGAAAAGGAAGCTATTATTTTTCGACTGGCGAACGATATGAAGGAGAATTTCTAGATGCCCGATTCCATGGAGAAGGAACCTTATACTATAAAAACGGATCCACTTATAAAGGCCATTGGAAACAGAGTAAAAAAGATGGTTATGGTGAATTTAAAGATATTCGTGGAAAAATCGTAGCAGCTCAATGGAGTCAGGATAAATTGATCAAAACTTTAGATGAAACACTTGCTACCAAAAATGAAGAAGAGCATAACAAGAGCCTTACAGAAAATCAAATTTCCACAGAATCAAAAGATTCCATATTTCAAAATGAAAAACCAACAACAAATCCAGCGGAGCAAAAACCCACTGTAAATGAACATACCGTTGTAGAAACAAAAAAAGAAGAGGTTTTAACAAACCCTGAGAAATTAATAATTTGTACACCAGACGAAATAAATCTTCCGAATTGTAACACTACACATTGCGCTTCTGGAAAAGGAGTATTTACCTATAGAGATGGTTCTAAATTTATTGGCGAATTTAAAGATGGTCAACCGAAAGGAAAAGGAATTTGCTATTATGCAAATGGAGATCGCTATGAAGGAATTTGGGAACATCATGCTCCACATGGTGAAGGCACGATGTATTTTGCATCCGGACTTACCTATGGTGCAATCTGGGATAATGGTAAATCTAAAAAAGAATTATTTCGTAAAAAAGAATTTGTATTTGATACAAGCATCCATGTAGATTCTAATCCTGAAGTTAAAATCTGGGCTGTAATTGTAGGCATTGCGCGGTATGAACATATGCCTTCTTTAAAATATTCTGATGATGATGCCTATAAAATTTATGCTTTTTTAAAAAGTCCGGAAGGCGGCGCATTAAAAGATGAACAAATTCGAATCTTAATTGATGAAGATGCTACAAGAAATAATATCTTACAAGGTATGAATCAAATATTCATGAAAGCGGATGAAAATGATGTGATCATGATGTATTATTCCGGACATGGATTAGAGGGAACTTTTATTCCAATAGATTATGATGGAAAATCTAATATCCTTCAACATGAAGATGTCAAAGAAATTCTAAACCGCTCCAAAGCCAAACATAAAGTTTGCTATGTAGATGCCTGTTATTCTGGAAGCCTTTTGGCCGCTAAAGGTCCATTCTCAAATTCACTTTTATATTTTTATGATGAATTGGAAAAAACAGCTGGAGGAACTGCATTTTTAATGTCCTCAAAAAATAAAGAATTTTCATTAGAAGATGGTGGTTTAAGGCAGGGTGTTTTTTCTCATTTTCTGATTAAAGGATTAAAAGGGGAGGCCGATCTAAACAAAAATAAAACAGTGAGCATAAAAGAACTTTTTAATTATGTCTATTTTAATGTTAGACAATACACCGGAAATGTACAAAGCCCTATGATTGCTGGTAATTATAATGAAAATATGCCTGTTGGTTTTATACGTGAAGATTAAATAACCAATCCTTCCAATTCAAATTTTGGATTCCAACGAGGAATGCAAACAGCTCCCTTTGTTTTTAAACCAGATCCATTTCGCTTAGATTTTGTTGTTTTCGATTCCACTTTGGGAGCAATTTCAGGATCTGGTAATTTTCTTCTAACTCCATCTATTGCCACTGCCTGGGGGTTCTTAAAGGGTCTAATCACATTTGGCCAATCGAATTTTAAGCCACTTAATTTTTCAATTTCTTCTAGTCTTACCTGATATGTTTTTCCATCTTTAAAAACTAAATGTTCAAAAATATCATCGTCTTTTAAAAGACACAATACTTTTGTATTTACAAGGAATGGTTTTTTGATAATCGCATCTTCTATTAAAAAGGCTTCCTGACTTTGTATAAAACCTACAGCATAAACTTTTTTATCATTCTTCTTCCAAACAACTACTTTCCAAAATAAACTTGGAATTTTAATATCCGATCCATTTATTTGTGTTACAAAAATACCATCTGTATCAGATAATACAGGTCCTGTAAAAACACTGACTCTCAGATCCTGTGAATCTGCTCCGGTATGCAAAATATTAGCTTCTAAATCTGCCCAAATTTCCTGATTTAATTTTTCATGTTGGGGTGCACAATTTGGAAACCAAAAGGTATGAACACCTGCTTTAATGCTGAGTTCTTTTTCACCCCATTCCGGATCTTCTCTCCGCACTAAATGGCCCCTGTCAAATTTACTATTTTCAGCATTATAAAGCCTATCGCCCAATTGATCATCCATAGTAATTCTAGGATCCTCATTCCAGGTCCCTTTTCGACTATTATCTTGCCAACATGTTCCATCAATATTTACAGATGTAAAATAAGCAAGTTTCCTGCTTTTACACATGACCGCCGAATAATGAATATAATTAATCCGATATTTTCCTTTTTGAAATTTAAGTAAATCCTTTCTCTGCTTTGCAGATAACTTTGGCAATGCTATTAAATAATTACTTCCTAAAAATCTCGAATTATATCCACCATCTGTTTCTGGTTGCTTTTTAATTCTTGCAGCTTTTGTTACCACAGATAAATACTTTACAATTTATAATGAATCAGAAAAAATTATTTATAAATAATTAAACACATCAATTTACGATGATCGTATATTCCTTTTGCTCTATAGCTTGGTTTTCCCAGGATCTTTTTAATTGTAATACCAATTTTGAATTTCCTTTCTTTTTACCAGTTAATTTGACTTCAAGATTTTGCTTACCGCCAACCACTAAAGAATCTTTCTTAGAATTCCTGGCATCCATAGCAACCTGAACGACTTCTGTATGATTATTAAATAATTCCCACTGATAACCAGTACCTGCGGATTGCTCAAGTTGAATAATATGTATCTGACCAATCTTTAAATGGATTTCATTCATAGGCACATTTTCGCGACAAGCAATTATAAATAATAAACATAAAGCCAGATTGGTTAAAATATATTTTTTCATATTACAAATATAGGAAACAGAAGTAGACACTGGTTTAAGCAAATGCACAAAATATATAAATTAAATGCTTCTGGCTTTGTCTAAACCAATTTCTAGAATGCTCCAGTATCAAACCATCCTGCTTTTACAAGTGACCAGATATCTTCTGCAAGTCGATTTTCAATATACTTATAAGGGAACCATCCATAACCTCCATCCCCCCAACCTGTGCCCCAAGAGTTGCGAATTAAAAGTGCACCGGTAGTTTTTGAACCATCATCTGTATTTATAATTACTTTTTTATCATCATATCCTATTGCAATAATTGCATGACCACCCACTACGGAATCTGTTATTTTTGGATATGGAATGCAACCCCCATTACTGCTTGATTGATCTAATGCACTCTGATAACAGGTAAAACCAAACATACTTGGTAAGCCTGCTGCCAAATAAGATTTCATATTTGCTAAAGCTGCAGTACCGGTGGTTGTGCCTGAGTCCAGACGATAGTATTTAATTCCTTTATAATTTTGGGCAAAGGAGTAACAAAAAGCAGAAGGTTCCTCTTCAAATTTAGAAATTACATAAGGATGATATTTTTCCGGAGGGGCGCCAAATCCGGCAATAGCTTGCATTGTTGTGCGTAAATAAGCACCCGTGTCTCCCTTCCATAGCAGTAATTTCCTGGTTACTTTATATAAAAATAAACGGGATGCATCAATATGTTTTCCATATGCACGTTGTTCAAAATATTCTAATAAGCCAATTCCAGCATGCGCAGTACAGGAACCTAAACTTTTTTGGTCTTCTATAGGTGAACAAAAACTTCTTAAATCAACAGAAGTTGGAGTTTTTACTGGTTTTGCTTTGGCTTTTTTTATTCCTGTCTCATGAAAGTTATCAACTTTCAAAAGCTCGTTAGAAATAATTGCACTATCTGGTGTAAAATCTCGTAAATCCGGGCGATCTGGTATCCAACCCATACCTAAAACTTGAGTATCCATGATGTATAATTTTTTGGTTAAGAAATAAATTTAAAGAAAATAGCTCGATGGAAAATATTGAAACAAATGAAATTTTCTAAATTATCACCGCTTCGGATACAAAGTTCAGGAAATAAATATAATCAGAATGCACGAATGTGATTTGGAAAAACTTATATAATTTAAAATATAATGTTTAGTGATTTGATTTTCTTAGTAATATTCCAATAAAACGCTAAATGATCTGAATCCTTTTTTCTATTAAATGGTCCTAAAGTAGTATAGACGAGGAATGTATGCTATGCAAAATTTACATTCCAGAATATCATTCTAAAAAAAATTATTGCAATTTGTCTCCTCTTAATATACGAAATCGTTTACGAGCTTCTACTGCTAAAACGCTATTACTGAATTCCATAAATAATTTTTCATAGAGTTCTTTCGCTTTTTCCTTATTATTTAATTGATAATCATAGATCTGTGCAAGTTCGTATAAAGCGTTATCAGCACGGATTTCTTCTTTGTGTTTTTCTAAAATCAATTCATATTTTTTAATAGCAGCCTCCGTTTGCTTTTTATGATTATAAATTTTCGCTTCTAAAAACCAAACATCATCTTCCAGAAATTTAATCTCAGGATCTGTAAACGGAATTTGATTTAATTTATATAAAGCTGAATCATATTGATTTTGAAATACTTTTAATTCTGCTTGTGAATACATACTTAAAGATTCTCCTGTAGTATCCTGATTTAAATTGTCCTGAATAAAAACTGATAAATCAATTGCATCATTAGAAATAAGTCGACTTGTTGCCCTTTTTAAAATATCAAACTGCTCTTGAGCCCATTGAAAATCACCTGCAAAATAAGAAAGTCTTGCATTTTTAAAACGAGCCAATTCACCTAATTCATCTTCTTTAAAATCTTTATCCACTTGAGAATACAAAAGCGTTGCTTCCCAACGTTCTCCGGTAATTAAATAATAATCTCCAAGATCTAGTTTTGCTTTAGCTTTCGTATGGGGTTCTACAAAATTACTTTTCACCAATTCTAACAGAAGATTTATAGCTTTATCCAAATTATTTAGATAGCGCGCTTCCAATTCAGCATATTCTATAACTAATGGCGCGGATAAATAATTTTTACCAAACTCATCTTTGTATTTTTGATAATCTGTCTCCAGTGCTACAAGGTCTGCTTGTTTATAATCATTGCGTTCAATAATTAATTGTCTTCTGAATGCCAATACTTGTCGGCAAGCTTCATGATAAAATGAACCAGAAACCCCTTTTTCCCGAATGTAATTTAAGGCATCAATTGCGGTATGCAGATCATTATCTGCTGCAGCTGCCATTGCAAGATTAAAAATGCGGTTTCCATTTTCATTCAATTTTCGATCTAGCGCTTTCGCTTGTCTAAATGCATTACCATACTCTTTAACTTGCACTAAAGACCACATTAAGAGTTCTGCAAATGGAATGGATTCTGGATTTTTATCGAGTCGTTGATAAATTTGAGCCTGTAAGATTTTATATTGTTCTGGTGTTAAATAAGCGATTAATAAATTTTGAATTCCTTGCACCTGAACAGATTGATTTTCCAGCCCATCTAAAAAATACTTCATCATCGTTTCCAGATCCCCTTTACGTCTATAGAGATCTGCAAGATTATAGGTAAAAAAGGTCTGAGACTTCATTAGTTTTTCCCCTTTTTCATAAGTCTTTATTGCAAGATCGTATCGTGTAATCTGAATAAAGGCATTTGCCAATCTGTGAATGATGGAAACATCGGCCGTAAGTTTATCGACTGCATCTAAAAATTGCTTTTCAGCCTTGTCTGGATCATTTCTGCGAATTAACAAATTTCCATAGGTGACATATAATTGTACCTCTTTAGGTTTTCTATTAATTTCTTTACGAACGATGTCTTCGCATTCTGAAAATTGTTTTAAGGCCATTAGACAATCCACATAACGGTTAAAAAAATTATCGTTATTAGGGTTTTTCTGATACATTGACTGATACAAGGTTGCAGCTTTCTCATATTCCCCATCATTATAGTATTGTTGGGCAAGTCTGGGATCCTGACTATAGATCAGAGAACTATAAAAACACAATAGAAAAAGCAATTTTCTCATAAGCATTAAACGAATAGGAGGTAAAATTAGTTTAATTTAAGAGAAGCATATAAACATTCGTATTTATACCTGGGTTTGATTTATACTTAAATCCCCATGATACAATCTCAACTTTAAATGAATTGAAAATAAATCTGAATTGGAACCTATTGTATAATCCAGCGAATAGCCTGACAAAACGAATGCCGTTTTTCAATTTCCTATAATTAAAAATGGTTGCTGGAATCTAAATGTGTTACCAGAATTAGCAGTATTAAAAATAAGCAATCCGATAAAATAATTCTAAAAATTAGGTTTAGGAAGCTAAATCTTGTCGATTAATTTTCTTAAACCTGACCCTAAAAATGGATCTAAAATAAAGAAGCCAAATAATATACCGAATCCATTCGCTATAATATCTAAAACATCAAATTGTCTTCCCTGAAGGCTTAAATATTGAAGTCCTTCTAAGCTGATGCCTAGAAAAAGGAGCCAAAAACCTATCGATATATACTGTACCGTCTTAAATTTAAGTAGCTGATATTTTCTAAAACACCAGCTAGCAGCACCATAAAACAAAAGATGTCCGATTTTATCTAAGGCTAAAAAGTCAAGCCAACTTAATGTCTGCATACTTTTACCTGGCAATAGCGATAAAACAATGATAGACAAAACGACAAGCCAGCCAAATAACAAGAAATGATTTGGCTTAAAAACTAACATAGCATTGAAAATACTAGTGGCCTATAAGTTCTTTGTAACTTTTAGAATCTAATAGATGGTTTAATTCTTCAGCATTTAGAATCTCAATTTTAACGATCCAACCCTTTCCATAAGGATCTGAATTAATTAAAGTAGGATCATTACCAGATTTTTCATCTAATAGCGGATTAAATTCAAGGATTTTACCGGTGACTGGCATAAAGAGATCAGAGGTTGTTTTTACTGCTTCTACAGTACCGAAGATGTCATCTTTTGCAACTTCATCTCCAACAGTTTCAACTTCGACATAAACCAGATCACCCAATTCTGATTGAGCAAATTCAGTAATTCCAATAGTGGCATTCATTCCTTCTACAAGAATCCACTCATGTTCTTTTGTATACTTAAGTTGGTCAGGAAAATTCATAAGGCGAATATCGTTTTAATTGTTTGAATGTGCTAAAAAGCTTTTAATTTCTTCAGTAGTTAATGATTTTGGCCTTTCCAAAGGCAAATTATAGGCCCGATCCCAGCATAACTGCGCTAAGACACCTAATGCTCTGGAAACCCCAAACATTACAGTATAAAAATTATGTTCTTTTAAACCATAGTGCTCTAATAAGGCACCGGAATGAGCATCAACATTAGGCCAAGGATTTTTTACTTTGCCAAGACTTTCTAAAATTGGAGGAACCACTTCAAAAACATTCCAAACAATTTGAACCATGTCATCTTCTTTACAATGCTTTTCAGCGAAATCCTTTTGTGCTAAAAATCGAGGATCTGGTTTTCTTAAAACTGCATGGCCATAACCTGGAACTACGACTCCATTGCTCAAGGTTGTTTTTACATAATCTGCAATCTGATCTTTAGTCGGTGTCCTGGTACCTAGATCCCGGATCATATCATAAATCCAATCCATGACCTCTTGATTCGCCAATCCATGAAGCGGCCCCGCAAGGGCATTCATACCTGCAGCTAAAGAAAGATATGCATCACTCAAGGTTGATCCAACAAGATGCACTGTATGTGCTGATGCATTTCCACCTTCGTGATCTGCATGTATTGTCATATAAAGTCTCATTAAATCCCGAAACGCAGGATCATTTTTACCCAACATATGGGCAAAATTAGCACTCCAATCAAGACTTGGGTCAGACTCAATATGCTCGTTATTATAAAAGGTTTTACGATAGATATATGCAGCGACCAAAGGAAGTTTTGCAATGAGATTCATACAATCTTCATACATAATTTCCCAATAATTGGCTTTCACCATCCCATTTTCGTATTCATGTGCAAATACACTTTCAGACTGCATTGCCATAATCGCAATGCTAAATTGAGTCATTGGGTGTGTCCTGGAATCTAAATGGTCTAATAGGTCATAATCTTTAGGAGTCAATATGCCTCGGCGTTGCCATTCATTGCTTAACCAAATTACGTCTTCTTCTGTAGGTAAACTACCCGTTAACATGAGCCAAAACAGACCTTCCGGAAGCGGTTCGGTAGCGCCATTAATTTTTGGCAACTGTTCTCTTAAGTCGGGAATGCTAAAACCTCTGAAACGGATACCTTCTGTTGAATCTAAAGAAGATGTTTCCCAGATCATACTTTGGATTCCTCGCATACCCCCGTAAACCTGCTCAATCTGGACACTATCTATAATTTTAGTGCCATATGACTTGACCAGTGTTTTGATCTCCTCTACCGAGGAACTGAATCTCGATTTAAAAAGTGTCTTTAATCTATCCATGTACTTTCTGTCTGAAACTATCCTTTCAAAAAACAAAGCGCAAAAGTATAATGTTTTTAAAGAATTAAAAGAAAAAGATGATTCTTAACATTAATTTCATAAAATGCCTATTTTAAAATGCATAGACAATTCTTTTAATAATAATAAGTCCACCTGAATTCTCTGTTTTAGCTTTGTGCCATGTTTATTATAGATAACGTTTTGATTAGTGATGATGTTTTAGAATCCAATTTTATTTGTGCTTTAGATAAATGTAAAGGAGCTTGTTGCTATGAAGGTGATTTTGGTGCCCCGATTACAAATGATGAAAAAGATAAACTGGACTCTATTTATCATCAGGTAAAAGCATATTTATCTCCAAAAAGCATCCTTGAAATTGAAAAAAATGGCAACTCCGCATATTATCGTGAAATGAAATCCTTTGGAACTACCCTTATGCCTGATGGCGCCTGTGTCTATATGAATAAGGATGAACATGGGATTGCCGCTTGTGGAATCGAACAAGCATATAAAGCAGGAGCTACTGATTTTCAAAAACCAATCTCCTGTCATTTATATCCTATCCGGGTGAAAGAAAACAAAGCACAAGGATTTACGGCTCTGAATTATGATCAATGGGATATCTGTAAAGCGGCTTGCAGTTTAGGGGAATCTGAAAAGTTACCACTTTTTCGATTTGTTAAGGATGCTCTAATCCGAAGGTTTGGACTTAGCTTTTATGAAGAGTTGGAAGCATTGTACAAACATTTATTACTCCAAAAGAAAAATCCCAATATTTAGTTTTACAAAACTTGTTTAAAACATGGATGATTTATCCTGATCTTATCCCAGGACGGGTCCCAACCATTTTTTCATTGTGCTAAGGTCCCAGTTTTTGCGTTGACGATAGTCTTCAGCCTGATCCTGAGAAATTTCACTGATGGCAAAATATTTTGATTCTGGATGTGAAAAATACCAACCACTGACTGCTGCCGTGGGATACATAGCTTTACTTTCAGTCAAAATAATTCCCGTATTTTGTTCAACTTCTAACAAGCTCCATAGCAGATCTTTTTCTGTATGATCCGGACATGCCGGATATCCTGGAGCCGGACGAATTCCAACATATTTTTCTGAAATTAAATCTACATTAGACATTTTTTCATCGACTGCGTAAGCCCAAATTTCCGTTCTAACTTTTTCATGCAAATATTCCGCAAGTGCTTCCGCAAAACGATCTGCAATTGCTTTTACCAGGATCGCATGATAATCATCTAAAGCGGTTTCATATTCTTTAACTAATGCATCAACACCAAATCCTGTACATACTGCAAACGCTCCAATATAATCTAATTTATTACTTTCGACCGGAGCAATATAATCTGACAAACAAAAGTTTGGTTGATTTGCTGCTTTCTTTATTTGTTGACGCAATTGATGAAGTATCATTTTTTCAGTACCATCCTTTTCATATACCAGAATATCATCCATTTTTGAATTCGCAGGAAAAATACCAATGACTGCTTTTGCAGTTAATAAATTTCTATTGATGATATCATCTATTAATAAATTAGCATCCTGATATAACTTCTTGGCTTCAATACCAACAATTTCATCTTCCAGTATCTGCGGAAACTTGCCTGCTAATTCCCAACTTTGAAAGAAGGGAGTCCAATCAATATATTTTCTTAAAATGCTAAAATCTATAGAATCAAAAACCTGAATTCCAGTTTGTAATGGAATAGGTGGTGCATAATTTGTCCAATCTATTTTAACTTTATTGTTTCTTGCTTCGTGAATTGATAAAAACTCTTTGAAATTTTGACGCTGTTGTCGAAGTATCCGCGTTCGCTCATAATCCTCCCGAATTGCTTGTACATAATTTGCTCGTTGATCACCTTCTTCACTTAATAAATTACTAACAACGGTGACTGCACGAGAAGCATCTAATACGTGAATTACTGGCTGATTGTATTCAGGTTCTATTTTTAATGCGGTATGCAATTTAGAGGTAGTGGCTCCTCCGATCAATAAAGGTAGCATCATATTGCGCTTTTTCATTTCACTTGCAACATGAACCATTTCGTCTAAAGATGGTGTAATTAAACCACTTAATCCAATCACATCTGCATTGATTGCAATCGCATGATCCAAAATTTTATCACAGGAAACCATGACTCCTAAATCTGTAATTTCATAATTATTACAAGCTAAAACTACACCTACTATATTCTTTCCAATATCATGAACATCTCCTTTTACAGTTGCTAATAGAATTTTACCTTTTGCTTTTGCTGCTTGTGATTTATCTTCTTCCAAATATGGGGTGAGATATGCAACAGCTTGTTTCATAACCCGTGCACTTTTCACAACCTGAGGCAAAAACATTTTACCTGCACCAAATAAATCTCCAACTTCATTCATACCATCCATCAACGGACCTTCAATGACGTGTAAAGGTTTTGCAAATTCTAATCTCGCTTCTTCAGTATCTGCAAGTATAAACTCTGTAATACCTTTTACTAAAGCATGTTTTAATCGGTCAGTAACAGATTTAGTTCTCCATTCTTCTTGTATAATATCTCCTTTATCCTTTACTTTTTGTTTAACATTTTCAGCATAATCCGTTAAACGCTCTGTTGCATCTATTCTTCTATTAAATAATACATCTTCAACTAAGGCTAATAAATCTTTTGGAATTTCATCATAAATTTCCATTTGGCCAGCATTGACTATGCCCATATCCATTCCAGCCTGGATTGCATGAAACAAAAAAGCGGAATGCATAGCTTGCCGTACCGTTTCATTCCCTCTAAATGAAAAGGAGAGATTACTTACGCCTCCACTAATTTTTGCATATGGACATTGAATTTTAATTTGTCGTACCGCTTCAATAAAATTAATTGCATAATTATTGTGCTCTTCAATTCCTGTTGCTACGGCAAAAATATTTGGATCAAAAATGATATCTGCTGGTTGAAATCCAATTTTATGAATTAATAAATCATAGGCTCTTTTACAAATTTCAACTTTTCGCTGAATGGTATCTGCCTGACCCAATTCATCAAAAGCCATTACTACCACTGCGGCTCCATATTTTCGTACTTTTTTTGCTTGCTCTAGAAATTTTTCTTCCCCTTCTTTTAATGAAATCGAATTTACAATGGATTTTCCTTGTAGACATTTTAGTCCTTCTTCTATCACTTGCCACTTCGAAGAATCAACCATTACTGGCACTTTCACAATATCTGGTTCAGAACTGATTAGGTTTACAAACTCCTTCATCGCTTTCGCCCCATCCAATAAACCTTCGTCCATGTTAATATCAATAATTTGTGCTCCAGCTTCTACTTGTTGTCGGGCAACTGAAAGTGCATCATCATACTTATTATTGAGAATTAACTGAGCAAATTTTTTAGAACCTGTTACATTCGTGCGCTCTCCAATATTCACAAAATTAAGTTCAGGTCGAAAAATCAATGGTTCTAAGCCAGATAACATAGTTAGCATTGGATTTTGAGGTATCGCTCGTGGTTTTGCTCCTTCCATAGCTTCAACCATTAAGCGTATATGTTCCGGGGTGGTACCACAACATCCTCCAATAATATTTACAAACCCTTCTTTTACAAAATCTGCCATAAAGGCTTTCATTTCTAAAGCAGTTTGATCGTATTCACCCAATTCATTTGGCAAGCCGGCATTTGGATAAGCACTCACTCTGCAACTTGCAATTTTGCTTAAGGATTCCAAATGTGGTTTCATTTCCTTCGCTCCTAATGCGCAATTCAAACCGATAGAAAACAAAGGAAGATGCGTCATCGAAATATAAAATGCCTCGACTGTTTGGCCAGAAAGAGTTCTACCACTAGCATCTGTTATCGTTCCAGATATCATAAGTGGAAGTTTAAATCCTATTTCTTCAAATAATTCTTCAATTGCAAAAAGTGCAGCTTTGGCATTTAGGGTATCGAATATTGTTTCTACTAATAATATGTCTGCTCCACCTTCTACTAAACCTTTTGCCTGCGTATAATAAGCATCTTTTAACTGATCAAATGAAATGGCTCTAAAGCCTGGTCGGTTAACATCCGGACTTAAACTAGCGGTTCGATTTGTTGGACCTAAAGCTCCCGCTACAAAGCGCTTAGTTCCAGGATGCTCCCGCATAAATTCTTCAACTACTTGCTTTGCAATTTTTGCAGATTCGTAATTGATGGCATATGCCCAATCTTCTAATTGATAATCTGCTTGTGAAATAACCGTTGCGCTAAACGTATTGGTTTCTATAATATCTGAACCGGCTTCTAAATATGCTAAATGAATTTCCTTGATAATATCAGGACGGGTAATAGATAGCAAATCATTATTTCCCTTCAAATCTTTTGGATGATTCAATAAAAGTTCATTCCGAAAATCTGCTTCACTGAGTTTATATCGTTGGATCATGGTACCCATTGCCCCATCGAGGACAAGGATCCGTTTGGATGCTATGGATTCTAGTGTTGTTAAAATGCTCATGAAAAAACAAAGGTATATACATACTGATCAAATGTCCAAATTGTTACAGCAATATATCCATCTTATTAATTTTTTCTGCGCAAGCATTTCCATTTCTTTAACAAATCAAACAATTAAAATAATTGCATAATTTCCCAGAGATCCAAATTGTTTAAAAAGATTCCAAACAACTGAATCAAATTAAAGAAAAAGAAGTTTTCTGTAAAAAATAGTTCCACCGGAACTCGTCACTTGTATTATATAAATACCAGAAGTTAAATTGCATCTTTCAATACGAGTAACTGAAGTTAAACTTCCAATCTGAACCAAAACTCCTTTTGCATCATATAAACGATAGGAATCAAATTGGTTTGCATTAATAATAAAATGAGATGAAACTGGATTTGGATAAATCCGAAGGTATTCTTCAGTATAAGCATTGTCATTTGAAACTACAATTTCTTCTGTGATAGCAGTTGCATTCATAAATGCTCGATTCAGTGTATTATTTACATTTCTCATTCCCAATCGCACACTTCCTTTGGCAGCTAAGGAAGCTGTAAAAAAATCTACTATTAAATTCATTTTTTCTTTCGCCCTTAATGTTATCCGCGTACTATCAACGGATGTAGGATAACATACATCCAAACAAATACTGGAAGACCAATCAACCGGCATATTGTTCACTAATCGTTTTACATCAATAGAAACCGGAACATTGGAAGTGTTTTGTATAATGCCAGAGACATACATAGTAGAATTCACTTCTCCTTTAATTAGCGTATCTGTACTCATCATAAAGCTAAATTCTCCAACATCATTTGGAATTGAATCACAGGAATTTAAAGGATCAAAATATTTTTTTAGCTCACATAAAATATTATCAGGTTCACGATCAAACCAAGCATGTTTGATTCTTACGATTCCGGTAGCATCAATTAAGGTAGCATTATTTGGCGCCGGACCAAAATGAAGCCACCATTCATTACAAGGGCCGTCAATAAAAACCGGAACTTCCAAGTTATAGGCATTAAGAAGATCTTCAACAATTTTCAAGCGATCCGCATAAATTACTGGTTGACGATACAAAATCCCATCTTTTTGATTCACTGCACCTGTGTTTACTTTTCCGAAATATGGGCTAATATCCTTATCTGGATGTGCTTCCACTGTATAGATTACAATAATTTCAAGTTGATCTTTATAAAGTCTTTGCAATTCATTTATAACTGGAATCTTTCCTCTGAATATTGGACAGGTATAACTGGATGAAATTAACAAGACTGGTTTTCCGGTTTTTAAGAATTCCGATAAACGCCAAGGCTCACTGTCCTTATTATATAAATTAAAATCATGCACGGTATCACCCATATGATAACCGCTATCTGTAAAACTTCCCAGATAATTTGGAATAGGACAAATCAAATCATTTGACTGTGGAAGCTGATTTAGTCCTATAAATGGTTTAAGTTGTGCTTTAGGCTGAATACAAAGAAGTGCGCATGCAAAAACGACAATAAAAACTGATTTCATCTTCTGTATTTAAATTTTGAATTAAAAATAGTTAGATTCTATGAAATCTTCTTAAAAAAATATCTGCCTTATTAAACAAGTCTTGTATTCTTGCAAGGAACTCAATTCAAAAATTAATTAAAAATAATTTTCCGATAGTAAATATCCCCATTTGAATTTGCCAATTTCAAAAAATAAATACCAGCGGGAATATTTTTCTTTTCAATCGTCTCTGTTTCATCAATCCAACCTCTCTTATAAATAATACCTTTTTCATCAAATAAAATATATTGATTGTATGTTGAAGATTTTATTTTCAAATAGCTTACAGCCGGTTGAGGATACACTATCACATCTACTGTTTTATTAAAACCTTGATATACCGTTGCAATATTATTAATGGAAGCAGCACCCGTTAAAATATTAAATTGATTTTGAGCATGGATTTCAATATCCATCAATTTTAAGAACAAAACAAAAAATAATGTACGCATGATTCTGGATTTAATAATTGGACCTTGCCAAAGATTAAAAGTTTAAACAAAATAAAATTTAAATTAAACCCAGATCAAACAGCCTGAAGAGTGCTAAATATTCATTCAGAATAAATTACATATTTCTAGAAAAAATAGTAGAAGACTTTAAAACTCTATTTTATAGTATAATACAGGAGAAGCAAAAGCGGTATTTACCAAATTTTCACACGATCTTCTTCCTTTACAAACATTTTATCTGATGCTTGAATCTGAAAAGCATCATACCATTCAGGAACATTCACGATTGGTCCATTAATTCTTAAAAAGGGAGGGGCGTGGACATCGATCTTTACCCGTAATGCAATCATTTCGTCACGCATGTGTCCGAGCCATGAAATTGACCAACCAAAAAAATACCGCTGCAAAGGTGTATATCCACCTATTGAAATTTGATCTTGATATTGTTTTGTTTTTTTAAAAGCATCTAATCCTACCAGAATTCCTCCAAGGTCTGCAATATTTTCTCCTTGTGTAGCATCCCCATTAATATAAAGAGAATCCAATACAACAAAATTATTGAACTGAGTTACAATTTTACTACAGCGTTGTTTGAATTGATTTTTATCTGTTTCTGTCCACCAATCCTGTAAATTTCCACTTGCATCAAATTGGCTGCCTTGATCATCAAATGCATGTGTTAATTCATGTCCAACTGTTGAACCACCAGCATATGCATATAAAATGGCATCGTCTACTTGATCTTCTGGAATACCTGGAACAATAAATGCAGCCGCTGGTAAAACAATTTCATTATTCGATGGATTGTAATATGCATTATACGTTTGAGGTGTCATTTCCCATTCCAATTTATCCACAGGTTTAAATAATTTAGCGATAGCATATTCACGAAGCCATATATTTCCGTGTTTAACATTATTAAAATAAGATGCTTTGGATATGTTAAAACTTGAATAATCTTTCCACTTATCCGGATACCCGACTTTCTTTGTAATTGCATTTAATTTAGCAAGCGCTTTCTGTTTTGTACTGTCCTGCATCCATTCCAAATTTTTAATTCGATCCCTATAAGCGTATACTATATCTTCTACCAATTTCTCATGTCTGGCTTTTAATTCAGGAGAATAATATTTTTTAATATACAATTGTCCAAGTGCATCTCCTAAATAGGATTCTTGCTCTTGAAGCACCCGCTTCCATCTGGGCTTTTGCTTTTCTTTACCATTTAGTATTTTACCATAAAATTGAAAATGCTCAGAAGCAACTGCCTCATTTAGGTAATCCGCATATTTATGCACTAAATGCCACCGCAAATAGATTTTCCAATTTGACAGCGATTCCTTTTTTAAAATTGAATTTAATTGTTTAAAAAATTCTGGCTGTCCTACAATAATAGAATCCACTTTTTGTATCCCACTGGAAGTAAAATATAAATCCCAGTTAATTGTTGAATAGTTATTCTGAATTTCTTTCAATGAAAACTTATGATAATTTTTATAAGGATCTCTTAAATCTGCTAATTTTCGGGAAGCACTTGCCAATGCATTTTCTATACTCATTACAATGCTGCTATTTGTCACTGCCACTGCATCCGAATCTCCTAACAAACGAAACATATTCTGAAGATGCACTTTATACGCTTCCCGAATATTTGTTGTTCTCGTATCATTTTCTAAATAATAATCCCGAGATGGCAATCCAATACCTCCTTGACTGAAATGCAATTTATAATGGCTACTCGATTTTTCGTCCTGGTAAATTCCTGCATCAAATAAAATCGGAACACCAATGGAATGCAAGTAAGCTATCTGTTTAATAAATTGACTCATATCCTTAATAGAATCTATATGATTCAAGTCTTCACTTAATGGACTTATTCCTAAATTCTCAATTTGAAATGTATCCATACCAGATAACCAAAAATCACCAATCTTCTGAATCGCGCTTCCTGCTGTTGCATTGGATTGTATAGCCTCTTCATTTATTTTTCGAATCCGGCCCAAGATTTCTGCAGGAATGACTTGAAAAACACCCCAGGACGATTCATCTTCAGGTATTGGATTTCTTTTTAACCAATTTCCTGTTGAGAATTTATTAAAATCATATCCTGGCTTTATGCTTGAATCTACTAATGTTGTAAGATAATTTGTAGAATCCATTGCCTCTTTATTTTGATTTTGATGATTACACGAAAATCCAAAAATAAATGATAGGGATAGAAAGACTATCCAACATAACTTGTGTTTAATTTGCATTCAAGAATTTATAAGAACTTATTATATAAATCTGCATTCACGCTATAAAAATTTATTTCTAATTTAGTGTATACATAATGGTTAAGCCTCCATTAATCCGGACATCTTTATATTGATTCTGAACATACGGAATGGTCTTTCGGTAATCACAGAATAAACGGACATTTAAATTCTTATTCATGCTATACTTAACAGCCGGCGTGAAACTTATTTGCTTTGCACCACTTATTGGTTGACTTTTAATATTTACATCCAATCTATGGATTTTGGTAATATTATCTGTGATACCAAAATCAAAAGTAAATTCCAGATCATTTCCTTTTGGTGTACTTGCATTTTGTTGTTCTTCGGTTTGTTTACTCTTAGACTTACTTTTCTTCTTCTTAAAATTTACACCCTTATTTAATGCTTTCATTCCAGGAAGCCAGGATATAATAACATCTTTAATTACATAGCCTGCTTTAATTGTATAATTAGTTGCTTTGGTTTCAAGAAGTTGACCTTCAATTCCATTTTGGAGTTTCAGGTTTCTATTTTTATTTAAATCAAGCCCTAATTCAATCCCATTTTTTGCTTTAATATTAATACCCAATAAAGGCGCAAATTGTTCATTAATCACCATTTCCGGAACCTCATATTTTGAATGGTAAGAAGCTTTTAATTCATTTCCTCTTCTACTAATTGGCAATTCATTATTGTTGGTTCTATAATCCAGATTCGTTCTAAATGAATTCACGGTCAAGGTATTTTTATAACCGTGTCTTATGGAGAAATCCTGAAAAATATCTTTAAAAACACCAAGTCTACTTAAACCTGTATAATTAATCTGCCAGTTTGGCAATGGAAATGTATTAAATAAATCAAGATTAAAACTATTGGGATCCTTATTGGTATACGCTGCTAAAAACGCCGGACTCACCACATCAATGTGATCCCCCTGGAAACCATCGTAATAGTTTGGATCAAATGGACTTAAATTTCTAACCCCAAGTCGATCCGCTACTCTCTTTGAGATAATAGGACGAGACTTGCTAAAGCGTTCAAACACTGCATCAAGATCACTAAAAATAGTTTGAAGCGAAACATACGAAATACTATATTGCCCATTTTCAAAAGGTGTAAAATGTTGAAAAGCCATATCATTCGTTCCGAAAACAGAATCCAATTTAAATGTTTCTGCCAGATCCTTTGTGTAACTTCTATCCAAATTTAAATCAATACTAAAATCTTTGAATGGTTCTAATTTTATTTTAGCACCAATCGTATTTGATTTCCGTTGAATCATTTCTTTATTAAAATAACAATTTGTAGAAATCCAACCTTTTTCTGCTGCGCGATCCAACCAACCATTCTTACCAAAATCTACCTGATTTCCTGCAATAAAGTCCCAGCCTGGTGCTGTGAAATTCTTACTCATTCCTAACAAATTACTTTTTTCCATAAATCCAGGAATAGAGGTCGTCCTATTTTGAGAAAAATTAAGCTGAATTCTCTTAAGCATTAAAATTGGAGTTAATGCAATTTTGGTTAAAGGATCCACTTTTTCGGAAGTTTCTTTTTTCTTCTTCGTTTTCTCACCATCTTCTGGTTTCGCGCTCTCTTTTGTTTTAGCGGCAGGTCTAAATCTACCGGAAGAAGCACCTTCACCCGAATACTTTCTTAAAAATTTAGATTTATTATAGAGTGTTGTGAAATTAAGTTCATTCGTAATACTTATATTTTGTCCATTACTAATAACAGAACCTAAAGAATCGATACTGTTTAATGAACCCGCAGACCAATTATAATTTGCTGTGTATTGTGTTCTTATGGTTACAAAATCAAGAAATGGAATCAACCTTGTCGGAACTGCATATGCCAATGTAAAATTATGCTTGTAATCTTTTGTTCGCCCAAAGTTTCTTAAATTTTTTGCAACATATTTACTGCGTTCATCACATGGATACGCTAAACCTGTAATCGGATCAATACAATCTTGTCGCAATGGATTATACGTGATTTCATCAACCGCTGCCTCGTTTCGAGCGCTGAAATTAAACTTTAGCGATTTCGTAAAATCCCAGGCTAAACTATAATCTCGATTCCAGCTAAACTTACGATCTTCCCAGGTACTGTATTTTGGTGCTGCGAATCTATAAG
The DNA here is from genome assembly GCA_016717265.1 of Saprospiraceae bacterium. Lineage (NCBI taxonomy): Bacteria > Pseudomonadati > Bacteroidota > Saprospiria > Saprospirales > Saprospiraceae > Saprospiraceae bacterium. The sequence goes on from JADKFX010000001.1 coordinate 251,035, forward strand.
TACGCACCGCATTTTTTCGATCCAGGCCATTTCTAACTGAAAAAGAATTTGGAATTAAATTAAAATTAAATTCACCTAATAATTTCAAATTTTTGTTTGTGATTAATTTTTTAAATGGCTCAATATATTTTGGAGTAAGTGCAAAATTATAATCGATTCCACCTTGTTGTGATTTCAATTTATCCAGCGCAATAATCGGATTGTGTTTTGTCGAAACCGATTGTGCATAACTTAATGAAAAATTTTCGATGTCCCAAGGTTTCGGCTTGCTACTTCCTTTGCGCTCTTTCCGAACATTATTAAATGCAAAACTTTTAATATCGGTATAATCTATTGCCTGGTCTCTAATAGAATCCTTTTTTGCCTCGGTTGTTGCTGAATTGATCCGATCTTTCAATTTTATATCTGTATGATTCGGATCGTATTCAGGTGTTTTCGTAATATGGGATACTTGCGCAGAAAATGGCAATCGAATGCCAATTTTTTCAGGAATAAATTTGTCCAAAGCAAGATTGACTGTAGCGTCTATTTGCTTTGTTTCATCCGTAGCACGTTGCGCTAATTTCTGATCAATTCCTCCCCAACCTACGGTTGAAAAATTACCTGCTAAACTTACATTCCCTAAATCGGCTAATTGAATTTCAGCTCTGGCAAGCGCTGCAAATCCTCCTTTTTCTTCAAGTCCTGTTAATCGAAGTTCATTAAACCAAACTTCAATATCCTGCACCGTGGCTGTGTTTTTATTGCGAACTCCTAATAATGCACCGCGCACCAATCCAATCGTTGGATTACCAATGACTCTAACTTTATTATCAGGTCGTTCTGGATCGGAAATTTCATATAAGGTTGCTAAATCACCCGATGGATCATTGTCCCTTTTGTTTTTTAAATCCACCAATAATTGCAATGGAAAATCAAAATCATTTCTTTTAAGCCAGATGGAATCCTGATCAGCCGGAAAATTTTTATCAGAATAGGCTAATGGAATTTCATACTCATAATAATTATTTGTAAAATCTTTTCCTAATCTCATGAATACACAGACTTTATCTACATTTTCTGATTTAATAGATTCCCCATGTACAAACATTTTAATCCGCTTGTATTTTCTAATATCAAGATCCAGAATTTTATAAATAGAATTTTCACAGCCCGCTAATAAATCTTCTTTACGCAATAATAAGGAAGATTCATTTTGTTGAATATCGGCATACTGTGTACTGTAAAATCGTTCTCTTTGAATTCCTGGTGGCGTCTTATAATTAAATGGTGTTTTACCAGAATTTTCTTCTATATCCACTTTATCTAAAATCAAACTTTTATTTCCATCATCAATACCAGTACAGTAATCTTTATATTTCCTCCAGGAGTTTCGACCTAATTGAAATTTAATTAATCGAAACGTTACCGATTGATCAAATCCAGCAAATAAAATTCGCATCGATAATATCGAACGAAAATCATTTATTTGTCCAACGGCTTTTCCAGACTTTACGGGTATTCTAAAGCGATACCATACTTCATCTTCATTTGAATTTGCAGGTCGTACGATAACTGTGTCTGTTATATAATTTGTAGGAGAAGATGGATCAAAAGCAATTTTAAAATCAGGCGTCCTTTCGATCGGAATTTCATAATTATAATAAGACTCTATTTCATTTAAAGATTTATCGTAATTCAAATCTTCTTGATCTGGATAACCGGTATAAGCGGTTGATTGATTATTGTCCGTTTCAATTTGCCCATTCCCTTCAGGCATATTATATCGTTTGTATTTATCAAGTACTGTTTCCCCACCGGTAAAAGAATTGGAACGATAAGAAACATAATCATCATTCGCAGGATCATTAATTACAGTGGGTAAAATTCTAGGATCCAAAAATGCTTTTTGCTTTGATATATAATCAGAAAAAATAATGGCTTCATCTTTATTTACAATGTTTGATGAGCTGTTAAGTCCGTCATATCCTAAATCCTGTTGTTCCCGGTCATTTACATCAAAACTACTTGTAAGTGGAGGTACTCTTGCGATTTTTCCAAAAACACTATAGTCAACTGGAAGATTTAATGAAGTTGTTGGCAAACCATGTTCAAATTGTTGTTTTCCATCTTTTAAAATATCTTCTGAGAAATTTCCTAATTGAAAATACATTTTACCAGAATTGGTTACCGGTTCATTTGGATTAGGTTTTGCTAAAAATGGATTTAGCATCCAAAAATCGATATACTCGACATTATTTGCTTCAAAATCATTTGTATTTAAACGGGTCATTAAACCACCCCAGCGCGTTTCAGGACTCAATAATTTATTGGATCCATCAATTCCAAATGTAGTTACTGTATTCCCATTAATATCAGTACCTGTCAATCCTCCATTTACATCAAAATTATAAGGTCCTTTTTCTTTTGGGTAATAACTAATATCAAAAGTTAACTCTGTACTAAATCCAATGGGACGTTGTTTATTTGGAAAAATTTCAGTTTCATCAACTAATCTTGTATAAGAATTCTGCGAACTGGATGTATTTGTACGTGCGTATTCATCAATTCGATACCAACTCACGAGTGCGCGATTTGCATTGCTGATCACATTATCATAAATATCTGATCCGGCAAATGAAGGGTCACTTAAACCTTGTGGAGCGGATGCTAAAATCCATTGAGAAACATTATAGCCTAAACCAATTCCGGAAGAGCTTCCTTCAAAATCATCAATATACACCACTCCGCCTTCACTGCCTTGTTGATTGATTGCTTTTGAGTGACCTGGTATCAGGGCTGCTGCTTCTGCTTGCAAGGTCCAACTAGAAGCTTCCTTTGTGGAATATAAAGGAAGTTTATCCAAAAATCTGGTCATCCAGGGAGCTTTCCGATTGATATTAAAATCCAATCCAACGACCCGATTATTGATAGGATCTTCGCCAATATTTACTTTTTCAGTGAATGGCTTTTCAAAAAGGTGCATATATGTAGCACCAATAGATAAATCTTTACGTTTTGAATATTCAGCTCTCAATCCAATCATTGTCTTCGTTTGAAAACTAAATAAAGAATTGTCTTCAAATTTTACATTGATTGGTACTCCAGATTGTAATAATGCTTCATTTAAGATGGTAACTTTTCCTAAATTCCGATCGACAATATAATCTGAACCTTCATTTAAAGTTAAGGATCCTGCACTTACAATGACCCTTGCATTTGGATCTAAATTAAATGTGTTTAATGGAATTTCATTTGACTTCCCTGATTTGTAACTTCCTTTTATTAAAAACTGATTTGATTTTAAATCTCTTCTGGCTGCGGTTATTGAAGTGTCATATAATGATTCATAATTATACTTTTTATAAATAGCATCTTCAAGTGTTGGGTTCTTTACAACTTTAGCGAGCAATTTTTTAAATGAAGATCCAAAGGGTTCCAATACAGGAAAAATAACAGCACCACTTGGAGGAATTACTGTTTGCCCGGGAATAAAATCAAACACTCCATCTGGTTGCGGATCATTTGTTTTATTTAAAAAATCCATATTAAATAAATTTAATAATGGATAACCATCAATTTCCTGAATGTATCTTTTTGCAATTCCATCCTGATCTTCATAATAAAGGTCCATGGTAAAATCATCTTGATTCAGATTAAATCCACCCGTGGGATACACGTTTTTCATCATGAGTTTGTAGGATGGTAAATCTGTGCGTTGACCAGATGATTTTAGCATTTTAACAAAAATCACTTTATAACTTAAGGAATCGGATTTAACATCTGAACTCATTTCACCTACTTTATAGATGGCTCCAGTTCTAGGATCGATTTCACGACCATTCTGCAAATATTGATAAGAAACAGCAAGCACCTGATTAGGTCTTGGCCTTGAACGCAATGATATAAATCCTAATTCTGCATTGTAGCTATATTCATTTGGACTTAAACGTTTAGCCCTTACTTTTTCAAAGTCGCGTCCCTGTTTTAAATTTAAACCATTAGGATCTGATAAATAACGAACTACTTTATTTAAATCTCTTGCCTGATCATTAATTAAAATTTGATCCAGTAAAGTATTTGAAGTATTTGATGGAACTAAAGCTCCAGACTTGTCTTTTGAAACAGCGCTGCCCGGCAAAAAACGTGCTGCACTTGTGATTCCCATATCAAATAATTCGGCTTCCGCTACTCCAAGATCATTTAATGCTACGATATCTCTGAGTTCAGTTTCCCGACTATTTTGCGCATCTTCTGTTAACCAGACTTCAATATTTTTAATTTTAAATTGACTATTGATCTCTGGTAAATTAGCCAATGCAATTTCATAAGAATTTCGATTATAATGGCTTAGAAAAAAATGTCGGTTTTCATCATATTGGTCAGGACGAACTTCATACTCCTGAAATACACCTCCACCTTTAGTTTGAATATTTTCTTGCTTTGATTTTTGTTGGGAAATCAATCCGGTTAATCTTAAATGTCCAAATTGCCAATCCGTTTTAAAACCAAATAAATTTTGAGAACCCTGAATAAGATTTGTACGCAATGGTAAACTCACATTCCCTGCTTCTATTTTTTTAATAATATCATCTTCCGAAAATTTTTCAGAATCATAGGCAAGTTTGAGTTTATTCTCAAAATCAAAAGCCGCTTTTGTATCGTAATTTGTATTTAACTTTAATTTGTCTCCAATATTTCCGGTGACATCCATCCGAATATCCATATCAAAATCAGGCGTCAATTGTCTTCGTTGTCTTTCTGGAATTTGAGGATTTGCGGTGTATGAATAATTAGCCCCTAGCGTAAAACCGATAGATCCTTGAGGTTTAATATCGATTCCAAAGCCTCCAAATAAACGGTCTGCAAGATTTTTCTTTAAATCAATTTTACTGATTGGATCTACAATACTTGCATAATTTCTTTTTGTTGTAGAAATGCCCGCTAAGTTTTTAAGATATTCCTGATCTTGTTGACGTGCTTTAAAATTTAGAAATTCAGTAAATGTTAGATTAGAAGACGGGCGATAATAATCGTCCCCAATTTTTTCACTGACATTATATTCACCGGTTTCAGGATCGTATTCAATTTTTTGGTCAATTACTTTAGGGTCTTTAAGATCAAAGGGATTGTCTTTTGGATCATCCACAAAATTTCCTGGACGATCTTTTAATGGGATCGTGTCTTGCACAGATACCGTGGAAGGCTGCTCCCAGTCAGGCAATTGGTGTCCACCTGCAACCAAATTCCAAAAAACTAAAAGAGTAAAACCCACTATAAATGTTATACGTTCCACACTATTCATAAATCAAATCAAATAAATCATTAAGAAAAACCGCCTGACTATAACGTAGAAATTGGCACAAAGGTATGTTTTACAGTATTTCAGGCTAATTTTTTTAATGCCAATTTTATCAAATCTTCTACCGGGATGTCCGGATCGTTTGCTTCTGCTAAATTTTTGAAAACCTGATCAATATTTGATCGTCCAAATCCTAGAGCCACTAAAGCCGAAATTGCCTCAAGTCGGGCTGTAGAACGACTGGATACTGCTCCAAAGGCGGTTTCAGAACCCGCTTCTTTCCCGATTTTATCATACAAGTCAATTAAAATACGTTGGGCTGTTTTTGGGCCAACTCCTTTAATTTTTCTAAAAACGAGATCATCCTTATGAATTATGGCCATTTTTATAGCTTCCGGTTCAAGCGATGATAAAATTAATCTGGCTGTATTTGGACCTACCCCATTTACAGAAATCAAAAGCACAAATAATTGCCTTTCTTCTTCTGTGCCAAATCCATATAAGTGTTGCCCATCTTCTTTTACAATAAAATGAGTCAAAACCTTCGCTTCTTTTAAACCTTCTAATTGACTATAGGTATTCAAACTTATAAAAATCTGATACCCTACACCATTTGCTTCCACGATCACATAGGTTGGGTGACGCGCTATAATCGGACCTTTAATATAATAAATCATTTTTTGTATTCAATCTGCGAAGGTAAAGATTATATATAATATTTTTATAATATGATTAAATTCAAATTTATCCATCAATATCCATCCCTTTATTATCTTTAACTTTCATTCAATTAAAACAAAACATATGTCAATCAACTGGTTAGTAGTATTAGGAGCTGGTTTTATCCCGCTTATCTTAGGTTTTATTTGGTATCATCCAAAGGTTTTTGGAACGATTTGGATACAATTAGCGGGTGTATCTGAAGAAAAAGCCAAGCAATCCAATATGGCATTGATTTTTGGTGTTACCTTATTATTAGGTATTTTTCTCTCAGCCGCCATGTTAACGATGGTCATTCATCAAACCCATATGATGTCAAGTTTGATGAATATACCCGGTTTTGGAGTAGAGGGATCAGAAGTCAATACGTATTACCTCGACTTTCTCAACAAATATGGAAATGAATTCAGAACCTTTAAACATGGTGCATTACATGGAATGATCGGAGGTATTTTAATTGCATTCCCGATTGTATCCGTAAATGCAATGTTCGAACAAAGAAGCTTTAAATATATCCTTATTAATGCAGGTTTTTGGACAGCATGTATGATCCTTATCGGTGGCGTAATTAGTGCCTGTGCTTAATTTTTAAATTCATTTGAAATATGAATTTAAAAGCAGATGTCATTTCCATCAAAATAACAAAAGTGGAATTGGTTTAACTTTTAGACTCTAATAATATTTTATTTTTGGGAAATTTTATTTTGCATCAAGCCTACTTTTGAAAGGGTCGTAAAATATAGAAGCTTGCAAATTTTATCTTGCTTAAAAAAGCAAAATAAAATTTTCCAAAAAATTCAAGATAAGCTTTGAATTGAATATACCATTCAGCTTATACATTCGAAATTATATTAGAATGTTAATGTTTTAAAACAGATTTCAATTCAACAGTAAGTTTGGGTGACAGGCTAAATTAACTTACGAGGGTACCAATTCTTTCTCCTTTAATAATTCGCTCAAAATTAGATTCTTGATTTACATCAAAAACTATAATGGGCATTTGATTTTCTTTGCACATTGTGAAAGCAGTCATATCCATTACTTGAAGACCACGGGATATTACTTCTGTAAAACTTAACTGATCAAATCTTACGGCATCTTTATGTTTTAAAGGATCTTTATCATAGATACCATCAACCCGGGTTGCTTTTAGGATAACCTCAGCATTGATTTCACTCGCTCTTAAAGCAGCTGCAGAATCTGTTGTAAAATAGGGGTTACCAGTTCCTGCAGAAAAGATAAGAACCCGTCCCTTTTCTAAATGACGGATTGCCCTTCTTCGGATATACGGTTCTGCAATTTGCCGCATTTCTATAGCAGAAATTAATCTTGTATAAACGCCCAGGGTTTCAAGAGCACTTTGTAAAGCCATTCCATTAATACAAGTTGCCAACATTCCCATATAGTCACCTTGTGCTCGTTCGATTCCGGAACCTTCTCCATCCATTCCTCTAAATATATTCCCACCACCTATAACCACTGCCAATTCGATTTTATGTGAAACGGCCATCTTGATTTGCTGAGCATAATATTTCAACATGGAAGGTTCAATACCATATTTTTGCTCACCCATTAATGCTTCGCCACTTAATTTCAATAAGATACGTTTGTATTTGGACATGGTTTCAAATTTAGTTTTAATAAATGCGCATAAACTTTTAAAATACGTTTGCAATATAATTCCTATAAAGTGAATACCATTGCATTTTGTCAAAGAAAGAAATTTCAAGATTAAAATTCAATTCACCAATCGGTGAAAAAGATCTTCCATTATTTAGAATTTTTAATAACAAACTAGCTGGAACAAAAAAAAAGCGAATGAAAAATCATTCGCTTTTTAAAATTTTATCCTAATTTGACATGTTTGAATCCTATTACTGTAAGATCCTTATCAATTGATTTCAAATAACTTGAAATAGTTTGTCCACCATCTTTCACAAATTGTTGATGTAACAGCGTATTTTCTTTATAGAATTTTTCCAGCTTTCCTAAAGCTATTTTTTCAAGCATTGCTTCTGGCTTTCCTTCTGCACGTGCTTGTTCTTTTCCAATTTCAATTTCCTTTTCTATGATACTTGGATCTACATCGGATTTATCTAGTGCAACTGGTTTCATGGCTGCAACTTGCATAGCAACATCACGACCTGCGTCTGTATAAGTGTCACTGGCTTTATTCAATCCAACGAGCACTCCTGCTTTATTTCCCATGTGAATATAGCTTTCCACTTGTGGCGCTTCCAGCTTTTCATAATTGCTTAATTCAATTTTTTCACCGATGGCTGCTACCATGTCAGTAACTTTTTCACCTACACTTGTATTTCCATCAAATGTCTGATTCAACAGTGCATCCAAATTTTCTGGAAATGTTGCCAATGCGATATCTGCAATTTTTTTTGTAGTATTTATGAAATCTTCATTTTTAGATACAAAGTCTGTTTCACTACTTAATTTAACTACGATCCCTTTGGTTTTAGAATCATTCACTTTTGCAATAACGGTACCTTCCTTTGCTTCGCGATCAGCACGTTTCACTGAAAGTTTTTGACCTTTCTTACGAAGCACTTCAATTGCTTTTTCAAAATCACCTTCCGCTTCCGTTAACGCAGCTTTGCAATCCATCATACCTGCACCGGTCGCTTCTCTCAAATTTTTAACATCTGCTGCTGATAATGTAAAACTCATATTGTATTATTTAAAAACTAAACTTATTTGATTAATTATTTTCTTCTTTTACTTCTGCATTTCGCTCTTCTAAACCTTCGCGAATTGCATCTACCATATATTTTGTGATAATAGCAATAGATTTAGAAGAATCATCATTCGCTGGAATTGGAAAATCCACAAGATTTGGATCACTATTCGTATCTACCATTGCAAATGTACGAATGCCTAAACGTTCTGCTTCGTCTACAGCAAGATGCTCATTTAATATATCAACTATAAATACGGCAGATGGCAATCTATTTAGTGCTGAAATACCACCAAATACACGTTCCATTTTATCGCGTTCCCTGCTTAAAGTTAATCGTTCCTTTTTTGTAATATTGGTAACCGTTCCGTCTGCAAGCATCCGATCAATATTGTTCATTTTTTTTACAGAACGACGAATCGTTGTAAAGTTTGTCATCATCCCTCCTAACCATCTATCGGTTACGAATGGCATGTTGACACTTTTTGCAGCATCTGCAATAATATCTCTCGCTTGTTTTTTGGTTGCAACAAACATTATTTTTTTACCAGATTTTGCTATTTGCTTCATTGCCTGACCTGCTTTTTCCAAACATTCAGCAGTCCGATTCAAATCTATTAAATGTACGCCTTTGTGTTCTTTAAAAATGAACTGACGCATTTTTGGATTCCATTTTTTACGAAGATGGCCAAAATGAACATTGGCTTCCAACAATTGATTATAACTAGGTTTTTCCATGATTTTCGAAAAATTAAAAAAGTAAAAAGATTAACGCTTACTAAACTGTGAACTACGACGTGCTTTTCGTAAACCGAATTTTTTACGTTCAACTTCACGCGCATCTCTTGTTAAAAATTTCTTTTCCTTTAGTACCGGACGATTTTCCAAATCGATTTTGCAAAATGCTCTGGATATTGCCAATCGAAGTGCTTCTGCCTGTCCTTTTAATCCACCTCCTTTAATGACTGCAGAAATAGAATAAGTAACTTCTCCACCGATCGTTTGAATTGGATCCATTACTTTTTGAGCAATGTCTTTTATGGGGAAGTATTCATTTAAGGCTCGGCCATTTATGGTAACTTCTGATGTTGCAGCAGTTCCTTTGCGAAAATAAACCCTGGCTACAGCGGCTTTTCTTCTGCCAATTGCGTTAATCATTTCCATAGATTAAATAGTATAAGGTTCAGGTTTCTGAGCTTGATGTACATGCCCCGGACCATCATAAACAAATAATTTTCTAAACATTGCATCACCCAATTTATTCTTTGGCAACATTTTACGGACTGCAGTTTCTACAACCCGGGTTGGATGTTTAGCCAACATTTGGCGTGGGGTAATACTTTTTTGTCCTCCAGGATAGCCACTATAGGTCAGATATACCTTATCGTCTAATTTCTTTCCTGTAAAACGAACTTTTTCGGCATTGATTACGATGACATAATCTCCAACGTCAACATGCATACTATAATCAACCTTATGTTTTCCCCTAAGAATACTTGCTATTTGGGAACACATACGTCCTACCACCAGGGCTTCTGCATCGATGACATACCACTTCCGCTGGACATCTTCCGGCCTGGTGTGCATGGTTTTGTAACTAAGTGTATTCACTTTATTGTAATTTTAATGAATGATTTGCTCTTTTCTGAAGCGGGCACAAAGGTAATCGCGGGTCTTATTTCTAGTATCTTTTTATGAAATTATTTTTAGAATAAAATGATGTAACTAGTTGAAAAACAGCTCAAATTTTGACAGTTTTTAAAAACAGATGGTCTTAAATTACTGGTTTTGAACGTTTAAGAACATTGCATCGGACTATAAAAAATCGTTTGCAAATAATTTGTTAAACCTGGAAAAGTTTACCAAACAAATATCCTTGCTTGAAAATTGAAACATATTCAATAGATTTTAAGCTTTCATACTGTACCTGTAGCCAATAGCCAAGGAATAATCAACCATCTTATAATATAATATATTGAATTTCAGTGTCAAAAGATTAGAATTGGACTTCAAACTACGTTTTACATTAAGCTCCTAAATAAAGCGAACATAACAAACCTGTACTGATTGCAATCCCAAAACTCAATAAGGTACCAATCATAATATATTCCGTCAATTTACGGTCGCCAGATTCTTTTAAATCACCAAACCGGAAAACTGATTTAGCCGTAAGGAGGAAACCAATTGCTTCCCAATGTCCCGTCATTACAAAAACAAATAATAAAAGCCTTTCAAATATACCAATAAACTTACCTGCATTCATTAAGGATTCATCCTCTGCATTTGAGGTATGCGGAGTCCATTTTGAAATAAATATTTTAATAGTCAAAGAAGTTGGAGTCGTAAGGAAAACTCCCGCAACGAATAGTAGCAAATTCCGCTCTGTAATTAAAGCACTAAAATCATATATCATCTCCTGATAGCAATAACTCATGGCTCCAATTACTGTCAGATGCGCTAACTGATCTAAAATAAACCAGGTCCATCGATTTGTTTCTTGCTGAAAATACAGTTTTATGACATCTATGATACCATGTGAAATGGCAAGTATAACAGGGATATACCATAAACTGAGATCCCAAAGAAGTATGAAAGCAAGAATACCATGTATAAAAATATGATAATATAGTTTTGCAGATTTAGCTTTAAGTTTTTCTTTTTGCAATATCCAGGATGTTGGTTGCAATAAAAAATCACCTACCAAATGAGCACATAAAAGTTTTAGAAAAAGGATCAATGTATTTTAGATTTATAAGTGGTAGAATTTTACGATATCATGTTTTTCAAATAGATATAATTTTAATTAGGCTACTATTAAATTCTATTAAGATGTAAGCGATTCACTTTGAATCAACTTTAAAATTTTACTTCGAAAATGCATTTCAACATCCAAGATTTCAAGCAAATGAGCACGTTTTTGACGTTCGCTAACCGAGGATTGACTAATTCCAAGAAGTTCCGCTAATGCTTGTTGATTACGCTTTTGATTTTGCAAACTCAAGCTAACAAATTCTGCAGAATTAACCGTCCAATCATCCATAACAATTAAAGCAAGACGAAGATAAAGATTCATTTCATTATCAAAATCGTTCCACATTGTTTTAAGGGCTAAATTTTGCTTATCTACTTTAAGTCTGTCAAATTTTTCACCTGAAAAAACAAATGCCTCTCCATTCGATTCACTAACTCGGGCTGCTTTGTAATCTAAAGTTCCGATTCCAATACCCATTCTGACATCCAGACCTCTTATACATTTAATCGTTGCTTTTAAGCGAATGGCGAACAGCAATACCGTTTCTGGCTGCTTTACTACAATTTGGAAACTATCTCCCCGATAAATTTCCCATACTTCCGGTTGTAAACCGATTTCTGATAGCAATTTTTTAAATGGAAGCATCCATTCTAATGGATTTTTAAATTTCCTTGAATGGATCAGGTCACCTGTTATTACAGCAATCATTGTACAAATATAGTACAAATAGCCGATATATTAAATTATCTGTTATTTTATCTATATATTAATTTATCTGTTGATTTATAGATATTTTAAATTATCCAACAAATTTTATCCTTATGAAAGCATCAATCTTATCCTTGCTTTCCTATAGTAACTCCTCTTATCGTGGATTTCAGCTTATCTTCACACCCTGATTTTCAATATTAAAGAATGGAAAAAGTAAAAATAGGAATTACCTGCGGAGACATCAACAGCATTAGTCTGGAAGTCATTTTAAAAGCTTTAAATAACGATACCGTTTTTAAATCCATCATTCCAATTATATACGGAAATGTAAAAATCGCTTCTTACCATAAAAATATCGCACAACTTGAAAATTTAAGCTTTAACATGCTTGGACAAGGTGAAAGACCCCGTGCTGGTAGAATAAACTTAGTAAATTGCTGGAATGACAATGTAACCATTACGCTGGGCAAACCGAGTCCGGATGGAGGAAAATATGCTCAATTGGCATTGGATAGAGCAATCCAGGACATTCAAAAAGCTGAAATCGATGCATTAGTAACTGGGCCTGTTCATAAAATGTCGATGAGAATGGCAGGATTTCAGCATTCTGGTCATACCGGATATCTATTAGAAAAATCGACTTCAAAAGATTGTCTGATGTTTATGATTTCAGACAAAATACGAGTCGGGCTTGTAACAGAGCATATTCCGATTGCCCAGGTTACTTCTGCTATCACCAAGGAAAGCGTATTAAGTAAATTGAGGATTATGGAACAAGCTTTAATGGTTGATTTTGGAATTGAAAAACCACATATTGCAGTTTTAGGCTTAAATCCGCATGCAGGAGACGAGGGCTTAATAGGTTCAGAAGATGAAGAAATTATTCGACCGGCAATTATTGAAGCAAAAAAAGCTGGATTATTTGTAGCTGGACCCTATTCATCAGATGGTTTTTTTGGAAGTGGTCAATTCAACAAATTTGACGGCATCCTTGCGATGTATCATGATCAGGGATTAATCCCATTTAAAACCATTTCCCAATATCAGGGAGTCAATTATACTGCAGGATTAAATTTTGTTAGAACGTCTCCGGATCATGGAACAGCATTTGAACTTGCTGGAAAAAATGAAGCTGACCCTACTTCGATGTCTCATGCTCTATTTATGGCTAAAGACATTATTCTTCAAAGGAATGGATATCATGAAATGCACCAGAATGTGTTGAAAAAAAGGCCAAAGCTATCAGAAGAATTGAGCGAGTAGGTTCGTCACGCTAATATCATTCGTCTAGGTTTGAGATTGGTTTACTTCGACTCTGACAACCTTGGCAGGACAAAGTTACTAAATTCTCATTTTCCGCTTCTTCTTTTGCCCGCTTTTATATTTTTTCTTAGTTATATTTTTCTTAATTACATTAGAAACTAAGGATGGTTTAAGCGTAACTTCTGGTATTAGATTTTGTTGAACTCCTTTGTTGGTCGTCTGATTAGAAATAATTGCCAAAGGTTCTGCTGCGTCTGTTTGTATATCCAATAAATCCAGATTGTATTTTTGTATCGTTTTAATCAATCGTTCGGCATAACTTGGATCCGTTGCATACCCACAACGTTTTAATCCGTAAGCCCAGGAGACATAATCTGTTTTTGAAAAATTAAATAATTCTTTATACCGAGCGCGATTCATTAAAAAATCAGAATGATCTTTATAGGAATCTATAGCTGAAGAATAGGATCTAAAACAGGAAGGAATAATTTCTCCACTACTATCCCGATCATCATCTTCATGATAATAATTATTTCCGGTCCAACTGCTTTTACATTTTATACCAAAATGATTATTTGCTTGTGTAGCTAATTCGCTTCTTCCAGATTGAGATTCTAATAATCCTTGTGCCATTTTAATACTTGCAGGTATACCACTGCGTTGCATTTCATTGATAGCAACAAATTTAAACTGCTCAATATACTTTTCTTGAAAAGAAATAGGCCTGTTTGAATTAAAGCAAACAAAGAAAACAAGCATTAAGCTGTACCAGGAACGGAGGGGAATTGTAGATAGCATCATTATTATTGGTATCGATTCGTTTTCTAGGTACAAAAATAATACCAATTTTGATTTCACCAAGGGGGTAGTAATATATAATATATTATATTACAATTTTTTATAAAGTATAAATAATTATAATATGTATTAAAATGACTCCTAGCCTTCTATTTACAATTGGGATTTAATGCCCTAAGTTTCCTTTCTATATTTAAAAAAAGGTCACCACTCCATAATAGAACTCCTAATGAGCCCAGCCGACCCTATTTCCATTTGATATTGCAACCCATACTAGGATATTGTATTGAATCTACTGGCTGATTTGCTAAAACGGCATCGAGTGCATTGCGAAGATCCTCGCCTGTAACCGGAGTGCCTGAATTAGGCCGGGAAGCATCCAACCGCCCCCGATATTCTAATATTTTGTTATTATCAAAAATATAAAAATCTGGTGTGCACGCAGCATCATATGCTTTGGCTACTTCTTGCGTTTCGTCGTACAAATAGGGAAAAGGATAGCCTATCCGAATGGCATGCTCTCTCATTTTTTCTGGACCATCCTGAGGATATTTTAAAATATCATTTGAACTGATTCCTATAAAACAAACATTTTTCTTCAAATATTCTTTGCACAATTCTATCAGTTCGGGGTTTATATGAATTACATATGGGCAATGATTGCAGATAAAAAAAATGACATATGCCTGATAATTATTCATTGCACTCAATGAAACTAAATTTCCATTGACAACATTTGGTAAATTAAAATCCGGAGCTTGAATTCCAAGCTTTAACATATTAGATTCTGTTAAGGACATAGTATAATTTAATGTTGATGATTTACATTTCGAACGTAATCCAATAAATTTAATGATTTAAGTGCAGTATAACCTTTAAACCTAAAATTCTTTTGATCTTCGAAACCTTTTAATTGTGCTTTCCAAATTTTTTCTGCAACTGAAATATAGGACCAATGCCATTTTTCTTCATTGAATCCGGTAGGTCTTGATTGTCCGAGTGGAGTATAGGTTTGACAAAAGCCAAATTGTTTTGCATTCTTTTGTAACCATTCAAACACTTTCTTTCCTTCTTCTGTTTCAAAATACTCAGGTTCTGTAGAATTTAAATCGATATCTGTACCCCAATGATGTCTTGAAAAACCTGGAGGAGCCGAATATTCCAATATTTTTTTTGCACGCAATACGGGATCCTTTACTTGCAAGTGTAATTTTTTTCCATCGACGGGTGTTTTACCGGTCCATTTATTTTCCCACAACTCTTTTTGATAATCGAAACTGCGTGTTGCCGATACAATTCCTAAAGTAATTGAATCTTTCAATGCAGCTTTTGCCATTTTTAAAAAGGCAATATACACTTCTGTTCTTAGGAACATCGAATAGGTAGAAGTATCTGAATTAAAACTTACAAACTCAGGATTTTCAGCGGGATCAAATCGTCCTGCAATATATTTTGGATCTTCAATATCTAATACTTTATTTCGATTCATAGTATTTACAGAATTCATTGCTAATTCCAATAAATTAGCGGGTGTAATCATACATATTAAAATAATGAGTAGATACAAGATATGGATCTTTAATTTATTAAATCCTTAAGTTTTTCATTACGTTCCGCCTCTTCCATTTTAATAACATCTTCTAAGGTTTTCTTTTGCTCTACTGTTTTAGAATATCCACCTTGTTTATCAAATAAATAATAAATATTTGTCAACCATTTTGAGGTATCGGGTTCTTGCGATGGAGATGTTACATATTCTTCTATTACCGGGATTCCCAGGGTAAATGGAGAGTTATCCAGCATATAACTTAACTGGGCATGTGCATTTCGAAGGGTTCGATAACTTCCGTAATGTTCTAATCTCAAACACTCCGTCGGTTTCAAATCGAAAAATGTCCAACCAGCCATATTTGGAAGTTTTTCATTCACAGGCAATGCTGCCATAATAAAAACATATCCGGTTTTTGCTTCCCAATCTAATATAAGACCTGCTGGAGGACCTGCCACTTCGATATTCATAGAATCTAATTTGGCATAAATTTTAGGGTAGTTTTTTGCATAGAATTGAGGAATTTTAGAATTCACTACAACATCCATCAATCCAAAATATTTTTTACCAGGATAAAGTACTTTTGCTGCATTAAAGTTACTATTTACCAGACCTTCGATGTACGTTTTTATTCCATCAATATCTGCATCAAGCATTTGATCCATGCGCGATTTCATTCCATAATAGAGTCCGCGTTTATAAAATGGAATCATTCCGGGGATTCGCGCTTTTATATCAACATAAACTGATTTTTTATCTTGTGGAATAATTTGCCAACTCAATTGTAGGGTAGCTGGTAATTTGTCAGTTTTAAGATTTGCAGAAACAAAAGAATCCTGAAATGATTGTGTTATTTCAACATAACCATTCCCAAATTTGGAACTTTCAAAACTAAAATTGGCACCAAGATGATGCTCTCTTCCGCCTAAATTAAATATTAAATCAGGATCTTGTTTTTTCCAACTATACCATTTTGGCCAATCCTTTACATCATTGAGGATTAGGTAAACCATCTTATAAGGACCATCCACTTTAATCTCTTTATTAAACTTATAAACAGATGGTGATAGAAAACAAACTATAAGATAAATTAATACAATTCCTAAAATCCCTAAAATACCTATTAACTTTTTTGACATATGATCCTATTAATTTGCAAAATTAAGTCTTCTAATGCTCATTTTGAAGCTTTGTTCGTAGCTTTGAAGTCCAATAACAAATACAATCAAATTAATTTACGATTCATGATACAATTTAGACCATTTCGTTGGGTTATAGTGGGTTTATTCTCATTTATTCTATCAACGCTCATTTTTTCACAATATGATCCTTATTTACAGATTAGGGTTGATGTTGTTTATCTTTCTTCGGATGACCTACAAGGCCGGGAAACTGGTACAGAAGGGGAGGTGATGGCTGCAGAATATATTCAAAGCAGAATGTCAAAAATAGGCTTAAGTCCAAAAGGGAATGAGGATTGGCTTCAGCCATTTAAATTTTCATCCAATCCGCATGGAGGAAATGTACAGGATAAAACAGGCAGAAATGTTATTGGTTTTTTAAATAAAAAAGCTAAAAAGACTATAGTAATTGGTGCCCATTACGATCATTTAGGGCATGGTGCCACAGGTTCTTTAGCTCCCAATGATCATTCCATCCATAATGGTGCCGATGATAATGCCAGTGGGATTGCTTCCATGCTTTATTTAGCCGAAAATCTAAAAAATGACAAGAAACTTAAATATAACGTCTTGTTTATTGCATTTTCAGGAGAAGAATTTGGTTTATTTGGCTCCAAAGCATTCATGGAAAATCCTACTATTCCAAAAGAAAGTATCCTGGCTATGATCAATATGGATATGGTTGGCAGGTTAAATGCCGAAAAAACCATTGCCATTAGTGGTGTAGGCACTGCTATTGAATGGAAAGATATTTTGGAAAGCTGTAAAAGTCCTGGTTTCACTTTCAATTATAGTGATGGTGGTATCGGACCCTCAGATCATACTTCCTTTTACCTAAAAGAAATACCAGTATTACATTTTTTTACCGGACAGCATAAAGATTATCACAAACCAAGTGATGATAGTCCTTTAGTTAATTATGAGGGGATTTTCGAGGTTTCACAAATCATTTGGGGTGTTGTCCAAAAGCTTTCTGAAAAGACAGCTCTTTCATTTCAAAAAACCAAGGACGAAAACAAGCAACAATCGAGCAGTTTCAAGGTTACCATGGGTATCATGCCGGATTATGTCTTTAATGGAGAAGGAATGCGTATTGATGCTGTTTTAGATAATCGTCCGGCTCAAAAAGCTGGATTGGAAGCTGGGGATATTATTATTCAGGTTGGAGGCTTTAAAGTAAAAGATGTTTACGAATACATGGAAGCCCTAAGTAAATTCGAGAAAGGTCAATCTGCAGAAGTAAAAGTGAAAAGAAAGGACCTAGAAGTTGTCAAAAAGGTAGATTTTTAAGATTAAAAATGGTTAGTAGGATCCTGGTTTTATTTATTATTTCGTTCCACTTTCCTTCTATACAGCGGATAGATGCCAATAGCTGAATAAGCTTGACCCACTATAACGAACAAAATTCCTGATAAAATTGAAAATATTCTTAGATTTGCCCTCCTTTTAAAGGTCGGGTGGCCGAGTGGCTAGGCTGAGGTCTGCAAAACCTCCTACAGCGGTTCGAATCCGCTCTCGACCTCAAAAACCATATTTCCCCTTATTCTACCGGATAAGGGGATTTTTTTTATGCTGATATTTAAATAAGTGCTAAGATTGGGTTTCCTTCCTTTGCATATTCCGTTCGTTACTAATAATAAGGTTTAAAAGGAAGTGTGATTTTGTTGCATAATCCAGTCCATAGGTTGCCACTAAATCCAATGCATAGGTAACCACTAAATCCGGATCAAAGGTACCCGGCTTTTCCGGAGTATAGGTTTCCACCATATCCGGATCAAAGGTACCCGGCTAGTTTGAAGCCATTATAGGTTTGAAAATTAAGTTGGATTGTCTTATATTTTATAATAGGAAGTATCTTTGACTTATGCGAAATATTTCGTGTGTTTTTATGTTAGTGGCCATTTTTACCAAATCACTACTAACAGGCAAAATAATTGACAAAAAGAGATATGAATTGTAAAACTTGCGACAAAGAATTAACTTCAAAATTTTGCCCAGACTGTGGACAGCCAAACGAACTTAAAAGAATTGATGGACATTACATAATTCAGGAAATTAAACACGTTTTACATTTTGAACGAGGAATTTTATACACGATTAGAGAACTAATTACAAATCCAGGACAAAACATAAAAAACTATCTAACCCAAAATAGAAATAGACTTGTCAAGCCAATAATATTCATAATTATCACGTCACTTATATATTCATTATGCAATAAATTTTTTCATTTTGAAGACGGATATGTGAAATATTTAGCCGATACAAAATCGACAACAAGTGCAATTTTTAAATGGATACAAGGTAATTATGGATACTCAAATATTCTAATGGGTATTTTTATTGCCTTATGGACAAAATTGTTTTTCAGAAAACATAAATACAACATTTTTGAAATTCTAATACTTCTCTGTTTTGTTATGGGAATGGGTATGCTGATTTATTCGGTTTTTGGAATATTTCAAGGTTTGACAAATTTCAACATAATGCAAATTGCAGGAATTGTAGGGTTTATTTATACGACTTGGGCCGTTGGACATTTCTTCGAAAAAGAAAAAGTCATTAGTTATGTGAAGGCTTTTTTCGCTTATATTTTAGGTATGCTAACTTTTTCATTAATTGCAATTTTAATAGGATCTATAACAGATTTAATAATAAAACATTAAAAAATATGGACAGTAAAAAAGGAATGAATTGGTTTTTTGCATTGATTGCATTTACACTGGGCTTGACTTTGATTAAACACATTGACTTTAAGAACTTAACACTTAAAGAACCAGCATTAGACATTCTATATATAATTGTGCTTATAATATCAATATACATAATCATAAAAGACTTAAAAAAAAAGACTGACAAATAAAAAACTGCCACTGACAGGGGTTTGGCAAAATGGGGGCAGAAGTGCAAAATTGAACATTAGTAATTCAATTTGGCATTTGTTCAAACCTAAGCATTTTTGCTTCTAATCCGCCACTAAGTCAAGCGCCAAAACATCAGGATGTGAAAAAACTTAGTTAAAATAAATTGTAAATTTCTTTGTATAATAAATTATGATTTGTATTTTTTAATATTATAAATCATATAACAGGCTTACCAAGATTACAAATGCAAATGTGTTCACTTGAGGATTATATTGATCAGGAAAACCCAGTGCGATTTGTTCCTGCCCGACTGCAGGCGGGGATTTATTTGTTGAGCAATTTGATTTATTAAAACTTGGCTTTGATGTTAAAACTTTAAAGAATGAAGGACGTCCAAGTTTTGAATCTTCTACTCTATTAAAAATTTATTTGTATGGCTATCTAAATGGATTGAGAAGCAGTCGTAGGTTAGAAAGTGAATGTTGCCGCAACATTGAACTCCAATGGCTCACCTTAGGATTAAGACCAAACGATCATACGATTGCTGATTTTAGAAAATACAATCCTAAAGCATTGAAAAACGTGTTCAAATTGTTTGTTTCCTTTCTAAAAGATATTGATTTAATTGGACGTCAAATTATTGCCTTTGATGGTACTAAGTCCAGAGCCCACAATAGCAAAAAAAATAATTATAATCAGAAGAAAATTGATAGGCATCTAGCTTATATAGAAGACAAAAGCAACGAATATCTATGTCAATTGGAGGATATTGATACAAAGGAAGATTTTACAAAAGTCTTGAATATCCAGGAAAAAATAAATAGACTTAAAAAAAATAAGATTAAATATGAAGTTCTACAAAAACAACTAATAGCTTCTGACGAGCCACAAGTTTTCAATCCGAATGCATTCAACGCAGAGCGCAATACTTAACCACTCCGTTTGAACTCATCGAATCATTGACTATACCGCAAAATGAATAATTAATAAATAGTTTACAAATAAATTCCTCTATGCTTTTATCGTTTTCCTGAATCAATCCATTTTATCTCAACAAAGTCACATCACCTTTTGCTTGGTGATACCCCCCAAATTTGTCGTGCCAAACTACGCGGTAAACAAAAACAGCAGGACTGGCAGGTTGATTTCGGAAAATTCCATTCCAGCCATATTGAGGATCATTGGGAGGTATGTTTTGTTGCGCGAAAACTACTTCCCCCCAACGGTTATAAACTGCAAATTCATCAATCAAATGAACATCTTCATTTGCATACACAAAGAAACGATCATTAATTTGATCACCGTTTGGTGTAAAAACATTGGGCACATAAACCTCTCCTCCGTCCGAAATCATTAAGACCAGATATTCAATGGAATCACAGCCTTTATGGCTTCGATGGTTATAAATATAAACACCGCTTTGATTGTAAAGCTGATTGGTAGTTGACCAAACAAAACGGTCTAATGCACAAATCGTGTCTCCAAAATGATACTCCGGATTTATCATAAGCTGCATCTGATATGTAGAATCACAACCTTCGCTGGTTTTGGAATCATACCGATAGCTGCCGCTGTTATTATAAATCTTTCCGGTAATGGGCCAGGTAAAATTGATACAGCTTTCAATGGTATCTTTAAAATGATATTCCGGCCGAATTCGAAGATTTATATTCAGGATCGAGTCACAACCGAATTGATTCGCACCATTTAAAATAATTCTGCCGGATTTATTTGTTTCATTAAATACTACCTGATGAATGGACACATTCCCTCTTGGACAAATAGAAGTGTCTATGCGATATGCTGACTCTGGTCGTATATGAATCTCAACTTGAATTATAGAATCACAGCCCACCACATTAGCCCCTGAAAGTACAATCCGACCGCTTGGATTTAATTCGTCAAATCGCTGATTGTGCAAGAGAATGAATCCTCCTGGACAAATAGCACTGTCTAACTGGGACCTTGATGTTGTACGCAAACTGACGCTTACTTCTATAATAGAATCGCAGCCCACCGCATTAGCTCCTGAAAGTACAATCCGACCGCTTGGATTTAATTCGTCAAATCGCTGATTGTGCAAGAGAATGAACCCTCCAGGACAAATAGCACTGTCTAGCTGGGACCTTGATGTTGGACGCAAACTAACATTTACTTCTATAATAGAATCGCAGCCCCATTGATTCGCTGCATTCAAAATAATACTTCCTACAAGATTTGATTCATCAAAACGTTTATTATGCAATAGAATAAATGAACCAGGACAAATCGTGGTGTCCAGAGTCGCTTTTGTAAAAGGTAGGAATTGCAACTTTACATGGATCGTAGAATCACAGTTCCTATGATTGGCTCCGGGTAAAATAATATCTCCTGAACTTCGGTTTGCATCAAAGGTTTGGTTGTGCAAGATTACTTTACCGAATACACAAGTAGTGGTATCCAAATTAGATTCTGACTTCGTAAGAATATTTAGGTTTACCTGAATCACAGAGTCACAACCAAATTGATTTGCAGCTTGCAGAAAAATGATTCCGTTGGTCTTGTTTTTATCAAAAATTTGATTGTGCAAGTTCAATGAATTTCCATCACAGATCGCTGTGTCTAAGCTATAACTTGTCTGCAGATGAATCGCAGTATTTACAACGACCAAAGAATCACAGCCGAAGCCACGGGTATTTGGAAACCTAACTAGCCCAGAAGGATTTGATGCTGAAAACCAGCGATCGCCTACTTTTACAGAATCCGTAATACACAAATCATAATAGATAGAATCAGGTTTGACCTGAAAGCAAGGAAGCAATCCAAAGTCGATTGAAAAATCATTTTCACCGTCTTTACCACTCAAATAATTAATAGCAAGTTTATCCTTATAAATTAGCGGGAGCGGAAGTGATCGCGATGCATCTGAATCATTTTCGGAATTTCCAAAATTTAGGCGCGTATGAAAGGCAGATGTCGAAAAACTTTGCTTGTTAAAGATTAATTCACCATTGATATAGTTGGTATCTGCACCCAATTGTATAAAATATTCGGTGTAAGGATCCAAGTCGCGAAAATAATATACACCATTCTGATCACTATTTGTTTGTTTAATTAATGAATCTTTCGCATTAAAAAGTAACACCGGAATATTCATTAATGGAGTTTCACCCGGGTCTTGAATCCCATCCTGATCCAGGTCATTCCAAATAAAATTGCCAAGAGATACACCAATACCTTTAGGTGTAGATGAGCCAATGAGTAATTCGATATCGCCTAGTCCTGCTGCTTTACCAAAGGTCCCAAGCTCTCCGGTAAAAATATTGTAATTGACTTTCTTTGTACCTAAGGAATTATCAAGTTGACTCCATCCATTAGACCAAATATTTGCTGGATCCATTAGGGTAGCTAGTACCGTATTGTAACTTGGATGGACAGCTAATGCTCCTAAGCTGCTTTCCTGATGACTGTAAAATCCATCTTGAAAATAAAATTCCCCGCCACAAACTCCCTGATTGTTATCTTTTCCTTGAGTGGTATAAAATCCAGAACTTGCATTTTGTTCTAATATATATTCGTTTTTAAGTTTGAATAATTTAAGGTTGTCTCCACCCGCAAAAGTGATGTATCTAATATTGTCTTTAGTATTCGTCCCGTAATCTCGTCCACCTGTTTGATATCCATATCGGTCTCCAAGTGACACGATCATATTTTCCTCAGAATCGAATTCTATATCTGAAAGCACAGGAACAGGGCCACAAACCACATCTCCTTGAATAAAAAACTTGTAAAAATCATTATTCCAAGGGCGGAATGTGGAGCAAATGTTTCCGTCTAAAAAACCTTTTGTATAGTTGAGTTCAAAAGAAACTTCTTGTTTAAAGTTCCCGTTGGTATAGGAATATACCACTGCACGTAAATCATCCCAATTGCCCGTTGATTCTGCTGAACAAACACCTCCAACATAAAGGGATCCATCTTTGTATTTTAGTCCCCAGGGCCGCCAATCACTGGCAATAGAACATCCAGGATCTGGAATTGGAATTTCCCGAACGCGATCTGCGGTAATCGGCAATCGTAAAGGATTTCCGATTGCAATAATTATAAGAGACCGGTTGTAAAGATTGACAACAAATAAAGTATCCCCGGCATCGTTAACATCCAGATCGCCAAGTCCCCATTTTCCAATTTTGTCAAAAGCAGACGAATCGTGGGAAGCATCCAAAGGATTAATTGGAAGATTTCGAATGAGCAAACGTTCGTCCCCGGTTTGGATACCAAAGGAATCAAGATTTACCATCACTTTTGTGATTCCAAAATAACGATAACCCGGTAGTATTTGTGGGTTCGGTAAAAATCCACTTAAGTCCGTAACATAGATCGCACCCAGTCCGCCAGGCCCTAAAGAGGCGTTTCGTTTTAAAAAAGAACCAGAAAATAACTGACGTGTTTCTTTTTGAAAGCTGAGTCCCCAAACGGATCCAGTTTCTCCTGCATTGGCAATATAATAATTCCCATTAGGTCCTGTCCGAGGCCCACCTTCGGTGGTGGAGTAGAGATTTGCTACGAGTGTAGGCTCCGTATGTGCCGGACTGGCAGGATTTAGAGCGTCCCCCTTTGCAAAACAAGTGGTGACCATCCAGGGATTTGGATCAATCACCTTGGTCAACTGATAAATACCGAGGTCAACATTACAAGTACCTACCGTTGCAAATTGAGTACGGGTCTTATTTTCAGGTCCAGGTATGGCATCAAATAAACCGGCCGGTATCTGGTATTCTACTCTTAGTTTTTGTCCTGCTACTAAATTATCAATAGCCCATAGACCATTTGTTTTAGTAGTAGTAACTGCATGTAACTTTTTGGCATCATCATATAATCGAACTTCAATTCCGCGCAATCCATTTTCGGAACTTTCCTGTAAGCCATTGTTGTTAAAATCAGAATAAAGCTTACCACCGATTGCCATCGGACCAGAACAAACGGGTGGATTACATGGTAAGGGTAAAATAATATTCACTGGATTGGCTGCACAGTTTCCTGTAATAAAAGAAGCATCCACTGAATAGTTGCCGCCATCTGGATCTAAAATAAATTGGACAAAAGGAGGACAGCCTTTCATAAAAGGATCAAAGAGTTTAGTCATCCCATTTAGTCTTACTTGTATTTTTTCACCAGCCACGGGCATTGACCATGATAAAAAGACTACGACGATCACTTTAGATTGATTTCCAGTACGCAGTCCATATTCACATTCGCCAACGATTACGCGGTCAATCGTTAAGGTACATATCGCATTCTCAATAATAGACTTATGATAACTTTTTCCGAAAGTTAAGTCTGATCCAAAAACTATAAAAGCGAGGGTCCACAGTGCCATTAATCCTATTTTAATCATAGCTCTATGATTCAAGAAGTTAATTGACTAAATAAAGGTACTAATAAATAGAACCTTTAAGCATCCTTTATGCGTTTAGTGGAATTCAATCTGAAAGTGTGTAAAAGTGAATTCTGTCTCGTCCTAAAAAAACCTGACCGATTGTAGGCGGGGTTTACAGGTTAATTCATTAATCCTGCTATTCGTTTACATTAGTTTCAGTGCTCCGCAGACACTTTTGTGGTTAATCAAACATTGGTTCTACGCATCAATATTTGAGGTATAAATAGCCATCTTCGCCAAGCCTGAAAACCTTATGCTTGACCTTAAAAAAGGCGGTAAAAAATAAAGTGTCGTATTAAAGAAACTATTATCTTCGTCAAAATGATATGAATGGAAGACCTTTTTAGGGTTGAATTGCTTGATGAGGCTACTGAATTCATAGAGCAACTTGACGAAAAGACTAGAGATAAAGTCTTTTACAACCTTAAAAAAGCATCCAAAAAGTAGGATTCAGAATTATTTAAGCAATTGGACAATGAAATCTGGTATTTTAGAACACTTTACAATCGGCAAAAAATCAGATTATTTGAATTTTGGGACAAACAAGATAAGAATGATACTTTAGTAATAGCGACACATGGGATCATAAAGAAAAGTGATAAACCGTCAATTTCTGAAATAAATCACGCAAAATATTTAAGGACGAAATATTTAAAAAAGAAATATAAAAAATAATGAAAACAACAAGCTTAGATACATTAATTGATAAACATATTGGAAAAATCGGGACTAAAAAACGGGATGCATTCGAAAACGAACTTCGATTAGATTTACTTGGAGATGCTGTGAAGAAAGCAAGAAAAGAAAGAAACTTAACTCAAGAGCAACTTGGCAAATTAGTGGGAGTGCAGAAATCACAAATTTCAAAAATTGAAAATTCTGTAACAGATGCAAGATTTGATACTATGTTGAAAGTATTTAAAGCTTTAAAGGCTAAAGTAAGCTTCAGCGTAGAAATTGATAAAAGAAAACTTCTGTTAACAGAATAAAACAGGCCAGAGCATAACAATGCACTAGCGGATAGACTCCCTAACGGTCGTCCATTGCCAGCGCTGTCTCGTTATGCGTCATTTTAGATAACATACAACAACATGACAATGAACAATGTCGATAATAATTCTTCTTACCGCAAATTTGGCCGGATTACTTGTTTGATGGTATTTGCACTAGGAATATTTTATGCCACAATAACTGCGATAGGATTGTTTTCTCTTGAATCATCACATGATTCTATTGGTAATCCATATTTTACAATAATGGAAATTTTAAATATCCAAATTGCCCTGTTAATGGCGATCAGTATGCTTGCAATTCACCATTATGCATCACCAGTTGACAAACATTTTAGTCTTATTGCACTTATTCTTATGTTAGTGGTCAAAATAAATATTCCCATTATGGAAACTTTTTGTACAATTTCATAAAGATTTAATTTGCGAATCATTGCGAGAAAAACGTTAAAAGATTTTTGGACTAAATATCCAGATAGCGAACAATCTCTAAAGTCTTGGTATAGAGAGATTAGTGCTAATAGTTGGAGGAATATAAACGATCTCAAAAAACAATTTCCAAGCATGGGTATTGTTTCTAATAATAGAACTGAATTCAATATAAAAGGAAACAACTATAGGTTGCTAGTCCGCATAAATATTGAATATCAATTAATTTATATCAGGTTTATCGGAACGCATAAACAATATGATAAAATTGATGCTACAAAAATTTAATATGAAAATAAATCCAATCCATTCAAGGAAAGATTATCAAAGTGCGATGAAAAGAATTGATGAAATATTTGATTCGAAAAAAGGTTCACCTACTGGTAATGAGTTAGAAATATTAAGTATTTTAGTAGACCACTATGAAAGAGAAAACTTTCCTATTGAATCTCCTGAACCTATTGAAGCCATAAAGTTCAGGATGGAACAAATGGGTATGAATCAAAATGAACTTGCAAAAATTATTGGGCAAAAAAGCAGGGCAAGTGAAATCTTGAATAAAAAACGAAAATTAAGTTTGGAAATGATTAGAAAACTTACTAAAACTCTAAATATTCCAAGTGAAGTATTGATCAAACCTTACTAAATAAATTGTGAGATCTAAAATACAGCTACTAACAAAGTATTTGCGATCTCTCAAAATATTTATCTTAAAAAAATAGTTCCATTTAAGGAAACAATTCTTATATTTGCAAATTATGGCCGCATTAAATAAGCCTATAGTTGTCATTTTGGATGATGAAGCTGAAGCCTTCTTCGAAAATCTTAATGAGAAAACTAGAAATAAATTCTACGTTTTATTCGATAAAACTGAATCTGGGTATAGAGGTGAATGGTTTGAACCTTTAAAAGAGACGGATGGGTTATGGGAATTTAGACTTAGATTTAACAAGAATTTCTATAGGTTAATAGCGTTTTGGGATCGAGATGAAAAAGTCGAAACATTAATAATTGCTACACATGGATTCTTAAAGAAAACTAACAAAACACCTAGTTCAGAAATTAAAAAAGCAGAAATTATTAAAAAGAAATATTTTAAAAACAAAAGAAGTAATTAATATGATTCGAGTATCAGATTTAAAGGACAAAACGCTAGGCAAGGTTGGAACTCCTAAAAGGGACAAATATGAAAGAGAGCTTAAATTAGAAATTATTGCAGAGCAAATAAAACAACTACGTGAAGAAAAGCACCTTACTCAAGAGCAGCTCGGTGAACTAATAGGTGTGCAAAGAGCCCAAGTTTCCAAACTTGAAAACAGTACAACTAATATTACATTAGGTACAATTATTAAAGTATTTGATGCTTTAGATGCGCAACTCAGTTTTCAAGTACATAAGAAACCACTTGCAAAATCAAAGAACAAAAGAGGACTGCAAGTTACATAGTACTTGCGATCATGCCGCCAACAAAGAATAATATTCCCACATGGCACTTAGTAAAAAACATTTTCTTTCTTTTGGCTTCCGATTAGATGGCGGCTCGTCACAAGTACTGGTCCGTTAGCGGTCAAGCTATAACAGCAACCCAACGATACCAAATATCAGTTTTAAATTAGCACTTTAATAAAATTCGACAGCGTATAAATAAAATGGACATTCAGAAAAATTGGACAGAAATAAGAAAGCATTTCAACAAATGTTTCAGGACTAATTTTCACGTTTCCCTTGCTTCCGTTGACAAAGAAGGCTACCCAACAGTAACCCCAATTGGCTCTTTATTCCTAAACAGCAATCAAAATGGGTTTTACTTTGAAAAGTTTCCGACAAAACTTCCGGAAAATAGTATAGACCACAAAAATATTTGTGTTTTAGCAGTAAACAGCAATACCTTTTTTTGGTTAACTTCATTATTTAAAGGAAAATTTAATAGCTATCCTGCAATTAAACTTTACGGACAACTTGGCGATAAAAGAAAAGCGACCGACAATGAATTAAAAAGACTCAACGCAAGAATGAGGACAACCAAATTGCTAAAAGGGAATAAATATCTATGGGGCAATATGGAATTTGTAAGAGAAATAACTTTTACAAAAGCAGAGAAAATTAACTTGGGCAAAATGACCGAAAACTTATGACACAAGAAACCCGAACCGCTACCAAGGTATTCCCAAAAGCATGCCTGAACGTCTTCGAATGGACATTTATTAAAGGTTCAACTTCCGTTTTTCGATTGAACTTTTGCGCTAAAAATCCCCCACTTCAACAATACAGACACATTAGCGGTCAGGCTAAGACGACAGTCATAAGTACACATAACCTTTGGCAATAATAATCAAGAAATGAAATCAAGTTACAAAGCAGAATTAGACATATTGGTGCAAAAGAAAAAGAACGAAATGCCGACTTCTTTTTCTGAAATGGCTCTTGACACTATTTTCATAACACTTGAATATACGCCTCAATACTTGACTGAGTTTGCGACACACTTTGACGATAAAAGTTCACTAAAACCAATTATTGACGGAAAAAGGTCTTTCAAAGAAACCTTGATACACTTGTTGAATTTTGAAGGACTTAACTACACAACCATATATCCTGCTTTTCTGATAAACAATCCGAAGGTTTACCCATTACACGCTGAAAGGGATTTTGACAAGTTAAGTTTATTTTCAGATTTTCAATTTAAGGAACTATTGACAGCATTTTGTTTTGAAAGGAGAAAGTATTTGAATTTTTTAAAATCATTAAAGAAAAAGGACTGGAACAAGCAATTAAGAGAAGAAGGAAAGGCAAGAGTAGAAACAATTTATTTAATGGCACGAAGAACGGCAGTTCACGATTTTACACACATTCAAATTCTTAAATTTCAAACTAATTTTTTTTAGGACCATAAACAGTGAAAAAACAAATGACAAAAGCCAGAACCGCTATCAGCACATTTGCAATAGGCGAGGCTTCATACTCCGCAGACAGTTTTGTGTTTACAGAAAGTGAATAATTAATATTTTCATATTAGGACTTCTGACAAGTTGCTCAACGTTTAATAAACCTGTCGACAACAAATCAGTATTCGCTATTAGTCTGGACTCTCTGAAATTGTATGACCAAAGCAGGCAAAGAGAAATTCCAATTGCTATTTATAAACCTAAAGCAGACAAAAAACTAAGAAATTAGAACTTTGTTTTTTTCAGTCACGGGTATGGACAAAATAAAGGCGGAGATTATTTGGCTTATTCATAATTGACAAAATATTTAGCTTCCAAAGGATATTTCGTTGTCAGCATTCAACACGAGCTTTCGACTAACTGTTTAATACCTTTGACAGTCCTTTCACAAATATTCTGCTCAGGTAAATAAATTTGTTGTGGTTTACTTTGTAAGGTTA
The DNA here is from genome assembly GCA_016717265.1 of Saprospiraceae bacterium. Classification (NCBI taxonomy): domain Bacteria; kingdom Pseudomonadati; phylum Bacteroidota; class Saprospiria; order Saprospirales; family Saprospiraceae; species Saprospiraceae bacterium. Next base: position 281,086 of record JADKFX010000001.1, read on the forward strand.
AAAAAAATCGCAATAGTAAAAATTGGTTTTCATAATTTTAATATTAAATAATTATTTAAAATTCTTTGGTTAAAGAAAGTCCTATGTCCATTTTATAATTTCTAATCCAATTCGTATGCCCAAAGGTAATGCGTGGACTGAATTCTAAATCATATGCAGATACTAAACCATAGCTTAAGGTATGATTTATTTTTATTTTTATATCGTTTATTTTAAAAGGAGTTACCTCAATGTAATACGTAAGCCCCCAATCAAATTTATTAAATGAATAAAAAAACAATGGGAATGTATTAGCTTTAAATCCAACTTTTTCGAATGTAGTTGCAAGATAAATTCCAGGTAAAATTCTCAATCTATCGTTAAATAGGTAAACACCTAAGCATATTGGAACACTTAAATAAGGTATATTAAAATCAACATCCTTTTTATTAAAAATTGCTCCTTTGGTTTCATAATTTATCTCAGTTCGAAATAGTAAAATGCTTGAAACTTTCTTGCTAATACTAAAGCCAACACAATAGGTTATTTTACTGTCTAAAGTACCAGTATTATTTTGGTCAATTAAATCTGAATTACCTAATCTATAATGTAATCCTAATTCCAATTGAGCAAAAATACATTGACTAATAAATAGATTAAATAAATAAAAACTAATTAGCTTTTTAACGCTCATAACAAATTGGAAATACCGCAATAATCTTTTATCTTGACATTAAAATATTTCGAAATCGGAATCAAAATACTATAAACAAACTATTTTTTATATTATTATTATCCGACTAAAATACACTAAAATTTTGATGTAGCCCTTATTAAATCAAATTTTGCATCAATTTTATGGTGGTTTGAAATTTCAGAGTAGTTGGAGTGCTCAAATTAGCTTGTATTAAAAACAGTAATTTCATGTTTCTTCTAAGCTTTATAAGCATCCTTTATGAATGTACACAATTCAACGTAGCTCATTAGATGAAGCTTGATAACGGTGATCATATTTTCAAAGATTTCCTTGCCATTGCTTTTTGGAAGTTACCATCTTTAATAATTGGGCAATTAACACACATTACACTATCTTCATCAACACCAAACTCTATGATTTACTCAAAACGTAATTTATCACATGTGCTTAACTTGTACCTTAGAAATTTATCCTGTGCATTTTATGATGTTTTATACCCGCGATAAGCTTGTCATGTGCATAACGTGTACATGACAATAGTCTCATGTTCTTACAATGTACATAACAGATCAATTAAGTCCCATTTTGAATCATTTTGGTGCAGGACACAGATCTCGTGGTATAGTTTGCTTCACTACAAATTATATCATCTACAGGAATGAATTTCCTGCATTTTAAAATATGAAAAGATCTGTTTACTTAATCAACAAAAGTTTATTATGGATTTCTTGGCCATTGAATTGAAGCTTGCAAGAATAAATTCCAGCTGGAAAGTCAGATGCATTCCAGACAATTTGATGGTCTCCACCTTCTTTGACTTCATTTATAAGTTCGGCACAATGTATTCCAGCTGAATTATAAATATGAAGCTGAACGAATCCTTTAGTTGGGATCTGGTATTTTATTTTAGTATTGTATTGAAACGGATTCGGGTAATTTTCAATCCGAAGTTTTGAAGCTGATTCTCCGGATGAAACGGAAGTCAAAACTGCCAACACACTGGTAGCCCAAGAATTCCCAACGCGTATGCCATCGATTTTTATGTCGCATCCTGTCAATCCAGATTGTGCATAATTATTATTCAAATAGACTGAGCCCTGGCCGGTGTAATCATTTCCTTCAATGGTTACAGCCAATGGCTTATTTGGTTCAACTCCCGGTACTCCATTTGCAAATACATATAAGCTGGAAGAGTCATTGTTTACACCAGCTACAATCGAATACTTTAATACAACAAGATAGGTTTTATGAATATCATAGGTCGAATTGCTAAAATCTATATAACTCAATTTTCGAACCCCGAAATCAAACGTTTTATCGGAAAGCCTTTTAATATGTAATGCCGTATTTAAATTAGTCCCGCCGGTATTTGGATTAAATGCTATACCATAACCTTGTGTAACGGTTGTAGGCAAACTATCCACTCTAAACAAAAAAGACATATAAACTTCACCTGTAGCAATTGGTGAACTGAAATTTCTATATACTATGTCACCTTCTCCAGAATTGCTGATCAAACTACAATTTCCTCTAGCAGATCCCACATAATTAGCATATTCAAGTCCAGGTGAAACAATCTTTATATTATATTTTGAATTTATACCACTGCGATACCAACTGCCCGAATTTTCAAGACTGTCTACAGGATCAAAAATAAAATCTTCTGAAAGCACATTTTGGGAGAATAATCCAATTGTCATTGAAAAAACAAAGCATAAAATCAAGTAAACATTTTTCATTGTAGTAAATTGAAAATAATTAATTTATATTATAATAAAATACATTTCTAAAAATTATAAAACTTAAAATGCTATAATAAGCCTCCAGATTTCAGGAGTCAAAATTAAGAATATTTTTGAAAATCAGAATTCAATATTTTGCACTTAGATTGAAAATCAAATAATTATTAAATAGGATGCTTTATTTTGTAATCAAACTTTCAAGCTTTTTCGCAAAGTATTGAATATCAATTTATTAATGCTATAACTCCTGAATAAAAAACATTGGTAAATTCAATATTTTAATAGTTGATTTATGATATGCTTTTTAAATCAACCTAATAAAAAGACACAATAAGATACTGCATTACCGCAATTCACTGTTTTTAGAATACCTGAAGTTTATGTATTCAATTTGATTCTTTCAAAAATAAACAGTAGTGTATTTAAAATTTAAGACAAAAAATATTGTTTCTACTCGTATTTAAAAATAAATAAAATCCTTTATACCCAATTTAAGATCATTCAATATTAATCTATCATTTAATTTTAATGAAATACGGCAATGGCATCAATATAAAATACAAATGGAGCCATCTTGCGATAACTCCATTCAAATATTTTAATTGTAATTTTAAATCGTATCTACTTATTTGGTTTCTTTTTCTTCTTTCGAACTAACATTCATATCCCGTACACAAACATACTTACCATCCCGTTTTTGAAAATAAGACATATAATGTCCTTTCTTTATTTCTGCACCAGCTGTATCTATTACTGTCCAGGAACCAATTTCTACCGCCATATCCCCTTCAGCAAACAGATCTACAACTTTATACACATTATACTCTCCTGTAGTATCCTTTGCAAAGCCTTTTAAAATTTTTTCCTTAATGGCTGCTCTACCTGATGCTGGTTCTGAATTCCGACTATAGCTTATAGCATCCTCACTATAATATGCTACGACAGCATCCGCATCTTTTGCCTTTTCTGCAGCAGCAAAAGCATCTTCCATTTTCTGGATGTCTCCTTTTAATTTTTCCAAATCCATTGGTTTTGGAGCTTCAACAGGAGCCGTACAAGATACTACCAGGAAAGCGATCATCCCACAAATGGATGCAAATTGAGTTTTCATTCTTTTCATAATTGGTTTTAGTTTAGTTTAATTAATCATGCAATATAAGAATAATTACCTTGTTCAACAAAATCAAAAAAATTCATCCATTGTTTCTTTTAAGTGTTTGTTGAAATTAGGTACCTACCAAAGCTCTATTCAGATTTCATCTAATTACCAAAATGGACAAAGTAATCTCTAGTTCAAAATAAATTAATCACTAAAAACCGCTTATAATAAATAGATTTCTTTACTTCAATTATTCATTAAAACGGAATGCTTATAGAATTCATAATTAACACTAAAAAAAATGGAATGAAATGAATATTAATATACTAAAATATAGTCAAAAAAAACAGAAGCATGCTTCTTAAAAATTCATTGATTGTTCAATCAAAATATTTCTAAATAAAAAAAATCCTAAACCTGGCTTTAATATTCCAAATTTAGGATTTTACTCAATACTAAAACAAATACTAATTCAATTTAAAATTTAATAAACTGATTAAAATTTATAAACATCCTATTCATATAAACGCAATTCCGAATTACCGAATAACTTCAAATTTTCCATTCTTCATTGATCCATCTGCACTCTTTACTTGAATAAAATATAAACCTTGAGACCAATCGCCGGTATCCATTTTATGAATTGATTCAAAAACTGTATTATCTGAAAAATAAACTTGCTTTCCATCAAGATCAAAAACTTTTACAGATTGTATGATTCCATTTTTTAATCCTATACTAAGAATATCTGATACCGGGTTTGGAAATAATATCAATTCATTTTCTTTAAATATCAATTTTTCAATTTGATCTTCAGGAATTGTGCTCTCGGATACATCCAAAATTGAATTCAAACAATTTTCTGCACATAATAACTTATAAATATCATTTGTACTTTTTAATGATTGATTTCCACCATGCGTCACATTATTGACGATATTTATACAATAATCTTCAACTTCTCCATACAGGAATGTACAACAAGGATTCGCCGGATAAGATCCATAGGACATAGCAACCCGCATTCTGGTAGATTTTGGAGTGCATCCAGGGATTGTCACATCGCCGCAAATTTTTGTTGTCCCGGTTCCATATGCAAATAATTCACCTGCATCTTCAAAATCAGAATCTCCATTAAAATCTATCCATACCTTCCAATAAACTTGATAGCTTCCGCCAGCAAAGCCTGGTGTTAAACATAAATTATAGGTGTTCCCTGTGATGACCTCTATACATGGATTACTAAAATATTTATAACCTCCATTTGGACCTGAACAATTATCCACATTTGCTAATTTGACACATTGGATCCAAAGATTACTACAATCTAAACCCTTAGATGGACAATATGTACTTCCATTACAATTTACCGTTACATAAAAGCTACAAGTATCTGTTGCTTTTCCTTGTTTAGCAACATAGGTCACTTTTGTTGTTCCACATGGAAATAATGCTCCACAAGGCGGCCCTTCAATTTGTGTTATGGTATAACATGGAATTTTACAAATAAATTCACGGGTACTGGTATTGTATTGATCATTCCAAGTTCCATCTGGTACCAATTCAACATAATCTTGTTCTCCATTTGCATTATTCGGCTGTCCGGTATACCAGTTCGTAAAACTTAATGGCGAACCATCAAGCCATTGAAAAACACCTTCAATATTGCTATCGTGCAATCCAATAAAGGCTGTTTGTCCCATTAGTTTATTGGCAACCCATTGATTTTCTGCAAGTGAATTCATAACACATAATTGTCCGCCAACATTTTCACAAATCACTTTAGCCGATGGCCAGGTCGCAGGACTTAAGGAACAAAAATATCGATTCCCTAAATAGGTACCCATGTATATAAATCCGGAAATAGTATCATTACATGGTTTACAAGTCGTAACGGTAGGATGATTCCAATTTACGACTGCACCATTCCAATTAGGATCTTTATCCACGGTTATATTATTAGGACACTGAATCTTTAGGCCAGTTCCTAAAACCGTTACTTTGAAACTATGGTTGGTTAAATTTCCACAATAATCTAATGCAGTATAAACTACCACCGTAGTTCCTGCTGGAAAAGTATTACCAGGTTTGTAATTAGACGTCACTTGCTTTACACCACAATTATCTGTTGCAGTTGCTGGATTCCACCATGCTTTTGCTTCACAATCTCCTTTTGCATCCACTGTAATATCTTGTGGACAATAATTAAAAACAGGCGGGATTGAATCTTTCAAATCAATAATCTGTGTACACTCCGAAAATAATTTTGGATCATTTGGATCCGTTGCTCTCCAAATTCGCTTAAACAATCTGGCATTTATACAAGAATAATTTTTTATTAAAACATCTACATACGTAATTACTGGAGTTCCACAAGAACTTGAATAGGGTATCGCAGTAGCAACGCCAGAAATCACCGGATTACAATTTATTTGAGGACAAGCAAAATAATCAGGCGGACAAATAATTTTTGGAGGCTTGTTACAACAGTTACCGATAACATTCACTTTAAATGAATACGCTTTAGAATTCCCACAAACATCAGTAGCAATATAATTTACAAGCGTAGTACCTAAAGGAAATCTACTCCCAGGTGTAAATGTGGAAACTAAAGAAATAACTGCACAATTATCTTTTGCATCTGGTAAATTCCAATTTGCAATTGCACTACAGGTAATTGTATCAACAACAACATTTACATCAGTAGGACCTGAAATAAAATGGGGTGCAATGGTATCTTTTAATTGAATATCTTGCAAACACTGTACTTTTAAATTAGGGTCATTTGGATCAATAGCTGACCAATGACGAATCAATCGTGTTGCGCCCATGCAAGGCCCAGTACTAATAATAATATCTTTATATGTTACGATGGGTGTAGAACATCCTGGATTCCCGGGATCCACCTTAGGAACACCGGTAATTGTTGGATCCGTAGAACTTCCCGGACAAGCAATAAAATCTAACGGACAGGTCATTGTTGGATTTACATTACAACATTCTGAAACCGTTATATTGAATGTCCATTGTGCCGTATTCCCACATACATCAGTCGCAAGATAATTGATAGTAGTGGTGCCAACATTAAAAATTGTGCCTGGCTGAATATTTGAAGTGATCACCACACCAGTGCATTTATCCGTTACTTGTGGAGTAATCCAATTTACTTTTGTTTGGCAATTAATTCCAGGACTTACAGTAATATCAATTGGACAACAGGTAAAAACCGGTGCCTGGTCATCTTTTAATTCTATAAATTGGGTACATGAAGATTTTTTTATTGTATCAATTGGATCCAAGGCTGTCCAAATACGGATAAGACTTATCGAACCCGGACAAGGACCTGAACTCAAAATAGAATCGCGATATCTATAAACTGGCACATTACAAAGTGGAGAACCTGGTGTCACAATTGCAACTCCCGTTTTTGAAGGATCTGTTCCATCATTTGGACAGCCTAAATAATCTGGTGGACATCTTAAAACTGGAGGCAAATCACAGCAGGATCCTAAAACATGAATACTAAAACTACAACTACTCATATTCCCGCATGGGTCTTCCGCACTATAGGTAACCTTTGTAGTTCCAATTGGAAATATATCACCAGAAACATGACTTACGGATAAAAATAATTTACCACAATTATCAGATACGTTTGGTGAATTCCAAAAAACAGTAGCATTACAATTGCTATTTGCTATCACCGTAGTGTCTTTCGGACAATCATGAATCGTTGGTGCATCTGTGTCTTTTAGAATAATTTTTTGTAAACAGGAAGTGTTGAGTTTAGGATCTTGAGGGTCTGTAGCAGTCCAAACTCTATTGATCTCAATACTATTGATACAAGGTCCTTGAGAAATAATATTATCCAGAAAACTGATTAAAGGTTGACTACAGGAAGGTCCTCCAGGTATTCCATTTGCAAACCCTGTATTCGCAGGAGCTGTAGAGACTCCCGGGCAAGCATTAAAATCAGGTGGACAAGTAATAATCGGTGGAAAATTACATGCATAAATTTTCGAATTTGATTTTCCAGCTTTCTTTAGAAGCTTCGTTTGTGCAGATGTCATTGTAAGGAAGACAAACAAACATAAAATCGTTAAGCAATTCTTAGTAATTGCAATAGAGAACTTGTCCATAACAGGGTATAGATTTGAATAAAAGTGAATAAAGCGCTTAAAGGCGCAAAGAATGCTTAAAGTGTAACTGTAAAACGTGTGACGATAGGTGTCCCAAAACCTGGGAAAAACAAAAATATTAATTCAAAGGTAATAAATTCATTTAATACTATCACATTAAAAATTAAATTTTAAGCATTCATTTGAAATAGCAAATACAAATTCTAACAAATCCATAAATTCAGAATCCATACTTATTACACTTCCAAATTGTATTCAATTTAAATTATTCTATTTGAAAGTCCAGTTTCAACTCCCTTCTTAAAAGTAAATTACCTTGTTTATTTATAAAGATTAGCATCTGGATTACCGTCTCCATTCGCATCAAAACCAGTTACCTTGAGTTTAATTTTTAAATATCCATTTGTGCCTGTAGTTCCAAATTGATCTGTTATCAATAATAGCCCATATGCCTGCCGATTTCCCATTTCTGTTTTAATTGCGAAAACCTTTCCATTTATTTTTGTCCGGCTCTCAAATTTATCTTTGAATCCGGAAATTTGTTTGATCACCGCCATCAATTGATTATTATTTTGAATTTTTTCAAATTTCTCTGCAGTTAAACTGGTCAAGGCAATTTCACTTTCATTTACTTCATCCCATTGCTTTACAGGAATGTTTACGTCTTTAAAATTGCTTCCTCTAAAATAATAATTTGAGAAATTATCTTGTTTCACATAAGATGGAGTTAACAATGCATACATGGGAGCAGATCCAAAATAATCTGTAGCTGTGAAAATTAAATCTACATTGGAAGTATTACCCGCTGCATCTATATCATCCATGACTTGACCTTGCATTATGTCAATATAACAACCATATTGCTTGTGATTTTGATTTCCAAGATTGGCTGTACCATCAACATTGTAATCTGAAGATTCAGGAACCAATATAGCTTCTTCAGGAGATTCCTGCACGATGTCTTCTGCATCCGTTGCTTCTAAACTTTCAGTGGGCTCTTGTAAAGTCTCTGTAACTTCTGAATTTGGATTCGGAGCATCCATAGAATTTGATGACTTTTTTAATCGCAATCTCAGAATCGGTTCAAAAATTTTAATAATTGATTTTACATTTTGCACCGTTGATTTTACTTGTACACCTGCCGTTTGCATATTTTGATTCATCAATGCACTTTCTTGTTGGATTTCCATACTTTTCTGGCTAATTTTTTCAGTAGTCTTGACAGCTTTTTGTCCTGCTGTTTTCTTTGCAGCAGACTCTTGCGCATTTGACTTCTGAACCAATGCACATAAAATTAGGATTAACATTTTACAATGAGATCGTATTAAAGATTTCATGATGTGAAATTTTATTGGATTTATTTAAATTAAAAATTATTATTCTAATTTTCTACAGTGTCTGTGCCCAGTTGGATTAAATTAGCAAACCAGCTCAAAAAGCATACTACTATTTAGTACCCGGATTCACTATCAAAGAATTGTTTGACAAAATGGCATCATCATTATTCGTATTATTGTCATTGACAATATCTGGATCAAATACAATAATTACTTGATAATCTGGTACAAACTCTTTACCAATCTTAAATGCTGGTCGTTCAAACACAATCTTTATCTTTTCATTGCATTTCAGATTTTTGAATGGAATTTGCTTGACCAATTTCTTTTCAGTATCAGAATGAATTTCCCAAAGTTGAATACTTTGTTGATTCGTATTGGAAATGAAATCTTTGCCCCCGATATTCTTTACGGTTCCTATAATCCGAAAATTACTGCCAGTTGCTTTTTTAATAGCTTTAAAGTCAATAGAATTTACAGCAATATCCACCGTATTTAAATATACTGAATTGCTATTTGTGATAATTTGCCTATTTGCAGATTTTACTTTTGGATTATGCTGTGCTTGAAGAAGACTAACAAAAAAGAAACTAAATAAAACAAGGGAGCAATTTTTCATAATCATTAACTTTATATTAAACTTTTCAGAATTAAAGCGATGAAAATTAATTAAGCCTTTTAAATACTTAAAGAATAATTTTTGCTTCAAATGGCTTGTTATTCCCATCAAATCTTACAAGTGGTTTACCAAAAGCTCCAAAAATATCTTTGTAATTTGAGCCTTCCTTTGCAATGATACGAAAAGAATCCATATTCCAGTTATCGCCACCAATGCCGCCTCCAAATGTAGTTTGTAAAACAACACTTTTAATTTGATCTAACTTTACTCCAGGTTCTAAACGAATTGGTACAATCTGATAATAATTATCAATCCAACGTACTCTTTTATTCAGGTTTTCGAATTTTTGTGATTTTCCGTTTTTGTAATATACGGTGGCATTTAAATTGTCATTTCCACCTCTTAAATCATCTGCACCTGTATAAAATTCCAATAATAATTCTCCGACATTACCATTTTTACTCATCACTTCAGATTGTATTTGTGGTGGCCTAACAGGTCTATAATTTTTATCTACAAAATAGGTCATCCATGAACAGCTTAAATCTTCTTTGTAATGGTAACTATTCTTTGAAGGGTCTGGTACTAATGTCATGGTTCTATTTGGAAAATTTGGATCACATATGAATATTTTCAAATCTTCTTTATAGTTTCCAAGATCCCCCTTATAACGACCTAACTGATACCCGATAGCAATCACTTGGTGATGTGCTTCTGTACCTCCACTTCCTGCTTTAAATAAACCTAGCACTGCTGGTCTTCCGGAATCGATAATTTCTTTAAGTTCTTGTAAACGGCCTCCATTAAAACCCTGGATGCCCCAATTAAAAAACTCTGTTGTCCGCGTTCCAAACGGATTTACAATAAGTTCTGCCCATTTATCCACATTTGATAAAATAGATTGTTTTTGTCGATCTTCTATAAAATTTCCCAAGGTTGATCCATTATATGGACGAAACATTTGTTGTGGAATTGTTTTACCTGCAAAATAATAATCCAACATAGTGTAAGACATGCCGCCACATGCTCCAGCAAGGACAGGCCCATTTGCAACAATTAAAGGCAACTCCCAATGAATATCGTTTACAAATTTTAAGCCATGGATCTCCGGTTTAAAATTTGACATTTTACTATTCAGGAGTAAATTCTGCGTTTTAATAGGAACACTTGTTATTTTAGCTGTATGCTTTGATTGCGAATAACTTGCACTCATTGCTATTGTTACAATAAATAAAATGCTGATTACATTAATTTTTGATTTCATAATTTTAGTTTTAATGGATATGATTGAATTATATTTTTTTATACTTTTTAATAATATTATCTGCAAGTAGCACCATAAACAGGCATGGTATATCGCTTATTACTTCCAGTAAATCGAACTAACGGAGCACCTGATCCTCTGAATAATAGAACTCCATCTGGATAAGCACTACTGATATAATAAATGTTGAGTTCATCTACATTCCAATTATCAGTACTATCAAATATGCTTGCTCCACCACTTTCATAAGTGAGTCTCATGTCCAGAATTTGATCTAATCTTACACCTGCAATTGGAAATTCCATGGTTCGGTTTGAATTTCCTGTTAGTCCTCCATTGCCTGCTACAATCCGATGGATTCTAGTTCCAGAATTCATGACATTGACATGCATACTCGCTTTACTGCCACCCCGAAGGTCATCACTTCCTGTTTTGAGAATTACCCGGAGCCTTGAATCAGCAGCATTTATTGTTCTGGAGATTATGGTACATCCTCTAACTCCAAGGTTTGCGCCTGCTCCTGCTTCATTTCTCCAAAATTTACAGATGCCTGTACAGCCACCTTCATTGGCCATCAATACTAAAACTCCTATTGGAATTTTAATGGATTTAACATTGAAAGGAAGACTGATTTCTCTGCTAATACCTACGCGCTGTGATGTTCCTCTGTAATCCGGTTCACTATAGATGATAACTTGACTCGTTAATGAATTAGAAATGCAGAAAAAACTGCAGAATAAAATAAAATTAAATACTTTGTTTTTCATAATTTATAAATTTTTAAAATGAATAAAATAATAAAACAAAGGTATTGGGGTCTGGAACCAGAACCAAAAAATTGCCATCACATGATCGTGTTAAAAATCCTGCTCAAGCATCACATAATCATGTTTAAATTCTTAAGAATGTGGAGTATTTAAAAAATTTGAGAAATTCCAATTTTTATAGATAAATAATTTCGTATTAGCGATGCCAATCCTTGATTCTGGAGGCCGCAAGTTTAGACTCAATAATAAAAATGGAAAAGAAGAAAATCAGTTACCGAAATTTACTAAAAGCATAGATGGCTTCTGTAGCACTATTCACTTGAAGTTTTTTATATATTTTTTTGATATGGGTTCTAATCGTATCAATACTTAATTGCAATTTATCCGCCATCATTTTATAGCTATATCCCTTAACCAATAAGTCCAGGATTTCAATTTCCCGCTCTGTTAATGTTTCCGGTACATTCCCTTTAGAAGGACTAGATTTTGAAAATGAATTTAATATTTTTCTGGCAACACTTCCAGTCATTGGTGCACCTCCTTTCAATACTTCCCGAATTGCTGAAATTACATTTTCAAAGTCATTCTTTAAAAGGTATCCATTCGCACCTGCACAAATCGCATTATAAATATTATCATTATCATCGAATATAGTTAACATAATAACAGGGATTTCAATCTGCTTCCCCCGAATAATCCCTAATGCTTCAATTCCATTCATAATTGGCATATCAATATCCATTAGTATAACATCTGGATTAAATTCCTGAATATCATTTAATACTTCTGATGGATTAGCTTTTGCGGATAATACCTCAAAGTCCTGATTCCACATGAAAAGCGAACAAAGACTGCTTCTTAAGTGATCATTATCTTCGTATATTATAATTCGAATGGGCATATTAAAATTTTTACAAAGGTACAAGAATGAAAAACAAATAGAGAATCACATAATCATGCGATCGGTAAAATCAAATTTACCTGTGTCCCATTTTGCCCAGGTAAAACTTCAAGTTGTCCACCAATGGCAAGAGCTCTTTCTTGCATACTACGCATACCTGTTCCAGTGCTTCCTAAAGATCCCTTCCAAACTCCATTATCAGTTATTTGCAATTGATAATTAGACTCAGAATGAACCCATTGAATTTTCACCTGGTCAGCTTCTGCATGCTTGATAATATTATTGATAACTTCTTTGAAGATCAATAATACTTCTTTTCTTGCTTGTATTGGTAGGACTTTGCTTAATATTTCTTCGTCCACATTAAACACAACATTAATATTTTTTGGTTCAAGCGTCTTACCAGCAAATTCACGCATCCTTGCTGTGAGAGCTTCTATTTTTTCGTTATCAGGTCGGATTGCCCAGACAATATCACTCATGTTTTGCTGAATGGTTTTACTCTGAGTCGCAATTTCACCCAACATTTCTTTTGCTTGCTCCGGTGCCTGATCAAAAGATTGCTTTGAAACATGACTTAATATATGAATACTTGTCAAGGTACTTCCAATTTCATCATGGAGGTCTTTAGCAATATTATTCCGAATATTAAAAAGAATAGTTTGTTCTGCAATTTTCTTTTTTAATTGAAACCGATTAAACAATAAAAAGCCTATGAAAGCTGCTACTAATAAAGCTAAAAGAAACATTTGAGTATAGGCTTTCTGTTTTTGTATTTGCTTTTCCTTTATCCATTTTTCTTGTTCCAGGATTTTTATACTCTGATTAGAAATCGATAATTGTTGCGTATTTGTCTGGTTCAATAATTCCTGCATACTCTTTTCAGATTCCATTTCCTGTAGCTTGGCCTCTTGAATATCCTGATCTTTTTCCAATAATGAAATGTGTTGTCTATTCTTCAGATTCAATAATTCCTTAATTTGGATTAATTTATCTTGTTTATCGATTTCCAATTCCGACTGTTTTTGCTCAGCACTTAATTTTGCTAATTGAAGATTTTTCTTTTCTGTTTCGTATTTGAGTTTAAGGTCTTCAATATTCGTTTTGGTTTTTTCATCAATTAAACTGTCCTTATAAGTTGTATTTAAATCCAGATTCTCAATTGCTTTCGAGTAATTTTGATGTCGTCTATAAAAATTGGCTTTATTAAAATAATAAGCCTGAAGTAAAGGTTTGTTTTTTTGATCCCATGCGATTGAATATACTTTTTCAAAAAACCCTTCTGCAGCTATAGAATCTGACAAATTATCTTTTAGATTTGCGCACTGAATATATTGACTAGCAACTTTATTTAAATCCCCTGTTTCCAGATAAATGCTTGCTGCTTTTTCTTGTAACTGAAAAGCTTCTGAAAATTTATTTTGCTTATTCAACAATGTTGCTGTATTTGAATAAGCTTGTGCTTTATTACTTTTAATACCACTCCGTTCTGCATATTCCAAAGCTTTTTGCTGATAAATCAATGCAGAATCCAAAGAAATAGAACTATAAAGTGTCACTAAATTTCCAAGAGTAGTAGAAATTCCTTTTATATCTCCAATTTTTTCACGAATCGCTAAGGATTGCTTAAAAAAATTAGCTGCCTCTGGTTTGTTATTTAAACGAAAATAAGAAATTCCTACATTTCCTAAACAATTGGATACTTCCTTTTCATTTCCAAGTGCTTCAAAAATTCTCAAAGCATCCAAATAATTATTAATAGACAAAAGATATTCCCCTTTTTTATCCAATAAAAATCCCAGATCATTCCTTGTTATCGCAATATAAAAAGAATCGGTTCTAGCTAAATAATAGGATAGTGCTTGTCTTAATGCTAAGATAGCGTTATCATATTCATTAATAGTTCTTAAATATTGTGACTTTTGATGATATGCTAAACCCATCATCAGGCTATCCTTAATTTCAAATCCGATTCGCAAGCCTTCATTTAAATGAAACTTAATATTCTCGTATTGTGATTTCTTAAGTAAGAGATCTGCGATTTTAAGATTAGCGTATCCTTCTCCACGGCGCATCTGCTTCTCCTGACTTATAAATAATGCTTTTTTAACTTGAAGAAAAGCATCCTCAATTTTTCCTTCAAAGTCTTTTTCATCAGCCGCATCCAACAAAGAATAAATAAGGATAGAATCCTGAATAGTATACAATGACTGGGCTCCACCATATTGGGTCCAAAGGAGAGCCAAACATATGTATAAAGAAAACTTGAAATCACCTTTCAGCATGACAAGAATTTTCCAGCATTTATCCTGAAAGATAATGTACTTCTGGCAAACTGAACAATATCATTACCAATCCATATCCCAACGCTATAATAACAAAATGAAAATTATAATTATTCTATTGAGAAGTTCTGCCTGATTAGATATTGACCTAAATACTATGTTCATGATTTTGTTGACACAAGTTATGAGCATCCCAATCCTGTTAGGTCAATTAAAAGATAAGAAAAAGAGCATTTTAGCATCTCTGGGAAATTATTAATGAAGCTTTAATATCTCTGTTAAAAATTAAGAATTCAAAATAAATTCGTAATATTGCGGCTATAAAAACTAAAAAAATTCATATGAAATCTTCATTATTATTATTTGCAGTACTCTCCATATTTGTAGGATTAAATTCTTGCAAAGATGAAAAAAAGGCTGAAACCACACCATCAACAGAGCAAGCTCCGGCTCAAAATCCAAATGCTGGTGCAACACCTACTGATCTTTCAGCTCCACAAGGAACTCCACCTGCTAATGTTACGCCTCCTGCTACAGCAACGCCTGAAGCGCCACAAAATGCAAAAGGAGTTTGGCATTTCACGTGTAGTAAAGGTTGTCCAGGTGGCGCAGGAACGCAATCCAATTGTGCAAAATGTAATAATCCATTAACGCATAATCCTGCTTACCATACCAACTAAAATAAGCAGTTAATCAATTGCTTTACAAATTAAAAAAGAGGCCAAGAAGTATATAAATACTTTTTGGCCTCTTTTCATTTCATAAGGAATGAATGATTCAATTTTCAAAGACTCAGGATTTTACCAGGGTCAGAATGAACACTTTTATTATTAGAGATACCCGCTAAAATTGATATTCACTTGTGCTCTGTTATTTAGCCTATTTGAAATTTGATACAATGGATAGAATACAAATTAATCCAACACTTTTATTTCAAATTTAAGGTGTTGAATGAAAGCAAAATTCCCTGTGTTGCGATTCAATATATCAATGTCTTCCCCAAAGCTCCACAACTGCTTTAGTGTTTTTATAATTTTTGGTATCATACCAGAATACAACTTTAGTAATGACTCTTCTGTTTCCAGCAAGATCTATAACCCGGCTTTCTTGTCCGGCTTTAAAGTTATTTCTAAGTTCAATATCTTGTGTAGTGCCATCTCCAAAATGAACAACCATTTTATGCATATCTAAAGCAGAACGAAGTACTTTAATCTTTAATCCGGTAAAAAAACCTTCTTGCCTGGTGACTAAAATTTCATCTCGGTCAAGGCCATATTTTACTGTTCTGGTGCCTAACACCTCCCAACGTCCCTGAATTAAGGTTGGATTTGATGGAGTCGCACAGTTACTGATAACAAAACTTCCAACAAACAAAATCATAATGTTCGCAATTTGAATTACATTTTTCATATCTAATATTTTTAAAGTTTGCAATACTAAGTCAGACCAAAAATAAGTAGAATAGTTTAAACAGCAAATCATTTAATTGAATTTAATGCCCAGTTATAATCCATATAGGATATTTTGGTTTTTTCTGAAATTTCTGACGGACCATATTTTTTTACAAATTCACGCACTCCACCTAACACATTAAAATCGGATTTATACCATTTAAATATCATAGATAGTTGAGCTATTTTTGAATTCACATTATTTCTAATTGGATCCGCCAAAAAACGTTTACTTTGATCATCCAGTTGCGTATCCAATTTTTTGGGATCATAGGCTTCATTTCGCAAAGCCGGACAAGAAACAGAAGCACATACTAAAGCCATGTGAATTCTAGGATCTTCATACTTTTTCCGAAGTTTACCATGCTCAATATTATTCAGATCCAATATTTCATTTCCAATGGAAATAAATTTTATATCCCAGGTACTATTGATAAATGGAATTTTACCACCAATTTCTTTTATACTTTTTATCGGGTAGTTTCGGATTACCAATTGAATTGTAAAGGCATTATAAGCATTCATCCAATATGCCTTTATTTCATTTTCATTCCAATGAGTCTTAGGAGCATTTGAAGAAAGCATCCCAAGATATTCATTTAACCGGGTACTATCCTCTATAAAACCTTTATAATCAACATCTCCATTGGCACGCACATTTTTTTTAAGCAGTACATCAAAATTCTTATGCAACGAGGATTGAGCGAATAGTAGCTGTACAAAAGATATAAGGAAAATTGAAAATTTTAAAACTTTACACATACTTAATTTTTAGAATAACAAATAATAGTTGACTTCAGTTGCAATAAATATAAGTTTTCAATGTACTGCTTCAGCCATTTAAACTAATCCAAGCAATTCATTGTATTGACAATTTATGCATTGCAAATTGCAAATAGATCCTGGATCGGAATCGAATTTAAGTTTGGCATTCGAAAACGAATTGGTAAGGTATCAAAAAGAATTCGCAAAACATATGCATTCTAAAAAATAATTTATGGATTTTAATCAATAATCGTTTTGTAAAAATTAAAAATATCTGCTGATTCTTTTTGTAATTTTTCAGGATACATAATGTAACAATACACTAAAATTGCTACTATATTTAGATTCATTTGGCCCATATAGTTCTGCAATTTTTTTTCTTCCGTGACTAAAATTTTACAAATTATTGACCAAATTAAATCAGCATCTAATTTGAAAGTTGCAGGCATTTTATGAATCTTTATAAAAATACAAGCCCATTCATATAAAGCAATATTAAAAAACGCATCCGGTTTTACATACGCTGCTTCTAACGCATCACTCGCTAAAATAATTACCCCATCTTCATCTTGTGTTTCTGACAAATGAAGATATTGTTGTTCAGGACTTGGAAATGCATGGTGATAAAATACAATTCGACCATAGTGTTTAACAGCAGGATCTTTAAATGAAAGGTTTAATCGAATTGCTGGAGCAAGAGCCATAATTTTTAATTCCTCCGGCATTTCTTTTTCAGACATAGACGTAAATTGTTTTTCCGTGAGTTGTATTGCGAGTTGATTACAAAAATGATCTTGCGCTATTTTTGGCAAATTTTTATAAAACGGAACAAACCGTTTTACCCAATTCAATTCATAATCACTGAGTTTTGGAGGGTTTCGTTGATACCATTTTTGATTGATTAAACTTCCAAAAACAAAGCTAGCCAATGCAAGAATACCTGTTGGAATGAGGACCCAAAGACTATCCTCGGTAGATTTATCAATAAAAAACAAGGTAAGTAAGAATAAAGTGGTGCATAAGGTCTGTGCAATTCTTGAAGGCATCTTAGTACTTTAAAATATATAAATTATTGAATTCCAAAATATTACGCAAATTTAAAGATTGATTTTTAGAAATCGGTTAAAATTTAGGATCTTATTTAAAAAAAATACAAACTATCCGGGTCGATTTAGTTTCCATTTTCTAAATTCAATTATATTTGCAGCCCAAAATCATCAAAATCAAATAGGATTAAACTTCTATTTGATTTTTGGATGGTACCTTAGCTCAGTTGGTAGAGCACAGGACTGAAAATCCTGGTGTCCCTGGTTCGATCCCTGGAGGTACCACAGAAGCAGAGCGAGAATGAGAGCGAGAGCGTAATTTGGTGCTCTTCAAAATTTTAAAGCCACATTTTTTGTGGCTTTTTTAGTTTAGGGAGTAGGTGTTCTGGTTTGTGTTAATCTTAATCTCATATCTTCCTAAAACTTCGTGGGAAGCAGAGCGAGAATGAAAGCAAAAGCGGAATTTGATGCTCTTCAAAATTTTAATGCCACATTTTTGTGGCTTTTTTAGTTTAGGGAGTAGGTGTTCTGGTTTGTGTTAATCTTAATCTCATATCTTCCTAAAACTTCGTGGGAAGCAGAGCGAGAATGAAAGCAAAAGCGGAATTTGATGCTCTTCAAAATTTTAATGCCACATTTTTTGTGGCTTTTTTAGTTTAGGGAGTAGGTGTTCTGGTTTGTGTTAATCTTAATCTCATATCTTCCTAAAACTTCGTGGGAAGCAGAGCGAGAATGAGAGCAAAAGCGGAATTTGATGCTCTTCAAAATTTTAATGCCACATTTTTTGTGGCTTTTTTAGTTTAGGGAGTAGGTGTTCTGGTTTGTGTTAATCTTAATCTCATATCTTCCTAAAACTTCGTGGGAAGCAGAGCGAGAATGAGAGCGAGAGCGGAATTTGGTGCTCTTCAAAATTTTAAAGCCACATTTTTTCTGGCTTTTTTAGTTTCAAATAGAACTGATTCAAACTAAATAATTTTGATTAAAAATTACACATTATACCTTTTTAATCCATTCCATTTTTATTTGAAAAAGTTCAATTATCAATTTTAAATTGCTCATTTTCAAAAATTGCTTGATTTTCCTTTTAAAAATATAAAAATCAAGAATTTTTAATTTATCTTCAATTCTATTTTTTAATCTGCTTACTTTTTGCCAAGCAGCATTCTTTCATCCATAGGGATCATTAGCATATGAAAAAGCAATTGAAAAACCTTGTATTCACTGCCTTACTTTTAGTAATTAAACTTCATTTCTTGCAAACTCAATGCTCTCCACCAATGTCGGAAGAGTGCAATCAGGTGAATGTCCTTTGCTCATTGGATGAACTGAATGGTTATGCTTGTAATAATACGAGTACAGTACCGAGCCATTGTGGTCCGCTATGTTCTCAAGGCGGAATCGGAGAAAACACAAGTTGGTGGGGCTTTGTAACGGAAGGCGGGAATGTCACGATGACCTTAACTATAGGTTCGTGTAACACCGGTCAAGGACTCCAATTTGGAATTTGGGGAGATTGTCTGTGTGAGGAAGAGATTGTATGTCGTTCTAATCCTTGTTCAATACCTAACAGTGTAAATACGGTAAGTGCAAACCTTCAGCCTTGCAAAACGTATTATTTTTGGATAGACGGTTGTAATGGAGATTTTTGTGATTTTACGATAAGTACTTCAGGAGGTGCCGCACCTACTTTATCCCCTTTAGGGAAGATCAATAATAAAGCAAATATGATTCTTGAACCTATTTGCGAAGGTGCTTGTAATGTATTGTTTTTTGTTAATCCACAAAGCGGAGGATGCAAACCCCATTATGTTTGGACCCTAGATGGAAATGAAGTAGGTGGAAATATAAACGAGATTCGACTTGATTTACCGGATTCAGGAGATTTTATTCTCTGTGTAACTGCTTATATAGGCAATCCTCAAAATGGTTCAGTTTGCGCTCAACAAGGTCCGCAATGTGCTACGCTAAAAGTCAGACAGATTCAAAATAAAATTGGATTGCCACGCATTCTTTGTAAAGAGCAAACAAATGCTAGTGGATATAAATGGCATTCTCTACGAATTAAGGAAAGTGGAATTTATAGTGAGCAATTTTCGGATGCGAACTGCTGTAAATTTGATTCTATTGTTGAATTTATTGTTTTAGAAGCGCCAATACCTGAAGCTGTTTATTATTTAACATGTAACAATACACCCTATACGGATGCTGCTGGTAAAAAACATCAACCTTGTTTGTTCCAATCTGAGATCGCACTTCCAAAAATAACAAATCCATATCGCTGTGATAGTTCTATCCTGTTAACAGCCGTAAATGTAGATTTTGCGCCATCATGGGATATTCATTGTTTTAATGCTAAGGTTGAATTAATACCCAATTTAAGCATTTTAAAACCTTGTAATGCCGGTGAAATCTATGAATTTGAATATCGCTGGTTTAAAAAAAGTGATCCCTTAAATATTTTGAGTACGGATGAAAGATTATTCGTTAATCCTGTTTCAGAAGACTATTGTCTGCAAGTCATAGTAAAGACAACACTTGAAAATAAAACTGCGATTTGTACTAAAACCTTTTGTGAAACACTTCAGGAAGGTAGTTTAAATCCTGAATGTTCCTTTACCATGAACAGTAGTAAAATATTTTGCTTTGATTCCATTGGGACATATTGGATTGATTCATTTCTCCCTAAAAAAGCAAACTTTTATACCTGGACAATAGATGGAGGATTTATAGTTTCAAATCCTGACAGTTCTGTTGTCAATGTAAAATGGTTATTAAATTCTAGAGATACCGGAAAAGTTTGCGTATCCTA
Source organism: Saprospiraceae bacterium (assembly GCA_016717265.1). Classification (NCBI taxonomy): domain Bacteria; kingdom Pseudomonadati; phylum Bacteroidota; class Saprospiria; order Saprospirales; family Saprospiraceae; species Saprospiraceae bacterium. The sequence continues at coordinate 301,986 of JADKFX010000001.1, forward strand.
TGATACAGATTGTGGGACTAGCTGCGAAAAATGTATTGACGTCATACCAGACACAAAAATAGCTGGTCAGGATTTTGAAAAAAGAGGCCTTTCAGCTTATTTAGATGCAAAAGCAAATCCAAATGGTAGCTGGAGACTCCTTAGTGGTCCACATAAGGTTACAATTTTAGAACCCAACAATCCAAGAACAAAATTCATAGCATTTAATTATGGTGTCTATTGTTTTGAATGGACAATCAATGACCCCAACTGTATTGTGAAAGATACGCTTTGTGTCAACTTGCATAGCTTTAAAAAAGCAAGTCCTAAATATCCAGATTTAATATTTGAAGAAAGGGCTGGATCCATATCTGATCAAAATGGAATGCAGAATATACTCTTTACACCTAATTTGATTGAAAATAATGGAGTAAGTTTTGTAACCACAAATGTTGCCATAAACAGTATTATAAATTATAGCTGGATTGATATTTATGGTCGCACCATACATCAAGAAAAAAAATTATTAGAACCGGGAATTCAGCGTGTCAATATAAATTCTCCAATGAGTTCAGGAATGTATTTTTTAGTCATTGAAATAAATGGAGAACATTCTATTAGCAAAGTTTGTGTGCTTGATTAAACGAGCATTATTTTCTAAGTATACAATATTGCTGATATAGTCTGGTTTAGCAGTGTGCGATAATTTGAATGAAGAAAACGAAAAAATTAGAAATAAAATAAATTCAATTCAAGCCCATCCATCTCTGGATGTTGTAAATCTTAGTTTGAAAGAATACAAATTTCATTCAGGAATTCAATTAACTTTGTTGCCATAAACTTTTAAACATGGCTATGATTAAATCGAACTGTTTTTTGACTTTAGGATTCCTATTTCTCAATCTGATATATGCATTTTCCCAGCAAACCATAAGGTCAAGTATTCTTCATGATGGCCTCACCCGCACATTTTCATTTTATGTACCTGCCAATTATACTTTAAAAAAACCGGTCGCCCTGGTCTTTAATTTACATGGATATGGCTCCAATAATGATCAACAGGAATTTTATGGAGATTTTAGAAAAATTTCTGATACTGCTGGTTTTATTGTAGTACATCCAAATGGCACATTGTTTCCTCAAAGTAATCAAAGCTTTTGGAATGTAGGCTTAGTCGGAAACAGCAATGTTGACGATGTCGGATTTATTCATGCATTAATAGATACCCTTTCAAAAGCGTATTCCATAGATCCTGAAAGAATTTATAGTACCGGAATGTCAAATGGTGGTTTTATGAGTTACCATTTAGCCTGTGTTAGTAATCGCTTTGCAGCCATCGCTTCTGTCACAGGATCTATGACTTTGCAAACCGTTTCCGCTTGTAAAAACGCTTCTCCATTACCAATTCTTGAAATTCATGGCGATGCCGACCCTGTAGTTGATTACAATGGATCCACAGGGGTTTCTTCCATTCCATCTGTCTTGGCTTATTGGATAGCTAAAAATGGCTTGAACACCCAAAACCTAATAAAATCCAATGTTCCAGATATTAATAAAACTGATGGTGCTTCTGCAGAACTTTATATCTATCCGGGATTAAATGAAGTCCAACATTATAAAATTCTAAATGGCGGACATACCTGGCCTGGTGCATTAATTGCTATTGGAACTACCTGCATGGATTTTAGTGCAAGTACTGTGATTTGGAACTTTTTTAATAAGTACAGAAAGCAAACCGTAAATACACAAGATTTAAATATTGCAGATTTCCAGATTTCACCCAATCCTGTAACAAATACGATCAAAATTACTCAAACAGAATTTAATGAGGGTGCAAAATCAATTCAATGTATAAATCAATTAGGAATTGCGCTTCGAACAATAACAATTCAAAGTTCTGAAACATTAGTAGATTTAAGTGATCTGCCATCGGGCATATATTTTCTGGTAAGTCAATCACAGAAAAAAAGTAATCAAATAAAATTTATTAAATTGTAAGCAAATAATAAGTTTCAAAAAACAACAGTATGCTTGCAAAAATATAGCCGAGACTTATGCTGAATTTAATACAGATAAAATAATCTTTTGCTTTCTAAATAGCAACTAATTCCTGTATTCAATTTTATTAAACTAGTTTATCTCACTCGCTTAATTCGGCAAGCACAATTTATTAGTTGATAATTCGCCACTGGGTATAGGCCAGATATAATTCTTTGCACTTGTTAAAACTTCTGGAGCAGTTCCAATACTTCCAGTCTTTGCAGGTAAACTTTGTGTTCTCCTTTGTAAATCTTGTAACCGAAGGCCCTCTCCTAAAAATTCAATACGTCGCTCCGTTAAAATGGTATTGATCAAACTATCTTTGGTCGAAATTGCTTCTGAAGGAAAAACATACGTTGGATTCGAGCGATGTCTAACGGCATTTAATAAATTCGCAGCGGTGCCTAAATCATTTAAATTTGTTGCTGCTTCTGCATAATTAAGCATCACTTCTGCATAGCGTAATACAGGAACATAATCCCTAAATGGAGCCGTTGTAATAGAAAATTTCTTTAATACTTTTTGCTTGGCTGCATTACTTGTAATGAATGCACTTCTGGCGTCTTCCTTCCCGGTTAACGCTGGATTACCAACGATTCCTGCAGTCGCTAAGAAAATTATTGGTTGTGTTAAATAATTAAATGCCAACGCATATTGTGCACTTGGTGTTTCTGTATTTGAATTCGCAAATGGAATAAAAAAAATAGCTTCTGGTCCTGTATATGTTCCTGTAAACACATTTGCAATGGCAGATTCTAAATTGTGCGTAATGGAGCCGGATGTGTATTGATATGGACTGTTTAAGGGTACTAATTTAGAAGCCTCTTCCACAACTTTTTGGTAATTTGCCTGATTCAGATAAACTCTTGTTTTTAAAGCGATCGCAGTACTCTTATGCGCTCTTGAAATATTTAATAATGGCGTAGTATATGCAATTGGTAAGTCCTCTTCTGCTTCATTCAAATCTAACAATATTTGATTATAAACTTCTTCTACGGTGCTTCTAACCAAATCATTATATCCTACTCCAGTAATAGCCGTTAATCGTAGCGGTAATCCCAATGCTGTTCTATCTAAATTAAAAGGCTTTGCATAGGTTTGTACCAGACTTAAATAACACAATGCTCTTACATATTTTGCTTCTGCTATATATAATTTAGCAAGACTGTCTGAAATTACTTTTGTCTTTTGCAATTGCTCAATTAAAATATTGGAAGCATTTATAGCAGTATAACCTGCAGACCATACATTATTAATATATTCATTAGTAGAGGCCACATTTTGATTCCAAACTGCAGAACCTGTCGCTGCGTTTCCATCATTTTGCCCAAACTCATCACCCCTTTGTTCATTAAAAACAATAAAACGACCTCCATAAAAATTTTGATTCTGCAATTGACCATACAAGCTATTTACTTGTGCTAAAATTTTTCCTGGTGTGCTAAATGCTTTTTCCTGATCAATACTTGTTTTAGGAACTGTATCTAAAAAATCCCCTTCACAAGCTGAGAACAGAACTATCGAAAAAATTCCAATAGTTAAAAGTTTTAAATGTATTTTACTATAGAGACTCATAAAATGAATTTAAATTTATTTTAAATTAAAAACCGACATTTAAACCAATGGTAAATGTTTGTGCATTGGGCGGTACGTTTTGATCTTTTCCAGAATGAATTGAATTTCCATTTATAGAAACTTCAGGATCTGAACCTCTGTATTTTGTAATTGTAAATAAATTCACTGCTTGCAAATAAATCCTTGCTGATGAAATTTTACCTCTGAATACATTGTTATTTACAGGAAGTTGATATCCCAATGAAATATTTTTTAACTTAAGATAATCTCCATCTTCAACTTTTGATGTAGCTGAAAATGAAAATCCGGCAGATACATTATCCCCATAATACAGTTTTTGTATTTCGGTTTTCTGTCCAGGTGTAGTCCAACGATCTTTAATAAAAGTTCCATTATTAAAATACCGTTGATCTGAGTTGGTAGCCCGGGTTCCATTATACAGTTTATTGCCACCTACAAATGTAAAATTAATGTTCAAATCAAAATTTTTATAAACTAGCGTATTGTTAATTCCTCCAAAATAAGTTGGCAAGGATGGGCCTTGAATGACTCCATCTTTATAATTATCAATGGCGGGAGCGGCAGTTCCATCCAAATAGGTCCATCTTGGAGATCCTATATGATTATATTGTACTTGTTTACCTTCGCTATTTAAAAAAACCATCAATCCATTCTCAGGATTTACTCCTATGGTAGGAACTGCAAAAATAGAACCTATAGAATATCCAACGCGGGTCATGTTTTGAACTCCAAAAATGCTTGGCACATAAACATCACTCACCAAAGAGGTTACTTTGTTTTTCAAAGTAGAAAAATTAAAATTAATATCCCATTTAAATGAATTCAAATTTAAAACTTGTGCATCCAATCCTAATTCAATCCCTTCATTGTACATACTACCCACATTGGCATTGATATAGTTTCCAGGAATCCCAGCCGAAAGTGCTTGAGGTGCTTTCAAAATCAATCCATCAATCAAATTTTTATAATAATCAAACTCTATAGAAATCCGATCTTTCAAAATGGTAAAATTTAAACCCACATCCAGTTTAGTACTCGTTTCCCATTTAAGATCCGGATTGCCGGCTTGCGCATAATTTAAAGTTGGGACTCCACCATATGTATTTGAAGTATATGCACCGATTGCAGGATAATCACCGATTTCACTATTACCAACAACCCCATAGCTTAATCTTATTTTTAGATTATTAAAATATTCTTTAAAAGATGCGTTTTGAAAAAAGTCTTCTTTATAGACATTCCATCCAATTGACGCCCCTCCAAAATTTCCAAACTTATTTCCATCTGCCAAGGCAGATAAACCATCCCGACGGAAATTAAAACTCAATAGATATTTTCGATTAAAATCATAAGTTACATTTGAAAAATAAGATAACAATGCATTCTCTGTAAATACATTTCCAATAGGTGATATATTCGCAAAACCTCCCTGATAATTTGAATAATCAGGATCTGTTATATTTGAACGTTGGGCTCCCCATGAATTGACCGTAGTTTTAATTCGTTCCGTTCCTAAAATAATACTAAAATTGTGGTGTTCTCCTAATGTTGTATTAAAGGAAAGTGTATTTACCCAATCAAAACGATAAAATTTAGAAAAAATATTTGTTGCACTACCATTTGCAGATGCACCGCCCCCATGTATCGGATTTAAAAATGATTTATTCTGAACTTGCAAATTATTAATGCCATAACTCGATCTGAATAAAAGATTTTTATATACTTTATACTCTCCGTAAACATTTCCTATCAATGTATTATTTTCAGAAGTATTCACATCGAGCTTTTGAACCATAGCTAAGTTATAGGCATTAATCGTTCCTATCGTGCTTGGATTATTTTTGCCATATCCTACACTGATTCCATTTTGAATACTATAAGTACCATCTGTATTATACACAGGTACGTTTGGCGGCAACACATAGGTCATCCTGGCTAATGGCTCATTGGTAATATATTCAGAATTGTAAGAAGACGAAGACAAAGAGTTACTCGGAATGGCTCCTGTGTTTGGACCAATATTCATCCCATTACTATAAGACATATTTGCTCCAACCTTTAAAAAATTATTCAATGTATTTTCAATATTTAAGCGCGCTGAATAACGCTCGAAACTATTATATTTGATAAAACTATTTTGATTGGTATAACCTAATGAAAAATAATAACTCGTTGAATTATTTGCACCTGAAATACTAAGATTATGATTGTGTGAAATTCCAGGTCTAAAGGCAACGTCATACCAACTGGTATTTACAATACTACTGTCAGGATTATACATTAATGCATATCCCGGAGCTCTTCCTGAATTTACCATAGCCTCATTCTTAATCATTACATAATCTTTAGCATCCAACAGTTCTGGTAAATTGTAAGGTGTACTTCTGCTTAACCAAGTATCATAATTAACTTTGACTCTTCCCTTTTTTCCTTTCTTAGTCGTAATAACCATAACCCCATTTGCTGCTCTCGATCCAAAAATAGCTGCAGCAGAAGCATCTTTTAAAACGTCAATAGATTGAATATCATTTGGATTAATATCAGACAACGGATTGTTGCCAACCATCCCACCAATTGATCCTACAAAAACAGCTACACCATCCACAACAACTAAAGGAAATAATCCAGACGTAATCGTATTAATACCCCGAATTCTTAGTACCGGTGTATTGTTCAAAATATTTGTTGGCTGAATAATATCAATTCCTGGTGCTTGTCCACCTAAAAGCTGATCAAAACTTACGGAGGGTCTACATTGTAATTGCTTCGTACCGATGCTTGAAACAGCACCAGAAAACTCGCTTTTCTTCTGCACAGAATATCCACTTACAACCAAGACTTCCTCTAACTCTGTACTTTTTTCTTGCATTAGAATGGTCACAAATTCGGAGGCATTCAGAATTAATTCTTGTGAATCATAACCCACATAACTAATGTTTAATACTAATGGAAACTGATCTGGTACTAAAATTGAAAATTCACCTAATGTATTTGTTAATATTGAAGCTTTCAAAGATTTAAAATAAATGTTGACCCCTTCGAGAGCAGAATTATTCTTGGAATCTACCACGCGTCCTGTCAGTGTAATATTTTGTGCAAATACAAAATTAGAAAGAAACAGAAATAATAAGATTGCTAAATAATTGTTTATCCTTAAAACGTATGTATTTATAATATTCATCAGTAATGGTTTAATCAACTAAATAAACTTAAAATAATTCAATACTCAATGTTTAATCTTCTTTCAATATTAGCTATCTTAATTAGCACAGTTCCCGATTGCTATAATGATATTTCCAAGAAATTGCAATTAATAAAAAAATGGCAAATATTAAAAGTGAATTACAAAAGTAAGGTATTTCGAAATCATGAGCCAGATTGACTTCAATTCTGTAAAATTAAATGATGAAACCAAGCTTTATTCTTACAAAATGACCAAATTAATTGATTAAAAATCATAATTCAGGTACACAATAATAATTATAACTAAAATTTTACATACATAACAAATTGAAAATGGTGCAAACTCCTAAAATAAATTGAATTGATAAATTCCATTTATTTACTTGATTATAAAAAATGTGTTTTGCTGATTCATCCAATAGATAATTTGACAAATTAAATTGTATAGCAATAAAATTCTACAAATAGATTATCTAATCTAATAATATTTCTTAATTATCACATATTGATTCCATATCAATTGTTATTAACCTTAGTTTAAAACAAATGCCAATTTTCAAACTTAAAACACAGGAATTACTTTATAAATTTATTGAACACCCGACTCCAGGCTTCCGTTAAATTCTTTGCAGGCTCCGATATATGAATCCGTGGAATGTTCAAGGATTTCGTTATAAATTCAGCAATTGATTCCAATTCAACTTGATTTACTAACACATGAATTACAGCGTTCTGTATTGTATTTAAATAATGCCAACTTGAATCTTCAAAGGAATGTAAAAAATTGATAATTGGAATTCCAGTTGCTTGATACTCATTCAACTTACTTGGCAATCCAGGATTGTCCTTATTCGCAAAATTTATTAAAATATCCGTATTTGAATAAGCCTGAATGAGTTCATCGTCAGTCTGACAATATCGAATTTTAATAATATTCGGAAAAATATTCTCCAATTCATGCAATTTTGAAAATTGAACTCCATATAATTGAATCAATATCCTGGTTTCCGGAAATAATTCCACCAGCTTCAAAAGTATTTTCATTTCATCCAATCCTTCCCGCACTATAGGATAGGTATTTCCAATAAATGATAGCCGTATTTCATTAGATTGAATATGGCGGATTCTCTCAATATCCAATGATATACCATTTGGAATGACTGTCATTTTTTCATTCTGAATCAAAAAGTAGGATAGATAATATTGTTTTAAAGAATTTGCATTTAAAACAATATGGTCACTAAAATTTAAAACGCTCTTTTCATATCGATTTATCAAAAAAGCGTAAGGACCGTTGTTGGAAGTATTCTGATTTGAAAAAATATCACCAATATCCACAATCCATTGATGTCTAAAAAATAACTTTAAGAATACACCAATTAAATGTGCACTTATTGGGTTCGAAACGGTCATGATAAGATCATCTTTCCTTCGAAGTTTAAATATATAATTAAATAGAAATGGAATCATATAAATTATTCTGTCATCGGGAAAAATATATTTATGAAAAAATCGGATTACAGAAAAACGTTTTAATTTACCCCTAAGTTTGCTCTTCATTCTGATTTTAAATCCACTTCGGAAAACAAAGCTGGGATCAGCACATTCTTCATCAATGCTACTTGTTATAGTCAACAAATCATATTTTTCATGCAAATATTTACTATACAATCCAACCCGGAAAGATCGCGGATTTCTTAATGGAGGAAAGTTCAAGCTAAATACTACGATTCGCATACCATGGATTGATAAACGGACCTCAGCTCAGCCGCAGAAATATTATTAGAACAATTAATATCGACCGTCTCCAAAGCGTTTCTACATAATTGCAAATACTCCTTCTGATTAAATTTGAGCAAGGAATCCAACATACATTCCACTGCTTCCGGATCATCCTCCGGTAAAAGGATACCATTATAAGCATTCACGATAATGTCAGGAATATCACAATGTGCTGTAGTAATGACTGGTCTTGCTAAGCTTAAACTATCTTTTAATAAGACCGGACAGCCTCCTTCTGTATCCTGCGCACTCGATTTCTTACTTAAATTAATTGTAAAATGAGAATTACTTAGCTCCTTCAAATACGCATTAAAAGGCAATAATCCTTGTATCCGGATATCATGTTTTTGCTTTAAGTCTATTGCTTTCAAAAGATTTACATAATAGTTTCTATCTCCTTGCTCCCCGTAAAAAGATATTTGAAATTTTCCTATATGCCGATCTTTTAATGCATCTACCAGTGCAATTTGGTTTTTCTTTTCAGTAAAAGTAGCTGCTTGAAAAAGTTTAATGGGTGTTTTACACTGAGGTTTACTAAATCCATTTTCAATCTTAAAAAGCATATGGACTTTAAAGATTTTTGATGCAGGAATTCCATAGGATGCAATTAAATTTGCAGAATAATTACCCTCCACAATAAATCTTCCACCCAAATTCGCTAATTCTATATAATCTTGTTTGGTTTCTGGTTTATAATGGATTAAATACTCATAATCAAAACCATAAAGTGAAACACAAAAAGGAATGTCAAGTTTTTGCAACAAATCTCTATATTCAATTGCAAGATGTCCAAAATGAAAATGAAGAATTTGTATCTTCTGCTCAATTATTGATTGCTTCAATTTACGCACCGTACTTTGGAAACGAAGTCTCTCTTTGAATTTATCTAGAATACCAATTGGGTAATTAATTGACTTTTGTGGATTTATAAAATAAAACACAGTATTTGGATCTTTGATATAGTATTTTGCAAATATAAAATGTTCACAATAATTAGCAGTACGTTGCCATAATCTTTCCATCCAATTCATGGTCTCTGGTAAGTAACAATCTATAATATGCAGTACTCTATAAGACATTGGAATTATTTTTTGAAAGCATTCTCAAAATGAGCACTAATGACAACATCCGCAATTTCCGTTCTCGGTTATGCAAAGTATATCTAAAGTCCAGATCTAAAATATCCCGCCTAAACTCCTGAATCCAAAAATTAATTTCCTGATCAAAAAGGTTATAATTAATAAAATGCCTGGAGCTCTTTGAAATTTGAAAAAGCCGCTCTACGATCGAGGGAATCCTGAAATTTAAACTTCTTACATTCGCACTTATTCTGGATGGTGGAATGCCTGTTTTTTGCCAGGCAATATCTAATAAATTTTTAGATAAGCTTGAATTCAAAACTTCTAAATAAAATTTACTATTTAACTGTAATTTATCGTCAATACTATAATTAAAATCTAGCCACTCCATATTGTAAAATGGAATAACAATTTTAGCATAAGAAGACATTAAATAAATACTATGCGCCGATTGATTTCTAATTTTCTGATCTACAATATAGGGATCAATAGATTGTGTATCATAAAATGAATCATCTGTTTTAAGATTCTGTGCTACACTTTTAAAATGACGAAAACCAATGTCTTCCGTAATTCTTTGGTTTAGTTCATATGAACTTGAATAAATTCCACCCCCATAAAACCCATGAAAGATATGCGAATATTTCGAACGCCATTGACTCTGCAAATTGCCTTCATGTAAATGACCTAAATGTAACAATCCATCGACTTTCCAAAAAGAATCTAGCCTGTTTTGCAGCCAATCCTTCACTTCTATATCAAATAAATGATGCTTAATTCCTAGCTCCTTTGCTACTTTAGATGCTAATAAAACTTCTTTATTATTCCCAGTTGCAAAGGTGAATGCTTCCATTGGAAAAAATCCAGTTGAAAGTTGTGCAATCCATCTACTATCCAATCCGCCACTCAAACTTATCCCAAGGCTTGCAGAAGATTCAAATTTTAAATTAGAGATTCCGTTTGTAAATAGTTCAATATATTTTTGTATTTGAACTTCTTTACTCAATGATAGCTTCTTTACCTTCTCCCAACTCCAGTAATAGCTATGTGTTAAACGCACATCATTGTTATTCCAGTGATAGATACTAGCGGGTCTCATCCTTGAAACCTCTTTATACCAACTTTGATCAAACATTAAATGTCCATTCTCGAGATAACTAAATAAAGCTTCCCGATTAATATGAAGTCTAGACCGCCTCAGCGTATTAAAATATTTAATTTCTGAACTGATCAAGAGTACTTCAGAGTCTGAATAATAATAGACGGGATAAAATCCAAGGTGATCTGTAAATAGATACCAATTGTTACCATTTTTATCAAATAAAAAAGCACAAAAAAGTCCATTGAATTTTCTAAAAACTTCATCCAAAACATCTGCCTGAACTGCTCCATTAAAATAAAGACTATCGAGATCTATTTTAAAATCACGATACTGTGTAAAATTTCCCAGAATATATAAATCTACTTCCGAATTCTGAAAATGCAAATAATCTTCGTCAAAATTGGAATCATTCAGTAACGCTGCATCATACATCGAATGCAATACAGAAAAGGATTCATTTAAAACTTTGCAATCCTTTAGCTTTGACTTGGTAAATGTTTTATAAAAAAGAAAAGCGCCCATTACATGATCCGAAGTTTTAACAAATCCAGAACTTTAGTTTTGTAAAATAACAGGCTTACAAGAAAAAGAAGACTTACACTACAAAATAAAGAGGGAATCAAAGACAAATGAAGTCTGGATAAAAGAAATATTAAAGCAACACATACTAATAAATATAAAATATATCGAATTAAAATATCAAAAAACGACTTTCGATTATCACAGTATTTTAGCAATTTAAAAATGGTATAAATCAAGACACTTAAACTTACAAAGATATTAATCAATAGAAACGTTAAAATATCTGTCTTTGTAATGAAAATAATTCCTATAAATAAATAATTAATAATTAATACTACAATATTCCATTTGAATAAATTCTTAGATTCCCCAAGAGCTAACAATTGATTGAAAATGATATTATTCACGGATCGAATGATCGCCATTATTAAAATGTACTTTGCAAATAACAAGATCTTAGCCTCGGGATCCTTAAAAGCGAATGCTATAATAGGTTCGATGTGTGCATAAAGAAGAATATAAATAGAAATGCATATTAAAGCATGACTTAACAATGATTCCGTGATAATAAGCTGTCGGGTTTCATTATCCTGCTGGTGTTTAGAAAGTAGCGGCAGGATTGCTCTATTAAAAATTGGATTGATTTTTGAAAAAAGCAAATAACTTATCTCTGAAGCAAAATTATACGGACCTAATAATAGCAATCCAAATAAGGAGCCCACAAGCACCGTATCAAAATTACCTTGCACAAAACTAATACCCTGGTTTAAAACTTGATATGCAGAATATCGAATATGCTCTTGCTCTGAAATACGATCATTCTCTTCAATCACTAATTGCTTATAATATAAGTAACAAACAAAATAATAAACTGAAAACCGAATTAATAATCCAATACTAAAAACAATTAATGGCGAAAAATACCAAATGGTAGAAACTATAAAAATAAATTCACAACTGGCACCTGCCATTTGGGAAATGCTAACTTGCTTTTGCTTTAAATAATGACTTAAAATACTAGCATAATAACTAAAACCTCCAATGATTATAAAAAGCAATAAGCTATTCAATACGATGATGGGGTTCATCATTAGGTAATTTGATTCCCAGATAAAAAAAAGTGCAATTAAAATTAGTCCTAAAATCACCAACATCCATTGAATAAACTGTTCCTTTCGTACAATTTTAAAAGTAAATCCAGGTTTTTGGATAATCGAAACAAACATTCCAGGCTCAAATAATGCAAGTGCTAAACGGAAAATGATTTGAAATATCGTATAAATTCCTAACTCCTTATAGCTTAAAAACTGCCCTAATAAAACAATACTAATGAGCTGCAATATGGACATATACAAAGAACCTCCAAAATTCCATCGAAATAAATGGTTAAGAGTAAGATGAGGAGATTTTTCTTTCACTGAATTAGTCAAAAAGTTTTTTCAATTGAAAATAATAGAATATAGCGGGAAGATAATTAACTTTCTCAATAAAAAAACCAAATCCATCCTTCACAAGCACGAATCCTAATCTTTTTATTTTAAGTTTAGGAAACGATTCTGTGAGCCCATCGTAAGATTTCATTCGGACTACCAATTGATCATTCAAAATTAAAAATGGACTGTAGTTACACTTCGCCTTCCATTCAGACACTGGATCTGAAAATTGAATTCTAATATAATTCATAAAATCATGTTCACTATGACTACTTATTCCTTTAGAATCTTGTACTATGCGCTCTTTTGTTCCAGCGATTAATACAAACAATTGATTCGAAGCATGCAGGATGAGCTGATTGCATATAGAGCTGACATTCCCTTTTGAATTTATAGGAACCTCCTTTTGTAATAAAATATCACCAGCATCCATTTGAGTATTCATTAAATGAAAACTATAACCAAAAATTGGATCTCCAGATATCAATTGCCAAAATACAGGATGTGTTCCCCTGAATTTTGGTAAAAGAGAATAATGAAAATTAATAATGCCACATTTTGAAGCATTCAAAGTTAAATTCTTAAATTTAGATGAAATTCCAGCCGTAAGCACAAAATCCATATTTTTCAAACGCTCTTGAATAGTGTTTCCATTCACATCCGTTTCAAGTTGAAACTCAATTTGATGTAATCGACAATAATAAATCCAATATAATATCGAGCTTTGCTCTTGCAAATAATACAATATTCCTTTTAAAAAATAAACAAATCTCAATATAGCATCAGGTTGCTTGCTATAATATTTACGTTCCTTTTGTTTGATACAAAAATAATACAATTGCTCAGGGCATAACTCCTGTAATTTTACTAAAAACTTTTTAGTAAAATAACTTTCTGGAGTTCCGATAAAAGAAATATGTAAACCCTGCACTATCTGATTAACGTTTTCATTCTAAAGATATCTTATTAACGAAGACAAAATTACGCTAGCATTCCATATGCAGGGAATAGAATTTTCATATATTTAGTTTAAAATGAATTTACTTTGTTATAGATATGGAATATGATATCAGGCAGATCAAAGAAGCAGAAATGCGCAGCCTAAAATGGCTTTTAAGTTCATATCTTAAACATGGAACAGGTGGTTTTCCGCATAGCCGCTGGAACTATCTACCTGCTTGTATTGCCTGGACTAAAGATTATCCTGAAACAACCGGTTATCTAATTGAAAATCTGCTTAGCAAGCAAACTTTGGAAAAAACTCAAACAAAAAAGATTGCCGAAGCATCCGGGGATTGGTTACTAGCGATTCAAAATCCGGAAGGTTATTTCTGTTCAGGCATTAAATTTAAAAAACCGAGTGCCTTTAACACTGCACAAATACTATTTGGATTTCATGAACTCTACTTGTTAACCAAAGAAGAAAAATATTTAAACGGCCTTAAAAAAGCATTTAACTGGATACTAAAAAATATAAATCCAGCTGGTATTCTGACTGCAGGACTTTATGTTGAAGGCTACTATGCAGCCTATTATTCAAGAGCTTTATGGCCCCTGATTTTAGCCGATAAACAATATTTTAAAACCGAAAATATAATATTACTAACAAATTCAATGGACTCCTTATTCTTAAATAAAAATGAGTTTCATTTTTTCAATAACTGCGGATTTTCAAAATCCCAATCTGCAATAAGTCATACGGTAGCCTATGCACTTGAAGGATTTTATGAATCCAGCACATTGCTAAATAATAAAGGGATCCAAAGTTATATCATCGAAATTTTAGAAATTATAAGCAATCAAATACTGAAATACAAAAAAACACCTGGCTCTTATTACAATAATTTAACAGGAGATTATTCCTTTGTTTGCGTCACAGGAGAAGCACAATTTTGTGCATTGCTTTTAAAAGTATACCACCAAACTGAAATTTTAAAATTAAAAGAAGCAGCCAAAATACTTTTTGGTAACCTACTAAAATACCAAATTCATTCTGCATCTCCAGAGCATCATGGTGCATTTCCTTCTTCAGTACCTATATGGAAACCCTACTTCCCATTTCGATACACAAACTGGACTAATAAATTTTTCCTGGATGCCTGTTTTGAAATGAAAAAATTAAATGCCTGAAAATAATCCCGCATAAGATTTAAAGAATCTACAATCTCGATATTAATTCCGGAAATAAAACGGTCTTTAAGCTTAGCGTTAAATAGTATAATAGTTAAAACGAAGCCATAATATTAAGGAATCCTTATTTGTAAATCAAGATCTTTAGATTGTAGCATTTATAAATTCAAAATCTCAAATTCTATCTCAGAATCACCATTTTACCAAAATCATTCTTGAAATAATTATCTGTATTTGTATCGAATTTATCCCAGGACTTATTAAGTTTATCTTTTACTACAAACCGATATAAATATACACCATTTGCCAATCGATCTCCATATTGATCCGTTCCATTATACTCAAATTCAGTCATATGTGTACCTATGGAGAGAGGCCCCAATTCTTCCCGTGTGATTTCACGAACCACTTTTCCAGATACTGTTAAAATTTGGATCATATAATGGTCAGGCAAAATATCTCCTGTTAAAGTATAAACAAATCTTGTTTTGGATGTAAACGGATTAGGATAGTTTAATAAATTACTTACAGATGATTTCCGGATGATGGTAAAGTCTGTAATATAATCCTGATCTGTTGCTGCATTTCCGGAACCGTCAATTGCTGTTACATACAAAGTATGAATTCCATCTCTTGTAAAGTCTCCTTGAATGATCGCTTTAACTTTATTGTCTGTGGTTGAAGCTTGTATAAATCGCACATTATTCTGTCCGAAATAAATCCGTTGAGGAAAGCCTCCAGGTTCTTTAATTTTAAGTGTAAAAACTGAGGTATCATTTAATAATAAATCTCGGTTTTCATCTTGTAGTGTGATTTCAATAACTGATTTACTTGAAACAATTTCTTCATTATAAATTTTATTTCGATCAAAAGTCACATCGATATATGGTTTTCGCTTATCTCTACGCACAAAAAATGGAATGATGGCAGTATTATTAAAAGAATATAACTCAGGTTGATCATTTTCCGGATTTAATTCAATGAATAATTTATGCGGACCATAAACACTTGAGCTATTAAAGCTGAACGGGATCTTTAAATATTCCAAAGCCAAAATTGGAACAAACCTTTTAAAAGATTTAATTTGTTGGTTTGCCTGATTTACAATCGTAAATTTCACCAAGAGGCTATCCATTTTTACTTCACTAATATTTTGAGCTACAATCTCCACATCATAAATATCCCCTTGATTAATAGTGTCTTTAGCTTTCTTTAAAAAATTTGCCGGATTAAATGCAACATCTGGTAAACTTGCATATTGCACACGCCAGAAATTTAAAGCAGGTGCTGTCCTTGAGCTGGTATCACTAGATTTCCATTCTAATTTAATTTTCGGATACTGCGCCGTGTTGATCGAACTTAGATCTTGCTCCGTATTGGAGAGGATACCAAACAGTTTATTCTCAACACCGTTGGCATCAATTCCATAAATTGAAACTTCTTGCTGATCTTCATTCGAATCAAAACCTTTATAATTCCAAATAAATTTATCCCAAACTTTTGCAGGTCCGATGATTCTTGATTGTATGTAACCAGCTGTTTGTGGTATTGTAAAGGAATGTGAAATTTCATTCTCGTCTGTAAAATTACCAACACTTTCTTTCACTTCAAAATCGGTTCTACCTTTTCTGAAAATCATCAAGTATGGAACCGAATTAAAGGATCTTAAGCTTCTCACTTCTTGAGCACCTAAAGATTCAAGCACCGTATAAATATTTTTTGGCCCATCAGATTCCCATAGTTCTGGATAATACGAATTTTGATACTGACTCAAAGTGCTTATTATAACTACATGATCCTTTGGAATATGCTGCTCCAAAAATTCAATGAGCGCAGCTCGTTCCAAGGTTGTTTGCGTCTTAAAAACGAAAAATGGTTTATTTATATATCCAGGATCTGTATAACTATTAAAATCACCACCCGTACTATTGATCCACATTCTGCCATTTACAGGATTAAATACATTTATAATGATTCCTGAAAAATTTACATTGTAATTCCAATAGTCATAATCGGCTGCAACATCGGTTCCAACATATACCCGAGGACGAATAAATGTGGGTAGTTCTATATACCCGTTATTTGCCCGAATTTCTATAAAGGATTCTGCATATGCAAAATTTCGTTCTGGTTCATTCAACTGCATTTTATAGAAATCATTCTTTTTATGTTGGAAATAATGAGACTGATTCCAACCAGGAGTCCCTGATGGCAGAAATATAAAAGATGAATTTCTCCAGGCAAATACACCGGAACCAATACTATCAGGAGCTACCCTCCAGTAATACACTGCATTTGCAATTAAACTTTGATTCGGAGTCCAACTGATTACACCACCTGTCTGTTTGATTACTGTTTTTTGCAATAATGAACTATTAAAATATTCTGTGGTATCCATTTCAAGAAAATAATTGCCAACCGTAGCTAAGGTATTTCCATTACTTGCAACTAATTTTACATTATTCTGATTCACAATGCCAAATTCTTGTGGGAAAACAGGTCTTGCTTCATTTCCAAAAATATAAAATGAATAGCCTCGCTGTCCTTGAATTATTAATTCATTATTATTTTCTGCATCTGCTAAGGGTCCTTCTGAAATTTCATTCTTGGCATCTAACTTAACATACATCGTATTGTATCCAATGGATTCATCATTACCTATTGGAACTTTAATTGTAAATGCTCTTCTGTTTGAAGGTGTAACTATTTTTGAATTATAAACACTGATTACTTTACCATCTGCTTCCTTCTTTTCAATGCTTAGTAAAATGCTATCACTTGTATAGGCTCCGAGATTAACGATTTCAAATTTAAACTCAAATTCTTTTTGAGAACTAAAAATTAAGGAAGGATTTGTCGATACCGTTTTTGAATCTATAGTATAGTCTTGATTTGCATTTACATTCAACTGAACCGCAGGATCGCCATTAAAACTCGTAGAATACGCTTGTGTTAACAACCGCTCTCCCCCTTGCTTTTTAAGATTTATATAGGTTTCTTGAATAGCATCCCCGATCGGTTTTCCATAAAATTTTCCTCCTAACTGCCTATAAAACTCACTCCCGTAAACACCTAAAATATCAGGAAAACCAGCGGTTGTATTGGCAAGATACACAACAGACCCTTTTTCCGGTGCCAGATTATGGTCTTCACTGATCGATCTGTTGGGCGCAAACATAGAGCCTGCATAACAACCCATAGCCATAAACATATGATACTTGTCTTTATTCTTATAGGAGTCTACATTTTCAAGATTAAAATCTAAGCGAACAGCTGCTGAATGTCCCATAAAAGCTATAATTGAGCTCCCTTCATTGATCGAATTTTTTAATTTTTCACTATTTGCTACTTCAATTGTACTGCTACTTTGTTTATAAAATGTTAGAACATTTGCTCCAAATGAATTATTTTTTATCACTTGCTCCATTCCATTGAGCTGCCCACTTATTTGCGTATAAATACTTGGATCGCCTCCTGATAAATGAACAATTCTTTTCTGCCATTCTTTGGCTTCAATGGTATGAGATGAATTCTTTAAATAATTTTCATGCGATTTAACTTTATCCAGATAATTCTTTATTTCTGTTCCATTAATTACGGGCAATCTTCCAAAGGAGCACAATGGATTATTTTGATTGTCAGATACCAGAAGCATATCTGCGGCAGGATAAGAAAATGTCGGCACAAAGAAAAAATTGGGATCCAAACCTGCTTGCCTATAATAAGGATATTCCAAACCTTTTCCAATGACTAAAAAATATTTCATCTTTGGCCAAATGGTTTTTACATATTGTGCAAAATTTTTGACAGCTAATGGATGTGTGTGAATACCAAATGCAAATAAATCATATAATTTTTCAACATTAACCAAGGCTACCTGGTATGCACCACCTTCCGGAGAAGATCTATAATTTGCATATTCCTGAACATAATTATTTCCATTTCCATCATTTGTTAACCTAGGATGATATAAAATAATATAATTAAAATCACCTGCATTAAGATTTAGAAAATCCACTTTTTCAAGAGCTTGAATGGCTTTAACTTCGGAATTATTCCATACCAAAATTTCTCGGTCTAAAGTGGAAGCAGGAATGGAAATTTTATAATTACCATTCGCTTCTTTTATACTATTTAAATAAAAATTATTGGTTAAGTCATAAACAAAAATCTCATCCCCACCATCAAAATTTTCAATCTCCAAATATTTTCGAATTAATCCTCCTTCCAGTTTAATCTTTGCAAATTTTGCCTGATTAAATTTAAATAAACTTGGATACGTATATTCCAAAATAGAAACTGAAATTTTGTCTTCCGGATTTGCAATCGCTTCTATTGAAATTTCCATTTGATCTTTTAGATCTGCTGAAGGAAAATTCATTTCTTTTGTGCGAACTTTATATCCCGCAAAAATATCTTGTCCAATCTGGTTTCCACTTAATTTATAGGTGACTTTGTGTGAGGAATTATCCTCTCCATAGCCTCCGGAAATTACCTTAATTTTTGTATCCGGACCAGACAAATAAGCGTTTTCTGTATTTATTGGAAAAGAACGAAATTGAAAATGATCCGTAGCATAGCCTTGACAAGCATCAAACAATGGATATTTTTGTGAATTTTGATACCCTACCCCTCTTTTAAAAGATATTTCAGAAAAAACAACTTGTTTTGTATTTAGAAAATAAGCATCTTTTGGTATTGGTGAGGATAAATCATTTTGAATTTTTGATACATTATTAGTACTTGCAGTTGTTTCCCAACTTATAAAATAAGCCATCGTATCATTGTGCATACTATACTCGCGATTGATTAACTGACTTGGGTCTTCGAATAGCGGCAAATCTAGTTCTGAACGATTTTTAAATGCATAAAATAATAGGTAATCATTGGATGTCATAATCCCGTTGGTGGATCGAATAATTGGAATTTCCACTCCAAATCGGTACACTTTAATTTTATCTGCAGAAACTTTATCTACCGGAATTCCTGCTTGTTGTAATTGTTGAAATGCAATTTTATAAACTCCGTCTGACGCAATTTGAAATTTATAATAGCTCTGGCCTGGCTTAATCCATTCATTTCCATAAACAGATTGCCCATTAAAATTCATTTGGGCATTAAGGCAAAAGCAAAAAGCAATAAAAACGCTCGCTAGGATGATTCGCAACATAGATCAATATTTTGTATGGAACAATAGATAATCAGGGACAAACATATTACATTTTTTTATAATATTTAATTGTTTTAGAGAATTTTTTACCTTTAATGGTGATCTTAGGATTTTGGCTCGTTTTTTTGGTTTGCTCATTTACCCTTCAAATTATTCATTGGGTGTTCATTTTCAGCCGTTTAGCTATAAATATTCAAGCAAAAAGCACAAATTTTGAGAATCCCGTTTCAATTATCATCTGTGCTCGAAATGCACGTTTGCAACTTGAACATAATCTTTTTGAATTCTTAAATCAGGATTACTCTGCATTTGAAGTCATTGTAGTGGATGATGATTCAACAGATGGAAGCTTCGAATGGTTAACATCCTTGTCGAGAAATCAACCAAAACTTAGAATATTTAAAAATCAGAAAACCAAAGAGGGTAAAAAACAAGCCTTGCAACTTGGAATTTCGAAAGCAAGGCATTCTTGGATTGCACTCTCTGATGCCGATTGCAAACCTTCCACTTCGCTTTGGTTAAAAATGATGCTATTAAACGTTTACCAGGATACTAAAATTGTTTTAGGCTATGCTCCTTATCATATTAAAACCGGCTGGTTAAATAAACTCATTCGCTTTGAATGTGCAATCAATTCCATTCAGTATTTGTCTGCTGCCCAATCTGGAATACCCTATATGGGAACCGGTAGAAATTTAATCTATCACAAATCAATCTATAGTGCCTTTGCTTTGCAACCAGAAATAGCCTATGGAGATGATGATTTACTCATTGGTTCTAAAGCTACGAATGAAAATACTAGTATTTGTATTTCACCTATGTCCTTTATTTATACAGAACCAAGTTCTACCTATCAGTCCTATTTTAGTCAAAAATGGAGACACTATGCTGCATCCATTCACTATAAATTAAAAGTTCAAATTTATCTCATGAGCTATTATTTCAGCTTCATTGGATTCTTCATCAGTTGTGCTATTATTTTATTCAGCCCTAATTCGATATTTTCGTTTGTTTTGATTACCATTTATTTTGCCATTTGTTGGTCAATTTTTGCAAAACTAATGAAACGATTAAAAGAAGAAAATTTAACAGCCTACTTTCCTTTTTTATGCATATTATATATAGGACATCTAATGTTGCAGATTCCCTTTTTATTCATCCAAAAGAAATCCTGGTAAATGGAATTAATATTAAACTATTTTCCTGAGTTATCAAAAGAACAGAAAGACTCTTTACAACAATTAAAACAGTTATACGAAACGCAAAATGCATTGGTCAATGTTATTTCAAGAAAAGATATTGATGCTCTTTATTTGCATCATGTTTTACATTCTCTTACCATCACTAAGTTTATCCAATTGAATGCTCAATGCAAACTCCTTGACTTAGGCACTGGTGGAGGGTTTCCAGCGATTCCATTAGCCATTTATTATCCAGATATATCTTTTACTGCGATAGATGGAACTGGCAAAAAAATTAAGGTTGCAAACCAAATTGCAGAAGCATTAAATTTAAAAAATATAAAATTCCTACATCTGAGAGCTGAAGAATATAAGGAAAATGTAAATTTCGTTGTGAGCAGAGCCGTTTGTTCTTTGGATCAACTTTGCAACTACAGCAAATCGATTCTTAAAAAACAATCAATCACCGCTTTGCCAAATGGGGTCATAGCATACAAAGGTGGCGATTTAAATGAGGAGTTAAAAGCAATTAAAAATAAGGCGTATTATGAAATTTGGGATATCTATGATTTGTTTCCAGAAGCTTATTTCCTAGAAAAAAAATTAGTCTATTTACAATTACATGAATAATTAAAAAGCAGCTGCGCCATTCATTAAAACCTAAACTGATACTCCAGACCTGCTACAAATTTTCGGGTCAATCCATCGGGTCTTACATCTCTCACAACCAGCGGAAAACCGGCACTTACATTGATTCGATTTCGTCTCGTAAGATCATACCCCAGGAATAAATTACCATTCACCGTGATACCTTTTGAGCCGGTAATCGTTTCAGAACGATTATTACAAGAATCAAAATAAGTATCCTCTTTTAAATGATAGATTGGCAATATTGATGGGATTATTGAAAACTTATTTGATATCTGAATTGGATATGAAATGCGCAATAAGATATCCCCATTTCGTTCAAACTTATTGGTAGATTGCAAATTATAAACGATTTCGTTGCCATTGCAATTTAGATAGCTATTCTTATTTTGCGTTAATGGTTGTTGTGCCGCCAGAAATAAATAAATATTTTTAATATTATA
Source organism: Saprospiraceae bacterium (assembly GCA_016717265.1). NCBI lineage: Bacteria > Pseudomonadati > Bacteroidota > Saprospiria > Saprospirales > Saprospiraceae > Saprospiraceae bacterium. Next base: position 324,274 of record JADKFX010000001.1, read on the forward strand.
AGCCACACCAAAAATAGCATCAAAGGTGCCTAAACTTGCTTGATAATCTAACGGTGCCGGGGCCCCCTTGATTTTCATGTTTCCATCCTGCAAAGGAACTTTAAATCCAAACGTAAATTGCATATTTCGTACAATTTTCCAATTTACATTCAGATAAAGATCTGAAACATTAAAATTAGAAATTGATAAACCCGATGCGGTTTCTCCATTTTGAGATGAAAATGCTAATTTAATATCTGCACTTGTTTTAGAACTTACTTCTTTATGGTATTCTATAAAACTAGAAATAACTTGAATATCATGATCTGCTTTCCCATAGGAGCCTCCAATTTTAATTTGATTTGTGTATTTTGAATCCAAAGAATCAGATTTTTTTACATTCAAGCTATTGAGTGTGCAAAATCCAGCATCACTGCATCCCTGCGACAATAAATTATAGAAACAAAAAAATCCGAAAATTAAACTTAGGTATAATTTCATATGCTTTGAGTTAAAATTTGAAATCAAAAATACTACAAAATAGAATGCTACAAACTATATCTGCTCTGTTTTATGTGCTCTATTCAAATGAAAGACAGCACCTATTACAACATTGAACTGATAGAAAAAGAAATTTTGATTTGCCTGATCTAAATTTGACTTTGTGGTACGAATATTTGGCAAATTAATAAAGCCAAATTTTTCCTCTGATTGTATAAAAAAGTGTTTAAAAAATTCAATGTTAATCCCAAACAATGCATTGACCCCATATCCAGATAAGTGAAAAGCATCATGACGGTCGTTATTTAATAAGGTACTGTTTGTTTTTGTTATGACAACACCTGCCCCGAATCCTTCAATAAAATGAAATTTAACTTTTTTACAATCTAAAAATTTATCTAATCGATTAAAGTCCAAATTAAAATAATTTAAGCCATCTGAATGTTCAAATTTTAAAAAATCTTCCGCAAGAATTAAATCATTTTGTTCATAACTACCATCATATTTGGTTCCGGTGTTTCCAATCTTCCCTGTAATCTGGACGCGTTGGTTATTCTGTACAATATACTTCATGTGGTCATTACCCAAAGAAATGCTATAGATATCATTTAAATAATATCCCAACTTAAAATTATATTGTGGTATGGTAATATAACCAGGATTTAAATAGGTTTTAAAACTCAATTTGCTAAATCTATCTTTTGCTCTTACATTATCCAAAGTAAAATCATACGATGGCCCATTAAACTCAATATCGGATGCTGTATATTGCGCACGATTCCATCCCCAATAAAAATAAAAACTTCCTTTTTTCCCTCTTTGTGTTTGTTGAAACGTATGTTGCGATTGGGCGGCAGCATGAATAAAAATAGAAAATGAAAATAAAATAATATATTTCATCAGCGGTTATCTAGTATATTAAAAAATGATTTTATTGCAATTTTTCAGGACAAATGTAATAGATAAAACAGCGATTCGAATGAAATCAAATCAAGTTCTTTTATTTTAATATTTTATACTGCATTTACGTGAGCATACGATCCAATTATATTCATCCAGCTGGGACTTACATTAGCCCTAAATAAATCTATTTGATCTTAAAGAATAAAACCAGTCATTATTTCCTAATTTTGCAGATTCAAATTTATGTTTCCAAATTACGATGTCATTGTTGTAGGTGCCGGACATGCCGGATGTGAAGCTGCTGCTGGAGCTGCTAACATGGGGTGTCGCGTTTTACTGATTACGATGAATATGCAAACGATCGCCCAGATGTCATGCAATCCTGCAATGGGGGGTGTTGCCAAAGGTCAAATTGTACGTGAAATTGATGCTATGGGTGGTTATTCTGGCATAGTTACCGATGAAACCAGAGTTCAATTTCGGATGTTAAATCGCTCTAAAGGTCCTGCTATGTGGAGCCCAAGGGCACAAAGTGACCGAAATTTATTTGCTCGTAAATGGAGAAACCTATTAGAAGATCATCCGTTAGTAGATTTTTGGCAAGATATGGTCAAAGGATTACTAATAAAAGATAAAATGGTTTACGGGGTACTTACTGGAATGGGTCAAGAAATAACCGCTAAAACGGTTGTTTTAACGAATGGTACCTTTCTAAATGGAATCATCCACATCGGTGAAAAACAATTTGGAGGTGGACGAGCTGGAGAAAATGCTGCAAAAGGAATTACCGAACAACTTGTTTCTGTTGGTTTTGAGAGTGGTAGGATGAAAACTGGCACACCCCCTCGATTAGATGGCAGATCCATCGATTATAACCAAACGGAAATTCAAGAAGGGGATCCGGTTCCTTCTAAATTTTCATTTCTAGACACAAAGGTTCCAGACAAACAACTTTGTTGTCATATTACCTATACTAATCCGGAAGTTCATGCCATCCTTCGCACTGGCTTTGATCAAAGTCCGATGTTTGCTGGAAGAATTCAAGGATTAGGACCCCGGTATTGTCCTTCTATAGAAGATAAAATTGATCGTTTTGCGGATCGGGATCGGCACCAATTATTTATCGAACCAGAAGGTTGGGATACACATGAAATTTATATCAATGGTTTTTCTTCTTCATTACCGGAAGAAATTCAATATAAAGCTTTACAAAAAATTCCAGGACTTCAAAATGTTAAAATGTTTAGGCCTGGATATGCTATTGAATATGATTATTTTCCTCCTACGCAATTGACTTTAAGTTTGGAAACTCATTTAGTCAGAAATTTATTTTTTGCAGGACAAATAAATGGAACAACTGGCTATGAAGAAGCTGCCTGTCAAGGATTGATGGCAGGTATCAATGCAGCATTACGGGTAAAAGAAAAAGACCCTTTGATATTATCCAGATCAGAAGCCTATATAGGCGTTTTAATAGACGATTTGGTAAATAAAGGTACCGAAGAACCTTACCGTATGTTTACCTCCCGTGCTGAGTATCGCATTTTATTAAGACAGGACAATGCCGACATCCGCCTCACTCCTATTTCAGTAGCAACAGGTATGCAAAATATGGAAGCCAGAAACATTCGGATTGAACAAAAGATAAATGCAGCGGCTACCATTAAATCATTTTTACAAAAAGTATCCATTGCTCCGGAAGAAATTAATGGGTATTTAGAAAGTATTTCATCTTCTCCAATTGATACCAAAATGAAATTTGCACAATTGGTACCAAGACCCAATGTAGCGCTTAAGGATTTATGTAATTTCAATGAAGCATTGGCTTCAGAATTGAGTGTTTTTGATGATGAAATTATTGAAAGCGCAGAAATTCAAATAAAATACGAAGGTTACATTAAACGAGAACAGGAATTGGTTGATAAAATGTCGCGATTGGAAGGTGTAAAACTTTATTCAAATTTTGACTACCATTCCATTCCAGCACTAAGCAATGAAGCGAAAACAAAACTAAGCAAAATAAAACCTTCATCCATCGGTCAGGCAAGTCGAATCAGTGGAGTGTCTCCTTCTGATATTTCAATATTACTGGTGTATATTGGAAGATAATGAAATTAAATTTCATTATTACAAATTTAAAATTACAATTTCAGAAACTAGAGATTCAATCCGATTAACTCAAAAGCTATTTCTAAATATGATCCTTTAATTTTGAAATACCTGGCAAAAGCAATAATTTTTAAACACGACCCTAATCCAATATAATTTTACGTGGTTAAAACAATTTTCATTTTAATAATTTTAAAGCTATTTTTGAACTTCGTCAATTCATAAAAGATGTTTCAAGCTATTTTAAAATATTGGCCATTGCTTTTAGGATTCATAGCGGGTTTAATCTTAGTACCCTTTAATATCCTGGGCTTTAATTTTAACTATTTGCCTGGTGATCTGGGAGATGGACGATTTAACAATTATATATTAGAACATAATTTTCAATATCTTATTGGAAATATTGAAAGTTATTGGAATGCTCCGTTTATGTTTCCTGTAAAGCAAGTAATCTGCTATTCAGATAACTTAATGGGCTCATCTCCATTCTATATAATATTCAGATTCCTTCATTTTGATAGAGAATTTTCTTATCAGGCCTGGTTATTGGTCATTTGTATTTTAAATTACTTCAGTTGTTATATCTTCCTTTGGGAATGGACAAAAAACAAATACGCAGCGGTTTTAGGTGCATTTATTTTTGCTTTTTCAATTGCCTTACAATCTCAGGTAACACATACTCAGGTTTTCCCAAGATTTTGTATTCCGCTTTCATTTTTAATGCTCTTATTGTTTATAAAAAAGTTTCACGTTAAATATTTCTTTGGATTACTTTTCTTTTGTGTCTGGCAGTTTTATTGTGCAATTTACATCGGTCTCCTATTAAGCATCCCACTCATAATATCCACATTCATCGTGTTTATAAAATATAATAAAAAGCTGTTAGAATTATTTCATAATAGTAGATGGCGAAATCAAATGCTATTTAGCCTGCTCGCAAATTTTACAATGCTTTTTTTATTAATGTATCCTTATATAAATTCCGTTGAAAAAACTTCCGAACTTATCAATTATCAAACGGTTATTAATTCAGTACCAACTATTAGCTCGTATTTTTTCAGTCAACCGGGTAGTTTGTTCTGGGATTTTTTAAGTAGCCATTTAAAAGAATTACCTGCTTATTGGGATCATCAGATTTTTGCGGGTGCAATTGCTTCTGTGAGTTTAATGATATTCTTTTGTACATTTTATATTCCCCATTACTTTAAAGCCTTAAACTTAGCTGAGCTTAGAATATTTGCAATAACAGGAATGCTTTGCTTTCTCTTGTTCTTAAGAATTGGAAATTATAGCTTGTACTATTTTATTTATTTAATTCCTGGCTTTAGTGCAATGAAATCTCTAACGAGAGTTATTAATGTTGAATTATTATTCTTTGGAATGGCTGTAAGTTATAGTTTTATAATGCTGACTCGCCTAAATAAAATTAAACAAAGTATCCTTTTTCTTTCAGTATTTGGACTTATCATTTTGGATAATTTCTTTAAATCGGACTCTGTTTATAAAATTGAAAAAGCAGAGGCACAATCCAGAACAAATGCATTAATCAATAAATTAGAAGGAATACCACCCAATGAAATCGTATCTTATGAACCGGAAGAGCTTCATTCTGCATCGATTCATTATAATTTAGATGCAATGTTGGCATGTCAGCAAAAACAATTAAAATGTGTAAATGCCTATACTGGCAATTCTCCCCATTTCTATTCTTCTTTTTGGCATGAACCGAATACTAAAAATCGACTTTACTTTTTTTCAAAAATGAATTTTACGCCAGAGAAGGTATATATTGTTAAGGATTTACAAGCATTTTTAATTGAAAATACGAAAGCTATAATGAAATCTTCAGACAGCTTTAGCAAACCTACCATAATTGATTCCATGGCGATTTCTAAAATGGTCGATAAAATAAAACTCGATCCTGGTTGGTTTGAACATGTAAAAAAGAAAGCAAAAGAAAAAAACATAAGCCTGGATAGCATGTTGACATTAGATGCGATTTGGGTATTAACGAATGAAAATAAATAATTCGATTTTAACTAAGAATGAAGTGGATATACACAATAAACCGTCAATCGATTGGCTCCAAAAGAAAAAATATTTTTACCTGGTGAAATACTGGATCACATGAATCCGCTCTAAGTTCGGCGATTATTTATTCACTATTTGCTACGTATAAGCTTTATGTATGTCGTCAAAATAATTTGAACTTTTCATTAAGTAATGTTTCTATATACTAACTAAACAATAAATTTAAATGCTTTTATTATTTTTCCGGATTTCATTTGAAGGATATACATACCAGGATTTAATCCACTGATTGGTATAGTAATTTCGTATTCGTAAGATGCAAGTTTTTGTTTTAATATAGTTTGTCCATTTAAATTTAGCAAATCAATTTCCAATTCTGGTTTTCGAATACCCTGTTCAAATCTGATTATCAACTTTACTTGGTCGTTGTTGATTGTCCAGTTATAACTTTCTTTCTTTTTTAAATTTACAGTTGCAGTAACAGATTCTTTTAAGATGATTATGGTGTCTGATTCTGTACAATCATTATATGGACAACCCAGACTATCTAGCTTTACCAATAACACATCCTGATCAATTTCTCTCCATTGATTATAAAAAGTATAGCCACCGGAAACTATTATTCCACCATCTTTTGTTTCATCAACGGCACCAAAATTTAACTCAATGGGTGATTTGTCTGTCCACGGGGACATATAGTACCTTCGTTTCCATTTTAGTTGACCGGATGGAGAAATCCGCAGCAAACCGGAGCCCCTTGGTTTTGTGGATTTAAATCGCTCAGCAGTATCATATAATCCTATCATATCACCATTAGACCATCCAAAAATAGAGGGATAGTATATTGCCTCCCAGGGTGAATTTATAATCGTTCTCCAGATTTTTTTTCTTGTTGAATCAAATGCATAGATAAGAATTCCTTCATTCCAATTATACTCTGATATCCAAACGGCATTATGATTTCTGGTAAATGCCCCTTTAATGGGATAAAAAGTGTAATTAAATGGATCCCGTTCAAGTGGATAAAGCTTGCCTTCATTAAGTATCTGGCCATTTTGATTGAGAATTGCTGTATATGGAATTGTTTCAGCTTGAGATAAAATGGTATCTACAGCCACACAAACGAGGATATTTCCTTGTTCATCAAATTGTAAATATCGGCTCTTTGGTTGAAATGTTTTTGGTGGATTCGTTGAATTGAGTCTGGTTTTCCATAAAACAACTCCATTGGTATCAATTTTGATAACTCGAATATAGGAACTGAATCCAATAGTATCTTTATTCCAAACACCCTCCAACATATAAATGTGTTCATTGGAGAATTTAAAGTAAAGTGCTATGTTCTGAATTGGAGAATTTGGATCTTCCACTTCTCCATAAAAATACTTCCATAAGGTATCACCACTTGCGTTAAGTTTTAATATAAATGGTTTAAGATTATGATACAAATTGTCAGGTCTATAAAAGTGGCTGTTGCCAACTAAATAAATTGAATTATTGAAAGATGAAACCGCTGAACACTGGATTTCAGGATCTCTTATAAATTTATTATTCCAAACAGAAATACCTTCTAAATTTGTTATACCAAAAACCATGCATCCTTTTTGCTCATTATAACAATAAGTACCAGAACAGTAGGCATAACCTTCTGCCATAGATTTCACAGACCAAGCATAATCACCATCGCGGGGTCCTTTAATAATGCTGGTAAAATATTCCGATTGACCTAATCCTAAAAAATGTAGCTCAATTATTGATGCCAGTGTAATTAATAGTTTAATATAATTTACATACGTCATAAGTTAATATTTTATAAACACTTTTGAAGTATGAAGGCCATTGAAATTGCTGTGTGACTCTAATATTCATGACGAATGCATTTTACACAATAAAATCTATGAAACTGCTTATCTATTTCCACTTCTTGCGATCACTTTCATGCTTAAGTTAATCTCATCCCCTATAAAACCATTTTTTAAGGATGCAAGTATCTTCTTTGATTGATACATAATATTATATTGCGTGCGGTCTAAACTAAATTCCGGAACTGAAATTAATATTGCATCTTCAGCATGATCAATTTTACATTTTAACTGCAATGGTTTCATAACATCTTTTACGGTAAGGTAGCCATGCACAATTGCATTATAGGTAGTATCTTGAATCATCGTAATAGAACTTAAACTAAATCTAGCCTCAGGAAAAGAATCTGTTTGAAAAAAATCTGCATCCTTTAAGTGTTTTTCTAAGTCTAATCGATCCAACGAATCTTCCAAATCTAAATTCTTTAAACTATTCATATCGGCTAAAACGATTCCGGCTTTTAGAATTTTATCTTTAGAATACAGTTTACCACTTTTAATTTTAATACTCCCATTATGTGCGCCCGAAGGTGAGGAACCTTGCCAATAAATAATGCTTTGCGTAGGATCTATATAAAATGAATCCATTTGACTAAGTTCAGATCCCGGGGCATCTTTAACGCTTGTATTCGCAGAAGGTTCTCGTTTACAAGAAAAAAACAAGAATAGTCCAATGCAAATAATCAAATGAATCTTCATATAAATAAATTATTTTTTACAAAAGCAGGAAATTTCTTTTACCGTTTTAATAAATTGTTCAAGTTCTTCAAAACCTTCTGTAATTCTTACAAACTTACTTTGATCTCTAAAATGATTCGAATAATATCCTGTCAACAAAAGGATCGGAGGATCTTCCATTTCAGAAATTCCATTTATTAAATCCTCGACAAAGCTTATTGAGGATTCCTCATGTACAATACTAAATAAGAATTGGGGTTTAATAATTTGGATTCCATCCAAAATATCAGATACGGTTAAATCAAATCCTAAATCAATTGTTCGAAAATTATTCTTACGAATGAATAATTCGACAAAATAAAGATTGAGCTCTTGCTTTTCTTCTGGTGGAAGAAATAACAAAAAACAAGTGTTAATTTCGTGTTCCTGATTTTCAAGATGACATAGTTCGTGAATGATTTTTTTCTTAATAAATCGATTTACAAACTCTTCATGAACTTTTTTAATACTCCCACTTAACCACATGTTGTTGAGCTTATCCAACAAGGGCATAAGAATTTGATTAAATGTATTTTCAAAACCCAATTGGTGGATATTCGTATTTACCAGGTGTGTAAAGTTTTTCTCATTTAATTGAAGTATGGATAAGCTTAAGGCATCTAAGGCATCCTTATTGAAAACTTCAACATCACTGATATTTGCAACCAGAGATTCGATTTCCTGCACTTGCATTTCTGAAATCAAGGAAATTTTATATCCCTTATGATTTAATAAAGCAATATTTGCAAGCTTCTTTAGGTCTTCTTCGTCATAAAACCGAATGTTGGTTTGGGTACGTTTTGGATTGATTAAACCATATCTTTTTTCCCAAATACGGATGGTATGGGCTTTTATGCCTGTCAACATTTCTAAGTCCGCAATGGTATATATAGCCATATTCGCATCTCTGTTCAAGAGGTCAAATTAACATTTGGTTAAAAAAATTGTTTAAATAATTCAGAATCTAATGATGTTGAAAATAGGAATTGTTTGTTATCCTACTTATGGTGGGAGCGGAGTGGTTGCCACTGAACTCGGTATGGCACTAGCCAGAAATGGTCATCAGGTACATTTTATAAGTTACCGACGGCCTGCCCGATTGGCGCATTATTTAGCCAATGTTTTTTATCATGAGGTAGCTCCTATGGAATATCCTTTATTTGATTTTAAGCCCATGGATACCGCCTTAGCAAGTAAAATTGTTGATGTCGCCTTATTTGAAGAATTGGATGTTTTACATGTCCACTATGCTATCCCACATGCAACCATTGGGTATTTGGCAAGAGAAATTTTAAAAACTAAAAATAAACAACTTCCGTTTGTCACCACCTTGCATGGTACAGATATCACATTGATCGGTGCAGATGGTTCCTATTTTCCTGTTGTAGAATTTAGTATCAACCAATCCAATGCTGTTACATCGGTTTCAGATGCCTTACGAAAACAAACCTATGATATATTTGATATTAAAAAAGATATTCATGTTATCCCAAATTTTATAGACTTTACAAGGTTTAAAAAGAAAGAAAATCCAGGCCTGAAAAATGAAATCGCCAAAGATCATGAAAAAATTATCGCACATGTATCAAATTTTAGAAAAGTAAAACGTGTGGATGATGTATTAGCTGTTTTCAGAGAAATTAACAAGGAAATTCCTTCAAAACTTTTACTTATTGGGGATGGACCGGAACGACCCCGCATAGAAATGCTGAGTCGCGACTGGGGTATTAGCCAGGAGGTCAGATTTTTGGGTAAACAAGATATGGTTGAAGATTTATTAGCAATCACAGATTTGTTTTTATTACCTTCTGAACACGAAAGTTTTGGTTTAGCTGCCTTAGAAGCTATGGCTTGTGAAGTACCTGTAATAGCCTCTAATATTGGCGGACTCAATGAAGTGATTGAAAATGGTGTTACAGGTTTTACCTGTGATGTTGGTGATATTCAAAAGATGTCTGAAAAAGGGAAATATATACTTTCAGATAATGATATTTTAAATCAATTTCGAAAAGCTTCTTTTCAACGAGCAAAAGATTTTGATATCATAAAAATCTTACCCATGTATGAAAAAATATATTTCGATTTAAAAAATGGGGATTGAATTTGTTCTTTTTAATGTTAAACATTCGCTTGTTTTTTTGAAATAAATGGCAAGTAATAAATTTTACAATTCATTCATTTTATTTACAGAATTATAAATGAAGGTCTGCAAAATTTAGATTTAGAACCCCTATTAATTCAATTTATCGAAACCTATTCAAATCCATTAAAACTAAAATAATTAGTAGTTGGATTTGCTAGAATCATCCATCTAAATGCAGGCTTCTTCTTAAAAAATTGCATCTCCTTGTTGGGCTTAATATCAAGCATTCTATTGCTAACCAATACAGATTAGGAGACATTCAATCCAAAGGAATATAAAATTCATTCAAACCTGAACTCAAATGGTCTTTTAGAATCATATTAAAAATGGACCTTTTAAGGTATTGCTTTTGCATTGGAAAATAATGTAACTTTACAAACTTAGTTGATTCTTAAAATTTTTAATTATAAAAAATGAAAAATTTAAATCCTTTGTTCTATTTAGTAGCAGCTTTTATTAGCCTTATTTCATCTTGTTGTCAACCTTGCAATGATCCAGCGCTCATTAAACCTGCAACAACTGGCTGCAATACACAAATACGCTGGGAATATGCTCAGGCAGTAAACCATAGTAATGGCACGATGACAAGTTCAATCAGTATTGTACCAAATCCCACAGTTCCAATTAATACAAATCTCACAGACTCCACGAGCACTACTGTATTTGTGAGTGCTACCGATACGATGTGCGGAATAAAATGTATTTCTATTAGCGGTGGATTCGGCTTAACTTGCATTTCCCCTCCTCCGGCAGTAGGCATTGCTATAGATGGTAAAATCACAAACCAAAATGACTGTTCTCCATTAACTACATGTGCCTTTAAAACTATGCGACTTTCGATTCCAAATCTTGAAACTTATATGCGCTCTTGTAATCTCCCTCGGGTTTTTTCAGGTGGTGGTGTAGGAATCACTGCCATTGTCGAAAATACCAATGGTCAAAAAGATACAAGCATGTTAACGATCCAGTTTCATTAAACTCATAAGCTTTAAAGCAAAACCGGGAATAGACATTTTGTTTATTGAACCCTATTGTTTAAAATATTGGACTTATCCAAGGGGTATTTCCTAAATTTAAACTTTTCATTAAGAACGATCCGAAGCTATTTAAATGGGCTTATAACGATGCATTTAAATTTTATTGAGAATCCAATTGTTTACCTTACTAAAACGATTTTAGTTACAATTGCTTCAGCAGTTTCAAAGTCTTGCGTTGAGTTTGCAAATACCAGATACACTCCAGAGCTTGCTTTTTTTCCTAAATAATCTCTGCCATCCCAAATAGCTTCTCCACCATTTGCAATCGTTTCAAAAACTAAACGTCCGCTAAGGTCTGTTATTTTTATCCTTGCATCGCGGGCTAATCCTTTAATTGCTATGGGTCCATCATATTCTGGAGGAACCGGATTTGGAAACACCAAAGGGCTCCCTATGAACACATTTTTTGCCAAAGTAGCATCTGTGCGAAACACCTGTAAACCTCTTGCTGTTGCGATCCATGCTTCTCCAGTTTTAGGATCAATGTTTATATCCAGGATATTGTTATCCATTAATGGACTATTCCCAACATTAAAATTATAGATTTGAAATTCCCCACCCGGTGATTGTACATAGATACCATTATTATTAGTGCCAAACCATTTTCGGTTTGCACCATCAATAGCAATGGTAGTAATAATCTCAGATGAAAGCAAATAATAGATTATTCCATCCTGGTCAACTTTTCGGCGACTGCCTTTACAGCTTCCATCAAAAATGGAGGAACCACATTCAAATACGACAGGTCCTTCCGCGGTACCAACCCAAACATCCCCATCAAGATCTACTTCCACCGTGCGAACATCATTCGTTGTCATTTCTGTATTTGATGTTGTTAGCAAGATACTCTTATCATCTCCAATTACATTTGGATCTCCTTCATCAAAAACTAAAATACCACCACTTAATCTATTAATAATCCATTTATATCCATTCTGATCGATTTTCAATTCAGAAAATAAATTTGAGTTGTTTGGAAAAATATACTTTTTCCAATCTCCTTTAGTATTCAAAGAAAGCAATCCTGTAGGAGCCAAATAATTTGTAATCCAAAGCGTTTTTTCTTTATCAAATGCAAGTCCTGACAATCGAATATTTACGGAATCCCCTACAGTACCTTGCAATGGAGAATTGGTTTTGTTATACACAGTATAATGATCTGTGACCCGATTGTATTCAATAAGCCCTTTACCAGCACTTGCATAATAAATTTTTGTTTTGTCTGGATGTTCGGCTATGCGAATTACATCAGAAATTTCAAATGGTTTTAAATCCTCTGTCACATATGAATTAATAGAACTCCAGGTTTTATTTGAATATTTTAATATACCATCAAAGATATAATTCGGAGTAAACGTTGCATCCAAGCCACCAGAAGCTACATAAACACCATCCTCCAAAGCAGCAATTTCAAAACAATTATTTGTAGCTGGACCACTTATCCAAATTGAATTACAGGATTCCCCAGCTTTGCTGGAATACCGAAAACTCCATCGAACATCGGCATACCAAATCGTTCCATCTCCAGACTCAACACTATATAAATTTTTTTCTGTACAATCTGGATTACTAAGTGTTAGGTTCAATTGCTCATTAAAAAAACCCACCCGGTCACCACAATTATTCTTACAATGTAGGCCTGCCAATAAATGCATCGGACCTGGATTCAAATACTTAATGGTATACTCACTATTATTATAAATTGAATTAAACTGCTTGTTTTTCCATTGAAAAATTTCATTGGTTCCAGAAACAAATACAGAGCCTTTATAAACTACACTAGCATTAAATGTTCCGTTTTCAGGTAGGCCAAAAGAAGCGCCTAATTTTTGCCAACCACCAAAATTTTGAATAATGTTTGTGCCATTATCTTCAAATAAATAAATTCCAGATTCTGTAGCTAAAAAATATTCATTATTATTTTGTGTACAATCGTATACTTTTATATTTGGGGTGAATAGGGTAAAATTAAATCTACCGGTGCGAACATCTAATTGTGAAACGCCATAGTTACCAGAAATAAAAACATGTTGTTCATCCTGATATGAAATCGTATTAATAAATTTATCTATCGGTATATTATTAAAATTTAAAAGATCCACTACCGGTTTAACGCCCGATTCTGTAACTAAATCTAATATACCATTTTCATAGGCAACCAATAAAGTACTGCTTGGTTTATGAAAATAAATAGTTCGAATACGACTATCGCTTAATCCTTCAGTACGCGTAATGCGTTCAAAACTATAATCTTGTTTATTGATTTTGAGAATTGCAAAATCCGTTGAAAAATAAACAAATTGATCACTTTGGGTGACATGATTTCCATTATTAAAGGGTAAATGTGTTGCCCATTCGCCAATGGAGAGTTCGGATTGGGAGCTTCCTAAAAACGGCAAAAAAAGGAAAACGAAGTAACGCAGCATGTTCTAAAAAATTGATTCGTCTTATTAAACGAATGAACCTAGATATTATTCTGATTAAATTGGAAAGGAACAAAAAAAAAGATCGACCCGGGAGGGCCGATCCTTTAAATAACACTATGAGAACACCCTAAAAATTCTAATTTGTTTAACTATTTTAATAATTATAAGTAACTTAATTATAGCGTCCTTATCAAATAGCTATTGCAAATTAAGTACATTTATATCATACCATCCAAATATTTTTCAAAAAAATTTTAAACAATTTGAAATATAATAAATTTATCATTATTAACTGATTGTACTACAAGCTTTTAATTGGCATTATTAGAATTAAACGAAACTCCATTTTGCCATAGAAATTAATGCTCTAGGTTAAATCGGGGTTAAAAAATGCATGTTAGTGGATCTTTTTATTGACTTTTGAGTTTTAAATTGAATGGGAAAGCAAGCGATATGGTTTGTAATCGGCTTAATGGCTGTAGCATTAATTGGTACTACGATTGTCCAGTTATATTGGATTAATTGGTCTGTCAACCTAAAAGAACAACAATTTAATGAGTCAATTATAGCGGCTTTACACAGGGTAGGGACCCGACTAGAAAAACACGATCCTAGTTTAAGTTTATCTTCCGCCTCGTTATTAGAGAGATGGGATGAAAAGCAAAAACAAATAGAATTAATAGACCGTGAAATTCGGTTACAAAAATTTCCACTGGAGCGAAGAATTGATCCTTTATTTTTAAAGAAAATAATAACTCAAGAATTTATTGAGCTTAATTTGGATTTGGATTATTCCTTTGGGGTTTTTGATAATTTTAGAAAACGCATGATTATTTTGAATGGAAATTATCAGGCGGATTTAGGAGTAAACTATAGGGCTTCAAATCCAGGTTTAAAATTGGAAACGCAGCTCCAAAATTCAGAATATGAAATAGGTTTGTTTCCTGGAATTACCGGAAATCCAGGTACGCTAAAAGTAATTTTTCCCACAAAAACAAGCTGGCTGTGGCGATCTGTATGGCCATTATTAGTTTTAAGTTTATTATTAACTTCATTAATAGTTGCTTGTTTTTCATATGTCATTTATGTGGTTTTCCGACAAAAAAAATTATCTGAAATCAAAAATGACTTTGTCAATAATATGACGCATGAATTTAAAACACCCATCGCTACAATTTCATTAGCCTCAGATTCAATAACGAGTCCAATGGTTATTAATGCACCCGATAAAATTCGGCGGTTTGCAGATATTATTCGTCAAGAAAACAGACGGATGTTAAGCCAGGTTGAAAAAGTACTTCAAATGGCACTTTTAGATAAACATGATTTTAAAATGAATCTAAAAGAACTGAATATCCATGAAATTATAGAACAAGCGGTAGCAAATATCAGTTTACAGGTTCAACAACGCGATGGATTTATAATTAAAGAATTAAATGCTTTGAATTCAAATGTAATGGGGGACCAAATTCATTTGACAAATATTATTTATAATTTATTAGATAATGCCAATAAATATTCTGTCGAAAAACCAGAAATTAAAGTGACAACAAAAAATAAAGGTGGTTTTATAGAAATTAGTGTTTGCGATAAAGGGATCGGAATGGCGAAAGATGTTCAGAAGATGATTTTTGAAAAATTTTATAGAGTTCCTACTGGTAACCTACACAATGTCAAGGGTTTTGGTCTTGGTTTGAGTTATGTTAAAGCTATGGCTATAGAGCATAACGGACGGGTGGATGTAGAAAGTGAAATGGGAAAAGGAAGCCGATTTACACTTACCCTACCTGTAAAAACATAAAAAAAAAAATTGCAATGCAACGACAAACTGAATTTCTAATCGTTATACTGTAAAACCTTGACTATGGTTGGCAGCAAAACGGAAACAAACCCTACTACAAAAATTCTACTTGTAGAGGATGATCGCAATTTTGGAGATGTTCTAAGATCCTATTTGGAAATGCATGGCTATGATGTAGATCTTGCTGTGGATGGCATTGATGGATTTGAACAATATCGACGTGGGCAATATGACCTCTGTATTCTCGACGTCATGATGCCAAGAAAAGATGGTTTTTCACTAGCTAAAGACATCCGTTCTAAAAGTAGTGAAATTCCAATTATATTTCTAACCGCAAAAACTTTAAAAGAAGATATTTTAGAAGGTTTTCGCATAGGTGCTGATGATTATGTGACAAAACCTTTTAATTCTGAAGAACTGCTATATCGGGTACAAGCTATTTTGAAGCGATCTATGAAAAAGGTCGATCCAAATGATGACACAACAGAATACGCTATAGGTTTTTATTTTTTCAACTTTCCACTTCGTGTTTTATATCTTAAAGAAAATAACGAAATCAGTGAAAAAATCAAATTATCACCAAAGGAAGCATTATTATTAAAATTATTTTGTCAACACCGAAATCAAATTTTATCCAGATCTGAAGCACTCACTAAAATTTGGGGTGAGGATAATTATTTTACGGCTCGAAGTATGGATGTTTTTGTTACCAAGCTTCGGAAATATCTAGCTAAAGATGAAAATATCGAAATTATCAACATACATGGGAATGGCTTCCGTATGATTGTTAAGGGAGAATTGGGTTCTGAGCTTTAATTAAAAAAAATTCTAAGTTTTATTTGACATCACTTTTGCTGGTTTAGTGTTACTTGGTTTTATTTACCTTTGCCGGAACACGATTCATGAAAAAGAATGTTTTAATTTTAGGTTCCGGCGGGCGGGAACATGCCTTGGCATATAAAATCAAACAAAGCAATTTAATCGCTCAACTTTTTGTGATGCCGGGGAATCCGGGTACCGCAGCCTTGGCTTTAAATCTACCTGGCAATCCTTCAGATGCAGAACTAGTTAAAACTACTATTTTTAATTTTGATATTGATATTGTGATTTGCGGGCCAGAGGTTCCATTAGCAGATGGTTTAATGGATGCATTGTCTATAGCCTCCTGGGACCATAAACCTATTTTGGTAGGCCCTACAAAAGCCGGGGCAATGCTGGAAAGCAGTAAAGCGTTTTCAAAGGAATTTATGCTTAAGCATTCTATTCCAACTGCCGCTTTCCAAGCTTTTACCAAAGATCAGGAACAAGAAGCTTTGGAGTATATGAGCTTATTGAAACCACCTATTGTATTGAAAGCCTCTGGACTGGCCGCAGGTAAAGGGGTCATTATAAGTCCGGATCACCATCAAGCTGAACTTGAGTTATTAGATCTACTCCATGGTAAATTTGGAGCAGCCTCTGAAACGATCGTCATTGAAGAATTTTTAGATGGCATTGAATTTTCAGTATTTATCCTTACAAATGGAACACAATATGCTCTTTTACCAATAGCTAAAGATTATAAACGAATTGGAATTGCCGATTCCGGTTTAAATACAGGTGGAATGGGTGCCGTTTCGCCAGTTTCCTTTGTAGATGAAATCTTGTTAGAAAAAGTTCGTTCGCAAATCATTCAGAAAACACTTGACGGACTTAAAAAAGATCAAATCCCGTATCAAGGATTTATTTTCTTCGGACTAATCTGTGTGCAGGGAGAACCCTATTTAATAGAATACAATTGTAGAATGGGCGATCCGGAAACAGAAGTTGTAATGCCAAGACTAAAAACGGATCTTATCGAACTCATTCTAGCTATGCAAGAAAATAGATTGGATCAAGTTAAAATTGAAACCGATCCTCGATATGCTGCTACGATTATGTTGGTCAGTGGTGGTTATCCTGGAGTTTATGAAAAAGGTAAAACCATTCAATTACCCACTGAAGGATACCAAAATTCAATCCTTTTCCATGCAGGTACAAAAGAGCAAAATAGTATCCTTACCACAGATGGAGGTAGAGTAATTTCCATAACTTCCTTTGGAAATACAAAAGAAGAAGCCGTAGATACTAGTTTGGATTTAGCAGCTAAAATACAATTTGAAGGAAAATATTACCGTCAAGATATTGGATTTGATTTAAGCTAATGCCACTGCTTTAACTTACATACGATGCATTCTTTTAAAATTGTTAAACGATGAAACAAGTCTTTATACTGAAACTAAAAAATGATTTATAGCGTCCGAGAACTTGCTGCCATACTTGATGTTTCTGAATACAACACTTTATTTGAAGATGTCATTATAAAACACACTGAAATTGACAGTCGCTATGTCATCAAAGCAGAAGAGACCATTTTTTTTGCATTAAAAGGAAATCAGTTAGATGGTCATGAGTTTGTTCCAGACCTTATTGAAAAAGGAGTTCAGGTCTTTGTAGTATCAAATGATATTAAAATTAAAAATGCCTGTTTTTTAATAGTGCCGGATGTGCTCCGAGCCTTACAGAAACTAGCTAGTTATCACCGTTCCCGGTTTCTAATACCGGTCATTGGGATCACTGGTAGCAATGGTAAAACGATTGTAAAGGAATGGCTCAATACCATTTTACAAGAAAAATATATTATTTGCAAAAATCCAAAATCTTTTAATTCACAATTAGGTGTTGCCTTGTCTGTATTGGAGCTGAATGAAAGTCACCAATTGGGAATTTTTGAAGCAGGTATTTCTAAACCTGGTGAGATGGACCTGCTTCGTGAAATGATTCAACCAACCATAGGTATCATCACAAACATTGGAGATGCGCATCAAGCTGGTTTTTCTGGTATGGATGAAAAAACCAAGGAAAAATTAATTTTATTTAATGGCGTTCAAAAATTAATTTATTGTAAAGATTATCAAAGTATTGAACATCATCGAAAACAACATCTTAATAATCGAAACTGGTCACAAAAATTAGATGCAGATTATAATGTTGTTACATTAAAGAAACACAAAAAAGGACTTCATTTAAAATTAAAGTACAAAGAACTAATTTCTGATTTTGAATTAAACTTTCAAGATGAAGCTTCTCTTGAAAATATTTTACATTGTATTGTTCTTGCTTTAGAACTACAACTTACTACCTCTGAAATTCAAGCCGGTATCAATCAATTGCATAATCTGACCATGCGGCTCGAGCAAAAAGAAGGAATCAATGGATGTATTTTAATTAATGATAGTTATAGTCTCGATTTTAAATCTTTACAATTAGCCTTGCAGTTTGTAGATCAACAAAATCAGCAGCTTCCCAGGACACTGGTCCTTACAGATTTTGCTGAACAAAAAGGAACTTTAGATTTATGGCCCTCCGTTGAATATTTATTGGAAAAATATAAAATTCAAAAATTGATAGGCGTTGGGAAAGAAATAAAAGAAATAAAATCTTATTTGACCAAACAAATTACATTTCTTCATTTTGAATCTACAGAAAAACTAATTGAAAATTTTGATTCTCTTTATTTTAAAAATGAATTAATATTAATAAAAGGTGCAAGAAAATTTAAATTAGAACAATTTTTTCAACAGCTTAGTTTATCTAAGCATGATACGATTCTTGAAATAGATTTAAAAGCGATCACCCATAATGTAAATATATATAAGTCCTATTTAAAAGAAGATACAAAGATTATGGCGGTTGTAAAAGCCGCAGCTTATGGAAGTGGTCAATACGAAATTGCAAGATTGTTAGAACATAAAAACATAGATTATTTTGCAGTAGCATACCCGGATGAAGGGATTTTATTAAGACAAAAAGGAATTTTAACACCTATACTCGTAATGAATACGGGTACTACGGACTTTAATTTATTATTAGATCATCGATTAGAACCTGAAATTTTTTCATTGGCCCAGTGTCAGCGACTAATTACGGAATTAGGAAAATTTACCAAATTTGATATCCATCTGAAACTAGATTCAGGAATGCATCGTTTAGGTTTTTTAGAAAATGAAATTGAAGCACTTTGCCAATTCTTAATTTCAAATCGACAATTAACTGTAAAATCGATTTTTTCACATTTATCTGGCAGCGATCAAAGTGAATTTGATGACTTTACTAAAAAACAAGCGGCACTTTTTAAACAAATGGCAGATAAGATTTCACAAGTTTTAAATTATAAACCATTATTCCATATTTTAAATAGTGGTGGCATAGCCCGTCACCCTGATTTGTGTTTTGACATGATTCGGCTAGGGATTGGGATGTATGGAATTGATAATGATCCGAAACTAAAGACCCTCCTTGAAAAAGCCCATACTTTAAAAACACGGGTTTCTCAAATTAAGATCCTACCAGCTGGTGAAACGGTGAGCTATAATCGGAGTGGAACCATTTCAGAATCTACCAAAGTAGCTGTTTTAGCAATCGGTTATGCTGACGGTTTACCGCGAATAGCTGGATTGAAAGCATATAAACTTTGGGCAAACCGTGTCCAAATCCCATTAATCGGGGTTGTTTGTATGGACATGTGTATGGCTGATGTGAGCCAATTAGGTCAAATCGAAGAAGGCATGGAAATAGAGGTATTTGGAAAAAACGCTGCCATCGAAAGTTTAGCAAAAATTGCAGATACCATCCCATATGAAATATTATGCGGTATCTCAACCCGGGTAAAGCGGATCTTTCTTCAAGATTAAGACCATATTCATTAATATAACGTTAATAAATCATATTAAGCCACTATAAAATGGGTTTTAAACGTATCTACTGCTTAATTTTGACCGTTTTTAAACAAAAATTCCTATGAAATCAATCAGCTTTGTAATTGCACTTTTAATTTCTATTGTTGGATTTAGCCAAGGGCCAGATCCAGTTTTGTTTTCCGTTGCTGGAAATGCAGTCCATGTTTCTGAATTTGAATATATCTACAATAAGAATAATGGTAAAGAAGCCGACTATACCAAAAAGTCGTTGACAGACTATTTGAATCTTTATACTAAATTCAAACTAAAGGTTCAGGCAGCCCGGGATATGAAAGTAGACACGATCCCGGCCCTTATAAAAGAACTGGAAGGTTACCGTCAACAATTAACAACAAATTACTTAAATGATAAAGAAGTTACCGACCGTCTTGCTCGGGAAGTTTACGATAGACAGAAGAAAGATTTATTAATTGATCATATTCTTTTTAGCATGAGTCCGAATGCTTCCGGACAAGATACAGTCCAACCATTCACACAAGCTTCAAATGCAATTCGACTTTTAAAAAATGGAATGAAATGGGACGATGCCGCTAAAATGTCAAATGATTTAAATTCTGCTCAAAAAGGTGGAAAATTAGGATGGTTTACTGCGATGTTCCCAGAAGGTTTTTATGAATTAGAAAATGCAGCGTATTCCCTAAAAACTGGTGAGGTTTATCAAACACCAATCCGTACCCGT
This sequence comes from Saprospiraceae bacterium, assembly GCA_016717265.1. NCBI lineage: Bacteria > Pseudomonadati > Bacteroidota > Saprospiria > Saprospirales > Saprospiraceae > Saprospiraceae bacterium. Next base: position 345,240 of record JADKFX010000001.1, read on the forward strand.
TTAGGATATCATGTTTTAAGATTAGAAGCTGAAAGAGCAGCTTTTCGCAGAATGGAAGCAGCCCATATTTTAATTAAAAAAGCAAGTAGAGGTCATAGTGATTTAATAGCGCAAGCGAAAATAGACAGCATTTATAAAAAAATTAAAGAAGGTCAAAGCTTTGAAGAATTAGCAAGAGTGCTAAGTGATGATAAAACAACCGCTTCACAAGGTGGAAATATTGGCTACTTTGGAATCAACCAATTTGAACCAGCTTTTGAAGATGCTGCATTTAAATTGGCTAAAGATGGCGATTTTTCATTACCTGTTGAATCTGCAATAGGCTGGCATATTATTAAAAGATTGCGCAAAGATGAAGAATTGCCATATGAACGTGCGAAGCGAAAAATTCAAGTTGATATACAACGGGACCAACGTTTTAATGTAGCCCAAAGTACCTTGATCGAAAAAATAAAAATGGAAGCTGGTTATAAAGAAAATCAAGTAGTACTAACTCGATTTATAAACTTAATAGATACCAATTTCTACACTTATAAATGGAGAGTTCCAGATAGTTTGAAAGAGGAAGCTTTATTTAGTTTGGGAAATAAAGATTTCGGTACCTTAGAATTTGCAGAATATGTAAAAACCAACACACGTCAAAGACTTCAAGGTGGAGATTCGAAAGATGTGCAAGCTACTTTGAAAACCATGTTAAAAGAATACTCTTCTCAAAAATGTCTGCAGTTTGAAGAAGGAAAATTAGAAGATAAATATCCCGATTTTAAAGCATTAATGAGAGAATACCGGGAAGGCATTTTGCTGTTTGAAGCAACAAAAAATATAGTTTGGGATCGCGCATCTGAAGATACCAGTGGCTTAAAGGTATTTTATGATAAAAATAAAGATAAATACCGTTGGGATGAAAGAGCTGTTATTCATTCTATAAATATTGATACCACGAATAAAAAATTAGCTGACGAAATTTATAAATTCGCAAAAAAGAATGCAATTGATAAGGTGATTACAAAATATGATCCGGATAAAAAATATATTTCCTATCAGAAATTTATAGCTGAAAAGAAATCTCCAGATTCTTATAAAGGAATCAACTTTTTAAAAGGATCCATTACGGACTTAACCTTAGACTCAGGACTTACCAGCTATTCCTTTAGAAAAGTAGAATCAAATCTTCCTGCTGGAATTAAATCATTGGATGAAGCCAGAGGGTATATCATAGCAGATTATCAGGATTATCTTGAACTTGTATGGGTAGATGAATTGAAAGCAAAGTATCCGATTAAAATCAATGAGGATGTTTTCCATAAGCTTATCAAAGGGTAATTCATAGAATGAATGAACAGAGATTTTTACATTTTTTTTACTGCTACCTTTTTCTAGGTTTTTCAATTATTGGTTGTAAACAATCAGAAAATTCTATACAGGAAGGTGAAGATCCGGTAATCATTAAATATGGAGGTCGTACATTGTATTATAGTGAGGTGCTTGAAAATACAATCTCTGAAATTCAAAGTTCTGATAGCGCACAAATTGTAACGAATTACGCTGAGAAATGGGTTAAAGATCAAATCATGTTAAATGAAGCCAATAAGCAAATTGGCAATCAAAAAGAAATAGAACTTTTAACAGAAACCTTTCGCAATGAGTTATTATTATTAAAATTTGAAGAAAAGTTAATTCGGGAAAAGCTAGATACCTTAATCTCAGATCAAGAACTTTCAGAATATTATAATAGTAATAAATCCAGATATAAATTAGAAAGTACCATCTTTCGGTTCATTTTCGTTAAAGTAAATAAACCTATTTCAGATTCCAGAAATCTTGAAAATTTATGGAAAAATTTAAATAATTCTAATCTTCAAATGTTAAATCTATATTGTCAAAATAATGCTGACATTTGTTTTTTAAATCCAGCTAAATGGTATAAATGGGATGAAGTAAAACAACACCTTCCTTCAAAAAATTTAACTGAGAATAGCATCCAAGCTGGTATTTCAAGAGATTTTGCAGACTTTAACTATGCCTATAAAATTAAATTTTTTGAAGTGGTACATCCAAATCAAGATCCGCCGCTATCCTTTTTTAAAGATCAGGCAACACAAGCAATTTTACATAAACGCAAAATTAAATTGTTAGATCAATTTAAATCCAACCTTTACGAGACTGAATTAAAATCAAAACGCATTCAATTTTTAAACAAATGATATTTTCAAAAATGAATCATTACATCCTTTTATGTTGTCTATTGTCTCAATCTATTTTGTTCTCTCAAAATAAAACGATTGATAAAATTATTGCAAAAGTAGGCGGCGAAGTAATTTTATATTCTGACTGGCAGGAGCAAGTTAGTTTTTTAAAAAACAAACAAAATGCATTTTCAGAAGATAACTCTTGTTCTATTTTGGAAAATATCTTGATTCAAAAATTTATGGTGAATCGGGCGAAAGTAGATAGTATTGAAATAAAAGATGAAGAAGTAGAGCAACAATTAAATGCAAGGATTGAACAAATTTTAGCATACTTTAATAATGACTATAAAAAATTCGAAGAATATTATGGACAAACTGTTTCTGAAACCAGGGATCGTTTTAAAGAAGATTTGAAAAATCAATTGCTAACTGAACGGCTCCAAAACAAAGTTATTGGGGAAATCCGAATCACTCCAGAAGAAACAGATGCTTTTTTTATTAGAATACCAAAAGATAGTGTTCCTTATTTTAATGCTGAAGTGGAATTATCAGAAATCGTTTATAAGCCCAGAATCAATGAAACCCAAAAGAAACTTGCAAAAGAAAAATTAGAAAAAATTATTTTACGATTAAAAAATGGTGAGGATTTTTCTAAAATTGCAACGATTCAATCGGATGATCCGGGTTCTGCAAAAAATGGTGGCGCATTGGGTTGGATGAAACGAGGTTCCTTAGTCCCTGAATTTGAAGCGGTAGCTTATGGTTTAGAAAAGGATTCTATTTCAGGTATCGTAGAAACTGAATTTGGTTTACATATTATTCAGTTATTAGAGCGAAGAGGGAATTCTATTTTAAGCCGGCATATTTTGGCAAAACCAAGAATTGAAGATTCTGATTTTAAATTAGCAGAAAAATATTTAGACTCTATCAGAAATAAAATATTAAAAGATACTGTTTCATTTGAAATTGCCGTAAGATATTATTCAGATAAGAAATCTGAATCTTATAATAATGGAGGGCAACTTATAAATCCTAAAACGGGAAATGCAAGTTTTGAAACTGGAGATTTAGATCCAGATGTATTTTTTGCAATTGATGGCATTAAGGTAGGAGAAATCACGAAAGCATTTTCAACAACTGAAGCGGATGGAAGTAAAACTTATAGAATTGTAAAGCTATTATCTAAATCCGCACCCCATAAAGCAAATATGAAACAAGATTATGCCAAGATTCAATTAGCTGCAAAAGAATATAAGAAAAATATTAAATTTCAAGAATGGCTTGGAAATAATGTACCCCGGGCATACATTGAGCTGGATCCATCTATAAAGGCAATCTGTCCGGGAGTTGGAAATTGGATGAATTAAATCTTCTACTTACAAGCATTTACAATTTTTATGAAAGTTCTTGTGAGCGCATAAACATCAAATTGTGTATGCATTGCCCTAAGACAATTGCTATTTATTTTAAAATTAAAAAATCTGAGAATTTATTCAACGGAGGGAACTCGGGAAATCGAAACTTTTTTGCTTGCATAAGGAAAACGCCTAGCGATAAAAAAAAGAGATCGGTTTATACCCCCCAGCAAACCGATCTCAAAAATTGTCTCGTATCCAATTCTTTGGGTACGTATCCGGTCACCCGGACAGCATTCAAAATGCATAAACCTTGCCAATTTTAATAAGAATCATAAAAATTTTACATATTTCTCAATTCTAACTAAATGCAAGAATATATTCTATTGATTTTCAATAGATTACTATTTTAGACTTTATCGTATTTTATTTATTTAAACTATGTAAAAACATGCTACTTTAATGCAATATGATGAATTTAAAATTTAATAGAAGCTCATAGTATTTTATGCAAGTATGGTTTGTTTGTATTACAGACCTTTAAAATGACAATAAATTGCTATAATATAGGTCAAAATGGCAGATTTTCCCATATGGCACAGGCTTTGACAAGCAAGTTCTAAACAATATAATCTATGCGTTCAGGTAAAATTTCAGTCAAAACGGAAAATATCTTTCCAATTATTAAAAAATTCTTGTATTCCGAACAAGAGATCTTTTTAAGAGAGCTCATTTCAAATGCTGTAGATGCAACTACTAAATTAAAAGTTTTATCGTCTAAGGGTGAGGCTAAAGGCGAATTAGGAGAATTAAAAATAGAAATTTCTATCCATAAAGAAAATGGAACGCTATCTATTAAAGATCGAGGAATTGGAATGGATGAAGAGGAAGTTAAAAATTACTTAAACCAGGTTGCATTTTCTTCTGCTGAAGATTTTATTAATAAATACAAAGGAGAAGCCAATATTATAGGTCATTTTGGATTAGGGTTTTACTCTGCTTTTATGGTTTCAGATAAGGTAGAAGTAATTACAAAATCCTATAAGGAAAATGCGGTTCCAGTAAAGTGGACCTGCTTAGGGGATACGGAATTTAATATTGAAGAGGTTATCAAAGAAGATCGTGGCACCGAGATTATTTTATATCTCACAGAAGATTGTAAAGAATATCTTGAAGATGCTAGAATTGAAGGTTTGCTTGATAAGTTTTGTAAGTTTTTACCAGTCCCTATTCAATTTGGAACCCGTAAAGAAAAAATTAAGGAAGGTGAGGTAGAAACAGAAATTGAAAAAGAGAATATCATCAATAATCCAAACCCACTTTGGAAAAAAGCACCAACGGATATCACGGATGAAGAGTATAAAAACTTCTATAATGAGTTATACCCCTATTCTGAAGAACCTTTATTCTGGATCCATTTAAATATAGATTATCCATTTAATTTAACGGGTATACTCTATTTTCCTAAAATCAAACAAAATATTGAAATTCAGAAAAACAAAATACATCTTTATTCCAATCAGGTATTTGTTACAGATGATGTAAAAGAAATTGTACCCGAATTTTTAATGTTACTACATGGTGTTATTGATTCTCCGGATATTCCATTAAATGTATCTCGTTCGTATTTGCAGGCTGATGCCCATGTGCGCAAGATTTCTGGTTATATTACCAGAAAAGTTGCTGAGAAGTTACACGATTTATTTAAAAAAGATCGAGCAGATTTTGAGAAAAAATGGTCGGATATCAGTACGTTTATTAAATATGGTTTAATTTCAGATGAAAAGTTTGCAGAAAAGACAATACCTGTAGTTCTTTTTGAAAATACAGAAAAGAAATTTTTTACAATTGATGAATATAAAGAACATATCAAACAATTGCAGACTGACAAAAATAATCGATTGACAGTATTATATACAAATGATCCTAAATTGCATTACCGCTATATTGCTGCTGCAAAAGAACAAGGATATGATGTATTACTTATGAATAATGTTCTGGATAATCATTTTATCCAACAAATGGAAATGAAAGCAGAACTGACTTTTAAACGGGTCGATTCAGATACTTTGGATAAATTAATAGAAAAAGAAGAAAAAACAGAATCTGTCTTGTCGGAAGCAGATCAAAAAACGGTGGAAGAAATCTTTAAATCCATTTCCATTAATAAAGGAAGTAATACCTTATTGAAAGCGCTATCACCCAACGATCCTCCTGTAATGATCGTGAAACCCGAATTTATGCGCCGAATGAGTGAAATGCAATATATGATGCATGCTGTTAAAGGAGAAGCTGATGATCATCCATTTTTAAATCATTACGAGAGTATAATTAATAGCAATCACCCGATTGTAGCAACTAAATTATTAGCTGAAAAGGATTCAGAAAAAAGAAAAGATATAGCAGATTATCTTTTTAAATTGGCCATGTTAGATCAACAAATGTTACAAGGCGAAGCACTTCATGATTTTGTAAAGAAGAGTTTGGAAAGTATGCATTAAGCTTTTGAGAAAGGTAATTTAAAGTCACCATTAAACTTGTTAAGAGCTTTCTTTTAAAACAAAGTTTAGCATATTCATAAAAGACCTTAAAACAATTTGTTGCTATTAACCTAATCGTCAATAAAAATTAAACAAAACAAATAATCGTCCCAACGTTTAATTCAGAATAAAAAAAAAGGAATTCCAAATTGGAATTCCTTTTTTTTTATTAATTCGCGAGCTTTTAATAAAATTGCGAATCTAAATATATTTTAATGCAAATTTATTTGCTCATTCCTTTTTGCTTATACATATCGTAAGCAGCCATTGCAGCAACTTTTGCTGACTCTAATTTATTTTTCCAACCATCTGCTTTTGTAGAAGCATCCATTACAGCACTCTTTAATTCATTAACTTGTGCCATAACATCACCTTCTAATTTACCTGCAGCTAAACCATCTTTTAAGCTCGCTAATTTACCAGACATTTCCTGCCAGCTAGTAGCAAAGGAAGTAACTTCTGAAGCTAATCCAGTAATTCCTTCAATTTGAGAGTTAAAAGCGATCTTCATGGAGTCCATAGATGCTATAACTTCTGGTTTCATTTTAGCAGCCATTTTAGGATCTACTACTAAACTATCTTTTAAAGCAGCTAAGGATGCTTGTGCAGCGCCTAACATACTGCCAGCTTCAGTAACTGAAGTTGTAGCTTTTTCCCAATCAGCTGATAATGCTTCTATTGGTGCACGAAATTGTTCAACGTTTTTACACGCGATAACAAATAAAACTGGAACAAGAATTGCAATAAATTTTTTCATTGTGTTTAAGATTTTTAATTGAGGCGACAAAATTACAACTCAAAAAAAGAATCGTTGTTAAAAGCTACTAACTTTTGGCTAATGGAACGTTAATGTTTGACTCTTTTTTCCTATGCTAACGCTTTGATATACAAATCTATATAACTTTTAATTAAAATTCTCTTGTATTGCATTACATACCTAGGATGTGCCAATGGCACAATGGTACCAAACCAATGATGACGTCCATTTAATTTTTTTAGCCATTTATAATTTTGGCCTTCACCCAAACAATATACTTCATCAAAATGCAAATTTAAATTTTTCAATCTGCCAATTTGAAATTCGATATAAGGCTCCAGTAGTAAATAAATTTTCGGATCATCATAATAATTAAAATTCTTTCCATCTTTTACAAAACCAATAGGTGAAACAGAACTAATAAAATAATTCTTATAAAATTTCTCCACACCACCATACGCTGTAATCATTTGATAAATAAATTCAGAGGAAGGTTCATAACATTGAATTTCAGTTTCAATATTACAGTTTTCAATAAGTCTTTTAGAATCTGTAAATGGCACCCCGGTCATACCTGCTCCTAATCTTCCAGGATTAATTCCTAGAATTAACTTTCTGCAATTTATATCTGAATAAAATGCATTATAGAATCTATCAGAAATAAGGCGGACAGCATCCGCTTCATAGGGCAATAAAAACTGAACGGAACTAGGTAACTTAGGCAGATTTATTTTAAACCCTTCTATATATTTAAAAATGGATTCTGAAAATAACATTTCTATAAATCGACTTCAAATTGCTATTAAAACGAATCGTTTATGCCGGATAGTTGTTGTATGCGAATTTAAAGAGATGCTTTCTCTAAGGAACTACGAAACATTCCGTTTTTAAAGTGCGGCATTCAATTGCTTAACAAACGCTTCAATCGTTTCTGATCCCTGATCACCAGATCCTTGTTTTCTTACAGAAATTGTTTTATGCTCAACTTCTTTTTCTCCAACGATCAGCATGTATGGAATTTTCTTTAATTCATTATCCCTGATCTTTTTTCCAATGGATTCAATGCGATCATCAATATCACCCCGGAATCCTGCAGCTTGAAGTTGAATCAAAACGTCCTTAGCATAATCTAAATATTTATCACTCACAGGTAAAATAGCAAATTGTTCTGGTGTTAACCAAAGTGGAAATTTGCCGGCACAATGCTCTGTCAATACGCCAATAAAACGCTCCATAGAACCGAATGGGGCCCGATGTATCATAACCGGTCGATGCTTTGCATTATCGGCACCTATATATTCTAATTGAAATCTTTCCGGTAAATTATAATCAACCTGGATGGTACCCAATTGCCAGGATCTCCCTAATGCATCTTTTACCATAAAATCTAATTTTGGTCCATAAAATGCTGCTTCACCAAGTTCAACCGTAGTTTCTAAATCAACTTCTTTCGTAGCATCTATAATTGCTTGCTCCGCTTTATTCCAATTTTCATCAGATCCAATATATTTTTCTTTATCCAATGGATCCCGCAATGAAATTTGTGCTGTAAAACTTTCGAAACCCAATTTTTTTATAACAAGCATGGTTAAGTCCAATACATTTAAAAACTCAGCTTTTACTTGCTCCGGAGTACAAAAAATATGCGCATCATCTTGTGTGAAAGAACGAACTCTTGTTAAGCCATGCAATTCACCACTCTGTTCATATCTATAAACAGTTCCAAACTCAGCGATCCGCAATGGTAGGTCTTTATAGGATCTCGGCTTATGTCCATAAATTTCACAATGGTGAGGACAGTTCATTGGTTTCAAAAGAAATTCTTCACCTTCTCTTGGTGTTTTTATTGGTTGAAAAGAATCTTCACCATATTTCTCCCAATGTCCACTCGTAATATACAAGTTTTTATGTCCAATATGCGGTGTAATTACAGGAGTATATCCCCTTTTAATTTGCTCCGCTTTGAGAAAATCTTCTAATCGTTGTCGCAATGCCGTACCTTTTGGTAACCAGATTGGAAGACCAGCACCTACTTTTTCAGAAAACATGAACAATTCTAATTCCTGGCCCAATTTGCGGTGATCTCTTTTCTTTGCTTCTTCTAAGAGCAATAAATATTCTTCAAGTTCTTTTGCCTTTGGGAAGGTAATTCCGTAAATCCGGGTAAGTTGTTTCCGCTTTTCATCTCCTCTCCAATAAGCACCGGCAATACTTGTAAGTTTTACAGCTTTAATAAATCCTGTATTTGGAATATGTGGACCTTTGCATAAATCTGTAAATTGACCTTGCTTGTAAAGCGTTATACTTCCATCCTGGAGTTCCTGAATCAATTCTAATTTGTATTCATCTCCCTTTTGCTTGAAATAATGAATCGCATCTGCTTTTGAAATAGATTCTCTTATATATGGATTATTCTCTCTTGCGAGTTCTACCATTTTTTGTTCAATTTTGATCAAATCATTGGATGATAAAACAGTATCTCCGGTATCTATATCATAATAAAAGCCATGTTCTATGGGAGGTCCAATTCCAAATTTGACACCTGGGAAAAATCGCTCAAGAGCTTCAGCCATCAAATGCGCTGAAGAATGCCAAAAGGTAGATTTTCCTTCTTTATCGCTCCACGTTAATAATTGTAGGGTGGCATTTGATTCTATAGGCCTGTTGGAGTCTACGATCTCGCCATTTACTTTAGCGGCTAGAACATTTCTCGCCAATCCTTCACTTATAGATTGCGCAATTTGAAAAGCGGTTGTTCCAATTGGATAATCTTGAATTCTTCCATCGGGGAAGCTAATTTGTATCATATGCTCGGATTTCAAAGCTCAAAGGTAAGAGTTTTGAAAAAAATAAACATTAAATTATATAATAATATATAATAATTTAATTTACAACTATTTAATACAATTAATTTAGTTAAAGTACCTCGAAGCTCAATTTTAATGAAACCCTGTATTCTTTCACTTTTCCTTTCTCAACAGTGACAGATTGATCCTGAACCCAGGCAGATTTTACATTCTTAAGGGTTTTTGATGCTTTAGCAATTCCAGTTGCAGTTGCATCTTCCCAAGATTTTTTAGAAGATGACATGATTTCAATAACTTTCAATACTGACATAAGGATAATTTAAAAATTAAATAGATATTTATAGATTGACTAACAAATAAAATCTACTAAAAGATCATTTTGAACAATTATATTTTCAAATTTTCTTATTTTGCATCAGAATAACATTTCTGGGAAACGAAATACATTATTTTATTAATTATCAACTTATGAACTTAAAATACTACGTTTCCCTTTTTTTTATGGTGCTTCTAACGATGAATCATTGTGATGAAAAAGATGCACAATGTGATCCTAATAAGCATAATAATAAAACCTATGAGATTACTGCCCCAGTTAGTGGACATGGAGGTGGTTTGACTTATGATACCTATGTAACGGGTGCTACCCGCGTTTATAAATGGTATCGAACAACTGACAATGTTTGTATTTTTAATTTGATAAGTATCAGTATTGGGGTGCGAACCTTTGATGAGTATAAAGCTTCAGATTTCAATATAAGTGCTTTCGAGCAACACAATATTCCTATTTCAACAACGACCATTCCTTTGGTAGCAGATGGAAAGCTTTTAATAGGAGCGGCAGAAGTAAATTTATTACCATCCTTTGTCGTTGGTAAGGGATCTTTTGATACTGTTGTTGAAATTAGTTTTCCAACAAGTGGAAATCCCGATCAGGACCAAATTTATTTGCTCGGTAAAGTAGCCGCTATAAGTTTCTTTTTAAAATATTCTAATAACTAAAAAACAGTTACCATCATTTTAGTTTTCGCAATGCAATTTTTGCAAGCTCCAAGGTAGAATCTAATTGCAAGGCTTGCTGGAAATCTGTTTTAGCTTGTGCATTAACTCCTTTTTGTTGATAAGCAATACCCCGTTGATAAAATCCACTGGCTTCGACAGGATTTAATTGTGTTGCTATGGTAAAATGTTCAATTGCCTTATCTAAAGAATCTAATTCCAAATAAATAAATCCAAGATTAAAAAAAAATGGCTCATAATTCGGAAATTTCAAGCAGCTTCTTTTATAAAGAGCGATAGCTTCAGCCGTTTTTCCAAAACTATATAATGCAAATGCTTTTTTATGAAATATTTCCGGATCGATACTGTCTAATAGGATAGCATTCTGATAATACGATATCGCTCTTGGATTCTTTAAATCGGAAAGCACATCACCCAATTGCACCCATGCTGCACGCATATCTGGATTAAAATCAACAGCCTTTTGATATGAATTTACTGCACGACCGGTATCGCCCATTTCATAAAATATATGCCCTGCTAAATAATAAGCCTCCGCATTTTGTGGGTCTCTTATAAAAATTTTATTCAAGGTAGCTAATGCAGCCATATGTTGTTTTAAAATCAATTTTATTTGAGACGATTTTAAAATAACAGAGATCTCATTTGGAAAATAAATCAAGGCTTTATCAATAATTTCCACAGCTTCCCTTGATTGGATATTTGCCAAATAAACATCTGCAAGTAGCTGATAATAAGCTGGCTTAAATGTTGAATCAATCGACAATGCTTTATTTAAGTTAACAATTGCGACTTCGTAAGAATCTCTTTCAAAATAATAAAATGCCTTATAAAAATAGAGGGAATCATTTTCAGGATCTTTTTGAATGGATTCATTTAATAACTGCAATTCAGGATCCACCGTTTGCAATGTATCTAATTTAGAATCTGGATTTTTACAAGAATTATAAACAAATAAATAAATTATTACTAAAAAAAAGATTCTGTATAATTTCAACATATTAAATTCTATAAACATTTCTTAAATCAAATTTTTTTAAATACCATGCAAAAAATTAAGTGCTCATTTTAAATTCTCATAAAATACAATTTAGAGAAGCAGAACACCATTTTTACAAAGTATTTATTCATGGATTGTATCAAATTATAATTTGATGTCTATTATTTTTTTAGTTTTTCTACTTCTTTCTGCAGCAAAACCTAATATATGACTTTCAATGGAAGCGTCAATTGTCGAAGTCAGTAATTGTGCATTTTGTTGACCTACAGCTTGTACCCAATCTCTCATAAGGCGGTAATCGCCACCACCATGTCCTTGATTTTTATAAACCCCTTCTTCAAACGATTGAGAATCCCAGTTTGTTACTTTTCCAGTTCGAAAATCTGAGTGAACAAATTTTTCCATATCCCCATAAAGATCACCCATACTTCCCATGACCCGAGTTCTTCTACCGTGGTAAGAAGTAAATGCTTCCATATTAAAACTAGCTGTTATACCTTCCTCAAATAACAAACTCATCACATAATGATCACACTGATCATTATCCATGCGATAAACACATTTGCCATAATTTGTAGTTTTTAAATAATTCATAATTGCATCTGGTACTAATTCTTTTTTTTCCGGAAGATCAAATACATAGGTATAACTGTGCTCCCTTAAATAAATCTTAAGTGCTGAATACGGGCAGGTAGATTCTATTGCACACCCTTCATGACAACGACCTGTGCTTCCTTCGGGTGCATTTTTTTTGGTAAACCATTTTAAATTACCAAATGCAGCAACACGCACAGATGGTTTATTTACCAACCATCTTAAAATATCAAGATCATGACAGGATTTGGCTAAAATAATAGGTGTTGTTTCTTTGCTATTATGCCAGTTACCTCTAACGAATGAATGCGCCATATGCACATGTTGAATGGGTTCGAAATGCTGGATACTTAATAATTCACCGATAGAACCATTGTGGATTAATGCTCTCAATTTAACAAAATATGGTGCATATCTGAGGACATGACATAAGCCTACAATGCGACCGGTTTTTTTCGATTTTGCTAAAATATCCCTACACTCTTTTTCAGTTTGTGCCATTGGTTTTTCCAAGAGTATATCATAGCCCATTTCAAGTGCTTTCATGCAAGGTCCATAATGCAGATGATCAGGTGTTGTAATAATAATAGCATCCGCAAACTTTGGTTTTAAAAAAACATGTTCCCAGGTTACAAACCGGTGATCCTCTTTAATGGAATGCTTTTTTGTGTATCGATCATTTCTTATTGGAATGGGTTCTGCAACACCTACGATTTTTATTTCTTCCGGATTTTCAATTGCATAATTTCCATAAACATTGCCACGAGCACCTGCTCCTAAAGTAATTGCTGTTATTGGTTTTGATAATTTGACATGCAGTGGATTCGGAGTTTCACCCAATAATTGGGACAAATCTGGAATCTTAAAAACGGATGCCCCTGCCACAAGACCAAGTGCTTTTAATGTTTCCCTTCGGGAATAAGGATTTGACATATAATTTTTCTTAAAGGTAAAAATTTATTGATACTATCAGAGCCAGATTGTTTCGTTCAATTTAAAATTAATTAGATTTATAAAATTTATTATCTTTTAAATTAAACCGGACTGAACTATGATTGAATAAGCTGGATTATAAATACAAAATACATAGTATTCCAAGCTCCAAAAGATCTTAGACCTTTTAAAATAACAAAACATTTAACATCCGGAATTATTCATCTCCCTCTAATATGCCTAATAAATTTCTTGCTTGCAAAAACCCTGCAACGTGTTCGCTGATTAATATTAAGCTGATGTTGGATTGTTTCAATGTAAATCTGGATGTTTTTGATGCTACTTTTCTTAATATTGTTTGAAAAGCTTTGGTTTCAAAAAATGGAGAAGCCGGATTCGAAATAAAATAACATTGCAATTTTTTCTTTTTCAAAACAACCCGCTCAAAACCTAAACGTTTTGCAACCCATCGCAAACGTAATCCATTTAATAATTCTTCTACTTGTGAAGGTATTGGACCAAAACGATCTTTAATTTGTTCACAAAACTTCTGGATAGCTTCTTCGTTTTCTAGTTTATCAAGAGATTGATAAAGGTTTAACCGTTCCTGAATATTAGAAACATAAGCATCCGGTATCATCATTTCGATATCACTATCAATGGTTACATCCCGGATATAAACCTTCTCTTCCTTTTTGTCATCAGCAAATAATTCTTTAAAGTCCGTTTCCTTCAATTCTAAAATTGCTTCTTCCAATATTCTTTGGTAGGTCTCATAACCAATGTCGGCTATAAAACCACTTTGTTCTCCACCTAATAAGTTACCAGCTCCCCGAATATCTAAATCGCGCATAGCAACATTAAAACCACTGCCAAGATCTGAAAACTCCTCTATTGTTTTTAATCGTTTTCTGGCTTCCATAGTCAAAACAGAAGAAGGTGGTGCAAACAAATAACAATAGGCCTTTCTATTGGAACGACCAACACGACCTCTTAATTGATGGAGATCACTCAATCCAAACTGATGTGCATTATTAATGATAATTGTATTTGCATTCGGAATATCCATACCTGTTTCAATAATATTGGTACATACTAATACATCAAACTTATTATCAATAAAATCGACCAACACTTTTTCAAGTTTTTCCGCTTCCATTTGTCCATGTGCCACTTGAATATCTACGGTAGGACATAATCGATGCAATGCTGCAGCCATTTCACCTAAAGTTTTTACCTTATTATGTACAAAAAAAACCTGGCCACCACGATACACTTCATGCATTATAGCTTCTTGAATTAGGTGGTCATTAAATACTCTGCGCTCTGTATGTATCGGTTGACGATTTGGAGGAGGCGTTTGAATGACACTCAAGTCTCTTGCCGACATTAATGAAAACTGTAAGGTTCTTGGTATTGGTGTAGCAGTCAGGGTTAAGGTATCAACATTATGTTTGAGATGTCTTAATTTTTCTTTAGAAGCAACACCAAATTTTTGCTCTTCATCGATAATTAATAATCCGAGATCTTTAAATTTAATTTTAGCACTTAAAATACTAATCGTGCCAATAATGATATCTAATTTTCCATCATTCAGATTTTTTATAATCTGATTTTTATCTTTTGTTGTCCGAAATCTTGAAACATAATCCACATCGACTGGAAACTCCTTGAGGCGTTCTTTCAAGGTCCTATAATGCTGCATTGCTAAAATTGTAGTCGGTACTAAAATAGCAACTTGTTTACCATCTTGGACCGCTTTGAAGGCTGCGCGAATAGCCACTTCCGTTTTCCCAAATCCGACATCTCCACAAACTAAACGATCCATTGGGAATGGTTTTTCCATATCGGCCTTTACCTCCAGCGTTGCTTTGTATTGATCCGGAGTATCCTCATACATAAAGGAAGCTTCCAGCTCTGCTTGTAAATAATTATCTGGATGAAAAGCAAATCCCTTTGCCGCTTTTCGCTTTCCGTAAAGTTTAATTAATTCCTGCGCAATGTCTTTAACTTTTTGCTTCGTGCGTTGTTTCAAAAGTTTCCACTGATCAGACCCTAACTTACTTAAGCCTGGCTCTGTTCCTTCTTGCCCTACAAATTTTGAAATTTTATGCAATGAATGAATACTCACATATAATATATCATCATTCCTATAAATCAGCCGAACGGCTTCTTGTAACTGTCCATTAATATTCAATTTTTCGAGCCCAGCAAATCGACCAACGCCATAATCCATATGGGTTACAAAATCTCCAGCTTGCAATTCCCGCAATACTTTTAAACTGAGGGCCTGATCTTTTGTATATCCTTGTTTTATTTTATATCCATGAAATCTTGAAAATATTTGATGATCTGTATAACAAGCTATCTTTAAATCATGATCAATAAATCCTTCCCGGATAGACTTAAGCTCCGGAAAATATTTGATATCCGCTTTTAGATCTTCAAAAATATTATAAAAACGTTCTATTTGTGCTGTGCTATTCGTACAAATAAAACAGCTATAGTTTTTTAAATTTAACGCCCGGATATCTTCAATTAATAAATTGAAATTTTTATTAAAACTGGGTTGTGCCTGACTGTGAATTGATAATGATATTGTTGGTATGCTTTTATCTGGTTTCTGATTATAAAAAATCAATTTATAATTTTCAATGCCTGAAATAAATTCGTCTCCATTGATATATTCTTTTCTGTGAATTAATTGGATAAAACGATCTTCATCATAATGTTTCATTTTATCTCCTTGTCGGTTAGCTGCTTCAAAACACTTGTTTAACGATTCGGTACATGCATGCAAATCCTTAATCCAAATCACAGTATTCATTGGTAGCAGCTCAAAAAGACTCATTTTAGCTTCTGTTTCATAATCAGAATGCATATTAGGAATAATAGAAAACCGTGCAATACTTTGTTGAGAAAGTTGCGTCAATGTTTCAAATCTGCGGATACTTTCCACAACATCATCATTTAATTCAATTCTATAAGGAAGATCCGATGCATAAGAAAAAACATCCAGAATTCCACCTCTTACAGAAAACTGTCCGGGTTCATAAACAAAATCAGTTCGATTAAATCCGAATTGATTCAATTTAATCAATATATCATCTAAATCCAATTTGGATCCAGTTGCAAATTCAACTTTTGACTTCTCAATAGCTTTTCCTGAAATCATTTTTTCAAAAATCGCTTCCGGATAGCTTACAATAATACCCTGTGCATTTTGATTTAATTTGGAAATGGCATCCACTCGTTGTTGTATCTGAAATGTATCCATTTCTTCAAATTGAGCTGGCCTTCTAAATGAATCCGGTAAAAAGTAGACTTTGGTTTGCTTTGAAAATTGTTCAAGATCGTTTTGTAAATATGCTGCTTCTTCTTTGTCTGAACAGATTATTAAAAATGGATTTGCTTGATTGAGGAAGCTAGATAAAATCAAAAAGCTATCCCTGGATCCACAAAGACCCTCTATGCTAATTTTCTGATTCTGATTTACATCCAAAAGTTGCGCTAATTCTGCCCCTTTAGGATCCCGCATAAGATAATCACTTATACGGATGATGTCCTGCTCCACGGTTCAAAGATACAGGGATATCTATTATCACCAAGCTTAATCAAGTACTTTTTGTATGTTTGTTTTTCTATGACAAGGCACAGAATATATCCTTCAAAAATATTATTAGCAGGTGAATATACCGTCTTAGCAGGCCATCCAGGGCTTGCAATTCCAAATATTGAAAGATTTGCAAATTGGAATAACAAGCAAATGATTGAAGACCCTGTTTTGAGTTCGTTTTATAAATTTCTTTTAAATACTCCTCTTTGTAATACCTTGATCCAGCTGGATGAATTCAAACATTATATTTCACACGGAGGATATCTTGAAACGAATATCCCCTTTGGTTATGGTTTAGGAAGTTCCGGTGCGCTTTGTGCTGCCGTTTTAGATAGATTCTCAACCATAGATAAATCAAATACAAAGAATGTACATCAAATTTTAAAAGAAATGGAACATTTCTTTCATGGACAAAGTTCGGGTTTAGATCCTATGATATCCTATTATAATCGTTGTATCCTATTAGATCATAATGAATTGTATGTTCTGAATTTAATTCAACAAAATATTTTATCTGAATATTCCTTACATTTAATTGATAGTAAGGTAATCCGGAATACACAATATTTAGTATCTCTTTTTAAACAAAACTGCCAACAGTCAGAATACAAATTAAAAATAGAAACCGATTTAGTACCTGCAAATAAAAAACTAATCGAGGCATTTAAAGAAAATGCTGTCCATGATTTTCAAAATCACTGGATTCAAATTAGTATTGAAAGTATAGAAATTTTCAAACTCATGATCCCAGATAATATTTTAAAATTTTGGGAAGCAGGATTACAAAATGGTGCATACTATTGCAAACTTTGCGGAGCCGGCGGTGGTGGTTTGTTTTTAACAATGGTTAAAAATGAGGAGGTTTTTAAAGAAGCATTAAGCTCACATTCTTTAAATGAATTTATTTAGACTGCTTTACAAGGTAGAAACGAAACGCAAATTTTAATTTTTTTACCTTTTGCAATACAAACTTAAAGATCTGCTTAAAAACTTGGGGAGTAGGACTCTTAGAATACCTTAAACCCAGATCCCCAGGAATTGAGTACAAATTCCATTTTGACCAGGTATTGTCAATTTTAAAAAACGATTGTTCTCCAGAAAATTAGCTTGACCCTTTTAAAGATCAAGAAATATCATTTTATTTTTTTGAATGCATTATAAAAACAGGTGGAATATTTAAAGCAACAAAATTAACTTTCGTGCTTCCAAATATTTCTTCATACATTTTCTTCTTTAAAAGTGAATAATGAATTTGAATAAAATCTCCTCCATTTTTTAAACATTTTTTGCATTCATATAAAATAGATTGTGCCAAATCATCTGGTAACATAACAAATGGAATTGCTGAAATAATACAATCAACAAAATCTATATTCATCGTATGCAAATAATCGATTAATTTTTCAGCAGAATCATGAATAACGATGATCCGATTATCATTGATTTTATTTAGAATTTCACAAAAGGGTTTATTCACTTCGAAAACAATTAAAACTGCATCTGGAAGCATCCTGTCGAGAATGTGATGCGTAATGGCACCATCACCTGCTCCCAATTCAACAATTACTTTTGCATTTTGGAAGTCGACTAAATCTGTAATTGCTTTACTTGTAAAACGGGATGTACGAATTACAGTACCTATCGTTTTCATGTTTTTTAAACTTTCCTGTAAAAATTCTAAACTTCCCATCATAAGTTAATTGTTCTGACTTTTTAAATAATTCAAATAAAGTAACAAATCAGAATCCTGTAAAACAAAATCAATAATATCTGCTCGATTTAATGGTACCCCATTTCGAAATGCCTTAATCTCAGCTTTAATACCAAATTGTAAAATTGCTTGTTTTAAAGCTGCCTCTGCTTCAGTAAAGCGCTTATAAACGCCTGCATAATATTGATAACCTGTCTGCTTTTTTTCCATAAAATATGGAGTCTCGGAATCTTGAATCAAAGGATGATTTAAAATACTGGATGAACTTCCCAAATATAAAGAATATCGAATTCCTAATCTGGAAGTTCGAAATGAACTTTCCTTTTCTTGCCTTAAAGATTCTGGTATTGGGATGCTTGAATAATTTATATTCAATAAACTTGAATCTGAATTTTCAAAAAAGAAATCAATTCTTTTATTTAATTTTTCAGAAACCGCTGATTTATTTCCATTGATTGTTCTTTTAGCAATCGGAAAAGAGGAACCAAGTCCATAACAATGAATTCTATTCGGAGCAATTTGATTTTCAATTAAATATTTTTCGATAACTTCAGCTTTTTTAATTGAATAATAAAGATTTATAGGATCTTGAGAATCTTCAAATGCATGTCCGGCAATTTCTATTCTTAACGCAGGATGCATTTGAAGTATTAAAATATATTGTTCTAATAATTTTTTATTTTTACTTTCCTTTAGAAAGTCATCATCTTTATAATAAATGGATTCAATATAATATTCCTTAAACTCTTTTGTTTCTTTTGTTTTATATCCTGTATTTGAATTGGTATTTATTAAAAGACGATCGGCATCGTTTGATTCATCCATTAAATTACTCAATGGACTTCCATTTTCTAATGTAAGCTGTTCTTCAAGATCCTCTTTGAAATAAGCCATGAAAATATCTTTTCCACCTTTATTATCTGTTTTACGGTCGGATGTAAAAATGCCAGCTAAACCATCCGGAGTCAATCTAAAATGGGTGTCATTTCCAGCAGAATTAATTGGAATCCCTAAATTAATTGGTGATCCCCATTGATTTGCTTCTGGCCAAAATTTGGTTTTAAAAATATCATATCCTCCTATTGACAATAAGTTATCGGAAGAAAAATATAAGGTTCTACCATCCTTTGTTATATAAGGATAATCTTCATTAAAAACTGTGTTGATTGTTGGACCAAGATTAATCGGCTCCATCCAATGTTCATTTCTTTTTACAGAAATATACAAATCATAAGCACCATAACCACCCAACCGACAACTAGAAAATATCATTAAGGTATCTTGAAAAATGCTCACTCCATGATCTCCAATATCGGCTATCATCGGACTGTTAAATGACGCTTGAGTAAAATTTATGAATGGATTATCCAGCGTATCCAGTAATAAGGATCCTTTTTCATCATTTAAGGTTCTGAAAAAAAGCAAAATTTTCTCATTCTCAATGATTTCCAGAACATGATCATGCATACTGGAGTTGATTTGCTTTTGAATTTTCGTTGGTGTAGTCCACCCACCATTTAATTTTTCAATTTGAAAAATATCGGATCGCAAAAATCCATTTTCTGAATCCAAATATCCTAATTCATTTCTTAGGCCCCCTTCATTTTCATCGCGAATAGCATTTAAATAAAAAATATTTGAATTTGGCAATGGAACTACTGCATATTCATCTTGAATCGTATTAATTCCTCCACTAATCGGTTCAACAATAGCAATTGGTGTTTGTCTGTTATATTTTAATCCCATGGCACATCTCAAGAGTTCATTTTTTATAAATGCTTTCTGCGGATCGTCACGGTCTGTTGCTTTTAGATAATTTTTATATTGAAAAATTGCAAGCTCAAATTGATTCTGATGCTGGTATGACTTTGCAAGATACCAAGCGCCTAATTTTGAATATTTATTGGATCTTGATAATAGTTTTTCAAAACAACGGATGCTATAATCTAAGGCATTAGATTCATAACAACTAATACCTGCTTGCAATAATAAATCAGGATCCTTCTCTACGATGTTCCAGGAAGTTTTATAAATTTCAGAAGCTTCAAAATACTTCTTCTGTTTATAATATTGATTCGCACTCTTTAGATTTTGAGTAAACCCAACACAAGAATACAAACATGCTAAAAAAATCAGCAAGAATTGATATAAGTGATTAGACTTAATTAGCATTAAATGGTTTGATTAATATCAAACTGTTCCAGATAGTCTCCAACACGTTTTAAAAAAGTTCCACCCAAAGCGCCATCAACCACTCTATGATCATAAGACATTGATAAGAACATCATATGACGTATCCCAATAGTATCGCCAGAAGGTGTTTCTATTACAGCTGGTTTTTTTCGGATTGCCCCTGTTGCCATAATAGCAACTTGCGGTTGATTGATAATAGGAGTACCCATTACATTTCCAAAGGTACCTACATTCGTAAGTGTGAATGTACCTTCCTGAATATCTTCCGGTTTTAATTTATTAGCACGCGCTCTGGCTGCTAAATCGTTTACTTGATACGTCAAGCCTACTAAATTCAAACGGTCTGCATTTTTTATAACAGGAACAATTAAGTTGCCACTTGGCAAAGCAGCTGCCATGCCAATATTTATATCCAGTTTTCGAATGATCTGAGTTCCCTGAACAGATACATTGATCATTGGAAACTCCTTAATGGCTCTTGCAATAGCTTCAATAAAAACAGGCGTAAAGGTAATTTTCTGATTATACTTTTTTAAGAAACTATCTTTTATACGATCTCTCCATTGGACTATTGGTGTTACATCAACTTCAACAAAAGAGGTGACATGAGGTGCCGTGTGTTTACTCATTACCATATGATCAGATATGAGCTTTCGCATCCTATCCATTTCAATGATTTCTACATTGCCTGAAATAGAAACTGCCGGAGCTGCTTGAATTGCAGATGACTCTTGAAAAGGCTTTACATTTTCAGCATTTGTTGCCTTTTGAGGCGTCGCATTTGAAAGATATCCTATCAAATCCCGTTTTGTTAAACGTCCATCTAAGCCAGATCCAGGAATTGATTCTAACTGGCTTACTGCAATATTTTCTTGTTTTGCAATGTTTCGTACCAGGGGTGAGAAAAACCGGTTTGATGTTGATTTTTCAACACCTGTTGTGCTCGAAGTTTGCTTTTCTATCGCTGCTTTTAATTCTGTTTTGCTTTCATTTTTAGCAATCTCTGGCTGTGTCGTTGGAGAACTTAGATTTTCAGCATTGACATCTGTTTCAATATAAGCTATTACTTTGCCAATAGCAACAACGTCATTTTCTTTAAAAAGCAATTTTGAAATAACGCCTTTAGAAGGTGAAGGAATTTCACTATCGACCTTATCCGTAGCAATTTCCAAGATTGTTTCGTCCATTTCGACAGCATCCCCTTCTTTTTTAAGCCATTTTAGGATGGTTGCTTCAATGATACTTTCCCCCATTTTAGGCATAATCAGCTCTACCTTAGCCATAGTCAAAAATTTATGCAAAAGTACAAAAATTAAAGGTCAAGATTCCAAAAAGAGAATAGACTCCCATTAAATTTAATGTATTAAACGGTCTAAATAAGTCCATTTAATGGGATATATACTAATTAGCGATCGAAATGTAATCTGCCATTTTAGGATACCCGCAACAGTGCTTTCTTACTGGTAATATCTATTTTACTTCTTTTAGATACTTCCAAAATAAAATCATTGCAAATGTAGCAGTTGCTTCAATATTCCGAATTCGATCTCTGAAAAAGCGGAGTTTCTTGGTTTTTATAATATCTTTTGTACCATATGCAATCCAAACGGTACCTACTGGTTTGTCCTCCGTACCACCCAATGGACCAGCAATCCCACTAGTTGCAATTGCATAATTAGAATCCAATTCCGAACAAGCTCCTTTGACCATTTCAACTACACATTCTTCACTTACCGCCCCAAATTTGGCTAAAACTTCTTCTGAAACCCCTAATAATTTATGTTTCATTTCATACTGATAAGCAACAATTGAACCTTGAAAATATTCCGAAGCCCCAGGTACGGAGACTATTTTATGAGCCAAGTAACCTCCTGAACAACTCTCCGCCGTACTTAAAGTCCTTTCTTGTTTAATCAATAGTTTTCCAATCTCTTCCTCTAGGCTGGTATCCCCAAAACCCAGGATATTATCAATTAAGGTATCCTTTATAATTTCTTTATAAGTCTCAATTTTCTCTTTAAGAAAGTCCAGACTTTCGTGTTTTCCAGTCAATCTTAATTTCACCTGACCTTGAGAAGGTAAGTATGCCAAAGAAAGATAGGATGGCAATTCACCAAATTTAGGTTCTATCAAGTCTGCTATTTCCGTCTCCCCCATACCTATGGTATGAATGGTTTGATGGTAAACCTGAATGTTCTGCTTGTTTTCCCGGAGCCTGGGGACAACGCCATGATTCATAATAAATTCCATTTCGTAGGGTACCCCAGGCATCGAAAAGTACATCTTAGAATGTGCCTTAATATACATACCCAAAGCAGTCCCTAATTGATTGTCTAATAGGATTGCATTCGCTGGCAAATAACATTGTTGCAAGTGATTTGGTGTAATTTTCATATTTCGAATTTGCAACATCTTTTCAAGATGAATTTTATTTTCATCACTAAAAATTAAATCAACTTCAAAATAATCTGCTAAGGTTTTCTTGGTAATATCGTCTTTGGTAGGGCCTAATCCTCCGGTCATTAAAAGAACATCCGCATCTTGTGAAGCTTCGTGCAAGGCTAAAAGGATTTGATCCGATTTATCAGCTACGGTCCATTTTTTATAAATTTCCAGTCCTTCCTTATAAAGAATCCTGGCAATACTTGTTGCATTGGTATCCACTACTTGTCCAAGTAGTACTTCATCTCCGATAATGATTAAGGCGATTTTCATGTATTCAGAAAAATTAATATTAACTTACTACGTTGCCGTATTTTATAAAATAAAAAATCACTCCTGTTTGGCCGTGGGGTGAACTTCAAAAGTAAATGATTAAAACTAAAACTTAAGGGAATCTATTCTTTACAAATCTAAAAATCAAAGAAATTAAAATTAACCGTACTATCCTTTCTAACAATATGTTTATATCCCAATTTAATCTGATAGAAACTATTTCCTAAAAATCAAAATTCATCTTATCGATTGTCATTCTAAATCCGCCACTAAACCAAACAGATGCATTTGATATCTTTTCAATTTCATTCTTTCTGTAATGAACATTAAAGTCTAACCAAGCTCTTTGAAATAACTGATAAGAAAAATTCAAACTTAAACCGATCACTTGATTCTGAATACCCTGCCCAATTGTATGATTGAAATCCGTATTTCTTGTGTTATAATTTAAGAGAATATTCCCACCATTATTGATCCCGCTACTATCTAATCCCTTTTGATAAATCAAACATTGGCCTGTAAGTTGATATCTAGGATGTGGAACATAGTGCAGCCTGAAAATAAATTCCTTGAAATTTGCACCTAAAGGATGTGCTAAAGCCTGAAAGAAATGAGTATAATTTGAAATGCTATCTCTAAAAGTATAAGTATAAGGTCTCACCAGATTAAATTCAGCTTGAAAATCCAAATTTCGAATATTAAATGCGTTTACATATTTTATACCTGCTTGAATGCCATATTTATTTCCCCACCAACCATTCTGTTTCACAAACTCTTTCAATAAAAATTCATCAATCATCAATTGACCATAAACAGAAATGCGTTTTGCAAGCAATAGATTGGAATGAAATCCTAATAAAACATTATCGGGGCTGCCTAATGCATGCTCAATGAAACGGTATAAAATAACAGGATTTAGGTATTGCAATTCAAATCCTTTAGCTCTTGAAAATACTACAGATTCAAATAAACCTACGTTCCAGTTTTTAGTAAGATTCATACTTAAATAATGCGTTGCCATATATTTTTTTGGCAGCAATCGGTTTCCTTCATCGCCCAAACTTTCCGGACTCAATTCTGCAAAAATATTTTGGTAATGTAGTCTCCAAACATTGGTATTAAACTTTAAATAAAAATGAGGAGTAGCAAAATCTGATAATAATAAACTCCGTATTCCACTTCCAATAAAATGTCTTCCATGACCAAGACTCAAAGAAACATGTTTTGCAATTCTTACTGAAATACTAGCTTCTGAAATTAAAAAGTCATAGGCTCGGTTCAATGTAAAAAGTTTACTCTTAAACGATTTAAACAAACCCGCTCCCGGAAAACTTTTATACAATTTAATGTAGTCTTCGACATATAAAGGTGTCGTCAATTGGGTCTCAATAACATCCGCATGAAATGAAATTATTTGATCTACCGTTCCTTGAAAACGAAGCCCTCTGCGATTTGTAAATAATAACTCTGAATTATGTTCTTCTTTTCCAAATTTCAAATCTAATATAGGATCTAGTTGCAACTGGAAACTTTTCTTATAAACACTTAACCAATGCGATCCGTCCTTATAAAAATATTTTAAAATAGGCTTTTTCCTGAATGAATTTCTCAACTCCATTGATTTCTCCTGGTCATTCGTATATAGATTTTCAACATTATCCAGGATTAATTTATTTAAGATTACGCTGTCGTCTGAAGTTGACTCAAATTTCAATTTAAGTAAGGTATGCATGCAATTTCCTTGATCCAAAGGAATATTCTGCAAATGATTCGCAAATAATCTACCCGATTGGATTTCCAATCGATCTAACTGAAATTTTTGATTCTGGTCTGGATTAAAATAAACTGCCTGCAAAAATGCAGTACTGGCAATGTGACCAAAAACTAAAATTAAAAGGAACCTCATATTTTAAATTCAAGTAGATAGTCTTTAATAAAATTATTGAATTCCAATTCATGATAAAATTTCACGTGTATTGGAATCGCATAGACTTCTATATTTCGCAAACTGAAAAAATCTTTAAATAAAGCCAATCGTGTGCCATCCTTTTCAGTTGTTAAAATCATTTTATTAGGATGCGATATTTGTTCATGTTTTAACAAAATTGATTTTAATTCTGATTCCCTAAAATAATGGTGGTCTTCAAAATTGATATCAACTACAGAGGCTACATTGCCTGCAAGATAATTTAATAAATAACTGGATTGTGCAATTGCACTTATTAAGGTGATATGCAAACCTGGATTTAATAAAAAGAGTTTTTGCGGATTAAAAATCTGAAAAGGTACTCCATATTCAATTTTAGAGAAAAAAAGTCTTTGATGTTTTCTTAAACTGAGATTGTTTCTCCAACTTTCAAAATGATTCTCTGTAAGGTTTTCAGGACATTTACTTACGATAATGACATCGGCTCGAGACGCCCCATATCGCCACTCGCGCAATCTTCCACTGGGCAATAGAAAATCTTTAGAATATGGGTTTGCATATTCCGTTAATAAGATATTCAAGCCAGGTTTTACAGCCAAATGCTGAAAAGCATCATCCAATAAAATTAATTTTAGATCTGGAAAATTCCGGATCAATCTTGGGATACCAAGGGATCGACTTTCTGAAACGGCAACAGGCACATTGGGGAATTTATCCTTGATCTGTTTAGGTTCATCACCAACTTGTTTTGCATTGGATTCAGAATCTACTAATAAAAATCCAGATGTATTCCGTTTATAACCTCTACTTAAAACGGCGAGTTCAATATAATCTTTTAGAAGTCGGATTAAATATTCAATATGAGGTGACTTTCCAGTTCCTCCAATGGTCAAATTTCCAATAGAAATGACGGGAAAGCTAAATTTTACTGGCTTGATTAGGCCACTAAAATACAATGCCTGGTAAATACTGACACCGATTCCATATAAAAATGAAATGGGAAACAACAGTAAAGAAATTAATTTTTGCAAAATATCGAATTAGAAATAATAGTGAAATCCCAATTGTGGCATTGCAATTGTAAAATTACTAGCTGGACTTCGTAATCCAGGTTTTTTTTCTGTTTTTTCTATATCCGTTAATGAATAATCGGGCCTAATCAATAAACTGACATTCATGTTTTCAAAATTCATTTGGATCCCGAGTGCAAGTACAATTTCAATAGGCACCGAAGCATAGCTATCTTTTACATCGACATAACCCGGACTATAGTATAAAAAGTTGCGATCTCTTGAACTTAAAGCTTCTGTGAGCAGACTAAATTGGAAACCTGCTTGTGCAATAAAAGATAATTTACCTAATGGTTTATGCGTATAGCAAAACAAAACTGGGATCTTCAAATAGCTTAAATCCGTAGTATAATTGGCATTTGTATTGCCTGCTGTTGTATACTTTTGACCTTGTTGAGAATACAGAATTCCTGTCTGTAAACCATAGTTTGGTGTAAACTGATATCCCAAATCCAAACCAAAAGCAGTTCTAAAAGTAGTTTCAAAGTCCAAAATACCTCCTTCATCAAAATCAGTAGAACAGAATATCCAAGTATTTTGAATTGCACCATTTAGACCTGCATAGAATTTCTGCTTTTGTGCTGAAACAGAAATTGTTAGAATTAATGCCAAGTTTAATAAGATAAAATGTTTCATATGTTTATATATTTTATTATAATTTGAAATCAATCTTAAATAAAATCGAAAAGCTCTGTATTTATAATATTTAGAAATAAAAATTACAGTACGCATCAATGTTTACAAATTAGTTTAATCCTTGTTTACAAAGATTAAATTGAAAGCAAGGGATGCATATTTGTAGTAGTAATTCAGAATTTACAAATATTATGTCCTGGGATTTTTCAGAATTTCATTGCCAATTAAGCAAGAGGTACATTTTTTTTCGTTACAATAACGCTGATATAATTGAATACCTCCCTGGCTATGACCTGCGTGATCAAGTGTAAAATTATAACTTTTCCACATATGTACGATATGATTTTTTTCTGTTTTTAATTTTTGAAGGAAAAACAAGGCTTTTTCTTTTAATTCTTCCCTATTTTGAATGACACCATAAGCAAATAATATAGGAACTATTACATTGATTATAAGTATATCCCGTGTTAGGGTACCAATTTTGGCATGTTTCCATTCTTTGGATGTTTTCCCGAAAATAAAATGAGAATTCCAATATTCATTTGGCGATTCATCAAAATAACCATAGATTTCAATTAATGAATCTGATTCTATAATTTTAGAAAACAATTGATGTTCTTTATATAAAAAAGCTGCTAACTGAGCAATTCTAAGGCTTGGAAAATGGGAAGGTCGCAGTCGCAAAAATTTCCATTCAATTGCATTTATAGGTACGATTCCATATTTTAACTGCAGATGTTTAAATTCACTTTGTAAACCTTGATAATAAGCATCTTGGTGATCTTCAACAAGCATACCTGCTGTGCCAAAAAGCATTGCTTCTAATATAGTGTGATCGTGATATCCCTTTATAAGCAGTTTCCAAGTCAATATTTCACATAAATGAGCCATTGCTTCACTATTCATAGGAGCTACCATATAATGGGCCAATTTTCTATACAGTAAGGCTTCCCAATCCCATTGAAGTAGCTGCAATTCTTGCTTCATTTTCTCTGTTTTATTTTCCAGGCGTTCTATCATCATGCGCTCCAGCTGAATCGACTTTAAAGAATCCGGGATATAATTTAGAAATGGGCTACAAGCTAATGAACGCTCATTTTGCATTAGTCCCTGGTAGTTTCGGACTAAAACTGGATCTACCAGATCTTTCAGCTCCAAACAAGCTAAAGGGCTTTGGTTATAGAAAATATCTATATCATGCTGCCAAACCACATGAAGGATGATATTTTGATAATTTGGATCCAACTGATGCTTGTGTAAATTCCAATCTGATGCTTTAACATGTATTTCTACATGTCCTGCCCATAGGACACCATCTAATAAAATTTTGGCAAAGAGAAAATCCGGTCCTTGATTCGTATTAAATAAACCGGGATGCAACACTTCAATAAGAGATCCATTGCTTGTAAATAGTTTGTTAGAAAGCAAGACTTTAGATCTCCAAATAAATTGAATAAGATCTTCTTTCATGATCTGAAATTTTAGGGGGTCAATAAATAGGGTGTGTGTACTTTTAGTGCTTATTTTTTCTCATAAATCAAAAATGAATAGTTCATGTTATTTTTCTCATCCTTCTCATGATCTTCTCTTGAAAAAAGGGACCATTGTTCTTTATCAATTTCCGGAAAATAGGTATCCCCTTTGCATGGAAAATCTACAAGTGTTATGTATAATTTATTCCAAAGATGCATCGATTGTTTGTAAATTTCACCACCTCCGATAATAAATAGTTCTTGTTCGCCATGTTTTTTTGCAAATAAAATGCCTTCCTCAATGGAATGCACAATAAAGCAATTAGACACTATAAAAAAAGGATCCCGGGTAACAATGATATTTGTCCGTTTTGGTAATGGAATACCAATACTTTGATAGCATTTTCTACCCATTAAAACCGTATGGTTAAGGGTCACTTTCTTAAAATATTTTAAATCTGCTGACAGGTACCATGGAATTTGATTTTCGAATCCAATAATACGGTCAGCATTTAAAGCTACAATTGCTGAAATAATCATGGTTTTGTTTTTTTGGTGATCAGATCTTTGCGCATCATTCGTTCCTGTAAGTCGGGTCTTGAGATTTTTCGTTTTAAATATTTCTCAATCATTAATGAAGCTATAGGAGCTGCCACCGTACCTCCCCAGCCTGCATTTTCAATATATACAGCAATTGCTATTTTAGGTTTATCTTTTGGAGCAAAAGCAAAAAAAACGGAATGGTCTTCACCATGTGGATTTTGAGAAGTGCCCGTTTTTCCACACGTTGCAATTTCAGGATTAAATGCCAGGGAAGCAGTTCCCGCTTGAATAGCCAATTCCATACCTTCAATCACAGGTTCGAAATATTTTTGATCAATCGGTACTTTATTTTGAATTCTAAATTTTTCTTGAATTTGGTTTTGATTTCCACTAAACGCTTTTACTAAATGGGGTGTATAAAAAAAACCTCTATTTGCCAGGATCGCTGCCAGGTTTGCCATTTGGATTGTAGATAATTGCAATTCTCCCTGACCAATCCCAACAGAAATAAAATAAGTCGATCTCCATTGATCCGTTTTATATAATCGTGTATAATATTCAGAAGTTGGTATATACCCTCCACTTTCTGTGGCTACATCTGTATAGAGAGGCTTACCCAAACCAAAATCACCAAGATATTTTACTAATAAGTCTAATCCAAATTGGGGTTTATTGAATCCTTTTATTTCAATTAAGTCTCTGAATGTTTGGAAAAAATAAGAGTTACAGGAATGTTGTAAAGCGACCGATAATTTATATGGACTCGGATGATGATGACAACCATAAGAAAGGTTTTTATAATAATATGCACCTGTGCAGGTATGTGCTGTGTTTTCATTTATTACACCTTCCTGCATAGCAATAAGCGCTAGTATCGGTTTAAATATGGAGCCCGGTGGATATTTAGCATTGGAGGATCTGTCAAAAAGGGGTTTTAGGGAATCTCGCAATAAATATGCATATGCAACGCCTCGATTATTATGAATAGATAATAAATTTGGATTATAGGTAGGGGATGTAATCTGGCAAAGGATTTCACCGGTTTCTGGTTCAATAGCTACAATTCCACCTACTTTATTTAACATGAGGCTATCTCCAAATTTTTGAAGTTCAATATCAATACTCAATTGTGCATCCAGACCAGAAACTGCTTTTCTATCTAATTTTCCAAAATCAAATTGACCTACTTCCCTACCGAGATTATCTTTCAATACAAACTCAACACCATTAACTCCCCGAATAATTTCTTCATAAAATTTTTCTAATCCAGACGTTCCGATATAGTCTCCTAATTTATAGATACCTTCTGAACGTTCAATTTCTTCTTTGGTAACCTCACTTATGTAACCTAAAAAATTGGCACCATGAGGCTCTGGATATTCCCGGATTGATCGGAGCAATCCTTCAAATCCAGGAAACCTAAATACATTCTCTTGAAATGGCAGAAAAACTTCTGGAGGAATACTTTTTAAAAATACAAATGGAACGGACTTACTGTATTTTCCAGAACGCCAATCTTTTTCTAGATTTTCCTGAAAACTGCTCATTGGAATATTAAGCAGTTGACAAAATAATGCAGTATCCATCTCTTTACTTACCTCTTTATAAGTTACATAAAGATCATAGGTTGGATAATTAATTACAAGAAGTTTTCCATTCCGGTCATAAAATAATCCTCTCGATGGATAAATGGTATTTTGATTCAGCGTTGTTGAACTTGCTTTATTAGAATAGTACGGATTGAATAATTGAATTTTTGCGAGTGTAATAACAAGAATGGATGCACATAAAATCATAAAAATTTTAACGATCCGAAATCTTAATATTTGCTTCTCTTGCATCCTTTAATTGTTATGTTTTGAAACTAAAAAATAGTTGTAACAAAAAAATAATAATACTCGAGACAAAAAAGCTAAGCATGGTTTTAATAAATATTTCTCCCGCATAAACAAATGTAAAAATTTCAAGAATAAAGTAAGCAAGGAAAAATACTAATAGCAGAGCACTTGAATATTTTGCAAACCAAACAATTCCTAAATCCCCAATTGTTGGACTCATATCTGTTTGATATCCATTCTTAGGTTCAAATATTCTAACAACTAATGGCCGAAATACTACCATCCATAAACAGGCTCCAGCATGAACGCCTGGTGACATATAAAACAAATCTACAATAAAGCCAACTGAAAAGGCAATGAGTAATACAAAAAATTGAGGTATCTGAAACGGGAGGGTTAAAATTGCAATTTGGTAAATAATAATAAAAATATAATTTTCATTCGCACCCGTAAGATTTATTTCTTTGAGTACAAACACCTGTAAGGCGATATATAAAATAAAACGGATGAAATTTGTAGTTAGGATATTACTCATATCGAACCGATTTTTTTTCTAAGTTTTCCTTTTCTCCTTTATCATGACTTAAGATTACATAAACCTGATCAATATTCGTCATGGACTGACTTAATGCAACATTTATTTTAAAGGTAAAGGAACCTTCTTCAACTTTATACATGTCTACTGTACCAATCAGAAGATTTTTTGGAAAAACGATACTATAACCGCTTGTAACAATGGTATCGCCAAGTCTAACATCTGCATACTTTTGAATCGCTTGCAAGTTCATAATCGATGGATCTTTTCCATTCCAAATAAGGGATCCAAAAAATCCGCAACGTTTTAGTCGGGCACTAATATTTGTATTACTATGTAAAACAGACATCACCAGTGAATAGTTAGAACTGGTATCCGTAACGATTCCAACAATTCCTTTATTTGTAATTACGCCCATTCCTGGTGCAATGTTATGTTTTCCCCCTTTATCCAGGGTAATCATATTATTCCTTTTATCAAGTGCATTGTTAATAACTCTTGCCGGGATCAACTGATATAATTGATCCTCTGATTTATGGTTAATCAGACTGTCTACTTTTTTTTGAGAATTTGAAAATGTATTTATTTGATTACTCCGCAATTTTGCATTTTCAACTGCAATACTATCATAGCGTTCTCTAAGATTAAAATAGCTAATTAAATATTGATATTTGGATTGAATACCGCTGGCCATTAATTGATAGGAATGCAAATAAATTTTTTGTTGATTTTGATTGAATTTTACAATCCAAAACAAACAAAGAGATTGCAAGATCACAAACAAAACCAGAGAACCATTCTGAATAATTATTTTGGCTATTCTCCACATTCCCTTTTGTGTATGCTTAATTTAGAAAAGCGATGTTGCTTTTACTAAACTCGTATAAAACTAAATACTTTTTCGGTCTATCAAGAATGAAAAACGATCTGTGTTTTTTAAGGCAATACCGGTACCTCGTACAACAGCTCTTAAAGGATCCTGGGCTACTATTACTGGTAATTTAGTTTTTAATGAAAGTCGTTTATCAAGTCCTCGCAAGAGTGCTCCGCCTCCCGTAAGATATAATCCCGTGCGATAAATATCGGAGGAAAGTTCCGGAGGTGTCATTTCCAAAGCCTTTAAAACAGCCTCTTCAATTTTCATAATAGATTTATCTAAAGCTTCCGCAGTTTCTTCATATCGTATGATAATTTGCCTTGGAATCCCTGTCATCAAGTCACGACCATTAATTGGGAATGGATCTGGCGGATTTTCTAAGGTTTTTAGTGCTGATCCAATATGAATTTTCATTTGTTCGGCAGTGCGTTCCCCAATCAACATATTGTGTTCCCGACGCATATAATCTATAATATCGCCTGTAAATTCATCACCTGCTACTCTTATGGATTGATCACAAACGATACCAGATAAAGCGATTACTGCGATTTCTGTAGTACCGCCTCCAATATCAATGACCATATTTCCGATTGGTTCTTCTACATCCAATCCAATTCCTAAAGCGGCAGCCATCGGTTCATGAATGAGATAGGTTTCCTTAGAATCTACATGGTCGGCTGAATCAAAAACGGCTCTTTTTTCCACTTCCGTAATGCCAGATGGAATACAAATAACCATTCTAAGATGTGTAAAAAAGCGACGTTTGCTTCCAATCATATTGATCATCCCCTGAATCATGGCTTCAGCAGCTTGGAAATCAGCGATAACACCATCTTTTAAAGGCCGGATCGTTTCAATATTTTTGTGGGTTTTTTCATGCATCTGCATGGCTTTATTACCGACTGCTATTACTTCTCCGGTTTTTTTATCTACGGCAACTATCGACGGTTCGTCAACAACTACTTTATCATCTTGTATTATCAGGGTGTTTGCTGTGCCTAGGTCTACAGCCAGCTCCTGAACAAATAAATTAAATACTTTCATGTACAATAATCGGTCTAGTCAATGAATCAAAAATCAATCCAAATAAGATGGATTCCTTTAAATCGGAACTAAGTTCTAGGGAAAGGTTGCAAAATTACAATAAAACTGCGAATTAAACTCAAGCACCTGCTGTTACTTGGCTCATTTCTTCTATTCTAAGATATTTTTCAGCTAAATTTTTCAAATTATTTGGTTGGACATTCAATATTTCTTCTAATAATTTATGGAATGACTCCGGACTCCCGTATTCGGTTACTAAAACTTTCAGGAAAACCATGGTTTGAAAAGGACCATCCATCATCCGCATAATATTACCACAGAGGTAGTTTTTGACTAAGTTCAACTCTTCATCTGGAATCAACTCTGTTTGAATCCTTTTGATTTCTCCTTTGATGAGTAGAATTGCATCTTCTGCCTGTTCCGGATTTAACTCTGCGCTAATGTAAAAACAACCATCATAAACTTGCGCATCTAATGCAGCATGAATATCGTAGGTATAACCCTTATCTTCTCGTATGTTTTTCATCAGCCTGGATCCAAAATAATCGCCTAATATGGTATTTAGCACATACATCCCATAAAAATCGGGATGTATCTTTTGATGCCATCTCAAGCCCATTTTAAGACTTATCTGAGCACAATTTTCAATAGAAAAATGCTTTTGTTCAGCAGGGCAATAAATATTTGGAAAGACTATACTCTTATTAGCATTTAAATTCCTGAATTGTAAAATAATTTGTTCCAAAAAGCCTTCTATGGCTGGTTTTATATCACCACAATAGAATACATACATAAAATCTGCTACATAGTTTTCTTGTTGATATTTCAATAAATCTTCACGCTGTAAGTCATCAATTAAATGCTGATTGGTATTATAACCATAAATTGAGGAACTGCCATAGATTAAGGAGGTAAATTCCCGATATGAAACATAATCTGGTTCTGTTAACTGATGGTGTAACTGAGATTTTAAAAACAACTTTGCTTTTGCCAAATCAGATTCTCTGTAAGCAGGATTTAAAATAAGATTTGTTATGAATCCTACCAAAAACTCAAAATGCTTTTGAAGACAGCTCATCGAGATCACGGTAAAATCAAGATCTGAATGAATTGTTAAATTCGCCCCATAATAATCTACCGTATCAGCAACCTGTTCCGAACTCAATATCGCAGTACCTTCTTGTAGTTGGTTAGCTGCCATCCTGGAACTCAGCTTCTTATGTTCCGTACACCGCCCATTTCGAAATACTATTTCAAAGGAACTTAAGCCCGGTTTATTGGATTGAATCTGATATAATTGGGCTCCATTATTAAAAGACTTTTTTTCATATGCTGGCAATTTCAATTTTGTCCAATCCAGCTCTACTATTGGAATTTTTAAACCGGATTTACCCATCTTTAATCTTCGAATTTATTGCTAGTTAAAATAAATGTATTTTTGTCCACCATTTAAGATGTAAACATATCAAATGGATACTAAACGCATTGCATAATTATCAATTGTATGCTTTTTAATTTAATTAATAAATAAAGGAGTTCATGAAATTCAGTATTTCTTCAGGTAGTTTGTTAGACAAACTTAATAAAGTTTCATCCGCTTTGGCCTCAAATCCTGTCATTCCAGTGTTAGAAGATTTTCTTATCACCTCGAAAGGAAAGGCTTTAAGTATTACTGCTTCTAACCTTGAATTAACCATTACTACAGAGGTTGAAGCCGAGGTAAGTAAAGGGGGTACCATAGCAATTCCCGGTAAAACTTTATTGGAAACTTTAAAATCATTGGCCGAACAACCCATTTCTATTGAAGTAAATGAAGCCTCTAATGGAATTACAATAACTTCTCAATCAGGTATTTATAAATTAGTTGGAGAAAAAGCCGACGATTTTCCAGAATTGACATTACCAACCAATGAAGATAAAATTACCATTTCTTCAGATCGTTTAATAAATGCCATTGATCGCACTGTCTTTGCTACGAGCAATGATGAAATGAGACAAGCCATGAAGGGTATTTGCCTGAATATTGATTTTAATAGCTTGACATTTGCTGCAACAGATGCCCATAAACTTGTAAAATACAGTTTATTAGATGCAACGAGTGAAGCTTCTTCTACCATTATTTTAACAAAGAAGTCTTTACTAGCGCTTAAATCGATTTTACCAAAAGATGGTGAGATTACTATACATTTTGGAAGATCTAAAGCGTTTTTTAGCTTTGATAATACGATTTTATCGACTCGATTGATAGATGCTAAATATCCGGATTACAATGCAGTTATTCCTACAAATAATCCATTTCAACTACAGGTGAATCGTTTAGAATTGTTATCTGCTATCCGAAGATTAATTGTGTATGCTAATAAATCGACGAATCAGGTAGTCTTTAATATCCAGGATAAAAGTTTAACGATTTCATCTCAAGATCCTGACATGTCAAATGAAGCCACCGAACAATTAACGTGTTCATTCTTAGGTGAACCTATGACGATAGGATTTAATGGAAAATTTTTAGCAGAAATGCTATCTGCCATGGGTAGTGAAAACATAACAATTGAATTATCCCAACCAAATAAACCAGGAATCCTGCTTCCATCAGAACAGGCAAAAGGAGAAAGTTTGTTAATGTTGATTATGCCTATTTTATCAAATTATTAATTTTAAATGAACATTGGATTGTTTTTTGGATCCTTCAATCCAGTTCATACAGGGCATTTAATAATTGCCCAACACATTGCAAACCAAGTAGAAATTGATCAGGTTTGGTTGGTTGTGAGCCCTCACAACCCATTAAAATTAAAATCTACCCTGGCCGCTGATTATGATCGTTTGCATTTGGTAAATCTCGCTTTAGAGGATAATCCTAATATTAAAAGCTGTAGTGTAGAATTTAAATTGCCACAACCTTCTTACACAATAGATACCTTAACTCATTTGAATGAAAAATATCCACAGCATCGCTTTCATTTAATTATGGGAGAAGACAATCTTCAAAGTATAAAAAAATGGAAAAACTATGAATTGATCCTTGCAAATTACCAGATTTATATTTACCGAAGGCCAGATTCGGAGCATACTTCCGAATTTTTTACACATCCCAATATCCGGATTTGTAAAGCCCCATTATTAGAAATTTCATCAACTGCAATCCGCGATTTAATCAAAGAAGGAAAATCTATTCGTTATCTTGTTCCAGATAAAGTATTTGAATATTTAGAAGGAAGCACTTTGTATAAAAAATAAATTACCGATTCATAAAACTTCGTTACTGGGTTCGCAATTTATTACTTTTATATCTACCAAGTTTTATTAACAATTATTTTTAATCCAATATAAAAAACAGGGTAAACCCAGATTGCTCAGATTTAAATTTTCAGAATCCAATCAAAAATGAATGGCTCCGTGCTCGTGACAAACTGTTCGAAATAATAATTTTGAATAATTTTAAATTTCTGCCAAATTAATATTATATAAACCAATGCAATAACTGTTGAATAAGCAATTCAAATCTAACGATAATACAGGAAGTTAAAAATTCAAATTACAAAGTGATACTTACCAGCAGAAAAAAAGTATTCATTGATTTGTTTCCGTTTAAAATGACTTTTTACTGGGATAAAAAGGAGCATTCATAAAAAATAATAATGACCTTAATATTCACAAATTGAAGGTGATTCCACCAGGCAAAAAAAAAAATACTGCTCCCTAAATCCAAAATCATGACCCTCTCGTATGTATCCATATTAGTAAAACAAAATTAATATCATACGAAATGAAAAATCCATTTGTAATTCTTTATCCGATTGCTATAGCAGCAATTATTCATATTAGTTGTAATCAAAAGACAAATCTAAGTCGGGATGAAACAAACATTCGAAAAGCATATGCAGCTTTAGAAAAAAAGGATTTCGCAACATTTGCCAGTCTTTGTTCTGATGATTATAGGGAACTTGGTTTGTCTCCGCAGCCAATCCAAGGAATTCAAGCATGCATTGCCCAATATAAAGTATTTCTGGACGCGTTTCCAGATACGAAATTTGAAATTCAATCTATCACTCCTGCAGGCAAAAATCGCTACTTTCTACAAATTCATATGACAGGAACAAATACTGAAAAATTCTTAATGTTGCCACCAAATGGTAAATCTTATGATGCCTTAGATGTCGATATTATTGAACTTAATGATGCTGGAAAATGCATATCTCATTGGAGTGCAAATGCAGATGCCCCTTTAGATCAAATTGGCTATAGTGCTATAAACAATCCAACTACCGGAATCGCTATGAGTGCTTACGAATATTTCGGTAAAGGAGCCATAAATGCGCTTTTAGAATTATGTTCTAATGATGTAGTTTTCGAAATTCATGATCGCACGCTCGATACTAAACCTCGTTGGTTTAAAGGAAAAGAAGAAGTCGCAAAATTTTTTACCGAACTGAATTCAAAAATAGTGTACTCAAAGTTTGAACCCGTAATGTTTCTTGCAGATGGTGATGATCTTGCAACAAGTGTAGATGTAGAATTCGTCCAAACAGCAACCAAGAAAAAATTTAAAGGAAATTATGCACATCGATTTAAAACCAAAGACGGCAAACTCATCTATTTTAAAGGTATGGATGATATGTGCGAATTAATTCCATAATAAATAGATTGATTTCACTCCATATCAAAGCTTTGGTTGTCATAAACACGAATTTTATAAATAAATTAAATTCTCATTTTAAAAAAAATAAATCATAAAAAATGAAAACAAAAAATGTATTTTTAATTCTCTTAAACCTGTTTGTAATACACAGCATTTCCTTTACACAGGAAAAAAAAGCAGGTAAAATAATTACAGACTATTTCACCTGGGTGGATGCAGGCAAAATTGAAGAAGTTGGAACTTTGCTTACAGAAGATTTTATTGCTACCGCACCATTCTCACCAAATTCCATGGATAAAATGGCTTGGAAAGGAATAGGCCAGGGGTTTAAAACTGCATTTCCAGACATGAAACATGAAATCATCGATTGGTTTGCAGATGAGAATAAAGTTGCTGTTAAAGGAATCTTCAAAGGCACGAATTTAGGGAGTATGATGGGGAATCCTCCTACCGGTGGAAAAGTTGCTGTTGCATTTAATTCATACTTTGAATTGAATGGGAATGGGAAAATCAAAATGATAAACATCCAATTTAATATGAAAGAATTTGAAATGCAATTACTTGCTAATGTACCAGATCTTAAAATAATAAATGAGAAAACAGTACGGGATTTATTTCAAGTAATGGATGGCGGTCAAACCAATCTGTTTTCAAACTATTGCAGCCTAGACTTTAAAATTAGCAATCCTTTTCTTCCTGCACCTTCACCAATACAGGCATTTCAATCGATAATACAAGCTCAAAAAGCTGGTTTTCCTGATATGAAACATGAAATCTTAAAAATAATTTCTGATACTTATCATGTTACTACATTTGGAAATTTCATCGGTACAAATACTGGAAGCATGATGGGTAACCAAGCAACTGGAAATAAAGTCAAAGTTGCTTTTCTAGTATTAGATGAAATGGATGGTCACGGTAAAATTAAAAACCGAAACGTACAATTTGATTCCAAAGCATTTGAAGCACAATTAATGGCAGGTATAAATCCAAATGC
The DNA here is from genome assembly GCA_016717265.1 of Saprospiraceae bacterium. NCBI lineage: Bacteria > Pseudomonadati > Bacteroidota > Saprospiria > Saprospirales > Saprospiraceae > Saprospiraceae bacterium. The sequence goes on from JADKFX010000001.1 coordinate 384,251, forward strand.
CCAAATTGAAAAATCATTTTTGCAAATGTTTGAAGCAGCCGATAGAGCAGATACAGCAAGTTTTATTAGTTATTGGAGTATGAAAGCGAAAAACTATTTTGCAGGAATCGAAAACTCCAATGAAGATTTCAAAAATAGATTATTATCATTTAAAAAAGGATTTCCAGATGTAAAAAGAACAATTGATGAAATTCAAATTAATAATAATAAAATTTCAGTCCGCGGTTGGTTGTCTGGAACGAATAAAGGTTCATTTATGGGAAGACCTGCAACAAATAATAAAATAAAGGTTTCCTGGTTAGGACTTTATCATTTAAATTCTAATGGAAAAATTGAATCCGGTTGGGTTGAATTTGATACAGCAACACTTGAAAAGCAATTGATGCAAAAAACTAAAAATAATTAATTGCACTTTTATTCAAAATTTTATATTGACTTCGAAATAACAGTACTAAAATTAAATTAAAAAGGGGTTTAAGCCCCTTTTTATTTAATAAAAACTTATATGACATAAAACTTTTCGTTTGACAATTTCAATTACTAAAGAGTTTATTTAAAATAGTCTCAATAAACTCTTTGTAACATATTGATTATCAATATACTTATAACGGTTTTACCAACTATTTTTGAGTATTAGACCTAAAATTCAACAATATCCCTTCGTATTCATGCTTATAAAAAGCATTTTTACATTTTTACAAATCGCTGCTTATAAGGTCTCCGGTTATTATTCTTAAATTCAACAATGTAAATTCCAGAAGTAAATTGACTTACATCCAAATTAATGAATGCTTGATCTTTGATTTCAATTTGCTGAAGTTTGTTTCCTTGCAAATCTAAAATCTGTATCAATCCATTTTTTGGTAATTCTTGCGTGCCAAAAAATATTTGAACTTGATCTGCAGCTGGATTTGGCCTGATGTAAAATTCCACTTCATGATTTATATCTTTATTAGAAGTTAAGCACTTCCATCGATTTATAAACCCTTCACCTGCAGCATACAATTCACAAGTAATTGTTCCACAGGAATCATATGTTTCTAAAGATCTTACTACTTTCTGCAAATGATTTGTTGTAAACCAATTCGTTCCATTCCATTCTGCTACCCCATTTATGAATTGATTTCCAACTTGCGAAAATTCACCTCCTACATATAATTTATTATTGTATTTTATGAAATCATTTACAGCCTCCGTAGAATTTTGAAAATCACCACCTGAAACAGGCAACCAATTTACACCATTCCAATGCGCTATATGTTGCGTCATGGGTACATTATCAGCATTTAAAAAATGGCCTCCAACAAACAATTCGTTATTAAAAACATACTGTGCATTGACTCCATTATAGGGTACATTATTGACCAGATTAATACCACTTGCCAAATTGTTCCAAATGGTTCCATTCCATCTCGAAATATTGAGATGTGGTAAGGTAAATGTTCCAGCAGCATATATTTGATTATTGAATTGTCGAAGTGTATAAATCGGTCCGTTAAAACTCGAATTAAAATTTGAATTTATCCATGAAGATCCATTCCACGCTGCAATATTATTCGTTGAGATGTTTGCAGTCTGTCCTGCAGTCTGAAAGGAACCACCAACCACTAAACCATTTAAGGTACTTAATAAACTTCCAACAAAAACAGAGCCCGTGCCAGTTACCCCATTATCCAAATGAGCCCAGTTACTTCCATTCCAAGCTGCAATATTATTTACATTGGTTAGTGTACCAGCTGCCGTAAATTGTCCACCGACATATAAAATTCCATTATGCACAGCTAAGCTTCTAACCGTTCCATTTACACCTTGATTTAAGGCTGTCCAATTTGTTCCATCCCAAGCAGCTATATTATTAACGATTGTATTTCCAATTTGCAAAAATTGTCCGGCTACGATTAATTTACATTGAAAAACTGCCATATCATATACCTGCGTTACACCACTTGCAATAGCTTGCCAAGCCATGTTTCCAGATACACACGAACTTTGATTACAGAGCGTATCCTGGGATTGCGGACAATCAAAACTATAATAAAAACTACAGGTATCTTTTAACCCACCACTATTGATAAAATAATGGATGGTAATAGTATAAACTGTTGAACCTGACACACAAAAACTTCCAGGGTTTATTGAACCCGCAGGAATAAATCCGTTGTTGGGATTTATATAAAAATCAGTCGGCCCATTGGAAACAATTGTATAACCATTCGTAGCTTGTACATTTGTAAAGCTTCCTGCACTTAATAAAACTTGAATATTTGTAAAACAATTTTGTGTTGGTACAATTCCTTTAAGTTCATAACAACAAAGTCCTGGCAAGGCAGATGTTTGATTTACAAAACTTTTAAGGGAATCACAGGTACATGTTTTTGGAATCGATGGACAGTCAAAGGTGTATTTAAATTGACAGGTATCTGTCACGCCATTATTATTGTAATAGTATGTTACAGTAATAATATAAAACGTAGATCCTGTAACACAAAAATTTGCTGGCATAATCGGTCCGGATGGTATACTCCCTGAATTGTGATTCAAGCTAAAATTTTGAAGTCCACTGGATATTGCATTCCAACCAGATCCTGCTTGTATATTTGAAAAACTTCCGGAATTCAAGGAGACTTTAATTTGTGTATAACAATTTGAGCTTGGCACATTTCCTTGTAAAGCATAGCAACATAATCCTGGAATTACAGATGTTTGTATAACACTATTCTTTAAAGAGTCACAACTACAGGTTTTTGGAATAGACGGACAATCAAATGAATATTTAAATGAACAGGTGTCTAGTGCTCCATTATTGTTGTAATAATAAATTATAGTAATACTATATAAACTTGCACCCTTCACACAAAATTCTGCAGGATTTATAGGTCCTATTGGAATATTTCCTGGATTGTGATTCAAATAAAAATTCTGTGGGCTATTGGTAATTACATTCCATCCATTTCCAGGTAAAATATTTGAAAAACTTCCTGCACTCAGGACTACCTGAATTTCCGTAAAACAATTTGCTGAAGGAATATTTCCCTGCATTTTGTAACAACAGGTACCCGGGATTGCTGAAGTTTGGAGCAGTGTATTCTTTAGTGAATCACAATTACAATTTGAGGGTGGTTGCGGGCAATCAAAACTATATTTAAACAAACAAGTATCTGAAAGTCCACCATTATTAAAATAATAAATTAAAGTTATTGTATAAAAACCAGATCCCGTTACACAAAATGAAGCTGGGGTAATAAATCCTGATGGAATGAAACCTGCATTTGGAATCAAATTAAAGTCTTGCGAATTATTAATACTAACATTATAACCAGCATTCGCAACAATATTTGTAAATGTCCCTGAACTTAAGAGTACTTGTATTTTTGTATAACAATTTCCAGTGGGTACATTTCCTGTAATATTATAACAACACTTTCCTGGAACGGTAGATTTAGGGATTACAAAACTTTTAAGAGAATCACAGGTACATGCAGGTGGAGGCTTCGGACATTCTCTTATAAATTTCTTTTGACAAGAATCTAGTTTCATTCCATTTGCATCTATAAAATCAACCGTTATTGTAAACGGATTCACAGCACTTGTTACGCAAAATGTGCCAGGATTTATAGATCCAGGCGGCACGAAGATTCCATTTGGAATAAAACAAAATCCGCTCGGTGTAATGCTACTTGTCCATCCTGCATTTGGAATGATATTACTAAAGTTGCCGGAGTTGGTTTTAAAACAAATTTGTGTAAAACAATTTGATTTAGAATTTGTAGCTCGAAAATCATAACAGCAAGCTGGTTGGGGTCCAAAAGACAAAAGTTGTGCTGTTAAAGAATCACAACAAGTTGGAATTGGGTTCGTTCCACCCGGACAATCAAAAATAAATTTAAATACACAACTATCTGTGCCTTGTGTTGTATTGAAATAATAAAGTATCGTTACGATGACCGGATTATTTGCAACAGTCACACAAAAACTACCTGGTTGACTTTGTCCTTTCGGTATAAAACCAGATACGTGTGTTAGACTAAAATCTTTGGGCCCACCAGGAATTAAATTAAATCCCTGACTCGAATTTGCAGTTACATTATTAAAGCTTCCTGAGCTTAACAACACTTTTATTTTGTTAAAATTATTGGGTATTGGATTATCCGTTTGAATATTAAAACAGCAAAATGCAGGAAGCGTATGTTGCTTTTCGAGGTATGTTATTAATGAATCGCATTTAGCGGGTCTTGGAGCTTGTGGGCAATCAAAAATATACGAAAAAGTACAGGTATCTTTCAATCCAGATTTTGTAAAAAAATAGCGCACACTGATCGTATAATTCGAAGCACCATTTACACAAAAGTTACCGGCATTAAAATTTCCTGGTGGAATAAATCCGGAATTATGTGAAAATTGTAGAATCTGAAATCCTGGTTGAGAAACTGACCAACCTTGATTTGTGTTTGCATTCACATTTGCAAAACTACCTGAACTTAAGTGAACCTGAATGGAAGTAAAACACGTTGATGAGGATACATCGCCAAGTACATCATAACAACAAGCTTGTGGAGATGAACGATTTGGCTTTATCTGATTTTTTGTAAATGAATTGCAAGCACATTCCTTAGATATCACGCATATGGTATCAATACATCGACTTATACAAGAGCCTTCCTGAACCCCAAGTTGTATTGGAAAGCATCCTGGTAGATTATAAATCACCCACAAACTATCGGTTCCAGAAAAATGCAAAGGAATTAAATTACCGATGTCAATTATCCAATCGAATTTGGTGTTTGGTCCACCATTCCCGGTATAATATATTAATGCAGTATCACCTACTGTAATCGTATCAGGAAATTTAAATGAACATGTTAAATTACATCGGAAATTTACACATACTGTATCAATACAATGTCTGTCTGAAATGACCGCACAATAACAGCCATCCTGAGGCGGTGCAAAACATTGACTTGTCGATAAAACAGTGGTTGTATTACATGCAAACCAATGATAAGTTAAATTTGGTGGTGATGCACATAATTCATTATGGATTTGATCTACGGTTGCATTTATTGGAAGATTTACCAGAACCGATTCTTTACTAATTAAATTTGTATTTGTACAAAATTGATCGGCCAAATTAGTCAATTGGTAAACGGTATTTACAACCGGACAAACCTGCAAAGAAAAATTAGGAATGTTACTTGTGTGTCTGGTGCTTACATTATTTGCAAGAATTTCAAATGAAAATGGGCCAGTTCCTGTAAATGCAATACTAAGCGTCGTACAATTTCCACGACAGATAGTATCTTCCAAGCGATTGAAACTTCCGGTTGGAATTGGAAAAACTTCTATTTGGACAGCACATGTTTCCGGAGCTTGACCTGGTTCTTGCCAAATAACTTGAATGGAACATAAACCAGGTGATAAAAAACAAGCAATATGTGGATTTTTTTGATCCGGGTTGGATATGGTTCCACAGCTTATTGACCAGGAATACGTTGCAACATCAGAGCCTGGTCCAATGTATTCAATGTTCTGGCAATCGCCAACACACGCACTGCTGATTCCTGAAATACAATTCGTTTGTCCAGTTAAAACAATACTGGTACTTAAAAAAATAATAAAACGTAAAATAAAATAAAGACTGTGTCTCATCATAGATTTTCTCATGATAGGGTTCATTAAAGTGAAAGAAAAAGCTTGACGAGGTGTTATAGATTCATTACAAATATAGTATAATTTTCCAAAATACCCAGAAAAGGAAAAAGCAAAATTGCCATTTTCCAAGTTTTTACTTTAATAAGGTATGATTTGATTAGCCAAAATAATAATTTTAAAAATCAATTTTTCGGGATCATACTTCACAACACCCATATCAATTTACAAAAAAAAACCTGACCATGTGAACATGATCAGGCAATAACACTGCATTTACTCAATCCTTATCAACGGATAAGAATTAATCTTTTTGTATCTGTAAAGTCTTCGGTATTCATTTGCATGTATAACATTCCGAATGTATTTAATTCTGTTTGCTTCAATTCAAATTCATGATAGCCTTTCGTGTAGTGCTTCGTTACCCGATGTATTACTTTTCCATTCATTTCGTAAAATATAAATTCTACTTCCTGTGCTTTTGATATCTCAAATCCTATGTTCGTAGATTCCTGAAACGGATTTGGTTTGTTCTGATATAATACGGTTGCTATTTCTCCTCCACTTCCATTGGATCCTCTACTCTGTAATGTTATCGGATGAATCTTAACTTCTGCATCATACCATTGTGCAGTTAGGATTTCCTCTTGCATCCGGATTTGATTCGTAAGTTTGATTTCTGCTTCCGATTTTACAACCAAGGTAAATAATGCTGTTTTCGGTGTTACTATTTTACCTTTGTTTTGTGTTACCGACATGACCACTTTGTTTCCATTGATTACATACTCATCGGCTGTAATTTCCAATTGTCCACTTTCTATACTTTCAATTTGTACTTTTTGTGCATCCAACTCAAAGGCCATTTGCATTCCTTCAAAACTCATCCCTTCCGTTGCATAGATCGCTATCCTTTGTGTATTGCTTGCTCCTAACATTTGCTCCTGATAATACAGGGGCATTTGATTGGCATTCCTACTGGTGCTGTTCTGCGCATTTCCTGCATCTACATCGATATTAATATCTCCCATCTTGATTCCATAAAAATCAGCATTCATTTGATTCCTATTAATCAAACTATAATTAATTGAATGTTCAAATCCACATGGGTTATCTGTTGGTACGATGCTATTCGTTGGTACAAATTTCCACGATGGACTTTGTGCAAACGCATTGATCTTTCCTAATATTAATCTTCTGATTTCTGATATATCCGCGGCTGTGATTGAACAGTTTGCATTTACATCGGCTGCCAAATATTTATACGGACTATCAAATGTTTGGATTCCTAATATATGTCTTTGGATTAATACGATATCATACGTACTTACACCATTTATAAAGCCCGTATTCTTTTCTGCTTGTATCGTATAATTCATTCCTGCCGTTAAGCTTGGAAATGTAAATACTCCATTCGCATCCGTATAGGTCGAATTCGTTCCTGCTGGTGTTTGTCTTTGCCAACTCACGATCGCATCTTTTACGGCTCCATTCGCAATCGTTACAATCTTACCTTGTACTGTCAGTCCGGTAGGACATACATGATTCGGATCCTGTATTTCTAAGGTCGCTTCGCAATAATCTGAATTGCCGGATGAATCCACTACATATACCCGCAATATATTCTTGCCAATATTCGAACAACTAAATAACATCGATGCTTCAAATCGTCCGTTTAACAAAAAGTAATAGTTCAATTTATCTTTCTGTGTACAATTGTCTTCACTATTCAAATTAAAATCTTTCGCCCAAATTTCAATACTTTGGGTACTTGGCATCACGGTCGTTACAATATGACCAATACAATAGGGCGTTGGCTTCTTTGCATCCCGTACGGTCAATAAAAATGAACACACCGATTCATTGTTGCAGGCATCCCGTACTCTGAATGTTATTTTATGGATTCCTACTGGATATATTCCCGATGCATTTTTTCCACTTCCACTATACGCTCCATCTACCGTCCCATTATTATTTATATCGACATCATGCGACCATACTAAATCTGTCGAATCCGTACAATCGTCTAGTGCAGATGCTACCAAACTTACCTGGCCTGAACATCCTGGACCAAATACATCCTCTGCTCGATCCAAACAACTCGTTTGAAATACTGGTGCTACTACATTGCTTATTTTAATTACCTGCGTCCACGTCCAATATCCTACTGGTGTTTTATCATTTGGATTATATACACACCAATCTATTACGATCCATTTTCTTAATATTTTTAAACATGCATCCGGATCTAAGGTAAATATTAAATCATCATAAGTCTGTATGATATTACTACATTTATCGGCTCCTGTTATCTCTGGTTTTCCAGTAATATCGGGTGTCAAATGCAGTTTACTCATACACGTTGTATTACTTAAATAATCCAGAGGCCATTTTACTTTTACATTATCCGGTGTATAATCATTGATCTGTATTATTTGTGTACAACTTGATACTAATCCTCCTGGATCTGTTGCTTCAAATCTTCTGTAGATTTTGCCCTGACCGCATTTCAAATCATACGTTACAAATTCTTTTATCGTCACCCCACAGCCATCGTATGCATATCCATCTATTTTGGCTCCGTTAAATGTTGCTTTAGGATCATTGATCACAATTGCTTTGCGATCGGCAGCATTGCTTCTTACCTTGCCAAATACATTTAAATCTGTATAATCATATTCACAGCTTACCGTAATATTCGGTGGACATACAATAATCGGTGCAAGTTTATCTTGTACTTCGATTTCTACCATACAGGTATTGTTATTGCCATGGATATCCCATACCCGCATCGATACCATTAAGGTCTTTCCAATATCTGCACAACAAAAATATACATAGGGACCCCACTGATCTGCATTCGATGTACCACAGGGTACTCCAAGATCCATTCGTCTGGCTTCATATCGATCAATGCCACAATTATCTAGCGAACCATCATCAAATGTTATTGCCGATACTTTTGCCGTACCATCTGAGGTCAGGGTCACTACGGTCTTTTGATCACATACTGGAATCGGTGGTACCTGATCTTCAACCAATACTTCGGTTGCACAGTCTGTATAATTTCCACATTCATCCGTTACCCGAAAAATTACCCAGCTTAATCCCAATGGCAAGCCACTGATACTATAAAACCCATTGCCTAAATAGACTATATTATTCGTATTTGCTCCATCTAAGGTCGCTGTATCCCCATTCCTTACTAATTTATAACCTACTTGTACCGTCGTCTTCGAACACTCTTCAATCACTGTTGGTGATGGTAATATTACTGAACCCGTACAACTCCAAATATCTGTACTGATCGTTACATTCTGACCACATGCTATGATCGGTCCCTTCTCATCGATTACTTTGATCACCTGATAATGCGTGATTACATTCTGACCTGATGGACGGCACCAATCAATATACGTCCATTTACGCAATACTTTAAATGTATATGGACATACTGGTAATAACTGATCTTCATACGTCAATGCAATTTTACAGACCCCCCAACTCGGATACACTGCTTCTCCGCCTGCTGTCGGTACCCCCGTATGTTGCGGACCAGGGATCGTATCAAAACAAATCTTAGACAGACTATCTCCTAAATGAAATATCGTATCGCGTGGCCATACAATATCTACCGCTGGATCGATCTTTTCAAAATATACACATTGATCACAGGTATCCGAATGATTCCCACTCGCATCCGTATAATAATAACTGATCGTCCGTTTTCCTGCCAGGATCGAATCGCATGGATATTTTACCGTCACATCACTTAATACATGACGCGTTACCGGCGAACAATTATCAATAACTACTGGACTAATCAATACATACTTAGTCCGATTACAAAATACGGTGTCATTTACCGGACATGTGAGTACCGGTGGTAATTTGTCTTCTACATAAATTGTGCCCCAACAAGAATTGTTGGTTATGGTATCTAAAACGGTTACTGTAATTAATTTTTTAATATAATTGTAAGTCACTGGATTTGGAATTTGTTTTCCATCCAGACTTAAATTTACTTTCATAGAATTTGTGCAAGCTCCATTCACCATCATATCTGGGCTAATCAATGCTTCGCAATCTTCATCTAAAGAAACATTTACAAGATTATTACATGCAATGGAACTTCCTAAAACCCGAATGCTAAAATTACAATCATAGGAATTTCCATGACAATCCGTAGCTTCATAATCAACATTATAAATACCGGGTCCAAGTGGATTATTTAAATCAGGACCTTGTGTTTGTGATAGAATAACAGAATCTGCGGTAAAACTAAAATTATAGATGATGAAGGTATCTTCCATTGACATATTCGTAGACCTTACATAAAAACACAATGGATCCATTCCATTACTATGAATTGATACAGAACCTAATGCAAGCGATGCGCCTGGTGGATCTGCTAAAATACTATCTTTTCCATTAAATATAATTCCTGCTTCATCTCTTCTAAATCCTCCAAATCCAATAGATGCCATCCAATCGAAGGTAAAAATACCAGGGCAGCTTGGTTGAATGCATGTGCTTAATACGGAAGTATCATTTCGATCATTTCCAGGAGTACCATTATTAATACCAACCATAATCAATGAATCTTTTCCCGGACTTAAATACACATATCCATCTGTACCTACAATTCCATCTCCATTTCCAACTTGTGCTTCTTCTGTCCTATTTATTCCATTGATTAAAGGATCTAAACCATTGTTAAATCCGGCAATATGCTGACATGGATCGTTGATAATTGGAATTAAATAATCTAATAAGATATCGCAATTTGCAGGATCATTAATTGCAACTGTAATATTATCTGGACAGCTAATTACAGCTCTTGGATCTTGCAAAAGTACATGTGCAATAAAACTACAAATGGAAGTATTCCCAGCACAATCTGAAGCTATGTATTCAACTTGATAATCTCCTGGTGCTACTTCATCTCCAGGTTTAGGACCTTTGGTTTGAAAAACATTAATAGCATCAGGAGAAAAAATAAAATCCCGAATCGTTATACTATCGACTCCTTGTGTATTATCAGATTGCACTTCTAAGCAAAACCGATCGCCTTCTTGAATAAGTGTAGACGCAAAAATTCCTTCGGAGATTGCACCATTTCCAGTTGTAAGACTAGCATTTACATTTGCACCGTGAACCATATGTGTTATGGTCAATCGCACCCGGTCATTTGCAAATCCATCACCATTATTCATTCGTGCACGCCAATTAAAGCTTAGTTGCCCTGAACAGGTTGCATAAAAGCAAACATTAAAAACATTATTTCCATTTCCAGGAGTGCCATTTGTAGTACCTACAATCGTTAATGAATCTGTGCCGTGAAGAATTAGCTGACCATTAGATCCATTTCCCATGCCTTCATGAAAACTAAAGAAGTTTACTGCAGAAATTGCATTTGTTGTAGTACAATTATCAGGATCGGCAAAAGGGTTTGGCCAAAATACTGTGGTGGCACATTCATTTGGAAGGACCGTAAATGTCAGGTCTGACGGACAGTTATTAATAACCGGCGCTATGATATCCGGGTTGCAATAAATTTGAGCTTTTGATATTTCTGGCCTTAGTGAAAGGCTTACAGTTAATACCATGAAGCCCAGTAAGGTAGATTTACTCACGGGTTTTTTTTTCTATAGAGCAATAAGCTTGCCAAATTATTATGAGGTGGTGAAGCTGGCTTTTAATGAAACGCCAAGATTTTGCAAAACATAGCTAATTATAATCTGCAACGATTGCATGAAGAATTGAATTTAAGTAAAGGTTTTTGACAATTCAAAAAACTTCAGCTATAAAAAATGCTATACTAGAATTGTATAAAATGGAGATCGAAAAGTTATTTCTCAAAAAAAAATTAAAAAATTATTTCTATGCTAAAGGCTTACCCTTTTTTGTGGTCAACTAAAAAACAGCTTATCTTAAAGGTTAAACAATAAAAATATCAAATAATTCAAAGCTTAATAGAACCACGTTATAAGGTTTAATACTAAAACTAAAAAGCAAACTAGAATTGGAAGAAATTAAATAATATCACAATGATTTTACTTGTTTCATTTTTTTCAAAAAAAAATGGGGCCATTTACTGCCCCATTTTAAGAATTTAATCATTCATTTTTTGAATGAAAAAACAGCATTCAAAAAAATAAGAATATTAGTTTTGGATCATGAGCTGTTGTGTTTTTTGTTTTGTGCTATTTGCAACACGAACTAAATAAACACCCATACGAACTTGTAAAGTTTTTAAATCCAACTCAATATTATTTTGATCAGCTGTAAGTTTTACTCTAAAAATTAATTTACCATATAAATCGATCATCATAATTTCTTTATCCGTTCTTTCGAAGCCTTGAATTTTTACATCTGCAAAATCAGTAGCAGGATTTGGCATAATTTGCAAATCAGATGGTAATTCTTCTAAACCTTCTAAATTAGTTTGAACATCTGAAATCTGATGTTCTTCACCGATAAGATTGTTTCCACCACCAAGAGTATGGAACCAACCATTTATTTCTGTAGAAGTTTGACCTGGGCCACATTTTGTACGAATTTGGTAATGATAAAAACTTCCACTTAATAAACCTGTAAAATTATGTTCTAAGGCAGGTCCTGTTTTATTTGCCCAACTCGTCCAGGGAGACCAAACTCCAGGAGATAATTCATATCGATTTCTCAATTCGTATAATCCACCTGTTGAACAGGTTGCAGATTGTGCTTTCCATTTAATTTTAGCTGAATTTGTAGTAGTATCTCTGTGATAAACCTGGATAGGATATTTACAGGTAAATGCTAAAACATTTACATTAAAACTGCAAGTAGTGGTATTGCCATTTACATCTGTAGCTTTATAAGTATTCACGGTTGTACCTACAGGATATGAAACTCCTGAAGCGAAACCAGCGGTTTGCATTATGGTAGCACCAGGATCATTGTCAACTGCACAAAGTGCAGGATAATTAACGATGGCTGTGCATACATTGGCTGCAGCAGTAACTGTAATATCCTGACAATCTGTTTGTCCGCATCCGACTACTAAAACTGCAACAGGGTTAGAAGCATTTCTAGAATAGCTTGGAATTCCAAATTGATTACATGAAAACCACCAGGTAGCTGTTGGGTTTATATAATAGACACCAGGATTAGAAGGTGCTGTAAAATTTATGGAATGTGCGCCACCAGAACCGCCTGTGGTACTAAATAAACAAGATGAAAAAACAGTTCCAATCCCATCATTCATACCTACATAATGTTGTGTAATGCAGCCACAACAACCTCCACAACCTCCATTCACAGAAGTACTTCGGTTAAATGAAAGATTAACAGCAGCACCAGGATTTACGACTGCATAATTTGTACCCGTTCCAGCAAGATTGATTGCACTAAATATAGATGTCCTACCGAGTGCATCATATGATTTTGGATTTGGAGCACAAATAACAATATTAGGATTTCCACCAATTACTGTAACTGTTTGGTTACAAGTTGCAGTTGCACCATTAAAATCTGTAACCGTCCACTTTACGATAGTGACACCATTTGGATATGAATTTGGAGCATTGTTTACAATAGATAGAATATTACAGTTTGGAGTTACCGTTGGAACTCCTAAATTTACCTGTCCTGAAGAAATTTCACAGGTTCCAGGGTTTGCATTAACAACTACATTTGCAGGACAACTAATCATTAAAGCATTACTGCACAAGATCGTTGGAGCTGTTGAACCACTAATGGTAACCGTGTAGGTACCACTTCCACATAACCAGGAATCCAATTGAAGGCCATATTGTGTAGTCACACTAGCATTAAATGAATAATTATAGCCGTTAGATCCAGCACCATTCTGGCTCAACAGGGTTAATGTTCCATTTCCTGAGTAATCACAAAGATTTACACAACCATCTGTAGATCGATAGTTCCACATTGTGCTTCCACCTGACCAATTGGTAGTGACCATGACATTAATGATATCTCCAGCATTTGCATTAAAAATAAACCAAACATGGTCTGCACTATTATCCGTATAAGAACCACTAAAGGTCCCCATGCCTGAATGATCATAATCTGATACCGGTGCTTGTGTATGGCAGGCTTTTACCTGGCTTGGTAGATTTAAAACTAGCAAGAACAGCATGAAGCCTAAAAACTTCATTGGTGAATGGAACTTACTGAATAGAGCAACATTAGTTTTCTTGCAGCTTTCTTGGGATCCTAGAGTAGAAATTTGGTTTTTCATTTAATAAAATTTTGAGTTTGAATTGAAAATTAAGCTTTTAATAAGTATAATCGTACTACCTATTTATAATTCTTTGATGCATAGTGCATTATATTATAAGTTTTAATCACTAATCGTTTTTGGGAAAACAAGAAATCCTTCCAGATTGTATCGATATATTGGTACCAACCATCTTTTTAATATAAAAATCTCTAAATTAAATGGTTTTCAAAATAATTGTCCAAATGTAGAAATTTTTAATATCATATGCAAGTTTTTTTTCAATTGTCTTTAGGAGTAATTTGTTGTTTTTCGCTTAATAAAAATGGAGTGGGTTTATTCTAGAATTGTTCGCCGCATGCTTTTGTTGAGATTCATCGAGGATATTGGATTTCTAAAATTATTGATATTGAGGCATGAATCGAGATCCATTCTTCATTTACATTGCCCGTTGGCTTCATTTTACAAGATTGAAATTAAGATAGAATTTACCACCATTAAAAAAGGGTTTACTCAAGCGAGAAACAATAAGTTCAAGCATAAAATTTACAAAAAACCAAACTAAAAAGATATATTTTTTGCCATTGTAGAATCCAAGATTTTAGCCTTTCTTAAATAAAAAATGGGGCCATTTCCAGCCCCATTTTTTAATACTTATACTTAAATATTTTAAGAATAATATACGATTTTAAACTATTACAGAAAGCGCTACCTTTCTATTATTAACTGCTCAGTTTTTTGATTTTTACCATCAGATACCCGGATTAAATACACCCCGTTATGAACTTTCAAGGTTTTTAAATCCAATCCCAGATTATTCTGATCTGCTGTAACCCGCACTCTAAAAACCAATCTTCCATTCAAATCATACATTGCCACTTCTTTATTGGATTTCTCAAATCCCTGAATGTATAATTCTGTAAAATCATTTGCAGGATTTGGAGCTAGGATTAATTTTAAAGGAAACTTTTCGAAGTCCTCAAGATCTGGTTGAAGGGATTCGAAACGTCCATTTTCAGCAATTAAATCCGGATTATCTTTTCTCAATGGCAAAGGTAAGGTGTGGAACCATCCATTGATTTCTGTAGAATTGGTATTACCACATATAGTACGAATTTGATAATGATAAAATCTACCAGCTCCTAAACCTGTAAAATTATGTTCCAATGCTGGTCCGGTTTTAAATACCCATGCTGTCCATGGTGACCAAACACCGGGAGATAATTCATATCTATTGCGCAACTCGTATAATCCTCCAGTTGCACAAGCTCCAGACTGTGCTTTCCATTTAATTTTTGCAGCGTTGGTTGTAGTATCCCGATGGTATACTTGAATCGGATAAAGACATCCTGTAATTGTTACAGTGAAACTGCAAGTTGCTTCACTACAGCCATTATTTGCTTTAAGGTTAACTGTAGTCGTCCCTACTGAAAAAGCCGAACCACTTCCATTACCACTTCCACTACCGGTAGTTGCACCACTAAATGCATAGGTAATGGTCGGTGTTGGATTTCCGGATGATGAACTTGTATATGTGACAATTTTAGTACAGCTACCTGGCGTTTTAGCCATCGTTATATTTGAAGGACAACTTATCGTTGCATTACCTGGGAAGGAAATAATCACTAAACCATTACCAAGTCTAACACCAGAAGTCGTGGTACCACTTGTAACTCCCCCTAAATAACTTGAACCACCGCCTGCGCCACCACCTGCTACTCCAGATCCAGAGGATGCTCCACCACCGCCGCCGCCGCCATAATAACCACCGCCGCCGCCGCCGCCTGCAACATCATAATCTCCATTAGCTCCAATTCCTCCTATACCTAAAGCACCCATAGCACCAGAGTTTCCACCACCATCACCGGTTCCACCTACTCCACCGGCAGCTCCTGATGCTCCTTTGCCATTATTAACTCCACTTCCATTATAAGAAAACCCACAATCATAGGCTACTGCTCCGTTTGTACCATTTAATCCTCCGGCTCCGCCGCCGCCGCCGCCGCATCCACAAGGCTGACAGCTTCCATTGCAATAATCTCTGCCCGAACCTCCACCACCGGCTCCAACAATTACCCGATCCGTTAACGCTGTACCTCCCAGTCTAATATCTGAAGCTCCTCCTCCTCCACCTGCTGGTCCACCAAAACAACTACTTCCAGCATTACTATTACCACCTTTTCCGCCTCCATTGAAACCACCTGAACCATTTGTATTTCCAACACCACCAACATAAATATTTAATACTTGTCCTGGTGTCACCGCCAACTTACCCTTTGAATATCCTCCTAAACCGCCGGTTGCATTCGTAGTCAGCCGATCTAATGCGTTTGCACCTTCAGCACCCCAGACTTCAACATCCACACTAGTTACTCCAGATGGCACTACCCAGGTTTGTAATCCATTCGTAAAATTAAATGTTGCAGCAGTACTTGAACATTCTTTTACAACCTCATAAACCGTATTGGTAATCCGATCAACAAAATAAAGACTGATACCCGATCCCGAAGATGCTTTTCCAGAATAGATATCCGTAATACCTGATCCACCACTAATGAAAACGGTACTTGCGCCACCACTACCGCCAGTTAAAATAATTTTATCATTACCACTACCTCCATTATTAATGGTCGTATAAACATCTCCATTTAAAGGATCAACTGTTCCTAAAGAATATTGACAGCCTGTCATTATGGAAAATATATCTGTAGTACCTGTCCAGGATAAGCTTGGATAAGGAGTACCATTTACATGTCCTGCCGTACTAATTGCATAATTATTTTGTCCTCCACAATCAGTATAAACCACATAATCACCATTCGGAAGAATTCCAAAACCATCTCCATGGTTTCCATTAGGAACAGGTGCTGTAACATTACCCAAATAGACCGGTCCTCCGGCAGTAACCCAAATAAAATCAAACATCGATTCATATCCAATGATCAGCCTACCCGCGGCATCAAAATTTAAACTATGACGTGGAGAACCTAAAACAATACCACTTGAAAAAAGGCTAGAAGTTCCGGTTGTAGGATCAATACTATAAACTGTATTTGTATTACTATTATGCGTGTAAATCTTACCATCTGGACCCCAAGCCATTTTTACTGCTTGAAAATAACCAAAAGGGTAATTTGCAATAAACGTAACGACTCCGGCAGGTGTAATTTTATACAAATTAAAATTATTTCCAGTAAAACCTGAAACTCCTGCAACAAAAACATTCGCTGTTACCGGATCTACAATAACGCCAAAAAGTGTCTGTCCTGCTAAAAGTCCACCAGTAGCTACTACCCGAATCGTATTTCCAGGAGGGGCAACAGGGGCAGCGAAGCTAAACTGTAATGAAACAGATGCAACTATTAATATAAATATTTGAAGTAATTTTTTCATTATTTTATTTTTTAAAAAATTAGAAAGTAGCTACGACATATAAATTCGCCGCATCATAATTTGTTGGTAACACAATTTTTAAGGCACCCGCTGAGCAATCGCCTTTGAGCTCTTGTGATTTTAATAAAGCCACATTCAGCTCTTTAGAAAAACGGAGTCCACTTTTTATATCGATTACATCTAATTTAAATTTTGCACTTCGGCTTATTGTTTTCTTATTTAAAATTTTCAAACTTATTTGGTTGACATTGTTGCATTTTGCAACACTGTATGAAACAACCAATTCCAGATTGCTATCATAAATTTTTTGCCAGTCCTTAATGGTTGTGCCATTGCCTGAAGGCTGTGTTTGTGCAAATGATTGTTGATTGATAAAGGCTACCATTGAAAATACAAGCAGCAAAAGTGCTGATTTGATAGCTGGAATTCTGTTGGTTACCAACCAGGAACCGCCAGATTTTTGATTGCGGTTCTTTACAGGGAGAATTTTGACCAGTTGTTTTGCAAGCCGCTGGTCTGAAATTACGTTTTTCATTGAATAAAATTTTGAGTTTTTTGAATTAAAAGCTTGATAAATATAAAAAATTATGACAATTTAATGTATTGTAGTTTAATCATTTAGATCAAAAATTTGATCATACTATGCATTCGTCAGGAATTTGGGAATCCAATTTATAAGAATCTATTTGTAAGCGTATTAATTAAAGATTGCTCATAAAAAAACTTAAACAAGCTTTAACATAATATTTTCAAAAGTAGTCATTTCTAAGAATGTATTCAAATTAAATTGATATAATAAAATTATAAACTTAAAACATTGATAATCTGATAACTATAATGATATTACCACTTGGACTGAAATAGGACGTCCATTTTGCAATGCTTCCAATAATTTCAAATGATTTTCAATAAAAGCAAGCCTTTCAAGCTAGATTCTGACAAGCTTAATTATTAGATTGGACGAATTTTGAAATCACCGTATCTGGCTGGAGTTTCTTAATATATGGACTTATCATATCAATCCAAAAAGCTTAAAATTGGAATACTAACAATGATATTAATTTATTGCTTTTAAGATTCTTATATAAAAAAATGGGGCCATTTACAGCCCCATTTTTTTATTAATTGTTCTTAAATATTTTAAGAATAATATACGTTTTTAAAACGCTTTATTCCGTTCTATCTTTCTATAATTAACTGCTCCGTTTTTTGATTATTACCATCTGAAACGCGAATTAAATACAATCCGTTATAAACTTTTAATCGCTCTAAATCTAATCCTAAATTATTTTGATTAGCACTTATGCGCACCCGGAAAACCAATCTTCCATTAAGATCAAACATCATCACTTCCTTGCTCGTTTTTTCAAATCCCTGAATATACAATTCTGTAAAATCAAATGCAGGATTTGGTGCAAGTTGTAATTTTATTGGAAGTTTTTCTAAACCATCAACTTCTGGTTGAGCTTCTTCAAAACGTCCATTTTCATCTGCTATATCCGTATTCTCTTTTCGCAATGGTAAAGGCAAGGTATGGAACCAACCATTGATATCTGAAGATGTTTGACCAGGGCCACAAATTGTATGAATTTGGTAATGATAAAATCTACCAGCACCTAAACCTGTAAAATTATGTTCGAGAATGGCTGTGTTTTTATTTACCCATGCTGTCCAAGGTGACCAAACTCCAGGAGATAATTCATATCGATTTCTCAATTCATAAAGTCCTCCTGTAGCACAAGTACCCGACTGCGCTTTCCATTTTATTTTAGCAGTGGATGTAGTTGTATCCCGGTGATAAACTTGTATTGGATATTTACATGTTGACGCAAGTACATTAATACTAAAAGTACAGGTCGTCATTTTACCGGATGCATCGGTTGCTTTAAATGTATTCATCGTTTTACCAACTGGATATGAAACACCGGATGCTAATCCTGCCGTTTGAGCAATAGTAGAACCTGCTGTTTCATCAGACGGACAATAACTTGGATAACTTACAATAACATTACAAACATTTGGAGCTGCAGTTACTGTAATATCCTGACAATCTGTTTGTCCACAACCTACAACTAACACTGCAATTGCTTGCGCTGCCGCTCTGGAGTAAGTTGGTACGCCAAACTGATTACAAGAAAACCACCAACTAGCAACAGGATTTATATAATAAATTCCCGGTGTTGAAGGTGCTGTAAAGTTTATGACATGACTTGCTGATGAGTTTCCTGTTGTACTAAACAAACAACTAGAAAACACGGTGCCCACACCATCATTCATACCTAAATAATGCTGTGTTATACATCCACAACAACCACCACAATCAGCGTTTCGTGTCGTATTTCTATTGAAAGTTAAACTTACTGCTGCACCCGGTTTTACAGTAGCATTGCTTGTACCAGTACCCGCAAGATTGATCGAACTAAATACAGAAGTTCTGCCTAATGCATTATAAATACTTGGATTGGCAGCACAAACACCTATAGAAGGCGGACCGTCTACAGAAACATTAAATGTGCAAGAAGCTGTATTTCCATTTAAGTCAGTTGCAGTAGCTGTTACCAGCGTATTTCCAATTTCTGAACAGCTGAATGTAGATTTAGATAAGCTAACAAATACAGAGTCACAATTATCACTTGATGTAGTAATGCCTCTCATGACTTCATCAAGGATAGCATATTTCCATGCGTAACCTGCAGAAATATTATTTCCAGCATCAATATAAGTTTGCATACCAACGATCACTTGTCCGTTTGGTGCTAATTGCTCAGCTTGAAGTGATCCACCAACACCACCAGCAATAGGCATAACAGTATTTGTAGAGTTTGGACTTAAAGCAAGTATGGAAGCAAGGGTTTTCGATCTACCGATCAAGCCATCTACTGCACAACCAATATAATTCCGGAAGCCTACTAATGCTTCCCCTGGATTTGCCATGACTGTAATATTAGAGGTTCCAGTAGCAGTCCCATTATAACAAGTTACGCTGGTAGCTGCACCAAAACTTCCATCTGGATTTACTGCGCGACAATGCAATCTGAATCTGCTATTTACATTTCCTCCATAACCATTTCCATAATCAGATTCATAACCCACAGCTACAGAACCTGCAGGACAATTACACATTGGGCCTGCGGTTGCTGGATTAGGACATACTCCCGGTGCAATGCTTTTCGTTTGAGGAGCTAATTCTTTTGGAGTTGGTGCTTTCGGCAATAAGGTAATGGAAGAACCTCCATACATAATCGTTACATCACGACAAACAATAATAGGTGGTGTCACTTCGGTACAACAAGCTGGTAAATCAAATGCTTCTGTGCCATCGGCAACGCTATTACTGCTTCCCTGAATTGCACTTACGCCCAAGCCTCTTTTTGCAAAAGCTTTCCAAATGATACATTTATTCATACCACCATATAAGGCGTCATCAGCAGCTAGGATTGCATTTCTTCCATCTACGAAACCAGGATTACAGGGTTGTATAGCCATTCCAAGGTTCACTAAATTCATAGCTTCATCAAATCCAGTAGTTGATCCGTGAGCAACTACTAATCCATTTACTAATTCCCATAACATGGTACACCAAACATAACCTACACCATGAGGTATTGCTGAAGTCTTAATCGTATTATAAGTAGACGGGTTAACACCCATGTTTGTAGAATATTTTGTAGGACGAATTCCAGTACCATTCGTTGGCTGATTTAATACATAGGTTCCAATGCCCCGATCACTTGCGGATCCAGTCCAGGTAGTCATTAAACCATAATAATCACTCCAACCTTCACCCATTTGTTCAGCGTTACCTAAACAACCGACACCAGTAAAGCGATTTGAAATACCATGTGCATATTCATGTGCAATAACACCATTATCAAAATCTCCATCTTTTAAAGGTGAAGCTGTTGTCCATAAAAACATTTGCATTCTTGGTCTTTGTCCATCTACAGGTGTAAAAAAATTTGCATTATTACTACCTCCACCATCTTGAGCTTCAGCTCTTACATCATCATTACCGATTCCACCGCGTCCATAATTATTTACCTGGAAATTTCCATTTGCCTCATCAAAACCATATTTGTAGGCAAAATCATGGATATAACTATTCCAATAAAATAAATTAGTCACAGCAGCTGGTACATAGGTATTGGGTTGTTGACTTAAGTCCACAGGAAAATCAAATACTAAACCTGCACCACCATCTGGTTCAGAACCAGCATCCGGAACATTATCTGCATTTACATCTGTATATGCATGGACATTATTTCCTCTCGTAATTGTATATTCTGGACCGGCAGCACCATTGGTATCATGCCATCCGAAAGGAGAAGCCACTAAATCATTCGGATCAGAAACTAAGGTTCTGCCACCATGATTCGGACTTTCAATAGGCTCCTTATATACTCGGTATTGGCTCAAAGGAGCAGCCATAAAAGCTGCTGAATGAGTAGCCTCTTGTTTATGCCCAATATGACTTTTATGTGTCTCAACCCCTTTACACGGAGCATCAAAATTGCAATGTAATACTAAATTGTTTTTATTTAGAATTGCACCCGTGATTGCATCTATTCTGGTAATCCAATTATTCTGAGCATTGCGTTCATAAATGTTTACTTCCCAGGATAAATGAATGCTACCATCTTCCATAGGCTGCCATATAAGTCTTACGGGTATGTTTTCTAATGAAAGTGTACCTTTATCATAAACTACTTCTTTCGCAGCACCCCCTTTGTTTTCCATCATTTTAAGGGTTCCAACAATTGGGTAACCATGATGTTGGGCTACTTTTGTCACAGCATTCCCTTGATTTAAAACCGGTACTGAACTTCCCACTTTAGATTCTGCCCTTTCACAAAAACGATTCGCCCAGCTTACCACTTGATTTCCTTTAATGTGTACGCTTAATACGGCATTATAAATTGGTATTCCAAGGTAATTTTGCTGAAAATACACATTTGTTAAATCTGCTTTCTTAAAATAAGTTTGTCGTAAAATGGTAGCTTCGGAAATATCCTTTGGTGTAAGCTTTAATTCAGTTGCTTTCTCTGATAAAAATTTACGCGCAATATCCACTTTGGTCTGAGCATGAATAAAATTCAAGGAAAATAATAGCAATATCAAAATGCAGTAAACATTCCGACCATGCCAGTAATTCGAATGAAACATCTTTACCAGATGCTTAAAGGTAGCTTTACAATTCATAAATAATTTATTAGTTAATTGAAATTAATAGACTTACACAGCTTGATTATAGAGCCTTATTTATACATATAAGAATTCTATTACCAGATCGGTTGATTTGAGGATCCGTAAAACTAAACCAATTGGTAAGAAGGAAAAAATTTTATCATATATATTTTTTACATATATATGTATTCTGTTATATATGAACTATTTTTGATATTTTCCTATATACTTTGGAACTTTGTTTACTGTTTA
Source organism: Saprospiraceae bacterium (assembly GCA_016717265.1). Lineage (NCBI taxonomy): Bacteria > Pseudomonadati > Bacteroidota > Saprospiria > Saprospirales > Saprospiraceae > Saprospiraceae bacterium. The sequence goes on from JADKFX010000001.1 coordinate 406,947, forward strand.
AACTTTCAAGAGCCGATCAATCTTAAATCCCTTTTCAATTGCTTAAAAACAATTGCTGAATGTTTACATTACTATTTGGTAAAACTGCCAAATGGTAGTGAGGCTATTGAAATGTTGGCCAATATTAATAATAACTTCATTTTAGGCGTAGCTTTTTGCTATCACAGTATTTCAAATAGTATTTACAAGCCCTCCGGTTTTATTTTAAAATGACCCAGTATAAATGGATCGTTTCAAGCTATCAATGCACGCATCATTATCATTGTGCAAGAACCCATGTTGCCAAAAATAGATGAAAGAAAATTTGACAGAGCTTAGGGTAAAACTACTTTCGAAATTAGGGTAAGAAAGCTTAATGAACTAAAACCCTGAGAAGAAGATCATAGGTTTCAAAGTTTATAAATTAATACGTTTGATTTTATTGCAAAAAAAAAATTGGAGCTCATTTATAACTCCAATTTTTTTCTTTTCTACTTATTTGTAAAATTCAATTCAACCCACTATTCCTTACAAATATTTAATTCGCAGTTTATTTTTTTATATCTAATGATCCTATTTTTCTATCATCAACTGTTCCGTTTTTTGTTTTGTTCCATCGGATACGCGGATCAAATAAATTCCTGAATGGACTTTTAATTTTTCGAAATCCAGGCCTAGATTATTTTGATTTGCAGATACTATTACTCTGAATACTAACTTTCCATTCAAATCAAACATCATTACTTCTTTTTTGACTTTTTCAAAACCTTGAATATACAATTCTGTAAAATCATTTGAAGGATTTGGTACAAATTGCAACTTTAATGGCATGATTTCTACTCCATTTAATTCAGTTTGATGGTTTTCAAATTGTCCATTTTCTTCTTTTAAATCTGTGATTTCCTTTCTTAAAGACCCTCCGGGCAATGTATGAAACCATCCGTTTACTGCAGTTGAAGTACTGGTTCCACAAATGGTTCTAATTTGATAGTGAAAGAAACGATCTGCATCTAATCCTGTAAAATTATGTTCTAAAGATGGACCTGTTTTATTTGCCCAAGCACTCCAAGTAGACCAAACTCCAGGAGATATTTCCCATCGAATTCGCAATTCATAAAGACCACCTGTGGAGCAGGTTCCCGTTTGTGCTTTCCACTTAATTTTTGCTGAATTTGTAGTTGTATCTCTATGATAAACCTGAATTGGATATTTACAGCTATTTGCAAAAACAGTCACTGTCATGGAACAGCTTGCGGTGTTTCCAGATGCATCTGTCGCTTCAAATATATTTATAGTTTGTCCGACAGGAAATGAAGCATTCTGTGCGAGGCCTGCGGTTTGAGTCAATTTTGCTCCTTCAATTTCAATAATTGAATAGCGAAGAGCCGAAGTATTTAAATCGTTCCAGCAGCCTCCAGTTTGAAATTCCAAGTGATTTTCACTAGTCCCTCCATTCGGTTCACCGACACAAAAATTACTATATGCATAAGCTTCACAATTATCCCATTTCCAAACACCATTTGTTACAAAATCATTCCCGCCAATCCAACTAAATCCTGCACCGCTTGATGCAATTGCAGCATTCTCAGCAGCTGAAGAAATAACCGCTAAATGAGCACCTGCAGTTTTCGCATTATTAAAAGCAGTTGAAAAATTAGTTAGGCCATTTGATTGATAATACCTACTATTTCCAAAACTTGCTTTATAAGTATAACCAACGGGTGTACTTGGTAAACAATTATCTGACATTACAGGACTTGCATAACAAACGATTGCTGAACATTGTCCTACGGTTGCCGTTGCACTTGCATTTGTACATGAAATGGTTGGCTTGTCAACCTCGTTTATTGTAATCGTAAATGAACAAGAATTTGTGTTACCATTTGCATCTGTAGCTTTATACGAAATCGTATTCACACCAATTGGAAAAACGGATCCGCTTACTAAACCCGCAATTTGCATTGTGGTAGCACTTCCGCAATTATCGGTTCCAATCGGAGCAATATAGTTTAATTTCTTCCCACAAGAATCCAATCCGTTGTTTGTAACAATATTCGCAGGACAAACAATTGTTGGAATTTGTGTATCATTAATGGTAATTGTAAAACTACAAGTTGCAGTATTATTACTTGCATCTGTAACTTTAAATGTATTTGTTGTTGTACCAATTGGAAATACAGATCCACTTGCTAATCCTGAAGTTTGACTTGTAGTTACACCTGCACAATTATCGGTTCCTATTGGCGCAAGAAAATTTAATTTCTTGGCGCAACTATCTGTTCCATTACTAAAATTTAAATTTCCTGGACAACTGATTACTGGATTTTGGGTATCATTAATCGTGATTGTAAAACTACAACTTGCAGTATTGCTATTTGCATCTGTAACTTTAAATGTATTTGTTGTTGTACCTACTGGAAATACAGATCCACTTGCTAATCCTGCTGTTTGAAGGTTAGTTGCACCCGCACAATTGTCGGTTCCGGTCGGAGTTACAAAATTTATTTTCTTCCCACAGGTATCTGTGCCATTATTAAAATTTAAATTTCCTGGACAACTGATTACTGGATTTTGGGTATCATTAATCGTGATTGTAAAACTACAGCTTGCAGTATTGCTGTTTGCATCTGTAACTTTAAATGTATTTGTTGTTGTACCTACTGGAAATACAGATCCACTTGCTAAACCTGTAGTTTGAATGTTTGTTGCACCCGCACAATTGTCGGTTCCGGTCGGAGTTACAAAATTTATTTTCTTCCCACAGGTATCTGTGCCATTATTAAAATTTAAATTTCCAGGACAACTTATAATTGGATTTTGAGTATCATTAATGGTGATTGTAAAACTGCATGTTGCAGTATTGCTATTTGCATCTGTAACTTTAAACGTATTTGTTGTTGTACCTACTGGAAATACAGATCCACTTGCTAATCCTGAAGTTTGAATGTTAGTTGCACCCGCACAATTGTCAGTTCCGGTCGGAGTTACAAAATTTATTTTCTTCCCGCAGGTATCCGTGCCATTATTAAAATTTAAATTTCCAGGACAACTTATAATTGGAAGTTGTGTATCATTAATGGTGATCGTAAAACTGCAAGTTGCAGTATTATTACTTGCATCTGTAACTTTAAATGTATTTGTTGTTGTACCTACTGGAAATACAGATCCACTTGCTAAACCTGTAGTTTGAATGTTAGTTGCACCTCCACAATTATCGGTTCCTATAGGAGTTACAAAATTTATTTTCTTCCCGCAGGTATCTGTGCCATTATTAAAATTTAAATTTCCCGGACAACTTATAATTGGAAGTTGAGTATCATTAATGGTAACTGTAAACATACAATCATCCATACCGGCAATATTTGTTGCAGTTGCAGTTACTGTAGTCACACCAACATTAAAATTAGACCCTGATGCTTGACTATAGGTAAATACTATAGGATCCGTTCCCGTTGCTGTTGCAACAAAACTTTGAGCAGCATAACATTGGTTAAGCTCATTGTTTGCAACTTTATTAGTCGGACAGGTAATTACCGGAGGAAATGCAAAACAATAGGATATTGTTTGAGGTACATTTACATTATCAATGGTCACAATATCTGCTTGTGAATTTGTTAGAATACAAACTCTTATCTGCAATTTATTTCCTGTAATACCTGTTTTAGTGACTGTGGTTGAACTTATTTGATCCACAGATGGAAATGCATATTGTATTGTTCCAACACCTCCTCCAAACACGTTAGGAATTACTACAAAAGAACCTCCATTAATGCTGTATTGCACAGAAATATAATCTTCATCATCGATTCCATTCCAAGCTATATCAACTGAAAACTGAACAGTACCTGAACTTGATATATTTAATTCAGGACTAATCCAACAAATTTCCTGATCGGTGTCACTTGTTTCTAATTTTCCACTTGCCGTTGTAGAAAAGGAATCCCCATTATCCCGGCCTATACCGGTTACCGGCTCATCTAAAGTCCAGGGAGACATCGTCCAATTTACTCCAAAAAAATTATTTATTTGGTTCGTTAAATATCCTTTATTAATAATGCTAAATGTTTCTGAATAAGGACCATCAGCACTTGTCCCAATTACATACGTTGCGGTAGAAGTACAAGCTGGACTAGATGCATCTGTTACGGTTACAGTATAAGTTCCAGCTAATTTGCTACTGATATCTTGTGTATTAGCGCCTCCGGTCCAGGTATAGGAATATGGTTGATTTCCGCCACTCGGAGTTAAATCGATTGCCCCATTTGCCAAGCCACAAGAAGCAGGATAAATAATCGCTGATTGTGTAATCGGAGCGCTTATGATGGAAGCAGCTGCAGTTTGAGAGCAACTCGCTGCGTCTGTAACTGTGACTGTATAGGTTCCAATAGCAAGTCCACTTAAATCCTGTGGATCGTTGTCTGGCATTTCTGCTCCATCGTTACTCCAATCATATGTGTAGCCAGGAGTTCCACCACTTACGCTTAAGTCAATAGAACCTGAATTAGGTCCATTACAAACGATATTCTTTACTGTTGTATTGAGTACTGGCTGAGTACAATTAAGGGTAACACCTGCCTCGGGTACTTCCACGTTATCAATGGTCACGAGTTCGGCATTGGCGTTGGTTAAAACACATACTTTTATTCTTAAAGTACCACCACCAGTGATTCCAACATGATTAATCATAACATTGTCATTAAATGGACCCGGAGGTCCGGAAAATGGATAAGCAACCGTTGCACATGGATTACCACCTTTTACATTGGGAACCAACGTATAAGCGCCTCCATTCACACTATAAAATACTTTTATATAATCACCAAAACAACCCCCGGCAGCAATATCAACATCAAATCCTACCCAACTGAGATCCATTTTTAGACTCACAGGATTAGCTGCAGCTGTATTAATGAGTGGACTTTCCCAACAAACTTCTTCATCTAAGTCAATGCACTCCAGCTTCCCTGCGGCAGTGGTATTGAAATAATCTGTAGGATCTCGAAGATCTGCGGTCTGACAAGTACCTGCGGTATTCCATGAGGTCAAGGTCCATATCATACCTCCAAAGTCATTGCTGCAATTAATTTTATATCCTTTGTCAGCAGTTCCAAAGCTTTCTGAATACTGTGCTTGCAAATTTGTGAAAATCAGGACAAAAAAGAGGAATAACAGGATGTTTTTCATTTTGATGTGTTTTTAAAAATAATTACAAATTAAGGTATGCAAACTTTTAAGCCTCAACTATCATATAAAATAAACTGAGCATAGTGTTTGAAACGTCAAATCTAGCTCAAAATCACCCAAATTGAATTGATCAATATTAAATTCATATTAAATTTTATCAAAGGACAGGCTGGATTTCAAGGTTACATATAAGTATTGAAGATCTAGCTGACCCCTTTTCTAGTGAAAATCTTTAGATCATTTTTGACAAAAAAAAATTGGGGCTGATTTAAAGCCCCAATTTTAATCTTTTCTTTTTAAGTGATTGAATTAAATTCAATCACATGATACTAAGTAATAAGTTCTTTGTACAACAGTATTTAATATAGATAGAACCTATTTTTCTATCATCAACTGTTCCGTTTTTTGTTTTGTTCCATCGGATACCCGAATTAAATAAATTCCAGTATGGACTCCTAATGTTTTTAAGTCTAATTCAATCAAATTGTGTTTAGCTTCTACTTTCAATTTGAAAACAATTTTACCATATAAATCTAACATCGTGATTTCTTTTACCCGCTGATCAAATCCTTCAATTTTAACAGTTGCAAGATCTCTTGCTGGATTTGGTACAATCTCTAAGGAAACCGGTCCATAATCGTATTCTTCATCCGGAATCGTAAGTTCGCGTATCCGGTTTTGCTGAGGACCAAAAGCTGGTAAAGTATGAAACCATCCATTTACACTAGCTGAATTCGTTGTACCGCATTTGCTTCTGATTTGATAATGATAAAATGAATTCTCATCAAGTCCAGTAAACTGATGTAATAAACCGGGCCCACTTGCTGTTACCCAGCCAGACCAAGGTCCCCATACACCAGGACTTAATTCTTTGCGAATTCTTAAATTATATGCGGTAGCACATTTTCCAGCTTTCCATTTGATTTTTGCTTTATCAAATGTTGTATCGGTATGGTAAACCTGAATTGGTTGACCACAAGTATATGCTACTACTGTCACTTGTTGATTGCATGTTGCTGTATTTCCACTTGAATCTGTAACCGTCCATTTCACAGTTGTAATTCCAACTGGGTATGTGGCCGGTGAGTTATTCGTTAATGGATATTTTATCGCGCAATTATCAGAAACTACAGGAGTGCCTAATGGCACAGATCCGGCCGGAACAGTGCACTGATTTGGCAGTGTAATCACCAATACATTTGGCGGACAAGCAATATGAGGTGGTTCATTATCAATAACCTGAACCGTAAAACTACAGATGGCTGTATTTCCTGCTGCATCTGTTGCTGTCCAGGTAATTGTTGTCGTACCTTTTTTCAAGAATAATCCATTTAAAGACCCACTTCCGCTACCAGTTGTTGATCCCGTCCATGTGAATGTTTTAGAAACTACACCACAATTGTCTGAAGCGGTTCCATCAAATTCGGTACCCGTTATTAAATATTTACATAAGCCTTCTGTGGTTCCTCTAGTTGTATTTGCTGGACAAGTCATCGTCGGTGGTGTGACATCTTTTCCGGTTAATACCGTAGTACAAGTTGATGAATTTCCATTTCCATCATTTACAGTTACGGTTATTGTATGCGTCATATTATGGGCAGATGATAAAATAGTAGCTACAGTTGGATTTTGACTCCAGGTAAAGCTGCTTGCGCAATTATCTGTTGCACTAACACCATCAATAAGGTTTGGAACGACCAATTGGCAACTTGCATTTAGATTTACGTTTTGTGCAGATTCACAAATTGGTGTTGGTGGTGTAACATCATTTCCAGTTAATATAACGGTACATGTTGAAGAATTTCCATTTCCATCATTTACTGTTACTGTAATCGTATGTGTTGTTCCTTCACCAGAGGCTAATAACGTACCAGCTGATGTACTCTGACTCCAGGTAAAGCTTGCAGAACAATTATCTGTTGCACTTGCGCCATCAATTAAATTCGGTACTGATAATTTGCAATTCGCATCCAAATTAATGGTTTGTGGTCCTTCGCAAATTGGTGTTGGTGGTGTCACATCATTTCCAGTTAATACAACGGTACATGTTGAAGAATTTCCATTTCCATCATTTACTGTTACTGTAATCGTATGTGTTGTTCCTTCACCAGAGGCTAGTAATGTTCCAGCAGATGTACTTTGACTCCAGGTAAAGCTTGCAGAACAATTATCTGTTGCACTTGCTCCATTTGTTAAATCTGGTACTAATAATTTACAAGTATTATCCAGATTAATGGTTTGTGGTCCTTCGCAAATTGGTGTTGGTGGTGTAACATCGTTTCCAGTCAATTCAACCACACAATAATCACTATTTCCATTTCCGTCAAAGGCCGTAACTGTAATGGTATGCGTTGTTCCTTCTCCAGAAGAAAGCAATGTTCCTGCAGTTGGATTCTGTGTCCATGTAAAACTTACAGAACAATTATCGAATGCAGTTGCTCCATCAATTAAATTCGGTACTGATAATTTACAATTCGCATCCAAATTAATGGTTTGTGGTCCTTCGCAAATTGGTGTTGGTGGTGTCACATCATTTCCAGTTAATATAACGGTACATGTTGAAGAATTTCCATTTCCATCATATGCTGTTACAGTAATCGTATGTGTTGTTCCTTCTCCAGAGGCTAGTAATGTTCCAGCTGATGTACTTTGACTCCAGGTAAAACTTGCTGAGCAATTATCAGTTGCACTTGCACCATTTGTTAAATCTGGTACTAATAATTTACAAGTATTATCCAGATTAATGGTTTGTGGTCCTTCGCAAATTGGTGTTGGTGGTGTAACATCATCTCCGGTTAATACAACAGTACATGTTGAAGAATTTCCATTGCCATCATTTACCGTTACGGTAATCGTATGTGTTGTTCCTTCTCCGGATGCTAGTAATGTTCCAGCCGATGTACTCTGACTCCAGGTGAAGCTCGATGAGCAGTTATCTGATGCACTTGCTCCATTTGTTAAATCCGGTACTAATAATTTACAGGTTGCATCTAAAGTAATTGTTTGTGGTCCTTCGCAGATTGGTGTTGGTGGTGTAACATCGTTTCCAGTCAATTCAACCACACAATAATCACTATTTCCATTTCCGTCAAAGGCGGTAACTGTAATGGTATGTGTTGTTCCTTCGCCAGAAGAAAGCAATGTTCCTGCGGTTGGATTCTGTGTCCATGTAAAACTTACAGAACAATTATCGAATGCAGTTGCTCCATCAATTAAATTCGGTACTGATAATTTACAATTCGCATCCAAATTAATGGTTTGTGGTCCTTCGCAAATTGGTGTTGGTGGTGTCACATCATTTCCAGTTAATACAACGGTACATGTTGAAGAATTTCCATTGCCATCATTTACAGTTACAGTAATCGTATGTGTAGTTCCTTCACCAGAGGCTAGTAATGTTCCAGCTGATGTACTTTGACTCCAGGTAAAGCTCGCTGAGCAATTATCCGATGCACTTGCACCATTTGTTAAATCTGGTACCAATAATTTACAAGTATTATCCAGATTAATGGTTTGTGGTCCTTCGCAAATTGGCGTTGGTGGTGTAACATCATCTCCAGTTAATACAACAGTACATGTTGAAGAATTTCCATTTCCATCATTTACCGTTACGGTAATCGTATGTGTTGTTCCTTCTCCAGAGGCTAGTAATGTTCCAGCAGTTGTACTCTGACTCCAACTAAAGTTTCCGAAACAATTATCAGTTGCACTTGCGCCATTTGTTAAATCCGGTACCAATAATTTACAGGTTGCATCTAAAGTAATTGTTTGTGGTCCTTCACAGATTGCAACAGGTGGTGTGGTATCATCTCCAGTTAATACAACGATACATGTTGAAGAATTTCCATTTCCATCATTTACCGTTACGGTAATCGTATGCGTTGTTCCTTCTCCGGATGCTAGTAATGTTCCAGCAGATGTACTCTGACTCCAGGTGAAGCTTGCAGAACAATTATCTGTTGCACTTGCTCCATTTGTTAAATCTGGTACTAGTAATTTACAGGTTGCATCTAATACAATTGTTTGCGGACCTTCACATGTTGCAACAGGTGGTGTAGTATCATCTCCAGTCAACACAACAGTGCATGTTGAAGAGTTTCCGTTCCCATCATTTACAGTTACTGTAATAGTATGCGTTGTTCCTTCTCCGGATGCTAGTAATGTTCCAGCAGATGTACTCTGACTCCAGGTAAAACTTGCAGAACAATTATCGGTTGCGCTTGCACCATTTGTTAAATCCGGTACTAATAATTTACAGGTTGCATCTAAAGAAATTGTTTGCGGACCTTCACAGCTTGCAACAGGAGGTGTGGTATCGTCTCCAGTTAATAATACTGAACAAGATGATGAATTTCCATTCCCATCATACGCAGTTACAGTTATTGTGTGTGTTATTCCTTCTCCGGATGCTAATAATGTTCCTGCATTCGTACTCTGACTCCAGGTAAAGCTTGAAGAACAATTATCTGTTGCACTTGCTCCATTTGTTAAATCTGGTACTAATAATTTACAGGTTGCATCTAAAGAAATTGTTTGCGGACCTTCACAGGTTGCAACAGGAGGTGTGGTATCGTCTCCAGTTAATAAAACGGTACATGTTGAAGAATTTCCATTTCCATCATTTACCGTTACGGTAATCGTATGTGTTGTTCCTTCACCAGATGCTAGTAATGTTCCAGTAGTTGTACTCTGACTCCAGGTAAAGCTTGCAGAACAATTATCGCTTGCACTTGCTCCATTTGTTAAATCTGGTACTAGTAATTTACATGTTGCATCTAATACTATTGTTTGTGGTCCTTCACAGGTTGCAACAGGTGGTGTTGTATCATCTCCAGTCAACACAACAGTGCATGTTGAAGAATTTCCATTGCCATCATTTACAGTGACTGTAATTGTATGCGTTGTTCCTTCTCCAGATGCTAGTAATGCTCCTGTTGCAGGATTTTGACTCCAGGTAAAGTTTCCGAAACAATTATCGGTTGCACTTGCCCCATTTGTTAAATCCGGTACTAATAATTTACAGGTTGCATCTAATACTATTGTTTGTGGACCTTCACAGCTTGCAACAGGTGGTGTAGTATCATCTCCAGTCAACACAACAGTGCATGTTGAAGAATTTCCATTGCCATCGTTTACCGTTACGGTAATCGTATGCGTTGTTCCTTCACCAGATGCTAGTAATGTTCCAGCAGATGTACTCTGACTCCAGGTGAAGCTTGCAGAACAATTATCTGTTGCACTTGCGCCATCAACTAAGTTTGGCACCAACAATTCACAAGCACTATTTAATACTATAGTTTGTGGTCCTTCGCAAATTGGTGTTGGTGGCGTTGCATCATCTCCAGTTAATACAACGGTGCATGTTGAAGAATTTCCATTTCCATCATTTACCGTTACGGTAATCGTATGTGTTGTTCCTTCTCCGGATGCTAATAATGTTCCTGCAGATGTACTCTGACTCCAGGTAAAACTTGAAGAACAATTATCTGTTGCACTTGCAGCATTTGTTAAATCTGGTACTAATAATTTACATGTTGCATCTAACACAATTGTTTGTGGTCCTTCACAAGTTGCAACAGGTGGTGTTGTATCATCTCCAGTCAACACAACGGTACATGTTGAACTGTTTCCATTTCCATCATTTACTGTTACGGTAATCGTATGCGTTGTTCCTTCTCCGGATGCTAATAATGTTCCTGCAGATGTACTCTGACTCCAGGTAAAACTTGAAGAACAATTATCTGTTGCACTTGTGCCATCAATTAAGTTTGGTACTAATAATTCACAAGCACTATTTAATACAATAGTTTGTGGTCCTTCGCAGATTGGTGTTGGTGGTGTGGCATCGTCTCCAGTTAATAACACTGAACAGGATGATGAATTTCCATTCCCGTCATATGCTGTAACAGTTATTGTGTGTGTTGTTCCTTCGCCGGATGCTAATAATGTTCCAGCATTCGTACTCTGACTCCAGGTAAAGCTTGCAGAACAATTATCTGTTGCACTTGCAGCATTTGTTAAATCTGGTACTAATAATTTACATGTTGCATCTAACACAATTATTTGTGGTCCTTCACAAGTTGCAACAGGTGGTGTAGTATCATCTCCAGTCAACACAACAGTGCATGTAGATGAATTTCCATTACCATCATTTACAGTTACTGTAATGGTATGTGTTGTTCCTTCTCCGGATGCTAGTAATGTTCCTGCAGTTGTACTCTGACTCCAAGTAAATGTTGTTGCACAATTATCTGTTGCACTTGTACCATTTGTTAAATTTGGTACTAATAATTTACATGTTGCATCTAATACAATTGTTTGTGGTCCTTCACAAATTGGTGTTGGTGGTGTAGCATCATCTCCAGTTAATACAACGGTGCATGTTGAACTGTTTCCATTTCCATCATCTACAGTTACTGTCACAGTATGCGTTGTTCCTTCTCCAGATGCTAATAATGTTCCAGCAGTAGGATTTTGACTCCAGGTAAAGGTCCCTAAACAATTACCGGTTGCGCTTGCTCCATCAGTTAAATCCGGTACTAATAATTTACATGTTGCATCTAACGCTATTGTTTGTGGTCCTTCACAAGTTGCAACAGGTGGTGTTGTATCATCTCCAGTCAACACAACGGTGCATGTTGAACTGTTTCCATTTCCATCATTTACCGTTACGGTAATCGTATGCGTTGTTCCTTCTCCGGATGCTAATAATGCTCCTGCTGCAGGATTTTGACTCCAGGTAAATGTGGTTGCACAATTGTCTGTTGCACTTGCATCATTTGTTAAGTCTGGAACCAATAATTCACAATTACTATTTAACACTATAGTTTGCGGTCCTTCACAGCTTGCAACAGGTGGTGTGGTATCATCTCCAGTCAACACAACAGTGCATATTGAACTGTTTCCATTTCCATCATTTACCGTTACGGTAATGGTATGTGTTGTTCCTTCACCAGATGCTAGTAATGTTCCAGTAGTTGTACTCTGACTCCAGGTGAAGCTTGCAGAACAATTATCGGTTGCGCTTGCGCCATTTGTTAAATCTGGTACTAATAATTCACAAGCACTATTTAAAACTATTGTTTGTGGTCCTTCACATATTGGTGTTGGTGGTGTGGTATCATCTCCAGTTAATACAACAGTACATGTTGAACTGTTTCCATTTCCATCATTTACCGTTACAGTAATGGTATGTGTTGTTCCTTCTCCGGATGCTAGTAATGCTCCTGCTGCAGGATTTTGACTCCAGGTAAATGTTGTCGCACAATTATCAGTTGCGCTTGCACCATTTGTTAAGTCTGGTACTAATAATTTACATGTTGCATCTAATACAATGGTTTGTGGTCCTTCACAGGTTGCAACAGGTGGTGTTGTATCATCTCCTGTCAACACAACGGTACATGTTGCACTATTTCCGTTTCCATCATTTGCAGTTACGGTAATGGTATGTGTTGTTCCTTCGCCAGAGGCTAGTAATGTTCCAGTAGAAGTACTTTGACTCCAGGTAAAACTTGCAGAACAATTATCTGTTGCACTTGCTCCATCAATTAAGTTTGGTACTAATAATTCACAAGCACTATTTAAAACTATTGTTTGTGGCCCTTCGCAAATTGGTGTTGGTGGTGTGGTATCATCTCCAGTTAATACAACGGTACATGTTGAACTGTTTCCATTTCCATCATTTACTGTTACAGTAATGGTATGTGTTGTTCCTTCGCCGGATGCTAATAATGCCCCTACTGTAGGATTTTGACTCCAGGTAAATGTTGTTGCACAATTATCTGTTGCACTTGCTCCATCTGTTAAATCTGGTACTAATAATTTACAAGTTGCATCTAATACAATGGTTTGTGGTAATTCACAGGTCGCAACCGGATTTTCAACATCGTTTACAGTTACTGTAAAACTACATGTTGAAACATTTGGTACTGCATCACTTGCTGTCCATGTTACAAGGGTAGTTCCTTCTTGATAGTTTCCACTAGCATTTGAAGTTCCATTAAAATCATTAGTATTTGAAATCACTCCACAATTATCAAATGCAGCTACATCAAAAATTAAAGATGCATAACAAACACCTGGAATCGTATTTACAGTTATGGAATTATTAGGTCCAAATGGAGTTCTAATCCAATCTGCATTTTCCATATTAACAAGCACACCATTTTGAGCAGTGCCTGCATTATCATTAGCTGTTGTTCCAGTTCCTTGTTCTAAATTATAATAAGCTACAAGTCCAGCTTCCGTTCCTAACAATGAAGTTGCAAGGTAAGTTTTAATTTGTGCTCCTGTTAATGCTGTATTGAAAACACCAACTTCATCCATTTTACCATTAAAGTAATCAATGTTTGCAGATGTTTTAAATGCCATTGTAAGTGGACTTCCGTTGTTTATAATATTTCCGGATATTGTTCCAGCGGCAGATCCCATTAAAGTACCATTGATATATATATTTACTTTTGAACCTGTGTAAACACCGGCCATATGTACCCATTGTCCTACCGGAATTGTATTTGTTCCGCCAGAGCCAACAGTTCCTGCTGTATACCAACCGTTATTTGTTGTAGCGACTACAAAATGATAAGTTCCATTATTTCCAATGATTAACCGGTAGGCGTTTTCTTTTGCAATTGGTGAATAATTCTGGACTGGTAATGCATCCATTTTAATCCAACCCATTACAGTCAACGCACCCATATTTTCAAGGACTGCATTATCTGCTACGGTTACATATTCATTGACTCCATCAAAATCCAATCCTGTTCCAACTTTACATAAGACCGTTGGAAATTCAGCATCATTTACCGTTACTGAAATTGAACATGTTGCAGTATTTCCGCAAGCATCTGTTGCAGTCCAAACGATTGCTGTAGTTCCAGTTGGTAATGTATCGTTAGCGAGTGTGTTTGTTAAATTAAAATTATTAATTAAGGTAACGGAACCTCCACAATTATCAGTTGCAGTTGCATTAAATTCTGTACCACTTACAATATATCCACAATAGCCCAAAGTGGTTGTTCTTGTAAATGGACTGCCCACTGCACAAACAATTGTTGGCGGTGTTAAATCCTTTCCGGTATTAGAATAACTTTGATTTGCTAAGATGTTATTGCAAATATCTTTTACACTAAAAGTGTAGGTCACTGTCCAATTACAATCTGTTCCAGTAACAACTGAATTTGTAAGCGTTGCAGTTACTGCTCCTAAACAATTATCAGTATATCCTTGAATTGCATTTGCTGCACTAAATGGTGCTGCTGTTTCAGCATTTGCCTTACATGCATTTATACCTGTAGTTCCAGCATATGCTGTTCCCGTTAAGCTCGGAGCTGTTTGATCACTACCAGTATTAGAATATGTCTGACCAATAAGTGGGTTATTACATTCATCAAAAATAGTGAATGTATAGCTTACAGTCCAGGCACAATCAGTTCCTGTAACACTCGTATTTGTTAAAGCTGCAGTTACCGGTGCAAGGCAATTATCCGTATATCCTTGAATTGCATTTGCTGCATTAAATGGTGCTGCCGTTTGTGCACTTGCCATACATGCATTTGTGCCCGTCGTACCTGCATAAGCAGTTCCTGTTAAGCTCGGAGCTGTTTGATCACTTCCAGTATTAGAATATGTTTGTCCGGTTAATAAATTACCACAAACATCACTTATTGTAAATGTGTAGCTTACTGTCCAATTGCAATCAGTTCCTGTAACACTTGTATTTGTTAAAGTTGCAGTTAAAACTCCGCCACAATTATCTGTATACCCTTGGATTGCATTTGCTGCACTAAATGGTGCTGCTGTTTCAGCATTTGCTTTACAAGCATTTGTGCCTGTCGTTCCAGCATATGCTGTTCCCGTTAAGCTTGGCAAGGTCTGGTCATCTACCGTAATTGTTTGAGAACATAATGCCGTATTTAAACATTCATCCGTTGCTTCATACGTTCTTGTAATGGTATATCTGTTGACACATGTTTGTGCACTTATTACATCTCCTTCAAATGTTACAGTCACGGTTCCACCACAATTATCACTTGTACTTCCACCTGCAAAATCAGAATTCGGTACTTCGCTTACACAACTTACGGTCGTCGGTTCTGGACAAGTAATTGTTGGTGCGGTGACGTCTTGTATAGTTATTACCTGGGATGTGTTTGTTGCATTTCCACAGCCATCTGTAATTACAAAAGTTCTGGTCAATGAACCTGGACAACCACTATCAAATACATCACTATATGAGAAATTAAGATCTACACAATTATCTGTTGCTGATCCACCTTCTGCAAAGTATTGAGATTCTGAAATCGTTGTAGAAGAAACGTTGTATGCAAGATTCACACCAAGTGTTCTAAAATTATCCCAATAGATATCATAAGTAACACCTGGAGTATCCGTATTGTGTCCTTGTAAAATAACATTACCTATGTAGGTTGTTGCAAATGCTTCTGTTTTAATTACGAGATCTCCAACTTTATAAATAAATTTATCACCTACTATTCTAATTACAAGGGTATACCAATTATCATAACTAAATCCTGTTGGTAAGCCCATATCTACCCAAAGTCCGGTATTATTATCCCAGCCTCTAAATCTAGGAACGCCACCATCCGAAGTAAACTCAATAATTGGAAAGGCACTTACTGCATTAGAAATATCAAATGCGGTACCCCATAATCCTGCCATTCTTTTACCTGTTGTCGCCCATGCATTGGGTACATATAAATCAATTGAAATACTATGCGCATTTGCAATATCATATTTTCTACCTTGTGTATTATAAAAAGTTGAATTAAATCCTCCTGGTCTGCAACTTTGACAATCTGAAGCATCAATGGAATGTTTAATTCTATCTGCTCCTAAGAAATTACTTAATGCAAATCCTTTTGGTGGATATCTGTCTGGATAATATGTTTTTGGTGCTTGTACTGGACCCACTGTGATCGCCTTTGTTTCTGGCAATGAAATAGTACCACATCCATCTATTGTAATATTCGCTGGTGCGGTTACTAAAGGTGCAATGTTATCATCTAATGTAATGGTTTGAGCACAGGTAATAAAATTACCACTAGCATCTGAAAGTTTCCATGTCCGCGTTATTGTTGTCGGACAATTTCCTGTTGCAACATCTTGATATTCTACTAAGGTAATAGCACAATTATCGGATGCTACACCATTATTTGTTCCGTCTGAAAATATAGCATAGGTTGTAGCTGTTAAGTTTGCATTATATGCCGGATTTGTAACATCTGCTGTATTGCAACCCGAAATTAATCTGGTTACCGGACAAACAGAGATAGACGGATTTTGTGAATCTGTTACGATTATTGTAAAACTACAGATTGTTGAATTACCACTTGCATCTGTTACCTTAAAGGTGTTCGTAGTTGTTCCGACTGGAAATGCTGATCCACTTGGTAAGCCTGTTGTTTGAATGGTTGTAGGACCAGGACAATTATCCGTTCCTACCGGTGTTGTATATGTAACCACTTTAGAACATAAACCAGGTTCTGCAGGTACATTTATATTTGATGGACAAGAGATTACTGGAAATTGATTATCAACGACGGTAACATTAAAAGTACATATACTTTCATTTCCACTTAAATCGGTTGCAGTATAAATAACTTGTGTAATACCGGTTGGGAAATTTGTTCCAGGAGGAAAATTAGATGTAAATATAACTCCCGGACAATTATCAGAAGCTGTAGGTGCTACCCAAGTTACAAAGGCCTGACAAACTCCAGGGTCTGTATTTTTATTAATATCAACAGGACAACCTGTAATCGTAGGATCTTGTGCGTCTATCACAATGACATTAAACATGCAGGTAGATTTATTTCCACATGCATCTGTAGCTTCATATTTCTGAAGGGTAGTACCCACCGGAAAGAAATCTCCTGATGTATAACTAGTTCCATCTACTTGTACTATTGAAATTGCACCAGCACAATTATCTGTTGCAGCAATAGCAGGATAGCTTACTGATTTACCACAATTATTTGGCACTGCATCAACTGTAATATTTACTGGACAATTCGTAAATGTAGGTGCTTGATTATCGATTTTTGTTGAATACATAACACTTGCAGGATTGCCACATGCATCTGTAACCGTTACGGTTACTGTTGCTGTACAAGTTCCAGAAGTAGATGCAGCATAAACTAGGGTACCACCACAA
This sequence comes from Saprospiraceae bacterium, assembly GCA_016717265.1. Taxonomy (NCBI): domain Bacteria; kingdom Pseudomonadati; phylum Bacteroidota; class Saprospiria; order Saprospirales; family Saprospiraceae; species Saprospiraceae bacterium. Next base: position 424,285 of record JADKFX010000001.1, read on the forward strand.
TTGTCACTTGCAGTTGTTGCGGTAATTGCTGCTGCTTCAGCAGCTACATTTGTCGGATAACAAGCTGCTATACTGCCTTGTGTTAGCACAGGTGCCGTATTATCAATTACACTTACTGTCTTACTACAGCTTGAAATGCATCCGTTATTATCAGTGATTGTTAAAAATATATCAAAAAAAGTATTGCATCCAGAACCTGCCATTACGGTCACAGTTTGCAGATTCGTTGCACTTGTAATCGTACCACTTCCGGTAATTGTCCATGCATAACTTGCCATTCCAGCAGTTGCTGTATAATCATTAGATGTTGATGGACAAATTGGACTAGGACCACTTATTACACAACTAGGTAATGGATTAACTGTTATCGTTTGAACATCTGTAACCTGACAATCTGCGAATGTAACAGTTACTGTATAGGTCGTTGTGGAAGCAGGTGTAACTGAAATACTTGCGGTTGTTTCAGTAGTGGACCATAAATAACTTAATGCACCTGTTGTAGTAGCATCTAATGTTGCTGAAGCGCCATTACAAATAATTGCATCATTTGCTGTGCCACTTGTTTCAGTAACTAAAATTGTAATTATAGGTGAAGTTGGAGAACCTCCAGGTCCACCCAATTCTGTAGGTACATTGTCTAACCATGGACAGTATTCTACTAAGGCCGTTACCTGAGCTCCTGAACCACCAGCAATCGCTCCTGGTCCAGATGCATGATTCCAATAATTTAAAGTCGCGTCGATAATATTTGTTGCATGTAAATTTTCAACTCCAAAACTTGATCCTGCTAACCAGTTTTTGTCTGTAGCGATTATTAATCCAGCTGTTGAAGTTCCTTGTATATCTGTTCCATTTAATAAACCTGATTCATAAAATTTATTGGTCTTAACAGTACCATTACCATTATTGGTAAATCGCACTCCAATTCCATTATCGTAAATATGATTATTCTCAATTGTTGCAGAACCACCATCTACATCAATACCTATGGCAAAGCCATTTATGGATGCGTCGTTTCCATTTACAATCGCTGATGCATCAGCACCTCTAACATAAATACCTCTTCTGGTTTTATCTGTTCTTGTAATCTCGCAATCATTCTGTACGCTCACTGAAACCGTTGCAAGGTTAGTATTGGATGAACTATCCTGAACAAATACGCCAGCAACTGTTGGGTTGGTAATTGTAACACCACTCAAAATATAGGAACTACTAGCTGCATTACCATAATAATCAAAATTCGTAGCATAGGCTCCGTATGATGATTGCGTTACCGTGCCACCAGAAATTGTTGCTGTACTTGATGTCGGACAATTCCATAAGAAATATCCACTTTCAAATCCATCTATTGTATTGGATGCAACTGTAATTGCAACGTTCGTTTGAATACTCCATAAAGTAATCCCTCTACTATTTGCACTTTCTATTGAAGTATTTGTCATGGTATTATTAGAAACATCCCAGGTACTTGCATTTTGGTATAAATTATTTGCAAGAATTCCTCCAACATCTGTATACGGAGAAGAAGGATCTCCTGTGATTGTTTGTGTCTTTGTTGTTATCGTATTATTTTTAATCGTTGCGCTAGATCCCATTGGTTTTGGTAAAAAATAATTATCTACTTGTACGCCACGCCATGCATCTTCAATGCAATTGTTTTCTATAGCTGCATAATAATCATCATAGGTGAGAATACCTGCCCAATAAGGAACATTTTGAATTTTATTAAATTTCACTTGTCCATCTCTTGCAGTTCCACCAGTAGAACCCATGGAAACCCCAAACGTGTATATATTTTTTATGATGTTATTCTTAACTATTAAATTATTTCCAGCTGGAGCAGCATCTGTTGTAATTCCTAAATCCACATCAAAGTTTGCACCATTTGCAGAAAGCAGTCCCGTAATTGTAGTATTGTCGCCATCTAGTGTAAATCCATCAATGGTTACATTATCTACATCCACATCAATGATAGAACTACTTGAACTCCCGGTTGCAACACCGGTAGCAGGAATAATAATTGCTTCTCCTGTTCCTCTTGAACCATTACATCCATCAATACCTACTTTCGGACCATTGATTGTAAGCGATTTGTTTACAATTATATTTTCAACATAAGTTCCTGCAGCAACCGTAAGCGTATGTCCATTCAAAGTTTGTGGATCATCAATTGCTCCTTGTATGGTGCAGAAAGTTTCTGAGGTATTTGTATTTGTTACTAAATTATTACCTGGACAGATACAGGATCCAGCCGGTTGAAATCCAACTGCTCCACTTGCATCTACCCCGGTTGTAAGAACAGAAGCCAGTACGATGTCACCACTTCCAGCTTCAACAAAAGTTGCAAGTATCGTAGGTAAGTCTATCGTTCCATGCCAATTACACACTACATTAATGTCACTATTTATCCTACTGATTAGTGTTTTATGAGCGAATGCATGCGATAAATCATTTCCTTCAATTGTTACATTTGTTGGAGTCGCATTTATTTTACCGAATTCCCCAATACGAATACCATTCCGCGGACCTGTAATTTTATTATTTTTAATTATCACATTACTTAATGAAGCTGGTATTGTATTATATGAAGGAGCGTCATCTCTTGCTTTAATAGCAATGACTGCTGGATTTTGTGGGTCTGCGGCAACGCCTAATACACCCGAATTTGTGATATCACAATTTTGGATCGTTATGTTTGAATAACTACTGTATTTAAGATTTATATCAATGCCATTGTTGAATCCATAAGTTGCATCGGTTCCATTATTATCCATTGTTAAATTCTCAAATAATGCATTACTTAATTTTTCAAAGTACATCCCCTTTTGAAGATTATTACTAATGGTACTATTCCTAATTATAATGTCTTTAAATTCCCCCGGAGTAGTTGCCTGAAAATTTACAATTCCCTGCAAGGCATTGCCCATAATTGTACAATTATCAATCAGTAATCCTCTTACTTGATTAGCCGTACCAATACGCATTCCAATGGTACCTGCCAACAAAGAAGTTCGTTGGATATCTGTATTCGTGATTATTACATTTGTATTACTATTACCAAAATTCACCCCATACCTGCAATAATCAATCAATGCAAGATTGTTTAATGTTGGATCACTTACCCCACCTAATAAAATGGCATCCTGATAATTTGTAACATACATATTCTGAATTGTTACATTATAATTAGAAATTGTAATTCCTGCACCACTGCAAGCAATAGTTGGTGTCAACACAGTATTCGTGGCTGGATTACTTCCTTTGCCAACACCTGTTATTGTAAGCTGTTTATTTACAACAACATTTTCATTATAGGTACCTGCTCCAACAGTAATAGTATGCCCATCTAAAGTTTGTGGATCATTAATTGCATCTTGAATTGTACAAAATATTTCACTCGTATTTGTATTCACTACATTCCCTGAACATTTTGTAAGTACCACATCATTTCCATCACCACCAGCATAATTAATTTGAAATGTATAACCACCTGAGGTAATTGCAGACCCTTGGACAAACTGACCAACAACTGCATCGCCTCCATCATTTTCTATGATTGTAATTTGATCTCCATTAGAAGGTAGGTATCCTACTGTTAAAATTAAATTTGCATTTCCTAATGTTACCGTTCCATTGACTATAAATTTATCGTGTTCTGTGCATGGTATAATTCCATTTACTTCCATAGCCAATGCATCTCCACTTGTTAAAACTAAATTGCCATTTAAGGTAACACAACCAGGACTTGAGCCCGGTGCAAATGTTACTTCTTTTGTACTCGCATCTGCTCCTGATGCATATGTTCCGGTTTCAATATGGATAATATCTCCACTTACTGCCGCTGCTGCTATTGCATTGGGTATCGTCTCATCTGATAATCCAGTTCCCGGTGCGGATACATATAAATTAATTCCATCAAATCGAATTAATCCTGATGCACCATTATCCAATGCTCCATAAATGCGATCTGTCCGACGGAAATTATTTGCCTGATCAAATAGATCTGAACTAATATCTATGCCGGTTGAACTTAAATTTTCTACATAATAACTTTCTCCTCCAAACTGATTTCCATTCCCAGTCGTTACTACACTTCCCAATTGGATTTGTACATCCCGTGTATTATCGGTTGCATCATCAAAATCATTGGTAGTTAATAAAGCTTTTCCATTGGATTGTACTAAAATTCCGATATCATTTCCATTGATAGTATTACTACTTAATTGTACTGCCTGTTCTCCACTAAAATTACTTCCACTTATCCACTGAAATCCTATGTTTGCTCCTTTCACAGTATTTCCAGAATATAACACCGTACTCGATCCACTTGAATGTGATGTTACCCGAAATCCACGTTGCAAATTAAGCGCTGGATTATTCCCTCCTGCCAGATTTAAAAACTGATTATTACTAATTGTTATATCACTTGTATGTCCATGTGCATTCTCCCAGATTCCCAACACTACTTGTGGAAATGCAGATTGTGCATTTAATATATTTATGGTATTTGTTGAAATCAATAATCCATCATATACAGCACCTCCACTGGTATTGGATTGCATCACTACCGTACTTGAAAAATTAGCACCACTACTCACTCCATCTCCAGGTACATTAAATGTATTATTGGAAATTGTTTGATTCGTGCCAAATGAATAATGGATTCCGATGTTTTGGTTTACATCTGCAGGCGCAACAACCGTATTTAAATCCGTTGCTATATTAAATGTATTATTCGTAATCGTCAAATTATTATACGCATCTGATCCTCCCGCTCCATTAAACATTCCTATCGATAAGTCAAATTCCTTAAACTCCATATTGGATATTGTCCAGTTCTGATTATCGCCTCCATCAAATATTAATACACCTTCCAGATTTACACTTGCAAGATCACCAGGACCTGTTATAGATGCATTTCCTAATCCTTCGGGTGCAGTAAATGTCACTCCGTTAAGATTTGCCGGTACTAAAATAGAATAATCATCTGCTGCAGATACTACACCATCATTTCCTAATGACCAGGAGCTTGCTGCATTCGCTTCAACCCAGTCAAATGTTCCTTTTAAATTTATTGTCCAATTATTGGATGCAGCTTCAACACCGTTGACAATACGAGTATAGTCGTTATTAGTTGCTGATTGTGCGGCATTAATATCTGTAACATAATCATTACTTGCTTTTACAGTAACAAAACCAAGTGCTTTCCAATCAATTTTATGATTAATCTTATCTTCGATTGCAAATAATTGGGCTAAGCTTGCGGTAATTCCTGTTTGTCCATCAAAAGATACTGCAGTTGCATCGATATTGGTTGCAGGCGCATTGGTACCATTTGTTATTTGATCAATATAGGTAGTTTGATTTGTAAAAGAAGCTGGTGTAGCGCCCATAAAGGATGCACTTGCATCTCCACCTTGAATTAATATACCTTTTGTTGTATTATTTATTATTGTGTTTCCTTTTATGACAACAGAAACGGTTGAAGCATTGGTATTTGCTGATGTATCATTCACTTCAATTCCAGCTTGTGCTGATGTTTGAATACTTACACCATCTATAATATAATTACTTGAACTAGCATCTCCATTACTTGCACTATAATAATTTGTAGCATAGACACCAACTTCATTGCCTGTTAAAACTCCTCCAGTAATGGTAATCGGATTTGTTGTCGGACAATTCCATAATCCGATTCCGTAGGTGTTACCAGTAACATTGTTATTATTGATTGTTGCCCCTACATTAGATTGAATAGAGCTCACAAAAATTCCGTCGCTTATTGCAGCGCCAGGATAATTTGTAAAAATATTATTACTAATATTAAAATCCGCAGAATTTGTATAATGTAAATTGAAATAAATACCTCTGCGTTGTGATTCAATTGTATTTCCTGTTATATCATGACTTGTTCCTGCATCTGCATTATAAAAATTACCTGTTTGAATTCCTAAACGAACCCGGGTCATCACATTATCGGTAATATCTGTATAACAGTTATTATAAATTAATATACCAATACCGAATGATGTTGGTAAAATATTATCAAATTTATTGTTGCTAATACTATTCCCTGTTGTGGATGCACCACCATTATAAAAATTATAAAAATCAATACCAGCATAATTTAAGTTCTTGATAATATTATTGCTAATTGTTGTATTGGATAATCCATCATAAGCTCCAATAGCTTCAGCTGCATTAACATCGGCACCATTCATTGAAATACCACCACCAAGAATTGTGTTATCTCCATCCATTGTAAATCCGTCAAATGTGGTTCCACTTGCATTTGGATCGAGATAGATAAATGTCAAATTTACAGGATCTGAAGTTGCTTAGTTGAATAATAGATTCAGCAACCCGGATGCCGGTATTCGGATTGATACCATAATTTGCGCCCCGAATGGATAAGCTTTTATTTACTGTAATATCTTCACGATAAATACCTGCTGCAACAGTAATAATATGTCCGTTTAAAGTTAAAACATCATCAATTGCATCTTGAATGGTACAGAAAAGTTTCCCTGTATTTGTATTCAATACACCACCAGCACATTTTGATAAAACCACATCATTTCCATCGCCGCCAGTATAATCAATTTGGAATGTATATCCGCTTACTGTGATTGATAATCCTTGTGCAAATTGCCCAACAACTGGATCCACTCCGTCATTTACTATAAGTGTATATTGATCGCCGTTTCCTGGCACATATCCTACACTTAAACTTAAGGATGCCCCACCCAATGTTACGGTTCCGTTTACAATGAACTGGTCATATTGTGTGCAAGCTGTAGTGCCATTTACTTCCATGGCAAGTACATCTCCACTTGTTAAAACTAAATTGCCATTTAAGGTAACACAACCAGGACTTGAGCCCGGTGCAAATGTTAATTCTTTTGTACTCGCATCTGCTCCTGTTCCATACGTTCCAGTTTCAATATGGATAATATCTCCACTTACTGCCGCTGCTGCTATTGCATTGGGTATCGTCTCATCTGATAATCCAGTTCCCGGTGCGGATACATATAAATTAATTCCATCAAATCGTATCAATCCTGATGCACCATTATCCAATGCTCCATAAATGCGATCTGTCCGACGGAAATTATTTGCCTGATCAAATAGATCTGAACTAATATCAATGCCGGTTGAACTTAAATTTTCTACATAATAACTTTCTCCTCCAAACTGATTTCCATTCCCAGTCGTTACTACACTTCCCAATTGGATTTGTACATCCCGTGTATTATCGGTTGCATCATCAAAATCATTGGTAGTTAATAAAGCTTTTCCACTGGATTGTACTAAAATTCCGATATCATTTCCATTGATAGTATTACTACTTAATTGTACTGCCTGTTCTCCACTAAAATTACTTCCACTTATCCACTGAAATCCTATGTTTGCTCCTTTCACAGTATTTCCAGAATATAACACCGTACTCGATCCACTTGAATGTGATGTTACCCGGAATCCACGTTGCAAATTAAGCGCTGGATTATTCCCTCCTGCCAGATTTAAAAACTGATTATTACTAACTGTTATATCACTTGTATGTCCATGTGCATTCTCCCAGATTCCCAACACTACTTGTGGAAATGCAGATTGTGCATTTAATATATTTATGGTATTTGTTGAAATCAATAATCCATCATATACAGCGCCTCCACTGGTATTGGATTGCATCACTACCGTACTTGAAAAATTAGCACCACTGCTCACGCCATCTCCAGGTACATTAAATGTGTTATTGGAGATTGTTTGATTCGTTCCAAATGAATAATGGATTCCGATGTTTTGGTTTACATCTGCAGGCGCAACAACCGTATTTAAATCTGTTGCTATATTAAATGTATTATTCGTAATCGTCAAATTATTATACGCATCTGATCCTCCCGCTCCATTAAACATTCCTATCGATAAGTCAAATTCCTTAAACTCCATATTGGATATTGTCCAGTTCTGATTATCGCCTCCATCAAATATTAATACACCTTCCAGATTTACACTTGCAAGATCACCAGGACCTGTTATAGATGCATTTCCTAATCCTTCGGGTGCAGTAAATGTCACTCCGTTAAGATTTGCCGGTACTAAAATAGAATAATCATCTGCTGCAGATACTACGCCATCATTTCCTAATGACCAGGAGGCTGCTGCATTCGCTTCCGTCCAGTCAAATGTTCCTTTTAAATTTATAGTCCAATTATTGGATGCAGCTTCAACTGCATTTCGGATTCTGGTATAATCATTATTTACAGCTGTTGGACTTGACATGTCTGTAACAAATGCTTGATTGGTTTTTACGGTTACAAAACCTAAAGGTTTTTCATCGATATCATGTGTAATTTTATCTTCAAGAGCAAACAATTCAGCGTTTGTCATCACTGCTGGTAAAACTCCACCAAATTTATTATTTCGCGCATCCAAATCAACTGCCCAGGGTACTTTTGTAGTAACGGGTGCTGCGGTTGGTCCGGATTGATTGTCTAAAAAGATATAGGTCCCTATTCCGGATGCAAAATTATTTTCATTTCCAGAAGTACCGATGGTGAATGTTCCAAATATCGGACTGTCATTATCATGATTATTAAATACTAAACCGAAACCTCCGGCAGCACCTGAACCATTCAATGTATTATTTGTAAGCGTTGCATTGATATTGGGTTGATAAAATCCACTGGAAGAGCTAAACTCTTTTGTGTTTATAGTGATATGACTATAGCTTGTAGAAGCAGCCAGGGGTGTAAATGTATTCATATTTATAATTACATTCCTGTAGTTCTCTAAACTTAAGCCCCAATTATGTCCAGTGAATGTATTGTTACTAACAGTTGTTAGTTTGTTTTCGAAATTATTTTTTAATCGCAGGGAAGATGTATACGTACTTCCATTCGTACCATTAAATGTATTATTATCAATTAAAATATTTCCAGCTCCTGCATTCTGTTCCGTCAATTCTACGCCACCACCATTTATAGTATTGCCTGTAATGGTAATATCTCCGTTACTTCCAAAACGAACATGAATATCCTGACTTATAGATAAGAGGGTATTGTTAGTAAAGGTACCGCCTCCTTCATCTACTGCAACTCCGGATCTAAAATATCCGGCAGGTAATGTTCCATTTACAGTATTGTTATGAAAGGTAATACTATTTACGCCGCCAGTTGCAACTCGATAATTTGTAGCCCCGAAATAATTAATACTTACGGCATTTCGATCACCATAGGATCCTGCAGGCGTACCATATCCTAAAATGGTATTATTTTTAACTATAATATTATCTAAATCTAGTGCAGTCGCTATGATAGCAGATCTCAACTTTGATAAATCCACTTTAAAATTGATATTATCTATTGTTACGCCGTCCACAGAAACATCGAATAAGGTCGGTTTTCCAGAAACAATACCTGTAAAATCTACGATTGGTTGAGAAGCACCAACACCTTTAATGTTTAATGATTTATTGACAAGTACTTGTTCGTTATAGGTTCCAGGATATACTTCCAATGTATTTCCATTAACTGTATTGGCATCATTGATTGCAGATTGGATGGTACAGAAAGTTTCTCCGGAACTGGTATTTTTTACAAATCCTAAACCTCCAACGGAGCCTGTATTTCTTGGCTCTGCATTGTTTCCATTACCGCTTAAGGTATTACCACTAATTAAGTTACCACATGCAATTGGAGCATTTCCTCTACCAAAATAAGAATCGGCTAAATCAGATTGGTCACCATCTGTATTCGTATTTGCAACATAGGGTAAATGTCCAGCTTGTTGTTGAATTCCAACATCGTTACCTGTTACGGTATTACCGGTTACGGTATGATTTGTTCCTTCTACTACAATACCGAATCCTTCACTGGAGCTAGTGCCATTATCCTGGATATAACCACTTACGGTGTTGCCTGTTATACTTACACCTGTAGGAATATCCACATTGCCTGTTCCATAGGCTCTTCTAAAGGCTGCTATACCTGCTAGGTCGCGTTTTTCCGAAGGTCTTGAAGCTACGAAGCTACTTGTCCATTGGATCGTATTTCCTGCAACTGAAATATTTGAACCATTGCCATCAGGTAATTTTAACTCGATACCAAATCGGCCATTATTTGTCAATGTATTGTTGGTAATAGCATTTGAACCAGTATTTCCATTCAAGCCAAGAAGTCCAATACCATTATCCCAATTATCATGAATATTATTACCAGTCATAGTAACTCCGGAGGCAGTACCATCTTGAAGTTCAATCCCACAACAATTATTATTATAAACATGACAATTTGAAATGGTAATATTTTCTTTAAATCCATTCCAGATTACGATTCCTCTAGCACCTACAGTATGTCCGGTAGCTGTTACATTTGTGATGGTAACGTTATTGACTGGACCATTTGCATAAAACCCACTACCACCAAGATTATTTAAAATTGCTACATGATCGATAATCAAATTATTATTTCCTCCGATTGCATAAATTCCGGCATTTGCATTTCCTGATGCACCTGCATAATCTTGAACGGTTAATTTTTTTATAGTTACATTGGTAATCCCATTGTTTATTGTAATTCCATTACCATCACCTACTAAACCTGTTCCGTCAAGGATGCAGGTAATACTATCCGTTCCTTGCAATGTCAGTGACTTATCTATGGTAACGCGTTCATTATAAGTGGCCGGAGAACATTCAATGACATCGTTTGGATTGGCTGCATTCACAGCATCCTGAATCGTAAGGTGAAAGGTATTCTGTGTCAAATTATGTACAGGATCTACAAAGCTATTTGGGTGCATCCATTCAATGGTCTTGAATTTAGTCACGCTATTAACAGATGGAATATTCGCCATTAAGGAAACATTGCCAACAGCAAATGAACCGTGAATAGAGAAGAGTACACAAATTAAAAGTTTACTAAAATCTGAGAAATGCAAAGAATTTGGAGTACTAAGTGCTTTCATAAAAACATTTTTTAAATTAGAAAAGGATGTAATAGTTGATTTCATGTTTATTTAAATTATTGGGGATTCATCATGGCTTAACTAGTAAGTTTCTTTAAAATATAAGTTTGACTGAATATATATAAGATTAAAATTCAAAGGACTTATACAAATGGATTTTATAAATAAAACAATTGTCAACTGTTTAAAAGAAATTGACAAGTGGGCAAAATTGCTAACTATGAATTGAATACAAAATGCTAGACTAGAAAGCCTGCTATATTCTACGGATCTTGTAGACAGAAAGGTGTAAGTTAAATACATAAGGTTAGCGGTTATTGTCGCTGAAAGTAATTTCTTAAAATCGGTTAAAAATGTAAATAAGCACTATTGGGATTAATCAGAAAGCACTTATATACAAATTTAATATAAACTTTTGATTTATTTCAGTGAAATTTAAAAAATAATAATTTATTAATAAAATTTGGCTTTTCATATCAGCTGTTGCACAAAAGATTTAATTTCTAATGACATTCTAATATTTAGAATAAGCTATCCATAAATAGAATAAAAAAAATATATAACTCTTTGTCTTCTAATTCAATGTTTCTAAAAAATTCAAAAAAATAAAATACATTTTATTTACTATCTGATGAATAGTAAATCCAAAATGAACAAGCTCCTTCTCTAAAGATACGATATAAATCAACAAAAAGTTGCTACAATTTAAAATATAAGTCCAACAAATGTAAACTTCAATTTTATATTGAAATTTAGTTAAAATACAAAATACTATCGCTCATAATTAGCGTTATATTTTTAAAAATCAATTGCTGCATCAACAAATTCCTTGTTTTAAACCTCAAATCATCAAAACATTGCAGTTAAAGATTCTTTATTATTTCATTACATAGCCGGCGATGCATTCAATTAATTTTGGAATTACAAAAATGACTAAAACTATCTATTTAATAATTACACTTTTACAAAAAGAAATTACATAATTCTCATATAGTTTTTAAATTGAATATAAGAAAAGTAAATATGACATGGGTTCAGCGGATGGCCTTACAAGCTTAAATCAACAGTATATTTCAATGAAATGAAATGATCACCCTGCTTATAGGGTGATCATTTCAAATCAAGCTTATACTAGCTTTCGTCATGAAAAGTTGGTAATTGTTGAGAGTTTAGAAAACTCCATTTCAAAACAAAACTGAAAATTGATAAAATGTAATAATAATTATTCGAATTTATAAAATATGGTTGGAATATTTAAAATATGGTAATGGTAGATGTGAAGCGATCTATGTATTTGCCCCATGAATTTTCAAAAGAAGCTACTTAGGTTTGATTAAATACGTCTAAATGCAAAGTATCCTGAGTTTCTATCTCAATTACATTTTATCCTTCATACATTTTAGGAACAAACTAGGCTATGGCATTAACAAATAACTTTCCTGTAAATATATACTTTCGTATAAATTAAGTTTTGCTTCATTTGAATGTGATTAATCTCTACACCAATTTCTTATTTATACAGCAAATTTAAATCTTAGTTCTTAATGTCAAGTATTGGTGCATGAATTAAAACAGTTACCGTTGAGTCTCAACAAACCAAATAGTCAAATACAAATTTTATACACTAAAAATCGAATCAATTGGATCTAATAAAATCAAAATTTAAAATAAAACTTCAGATTTTTGCTTGAAATTTTAGTAGTTTTTTCCATGCTTTTTTATTTTTACGAAGGTTTGCGAGATCTTCACTACTATTCAGTACTTGAAAATCCAAAATATTATTTTCCAATGCTTTTTCCAAATACTTAAAAGCAATACTCACCTGACCTTGTGTACTTTTAAGGCAAGCAAGATAATAATAAGCCTCAGCGAGCGTAGAATCTAATTCTAAAGCTCTTATAAATTGGGTCTCTGCTTCTTCAAAATTTTTTAATTTCAAATAAATTTGACCTAATACATTCAGAGCCGGCGTAAAATTAGTATCCACTAGTAGAATTCTTTGAATTTGAATTTCAGCTCTATTGTAATTATTTAATTTTAGATATAATTGTCCAAGTCGCAATTGTATATATATAGAATTAGAATCAAGTTGCAATGCTTTGACAAACATTTCTTCGGCTTCTGCATAGCGATTTGTTGCCATAAAAGCCATTCCCATATAGTCATAATTATAAATAAAATTTGAATCGTACTCAATAGCTTTACTCAAATAGTGAATAACATTTTCATACTGTTTTAAAACTAAATAAGTACAAGCCAAATTATGCAATGTCATGGTTTGAGTTGAATCCTTATTTAAAACTTTAGTATATTGTAAAATAGCTTCTGAATATCGCTTTGTGTCTAAATAAACATTCCCAAGATTGTGGTATGCGTAAATAAAATTTGAATCTATCTCAATGGCTTTTTTTAACTTTTGTTCTGCAAGACTAAATTGTCCTATATTGCTATAATAATCTCCCCAACGATTAAGCACAAGAATAGAATTCGAATCTATGCTATCTGCATGTTCTATATATTTTAATGCCCTTTCCTTATTGCTAAATCGACTATATAAATGTTTAGATACATCAATAAGAGGCATAATCCAATTAGGATATAATGCTATTGCCTTATTAGCGTAAAATTCCATAGAATCTACTTGACGAAAATTACATGCAAATACATTACTCATTTGCCAATATGCTTGCGGAAAATCTTCTTGATATTGAATTGCGAGTCGAAAATGATTTACTGCTTTTTTCCCTAATTCCTTATCCGGATTCAAATTTGATAAAGCTAATAGGTAGCCTTCAAAATAGTGTCTTCTAGCTTTAATAGCATTATACATATAATGTGAATCTCCTAGAAGTTCTGCAGCTCTATCTAAATATTTTGGGAATTCTTTATACTTAAATATTTTTAACTTCTTAGATAAGGTCAATTCAGAAGCATCTCCTTTCATCCAGTGGTTCATAACTTGTTGGGCATCGTCTTGCAATGCTGCAGCAAAATTTCTTTTAATAAATCCTAGTAATTCTCCAAGCCCTTCTACTTTTGCAAGAGCCTCATACAAATCATTGGCACAATTTCCGGAGGGTCGAAAAAATTCCTTATTTTTTAATGCCAATTTAAAAGCCAAATATTGCTTAACAATATTTGAATCTAAACTAGCTAGAATTTGATCTTCAAATCCTCGAATAGAAGTCTCAGAAAAATCTTTTATGTTTCGAATTTTAACTTTTCCAATACTTGCCAAATAATTGGAGTCTAGCACTAACAAATACTCGGATTTGTTACCTAAAATTATCGGAGTTTGACTTTGTGGCTCTACTGCGCTATTAACATTATCTTCGAGGTATCTCCCTATCTCTAGAAGTGAAATTTTAAAATCCCCATTTTGGTCCGCAAAACCATTAAGACCCTCTATTAAAAAATAACTAAAAACGCCCCTACCTTCACCCCATTGTGCACCCTCTATACTTAATTCATTAGGTTGACAACTTAAGATTTTTATTTCGTTTGCATATTGTTTTGTTAGATTTGCAGATGTTATTTCTGCACCTCCAATTTGTCTACCTGCCAATTTTCCTGCATGACAAGCGTCTGTAATAAGTATAACTTTAACTTCTTTTTGAATGGAAAGTGTAGTAATAATTTCTTGTAAATTAGAAAGAGCATAAGTTCCTCCTCCCATATAAATTCTAGAAGGTGCATCCCAACAAAGTAAAAAACCCGGTTGTGAATATGTTTTTCTTTCAACATCTGCGTGCCCAGAAAAATAAATTACAACAACATCTCCTCTTATTGAAAGATCGAGCAAGCCATCAATAGCTGCGGCCACATTTCCCGCAGTAGCTTGCTGATTTATAATCAATTGCACATGGTTTGTATCCATTTTACCTCCAACGGGTGACACTAAATATTTAGCAAAAGCCTCTGCATCTTTATGGGCAAATTGAAGATCAGGAATGTCTTTGTCTTGATAATCTGAAATTCCAATCACAACGGCACGTGTAATGCCAATTGAAAATAGTGAATTAGGAGAATTTAGTTTGATTCCCTTTTTACTCAATTCCAAATCTTCCTGTGCGCTCGATAAAATGCTTAGAAATCCTAAAAACAGAATAAAAAATGTC
The DNA here is from genome assembly GCA_016717265.1 of Saprospiraceae bacterium. Classification (NCBI taxonomy): domain Bacteria; kingdom Pseudomonadati; phylum Bacteroidota; class Saprospiria; order Saprospirales; family Saprospiraceae; species Saprospiraceae bacterium. The sequence goes on from JADKFX010000001.1 coordinate 439,371, forward strand.
AATTTAAAATAACGAAACCTTGAATTAATCACAGTTAATATTTCAATATAAAACAAGCTATTAATTGACATTGAATAGTTTCCATAACCTCATTAAATTATTTATAAAATTAACGAAAATAATGCGTTGCCTGTTCCCCATTCTGCCTGCCAAAAGTTCCTGAAACAATTTTATAATTATAAACTTTATAAGCTTTGTAAATTTTCTCAACTACAACGGTAGTGTTGAAATAAATCTTTGGCGTGCCTTTATGATCACTATTCGCTTCTGATATGTCTATAGTATAAGTCAACAAATAATCCAAACCATTTGGGACAGTTTTAACTTTTACAATTTCAACATATGCCTGATGTTCTGAATTCCATTTCCATAAATCACCTGAATTTGGCTCATAACTAGCATCAATTTTTTTAAATCTTGGATCCGTATAAGGTGGATTAGGAATTGTTCGCTTTTGCTCTCTTCTTCTTTTTGCGGCCCACCAAGTGGATTCGCCATATTGTTCGCCATTAATTGCAGGAGCCATTTTAAAATCATAGCTAACAGTTTGTGAATTTCTTCCAGCAGTTTTAATATAAATATGAGCATTCTTAGGTTCTGCTGCAGGGTGAACTTTAAACCTGATTTCAATTTTGTTATCCACCCAAGTATGCACTAAGACATTGTAATAGTTTGGTCCTGCTGCTAAGGTAACAATCCCTCGTGTCTCAGCTCTACCTTCTAATCCAAATCCACTCCCTTCTATAATAATACTATTTTCATATTCAGTATCACCAATGAAATAACCATTGAAAAAAAGTGCAGGATTATAGGAAGTTTGTTTTCCCATTCTACTGCAACTTACTTTTGTGATAATAGGGTTACTGATAATACTAATATGAACCCTATCCTCTTTAAATACTTTAATAACAGAGCAAATACCAACACTTTTTACCTGAATAATAATCACTAAAAGTATAAAAGTATGGATGGCTACTTCTCTTATTTTTCGCATACGACTCTATTTGAAATATTTTTAACGCTCATTAATTACCTACCAGAAATCAATTAATGTTTATCTATATATTCCCGAAGCAAATCCAAATTTTGAATTTGCAGATTGAATACCTGCTTTGACTAAAATTTTAGACGCATTCTTGTCCTTCCGTTTTACAAATATTTTTTCAGTTGTTTCAGCTGATTCGTCACAGTTATGATTTCTCTCACGCAAATTAAATGTATAAATAACTATACTATCATACTTTATTTTGTCTATGGTTACAGATTCAAACTTAGAAGTTTTAATTGGCTTTGATAATATTATGGAAGTATGTTTGTTTGTTCCAAAATGTACTAGATCCCCAATTTGAGGAACATAATCTTTATCAGGTTTTAAATTTAATGAGTATGCTGATGGAGAAATCTTCATATTAAGTTTCCTTCTCTGATACGATGCTTCCCATGTACATTGTCCAAATCCTCTACCATCTCCAATCATACCTATTACATCAATTTTAAAAGGATTACTCTGTTGACCCAAGGTATTTTTAACACTTATTGCTACATCTTTTTTACTATCTAAAGTATAACTAGATTCAACATTAATTTTAATCTCTGTATCGGACCAATTAATAATTTTAAACTTAATAGCTGAATGACTAATTGCTAAAATTCCATTACCTTTTAAATTCCCAAAATTTTTTCCTTTAATTAGCCAATAAATTGACATTGGAACATCGGTATTTATAACATAATCTCCAGAATAATTACTCATACAGTTTGAACCTGGAATATTCCCACTCCATTGGCCATTTGAATAAAAAACCCCAGAACTACTGCCTCCAATTGATTCAATTATGGGCCCCAATAATTCCAAACGGTTAAATTTAATGTCACAATTTTCTGAAGTATAATCTATTGGACTGTTTCGATTTTCAAATGATAAAAAAGATAGAAGTAACGAAATTAAAATAGTGATTTTCATTTAGATAAAAATTTAAATTTAATAATAAACAAAAATAAAACAATCACTACTTTAATCAATTTTAAATTAAAATTTGGCTATTCTAATTAAAATTTGGCATCACATTACTAATTTACTCAAAGGATTTCACTCACAATTTCTATTGATATTTATTAAATTTAAAGCAGTCAAGCAATCTGATCCTACCTTTAATGCTATTATAAAGATAAATATTTTGACTGAAATTTCATTTGCAAAAAAAAAAATAAAACATCTGCATATAGTATATTATTTAAAATAATAACATTAACTTAAAGCAAATATCCTTTGCAAGTCAATAATATATTCCTGTATTCAATATTGCAAAAATCAAAAATACATTTTAAGTTAATTACTTTTTTTTATGGAAAATAAAATAATTCATATCAATATTAGAAAACAAAAGCTCTGCACTCTATACATATATTGCAAAGCTTTTTACATACCTAAAATAAAAGTTCAAAACACCTTACCTTTGGGATTGAAAACAATAAATCACTACCTAATTACAGTTACATTTCCGGAAACATGAAACGAATTGCCATTGATGGAAGTACCTTCAATTAAATAAACATATACGCCAGGTAAGGAATACTCTCCTTTAAATTTTCCATCCCAGAACTTTAAAAAATTAGTTGACTCAAAAATAAGATTACCCCATCGATCAAAAATTTTCATTTGATATTGTTCTATGTTTATTCCTTGAGGAAAAAAACTATCATTTACATTATCCCCATTTGGACTAAATATGTTTGGAATAAAAATATCATTACAGGTCTCAAAATATATAAAAGAGCTTATGATACTATCACATCCTAAGCTTGTTTTAAAATAATCAATATATCTTCCATTCTTAGTGTAAATGTTATTTCCAATTTTATACTCATCTCCATTACATAACCTTAATTCAATTTCATTTTTAAAATTAGGCCTGACCAATAAATTTGTCACTACAATACTATCACATCCAAAAACTGTAGTCAGGGAATCATAATAAATGCCTGAAATAAAATAAGTTTTATTTCCAAACTTATATTTTTCTCCTTCACATAATTCAACATAATTATCGTTCATTGTGGTTGGCAATATAGTAAGATATAAAACTCTTAAAGTATCACATTCAAAATTGCTTCCAAGGGTGTCTATGTATATACCGGTGTCTTTATAGCCTAAATAACTTTGACCAAAACATATTGATTTGTGCTCAGTTTTATTAATAAGAGGTGTAACCAATAGATTTAAATTTCTAATAGTGTCGCATCCTTTTAAACTGCTTAAGGTATCTCTATAAATGCCAGAATTTTTATATCCAAGATAGTTTTGACCAATACATATTGATTCATATATATCTTTTATGATTAATGGATTCACTTTCAAATTTAGCATTCTAACTGTATCACATCCAAAGGGATACTTTAAAGTATCGACAAAAAGTCCAGAGGTATTGTAACCAAGGTAAGATTGGCCTTCACAAATTTCCAGGTTTATTAGAATATCATTTTGATTTGCTTTTGTAATAGTGATACTATCCTTACAATGGTTTGTTCCATCATTAATTGTACAATAATATTTTGATGACACGCTATTCGTTACAAAAATACTTTTACTTGTATCCCCTGTACTCCAATATACGATTGATTGATTTGATAAAGGAATGGCTGTCAAACTATACAATTGGCTTATTTCTGAATCCAGAAGTATCCGATTCCAATAACAAATCTCATCAATTTTTCCACTGAAGTATTGCGCTGTATCAGCCCCAGATGAATTGAAACCTGAACCAAAACCAGAATTACTATAATTAACTATTCTATTTGTATCATACCCTGTCGATAGAAAAATGTCTCTGGTTCCCGGAAATCCTTGCTTAATAAATTTGCCATCGATATAAAGATTTGGAACTTTATTTTTATACACTATGGTATACTGATGCCAGCCAAATAAAGGAGCTATATAGACCAAAGATGTTCTTATAAATTGACTGGAGTTTTCGATTAAGTACAGACCATTATTACCAATATACAATCCAGATCCAGCATTCTGGTTAGTATTTCCAAAATTTTGACCATGGACAGGATGTATGATGCATTGCCCGTCAGAGATTAGATCCATTTGATTTGAAGTAAATAAATTTACACCTTCAGGAGGAATTGTTTGAATGTTATTGGCTTTGACCCAAACAGAATAAGTAAAATCATTTGATACTGATGTTTCAATATAATTTGTTATGATATAAGAATGCAAGCTTGCACTAAACGCAAAAGCCCTATTAGAATTTCCAAATCTATCTGTTGTGAGAAACGCATTTTTAACAATTCCATGATGTGCATTTCCACTTACATCTCTCGCGTTCTGACAAAACGGATAAAAAGCCAAAATTCCACTTTGCAATTCATTCCCAAAGTATAAATGTGAACAACATGGATCACCTTCATTTGGTATATCTTTAACAATAACATTTAAAGGAAAACTATTGATTTTACAAACTGTTGTGTCGGTTTGGAGTACATCTATAGATTGTACAAATAAATTCAAAATTACTACACTATCGCAATTATTTATTGTCTTAAAAGTATCTCTATAAATACCAGTCTGTGAATACCCCCTAAAATCCTGTCCCTTACAAATTCTCATACAGATAGAATCAATACTTACAGGACATAAATCATTACATCCATTCGTATCAGAATACAATTCAACTATTTCATGAGAAGTTAAGGCTCTACTATAAATTTTAACTACGTCTAAATCTCCATCCAAATAATATGAAGGAGACGGACTATCTCTTCCAATTTCTAGTGGTTCAATAAATTCTGGTAATATTCTTCCAATCTCAATAACTGTAGAAAATAATATACCGTCCTTATAATATTTAACGAACTGTCCATCAAAAGTAACAGCAAGATGAAACCATTTATTAATCGGAATTGAAATTGAATCACTAAATATTTTAGTTCCAGGAAAGGTATTATTTTTATTATAGCCAAATAGAACTTTACTTGAATCCGTTATACCAAATCTATATTGAGGTGGAATTTGTCTTGTACTCGTATTCGATTTACAAACAATGGGTGCCAGACCATTGATACTATTTAATTTAACCCAGGAACAGATTGTTATAGCTGTGTCCGGTGAAACAATTGTAGGTGAAACTGGAACTAAAATAAATGAATTTTTAAAATTATAAGCTTTATTAATATTCCCAAATCTATCTGCTGTTGGTTTGGCTTCAAATCCAGGAAACATCTTTCCATCATTACTATTTCCACTGTAATCTTTTGTATCACCATTAAAAGGGTAACAAGCTATTAGTCTATCCACACAATCAATAATTTGAATATTGACCGTATCATAACTAACACTACAACCAAGACCTTCCACTTCCAAAATAAATTTTCCAGTATGTGATTTATTAACATTCTCTATAATCGGGTTTCTTTCTCTTGAACTATAACCATTAGGACCAATCCATGTATATTCAGCCGAAAATATAGAATCTGCAAATAGTTGAAATTGACTTCCAAGACAGGGCAACCTATTGCTAGCGGTTGCAGTGGCGTTAACACCAGAATAATCAGAGAAATAGCCAAAACTTACTCCATTAAAAAAACTACCTTGTAATACTCCAAGATGGAAAAAATGACTTGTATTTAAAACTGTTATAATGGAAGCTTTAGGAAACCTTATACTGTCTAATTTTACTTTAGCAGTATACCACATATTACGAGTTCCTTGTACTACCGTGAACTGGTTAACATTTATATTAGCCGCTTGTCCGTTAATAAAAAAATTATTCAAACCATCCTTCTGGACTACCAATGTAATATAAACATCTAAATCTGTACTTCTTACAAATGAAACGTTTGAGCTCCCTGAACATTTTATTTGTGGAAGGATTGCTGCTCCTAATTCACAACCGATACCAGATAATTGATATACATAAACTGGAAAATTTGCTTGGATATATGCATTCTCATTAAGAATTCCAAACTCATAACTTTGACCTGCATTCAAATTTGTTATAAATAAACCATCTATATAAATTGTAGTGTTATTTCTTGTAGCAGTTATATACAATTTGTCAAATGGTTGATTTAATAAACCTTTCACAGCAATATATTCTGTTCCAATATTATTAACTGGAATTGTTTGGTCTCCTATCAAATCTGCACATCCTCCATATATTTTAGTTGCGTCCAAAATGTCATCACAAAGTGTAATAGCAATGGGGTTGTCACTCGTAATATGAGTTCCTTGCAAATGGTTAATTGCCAGATTACCGATTGCTCTACCAACATAACATTGTCCCTTGTGCAGTGTTATTGAGAATGTTGAATTGGCTAAATGTCCTATTATATCTGTTGATGGTGTAATATTAATTATTGTAAAATCATTAATTGCAACAATATTAAATGACGAGAACGATGGCGAAAATAAATTCGAATTGTCAAGTTTGTTTTGAGATGATATCCAAAAATCAAAACCCAAACTATTCCTTCCTTTTAATACAAATAATTCTGGACTCCCAATAGAAGAGTTTTCATAATATACTGAAATTGGTACCGTGGACGAAATTTTTATTCCTTTATTAAGAGCCATATCTGCTCCACTGCATTCGATTTCATCAATCTCATTGCTAAGATCTACTATTAAAGTTGAATTGGCAAGTACAGAAACAACTCTGGTTATCATGTTTCCGGAAGGTTGTGAAATAGTAACAATTGCATCTAAATTGTAACTAGAAATATTAAATGAAATTGGTGTTCGAAACGAATTATTGTTCGCTGTTGTTATAGCTGGAGCAGCAAACCAGAAAATTGTATCAATTTGTGCATACAGTGGATTTGTTAGTATATTAATAAGTTTTAAAACAATAATACAAATCCAATGTTTGGTACACATAACGAATTTAGCTTGGAATTTTAAGAATACGTATCCATTTCTTGGATTTTGCAAAGTAGAATTATAATTAAACTTTAAAATTACAATTGATAGTTGTAAAGTGTAAAAAATCTATAATTCGGCAAAAATGTTAAAAATATGGTATTTGTATTACTCACCACACAACCATCGCTTTAAATCTTCACCACCTCTTCGGGAAGCCACTAAGGGTTCTGACCATTGATGAAGAAATAAATTTTTATTATGATTGGTATATGATTTTAAGTAATTTAAATTTACTAAAATACTTTGACTAATTGCAAAAAATTGTTTATAGTCTGCTAACAACTCTTTGAAATAACCAAGGTGCTTAGAAGCAGAGATTGGCATTGGATTGTTTACTAAAAATAGTTTCGTTACCTGCCCTTCATGAAATGATTGAAGAAATAAAATATGCTCCAATTCAACTAATTCCACTTCACCTCTAATTTTTGGGATTCGCAATTTACTGATCTGGAATGGTCGTAAAGCTATACGATTCTGTTCATTACCGGTACCCAGATTAAACTGATGTATTGCCTGGTCTATACTGATCTGCAATTTTTTACGGTCAATAGGCTTGGTAATATATCGCAATGGGAAATATTCAAACGCTTTTAGTATATGATCTGAATCAACATAGGCAGAAATAAAAATAATCAATCCCAATTTTCCATTCATTTTTTGTTGTAGTACATCTAATAATTCAAATGCATCATGTCCACCAAGATTTATATCAAGTAATAATAAATCTGGCTTAAGCCTTGGAATTTGTTCCATTGCATAAACATATCGATCAGCATATCCAACCATTGTCAATTGCGGAAAATCTTCCACCAAATATTTTTGAATGAGTTCTCTTGCATCCATTTGATCTTCTACTATAAAATAATTCATACCTTTATCTTTGGATAAATCAACAATACTTCCGTACCATTCAAATTGCTTTGTATTTCCATTTTGATTTCAAAACCCAAGGTTTTTAACAATGCTATTCTTTGCTTGACAATTTGTGCTCCCGATTCTTCAACTTTTCGTTCTTTGTATAGCTTCTGTTTTTGACTGTGTTCTATCCCAACTCCATCATCTATAATTTGAATTCTAAGAGTGCTTAAAGTCTCCTTGATAATTACATTTACATTACCCGTTTTTGTATCTTTATAGTCAATTCCCCAAACCACTGCATTTTCAATATATGGCTGAAGTATCAATGGTGGGACCAACCATTCGGTTGGATCAAAATCAGCATGCATCTCTATGTTCCAGGTAATAAGTCCATTATGCAATACATTTTGCATGTCTAAAAAAATGCGAATAATTTCTAACTCATCATTTAATTGAATTAAACCACCTTTTTGTTTACTATTTAAACTTCCTAAAAATTTTCTTAAAAAATTAGCAACTTGCAATAATTTTCTATTTGCTTTTTCAGTATCCTGAAAATTTACAGAATTTTGAATGCTGGTTAAAAAATTACTCATGAAATGTGGATTCAATTGAGCTGTCAGCATTCTTGCCTGATGATATTTTGATTCCTGCTCTAGTTGTCTGATTTTTTTGCGACTATTCCGCAATTTATATATATACCACCCAAGACCTCCCAAAATGCACAAACTAACAATCGATAGGAAACTATTGAACCAGGGTTCCATAAAAATTTTCTGCTTAACTTGGATGTTTAATATAGCACTACTTGCCTTATTAAGATTCCCATTCAGAACCCCTTCTAATTCCAATTCGATCTGATACCTACCGGAGCTAAGTTCTGGTAATATAACATGTTGAAAACTAAACCATTCAGACCAGGATGTTTCATCAAGGATGCGGTATCGAAATTTTTGTTCGATCAGTCTTAAATTACCAATTACGTCAAACTCAAAGGATATCGATTTTCCTGAAGTACTTAAAGCAAATGCTTGGCTATAAGTCAACTGTTTCCCGTTGAGTTTTGTAAATTGGATTCTAAGGGGTTCTTCATTGTGCCATAATAAGTTCGCTTTAATCACACACAATCGATCCATACCACTCACCCAATAATTATCCTGTGAATCGAGATACGCAGCATTTTGATCGGGTACAATTCCTGGAAATCCATTGTAAAAATTAAATTCCCTGAAGGATTCTTGTCCGCGGAACAACTCTTGTAGTTTAATGGTAGTAAGTCCTTTGTTATGCCCGCAGATTAATAAACTGTCTTTAAAGCAAAGTATGCTCAATACAGGGTGTTTTAAATTTGATTTCAGAATTTGGGTAGCCACCTGTTTTTTAATATCAAATTTCCACAAACCATTATTGGATCCTAAGAAAAATAAAGAATCTCCCATCGGGTATATGGCGATTACCCCTTCAAATTTAAATTTCTCATTTGTATAATACGTTTCCGTTTTTTTGTGTGGATTATAACGAACTAATCCTTTATAAGATCCACACCATAAATTACCTTGTTTATCTTCGTCAATTGACAAGACATAAAGTGTTTTAAAATCTCCATCAGTCCAGCGGATTTTTTCAACATTACCCAGTTCAGGATCATAAATCCAAATTCCACCTCTTTGACTACAAATTAATTTTTTTAGTGTGGGTGACCAAAACAAATACAAACAAGCTGTAAAGCCAGCATTAAGATTTGACAATTCTGGAATCAATTTCAAACTACCATTCTCAAGTTGATAAACTTCAGTTTCTTTATATAAATAAATGCGCCCCTTTTCATCTTTACAAGGATGAAAATACCATCTTGATTCCTTACTAATATTTTTGATAGAATGCTCTTGAGAAATGCTGTATAGTCCATTCAAAAAATCCGCGATGATGATATTATGGTCTGAGTCTTCAATGATTCCCCAAGGAAATGAAATGCTGTCTTTATTAAAATAAAAAAATCCAGCTTTAGGAATTTGAACTAAACCTAGCTCGGTTCCCAACCAGTAATTGTAAGAATCCACCAAAACAGTTGTTATATTTGGTTTGTTTCTTGATTTTTTAAAAAATGAATGCAAGGTAGAATTCCTGGTTATCAATCCATCCAAAGCATTCCAAAGAAGCGGATTATTGTTTTCAACTTTAGTGTAATTGACTTCGCCAACTGCTTTGTTAATTGCAACCCGATCCATTAATCGGTCATTTAAATCATAAATGAAAACAGTATCTTCTTTAAAAACACGCCAAACAAATGTTCTTTCATCTGTATACAGTCCGATTTCTTCTTCATTGAAAGCTTTGAAGAATTTTATGGTATCATTTAAAAGAATACCCAGGCTGGGGTTTTCATCAAAAAGAACATAACATTTATCAGTAAGTCGACAATACAACAAATTGCGGGGTGTTAATCCAGTGGAGTTAATGTACGATTTTGAATTAAAAGTAGTATTCGCAAAATACCATAATTTTCTGTCACAGTCAAAAAAGAACAGCGTATCCTGTTTGAGACCCATTGCTCTTACATCCTTCATAATTCCGGGCGTGCGAAACAAGGACCATGAACTTCCATCATAGATTGCTATTCCAAATTTATTAATTGCCCAAATATGTTTATTAGTATCTTCATGAAACTGATGAATTCCAGTAATAACATTCATTTCACCGGGAATGAAATTTTCAAATGTTTTTCCGTTGAAACGGGATACACCTCCTTTGGTGCCAATCCACAAATAGTTTCTTGAATCTTTAAACAGTGCCGTGATCTGCGGGTGAATCAACCCATCATGTGTGGTATAAGTTTTGGAATATGGCTCTTGTGCAGAAATTGGAATTAGAAATAGCAAATTCACAATAAAAAATAATGTCAGTATGAAGTATATTTTACCAATAGAATATTGTATTGTATTCAATGCTAGGTTTATATTAAAAATGCATGAAATTTACTGCATCCGCTATTATAAAATTAAATATCTTACATCCATCAATATTTTAAGAACTGTTAATTACAGTCTTAAATATAAAACTATATACTGGATTACAGCATAATATATGGAACCCATTCAATTTTATATATCCAATATGCATATACTTTAGTACACAATTCCGAATTCTATTTAATAATTATAATCTAAAATTTATCACTCCTTAATTAGCTTTTTAATTATCAGTAGGTTTCCAGTTTGGAATTTAATGAAGTACACACCGCTCGTATAAAGGGAAGTAGGAATTTGAATACGCGATTTTAATACCCCTTCATAGATAACTTGGCCCATACCGTTGATAATTTGAAATGGAATTTTCAAAGGATTTCCACTCGCTTCCAAAATCAATATATCGTCAACCGGATTTGGATAGACCTTAATAATTTGGCTGGCATCCTGGTTATCAATATCACTCAGGATAACTTGTATCCTGTTTGAAGTATCAGAACTGCATCCATTGGAGCTTATTACAACATAATAAATGCCATTTGCTATAGGTACAAATTCTTGTTGGTTGGCCCCTATAACCGGTCCATTCTGATCATGCCATTGATTGCCGTTTGCGGAATCAGAATGAAGCTTTATTCCATTGAAACTGATCACTGGAGTTAGCGGTTTTGGACTTATAATAAATGATTGCTCAGGAGCATAAACACTTGCACTTTGTGCCTGGTCTATAGCTTTGACACTCCAGTAATAAGTACCGGGTTTTAAATTGTTAATTACAAAATGTGTATTGCGAATGTTATAGGTATTGACTTCAGATAAAACATCAGACTTTCCCGGAGAGCTACCAATGTAAATTTCATAGATGATAGATTGTGTGGGTGTGTGATCATCCTGAGCTGGGCCCCAGTTTAATTGGACTTTATTACAATCAGGAATAGAATATAGATCTTTAGGTACATTTGGTGGAAAATTCTTTACCAAAGTTAAATTTCTATAGATCGAACTGCCATATGCTCCTGTTCCTTCTCTTAATAGATCTAAATTACCATCATTATTATAGTCTCCAAATGCGATATAGCTACAAGCAAATCCATGATCGACTCCTTCAATAATTGTTCCATTATCAAGTTTTTCAAGAAAACTTGGTATGTCTGCAAAAATATTATTAAAAGTATGATCCTGAAAGTTTCGAAGAATAGACACCCTACTAGGATACGTAATTGGAACTTTGCCTCCTCCAATTGAAATACTCTCATAACTCAATCTAGGGACGCCAGCTATTGCCAAATCTATATATCCATCGTTGTCATAGTCTCCCCAATCCAATTCGCTTAATGCATAGTGTTTAAATTTATCAAATACTATATAGTGATTAAATGAATCGGTTAAAATCTGCCTGTAAACCCCAGCAAATACAACTTTACTAAAACTAACTTTTAGCCCTTCCCCTCCGTTAAAATATTCAATCCCAATACTATCTTTTGCGCCGGTAATTGCAAAATCCAGTAAACCATCATTATCATAATCTCCCCAATCTACCGAACCATGCTCTATATCAATAAATTTACTAGACATTAAAACAAATTGGCCGTTATCGTTTTTATACAAAAGTGTCCTTCTATTAGTGCCATCATTACCTAAAATCAAAAGATCAGGTAAGCCATCCTTATTGTAATCTCCAAATGAACCGTTGCTGTTTTTAAGACTTAAAATGTTCGTATTGAATTCTATGGGTTCTGCTTTTGTGAATTCAGAGTAAACTTTTGTTGTAGCCTGTTTATTATTGTCCTCTCCTGAAAGTAGGAGCTCAAGAATACCATCATTATTTTGATCAAACCATTTTACAAATCCATTTTTAACACCAGGTAAATTAATATTTAGTTTAACAAAGGAATCATTTCCAATATTCTGATAAACTTCTGTAATGCAAATAGAATCTGCTAACCCACAAACAGCAAAATCTAGCAATTTGTCATTATTGAAATCACCCCAATCACATCCACTCAAAGTTATTTTTGGAAATTGTAGCGGGATAATATTAAATGAATCAATTCCTACATTTTTATAAATTTCAAAATGCAAACCACCTGTCATTAATATATCTAACAAGCCGTCGTTATTATAATCTCCCCAATCAAATGCACCCAGATGGATATGAGGTAATTTTAAATTTAAGTTTTCAAATAATTTCACTCTAAAATAATCTGACTGAGCTATATCGTTTGCACAATTACTGCTGGAATTTTTGACAGAAATCTTATTGTAGCCACCAAAATTGTAATTAATTTCGTAAGGTCCTTTACCTGATCCAGAAATAATTTTCCCATATCCGAAATCCCAAATGTAATTGTCCGTTTCTTTTCCTTCGCCGGTATATATTACATGGACATTGGTTAAGTTTCCTTGAACGGGAAGAATTTTTATATCATATATTTCTTCATTCGGTAAGAGTTGAAATTGAAAGTTATAATTATTATTTACTTTGAGGTTCAACTTTCGTATTGGATGAACTCTTCTATATTTATCATATTTATTTACTTCAAGTACTTGTTTGCCTAAGGTCGAATAGGCCCATGCCAGGTTTTTATTGGATTCCGTTGAAGACCAATAGTAAAATTCTGAAGTTAATCCATGTCCTTGATCGTATAACGATTCAATCATTAGTTGTAATTCATTTATGGATGGTAAAAACCAATCTGTAAATCCATTTAATGTTAAAGTATCAGCCTGATATGCCGCTATACCTAGTTCTTTACATTGATCAATAATACTCTGGGTATTCTCTTCTCCATCTCCGATTCCAGAACTATCTGCCCCATTTATCTCTATACCCTCACATCCCCAACTGGTGCGATTTTGATCTGTTGGAGCTGCTAATAATGCAAATGTATTGGTATGATAAAAGTATAAACCTCCTGCTAAAAAATCTCCAAGTTTTAAATTTGAAATGCTTTCAATTATTTTAAAATTGATTTCCGAAGAGAAGGAGTTACAATTCGATGGAGGAAATACAATTTTTGCCCGGTAATATTTAATTTTATCTTTAGCCAATGGAACAATGAATAGATATGGATTCGTAGTTGCACCTACAATATCATTCCAGATTGTGAGTGTATCTTCTCTTTCTTGCCATTGAATACTTCCACCTAAAGTTTCATTCAATTCAAATACAATAGTATCGCCTGTTAACACGATTTCAGAATATTGTGATTTTACAATACATCCTGACAAGATTAGTGGAATGCTCATTAATAAATGTTTTATTTCTTTCTTCATTTTAATAAAAGATAAATTGAAATTAATATTTTATTTATTTATGTTATGATTTAGTTTTTAATAATTTTTCTGAAAACATAGGAATTTTGAATATTAAACCTAATAAAATACATTCCAACTTTCAAACTTGATGTTGAAATTTTTGTTTTTTCTTTAAAGGAATTATGGTACACCTTTTGTCCCATTGCGTTGATGATTTCAAAACTCACTTGTTCAGCGAATCCATCAATTTCAATATACAGCTCAGTGCTAACAGGATTGGGATAGGTTTTTATTTTAAAGTTGCGATTTAAATCCGATGAACCAGTTAAAACTACTTGTAATTTATTTGAAGTATCAGAACTGCATCCATTGGAGCTTATTACAACATAATAAATGCCATTTGCTATAGGTAAAAACTCCTGTTGTGTAGCCCCTATAACCGGTCCATTCTGATCATACCATTGATTGCCATCAGCAGCATCAGAGTGAAGCTTTATTCCATTGAAACTGATCCTTGGTGTTGCTGGTTTTGGACTTATGGTAAATGACTGTTCGGGAGCATAGGCACTTGCACTTTGTGCCTGGTCTATGGCTTTGACGCTCCAGTAATAAGTGCCGGGTTTTAAATTGTTAATTACAAAATGTGTATTGCGAATGTTATAGGTATTGACTTCAGATAAAACATCAGACTTTCCCGGAGAGCTACCAATGTAAATTTCATAGATGATAGATTGTGTGGGTGTGTGATCATCCTGAGCTGGGCCCCAGTTTAATTGGACTTTATTACAATCAGGAATAGAATAAAGATTTTTAGGCGCATTTGGTGGAAAATTCTTTGTTGAAGTTAAATTTTTATAGATCGAACTGCCAATAGCTCCTGCCCCTTCTCTAAGTATATCTAAATTTCCATCGTTATTATAGTCTCCAAATGCAACATAACTGCAAGCAAAATCATGACTTGGCCCATCAATTATATTCCCATTATCAAGTATTTCAAGAAAATTAGGTATATTCACAAAAATATTATTAAAAGTATGATCTTGATAGTTTCGAAAAATGGATACTAAACTAGGATAAGTAATTGGTACTTTGCCTCCACCAATACCTGTACTCACATAACTCAGCCTAGGGACGCCAGCAATTGCCAGATCAATAAACCCATCATTGTCGTAGTCACCCCAATTCAATTCACTTAATGCATAGTTATAATATTTATTAAATACTATTTTGTGATTAAATGAATCGGTTGAGATCTGCCGATATATCCCAGCAAATACAACTTCACTAAAGCTAACTTTTAGCCCGCCCCCACCATTAAAATATTCAATCCCAATACTATCTTTTGCGCCAGTTATTGCAAAATCTAATGCACCATCATTATCATAATCTCCCCAATCTACCGAACCGTATTCTATATCAATAAAATGGGTAGGTATTAATACAAATTGGCCATTTTCATTTTTATACAACAGTGTCCTTCTATTGGTGCCATCATTGCCTAAAATCAAAAGATCAGAAAAGCCGTCGTTATTATAATCTCCAAATGAACCGTTGCTATTTTTAAGATTTAAAATGTTCGTATTGAATTCTATGGGTTCTGCTTTTGCGAATCCAGAATATATTTTTGTTAGCGCTTGATTATTATTGTCCTCTCCTGAAAGTAGGAGCTCAAGAATACCATCATTATTTTGATCAAACCATTTTACAAATCCATTTTTAACACCAGGTAAATTAATATTTAGTTTAACAAAGGAATCATTTCCAATATTCTGATAAACTTCTGTAATGCAAATAGAATCTGCTAACCCACAAACAGCAAAATCTAGCAATTTGTCATTATTGAAATCACCCCAATCACATCCACTCAAAGTTATTTTTGGAAATTGTAGCGGGATAATATTAAATGAATCAATTCCTACATTTTTATAAATTTCAAAATGCAAACCACCTGTCATTAATATATCTAACAAGCCGTCGTTATTATAATCTCCCCAATCAAATGCACCCAGATGGATATGAGGTAATTTTAAATTTAAGTTTTCAAATAATTTCACTCTAAAATAATCTGACTGAGCTATATCGTTTGCACAATTACTGCTGGAATTTTTGACAGAAATCTTATTGTAGCCACCAAAATTGTAATTAATTTCGTAAGGTCCTCTTCCTGACCCGGAAATTACTAATCCTTTTCCAAAATCCCATTCATAATGATCCGTATCATTGCCAACTCCTATAAATTTTACAATAACATTCGCAGGAATACTATCTATTTTTTTTACAACTACATCATATATTAAACCAGAATTCAATAATATTGTAGAGCACTCAAATGTCAATACACTTGATCTGAAAAATTGCCTAATTGCACGCACCCTAAGTTCCTTAATCTTATCAGGTGCAACTCTTAATGGATAACCAGATGAAGTTATACCAGCAATTCCCCAGGATGAATTACTACTATGCTCAGTTGACGACCAATGTGTGTCCAATCCTGAATTAACGACAGTTGAAAAAAACGGTACTAGATTATTAATGTGAAGATCAAATAATAGCCATAGCTCGTCCACTGAAGGCAAAAACCAATCATCAAATCCATTTAGTTTTAGTGTGTCACACATGAATGCCGCAATTCCAGGATTATTACAATCAAGTAAAATATCGCGATTATTCTCTCTCCCATAACCTATCCCACTACTGTCTGCTCCTGCAATATTTACTCCGAAACAACCCCAAGGCGCAAATCCCTGGTCACCATATAAGGGCTCCACATTATTATAAGGAGCTACTACCAATCCCAATGAATCTTGTTTATAAAAAACCAAGCCTCCTGCATAAAAATCACCGTCTTGTATATCAGATACTTTCTGCACAATACGTTGCCTAATTACAGATGAATATGAAAAACAAGGATCTCCTGATTTTAATACTTTGGCCCTGTAAAATTTTGAATTTGAATTTGTTTTTTCTACCAATGACTTATAACGATTGATTATTGCACCAGGAATGTCTTTCCACACATCAAAATCATCATCCCGTTCCTGCCATTGAATACTCCCAGAACTAAAGTCGTTAATTGTTAAGATTACCGTATCACCAGGAATTGCAGCATAATAATAATCTTGTGAACTTAAAATATTAATTTTAATAAAAATTATTAATAGAAAAAAACCTTTTGCTAAACTATTTTTCATACATTATATTATTAATAAAAATCTGATTAAAAAATTTAAATAAAACAAGCGTAAAAAGTATTAAAAATATACTAATAATTAAGTCTAAATTTCTTGAAATGAACTGTTAAGTTAGATCGCTTTTTAACTCCGGTTTATGCATTTCAAAATTTGGTATCTATCAATAAAATTTGGAAAATAATTCATCGCTCGTTAACTTCCCTCCCTCAAAATTTGAAGTCTGTTTTTAGTTCTTATAGCAACTCCATCCTAAAAAAATTTGAATAAATGTTATTTTTCACTTACTTTTGCCATACCTTAAATTGTCATAAGACCCTATCAAGCACTATTTATTGGCCTCCAGGCTATTTTTAAACATTTCTTATTTTAATTCTATTTACTATGAAAAGTACACGATTTTTCACTCTATTGAGTTTTATATTGATTTTTACATGCAGACTTATGAGTCAGCATACCCTTGTATTATATCCTTTGGCAGATGTTCATTACCTAAGTCAAACTGGTGGTCAAGGCAATAAAACTGCCTTAAAATTTAATATTTCCAGCTTGCCTTCCGGCATCAAATTAAAAAATGCCATTCTGGATGTTCATGTGAAATCTGTCCAAAATAACTGGGATGGTGATCTTAATTTCTATAATATAAATAATCAAAGCTGGAATGAATCCGTAACTTCTGATACCCTAGAATCGTTTACAAAAACAGATTCTAGCTTTCAAACTTCAGGATTTGCATTGGCCCCTGGTTTAAGTTCTTCCATAAATTTATCGGAAATTGTATATCGGGATTATGACTTTGGAAATGCATTTTGCTCTATTATGCTTCATGATCCAGATGATACTACCCATTTAAATAATTCTGGTATTCTTGTTAAAAATCTGGACAGCTTGGTTTGTGGTGATAGCGATCAAAATGCTACCTTCTCTTTCTGGGCAAGTGAAAGTAATGATCCAAATTTGCAGCCTCAATTAACCATTACATATTGTTACCCAACGGATACGTTCTTAACTTTTACTGTTTGCGATAGCCTAGGTTATTAATAATGAGGTGTTGGATACGAGCGGACTCTATGCACAAATTTTAGTAAATGCTGAAAATTGTGATTCTATCGTCTGGATTGATCTTACCGTGCTCTATAGTGTAGTAGACACCATCACTGCAAGTGCATGTGATAGTATCGTATTTGGAAATATAAGCTATTACAATACCGGGATATATCAACAACACTATACTGGTTCAAATACTTGCGATTCAAGTTTTATCCTGAACTTTACAATAAATAAAAGTTCTTCAGATACCATCCAACAAACTGTTTGCAATTTCATTTTGATAAACAATAAGTTATATAGTGAATCTGGGATTTACCATCAATTTCTTATAAACTCTCTTGGATGTGATTCCATTCTTGTGATAGAACTTATCGTACATTATTCATCTACTGAAACCATTACACAAACTGCGTGTGATAGTATTATTATTAATAACCAAAAATATACGAGTTCCAACACTTACATTCAAGTATTATCAAATTCCGAAAATTGTGATTCGGTACTTGTATTAGAACTTACTATAAACCAGAGTTCCTCAGATACTATTAAACAAACTGCTTGTGACAGTATCATTGTAAATAATGAAGTTTATAAAACAACAGGAACCTACTTTCAACTATTTACGAACACTGAAAATTGTGATTCTATAATAGTCCTGGAACTCACTATTAATCATAGTACAAACGAAACCTTACTACTTACTGCTTGCGATAGTGCCATCATCAACAATCAAACGTTTAAAGCCACAGGAACATATACACAATTATTATCCAATACCAATAACTGCGATTCTACTTTACGAATTGAACTTACGATCAATCAAAGTTCAAGAGATACGATTCAACTTACTGCTTGCGATAGTGCCGTTATCAACAATCAAACATTTAAGTCTAGCGGTACTTATACACAAATACTTTCAAATACTAACAACTGTGATTCTACTTTACAAATCGAACTTATCATTCATCAAAGTTCAAGGGATACGATTCAACTTACAGCCTGCGATAGTGTTATCATCAACAATCAAACATTTAAATCCAGTGGAACGTATTCGCAATCATTTACGAATGCGAATAGCTGTGATTCTACTTTAATAATTGAACTTACGATTAATCAAAGTTCTTCAAATACAATTCAGCTAACTTCCTGCGATACGATTGTAATCAATAATCAAACATATTCCGAAAGTGGTATGTATATCCAATTTTTATCCAATTCAGAAAATTGTGATTCGATTCTTATAATAAAACTTTCAATTATTAATATTGATACGTCTATCAGTCAGAATGGAATTAATTTAACTGCAAATCAATCGGCTGCTTCATACCAATGGATAGATTGTACCACGGGACTTCCAATAGCCAATGAAACAAATCAAAACTTTACGGCCACTGCTAATGGTTTGTACGCTGTTATTATTAGTTCCAATACTTGCATAGATACCTCCTCCTGTTATCAGATTACTTTGGTATCTACCCATTCGACGCAAATAGAAAATACGATTACATTATTTCCAAATCCAACTTACGGTTACCTAAGCATTCTAAGTAAGGAAAATTTAAAGGATGCGACGATTCGA
Source organism: Saprospiraceae bacterium (assembly GCA_016717265.1). Classification (NCBI taxonomy): domain Bacteria; kingdom Pseudomonadati; phylum Bacteroidota; class Saprospiria; order Saprospirales; family Saprospiraceae; species Saprospiraceae bacterium. Next base: position 459,198 of record JADKFX010000001.1, read on the forward strand.
ATTCTAAACACAAATGGTGTTATACAACAAATATGGACCAAGCAAAATGGAAAGCAGTTTTCTTATGATATTAGCCAATTAACAAGCGGTATTCATTTTGTCGAAATACAAAATAATGTATCTGTGAAACGAATTAAACTTCTTAAGATTTAATAAAATAAGAAATATACCCTAAACAGTTGTTAGGTATTCATCTGAAATTGTTTAGGGTTTGTTTCCTCTGTTCTCTTTTATTGTTTGAATCCATATTTTCGTTTTCTTTCATTAAAAGATATTTCAAACACTCATATTAATAAAGTGGGGTTAAGAATTGAATGATCGAATTTTTAATCGATGAAGTCGCTTGAAATACAAAGCGTGGTGAGTATTTTTGAATACCTAAGCTAATTCCACACTAATTTTCCAACTTCATTTCGCATTCCAAGAGGCCGTAACCATCCATCTTTAATATTGCAGTTTCCGATCTCAAAACCTCCTTTTTCTTAAATTTTAGTTAAAGTACGAAATATTTCGTACAATGTCAAAGAGACCCCTATCTTTATCCTGCTTTTAGCTAAATAGATATGTTTAGCAATGTTGCCGTAATTTAATTTTAACTCAAATTAATTCGATCCAATGAAAACTGCATTGACAATTTTACTTTTACTAAATTTTACCTTGTTACCTGCTCAATCTGCCAGTATAAAGGGTAAACTAATGGATTCTGAAGGTTCTGCGGTCATTTTTGCGAATGTTGCTCTGTTTTCTTCAAAAGATAGCAGTCTTACTAAAGTTGCATCCAGCGATGCATCCGGATCCTTTGAATTGCAAAGTTTGCCAGCCGGTAATTACTTTTTAAAGTCGAATTATGTTGGAATGCAGGATTACCAGAATCCTAATATTCAATTAACGTCTGATCAGCATTTGGATTTAGGGATCTTACGCTTAGAAACAGCAGCTATTAATTTAACAGAAGCAACCGTCACTGCACAACGGAGTATCCTTGAAGTAAAACCAGACAGACTTATTTTTAATGTAGAAGGAACCATCAATAGTATTGGTTCTGATGCCATTTCGCTTTTGCGAAAAGCACCTAGTGTTACCATTGACAATAATGATAATATAAGCTTATTGGGGCGTTCCGGGGTTCTGGTCTATTTAGATGGAAAACGCCTACCATTAAGTGGACAAGATCTCAGTAACTATCTTCAAAATCTTCCTGCAGAACAAATTGATCGGATTGAAATTATTACCAATCCAGGTGCGAAGTATGAAGCGCAAGGCAATGCAGGCATCATTGACATTCGCTTAAAAAAAGATAAAAATCTTGGTACCAATGGTTCCGTAAATACCAGTTATATTCAGGGAAAATATCCAAAATCAAATATCTCTGGAAACGGAAATTATAGAAACAAAAAAATGAATCTTTTTGGTACTCTTGGACTCGGTCAATGGCAAGGATATCATAGAATGGAATTCCAAAGTTATCAGAATAATTTCTACTTAGATGAAACGAATGAAAATCGTCACGATCGGAAAAATTTAAATTATCGCATTGGAACCGATTATTTTTTATCACCTAAGCATACGATCGGCTTTTTATATACTGGCTTTTTCAGTGATGGAACAAGTTGGGGTCAAAATCGCATTGACCTTGCTTCTGAAAATTCACCAACACTTATTGATAGTATTTTAATCGCAAATACAAATAGTGATAATCCAAAAAAGAACCAAAGTTTTAATTTAAATTATCGATTTGATACTAAAAAAGATCGCAATTTAAATATTGATTTAGATTATGCATTTTATAATAATACCAATACAAGACAACAGGACAATGATTATTTTGATGCAAGTGGTCAACAACAATTGTCAGAATTTTTATATTATTTTGATACTCCTTCTGATATTGATATTCTAACATTCAAATTAGATTATGAGCATACCGGTTTAGGTGGGAAATTAAGTTACGGTACGAAATTAAGTCGGGTCGTAACCGACAATTTTTATCAGGTTTATGATGGATCAAAAGAAAATGGTGTTTTAAATCTCCAACGATCCAATCGATTTAAATATGATGAAAACGTATATGGAGTCTATGTAAATTACGCTCGTAGTATATCTAAAAATTGGAATCTAAATGCTGGGCTTAGAGCAGAGCAAACAGATGCAAGAGGTGATCTACAAGCGTATTTACCGGAGTTACAGGAGCCCGCTGTACTTTTAAAATATTTAAGTTGGTTCCCAAGTGCCGGGATCAATTGGAATATTACAGAACAAAATAGCATGGCATTAAATTATAGTAGAAGAATCAATCGTCCGGATTACAACGTATTAAATCCATTTAATAATCAATTAAGTCAATTGTCTTATGAAAAAGGAAATCCTTTTCTAGCTCCTGAGATTGTGAATAATTTAGAATTAGGATATACTTTAGCCTCGAGATTTAATTTTAAAGTAGGATATGCTTTAACCAGTGATCAAATCACTCGTTTAATTGGTCCTGATGACAAAGATCCACGCGCTAGTTTTATTAAATGGGACAACCTTGCAACACAAGAGATTTGGAGTTTCAATGCAAGTCTTCCGATACAGATTCATAAAATATGGAATGCTTATTTTAATCTTGGTGCTTCTCATATTCATAATCAAGCGGATTATGGAGGGGATGCCATTGTAGATCTGAAAGCCTTTACCTATAGTATTTATCAACAACATAGCTTTGATTTACCCTTGAAGTTCAAAGGAGAAATTTCTGGTTACTATTCAGGACCTGGAATCTGGGGTGGTGTTTTTGTTTACGAATCAAGCTGGAGTCTTGACTTAGGCCTTCAGAGAAAATTTTTAAAAGATCGCCTGAATGCAAAATTGAGTGCAAGTGATTTGTTTTTTACTTCTGGCTGGAAAGGTATTTCAGAATTTAATGGTCTCCGATCCTATGGTAAAGGAAATTGGGATAGTCGTCGCCTCAGTTTGAATTTAAGTTATCGCTTTGGCAATGATAATGTAAAATCTCGCAAACGGAATGTGGGTCTTGAAGATGAAGCAGGAAGAGTTGGGGGAGATTAAAAATTAAATGAATTCAAAAGCTAATTCTCATAAGCTAAAATACTTTTTAGTATCCTTTGACATTTCTAAAATTCGACTTTTTATTTGATTGGACAAATATTATAGTCCAATGAATCCTTTTTGCAATTAAGGCTTAGCATTTGTAGCCAGCGGCATTAACCATTGTTATTTTATAATTGGGATTAGACTCATTTAGAAATACGTGGTATAATTTATAAACGGGATTGAAGCAAATTATAGTAAAAATTGATATCATTGCTTTCTACTTCAATACCGCCGCGCGCATTACAGATCCTACACCCCATCTGCGTCGTATGTGATCCAATTGCTGCAACAAAGAGATCTGTTCTTCCGTATCTTCAAATAAACGGATCTGGTAATTTCCATGTACCAATCCACTAAATTTTACACCTATCAATCGGATGAGTTGTCGCTTTTCGTAAAGACTATCAAATAAATCATAACTCACTTTGCGCAACATATCATCATTGGAAGTATATGGAATCTTCCGTTGTTTGGAAAATGTATTAAAATCGGCATATCTGATTTTAATTGTAACACAGGAGCAAACGCGACCACCCTGTCTCAATTCGAATGCTAATTTTTCAACCATATCCAGCAATAAAATCCGAATGCGCCGGATGTCAAGTGTATCTTGTTCAAACGTGTTTTCTTTGGAAATGGATTTCTGCTCATGAAACGGTACCACAGGCCGCTCATCAATGGCATTCGCATGTTCCCAAAGACTTCGTCCACTTTCATTTCCAAATTCCCGCTGGAGTAATCGCACCGGAATCTCACTAAGAATCCGAATCGTGCGCACACCCATAAAACTCAATCGCTTATAAGTTTCTTTGCCAATACCAGGAATTTTATTCGTGCTGAGCGGTGAAAGAAATGCGCGTTCTGTTCCTTTCAGAATCTGAATAGCGCCATTGGGTTTAGCCTCTCCAGTACCTACTTTGGAAATGAGTTTATTAGGTGAAAGCCCAAAAGAAATAGGCAAGCCAGTCTCCTTGATTAATTTAGTCCGAAGCTCAGAAGACCATTTCATACATCCAAAATATCGGTCCATACCCGTGAGGTCGAGATAAAATTCATCAATGGATGCCTTCTCATATAAAGGTGCTTCCTCCGCAATAATATCTGTAACCAAGCCAGAATACTTGGTGTATGAATCCATATCACCCCGCAATACAATTGCTTGAGGACAAAGTCGTAAGGCCATTTTCATGGGCATCGCAGAATGTACTCCAAAAGCCCGTGCTTCATAACTACAAGCCGCTACTACGCCACGACTACTGTAACCACCTACAATCAAAGGCTTACCGTATAGGCTACTGTTTTTAATGCACTCCACAGATACAAAGAAGGCATCCAGATCCATGTGTAAAATCGCACGATCAAACATAGTTTCCGGTGTTTATTAATTCTAATAGTCGAATATATCGACAAATATAGGTCGAATTATTTAAAGTGCTTCAAATTGTCGGAAAATTCAACTATTTTTGTGTAAAATATAATATACTGCTATCTAAAACTAAATTTACCTAAGATGTACTTAGCACAAAACCTAAAGTTCCTTCGCACAAAATATAATTATTCTCAAGCTGAAGCAGCCGATAAAATCGGCATACCACGCACTACCTTAGGAGATTATGAACGGGGCCATACCGAACCAAACATGGAATTACTGCTTACCCTGGCAAAAGTATATGGCGTGCAAATTGAAGGATTACTAACCCGGAAATTAGAAAATCTAGCTTGGGAAGATGTGACCACAGACAATGTAAAAATATTAGCAATGACTGTGGATCATAATCAAAAAGGAAATATCGAACTGGTAAGAACTAAAGCAGCTGCAGGATACCTTGAAAATTTCCAGGACCCTGAATTTGTCAGCGAATTACCTAGACTCCAATTTCCTGCTTTGCAAGGATATTACAGGGCTTTTGAAATAGAAGGTGACTCCATGCTACCGATGGAACCCGGATCGATTGTTATTTGTAAATATGTAGAAAAATTAAAAGACATAAAAAATAATGAACCCTATATAATCGTATCCCAACAAGATGGCGTCGTATATAAAAGACTTCAACTTCACAATGAAAAAAAAGCGCTTCAATGTATTTCTGATAATTTACAATACCCAAGCTTCCAACTTCCCTGGGAAGATGTAAAAGAAGTATGGGAATATCATGCACATCTGGCATTCACAGAACCAAAAACAAACTACGATCATTGGAAAAATGAACAAGTAAGCGATATCCAGAAAAAAGTGAACGAACTTCACAGACATTATGTAGGTAAAGAATAAATAAAAATCATAGCAATTTGAAATGTCGATAAATCTGAAGCGACTGCAAATAAGAGTACTAAAAAAGTAGCTGTAATGGAAGGAACTTCAAGCGCCTGCGAGCAGTATGAAGAAGGCTTTTGTTTTAAAATGCGCCCACATTCGCAAGTAATTAATTACTATGAAAATTCAGAATTTAATTTTTAGAATTATAAAAATGAACCCATTTTATTTTTATCACTAAATTTAAATACATCTGGTAATTTTTAGAATATATCAAATACTCATAAATGGGTATAAATTAGATTCCAAATAATACCAACTTTGGATTACGAAACACCAGCTCTATTTAGAGCCCTTATCATCGTCATTTTCAATTTAATAGTCAAGCCATAGTTCGCTTAAATCACTTATTAAATATACATGACATGAAAAACACGAAGATCTTATTTACATTCATTAGTTGCATTTTAATCTACATTCATCCCGGCTACAATCAATCCATTGTAAAATTGAATACATCAGGAACGGCAGGAAATACAAATCTTTTGCTGAATAATAGTACCAGCGATTTTTTGGGAAATATTTATTACTGTACCGTGAATCATTTACAAAACGGTACCCTGAATGTTGTAAGCTTAACAAAAGAACTAACGCTGAATTGGTCCTATAATTATACGATAGGAGCAGCGGGTTCCATATCCGGAGTACATTATTTAAATGGTAAAATTTTTATTAGTTGTTCATCTGGAAATAATACCGAATTATTGATTATTGACAGTTTTGGAAATATACTTTTTCCAAAAAATTTTTAAATGACCATACCAGCTTTACCTCAGCACTTATGAATAACCAGGATTTAATCCTTACATCCGATATAAGACCAAGTGCCGGAACCGTTGAAATATCCAGATGGACACCCCAATTTACACCTATCTTTAATAAACGAATTTCATTTACCAATCGGGATGATGTTCATATTTATTATGTAAAACAAATAGGCAACCGCATATATTTTGGAGGTACTTCCAAAGAAACCGGAATCTATCATTCATATTGGTTTATAGCTGCTCTTGAATTAAATGGCACGCTTGCCTTTTTAAAAGAATATGAGGTAATTAGTAATGACCTGTATCCGAATACTTCTATTGTCGCCTTGGATTCTGTTGATGAAAATACCATCCTTGCAGCAGGCTATGTAAATGATGCAAATCCAATAGATGGAAATTTTAATTCCTATGCTGATGGACTGATTGTAAAACTTGATCCAAAGGATGGAAGTGTGAAAGATTATCTTATTTTAAGCCCAAAGTTGGAATCTGATTACTTATATTTTCTTGGGATTAAATACCAGGCAAACAATAAAATAAGAATTAGCGGTGCACAAGGAATTAATCAGGATTTTTTAAACACTGGTTTGCTTTATGGTGAACTAGACTTGAATTTTCAAGATATTCAATTTAAATTTTCTAAATCCTATTCGATTTTAACAAGATTGGAAAAATTTATTGACTATAATCATATTTCTGGAAGGTCTGAAAATTTTGGGATTTTCACTACCCATGTAGGTTCTGGAATATGTAATTCAAATGTTTCCTGTTTCGAAAAAGCAGAAATCATAAGTATAAATAAGGAATTACGCTTCGTATCGAATCGCTATGAATTTACCAACCTTAGTTATACTGCTGAAGATATAACGATCATCCGTAAACCCATTCCGACAACCCTAAGTGCACCTTGTGGTATTTCCATTTGTAGTTCTTCACAAACGATTCCAATATGTAAACAAAAATATATTTATGATTATCGTTCCATTCCACAAATTCCTACAGCTGTTACCAATCTGACCCCATCCATTGCTTTAATGACCCATGATAAAATCAATAAAAAAATAATTCTGGATCCAATTACGAGTGGCGTAGCACTTGTTTTATTTGAAACCCAATTGGATCTGTTTACGAAACAACAGGATACTCTAAAATTTATAATTAATAATGATTCATTGCCTGATTTGAATTTAGGTTTGGATAAAACAATCTGTCAAGGGGATTCCCTGGTTTTAAGTTTTGGATTGGATTCAACACGTTGGTTTGATGGTTCAATATCAAAAAACAAAACAATAAAAACTGCCGGTAAATATTGGGGTAGCTATTTTAATGAATGCGGTTCTAAGTCAGATACAATACTTATAACACTTGAACCAAAACCAAACTTAATGCTAGGAGCTGATTTTCTAATTTGCGGAAATCTTCCAGCTCAAATTGTTTCCAATTATGACAATACAATCTGGAATACAGGGCAAAGTGGGCGATCCATTTCTGTTACCAATCCAGGACGCTATGTTGGATTTGTAAGTTCGGCATGTGGAACTTCTTTTGATACCATTCAGGTAAATAAATTTGACCGCAGCGCCTTCGATGCCGGACTAGATCAAAAAACTTGCGACACGGAAACCTTACTCAACGCAAATTTTATTAATCCCTATCCAAATTTATATACTTCTAAAATAAATTGGAAGCAAATCGATGCTTTAACAGCTGTTAATTTTAGTGCAATTGATATTTTAAATCCATTGATTACAAATCTTACAAAAGATCAATTACATTCCTTTGAACTCAGCATCACATTAAATAGCAGCTGCGAATTAAAAGATACGGTACACGTATTTTCACAAACTTGTTTTATTGATAGTTGTGCTTTTTTAATTGACAAAATCTGTCTGCCAAATGGAATGATTGAGCTCCGGGCTTTGGATGCAAATGGAAACTTAATTTCAGCAAAACCCAGACAAAGAGAACTGCTTTGGAACATCCAGGATGGCCCTTCTAAATCGACTTATTCCATATTTAATAAAAATCCAATTATAGTTTCAAACCATACAATAATCGGACTTACATCTAAAATATATAGCTGGAAAAAAGGATATCCAAAAACCATAGAATATGCTGATATCTGCGAAAGCAAAACCAGGGATTCATTAAATTTATCATGTACAGGTCCCTGCGAAGACTTTTCATTTGTGCTCTCTTCTTGTGATGATGATTATGACTTTGATTTGAATTTAAACTTCCCATTCCAATATTGTAAATCTATTTGTGATAATTCTTGTGACTATATCATTGGAATATTTGATCTGAATGGAAATCTTGTGGATCCAAATTCTTATAATATCAAATGGTCAACAGGAGAAACAAAACAAGTGAGTATTCAAAAAGGATGTTTAAATTATAATATCAGTGTTGAAATTCGCCGGGGTGATTGCGTATGGTTTGGTCGTTATCGGGAATCTTGTAATCATGCCGGAGGTAATATTATAGGTGACCAAAATGAATTTAAACAAAATCGCATTCACAATCTTGACATGAATACTTTAATAAATCTTAAAAGCCAACAAATGGAATATAGTATTTATAATTTATATGGTCAATTTATTGGTACCAAAGACTTTCCAATAAATAAATTAACTGCGGGATTGTATTTTATTGTTCAAAATAATAATGCGAAACACATCATTCATAAAATTTTTATAAGTGATCCACAAGTTCGCGATTAATGGAAGCTTAATTTTGAATTCATAGGATGTGACATTGCGATTTTATTTTACAAAACCGCAATGTCACATTTATTTAAACTTAAATCTTTGATAACCCAAAATAGTTTAGTATACGAATAATCAAATTTATTCAACAGGATTGTTTTAAACCTTCCTTTTATTAAAAATACCGCTCCTGCAAAACCTGGATATGATGTAAGGAATGTCCTATAAGCAAACAGGCGACAGCCCTTGCAGAAATAGGGTTTGCATCTGGATCTCCAATGGCCTTACTCTGCTCTTCTGTAAGATTTTCAAGTAATTTTTCAGTGCTTTGTCGAACGAGCTTAAATTCCAAAACTAAATCCTCCATTGCTCTTTCAGATACATCAACATTTGCAGCATATAAATTTTCATCGACACTTGCTAAACTTGTTTTTGTATCACCCCTGGCGGCAACTAAAGCGCGATATGACATCACCCGTTCTGTATCTAGTATATGCATAAACATTTCTTTGGGCGTCCACTTAGATTCCTCGTATCGAAAATTCTGTTTGCTTTCTGGGATTGTTAAAAAACAATCCATCGTGTAATTTGTATTTTGATTTAAATAAGTCAAAATATTTCCTTCCGGCACTAAACGAATATATTTGTCAAAATACGGTTTGTATTCATTGGATTCAGGTTTATTCATGCCTATCGATTACTTCATTAGAAAATTTATTTTCATTTAATAGTTGATTTTTTGCATGCTATAAATTGCAATAGAAAATTAAATTTTAAACAGAATTATTTAAGCATTGATTTCCGATAAACCATAATTCCTGTTAAAACAAACCAAATAGTAACGGCATAGCTCATGGGTAAATAATCATTTGGATCTTTATCTAAAATCATCAATAAACAAATGCTTAGGCAATTCCTAATACAGTGGCATAAATACCAAGCCATCGTTCCAAAAATTGACCTCTTAATAATCCCCAGCCTATGAATACAAATCCAAGATGTGTAAACATTCTCCCAAAACGTTTAATACAACTTGCCCATTCATTGGTGACTTCTAAACTTGCAATGAGTGCATTATGCTGTTCCACGGGTATGAGCCCAACTTTCCATTGCGCAAAACCCCCTGTATGCATGTAATAACCTTCGGCAATTCCTGCCACTAACATCCCAAGACTGCAGACCATAACCCCGGCATTTAACACAGGGCTCGCAGTTGAATTCTGATGTAAACTGCTTAAAGCAACTATGCCAATGATTCGAATAAAATAACCAAACACCAGAATTTGAAAAGAACGCACCCAAAATTCCAGATTATTTGTGATTATGGGTAACATGTCCAAACTGAAATTCAGAGTAACACTGACAGGCATTATAGTATAGCCTGCAAATACAAAGATCCCACCTATTAATAGGCTAAGACCTGTAAAACGAAGATTAAATTGAGAGTCCATTTGAGTTTTTTGTTTAAACCCAAAATTAAACAAAAGCCAGAAATTGAATGCTATTTTAAATTACCAGCGCTATTTTGCAATGAAGCTTTAAACTAAAATAATAAAATATTAAATGAAACTTCTTAATATAAGGAACTTTTAATCATTATTTCTCCTTGATTTGAATTCCTAATTCCTTTAATTGTTTTTCGTCAATTTCTGAAGGTGCATCAATCATCATATCTCGTCCCGTATTGTTTTTTGGAAAGGCAATATAATCGCGAATAGAAGTATGACCTTGCATAATGGTGCACAAACGATCTAGTCCGAATGCAATACCACCATGGGGCGGAGCGCCAAACTCAAAAGCACCTAATAAAAAACCAAATTGGGACTCTGCTTCTTCTTTCGTAAATCCTAATATTTCAAAATTTCGAGCTTGTAATTGTCGATCATGAATTCTGATGGATCCACCTCCAATTTCAGCTCCATTAATTACCAAATCATAGGCAGCTGCTCTTATAGATGATAAGATTTCCTTGTTTGAATTTTGCATTTTATCAAGATCTTCTGGAAGTGGACTCGTAAACGGATGATGCATTGCAAAAAATCGATTGGCCTCTTCATTCCATTCTAATAGTGGAAAATTTAAGATCCAAAGTAGTTTAAATTCACCTGATTTTATTAAATCGAGTTTCCTTGCAATTTCTAATCGAAGTGCTCCTAATTGTTTTAAAGTAGTTTCCTTCTCACCTAATAAAATAAATACGATATCCCCCTTAGCTGCTCCAATTTTTTGGGCTAATTCGTGTAATTCTTCATCACTATAAAATTTTCCGATAGAAGATTTAATACTGTCTTCTCCATATTTAATATAGATCAATCCTTTTGCACCAATTTGCGGACGTTTTAGCCACTCTGTTAATTCATTTATATCTTTATTACTAAAGGCAGATTCTTTTCCATTTGCGATGAAACCATAAACAGAATTTGCAGAATCAATCAATTGAAATCCTTTGCCTTTCATTAAGTCAAGGTTTATAAATTTTAGATCAAAACGAAGATCCGGTTTATCAGATCCATAGTTTTCCATGGCATCATCATAATTCATTCTTTGAAAATCATCCAATTCAATATTCAGACAATTTTTAAATAAGGATTTTGTCAGTGCTTCAAAGGTTTGTAAAATATCTTCTTGTTCTACAAAAGCCATTTCACAATCAATTTGGGTAAACTCCGGTTGTCTGTCGGCTCTTAAATCCTCATCGCGAAAACATCTGACGATCTGAAAATATTTGTCCATTCCAGCAATCATTAAAATCTGTTTAAAGGTTTGAGGAGATTGTGGAAGTGCATAAAATTGTCCTGGATTCATACGACTTGGAACGATAAAATCGCGGGCACCTTCGGGTGTTGATTTTATTAGATAAGGTGTTTCGATTTCTAAAAAGCCATATTCACTTAAAAATTTCCGCGTTTCAAGTGCTACTTGATGACGGAATATCATCTTCTCTTTTACAGGTGTTCTTCGAATATCCAAATATCTATATTTTAACCGAAGTTCATCACCTCCGTCACTTTCATCTTCAATTGTAAATGGTGGCACCTGTGAAATATTTAAAATTTTAAAATCAGTCACCTGAATTTCAATCTCACCGGTAGGTCGATTTAAATTTTTACTGCTGCGCTCTTTTACGATTCCGGTTGCTTGAACCACATATTCCCGTCCACAACTGCGTGCTAAGGTACATAGCGAAGCATCCTGTTCCATATTGAAGGCTAATTGTGTAATGCCATAGCGATCCCGAAGGTCAATAAAACTCAAACCGCCCAAATTTCTTGTAATTTGAACCCATCCGCTCAGTGTAACGGGCATACCAATATGATCCATTCTTAACTCTCCACAAGTGTGTGTACGATACATAATTTAAAATTAGGGCACAAAGATAATCGGAGACTTATAGAAATTAACGAATTGTGTAAATTCCAACAATTGAAAATCTAAATTGATTCTAATACCAATTGTATTTATGAATTACAAGAGTTCATGCCACAGGCTACAAATAAGGAGTGTAAATTTCCCTAAGGATTCATTAGACTAAAATATTTGTTGAAGTAGTATAAGTACTATTTTATTTAAATCTAAATGCCAAATATTAAAAGAAAAATTGCTAGTTGTATTGACGGTATTTTGATGTCATACTCACAGAAATAATCTTACTATTACTTGTAATAAAAGCCAAATCTGCAGCTTCACTACCTTTCGATAGAAAATAAATCTCAACAGCTGGTATAAACCATCCACTTAAATCTGGAAAAGCATCTTTTAATCCTACATTTAGTGTCCCCGTTAATGCTTCCTCGTTGGAAGTCAAGATTACATTTCTTGAATACAAAAATTGCCAGGAAACTACTCCGCGTGCAAAAATATTATTTTCAGAGGCTGTTTTATTATCTAGAAAGGAAACTTTAAATTCACTGTCCACGTGTTCGTCTGTACATACATGCTCAACTATTTCACTCCATTGATAGACGCGATTACTTCCTTCCATATAAGTATTTAATTTACCATTTGATGCATCAAATACGTTATTTCCCAATAAATAAAGATCATAGGTATCTTTTACCCCACAAGGAGAATCGTCTAATAATTCACAGCCTGAAAAAAGGGTGAATAATAAGCCCAAGATAAAGACTTTAAACAGTTTCATTGTATGTAAAAATTTATTATTTTAAAATTGATTCGGGCAACCAAAATAATACAATTTGAATCAAATACTAAAATTTTTATTCTTTTCCTTCATTTATTAAAATATCGATGCATTCTGTGTAGACAAACTCCATCGTATCTAAAAGCAATGCTACTAAATATCCCTGACCCTTACCTTGGTTTTTGAAAACACATCCACCATCTAAATTGATGCAATTTCCGGTTTGCTGTAAGAGCGATTCTAATGGTATCGGTGTGTGCCCGTGAATTAATTTACGGTTTCCTAATTTGGCATCCACTGGTTTGATTTTTCGGGACCATAGCATCGCTGTAGTATCTTCAAATAGATTTGCTTTTTTAAAATTAAGACCAGCATGGACCAGGATAAAATCAGCTAATTCGACATAATAAACCGTTGAATTAATGAAATCCTGATAGCTTTTAGGGAAATCTTGAAAACGCCTGACTCCAAAATCTTCCATAGTCGAATCACCACCATTTAATAACCATTGGAAATAGGAAGAAACATTATTGACAGAATCGATCATAAGCTGCTCATGATTCCCTCTCAAACAGTATATCTGATAAGCATTTTCTTTTAATTCAAGAATCGTATTTATAACTCCTATGCTATCCGGCCCTCTGTCAACAAAGTCACCCAATACATAAATTTTGTCCTCAGAGCGAATGGCTAACACCTCAAAAAGGAGCTTTTTGAAAGTTTTATTGCAGCCATGGATGTCACCAATTACAATTCTTCTTTCCATTTTTTTTCCTACAATATAAGAGGCTGTCAAGAGGGGCCCATGGGAATGCTATACAATCAACCCAAAAAATACCTATCAAACAGTAATTAAATCCTGTAAAATAAAGATTTTAGATAAGCAACTGCTCGATATTTCAAGGCTTAGCCTGATTAGAAGATCTGGAATTTTGAATTCCCGGGTAAATCATTAAAACATATTAAATGGATCAAATTCTTTTAAAATACCATCTGTGTTTATTTCTGTGGTCCTTATGTAAGTTAGAATGAAATAAACCTTCCATAATTTGATATTATTAAAAATAAAAATTTTATTATCTTGCTTTCGAAAACACTATCATTTCAAGCTCGTCTTGAATATTTATTATCTATGAAACACCTAAAATTAGTATTTTATGTTAGTCAAATTATTTTCTGCGGCCGGTCATGGCGTAGATGCTTCTACCATTACCGTAGAAGTGAATGCTGGAGGCACTGTAGTCACCGGTAAAATAAGTTATTGGATGGTTGGCTTGCCAGATAATGCGATCAAAGAAGGGTATCAACGCATTCAATCTGCAATTCGCAATATTGGGTATCAATTCCCACGAGTAAAAATGGTCATTAATTTTGCACCAGCTGATATAAGAAAAGAAGGTTCTGCATACGACCTACCCATTGCACTCGGGATATTAGCAGCAACAAAACAAATATCCACTGCAAAATTTGATGAGTATTTAATCATGGGAGAACTCAGCCTCGATGGCAGTTTGCGACCATTTAAAGGCGTTTTACCAATTGCTATTTTAGCAAAACGAGAAAAATTTAAAGGAATTATTGTTCCAAGAATAAATGCAAGAGAAGCTGCTATCGTTAATGATCTGGATATTATCCCAGTCGAAAATCTAATGGAAGCTGCAGAATTTATGGATGGTCGACTTGAAATTCCAACACTTGTTGTTGAACCCCGGGAAGAATTTGCACAAAGTCAAACACATTATTCAAAAGATTTTGCAGATGTAAAAGGACAGGAAAATATTAAACGCGCATTAGAAATCGCTGCAGCAGGAGGACATAATGTAATTCTTATAGGCCCTCCTGGTGCAGGAAAGACTATGCTCGCGCAAAGACTTCCTACCATTTTACCTCCTTTAAGTCTTCAAGAAGCATTGGAAACTACCAAAATTCATTCCGTAGCTGGTATTTTACCAAGTGATTCAGGCTTGGTAAATAGCAGACCCTTTCGATCACCTCATCATACGATTTCTGATGTTGCTTTAGTAGGTGGAGGTTCAAATCCAATGCCGGGAGAAATTTCATTAGCACATAATGGCGTTTTATTTCTAGATGAACTTCCTGAATTTAAACGCGCTGTGCTGGAAGTTTTAAGACAACCTATGGAAGAACGAAAAGTGACGATCTCGAGAGCTAAAATTTCAATTGACTATCCATCTAGTTTTATGCTGATTGCCAGTATGAATCCTTGCCCCTGTGGATTTTATAACCATCCTGAAAAAGAATGCGTTTGCGGTCCTGGTATTGTAAAAAAATATCTGAGTAAAATTAGTGGCCCTTTATTAGACCGAATCGATTTACATGTTGAAGTAACACCAGTTTCTTCGGATGAATTAATGGAAAATACAAAAGGATCCGAACACTCCACGCAAATCAGAGATAGGGTAATGATTGCAAGAGATCGGCAAGAAAATCGATATACTGATTTTATAGATTTGTATTGCAATGCACAAATCCCATCTAGTATGGCAAGAGAAATCTGTGCTATCAATCCTGCTGGCGCTACCTTATTAAAAACGGCCATGAATAAATTACAACTATCGGCAAGAGCATATGATCGTATCCTTAAAGTTGCACGTACTATTGCAGATCTTGGAGATAGCGATGAAATAAAAATTGAACACCTGGCAGAAGCTATACATTTCCGGAGTTTAGATCGCGAAGGTTGGGCCGGCTAACAAATTGAATATCCGCTTTTGTAAATTTTAAGATAGCATAACTCAAATAAATGAAAAATAAAAACGATCCTATTTAATTAATACTAAAGTTGTATAGTATTAAAATTTATAAAAGCCTCACTATTCATTTATTAAAACTTTTGTCTTTAATAAATTTTACATTTTCTCGAAAGCCCTTCTTTGATTGCCCTGTACGCTAATAAATTGAATAAAATAATATCCTGGACTTAAAGATTGTATATTAATTTTTCCATCTTGCAGATTCAAAGTTCGAATAATTTTCCCTTCTGCATTCAGTAGTATTAAGCTTTCTGGTTTTATACTCGACTTTAATTTAATCGTAATATAATCTTTAGTTATCGTAGGATATAATTCAAATAAATCGATCCTATCAACTTCAGATACTGCAGTTCTGATTGGAATCGTTATCTTAATTATTTTCTCACATTGATTCGCATCCGTAATTATTAGATTATAATCACCTGCTGCTAAAGAGTCTAATTTTTCATTATTTATTTTAAATGTAAACGGAGCGGTTCCACCAGAAATATTCAAATTTGAAATGCCACCATCCTTTTTACCTGGATTTGCTGACTTCGTATTAAATGTTGCATTGATATCAGCAGGTTGTGAAATTGTGAAATTATAAATATTTTCAGTATTTTTTGCTGAGGTAATGGTTACTGAATAATTTCCTGCCGCAACATTTGTAATTTTATTTGTCTTACCTCCAGTACTCCAATTAAATGTAAAAGGATCAGCACCTAATAAATCTTCTATTTCAATACTGGCTTTTCCTCCAAAACAAGGGATCGTATCTTGCTTAATTTTAGTAATCGTTGGAATACTGCAAGCATAACCAATAGTTTTACAATGAATATCCTGATCGCAATCACCTTCTGCAATCAAACAAACTTCCTGAGACGTTTTATTGCAATCTAAAATGGCATCTATTTCACTAGCATTCAAAGTATCTTTACCAATCACCCATTTTACATTTCGGGTATTTTTCGATTCCGATTTTAAATGTATAAATTCATAATCCGTCGTAAATACAAAATCCGATTTAGGTGCACCTGCCTGAAGTTTTGTTATCGTGTCCCGAATACCTTCAGACAAATTATAAAAACTACCACTTGCGTTTGTCTCTAATTTAACTGCCCGAATCATATATTCAAATTTAAACCCAAGTCGTGGACATAAATCTTTATATACGGTATCGGTTACATTTTTTGCTATAACCTCAAATTGAGTATTTCCTTCTGTTTTGCGATAAATATAATATCCATCGGTAGCACTTGCTGATCGTGTCCATCTCAATTCGATATGTGGACCCGATTCAACGGCTTCTAAACTAGATACTGCTTCTATCGGAAACATTGCTAAACTAGGGTCCCCCAATAAAGCAATATGGATAGATCTGGGACTAGACCCTGCATTATAAAGTACGGTATTATTCATGCTTAATCGGGCTCCATATCCTATATGATCTCCCATGGCCATATGATGCACTGCCCAATGAGGTCTTCCTGCCCAGGCGCATGTTAAAATGGTGCCACTTCCTAAAGAAGATCGCATAAAATTATTTTGACTATCCCAGTCTCCAAAATAACTACCAAATAAAAATGTGAATACAGTTTGCAAGCTATCCGTTGCCATATTTTGTGATGTTGAAATCCCACCTGCACTGGTATAACTTCCACCACCGGAACCATAGGAACACAGGTACGATTTTTTACGCAAACTATCCCTATAATTACCATATTCAACATTCGCAGGATTAAAAAATACAGAGAAATTTTTCATTCCAGTTTGACCGAATGCTTCATTTGCAAAATTAAAATTATCAAGTACAATGCCCCGTTTCTCAGCTTTTATTTGGCCTGTTCTCCAAAGATGATTTTTATTTAGATAGGCACGAGTTAATTCAATTTCATTTTTACTAAAAGCTGGCAAATTTGCAAAATCAGCGCGTCCAACTTCCAAATCAATATCAGATGGAATTGAATTTTGGTCAAATTTACCATCTCCAATAATATTTTTATTTTCTGCTCTGCTAGCTCCTGGATCACTCACTAAAACATCTGTCCAATTCCCATCGAGATCCCCATAATAAGCATCTGCTGGCCAAGCTCCTAGGTGATCCGGTACATGTCCATCAGGTGCAATATCTCCAGAATACGGAACTTTCACATGACCTAAAATGAAGATTGTTTTTAGATCCGGATTTAATTTCTTTAAGTCAATAATTTTTGTTCGAATATCTACCACGGTATTTTTTGCAGTTGGCACATACGTTAATACATTCCAGGCTTCATTTGCTAAATCTGATTTCCAAATATTAATTTCCGTTTTTAACCGGGCATTAATGGTACTGTCAACCAATAATAAAATAGATCCTTTAATTTCAGTCGCAGGCAATTTTATGGAAGCGTAAACATATCCAAATCCATTCCCTGTTGGACTCACTTTAGAAACTCTATATTCATAGCCTTTGCCAACTTCTATAGTTTTATCAACATACCGGCTTGAATCTTTTGAAACATTGGCAATTGCATTTCCCCAAGAGTTCGCTGTTTTGTTTTTACGAAAAATATAATAATTCGTGGCATCCGGATCTTTTATCCAATTTAAGGTAATACTAGCAGGGTTTTCTTCAGTTTCAACCCAAAGTAATACAGAAGCCTTAATGCTATAATTTTGGGAAGTAGCTATAAAACTCAATAAATTGGCAAATAGAAATGTCAATATAAAACGCATAGTAGGAAAATTTAGGTCGAAATTAAGGAAAATACTGGAAACCAAAAGATTAATATTTACAGCCACATTTATTTCATAAAACCCGATTTCGTTTTTGATAAATGCCCCTCTATCACATTTTTATAAATAAATATTCTAAATAATATAAAATCATTTAAGAATAAAATTTGAATCTTGTTCTAAATTAAAAAAATACTGCACTTATAATTTTTCCGTTTGGTTGAATCAGGTAAAAATCCAACCATTGCTAAAAAACATATTCCATAAATAAGTATTCCAAATAGTATTCAATAAAATTAAACCAATTGCATTTAGTATCTGTAACGATCTAGTCAATGATTTATAGCGAATTAAAAATAGGGAAGTTGCAACTAACAAATAAAGTCCAAAAAATGAAAACTGAAATCGATTTCCACCATAATTCACAATATAAAGAAACAAGAATAAAGCAATGGTGAGCATACTAAAAATTCGAATTGTCCATTTTATAGACATTTGAGAATACGAATTCAAAAATATAATTAAGAAAATATAGAAAAATGGAGAAGCCAAAATAAATCTAAAAAAACTATGCAAATTTCCTCCTGATGTCAAACAGGTAAAAAGAAAAATACCAATCAAGTAAAGCATGGAAACCAATTCTAAATATTCAACTTGATAATTGGCAATTTTTAAAAAGTAAGGATCCTGATTTTTAAATTTATTAATTAGAATATACAGAAATAAAAGAAACACAGGAATGCATACAAAAAATATTGCGAAACTTGTCAAACCGAAACCTTCAATAGACCAATCCGAGATTTGCCTAAATACTTGAATTCCTCCGGACCAGCTCTTTTGCGCTTCCCAAAATGCAGTCCATGTATTTGTATAAAAATATTGTATCCATATCACACACAGGTAGGCTAAAATAAACGGAACGGATTTTAATACTGCTTCTTTTAGAAATGCAGAAAAGTTTTTGGTCTTTAATAGTAATAAAAATTCAATCAATAAAATTGGAATCAAAACAAAAACAGTGGCTGGTCTCACCATGCACATTAAAAAACAACCGACAAAAAAAATCCAATATTTCTTATTCAAAATTCCTAAAACCATGATCGTAGCAGTAAATAGGAATAGTGCCTCTGTATAAGGGAGATAATAAACAATGGTGGAAGGCAATGAAATGAAAAGCGCATAAAGCAGATATTTAGAATACAATGTAGTTTGTAAGAATTGCCAAATTAACACTCCTATAGATATCATAAACAGGAGATAATTGATCATGGAAATCCCGATGGTGCTGCTCCCTGTTAGTTTCCACAAAAGCGGAAAAAGTGGAAAGAATGCAGCTCTTACCTGGCCATAACATTTAGTTTCAGGTTGGTACATTCTTTCACTAATGCATTTGTAAATAGCTGCATCCCAAGTATCAAAATGGTCCTTTTCTATTTGTAAAAATGGTTTTGAGACTTTTTTAATTTCAAAATTATTCCAATCCCCAATGCGCTCATAGTTTTCTGATATGATCCCAAGGGTATTGTGATAAATGTACTCATTTTGGAAAAGAATAAATACACCCAAAAATAGAATTAAATTCAGGATGCCAATTCCAAACAGCAGTGTAATTTGTCTTTTCATCACAAGATTAAACAAACGGAAATTAAACTTTTCTATGATTCTTTGTTGAAGGTATCAAACTAAATTCAAAATTAAAATAACACTTGGATTTGGATGTCTTCCAAAACCTATTATTTGAAAATTTTAAATACCTCCAATTACATACATTTGATCCATGGTTGGCGAAGGAAGTCCACCTTGAGGTTCTAAAGTGATTGCAAAAGCTTGTGCTTGAGACACAAATTTAATTTCTTTAAACATCGTATTTCTAGTACCTATATCAAAAACGCCTAGGTCTACAGGTTTACCAGCAACAATGGCCCATAATTGATATTGCTTTTTAGCCGGACTTGGTGGAAGATCTAAAATATCTAAAAATATTTTTGCCGACACGGTATCATAATATATAGCTGCAATTGATTGAGGAGACTTTGCAGTCCCTTTTAACAGCACTCGCAGAGAATTTTGATTGCGTAATATATCCAACTGCTTTCCACAATCAATCAACGAAAGGCTGTCTTGAAAATAAGCTTCTGAGAGTTGATTGAACTTTTGATGTTCTACTTGTAAATCTAATTCCAATTTACTGCGATCCATCCAAAGATAAGCAATAAAAAGGCATAATGGAATTGCAATTGCTAATATCGTTTTTATTAAATTATTTCTTACCCGGGTTTTTATTGCAAATGCATTTTTCTCCAATTCAATGGAATCAAATATTTTATTTTTCAAGGTATCTGGTACTTGAACTGCATATTGTTTTGCAAATTGTTCAAGTGCACTTTGTATCGTATTAAATTCAGTTTGAAGTTCAGGATGTTGTTGTAGTAGCATTCTAATTTCTTCATTCTGCTGCACAGTCGTTAAACCTAAAGCATATTGCTCCAGAATTCCAGAGTTGATATATTCTTGTATGTCTATTTGTTTTTTCATTCAAAAAAACGTAAAACGATTAGCATAAATGTAGATAATGCGGTGCGAAGCATTTTAATAGCGGTATTAATTCTTGTTTTAACGGTACCTAATGGTAATTCAAGTTGATCTGACACTTCTTGTTGTGTAAATCCCTTTAAATAGATTAAATCGATTAGTTCTTTATATTTAGGTTCCAATTTATTTATTTGTTGCATTAGTCCACTATCTGAAATTTGATTTTCCTCGCTATGTGATATACTATCATATACGCCTGGACTTAACATTTGGATTTTTCTATTTTTTTCTTTGCGCGCTACATCGATCGCTGTATTTCTAATGATGGTTAACATCCAGGTAAATAAAGAAGCAATTTCAGGATTAAATTCAGTTAAATTTTTCCAGATTTTAACAAATCCTTCTTGCAAGGCATCGTCTGCTAAACTTTTTTCATCCAGAATGCGCAATGTAACACCATACATGGTATCTCCATAATGATCCATCAATAGTTTCAACGCCAACTCCGGGGTCTCGTTGCGTAGTTTTAAAAATTGAGGAAGTATGGTATCTGTCTTAGCCATATATTCTAAGTGGCTAAGATAGGCCATTCGTGCATAATTTTAATCCTATTTGCAATTTTTTCAAAGATTGGTAAAAATCAGAAGGCCTATTTCTAATTCCGAATATTCTAATTCCTAAAAAGCAGAATTCAGAGTGCTGCGATAATATAGTGTATGTTATAAATTCTGTCCATTTATGTACTTAATATGAATTTTTAGATAAGTTTTTAAAATTTAAAGAAAAAGGAAATCCAATATCCAATTCCGAATCGTATATCTAAAAAATCAAATTATGAAATTAAAATTTGTACTATTCAGTCTTTGCTTCTCTTATATGACGGCTATTTTAGCTTCGAGTCATAGAGAAGCACCCCTTATTGCAAACGATCCATTGGCCGACAATGTTGATTTGTATGCTTTTAGAAGTCCCGATAATCCGGGAATGATTACCTTAATTGCGACGTATGTCCCTTTACAACTTCCACATGGAGGGCCAAATTATTACAGTTTTGGCGAAAACATACGCTATGAAGTCCATGTGGATAATGATGCCTCCAAACCTGGGGATGAGATTACTTACCGCTTCACTTTTAAACAGGTGAATGAAGACCCGACTACGTTTTTCAATATTCGTCTTGGAAAACAAAACTTAAAAACGACCTATACTCTTGAACGGAGTATTGATGGCGGACAAACCTTTGCTGTTATTGTTACAAATGGCATCGTGCCTCCAACAAATATTGGGGCACGTTCTATTAATTCACCGGTTGGTTTAGGTACAACGTATGCAAGTTTAATGCAGGGCGCTGTTCAAAATACAGCTTCCGGAGAACGGGTATTTTGTGGACCAACAGATGATCCATTTTTCGTGGACTTAGGCGGTGTATTTGATTTAGGAGATTTACCACGTCAAAATGGCAAAGCTCGCGATGGATTAGCGTGTTTAAATGTAAGTGCAATTTGTATTCAAATACCAATCGCAACCTTACTAAAAACAGGTGCTCCTGCAAATCCTAGAACGATTTTAGATCCTGATTATGTAATTGGTGTTTGGGCTTCGTCAAGCAGAAAAGCAATCAGAACGTTGACTCCTGGTGGAGAAGAACATGCAGGAAATTGGGTTCAGGTTTCCAGATTGGGAATGCCATTAACAAATGAAGCTGTTATTCCAATTGGTTACAAAGATTATTGGAATGGTTTAACACCTTATCAGGAGCTTGCAGATACTTTATTAGATAATTTCTTTTACAATCCAGAATTAGCATTGTATATGGATGATGCATTATTTGGTGGAGCTGTACCTGGTTTTTCAAAACTTAGAATTCAAAGAAATTCATTACAAGCCTTTGACTTTGGTTATGGAAAAGATGGTTTATTTGGTTTAAAAGGAAACGCAGCTTTGACCGGTACCGCCTTAGATGATGCTATCTTTGGTACTTTGCTATTACCTGGAAAAGGAAAAGCGCGGTCTGTTGATTTATGGCCAACTTTTCACACAGGAGTACCAAACTTTAAACCGTATCAATTAGCTACCGGTAAAAACGGTAACCCATTAGCAGAAGGAAAGCCATTCATTCATAATTTCCTTCCTAATGGAGGAGATATGTTGCGATTGAATATGGCCGTTCCGGTAACCCCAAGAAATGATGCTGCATTTAGCACTTTAGGATTAATTCAAGCATGTGTTCTTGGATTAACAGATCCCAAATATGCAAATACAAATATCGAATTTATTCCAAATATGGATGGCTTTCCAAATGGAAGACGTCTCGAAGATGATGTAACCCGTATAGAATTACAAGCTGTTTCTGGTGCTGTCTTAGCGGCTATAGGTTTATGGTATGATGACTATACCGCTGGAAGTCCAAATCCTGTTACTCCAAATTTACTTGGAGTGCTTACCTATTCAACTGGTGTTGAAAAAAATGATGTGGCGTTCAGATCTGATTTTCCGAACCTGGCAATGCCCTGGTCTGGTGATGGCGAATGTGGTGGCAAAGTAGTAACCGCAGTTCAAAATCCTGGTGGTGGTATTATAGGATTGGAAGGTCCTAAAGTTTCATTAGCAAACTTCCCAAATCCAGTTGCAGATTATACAACCATTAAATTGAATACACAATTTGATGGAAGAGTAAAAGTGGATCTTCGGAATGCAGAAGGAAAAACAATTCAAACTTTAAGTCAAAATACTTTTGAAAAAGGTTTACATGAATTTACGGTGGATTTAAGCAAAATTAATGCAGGTATTTATTTTGCAACGGTTATCAGTGAAAAAGGCGGTATCCTTGGAAATACGAAATTGATAAAAATTTAAATTGCATTTTTGAAATAAGTCCTTATAAAATTTCAAAATAAATAAGGACTTATTTTTTTTAAAAAAATTAGTTTACAAATCCATTCAAATTTAAAACATGAAACTATTCCTCTACATTTCACTTTTATTTTGCACTCTGTTTGCATGTACAGATCAAGCTAAAGTAAGCTTTGAAACACCTGCACTTTTAGAACGCTCAGAAAAAATCCAGTATTTTAATGAATGGTCTGAAATAAGAACAAAGTATGCAGATCTCAAGCATATATTAACAAAAGATGCATCAAAAATTGATGCGCTTATTCAATTAACAAATCTATTTATTGCAGAAGCAAGAGTTACAGGTGAACATGGACATTATTACCCTGCTGCAATGACCACTATTACACAAGCCCTAAATCAAAAAAATATAAGTAAAGACCAAAAATTTATGGCCCTAAGTGCAAAAGCAAGTATTGAATTATCCTTACATAATTTCAAAGAAGGCTTGAAAATTGCACAGGAAGCAATTACTTTAAATCCTTATAATGCACAAATTTATGGAGCCTTGGTAGATGCATATGTTGAACTTGGACAATATGATAAAGCCATAGAAACAGTAGATAAAATGGTTTCCATTCGACCGGATTTAAGATCTTATTCCAGGGTTTCTTATTTAAGAGAAATCTATGGACTGCCGGATGAGTCTATAAAAGCAATGCAAATGGCAGTAGAAGCTGGAAGTCCGGGTAGTGAAGAAAAATCCTGGGCTGCACTACAATTAGCCCAATTATGTCTACGGTATGATAAAGTAAAAGAAGCGGAATCCATATTAGTACAATTATTATCTGAACGTCCGGATTATCCATTTGGAAAAGCAGCTTTGGCAGATGTATATTTAAAACAAAACAAGATTGCAGAAGCTGAAAAAGAATTAAAAGAAGCATGTTTAATTATTCCAGAAGTTGGATTTTATGTTCAATTGGCAGAAATCTATAAAAAAGAAGAAAGAAAAAATGAATTTGATGAAAAAATAAAAGAAATTATGGAAATGCTTGAAGATGATATGAAACATGGACATAATATGAGTTTAGAATATGCAGCAATCTATACAGATCTATTAGAGAATCCGGATAAAGCATTAGAATATATTCAACAAGATCAAACGCTGCGCCCTGACAATATAGACATCAATCGTAGATTAGCAAAAATATATATGCTTAAAAAAGACAAGTTAAAAGCACAGGAATTTATTCAAAAAGCAGAAAAAACAAATTCAAAACATCCGGAATTAAAAATATTACAAACAGCATTAGCAAGCATGTAACTGAATTTGAAGTCAGTATTTTCATATTTTTATTTGAATAAAAATAAATTTCAAAATCAACTTTGGGTTTTTCAAATATAAAGTGAAAATTAGATTCCCTAAATTTAATGTAAAGCATTCTGATTACGAATAAATTTAAATATTAAAAAATGAAAAGAACTTTACTTTATTTAATTGTAGTATTTTGTATTGGTTCTGGAAATTCCCAAATCAAAGGTCATGTTTTTGATCTCAACAATAAGCCCCTACAAGATATTGTAGTTCTAAATAAACAAACCAACGAACATACGCATTCAGATGCAAATGGATACTTTAAATGTTTGAAAAATAATCCTGGAGATACACTGCAATTTTCATTTCTCGGTTATAAATCTGTAGTTCATTGGATTGTTGAATCGGATTTTAAAATAAATTTAAAAATTCAAATGGAAGAAAGCTCACTTCTATTGGACCAGGTAAATATTACAGAGCCC
Source organism: Saprospiraceae bacterium (assembly GCA_016717265.1). Classification (NCBI taxonomy): domain Bacteria; kingdom Pseudomonadati; phylum Bacteroidota; class Saprospiria; order Saprospirales; family Saprospiraceae; species Saprospiraceae bacterium. The sequence continues at coordinate 484,859 of JADKFX010000001.1, forward strand.
TTGCATTATAATTTACAAAAAATTGATATGATTTTGCAACCTGTCCAAAATAGTCAGGAAATGCTGCGACTGGTTCCAGGTCTATTTATAGCACAACATGCAGGAGGAGGTAAAGCAGAACAATTATTTTTACGTGGATTTGATATTGACCATGGAACTGATATTGGTATAACAGTAGATCACTTGATTCCTGTAAACATGGTTTCACATGCGCATGGTCAAGGCTATGCAGATCTTCATTTTGTAATTCCTGAATCCGTCAGAAGTATTGATTTTGAAAAAGGAAGTTATAATGCTTCAAAAGGGAATTTTGCTACGGCAGGCTCTGTGGATTTCCAATTAAAGGAACGAATAGCGAATAATTCTTTGATTTTTGAAACCGGAAAATTTCAAAGTCATCGATTGGTTGGACTGATTAAATTATTGGAGAACGAAAAAAGCAATGCTTACATAGCTTCTGAGTACATAAGTACAGATGGCTATTTTGAAGCTCCACAAGATTTTAAGAAATTCAATACTTTATTGAAATATAATTTTCAACTGAATGAAAATTCTAAAATAAAATTAACTGGAAGCTATTTTACAAGCTCCTGGAATGCCTCCGGTCAAATCCCGGTAAGAGCAGTAGAATCCGGATTCATTGGCCGATTTGGTGCTATTGATCCAAATGAAGGAGGAGAAACAAACAGGTTTAATTTTATGGCTCAGTACCTACTTTCTACGAAGTCACATCAGGCTTTAAAATTAAGTGCATATTTTTCCAATTATAACTTTGAATTATATTCCAATTTTACATTTTTCCATAATGACTCTGTGAATGGAGATCAAATTAAACAAAAAGAACAACGAAACATCTATGGTTTCGAAGCAAATTATACGGATCATCTAGGGAATATCGAATTCAACACAGCCTTAGGTAGCAGAATCGATGAAACTAAAGATAGTGAATTATCCCATACCAAAGACAGATCTCAAGTATTGAATAGACTAGCCCTAGGCGATCTGAATGAACACAACTTATATCTGTATTTGAAATTAAATTGGCTCTTTAATAAATTAGAATTCCAGGTACAAGGAAGGGCAGATTTATTTAAAGTTTCATATTCAGATAAACTACTAAATCCAAATAGTAAAAGTAGCGATTGGGATTTCAAAATTTCTCCTAAGTTAAATGTTTATTATAATCTAAATAACTCTATGCAGTTGTTTGTGAAATCGGGATTGGGATTTCATTCTAATGACACGAGACTTTTGAGGGAATCACAAGAAAAAGGAATTCTAACTCGTAGTTTCAATGTAGACTTAGGCACGCAAATTAAACTTGGCAATTCTGCTTTATTGCATGGAGCGTTATGGCTTATTAAAATGGAGGATGAATTAGTGTATGTTGGCGATGAGGCTGTAGTAGAATCGAGCGGAGAAACGGTACGAAAAGGAATTGAAGCAGGTATTAGATGGCAACCCATTTCTTGGTTTAGCTTAAACTTTGAAACTTCCTGCACAATTGCTAAAAGTGCAGATGAACCTGAAACTTTAAATTATATTCCATTGGCTTCAAAATGGACAACCATGGGAAGTTTGAATTTTAAAAATATACGAAACTTTTCTGCCTCCCTAAGATACCGTCAATTAGGCGATCGCCCGGCAAATGAAGACTATAGTATTACAGCAAAAGGTTATCAATTATTAGACGGAAATATAAATTATAAATATAAAAATATAAATTTTGGGTTTGTAGTTGAAAATATTTTTAATACAAAATGGAATGAAGCACAATTTGCTACCTTGTCCAGATTAAAAACCGAAACAGAATCTACTGAAGAAATCCATTTCACTCCGGGTACTCCGATTCATTATCGATTTAAAATACAAATCGATTTTTAAGTTAAATTAGTGTAAACTGTAAATAGAATTGCAAAAATATTTTGTAATGTTTTCAACATAATTCACTATTTACTAATGTGTAAGCAGGTTAAACTGTGCAAATAAGCTAATTTTTAAGTCAGATTCTTGTATCATGTTGATAAAAGACCGCTTTTCATTAAGATGAACTTATCCGCTTTATCCTTTGTTTTAAATGGGTAAAGGAATTAAGAGATAAATTTTTATTTTTGCTTTAATATCATCTATATTAAGCTGATTATAAAGCCTTTATAAATTTTTCTGAAAGTTTATTTTTCTTAAATTGCGATGCGAATATGCGTATATTTGCACGCTTAAAATGGAATCTAAAGAATGAAAGCTGAAGTACAAGAATTTACAACCAACGTTAAATTAGCTCTTAAATCAATAAAGCCTTATCAAAAAACAGACACTAAAAAAGCTGTTTTTCAAATTATCAATTCCGTAGGGTCCTTTTTACTGATCTGGGTTGCAATTTATTTTATTTGGGATTATAGTTTTCTTTTAGCAGTTTTACTTGCTATTTTAAATGCACTCTTTTTAGTGCGTATTTTTATTATACAACATGATTGCGGTCACAATTCTTTTGTAGAATCCAGTGGTTGGAGAAAAATTATCGGATATTCTTGCAGTATGTTAAGTTCCGTACCTTATTTTTATTGGGCAAAATCACATCATTTTCACCATATGAATAATGGAATGCTTGAGGTGCGTGATATTGGGGATATAGATACTTTGACTGTTAAAGAATTTTCGCAATTAAGTAAATTTGGTAGGTTTAAATACAGAATTTATAGATCTCCAATAGTTATGTTTTTCTTTGGACCTTTATATTATATTTTTATACATAATCGTTTACCATTAGTAAATCTTGAAGAATTTAAAAAAGCAAAACCAGGATTATGGATAAATAATTTAATTTATATCATTGTAATTGTTGCTCTTTGTTTTGTCTTAGATTGGAAGCGATTTCTTACAATGCATGTTATTATTTTATCTGCTTTTGCAATTATCGCTATTTGGTTTTTTTATATACAACATCAACATGAACATGGCTATAAACATTGGCGTGATAAATGGGAATTTATGTATGCTGCTGTGAAAGGAAGCAGCTATTATAAATTACCCGCTATTATGAATTGGTTTACTGGAAATATAGCGATTCATCATATTCATCATTTAAATCCAGCAATACCGAATTATAATTTAAAAAAATGTGTAGATGCCATTCCCTGGTTCCAAAAATATACTACAGAAATAACATTTTGGCAAAGTCTAAAATTAGCTACACATAAACTTTGGGATGAAAGCCAGCAACGGATGATTACATTTAGAGAGTATTACCAAATGGAAAAATTAGGACTTGTAAAAGTTTAATCAACAGCCTTTAATTTTATTGAATTATTTAATTATAATTGCAAAAGCAATTATTAATAGCTTATTTCCTTTATATTTTGCTTTATCCTTTTGGCTTTCTAAAAATAAATCATCAGAAGCAAGCCATTTATTAAAAGAAATTTTGAAATATCAGTTTATTCATTGTAACATAAAATCAACAACTTCCCTTATTTTTTTTGCAACCTCTGTTAATACTTCATCTTTATTTACGGCGCTATTAATTGGTTTTGCTCCAACTGGCAACGCTTGAAGTTTTCTAAATGGCATACCACTCCAATCACATGCTCGGGCAATGATGGGGATTACCCGTGCTTCTCCTTTTTCATGGCGCTCCATGGCTGTCTTAAGTTCGTTTCTCCAAATATATTCTGAAGCAATGAAATCCACACTAACTAATAATAATATAATGTCTGCTTCTACCAGCTCTTTTTTAATAAGGGCATCCCATTCATCACCTGCATGGATTTGTCGATCTTGCCACAAATTTATTTTTTCCGATCTTTTAAGTGTGATTAGAAATTTATCGAGGTCGTTTTTTATAGACTCATCTTCATGAGCATAGGATATAAAAATATTTAATTTTGCCATGCTAAAATAATGAGGATTTAAAACTTGCGGTCCTGCTTATGTAATTTATTCTGGTAACGAGGATTATTTAATATATCCTCAACAGATTTCTTAGTCGCTTTTCCAAGCCAGATCTCAATTTTTTTAGAAGCTCCCGGCAAATCAACAAGTAAGGGTTCTTGATACATTTCAATTTTTGCATTCAACAGGGTACGGTACATTTCATATGCCAGTTTCTGATCATTTTTATCAAAATACTTAATATAAGAATTGAATGATTGATTTTCAATTTTCACATTTTCTGCAACGAATTTATCATACCAGTCGTTATCTTTCAATGCATAATAAGCCCTCTTTGCTTCTGCTTCAAAACCCGGCATATACTGTATAAAACATTTATACTGCCTTGCATATTTATCAATGTTTTGAACCTTTTCTTTTAAAATGTTTTCAGTGGCTGGCTTAATGACAATATTAAGTCGTTTCTGCAATTCTATCGTTTGCTTTTGTAAAGAATCGTATTTGCTTTGAAGACTGTTTAATAAGCTAATAGACTCCTTTTTAATGGAATCTGATTCCGTAGCAGAGGTACTTAATACTTTATTTGAATTCTCTAATGAGGTTTGCAAACTATCAAGCCTTTGTAATGCAGTATTAAGCTTTTCTACTAATAACTTTTTTTCATCCAATTGTTGTTGCAATTCTTTTTCCTTTTTGCTCAATTGACTTCCTAAATAAACAATGGCTATACCGAGCAAACAAAAGCCTAGTATTACAATAACTGTTAGAAGCTTTGATTTTTTCTCGTTTTCGAGCAATGTATCCAATACCTGAATACTTTGTTTCATAATTTCTTTTCGTTCAGCGCTCATACACCAGGATTTGAAGAATTTGATAATTTGGTAGGAAATAAAACACTGCGTAAGGATAATAAGGCTACTAATCCAAACATTAATAAACTTAAAATTGATAAGAACAGATCCTCGATTCTAGTATAAAGATAATACGATGCCATGGCACCGATAATTAAGACCAAACTAGCGAGAATCCAGTAAAAACGATGACCTTGATCCGCAATTTTAATAGACTGCAACTCCGGAAATATAAAACATTTAATATCATCACCAATCTGCTTAAAAATGGTTTGTTTGTCGGGAAGTATTTTACTTAAATGCTCAACTGATTTATTATCATCTGGAATTGCGTCATGAGAATATTTATTCAGTATATCATCTGTTTTCCAATCACAGGCACGCAAAATAATGGGTATAATTTTTATATGCTCAGTATCGGCAATTTTCAACATGGACCGGCATTCCTCACTATTTAAATAATCAATACTAATCAGTGGAATGGTGATATCCGATAATTTTAAAAACTCAGCATTTTTCGTGATATCTCCGTTTTGTTTAAACAATTCTTGCTCATCATAAATCTCTATCCAACCTTTTCGTTTATATTGCAATAGATGGTTATTTAAGTCTTTATAGAGACTATGGTCTTCGGCGGTATCAGAGTACGAAAAATAAATTTTTTTCATAACGTTGATTTATTGATCAAATGTTGAAGGCAAATTATTTTCAGTAAAATGTACAGATGCTTTTCTTCCGATTTCTAACAAATCAGGAATATTTTCATAATGATCCATTTCTGTAATAGATTTAATTTTTTCATCGCTAAAATGTAAATCTAATTTAGTTAATTCCGATTTTATTAATTTAACATTATGTCTGGTAAAACTAAATAATTTTTCTTTTAAGTAATTAATGTCTTTTAAATCTCCAAATTGGCTATCAATAAAGTCGGTAGGTCCGTGATTTTTACCAAACGATTGTAAAATAATTTGATTCATTTCCAACGCATCAATCATAAACAAATTAGAAAGTTTTGACGCCCAACTAACACTTCTTGCTTCAATAAGAGCATTTGGATCATCCTTTGCAATTCCATTTCCTGTTCCTAACGAGGTAATTAAAAGATTATTTTCACCTGTATTCCATTGAAATCCAAAGGTCGGCACAGTGCTCGCTAAAAACATTTGGAATGCCGGATTATTTGCTAAGCTGACTCCTCCATCAATAAATGCAGCATCAAAGGATTCCCCATTTCGTTTCTTTAATTTCAACAATTTAGGCTTAAAATAATAAGGTGCTGCCGAACTGGCCCGGCATAATTCCCACAATTTTAAAGATTTATTCGCTCCATAATACATTCCGGCTGGATGATTAGTAACAGTCCAAAGACTATAGGTGTCCGCTCTCTTGCTGTGAATTGCCAAGCCACATTTCAATTTTTGAGGATCCCCGATTTCAATATTACCGAAGGCATTTTGCAATTGTTTTTCAAGATTCTCAGAGCTATAAGTAGATTTAAAAATGGCCCGAAAAGAAGTCCAATCTCTTGGGATTAAGGAGTAATTCAATTTCCCGAATACGACCTCCCCAAGTTCTTCATAGAGTTTAATAATTTCACTTACTTTCAAACCAATTGAAAGTCCGGCTGCAATAATGGCTCCGGTGCTAGTGCCGCCAATAAGGTCATAATAGTCACTCAAACGCAAGTCTTTATCCTCATATCGCTCCTGAAGTATTTTTTCAATTTTCTCCAGAAAGCCTAAGGTTAAAATTCCACGTACACCGCCACCATCGAGAGACAGAATGCGTTTTGTACCCGTATTTGCGTCTAGTTTTTCTTGTAAGGAGCGTTTTTTGAAGAGCATAAATATTGATTTTAATGTCGTTAGCTAATAAATAAATAGGGTTCTAATATCAAGCCAATTATTTAAACCTTTGGAAATCAATAGCCAATAATGGTCATTGCTTAAAATTAAAAAAGTGATCAGTTTAAAAATTCGGAAGGACAAAAAACTATTTACTACAGCATTTTAGCTGACCGGCTTGATTGCATTGAACATGGGGAAGATGCAAAGTGAAGATAGTACAATTGATAATATCCACAAAGTTTCCAATTAAATTAAATAAAACTCACTCTTTATTAAAATAGCATAAGTTGATTTGGGACCCATTTTGGGCCTTCTTCTCGAATCAACGTAGGCTCAAAAATTAGACTTAAAAATAAGGACTCAAAGAAACGAAAGCTAATGCAAAAGCAAATACGCAGCATTGTAATTTAAATATTGTTAAGGTGATTACGAATTTCAAAATATGCAATATCTTTATAAAAAGTACAAAATGCTTAGCTTATCAAAGTGTATAATTCTTGCATATTTACTGGTATCCTTGCTATCTTGCCAAGCACCACTACAAGATCGTCGCTATTATTCAAATCCATATATACTACGGGACGAATATAAAAAATCAAACAGTATAAAGCTTGTGATTAACTATCTTTCTCTAAATGCAGATGACGAAACTTCTAATAATGAAATACAAAGATCGCCAAAAATGACCTTTTATAACTCAAAGGATACTTTAATCGGAGATCTTTTAGATGTAAAATTAGAATTGAATCTAACTTATAATGAAAGAAGAATTCAAGACAGTATGTATTTTAAAGTTTCAAAATATAATGAAATAAACGAGTTAATTTCTTCCGTCAAAATAAAGAACCAAGCTTATTTCTATCAAAGTTATGAAGAACAAAAATTTCATACTGTAAATAAAACCGAATCTGTCACGGTAACTATCCCTTCAAGAACGGAGACGGTTGTTGATTCTAAAGGCGAACGCCATACAATAGACATTCCTGCTTCCACAAATACTCAAAATATATCTGTACCAGTTTCAAATTCGGATACAAGACTATTTAATATTATTCATAATAAAATAGATTTTCAGCTTAGCAAAGAAGATTTAAAGTTAATCTCTACTTGCTCAAATTTAGAGTTTCGGATTTATACAGATAATGGTGGGATAAGGCTGAATTTTCCATATTCTAAACTAAATAAATTGAAAGATTTTATAGCAAGCTGCAGTTCTAAGTAAAAAAAAGAATTCAATATAGAATAATAAAAGCCTGCAAAAATTAAGCCTCCTTTTGCAAATAAATTTTGCTTTTTCAAGTTAAATATAAATTCATAAAACATTCTATGTTTTTCATAAATGCTTTGCATCTTTGTAATGCAAAATCGATATTTTGGTTTTTCATAAGTAAATAATTGAAAATTATAAAGTATGCTTAAGTTGAACTTCAATACAGTGGATGAATATATCGCTTGTTTCCCGGAAGACGTTCAAGTTATTTTAAATGAACTAAGACAAACCGTAAAAAAAGCTGCTCCAGATGCAGAAGAAGTCATTAGCTATCAAATGCCCGCTTATAAATTTCATGGTGCATTGATATATTATGGCGCATATAAAAATCACATTGGATTTTATCCAACCGGTTCGGGAATCGCGACTTTTAAAAAAGAACTTTCAATCTATAAAGGAGCAAAAGGCAGTGTACAATTTCCATTAAATCAACCAATTCCCTTTTCCTTGATTAGCAAAATTGTGAAATTCCGTGTAAAGGAAAATTTAGAAAAAGCAAAGCTTAAAGAAAAATTGAACAAGAAAAACAAATAGTACTTATTTAATAACATTTGCAATCCTTTTCGCTTCTAATGGTCAAATGAATTTAATTTTCATTTGTTAGTAAATCCAGGTAGCTATAAGAATATGCATTTGGATTTGCCGGCGCCATCTTTAAATCTGTTTGCGCATTTATTTTTAAATGCATTAAGAAAATTAAAAGGACAAGAATGAATAAATTTAGTTTCGTTTTCATTTTGAATACATTTTTGTTTGATTAGAATACGATTGAATATTATAAATGATTTTTATTATTACACTCTTTAAATTATTTCGCGAATTAGAAGAATCTACAATCAGTTACTTCGCATAAATAAATGTATAATAATTACAACTCAAAAATATTTTGCTTTGATGAGCTTAGAAATATAACTTTTGTTATATGCTAGTTACCAGGCGTAAGATGACTTAAAATTATTTGGCTGCCACAAGGACATATTGACATGCATTACATTCCCAAAAAGGAGAATGCAAATTCTTCTGATGTCAAATTTGCTGAACTAAAAATTAAGGAATAAAATACAGCACTATTTCCTTTTCAATTTCCCTTGAGAAGGTTTATAGCTTCTGTGCGATTGCTCACTTGTAACTTTTCGTAGATTTTATGAATATGTTGCTTAACCGTACCGGTTGTGATTCCCATTTTATCTGCAATCTCTTTATACAAAAAACCTTGCGCTAAGAATTCTAGTAATTCTTTCTCTCTTGAAGTAATCGGTAATTCCTTGTTAACTGTAGGAATATTAAATTTTTGAAATACATCCAGAATTCTTCTGGCAATGCTTGGCGACATTGGGGAACCTCCCTTATATAATTCCTGAACTGCCTCAATAATTTTATTAGTAGCCGATCCTTTTAAAATATATCCTTTAGCGCCTGCCTGAAGTGAGTTAAATATTTTTTCATCATCTTCATAAACCGTAAACATACAAAACTGCATTGCCGGACAGTATTGTGTCAGATATTTAATGGCATCAATTCCACTCGCTCGGGGTAAACCAATATCTACTATAAGTATATCTACCGGATTTTGAGGTAAAAATTTCATAGCATCTTCAGCATTATAATAGCATTGATTGCAACTCATGTCGACCTGTTCGTTAAACAATTCGTGGAGCATGGACGATACTTCTTTCAAATCTTCCAGGATGGCTATTTTCATAAATGCGAATTGTTAACTACCAGCGTACTACAAAAATAAGGAATAGAATACATGCGAAATCTAAATTTATAAAGGAACTTGTTCATTTAAATTCTTTTGTTATAAGAAACGGTCTATTAAATAAAGGCAAAATGTGATTACAAGGAGTACTGAAATAATTTTAACACAACCCTGTTTAGAAGCTTCGATGATGGGCAATTCATTTTTATATAAATCAAATTGCATTCCACTTAAGCCTAAAAAAAAGGTTATAGTATATACATTATTCTCATGTTCAAAGCGATGCTTAGCTCCAAAAATTGAATATTTTGAACTCACGATATTTCCATTGACCTTAATAATTTCTTTTCCTAAGATAGAATTATGCACTTCAATAATCAGATTATCCAGATAGATACTTACTATTTTCATATTAATATTTTTTACAAAGTTCAGTTATTAAAAATTAAAAGACATATAACTTTTGTTGGTATCAGAATTTATGAAATACTAAATTGCAGCATAAGTAAAGTGCCTTTGGATTGTTTTTGAATGTTCAGGCTACCCTGTACTTGCTCCATCCGTTTTTGCATATTAAACAGACCATTGCCAAGTTCTTTTTTCGATTCAAATTCAAATCCAATTCCATTATCTGCTATTGAAATTTGAAGCAAATTCTCTTGAAATTTTGCAGAAATAATAACTTTATCTGCCTGGGCATGTTTGGTAATATTATGTAAGGCTTCTTTACAAACCAGAAACACATTTCTTCTTTTTTCTCCGCTTAATTTTAATCCTTCTGCCATGATTTCTTGTTGCCAATCTAATGCTATGACATGCTCTTCAAGATATTCAGAGGCATAGCGACGAATGTAGGCCAATAAATTTTCGAGCGTATCATACCGGGTATTCATAGCCCAAATGATTTCCGACATATTTCGAACAAGTTGGCTGGAATGCTCCGAAATTCTTTTAACTTGTTTTTCCTCTTCCGGATCTTTAGCTTGTTTTAAAGCGCGTTCACTCAAATACTTTATGGTTGTTAAACCAGATCCTAAATCATCATGCATTTCGGAAGCGATGCGATTGCGTTCTTTTTCAATAGCTTGTTGGTTTTCAATTATCAAATTTTGTTGTTTCAAAAGCAGATCCTTTTTTTCTAGTTGTTGAGTATATTTCTTTTTCTGATAAAAAACCAAGAACCAGATCAGCAATCCGGATAATAGTACAGGCATCAAAAATGCCGTTAAGATAATTCTATAGATTGCTTCTTGTAGATCCAGGGACATAATAAAACGGCTATATAGCTCAAACTTAAAAAGATATTTCCAATTTTAAGCAATGAATATAATGGAGCCACTAAAGGTAACTCTGAATTAATAATCGTGTTTAGAAATACGAGTACTGGAAATGTAGCAGAATAAAATAGTAAAATGCCTACTGAAAGCCAAAAAAGGGGTATCGACATTAACAAATAATCCTCATTGAATTTGATTAAATCATAAAAAAATAATACGATCAAAATTAAAACAAAACACATTCCAAAATTATAACTTATAGTATTGATAGTATTGTAACCTTGCCCATATAAAAAATTGAGGATTGAAGCAGCAGAAATCACAAAACTACCAAGAAGTAACTTTTTTGAATAGTTCCGTTCTCTAAAATGAAAATAAAACATCAAACTGAAATATTGGACTTCCAAAATAATTAATATATTATAAACCCAGGTGTTATTTCCAAAATTTTTGCCAACATATGGACCTACAATTAATTCAACAAGTACTAGAATAAACAAAAATAATCTGAACCAAGGCAATTGAAACTTTGAGTTTTTCTTTACCAAAAGGCATAATACAAAAGCAATAGCTAAAAGTATTTTATAAATCATGCTAATTTTAATCCTTTACTTATTATTCAGGAATTTCCGTTCCACATATCTCTGGTGGACATAATCCACCAAGATTTTTTAAAGGTCTATCTAAATAATTTAAGTCACTATCTGCTGCACTTAAGATAACTGAAAACCTGTTATTATAAGTAGCAAATTTTCCATAATCTACAAGGTATTTAGCAATTAATGGATTATTTTTATTGTAATATCCAAAATAAATTCTCAAATATCCATCAGCTGGAATCGTATTCATAAAAGTAACTAAATCCGCCTTAGAAACCAATACAGATCTTTCAATGTTTGTCATACCCATATCATTATGACTTTGAATTGAATCAATTACTTTAACCCATTCTTTGATAAGTTCTCTAGCTGTATCTCTGGGAATATCCATTGGAATAGCCGCCTTTTCTACAGCAGACAATATTCTTTTCTGATTGGGACTAGTGTTAATTGTATCTTGAGATATTTGTGTTGTTTGAGAAGCTGGTTTCTTGCTTTCAGTTTTACACATAAGAAGAAAAACAGTTACGAATAAAATTGCAATTAATACTATTTTAGAATTCTTCATGATTTTGATATTGAATTATGTAAAATTATTTTATTAAATACTTGATTTGAATGATTTACTAATTACCATGATATAATGGATCTTCATTGGAATATCTTGCAGGACGACAATCAGGCGGACAAAGACCACCAAGATTTAGTAATTTTTTTGTAAAATCAATTTCCCCATTTCCGTCTGTTAACGCAAGAATCACCGAAAATCTATTCTCTGAAAATTCTTTAAATTTATTATAGTCATTAGGATTTGTTAATTTTGAACTAACATACTTAAAGATATCTGTATCATTATAATCATACTTTCCAAAGTAAATTTTTAATCCGACTGTCTGTGAGTTGGTAATATGATCACCCAAATATTCTCTAATATTTTTATTTGGAAAATAAACAGACCTTTCAATATCATTTGGTTTCGGTGACCCCGGATTTCTACATTTATCTAGTTCATTAACGTAAGCTTGTACCATTTTTTTTGCAGCTGGTTCAGGAATTTCAAAAATCTTATCATTTATAGATTCATACCCTAGAACAGATACAGTTTTTTCAGATTTTTCAATTGAATCCTTTTGAGCATTCTTTACAAGCTCAAGATTACTTATTTTCCTGGCTTTTTCAGAAATTTTTGATTGTTGGTAAAATACCAAAATGATTAGTACAATAATAATAAGTATTAAAAAATAACTTGCAATTTCCATATTAATAAATTTTAATTGTGATTAATTTTCCACTGTTTTTGTAAACGGATTTTTATCCAATCGAAGACTAAGGCTTAAAAATGGATTAAAAATATATTTTAATTTATGAAGTGCTTCATCAGAAATAAATTCCTTTAATTCCTGATCTTCTGTATAACTTCCATTTAGAAATTTCTTTCTATGTAATGACACACCGATATCCAGTCCGATATTTTCATAATAACGAACTCCCCCTCCTATAAAAAGTGTTGGGTTTGAAAAATCTAAGCCCAGCCCAGCAGTCCAGGAAAAAGTATATCTATCATATTTAGTTCCTACCCAGGTAAACATTACAGAAGGTGTATAATAAATATATTCTGGGCTGCGATCTTTTCGAATGCTAAAGATACTATTCGTATCTTTTAAATAATAAGTTCGCTTTTTACCAATGTCAAAAATGGCACTATAACCAAATGTAGTAATCCACTTTCCTCTTGTTGGAGTTATATATTTATAATTCCAGGTTTTCTTTTTGCCTGTAGCATCTGTTTCTATTATTATTACAGTAACAATCTGGTCCTTTTTCAATTTACCAATATGAATTGGCTTTTCTGGAATAAAAGATACTGGTGCTAAAGACAAAGGAGCTCTTTCCACATTAGAAACAACTACAGAAACGGTATAAGAATTTGCTGCAAGCATATTTTTAATAACAAGAGTATAATCTACATTATCCTTGATCGATTGCGTAAAATCGGTAATTGGATCCTTGAGATTAATCTCAAGAGTTTGAGAAATAAGCAACAAACTGCAAAAGTTGAATAGGAGAAAAAATTTATATTTCATGATTATAAAATTGAGATGTGTTTGAAAAAATAGAGGCATCTGTTTATTTATTTTAATAATTTTAGGATCACAACGACTCCATATATTTTATAGCAATGCCATAATCAAGACTACCTACCAATCTTAAAATAATTAATAAACTCCTCAGAAAAACTAAAATATATCCACTGTTGGTTATTCAGGCGATTTACAAAAATAAGAATGCTTTAATATATTCCAAATTAAATTACCATTATTTTTTAAAATACGCAATTAGATTTTATTTTTTCCAAAATTTAAATAATAATTAGATAGTATCTACTTTTAAAATCGAAGTTCTTACAATATATAATTCTGATTCGCTACATTTTTTTAATAAACTCAGTTTAAAATATTTTTGAAATTTAATTTTCAAAATATGATTCTGATCTATTGTAATCCACACTGCTTTAAAAAAGGGTACCACAACTCTGGGCTTTTGTTGGGATTTGACTCCGTATTCATTTACAGATATTAATGGTACCCCAAACAGTATTTATGATTCTTATCATTAATCACCAATTCTAATTGTATTACATCCTTGTAAAAGGAATAGCAGTCAGGCCTTTATCTGTTTTAATTCTTAGGTAATACAAACCTTTCGTTAAATGCTCTACATCTAATTTAATAAGAGCTTCAGAACGACGTTCATAGTTTGCCGGAATCACTTTCCCATCTGTAGAGAAGAGTTCTAACTTCAAATTCTCCTGTATCGCTGTTTCAAAGGATATAAAAAGTTCCTTCTCTGCAGGTGATGGCCATAATTGATATTTAATAGTTGCGTTAAAATCTTTTGATGCAACAATATTCTTGTCTATTGTTATAGCACCATTTTTTGAATTTACAGTAAAGTTTGATTGTCCATCTGCAAAAGAAATCGGAGTAGGGCTTGAAGTAAAACTGATTTTAGATTCTTCCTTATCTTGCCCAATAGCTGTATATTCAATGGTAAATAAAACCTCATTATCATTTAGCGTTATACCTTCATTATTTAAAATAAACCAGGTAACTCCTAATTTACCTTTCTCTACTTCTTTTATATTAAAATGACCAGAGCTTAAGTTTAATTTTGGATTTAAATTTAGCAATTGATTAAATTTAATTTTAGCTTCCTGCCAGGAAACTGAGAATCCGAAACTTATCACTTTAGTAAAGCCTTTTGCTGTTACTTTAATGAATCCACTTTCACCAGGTTTAACGCCTATACTATCTAATTTTATATCAATCACAGGTGCTGCTCTTGAAACCATTTGATTTCCTTTAATAATTTCGCGATCTCCTCCAACAATTTTTTGCGGATCATTATCTAAATCTACATCTCCCATTTTTATACCTGTAAAATCTTGATTGCTTTCGTTTTTGCTAACTTGTAATGAAATCGATTCCGGAAATGTTGCCTGAAATGGATTATTTGCATTCGGAAATACAAATGACTTTGGTATAAAACGCCAACTTTCTACTGCTGCAAATGGCTGTGATTTATTTAAAAACACTGGAATAATTCGCGCAATATCGGTCGCTGTTATAGAACGATTGTTATCAGCATCTGCCGCGATCATTTTATATGGTGATGGCAACGTAAAGGTTCCTAACAAATGCCCTTGAATATCAGAAATATCTGCAATCTCCACTCCATTTCCAAAATTGATATTTTTTCTTGGACGGATCGTAAAACTTCCTGCCGGTACATTCGTGAAACAATAATTTCCAGAAGCATCTGTCTTCACCGTTTGATTAACTGAACCCGTTAATTCAACATTTGCATCTTTAATACCCAGATTGTCTTCTCGTGTAATTTTACCACAAATAGTATAAGAACCATTTACACAAACACTTCCCGTTTTTAAGGTAGGGATAACCGTTACCCGATTTTGCTTTACAATATGGTTGGTACCATCAATTGAAATTGTTGCCATAGAATTTGCAGCTCCTTTCATCTTGATCTTTAAATAACAGAAAATATCATTATCATTTAGTGTCGTTCCGGAACCAGAAGTTCCCGCCCAGGCTACTTTCATTTTGGAAGTACCGGTTAATAATTTAACAAGTGTACTGGAATTGATATTTGGACCACCTACTACATCGATAAAATCAGCTACCGTGGTTGGATTTAATACAAACGTAAGATCTAATGAAGTTACATTTGTAAATCCTTTCACACGCACTGGCACTAATACTTCCTGTCCTGCTGCTACACATGCCATTTCATCCGGATCAAAACTTATTACACTTACAGGTTGTGGTTTTATTGTGAAGCAATAGCAACATTGATAACAGCTTCCAGAAAACATTCTTAAACAAATCATATAAGAACAACTTGGATCCGGTAGTTTGCAAATAGGGTTTTTTGAATTGCTTGTTGTCCCTCCTGTAAACGTACAACCTTCTGACAAAGTCCATTCATAGGTATCCATTTGTGGAACATTCAGAAAACTAACTTCGGCATTTTGATTTAACTGATACAATATGGGAGGATGTGGTGATGGTTTCGTGCCACAATTTGGATTAGGCCTACATATTTTAACACATTTATAAATCATTCCACAACCATTTCCAATTGTCAAACAAACATTGATACATTCCTTTCCTGTTGGTATTTTACACTTAAAAGTAGAGGCCGTGGTACTTACATTATTAATATAGGCATTCTGATCATCCACTCTCCAACTGAATGTTTCTGCATCTGTCGACACTTGTGTAAATGAAACTTCAGAATTGCTATTCGGATTTGTTGAATTTATATAAACCGTAGGTGAACTTGTACAAGGTTTTCCAATTTTAACAAAATAACAGCATTCGTAAATTTTAATTCTTCCAGATCCTGTGAATCTAAATACTTTAAAACAAATAAGATACGTACCTGAAATTGGAATCTTACAGGATGGATTAATTGAAAGAGAACTTGTGCCATTTAAATATTCAGGCTGAATGATAACATTATTTTCATTTTTAAACTCCCACTCAAATTCTTCAAGTACCGCTGTGCCTTCCGGGCCATTCGTAGGGGTAACTTCTTCGCAATAACTACTCGTCAAATGGATAATTCTTGGATCAACACAATCAAAAAGATAACTGAAACAATCATCACAATCGGCACACGGATCCAAAGCATTTCTGCAAGGATGATACTCTGTTCCTAAATAGCCTGCTTGACCCGCCCAACATCCATTTGTGCCTACCTCTTCATTGGTGCCATTTAAACATACCGGATTATAATCAAGGGAACAGGTGATTAATATAAATTTGCTGGTTGTTAAACACACACCACCCAAAAGGAAGGCATCATTTGTTCTGTTAGCATAAAAATTTGCAATCGAAGGAAAAGTGGATTTTGTGTTGGGTATATTCGTAGCATTAAATACTTTATAATTGTTTCTAAATATTTCAATGGATCCACTTTGATGATAATATAAATTCATGTTAAACCAGGATTTTAACGGATAACTAAATTTTCCAATAATAGCATCATTTGCATTTCTAATATTTGCCGTTCCACTACCTAAAAATTCAAAAGTTAAAACTAAATTGTAATTAGCATCTAACATACTAAGTTGGCCCTTCCAACCTTGTTCAAACAACATGTCATAACTAAATCGATAGGATTGCGGATCAATTCGCAAATGATAATTATTGTCTACTGGTGTTCCTCCATAATAAAAATCAGCAAAAGCAAGAGATTGAGTGCCAAACGTGCCATAATTTATGCCCGCTGCTTTCGGACGATAATTTGGACTTGCTGGATAAACTTCCCAATCATTCGTAATCAAAGGATCACTAAGGCTTAAATTCTCATAGTGCTCACATTGTTTTGATTCCCAATTCAAAAATGGAATTGGACATTTAGTAGAACAGTTGTTCTGAGAAAATCCTATACTGTATAGGAAGCATAAAACTAGAAATGTAAAAATTGGTTTCATTTTAATTGAATTAATAGTTAATTAAAAAATTTAAATCACGTCGTAAAAGTAGAATGGAGAGAAAGGTCTTGAAATATAACTTTTGTTATAGACCAGTAGATAAATGTGATTAGAACAATTCAAAAAAATGAAATCAAATAAAAATTTAGGAGCTTATACAAATGGACTCCGGAACAAATCGCAAGAATTGAATAAATTAAAAGGGAAGTACTAGCAATCTTAAGGTTTCACTTAGAAAATTCCATTCAGGAATTCAATAAAATAAATATCGAATCCAAGTATTCTCATAAATCGACAAGATTACTTTTTATATTTTATGAACAGGAATCTTGTGCAATTTCACAGACTTAATCTGCATTAAATGCTATTCCTTTCCATAAATAATCTCCCGGATAGCATCCATAGATTCCGGATTTTTTTTATCCCAATAATGCGTATGTGATGCGAGTGGAATTGATTTTACGAAACTATTTTTCGCAAGAACTTGAATGTCTTTGATCCCGGGCCCAAAATTTAAGGAAACAGGTCCACCTATAAAATCATTCTTAAAATAAATATTCGTCCAACGGGTGGCTGCAAAATAAGCAGCATGATGTAAAACCTTAAGCGTCCTCTTTTCTCCACTTTCGGATATATAATCTAAATGAAATGCAAAATGCTTATCTTTTAAATCAATTACTGGCGGACAGGTAGGAAACTCCCGCTGTTCTTTCTTCAGCTTAAAATCCTCCTCATTTTTCGTTAATAAAAAAGATCCATGGGTCAATGGAGAACCGATTGTAATGAAATCACTTATCCTCCAGGGATTTCTTAATTTATTCTGTTCAAAAAATAATTCTAATTGATGCTCCATATATTTTTCTGAACTTACGTTCCCCTTTTCAATATACTTCAGGTTCTCATCCAACGCATCCTGTTTTAGGATTTTAGTATCCGTAATATGCCCATGTACTGCATTATACTCAGCAAATAAACTTGCCATAACATCATATGCTACAATACTTCCAAGACTATGTGCAACAACTACAATCCTACCATACTTTGCTTTGTTTGGATTTGACGATGATTTCTGCTCATGCAATTTGCGCAATAGATCTAATGCACCTTTTCGTATTTTATCGCGGGTATCAATATTTTCTGGAGAAGCAATTGTGTATCTTACAACATCACCTAAATATTGAAGCACTGTTTCTGAAAATAAACCTTTTAATAAAGGAAGTACAATTTTCCACAATAGATAAATTCCAACACCATAAATTGAAACCTGGAAAATTGTCACTTCGGATTTAAACTCATAATGATTCAGCCACCAAATAATTAGAATACTCATTAAAACGACAAAACCCCGAAGGATTGGTACGAATTTTCCTAAACGATTGGATGGACTTTTAAAAAATAATAATTTAAATAACCAGCTTAAAACATCAGCCATGCCAGGAACCTTTACATGGTGAGCCCAATAATATTCATAAAAATCAAAAGGCTTATCATCAAAACTTAATCTGCGAAGTTCCAGATCTTCTGTTATCCTGTTTGGGCTACTATATATAATCTGATCTTCAGTACTAAGATTCTTAACAAAGCTTCGCAGGGTTTCCATTGGATATTGATTTCCCATTCCATGAATCAATACAACCGCTTGTCTGCCGTTTTCAAATTCATTCATATTGATGATTTAATTTTTCCAAATTACAAGTTCTTAAAATACATATAAAAATTGATTACCATTCATCTGAATACTTTAAAGTATCGACATCAGTTGTCTGAAGTATAAAAATTCATAAGCGGAATATCTACTAAAACGGAAAAGCTTAAACGCCCATAATAATCCAGCTTTGAAATATTATTTTCTGGTCCAACCGTTCTTAATAAGGGTGCTATTTGATATCCAGCATTTACAGATATTGGCGTTTTTCCAAATCCAAAAGACAAAAAGGCTCCTGGTGAAAATATTTCTGCAAACGTGATTTTAGGAATTGAAGATTCATTATCCCGAAAACGGAATGCAGTTAATGCACCTATATCTATAATTGGAAAAAAAAGACTTAAACTTTTACCTCCCTTTTTTCCCTCATTCTTACCTAGTTTTCCCGCACTAAAAGAAATTCCAACGGGAGCTGTCAATCCCCAAACAAATTCAAATGTATCATTGACGCGAATATTGCGCTCCGTTCCGATAAACGGACCTAAATAAGCATTCAAAGCAATATTGCAGGAGGTCTCTCTTTTAATTCTGGCAGAACCTGCAGGGAGTGCAAAAGTTTCTATAATCTCCGCTGCCTGGTCTGAATTCTCAGCTTCTGACATGGCTGCCATAAAGTTTCCATATTTAAGAAGTTTATTGCGCAGCTTCTTATTGATTTCAAAATCTAATTTACTTTCATTTTCTAAGAATATTAAATCATAAAGACTTGTCAAGTTTGATATAGCAGAAGAATATTTACGGTTATTAATATGACTAATTAATTGAATCGAATTTCTTGAAATGTCAATATAATGATTTATTTTCTTAAGTGCATCTGGATTGAAAATGTCTGCCGAAATATTAGCTGGCAATAATTTTGGAATTTTTGCAATGTTATCCATCAATTGCATACAGACATCAAAATAGCTTAAAACATTTTCCAGTTTGTCTTCCGGACTAGTTGTAATTTTTGAATTCTCAAGAATTCTATTTAATCGATCGGTAGTTCCTGTCAGGTTTTTTAAAAACGTTTGATAAATGGGAGCATAGAGATTATATTGTTCGCCAACTTGATTTAGCATCGAGTCCACTGCGATTCCGGCGATTGTAATTTGTGCTCGCTTTACATCCTGTAAAAATAGACCTAAAAATATTTTTAGAAATTTAATGTCTCTAACTAATGGCAAAAGTTCTTTTGAATCGATCCAATATCTTTTTCCAACAGCATCGTTATTCTTTAATGAAACTGAAAATAATTTAAGCGTTTGAATAAGCCCAGTTAATGTTGGATCTAATCCTCTAAGTTGAAAGTTATCCAAATTTTCTAAAAATTGTGCTGGATGCGTTCCATCTCTAATTGCAATTGAAAATGCAGAAGAAAGATTTAAGCTTGTTTCTAATTGCGGATATTGATCAAAAAATGGCCTATGGTTATCTATTATTTTTGTTACATTATCTGGCAATAAGGATAAATCTTTTTCAAAATTTTGGCGTAATGTAGATAAATACATTTGGTAATTATAAATCTCCGTTCCTATAACTAATAAAGTCCCATAGGTATGTTGAAATAGACTTTGAAAATCCCTATAATCATTAGACTCGATCGTTTCTTTAAATTTCTGAAAGAAATTGATAGTCAATTCCTCTTTGGTTCGTTTTACTAAAAATTTAGCGAGCGCATCGGCATACAATGTAACATCTAATCCTCCTAAACCACTTTCGGATTTTGAGCTTCTATTAATGGGACTTTCACTCTCTGTTCCAGCTTCTTCATACAAACTTATAAATTCTCTTAGAAAATTGTTTGTAGTTATGTTTAATTTATGGAGTTCATATTTGGCTAAAATCTTTTTCGAATTTACAGTACTTGTAGATTTATATAAATTCAGCGCATCATTATAAATAGACGATTCAGGACTTACTAATCCTGGACTTCTAGGGTCCGTTGATTCAGTACCAATCTTAAATTCTATTTTATATAGCTTTAGTGTTCTGACTAAAAAAAATTCAACTTTATCTTCCTGTTTCAATATTCGCTTCACACTTCCAAATTGGATCTCTTTATTTGAAATTAAAATCTGAGCATTAGACGATACCGGCTGTCTGTTAGAAGTCCAACCGCCAACTTTAATATCTAATGAATCTTTTTCCTTAATCTTCGTTAATTTAATAGAGAAAGAATCTGAGATATACACTTCAATATTGGCATCTTCCTCAACATTCCAATTTAAATTAATTACATTTTGACTCTGTGCTTGCTTACTATGAATAAGCACAAATACTAAAATAAATACTAGACATTTTAATTTTGAAATGGTATTCATGATTCGCAGCATTTTAATTGTAAAACTTCAAAGACATCCTTAATTTTAATTGCAAAACTAAAGTGCCGGTTATCAAGTAAAGCACCACCAATAATAATTCCTATAGGAATTTGATTTGCATCTACTACAAGCGCACCTGAATCACCAGCTTTTGTTAAGTAATTTGTTGATTCCTGATTTAAATTTCCAATCATGATAAGATTATACATTTTATATAGATGCAGACCATCTGTAAAGATATATTCCTTTTCACTGTGGTAAATTTTTCCAGGAATATCTGCATTCTCACCGGATTTTATAAACACTGCACTTTGTTTGGCCATATCCAGTCGACTTACTTCTCTAAACTTTTTAATAGGGAATAAATTTAACTTAAGAATTGCAGCATCTGAGGTATCTGCAATCGCTGCATCAATAAAATTAGACATTACCAAATTTGTTACTTTTCCTAATTCCCATTTCTCATTATTTCTTGTGCTGCATTCAATGCGATTTGCTCCTTCTTCAATAAAATAGGAAGATTCACTTTTATAAACATGGGCACAACTTAAGACAGCTTTCTTGCCAGTTTTTGCATTGATGACTAAGCCCGTTGGAGTCCCTACACTTCCCGTTGTCATATTGATGACATTAAAATCATTCGCTACTGTAGAATCTAAAAAATTAGCAAGTTCTCCAATAACAAATTGTATGGGGACCTTTACATTCCTACTTTCAATATTTATATCCATAGGGGTTTGCACCAAGGTTTTGTCAAATGAAGGGTCCACCACGAGTTCAACAGCGGGTGTTTGAACTCCGTTATTTGTGATTACACTCTTATTGATGGAGATTAAACCATGCAATGATTCCCAATATTTTCTATTTTGGGCAATTGCAATTTCTACTGGATCTTCTGTTGTCAAACTTAGACCATTGGATTTGCTTAAATTCGGATTTTGACTCTGATTACTATTTCCTTGATTCAGTTGTTTTTCCTCTGGCTTAATACCTGCCCCGCGCAATGCTACAAGTTTTTTAAGCAGATCAAACCAAAAAGGAGCTCCCAAGCAAAGTGCCAAAGCAGTTATTGTAAATCCCCAGAATTTCTTTTTAAGCGGACTCAGGTGAGATAAAATATACCCGAATTTTTGTAACGAACCAGGTTCAATGGTCACGCTTGCTTCAAGATAATTTCCATTGGAATGAAAGTTTAAAGACTTTAATTCTTTTATTCTTTTCTTAAATAATTTTGAGATTACAACCAAATTTGAATCTAATTTTAAATTATAATAGCTCATGAGATTTTTATAATACTTCAAACTATCTAATTTTAAGCTGTCGGATTTTAGTTTAAGCTCACAAAATAATAAGGAGTCTTTATAAATTAAATATTGTATATAATGTATGTCTGTCCAGAATTTAGAATCTGTTGGCGACATTTCACATCTTAGACTATCTTGTTTAGCCAAACTAGAATAATCCCATCTGCTTGATAGTATGTTTTGGGATTCCGCTATATCATTTCTTAACTGCATATAAGTAGTTTTCAATTGATCCTGCGTTACGGCGGTATCTTTTGAAGTTTTCATGGCTTTTGATATCATAGAATTACTATCAGATGCAGCAATTGCCATTTGGACCATTTGATCTCTTGCGTTCCTATCTTTAGAAAGCAACTGCACAATTTCAAAAGTATCCACATTAAACACCATGATGATGAAAAATCCCAACCAAAAAAGTATAAATTGGATTTTCCGTTTATACCACCCATTTACCCGATCCATCATTTCATCAAACCATTGTTCAATTTTTAGCTGAAATAATTGAAAATCATTATTAGAGTCCATTAAAATTGCCTTCAATTGATCTAAACTTTCTGGCTCCAAATGCAAAGCATTCCTTTGAATTGCAAAACGTATTTTTTCCCATTCATTGATACCCTGACCTTTGACGCGCAACATATTCAAAAGTGTCGCTGAAAAATTTTGCTTTGATATATAAGATGGTTTCACCTTATTGGTGCTCATCCAAAGCTTTTTTTGCGAAAGAGAAAGATACTTTATAGATGCTTGTTCATAAAACTTTGCAGCTGTAGTAAATTTAAAATCGAATGGTTCGAACAGAAAAAAATCTTGGATAAACTTTACAAGGATATTCTTAACTGGCTTTTGTTTTTTTGTATCCGTAAGTAGATTGGAAATTCCCTGACGAAGCATCCGGGCTCGCATACCCAACCAGGTAGCAATCATTTCACCAACGATGGTAATGAAAATACTATAAATTAAATAAATAAAAATCAAACCAATCACAATATCTATTACGAGCGTATTCATATACAGTATATTTTAAAACTATAATTAACTCAATAAACTTAAATACATTGGATATCTTTCCAATTACAATCAGAATGTTAAGGAATTAATATATTAAGATACGAACATTCTGTGGTTTGCTTCTTTGCCTTGTTGATATATATTCTTGATCTACGTGAAGATATAAAATTACATTTGATATTTGACCCTTTATCCTGGAATATATTTTATAATCCTTTCATTCCTCAAACAAATTATAAATCCTAAAATGGGCTCCTATAAAAGTTTACCCTTTATAATTAATAGGATCTCAATTTTTTACAGATTACACAACTACTTAATTTATCAATCATTTCAAATATCAAAAGCAAAGTTGCAATCCATTTTCCAGACTCTCTATATAACTTTTGTTAGTAGAATATCCAGACTTTAACAATGAAATCTATATGCAAGAGCATTGAGAATCGAAATATGAAAGAATTGAAAATAACGTAAGGCTCCAAACCATCCATTGGCTAGAATTGAGTTCATAATAGCGCTAAAATCTAATAGCATTAAATCAATTTAAGCTTTTAAAAATACGATTTCCACTACAACATATCAGCCTAAAATACTGTTATTTAATACGATGTCGTTTCCCATTATTAGTTTGCAAGGATTGAACAAATCCTATGGTCATATCAAAGCCATTGATGGTTTGAATCTGGATGTAAATCATAATATTGTTTTTGGTTTTTTAGGTCCGAATGGTGCAGGAAAAAGTACCTGTTTGCGAATGATGCTTTCTTTGATCTCTCCGGATTCAGGAACGATTCGCATTTTTAATAAAGATCTGAAAACGCAGCGATCTGAAATCATGTCCCATATTGGAAGTATTGTTGAAAAACCTGATTTCTACCTGTTTCTTTCAGCTAAAGACAATTTGAAAATATTAGCACAACTTAACAAAGTAAATCCAACAGAACATCGAATCCATGAAATCCTGGAATTGGTTGGCTTATCAAATCGCGCTTCGGATAAAGTAAAAACATTTAGCCATGGAATGAAACAGCGACTTGGCTTAGCGCAAGCTTTAATTCATGACCCAGCATTGATAATCCTGGATGAACCAACAACAGGCTTGGATCCACAGGGTATCATTGATTTGAGATTACTGATTCTACAACTCAAAACAGAAACAAAGAAAACGATCCTGCTTTCTTCCCATATTCTTAGTGAAATTGAATTAGTAGCCGATGAAATGGTAATTATCAATAAGGGCAAATCTATAGTACAGGGGAAAGTAAATGATTTAATGAGTGATCAGGATTTAATATTAAATGTAGAAATATCGGATGTTCATTTTGCAAAACAAAAAATATTAGAACGCTTTCCAGATTGTGGTTTAAATATTATTGATCAATATAAAATACAATGCCATTTATCAAGAGCGGAAATTCCAATTGTCAATGAATTACTTAGACATCCTGAGATTAAAATTTATGCACTCCATTATAAAAGACGCCTGGAGGATTATTTTCTTAAACTTACAGCTTCCTGATTGATATGCTGAACCTGTTAAAAATCGAATTATTTAAAATTTCAAGGAAACCGAGATCCTATATTGGCTTCGTTGCAATAACAACGATTGTTCTTCTTATTGAAATGGCTTTATATGTTGATGGAAATAACTATATGCAGTTTTTTTTACAACAACTTGAAACATCCTTTCAAATCGAAGGAAATTTATTGACAGGCAATTTAGTATGTTTTATTATACTTCAAACCTTAATTATTCAAATGCCATTATTGGTAGCCTTAGTTACCGGAGATCTAATATCCGGTGAAGCAGCCTCAGGAACCATCCGTTTTCTTTTAACAAAACCATACTCTCGTACCAAAATATTGTTTTCCAAATTTATCGCAGGCAATATATATGTAGCATTTCTATTAATCTGGCTTGGGATTCTAGCATTAGGGGGCGGTCTATTAATTTTTGGTGATGGAGATCACCTTGTTTTAAAAAGTGAGGAATTAGTAATCCTTCGACAAGGAGATACCTTGTGGCGTTTTATGGCTGCATTTGGCATTGCATTTCTAAGCCTTGGTGTAGTTGCAGCGTTTTCATTAATGCTTTCTTGTTTTACAGACAACTCCATAGGCCCAATAGTAAGTTCAATGGCTGTTATTATTCTATTTACAATTATAGGTTCTCTTGAACTTCCAATTTTTGATAGCATTAAACCCTTTTTATTTACTACGCATATGATTGTATGGAGAACTATGTTTGACAATCCGATTGATTGGACATTGGTTTCTAATTCTTTGCTAATATTAGTTTTTCATATACTCCTGTTCTTAGGCATTTCATGGTATCATTTTAAAACAAAAGATATTAACCAATGATACGATTTCTCCTTGTATTCTGTTTCCTTAATATAATGTTCAAGATGGTTGCCCAAACTCCAGTGCAACTCTTAAATAGTATTAGTCAAAAGTTTCAAATTGTTCAGGATTACCAAGCCGATGTATTTATGCAATTTGATATTCCATTTATCCGGATTGAACAATTAAAAGGTAAAGTCTACTTTAAACAGCCGGACAAATTCCAAGTCAAAACACAGGGTATTGCCTTCTTGCCTAAACAAGATCCATATTATGCTTTGGCAGTGCTTAGAGATACCACTCAATATATTGCAGTAGAAAGTGGTAAACAACTGTATGGTAAAACACTAAGTCGCATTATTCAAGTGATCCCTCACGATCAAACAGACTTGGTGTTAGCTAAATTTTGGATTGATCCGGAAAATAAATTGATCCTCCGATCACAATTAACTACACAATCAAATGGTACCATTCAAATTGATTACGAATATGGTAGGATGAAAACATATTGCTTGCCAGATATCATGCTATTTACTGTAGAAGTTGCTAAATTTAAAGTGCCAAAAGCAATCGCTGTAGATCTAAATTCTAAGAAAAAAGATTCTAAATTGAATAGCAATTCAAAAGAGATTGGTAAAATTAAATTAACGTTTACAAACTATGTAATCAATCAAAAATTGCCAGATACTATTTTCAAAAAATAGCATTGAAAATTGTTAATTTTACAAATACAATTTTAAATGCATTTCTAAACATTCTTAAATAAACAAGTTAGATTTCATTAATCTACCAATTTAGAATAGATATTTCTAAAATTCGGAAAAAATGTAACTGCCTTTATCAATGTTCTTCCTAAAAAATAAGCAAATAGTTCTCTGATTTTAGTTGAAAGGTTTCTTGCTCTGGTGCTTAATATTTCTTCACAATCGTTTTTAATTAAGCCATTTAAATGGGTGCTCACATGAGTCACAAATGTTGTGTTTAAAATATCTACATTGAGTTCGATACTTGCATATTTACTTAAATGGTTTAAGTTAAAAGATCCAATAGTCATCCACTGCTCATCAATCACAGCTAATTTTGCATGGAGTACCGATTTATTCCATTCAAACACTTTGATCTTATGTTTATGCAACCAACTATAAAGATAATAGGTAGCATTCAGTAAAAGTGGGATATCTGATTTCCCTGCCAATACAATTTGAATTTTTACGCCTCTTTTTGCAGCTTGCTCCAATGCCATCCGAAGCTTTAATCCGGGTAGAAAATAACTCCCAAAAATGGTAATAGATGTTTCTGCTTTTTGAATCGCTAAAATATAACTCTGGAAAATTTGCTTCTTATTTCTCAGCCAATCATTCTGCCGAATGCTTATATCATATGGATCTTTTGAATTTGAAATTAGCTTCTTGGTTTGATCTATGAGGCTAAAAGATTTTTCTTCAATTCTAAAACAAATATCTTTAAGTTTTTGACAAACATTACCATGAATCAATACTGCAAAATCCAACCAGGGTTCTATAGTACTTGTTCCACGGTATTTATTAGCCAGGTTAATACCTCCAACTAAAGCATATTTTCCATCAAATACGGCCACTTTGTGATGAAGGCGCCGTCCGATATTCAAATTCTTAAAAATGGAGATAGGAGAAAAAAAGCGAAATTGAATACCAGCCTCTTTCAATGAATTAATAAAATGATTTGATAAATGTCTTGAACCAAATGCATCCACCACTAAATCTACCGCAACCTTTCTTTTCGTAGCAGCCATTAAAGCTGCTGCTATTTCCTGCCCTGTCTCCTGATCATCAAATATAAAAGTTTGAATCTGAATGGATTCCTTTGCATGTTGAATTAATAAAATAAGTTTTTTAAAAAAATGGTCCCCACTTTGAATAAACTGAATAGTCTTTGCGCGTAAAAATGTATTTTTATATCGCCTTTCTTTATTCGTAGTAAAATTCATTTTTTAAATCATTGCGTAAGTGATTTCTTCAATTTTTGGTCCCGATAATATTGCATAATTATTTTAACACTATAATAGATTAGAAAAGCTGAAAAAGTACTCAAAATAAAACCACCAGTCAATACTGAAATCCCTAAATGATCTAAATGCTTATACCAATTTTTAAAATCCAGCGCTGATTCTGGTTTAAATATCAAGGATCCGATTTTATAACTCAATGCCATAAATAAAGGACTTGTAAATATATTTGAAATCAAACTACCACTTATGGCTGAAACTAAATTAAAATTTATAAAACGATAGGCCAACAAAACTAATAAAGTACCCAATCCAAACGTTGGGAAAATACTTATAAATGCACCAATGGCAGCACCCAGTGCTATTTCATGTACAGTACCATGCGCACGCGAAACTTTAATGATTTCATATCGAATTTTTCTAAACACAAATAGGTATTAAAAGGTACAAAGCTTGCCATTTCAAAGCAGAGAAACAAATTATTCAGTAAACAGTTTCCAAAAAGATTTAAAACTTCTGGTGGTTTACTACAATTTCAAATTCATAAAATTGAATAAAACACGATATCCATTGGTATTTGCATTAGTAAATAATAAAAATCCCTCTTTTGTTCGCAAAAACAAAAGAGGGATTTATCTTCCTGAATTTAAATTGAATTGGATTCATCCAATTCTTTATCTCAGTATTATACTTTAATTATTAATTTCCAGATGGAGTTGCTTCTGGTGTAGCCGGCGCTGGCATAGGTGGCATTGGCATAACCGGTGTCATGGAATCAAAATGAATCGTCCAGCTATTATTTTTCTTTTTCAAAACAGCCATACCAATCGCTTTTCCTCCCATATCCTGGCCTTTAATTTTAATTTGTGCATCTGAATCCCAGGTAACAATTGCCACATCAGGAGTCACCATACGGGAAGATGTTAGTTTGTAAGTAAATATTGGTTTTTCATCAACCATACCATCAAAAGCTTTCCAGGCAGCTTCCAGGTTTTTTATACCTTGAACCATACTACCATCCGGATTAATCTCCGCTGCAGACCGATCATAATAATTTTTCAAGGCTTTATAATCTTTGTTTTCATAAGCTGTATAAATTTCTTTTAGAAAATTCTCAAAGTTGATTCTGTTTTCTAATGGAAGTTTTGCAGGTTTAGCTTGTGCACTTAACGATTGTGGGTTGCTAAAAACAAGAACTAAAAGCAATACACTGTAAAATAATTTTTTCATTTTTTTTTTATTTAAGTTAATAATTTTGAATGCTACATTAAATAATTTCTCCTTCAATAATAAACTGTGGACTTCCAGTAGGTATTATTTTAGTTATTCTTAAACCTGCAGAAGCAAATAAAACCCGAAATTCTTCTTCCGTACGTTCTCTTCCATTCATCATCAGTTGCATATGCAGATCGTAAAAATAACTTAAAATGGATTCATCCTTACCCAAAATCATATCTATTACAAGAATTTTTCCAAAAGGTTTAAGGCTTTTAGCACAGTTTTTTAAAATGGTAGTCGCTTTTTCATTACTCCAATCATGCAGAATGGATTTTAAAATATAATGATCTGCTGCTGGAATTTCATCAAAGAAACTTCCTCCAACCACCGCACATCGGTCTGAAATATTGGATAAATTTACATCTTTAATGACAAAAGGAAGATCAAATAATATACCATTTTTATCTGGGTATTTTAAAAGGATCTCATTTAAGAGAAAACCATGTCCTCCTCCAACATCACAGAGTATACCAGCTTCAACAAAATTATAGCTATTTAAAAGATTCGCAGCTCCATTTTTTGAAATTTGGGTCATATATTCATTGAACGGTATTCCGTATTCCGGATGCTTTTCAAAATAATCCCAGGGCTGCATACCCATACTTTCCTTAAACGCAGCATCGCCTGTTTTTAAGGAATACATCAAATTAGACCAGGTATTAAACCAGGGTGGCGAACACATAAATTCAATATTTTTGCAGAAATTTCCCGGCTGGTCGTTTCTAAAATAATTACCAAGAGCTGTTAATTTGAAAGAAGTTCCTTCCATTTGAACCAATCCTAACTTCGATAGAAAACGTAAAAACCGGAAGCTAATTTCTTCTTGCGTTTGACAATGTTTTGCGATTTCTGCCACGGATTTTTGCCCTTGATTTAAATATTCTGGAATTCCAAGTTGTATAAACGTATTTAATGCAAAACTAATTGGAATCCCTGCTAGTAAATGAATTGCTTCAGCGATAGGCGGCTTTGGATTTGTTGGATTCATTCTAAATTTATATAAATTTTACGAAAAAGATTTCAATTCTTAAACAATGATATCTTTTTGAACCCCAGCTTACAAAGATGCCCAAGAAGAACAACGATTACCATATTGTATTAAATCATCTTTAAGAACCATGAAAAAATTCATCATAGGCGAAAAACAATAAAGAATTATTAAAGCAATGGCTAGTATAAATACGCAAAAGCTAAGCATGTTTAAACTGATCTGTTTTAGTGACATTGTTTCCATTTTTTAAAAGTTACGAAATAATAGCTCAAAAGTAGAATAGGTCAAAGACCTGTATGCTCCGTCAAATCATGTAATGTGTCTACGTAGATTTTCGTATTTTTACCCAATAAACTGCTGTAATTCTCAAATTCTGCTTACATGAGCCCGTTAAATCGGTTAATTTTAATTGGATTCCTCCTGTTTGCTTCAGGTAAATCACTGATTGCACAGCAAGCTCTTTCCGATAGTCTGAGGAATTTATACAGTCTAGAAAAGGACCCATCAAAACAATTGGAACTCTATCATAGTATTGCAAAAGAAGCAATTCGTATAAATTTAGAAGAGGGCAGTATATATGCTGATACCCTTGACCAATTAGCAAAAAAAACAAATACCTTAAAAGCACAAGCAATCTCCATTAATTTCCGAGGCAGGATAGCGAAAGAAAAAGGGTCCTTTGAAGAAGCTTTGAAATTGCTTTATATGGATCTGTCAATCCGGGAAAAACTAAACGATAAATTTGGAATCGCTTTAAGCTATAATGACCTTGGAAGCACCTATGCAGATTTATATAAAGCTGATTCAGCAATTAGCTACTATCTCAAAGCGGTTGAAATCTTTGATCAATTAAAAGAGTATAGCAATCTGGCTTCTGCATATAGTAATATAGGAAGTCTTTACAGTGATCAAAAAGCCCACGAAAAGGCGATATCTTATCTTCAAAAAGCACTTAAAATCCGATTAGAACATGGGGAGGAAAAAAAATGTATGTTCACTTATAATAATTTATGTGTTGCGTATGGCAGCATGGAAGGAACTCCTGAAAACATAGAAAAGGCTATTGAGTATGCCAATAAAGGAGTAGCCATTGCTTTAAAGTATCATAATTTATATGTAGCTGGTGTTATTGAAGGTGGTTTATGTCATTTACTGCTGAAAAAATCAAAATACAAGGAGGCAATACAATATTGCAATGCATCAATACAAAAACTTGAAACCGCAAAAAGAAGCTTAAATCTTGTCTTTCCATATGTAAATCTGGCTTCTGTATATAATAAAATGAATCAACCGGATTCTGCTTTAAAGTATGCTCAAAAGGGATATGTAATTATGGAAGAAAAACATTTAGTAGATCCCTTGGAAGTATATTATGAAGAGTTTGCAAATGCATATGAACAAAAAGGAAATCACAAAGAAGCACTTGTTTGGTTTAAAAAATTCATGACTTTAGACGATTCCCTATTTAAAGCAGAAAATGTAAAGAATCTTGCAGATGTTGAAACAAAATATCAATCTGAAAAAAAAGAAAAAGAGCTGATTGTCCAACGGGAAACCAATTTCAAACAAAGAACCTGGCTAATCGGACTTGCAGTAAGTATTTTTGTAATCTTAATTTTTTCATACTTGTTTTATAATCGGTATCGGTTAAAACAAAATCAAACATTACAGGAAGCCATTATTAAAGAGCAAAAATTAGGTCTAAATGCTGTAATTGAAGCCCAGGAAGCAGAACGAAAGCGCATCGCAAAAGATTTACATGATGGCATAGCACAGGAATTGGTTGCACTTAAATTAGGATTTGATCATCTCTATCGAAAGGTCGAACAGAGTATACCAAATGAAGCGATAAAACTTGGAGAACTAAGTGTACAACTGAATGAAACCTGTACTGAATTGCGCAATATTTCACATGTCATGATGCCACCAACTTTGGAAACAAAAGGATTGGTACCGAGTTTGCAAATGCTTTTACGAAATACAATAGAACAAACAGGTATCAAAACACAGTTTGAACATTTCGATTTGCCAGATCGCATGGATCCTAAAACAGAATTGGGATTATATAGAATTACGCAGGAATTACTTCATAATATTCTTAAGCATGCAAGGGCCAAAAACATTTTTTTGCAATTGTATAAGGCTGGCAATAATTTAATACTTCGTATTGAAGATGATGGCATGGGATTTGATTTTAATGAGGCCAAACAAAAAGGCAGTATGGGTCTCCTTAATATACTGAGTCGGGTAAATACCTTAGAGGGCAGTTATTTTTCAGAACGCGGTGACCAATTGGGCACAATTTCTACGATTCGTATACCTTTAACATAACATGAAACTTAAACTTATTTTAGCGGATGATCATCACCTCGTTAGACAAGGTTTTAAAGCTTTACTTTCAGAAATGCCAGAAATAGAAATCATTGGGGAAGCATCCAATGGCGAGCAGGTTTTACAATTACTGCGAACTGGAAAATTGGCGGATATCATATTAATGGATGTTGAAATGCCAATTTTAGGTGGGCTTGAAACCACTGAAAAAATTATGAAAGATTTTTTTGGGGTAAAAGTTATTATTATAAGTATGCTCAATGATAAAGCAATCATCGAATCTGCTTATGAAAAAGGGGCGAAAGGTTTTCTATTTAAAAATACTACCTTGCCTGAACTTCAAGAAGCCATAAAATCAGTTGCCAGCGGCGAAAACTATTTTAGCCACGAAGTAGCAAATGTGTTATTACAAAAAAGACCAAAGGACCAAAGCAGCCTCTTATCCCATTTAACAGATCGGGAAATTGAAATTTTAAAGTTAATTGCGGAAGGATTTTCAAGTACAGAAATTGGAACCAAATTATTTATTAGTCCAAGAACCGTAGATACACACCGAAATAATTTAATTCAAAAACTCAATGTTAATGGAATCGTAGGTCTTGTAAAATTTGCATTTCAAAACAAACTGATATGAAATATTTAAACTATAATTGTCTTTATAATTTTTACAGTTTATGCTAATTTTCATATTTATGAAATAAAATGTATTCAAAAACAATATTTAAAAATAAACTAATTATTAATCAAAATTTAGAATTCCAAATTATGAATCTATTCATTAAAACCACAATGATTTGTAGTCTTTTAATACTCTCGTTGAATTTGACTTCACAAAAGAAAACGAATGCAGTTAAAGCAAAAGAAGCTACAAAAGAAACATCAAAAGATAGTATACCATCTTCTTTATTTAGTGCTTTGAAATTCAGGAGTCTTGGACCTGCATTAACTTCCGGTAGAATTTCAGATTTGGCCGTTAATCCAAATGATCCAAATCATTATTTTGTGGCTGTTGCATCGGGTGGTGTCTGGAAAACTACAAATTCAGGGGTGACTTTTGATCCTGTTTTTGATGGCGAAGGTTCATACTCTATTGGTTGTTTAGCAATGGATCCTAAGAATACAAATGTGCTCTGGGTAGGAACTGGAGAAAATAATAATCAACGGAGTGTAGCTTATGGCGATGGAATTTATAAAACTGAAGATGGCGGTAAGTCCTGGAAAAATATGGGTTTAAAAAATTCCGAACATATTGGCAGAATTAGTATTGATCCTGTAAATTCAGATATCGTTTATGTTGCAGCCTACGGACCGCTTTGGAGTTCTGGAGGTGAACGTGGAATTTATAAAACAACAGATGGTGGTGTTAGCTGGAAACAAATTTTAAAAGTTAGTGATTATACTGGTTTTAATGAAGTTTTTGTAGATCCTCGATTTTCAAATATTATTTATGTTGCCGCCCATCAACGACAACGCAAAGTATTTTCTTATATCGGTGGTGGACCAGAATCTGCATTATATAAAAGTACGGATGCGGGTGCAACCTGGAATAAAATAATGAGTGGTATGCCAACCGGGGATATCGGTAGAATCGGCCTTAACTATGCGCCTTCAAATCCAGATATATTGTATGCAGTTGTTGAAGCTTCAGAAAACAACGGTGGTGTTTATAAAAGTATGGATCGCGGAGCTAGTTGGGAAAAACAAAGTAGCTATTCTACTTCTGGGAATTATTATCAAAAAATCTATTGCGATCCAAAAGATATCAACAAAATATTTGTCATCAATACGTATTTTGGTATCAGTAAAGATGGTGGGAAATCATTTTCTATTTTAGGTGAAAAAAATAAACATATAGACAATCATGTTATTTGGATAGACCCAAATAATACCAAACATTATTTAGTTGGCTGTGATGGTGGCCTATATGAAACTTTTGATGCAGCTGAAAATTGGCTTTTCAAACCAAATTTACCAGTCACCCAATTTTACAAAGTAAGTACCGATAATGCTTTTCCATTTTATAATATACATGGGGGAACACAAGATAATTTTAGTATCGGTGGACCTTCCAGAACTACAAGTATTAATGGAATTGTAAGTGCTGACTGGTTTTTTACAAGTATTGGAGATGGTTTTGAAACACAAGTTGATCAAAGTAATCCAGATATTATTTATGCACAATCACAATACGGAGGTTTGATACGCTACGATAAAAAGAATGGTGAATTTGTAGATATCAAACCTATTGAACAAGCACCCGGCGAGGCTTATAGATGGAATTGGGATGCTCCCTTATTAATTTCAAAATTTAATAATAAACGACTTTATTTTGCTGCTAATAAAGTATTTCGGACAGATGATCAAGGATCCACTTGGAAAACTATTTCTGGTGATCTAAGTAGAAATCTGGATCGAAATAAATTAATGGTCATGGATAAAGTATGGAGCGTTGATGCTATTGCAAAAAATGGATCCACCGATATTTATGGAAACATTACGAGTATATCAGAAAGTCCATTTGATGAAAATATTTTGTATGCAGGAACAGATGATGGACTCATACATACAACCCTTAATGGAGGCGCAAACTGGACAAAAATTGATAATATTTCAGGAGTGCCCGAACGCTCGTATGTACATCAAATTATCTGCTCTCAACATGAAAAAAATACGGCTTATGTAGTTTTCAATCATCATCGTTATGGTGATTTTCATCCGTATATATTCAAAACTACGGATGGCGGGAATACCTGGAGTCCGATTCAAAATAATTTACCAGAAAGAGGTTCCGTGTATTCAATAGCGGAAGATCATGTAAATAAAAATTTATTATTTGCAGGCACCGAATTTGGAGTTTTTTTTAGTGTAGACGGAGGCCAAAAATGGATCCAGTTAAAAGCGGGATTACCAACAATAGCAGTTAGGGATATTGAAATTCAAAGAAGAGAAAATGATTTAGTATTAGGCACCTTCGGAAGAGGCTTCTATGTTTTAGATGATTATTCTCCATTGCGGACGATTACGAAAGAAAATCTTGAAAAAGAAATCCTTCTATTTCCAATTAAAGACTCCTGGATGTATATTGAATCTACGCCTTTGGGTGTGCGGGGTAAAGGATTTCAAGGTGAAAGTTTTTTTACGACGGCCAATCCAAAAGTTGGAGCCGTTTTTACATATCATCTTAAAAACGATATCAAAACACTTAAAGAAAAACGAAAGGAAGTAGAAGCTGAAAAAGCTAAAAAGAAAGAAACAATATATTATCCTAGTTTAGATTCCTTAAGAATGGAAGATGTACAAGTTGCACCTCATTTATTGTTTACAATTCGGGACGAAATGAATCAAGTTGTTAGACGACTTAAAACTGCAGCTAAAAAAGGATTAAACCGCATCCTTTGGGACTTTAGATATGCCCCATTTGGTCCTGTGGATTTAAGTACATTTGATGAGTCTTTTGTGTTTAGTTCCCCTGAAATTGGATATCGCGCATTACCTGGAACTTATACTTTATCCATTAGCAAGTTTGAAAATGGAATTTATACAGATTTAGGCGTTTCTCAAACATTTAATGTGAAAGCATTAAATGTAACAAGTTTAGCAGTTGCAGATAAAAAATCACTAGATGATTTTAGTAAAAAACTAGCTGAACTTCGCAGAATTACGAGCGCTGTTGATGCTTATCGAAATGAATTAGTTGATAAATTAAAGTATTTCAAACAAGCCATATTGGAAACCCCAAAATTGCCTTTGGAAATCTCTAAACAGATATTTGATTTGGAAAAACGACTCCATTCTGTAAATGTACTTATGAATGGTGATGCAAGTTTGGCAAAACGCGAATTTGAAACCACACCTTCTATAAATGGCAGAATCGGAAATATAGTGGGTGGATTGTGGAGTACAACTGCCGCACCTTCTCAAACATACATTCAATCTTATGAAATTGCACAGAAGCAATTTGCAAGCATCTATAAAGAAATTAAAAATATAAACATGGATTTTGAAAAATTAGAACAAATTTTAGAAACGCATAAATCTCCTTACACCCCTGGTAGATTGCCAGACTGGAAAGATGAATAATGCATTCAATTCGTTTTTGTTAAAATGAATAAAATTTAATATGAGCGAATGAAATAATAATTTTAATTCAACTTTTTGGTATGTCGTAATAAACATAGTTTATGACCGCAAATTTTTATCCATTTACAAATGAAGTTTAAAATAATTTCCATAGTATTCGTCTTGATTTCGTATCAAGCTCAGACACAGACTTCATCTTGGAAACAAATTTGTGTTTTGGATCAAGCCATGAGTCATAGCTCTGGATTATTAACACTCAATCATGGTGAAACATTTTGGACACAAGTTGATAATGGAAGTCCTGCTGAAATTTTTGAATTTGATAAAAATGGTATCATACTCAGAACATTAAAAATTGAAAATGTTTCAAAGATGGATTGGGAAGATATAACGCATGATGGCAAAGGAACTATCTTTATTGGTGATTTTGGAAACAACAATAATAATAGAAAGGATCTTAAGATTTACATTTTGAAAAATGTCGATCAACACCTGGCAGAGACAATTTCTGCAGAAACAATCGTGTTTTCATATGCGGATCAAAAAGATTTTCCACCGGCAGCTCCTTACCGCAATTATGACATGGAAGCTATGGTATGGTTTCAGGATAGTTTGCATTTGTTTTCAAAAAACCGTACAGATCCATTTTCAGGATATACTTATCAATATGCGATTCCTGCAAAATCAGGTTCCTATAATGTAAATCCGATGGACCGTTTTAAAACCGGTGACGGACCGATGTTGTTCTTTTGGATTACAGCTGCTGCAATGGATTTGGAAAAAAACAATTTAATTTTATTATCCCATGACAGAATATGGAAATTTTCAGATTTTAATGGAAGCCAATTTTTTCAAGGAAAGTCCAATATGATACAGCTTCCTTCATACACTCAAAAAGAAGCTATATGCTATGCTAAAGATAATACTTGGTATATCACGGACGAATATAATTCAACAATTCGCTTGGGTGGAAATTTATATGAAATGAAGTTGGAAACGGTAGCAAATGAAAACTTAGTTGAGGATTTTGAGTTCGTCGTTTCTCCAAATCCGGCACAACAGTTATTGGATATTATAATTCCAAATGTTTCGGAAAATAATAACGAAAAAATAAAACTTTACGATGCCATGGGTAAGTTAATTATGAGCCTTGCTATAAATAAAATAAGAACTACGGTGCCCTTACAAAATTTAGCGAATGGCATTTATTTTATAAATCGCAGCTCAAAATTTATAAAAAATTGTAAAACTAAAAAATTGATAATACAAAAGTAATTCACATTGTATTTCAAATGAGTTTATAGTCCTTAGCCGTTTTTACAATATTAATACCTCATTTTTTTTATTGTTAATTTCCAAAATAAAATAGCGATTGACTTTAAAAATAATTTGTAACTACTTCATTTACGCTTCGCTTCTTCATACAGCTCAATCCACTTTTCAGCTGTTATTTTAGAACAAAGTGTTCCTAATAATTCATATGGGATATCTTCTGTTTTTTTGAATCGAATACAACATTTTCCCATATCCAATTTTTTAGTAGATACTTTCTCCCATTCCTTTTTAAACCAATTCAATAATTCCCCCTCATACAAAGCCATATGATATAAGGATATATAGTTTTTTTGAGATGCTAATGCAATAAATGGCAAGGCTTGTTTAGGATCACAATGATAACCAGCTGGAAACAGTGTATGGGGTACAACATAACACAGCATTCCATAACTCATCCCTTCGGAAAATCCTTCGGGTAGATTCTCTAGAATCTGCTTTCTTATCTTGGTAATTGGACCTTTTCGTTCTTCAGGTAAAGATTCCAAATATTCTTTGGCTGTGATTGCTTTTGATTGCATTCTTAAACTATTTGGGATTCTGCAAAATTCTTAAATGCCTCTAAATATTTCATAGACTGTTTTTTGAATGCCCCTGGCATTATAAAACCTATTACTTTCATGAAACCTTTAAATTGAAACTCCTGTTTAGAAATATACTTTGTTCTATTTGGACCCATTTCCTTAAATGAATTCTTTACAATATTAAAAACACCATTTGCTTCGTAAGTCCCACTAAATTCGGTTGGCAAGTTTCTGACCGTAATCGTTTCAATCATTTCCATTTTGCGCTTGCCCATTAGAAATATTAATCTAGCTTTTGCTCCAACCTGTCCGGGATTTCCAGAAATAATTTCAAAACTTTGAAGTCCTTCCATCCATTTAAGCATGTTATCGGAATTATCAAAAAGCGATATAACCTTTTCTATTGGCAGATCAATTTCAATTTCGCAAGTGTATTTCATAAAGAATTAATTAAAATTATTGTTTTAATCTTTTGTGCACAATTTTCAACAAAAATAGCAATATTTGCAAAATATCATGAAAGTCGTTTTCAAAAATTCTAATCCAAAATGTTGAATTCTAAACGCATATTTCAAGAGTATCCTGAATTACTATTCATTTTCATACTTCTTACTATATCTTTCACCTATAATTACCAGGAGTTATTGTTTAAAAAACCACAATCTATTCATAAATGGAGACAAGCAGACTGTGCTTCTTTAGCATTGAATTATTACCAGGACGGTATGCATTTTTTCAATCCGCAGACAAACAACTTAACCTCTGATTTTGGAACTAGTGGAAAATGTTGCCCAAGTGAAATCCCTATTTTATATTATGCTGTTGCTATTTTATATAAAATTTTTGGATATCACGATTCCATTTTTAGATTTTTAAACACACTTTTGTTTTTTATTGGTCTATTATATTTGTTTAAGACACTTTTTTATTTATTAAAAGATAGGTTTTGGTCTGCTGCACTTTCAATATTATTTTTTGCATCGCCCGTTTTGGCATATTATGGTAATAATTACCTGACAAATACCGCAGCATTAGCATTTTCAATGATTGCCTGGCATTACTTCATAAGATATTATTTTGAAGAAAAATCAAATTGGTTAACTTGTTCGCTACTCTTCTTTTTACTAGCTTCTGCATTTAAAATAACTGCACTCCTTAGCCTTTTTGCTATTTCTGTAATTTTCACATTTGAATATTTTGGGATTCTGCGAATAAAAACTACTGGAAAAATATTTAAACGTCCCATTCGGTTTATTGTTTGTTTAATTTCAATTTTAAGTATTGTTGGAATTTGGATACTATATGCCAAATGGTTTAATCAAAAGCACGATTGTTTTTATTTTTCTACAACAATTTTTCCAATTTGGGATCTTTCAAAGGAGGAAATACTTGGTGTTTTAGATAACATTAAAAACCTTTGGTTTGATCAATACTTTCATGTTTCTGTTTACATTTTTCTGGTTATTTGTTTTTTATATATAATTTACTATAATAAAAAGAATTTACGATTTTTTAATCTTACCCTCTTGCTTCTGTTTCTACAATCGATCTTCTATATAATTCTAGAATTTTGGACCTTTGCTGATCATGACTATTATGTAATAGACTTATATATTTTGCCAATTATTTTGGTGATCAGTGTATTTGATGTTTTAAACAGACATCATAATAAAATATTTAAAGCGATTCCAATAAAATTTATTTTTCTAATATTCTTACTTTTCAATGTATATTATACAAAAGAAGAATTAAATGCCCGATACCGCACTCCAATAAATGATTATGAAAAATATGAAGCCCTCTATTCCATTTCTCCTTATCTAAGGCAAATAGGCATTATGCCTCATGATACGGTGATTTCAATTCCTGATGTAAGTCATTGTTCGTTGTATTTAATGAATCAAAAAGGCTGGACAGAATATACCGATGCACGATTCAATAGAGGTCAAAAAATAAGCTATAATCAAGATAGTTTAGGTATCCAGGCTTCTATAGATAAAGGTGCAAAATATATGTTGGTGAATGGTCTTGATGAGCTCTTTGCCAAAGCTTATTTAAAATCCTTTTGTACACACCTAATCGGTCGTTACCAAGATGTTTTAATATTTAAATTAAAAGATTCTCTTCAAAATTTCAGTTTGGAAGATAAGGTCATTCAAAAAAAATTAAAATGTAATGCTGAAACCCTAAGTGTAGATGGTCAATATTTTATAAGCGATTTAGATAATATTCAGTTTGAATTTGGTAAATCACAATCATCGGAGCAATCTTTTAATAGCAAATTCTCATCAAAACTGGACGCAAACATGCCATATGGTATGACGATTCGTTTTCCAAATTTAAAGCACGCTGAAAGTTTTTCAATTTCAATTTGGAGAAAAGCAATTCAGAATACCAAAGCTGGAATTGTTGCTACTTGCAATGCAAAACAATTTTACAATGGCAATTATAAAATTCTTGAAAAGGATACTAATAACTGGGAAAAACTATGGATGGAATTTAGTATACCTAAGCAATTAACAGATCAGGAATTAGTCATTTATATGTACAATCCTGATTCAAATCCAGTATATTTTGATGATCTTGAAATAAAGTATTATAAAAGTATTTTAATGGAATTACCAAAGACACATTGAGGATTCTTTCTAAAAACACAAACAATGCCCTCCATTGGATCTGCTTTTTCTACTCAACATAAAGCACTAAGCCTTTTAAATAAGCACCTTCTGGATGAAATAAATTTACCGGATGATCTGGTCCCTGGCTAAGTTTATGCAATACCCTAATATTTCGTCCGCTTTCAATTCCAGCAGAAACCAGCGTATTATAAAATAATTCTTCAGAAACTACTTGCGAACAAGAAAAGCTAAATAAAAGTCCATGCTTTTTTATTTTCTTTATCGCCTGAATATTAATTCGTTTGTACGCTTGTACCGCAGTATGTCTTTTGGCAATACTTTTTGCAAATGCTGGTGGATCCAAAATAATGATGTCATATAATTCAGATTCCATTTGGTCCAAAAACTGATGTACATCGGCACAAATGCTATCATGCGGAGCATCCTGCATGTTATTAATTCGTAAATTTTGTTTCAAACCTTCCAGTGCTTTTTTTGAAACATCTACGGAGCTTACATGTTTGGCTCCTGCCCCTAAAGCATAAATACTAAAACCTCCATTATAACAATACGCATTTAAAATTATTTTAGATTCCGCATATTTTGAGAGTAGTTTTCTGTTTTCCCGTTGATCTAAAAAGAATCCTGTTTTTTGTCCGCCGAGAACATCAATTTCAAACCGAAAGCCATGTTCGATACAATCTAATTCAATTAAATTTCCATGCACTACGCTGTTTTGAATTGAATTTGCATACTGCGTAGGTAAACTATCTTTACTTTTATCGACGATGCAAATATCCTGAGCCTCAAAAATCTGTTGAATTGCCAGAATGATCTCCTGAATTTGTTTATGCATACCAATAGTATGGCATTGAATTACAATCGTTTTATCATAAATATCTATAATTAAACCTGGCAGCATATCGCCTTCTCCATGAATCCATCGAAAACAATTTGTGTTCTGACTTTTAAACATTAAAAGTTTGCGTGCTTCAAATGCATTTCGCAATCTTTCTTCCCAAAATTTAAGATCATAATCAGCAATTCCAAAAGCCAATAATTTAACAGCAATACTGCCATGATGAAAATGACCAAATCCTAATCGCTGTTTTTTTGAATCTTGTACATACACCAATTCTCCATCTTCAAATAAGTTAACGGCACCAAAAATAGCACCTGAAAATAGCCAAGGGTGCTTTCGGTATAAATTAACTTCTTTACCTTTCTTAAGTTCTATCGTTTTTAGTATTTTTGAATCCATAATGCCACAATTTTCGTAAATCTTCCAAAGCAAAACCAACAATTTATGAAAAAAGCTTTCAAAATCCTGATTTATTTAATTTTAGTATTCATTGCTATCCTATCAATCTTTGCGGCGTATATCCATTTTAAAGGAATCCCGACGTATGAACCACCGAAAATAAAAGAAATCATAATTAACCCAACGGCTGATAAAATTGAAGAAGGAGCTAGAATTTCTTCCCTTCTCTGTAGTTCCTGTCATTTAGGTAATGATGGGAAATTGAGTGGTGGTTTTATGAGAGATCTGGATGAGGCTTTTGGAAAAACCTGGGTTAAAAATATCACCAATGACTCAACCTATGGTATAGGTTCCTGGACACCCAGCGAAATTGTGCATTTTTTACGTACTGGCGTCCGGAAAGATGGCCGTTTTGCACCTCCCTGGATGCCTAAATTTCCAAGATTGTCAGACGCGGATATGGAAGCTGTTGTTTGTTATTTAAAATCTGATAGACCACAAGTCCAGGCTTCTCAAATAGCCCAACCTGAAAGCCAACCAAGTTTTCTGTCTAAGCTTTTAGCCAATTTTGTATTTAAACCCCTGGAGTATCCTCAAAATCCAATAAAAGCACCAGACACTTCAAATTTAATAGCCTACGGTAAATATATTGTTCAAAGTAAAATTGAATGTTATTCCTGTCATTCTAAAGATTTCAAAAAAATGGATTTAGTAATTCCAGAAAATAGTTTGGGCTATTTAGGCGGAGGCAACCTTCTTTTAAATTTAGATCGCGAGCATATTTTTTCACCAAACATTACCATGGATGTTGAATCGGGACTAGGAAAGTGGGGTTATGAAGATTTCAAGCGGGCTTTATTGGAGGGTAAACGACCTGATGGTAAAGCTTTAAGATATCCGATGATGCCTTTAACAAATCTTAAAGAATATGAGATCCAAAGTATCTGGGCTTACCTTCAAACAGTGCCAAAAATATCGAATAACGTAGACCGAACCGGTTTATAAAATATACCGGTACATTCGGAAATATGCTTTGAATTAGCTTTTAAATAGACTATGCCCAGGTACGACTATATTCAAGAATATGTTGAATAGAGTTAGGGTGGGCTGAGAATAAAGCTTTCGGTAAAAAACGCTTAGCTTCCATAAGTAAGGTAAGTTCCTCCTTTAAAGAAGGATCAGAAGCGGCGCATTCTTCCAAAACCTGTGATTCGGTTTGGCTGCATTCAAGGTACGTGTAACGAATTAATTGTAAAGATGTAAATGTATCAACCATAGGCATTTTTTCATTATAAATATGTAACTGCTTTCAATAGTTGAATATTGTTTTAACCCGATCTTATTTTATTCTGGTCCAGATTTTCGTTTTCCCAAATATTGGTAATTTATAATATCCTCTTACCATGATTTCATCATTTCCAACCATCCATAATTTGCAATCATATTCCTTTCCAGACTCGGGATCAAGTATAAATCCTGAAGTCCATTCATTCTGATTCTTTTTTAAATCCCAAATGATATCCATTCCTAATAAAGATTTATTTTTTTTAATTCCACTACACATCCTACATGTTTTAATAAGGGCTTTTGGATCCAATTCAATGACTTTTGCATAGAGCATTTCCTGCTTTTGGTAAATCTCTACAATAGTCCTGATATCAGCTTGTTTATCATCTGTAAGCATCCAAAATCCAAGGGGAGTTTGTGCCTCTATAAGCAGCTTCATAAAGATTAATAAATGGATTGTAAAAACAGCTTTTTTAGACCTCATATGGACTACAAACAAGTAAGCCTTAAAAAAGATTTTTTTAACGAATTAAAAAAATTGGCATAGTATTAGAATAATATACAATATGTAAGACAAAATGTATAAGACACATAAAAAATATAAAAGAAGTAGTTTTCTTTATTTGAGACCTTTAGCCACCTGTAAATACACCGGTATTTACAGGTGCTATATT
Source organism: Saprospiraceae bacterium (assembly GCA_016717265.1). Classification (NCBI taxonomy): domain Bacteria; kingdom Pseudomonadati; phylum Bacteroidota; class Saprospiria; order Saprospirales; family Saprospiraceae; species Saprospiraceae bacterium. The sequence continues at coordinate 529,341 of JADKFX010000001.1, forward strand.
TATATATGTTTAGATGAATAGTTGTTGTTTGGATTTGGAATTTGGATATTTTGCCGATGGAATGAATCTACCTTCTGTTCCTGTTTTGAATTTAGAGTCAAAAGCTTTGCTGAATTTTAGCTTGTTAAACAATGCATTGCTGTAATTAAAAAATTAAATTGCTGCATATTTTATGCATGGTAAATACAGACTCTTGTTCAAATTTCAGGAAGTGTATGAGAAATAAAATAGTTTTCCAGATCCTATATTAAATGAAAAAGTGGAATTGACTTTGAATGCTAAAGTTTAAATTTGTGTACAACACAATTTTTCAGAAATTAAACGAATGCTTATTCATGGTTTAATAACAAGGGACTCCAAAAATACAGTTCCAACTTTTCAACTTTATGATTTTTTATCGGAACACCTTCTGCTTTAAGTAGTTCTTCCATTCGATTTCCGGAATCTCCAAACATGAGTCGGCCACTGAGCTCTCCTTTAACATTTACAACTCTGTGTGCAGGAACATTCATTACGTTGCCTTTCAATTGATTTAAAGCCCATCCTACCATTCTGGCAGATCCTAAACTTAAATAATCTGCTATGGCTCCATAACTGCATACTTTGCCTATTGGAATACAACGTACTACATCATATACTAAATCAAAATAGTGTTCTTGTTTTATAAATTCATCTTTGTATAAAGCAAGCGCATGATCTTCGGCTCCACGCATTTCTTTTATGTCCTTTGCCGTTTTATCCTGATAGCCAATAAAATGAAGAATACCATGAATGATCACTCTTAGGAGTTCCCATTCTTCATCTACTTTAAATTTTTTTGCATTCTCCCGAACCCGGTCAATACTAATATACAATTCCCCTTCAATTGGATCTTTTGATAATGGAAAACTAAGAATATCTGTAAAATAATCGTGCTGTAAAAATTTATTATTCATGTTTCTCAAGTACCTATCATCACAAAAAATGACGCCTATGATTCCAGCTTTCATTTTATATTGATGAATTACCTTTTCTATCCATTGAGATACCTTCCTTTGATTGAAATCAAAAGCTTCCACATTAAAATGAAATTCAATATTGGGCTTATTCTTCACAACAAGTAATGAATGTAAAGAAAAACAGAATTCAACAAGTATGTTGAAAATAAATTGCGAAAAACAGGAGATCCAAAGGAATCACTTAGATCTAAAATGGATTCCAGCATGGCTTATACATATAGCTCACATTAAAAGGATGTGTCGTTTAAACAATAAATTTAATCTCTACTGTCCTTCCATTGTCTGAAAACAATACACGATCCGATAATTTTTGCATAAGAAAAACCCCTCTTCCACCGCAGGTTTCAAGATTTTCAGGCAAGGTAGGATCAGGGATGGCAGTCGGATCAAAACCAGGGCCTTCATCCGATATTTTAAAACAAATATGCTTTCTTAAACGGGTTGTTTTTACACAAACAAATTTAGATTCATCCGATTTGTTTCCATGCAATATCGCATTATTAACTGCTTCTGTAATGGAAACCAATACATTAGGATACAAATTTATATCTAATCGATGCTCACTAAATATCTTTTGTAGATATTCTTCTACCTGTGTAATATTAGCCGGTACAGAAGAAATTTTTATCATTTCTACTTTCTCAGACTTTGATAATATTGCTCGACCAGTTTTTTGTAGAAAGGTCGTAATTCCGGTGAAACTTGCTTGAACCATTCTGTTTCTGCCTGTCTTTGTTTAATGTATGCTTCTAAGCCAGGCGGTAGTTTACGCACAATATTCGTACCAGTTTGTGATTTTCGTTTTTCATCCCAATCTCTTTCTCGATCTGCTTTTTCTGCATCTAACAAGCGAGTTGTAATTTCCTGCTGTCTTTTCAGCATTTCATTTGTGAGTTGTTTATTAACTAGCTGTTTCTCTTGATTATTCATTTCATCAAGAATTTCCTGAGCTTGTTTTGTGCCATTACCGCTTTCTTTCTTTTCTTCTTCTAAATCTTGCAACATTTTCCTGAGTTTTGCTTGCTTGGCAGCCATTTCAGCAAATTCTTTCGAACTTCCTTGCTTTCCATCCTTCATTTTTTGAAGCATTTCCTGCATCCCTTTTTCTAAAGTCTTTTGTCCCTGTGAAATCTTATCCGAAGGAACTTTACCAGACTTTGCCTGTTTTCCACCACCTTTGCTACCGGGTTTTTTACAAGCCTTCTTTCCAGGTTTATTACAAGAACCTCCATTGCACTCTTTTTGCTTTTCATCTAAAGATTCAGAAAGCATCACGGCAAGGTCATTCAGATTTTTCATTACCCTACCTTGATTATTTGAAGCCTCTCCACTCCTTCGATCTTCCAATAACTCCAATCCAATTTTGAAATTGTCATTAATCTCATTTACTTTCTCCATCACAAAAGATTGAATTTCAACCAAACGTTGACTCAAAACTTCTAAGGTATCTTGCACAATTTTGAAATTGTCTTTAATTTTAAATTGATCCTGCAATAAACCAAGATATCTGGGAGTTTGTGGATTTAAGTTTGCCATTTCATTCACTACCCGCTCTTGATCAAAAGATAGTCCGACTAGATTTTCTAATAATTGCCGCAACATTTTGGCATCTTCTTCTGCTTGTTCCTGGTCTGATTCTTCCATCTCCTTTTCCATCTTATTAGCCATTTCCTTCATCTTTCCTGCAGCATCCTTTTGTTTTTTAGAAGCCTTTTCATTTTTAGAATTATTCAACTCCTCTTTAGAATCTTTCAGATCTTGTTTAATTTCAGATTCTTCCTTCTTCGTATCTTCTATAGTTCTAGGAGTCTTTAATTCTTCATTTTTCTTTTTGATCTCTTCTTGCTTCTTAGCTAATTCGTCAAATTTCTTATGAATATCTTCTTGCTGCTTTTTTAAGTCGTCTTGTTGCTCCTCTTTCTTTTCTGTTTTTTCAGAAAGCGCTTCTTGCTTTTCTGCCAATTTATTAAGTTCTTTAATCTGATCCTTTAAGTTCTTTTCTACTTCTAACTGTTTAAATAATTGTAACAACCGATCCATCTCCTTACTCATGTCTGCATTTTTATTTTCAAATTGCTCTGACATTTGGATTGCTTGATCTTTATTCATTTCATTCATCAAATCCTGAATCTGCTGCATTAATTTCTTCATTTCTTCATTTGCTGTTTCTTTAAACAGTTTTTGAAGTTGCTCTTGTTTGTTTTGAAGATTTTCATCTTCATTTTTTTGTTTCTTTAAATTTTCATCTAACTTTTTTTGCGCATCCTCAAATTTTTTCTGAATCTGCTCTTGTTGTTGAATCATTTTTTCAAGATCCTTTTTATTCTGCCAATCCAAATCTTTTTTCTGGCGCATTTTGTCTTTGTAATCATTGAGCTTCTCCTGCAGTTTTTTTGCTTGCGCTAATGCTTCTTCCAGGTCATCTTTTATTTCTTCATTATTGTGTTCTTCTAATTTCGCAAGTTCTTCCAGGGAAGCTTCTTTGTATTCAAGATACTGACTTCTTGATGATTTGCTACCATTGATTGCATCATTATCCCAAACTTCAAAATAATACCGAATCGCTTCACCCGGTGCCAGATTATATTCTGCTGCATCAAAAGAATAACTAAAGCTGTTGGTTTTTCCAGGGGTCAAATTATTTAAAACGACAGACTTTACAGCTTCTTCGCTTCCATCCTTTTTAAGTCGGATGGAATTAAATGTAATATTTCGAATACCATAGTCATCAGATGCCTGACCTGCATAATAGTTTACTTTATAGTCGCTGCTATCTGAAAAAGCTTCAAGCTGAATTTGTGGATATTGATCTGGAATAACGCTCATTTGGTATTGAACAGAATCCAGATTCGACAGAAAATTATTCTTTAAAAATAAAGTATAACTTTGGTCTTTTAGGATCTTTCGGGAATATTGAAATTCATTTTCTCCTTTTCTTTGTAATTCTGCTTTTTCCTTGTCTTCTAAACTTTTAAAATATAAATGATCCGTATATTCAGAATTAAAATACCAATTCACTTTAGTGCCTACAGGTATAATTAAATCTCCTGTATTTTCTAATGTTTCATTCTTTCGTCCGGTATATGTAGGATATTCAAGTCGAACCTGGAAAGAATTGATTACCGGTTTCATCAATACTTTTAATGTATATTCTGGAGATTGAATAGCACCTGAGAATAATTTAAATGGTAAATCCTTTTGAACATTATTAAATGTGTAGGTAAATACATCCTGACTTTCTTTTTTCAAACGATATTGAAAATTATCAACATCAATAAATGCATCTGCAGGCAAGGCTGATCCATCAATTTTAATTTCCAGGGTAAAATCTCCGTTTTGTTCGACATGTAATGCATCTGCTTCAATTTTAAAATGAAATGGTGCTTCCTTTTCAAAATCTTTATTGATTGAAATTAAACGTTGCGTAGGTTTTTGAATCATACCTGGTGCCCACACTAAAATAGCTCCCAAAAGAAACAATGGAGCAATAGCGTATTGCAAATATTTTCTGTTTTTTTGTAAGTCTATAGCTTGGACAAATGGCACAGGCGTTAATTCAATAGATTTCTGTTGAATACTGGCATCAATCAGACTTCTGTCGGAATAATTTACGGATTGCGTTTTAAGTTGCAACACATTTAACAACTTGTCCTTTACATCTCCAAATTGCGAACCGATAATTTTTGCAGCTTCTTCATGTGATATGAGCTTCCCTAATCTAAAATAATGAAGTAAAGGGCTAGCCACCCAATACCAAAGACTCGATGCAAAGAGAACCAGATAAGATAAGCTTAAAAATGTGCGGACCCCTTTACTAAAATAAAATTGATTTTCAAGGAGATTATAAGCTAAAAATACTAAAGTTACCAATCCAGTAAAATACAAACTGCCTTTAATCAATTGGTTGATATAATACTTTCGGGTAAATTGATCAATTTTAAGGATTAACTGATCATAATAATTTTCATTCCATGCCATAAATAGAGTTCAACTTAATAAAACGCAAAATAGCCTTAAATAATTTCAATATTTAGTTAAAACGAGCAATAAAATTTTAAAAACTGAAGCAGTTCCTGAATTTAACTGTTTTTCTATTGATATCAGGCCCTGATCCATTATTATTAATGGGTATATCTATTCCTAAAACAACAAAAATGAAAGAGGGTTTAAGCTGAAATATTGTATTCCCTTAAAGTTTCATTTAAACTTACTTTTTTATCCGTAGATTCTTTGCGTTGGCCAATGATCAATGCACAGGGAACCTGATAGTTTCCAGCTGGATATTCTTTTGTATACGACCCCGGGATGACTACCGATCTTGGAGGTACATAGCCCTTATAACGGATGGGTTCTGATCCGGTTACATCAATAATATAGGTAGATCCTGTAATTACTACATTGGCACCTAATACTGCCTCCTGACCAATAATAGCACCTTCCACTATAATACATCGCGAACCAATAAACGCATTGTCTTCTATAATATTTGGCTTTGCTTGTAAAGGCTCGAGAACTCCTCCGATACCGACTCCTCCAGCCAGATGTACATTTCTCCCAATTTGAGCACAAGAACCTACGGTTGCCCAGGTATCAACCATCGTTCCGGCACCAACATACGCACCTATATTCACAAAACTTGGCATTAAGATTACTCCCGGTTCAATAAAAGCGCCATATCGGGCAATAGCACCCGGTAATGCCCTTATTCCAAGACTCTGATAATTTGTCTTTAAAGGAATTTTATCATAAAATTCTAGTTCTCCTGCCTGAATCAATTTATTATCCGATATTGGAAAATAGAGTAGTATGGCTTTTTTAATCCATTCTAGAACAATCCATTCTCCGGATCTGTATTCTGCGACTCGAATTTTGCCACTGTCTAAAGCTGCGATTACTTCTAAAATCTGGGTTTTTACCTGTGGGTCTGTCAATAAACTGCGATCCAACCAGGCACTTTCAATGGTATTTATGATTGCTTGCATTTTTAAAACGTATATGAAAATGCAAGTATAGTAGAAAAAATGCCAACGAAATAACCTAAATAAATTTCAGAAGCATCGTGAGCTTTTAAATAAAGTCGACAAGTACCTATAAATCCAGCTAAAACAAGTGAAATACCAATCAAATGATTCACATGAAATGCGGATACACCCGATTTTAAAAACCGGAATTGTAAAATTCCATCTTCAAAATGATAAAAGCGAAGAATAATCCAGAATGTAACAAAAGCTCCAAAGGCAATCGTATGTAAACTGACTTTGATTTTTGTATTCAATGCAAAAGCTAAAAAAATAGAAAGAATGGATGCTAAAATGAAAGCAATCATCAACTTTGGGATCTGGTCTTGCGATTTTAAATTAACCCATAACCATAGGTAAAATATTGCACATATAATTAATGGACCAAAGCGATCCATTCGATCTTCCATGCGAAAAGTTTTTACAAAACCTGTAAATTTAAGTAATACAAAACCAATTGCAGGCACAACACAAGTATAAATAAAAATCAAAATGAGCAATAAGGATTGATCCTGCCAATGTAAAGCACCAAATAAATGAGGCTTCAAACAAATTAATAAAAATAAGGAATAAAATAAAACCAACAATGGGTGAAAGACAAAAGAAAAAATATGCGAAATGGTTTTCATATAATATTCGAGTGCAAGGTATATGAAATTTTTGAATCCAAGCTCATTAAAAACAAGCTAGAATTCTTTTACTAATTCCTGACAATCAAGTTTATACAAATATAATTTTAAACCAAATACAGAACTTATGCTTGGCTTTGGGGAAGCTCGTTAGAATGGGGTTTCATTTTCAATTTTAGAGGATCAAAGTCTTTAATTCACTTCGAACACAGCTTAAATTCAGTGCATAAAAATATTTAATTTGTTTATAAAGTAGTATCTTTAAATAATGAATACACTAATTATGAACTCTTGTTTTTTAATTCACACCTTACCCTTATTAAAACTCCATTTAAATAAAATTATTAATTATTCGCGATTTTTATGGGTAGCATACTTCCTGTCAATAATCCCATTGCAAGCCAATACGTTTCTCTTTTCAAAGGATCCTTGCTTAGATACTGACAAGCCAATTTTACTTATTAAAACGGGTGCATGCAACCCCGCATTATATGACACTGTTCTGAATACTTGTAGTTCTTTTTTATCAATAACCGCGGAGGCAAATGACAATCAAACACCATCCGCTTGTTTGAGTTTTACCTACAAAATTGATTTATACAATGATGGTCTTGGTATTTACAATGGATATGATATTCATGTCGGTTCCTTAATGATAAAAGAATTTGAAAAAGGACAAACTCCAATGTTTAACGATAATCCATTTGCCAGTAATCCAAATAATATTACAGATGGAAGTGGTACATATCCTTTAGGTGTTCACAAAATTTGTTGGTGGGTTACAGATACCTGTGGCAATCAAGCAGTCTTATGTCAGTTATTTGAAATATTGGATTGTAAAGCTCCTACGCCAATGTGTAAAATTAAAGTAGACAGTTTTAATATGACACCGCAAGGTTGTATTACAATTTATGCAAAAGATTTTGATACTAAAAGTTTTGATAATTGTACACACCATGATAAATTGAAATTTTATTTTAATGGTGACCCTAATCAAGATAGTTTAACGGTTTGTTGCGATGATTTAATAGCTTCTGTTAATTGTGATTTTCTTTGGGTTGAGATTCAACTTTGGGTTGAAGATGTAGAAGGAAATACTGATTATTGTAAAACTGCAATTCTTGTTACAGACACAGATGATATCTGTTGTGATATCCGAGAATATGGTAAAATAAATGGTATGATTCTATGTTCCTTAGATGGGAAAGACAGCATTGAAGGTCCAATCGTCCACGTGAATCTTATAAATGGCAATTTCCTTTATAAACAACAAACAACAAGCAAAGATTATAAATTTGGCGATTTACCGATTCGCAAATACGAGCTGAATGCTTATAAAGATTCAGATTCCTTAAATCATGTTACAACCTATGATATCCTAAAAATTACCAGACACATTTTAGGTCTTGAACCATTTACAAATCCATTTCAGAGCATTGCTGCTGATGTAAACAACTCCTCAACTATAACTGCAGCGGATGGAATTGAAATTCGAAAATTGATTGTTGGAAATATGGATCGTTTTATTTCTCCTAATCCTTGGAAATTATTTGCTGTAAGAATAGATACCACCATATTAAATAGTAAACCTCAAGAAATAACACTTGATCTAAATGCTGGTATCAACAGAAGGGTGGATTTCAGACTTGTAAAAATGGGCGATGTAAACGACTACTCCATGCCCTTAAATTATAAACCCTTACAATGGAGTTCCGATTCCATAATTTTCAAATTCAAAAATCAGCATTTTGCTAAAGGAGATTCTATTCATATTGATTTTTATGCTTTTGGTTTTGACTCTATTGTTGGTTTTCAAGGTACTTTTAAATTTGATTCTACGCGTTTTAAGTTTGAGAATATACATTCTACAATACTAACACTGGACAATCGGAATATAGGAACCAATTTTTTAGAAGCCGGCTATATTCCAATAAGTTGGATTGAGCCAAACACAGCTAAAATAAGTGCACCGCAAAATCAGATAATTTTCACCTTGGACTTTATTGCAAGACAAGCTGGTGATCTTTGTGATGCTATTCAATTTACAAGTGAACTTACCCCGAAAGAAGCCTATCAGGATAGTTTTTTAATTAAAAATATAAGCATAGAGAATTGCAATATCATTATTCAAAATAAAGAATTAAGAAAAAATAATATTCTTGTATACCCTAATCCATTTTTGGGAACCCTCCATTTTCATTTCGGACCACAAAATGAACTTCCAATCCAGTTACAATTATTTACAAGCACTGGCAACAGTATAAAAATACAAGAATTAAATACTAATGAAAACCATTTCGAATGGAAACTTTCTGAATTAAAAAATGGAATCTATTTTTTAAAAATTAAATCCGGAAATCAAATACAAGTTGAAAAACTGATATTAGAAAACTAATTCATTCAATAAGATTAGAAAATTCAAAGATTTAATTAAACTAAAGTAACCCTGAAGTTGATTAAATACAATAGTTATAACCATCTTGATTCCATTAAATTCATTATTAAACTAAAATGTGAGTCTGAATAAAATAAGCTTAAAGCCTAAGTTATACATTTGTTAGGCAGAGTAAAAACCTAGATGAGAAGTAAAAAATAAATTCTATAATTTGATAACAAAATCAATAAAAAAGGATATTTAAACATTAATACAAATCCTATATAAATATCAAATCATTAATTATAAAAAAACTAATATTTAATCTTCTATCTGTTTTGGCTTTAGGAATGGGTTCAGAAGTGTAGACTCAGGTTGAAATACGCATTCCAGATTCTGCGGAGTCAGGAGGTTCTGCACAGAAAGGAGGCTATGAAAGAGCAAAGCCTGCTGCTGTAATCACTTACCAAAGTGACCGATCAAGACCAAAAGAGCCGTCTCTGCAGATTCCTATTGTAGAGGATGCTCTCGCAGGAAAGGATTCACGAACTGCACGAGTGTATGTTTATGATGGTTCGGTTCGGGTTCCTATTAAATCAACTCGTGTAACCACGCAGTTAATGAATAATAGATTTCATGTAACAGTGTATACAGATGGACTTGGCAAACCTAAAAATGGCAAGAAATTCAGAGTAAGAATTACCGATGCTCACGACAAGTCAGAGGAATTCGACCAGAATTAATTATCAAATGAAAATATGGAGATAATTTTTATTACAAATTACATTCTAAAAAAATGTTGCCTGAAATTCAGACAGCATTTTTAATTTTTAGTCAATCAAAAATTTGCAGGATTGAACCTTTTGGATTCTAGTCATACTATAGGAATTATTTCATAATAGCCTTCCATTTGTGCGACCACCAGGCTTAGGGCAAATAAAATAATTTAATTTTACTACTTAAATACAGCGAAATATATCTAATTAGACCAATAATGATGTTTAATGCATAGCTATTTGTTTTTTGAAATAGTTGAAAAATTTTCATATTAAATTGAAATTTACAAGCTAAATTAGTAGCAATCTTCTATTTTTGCATTTTACTTTTAAAATCCATATCTAAACTGTTTACATTTGAATTCATAATTTCAATTAATGAGCGCTTTACTAAATATAAACCAGAGAAAGCCTCATACAATTTTTAAATAATGAATAATTCCTATCTGCATAAATCAAACTATAAATATGATTCTTGATTATTTTAAAATTCCAATGCTTGTCAATCACAATGTTTTAATAGACAGTTCCAAAAAACAAGATTTAGAATTTAATCAACAGCAAACAAAAGAAACTTTTGATACTAAGTGGAAATCTGCAAATCATTTTGAAGATATTGAAAAACTGCACAAAACACAATATGAATGGTTTCTGAAATTATATGGATTTAATGATCTTGAAACTTTTAGAGCATTTTTAAAAAATAAATCCTTTATCATTGATACGGGTTGTGGTTTAGGTTATAAATCGTTTTGGTTTAGTCAACTTGCACCGCATGCTATCGTTTTAGGAATTGATGTATCTGAATCCTGCCTATTAGCAGCAGCACATTACAAGGATATTAAAAATTTGTATTTTTTGCAATCAGATATTGCAAATACGCCACTAAAAGCAGGCGTTTGTGATTTTGTTGTTTGCGATCAGGTCATTATGCATACCGAAAATCCTACGGCAACTTTTGCACATCTTTCTTCTTTACTTTCAGATAAAGGAGAATTTGCTTGTTATTTTTATAGAAAAAAAGCATTGCCTCGTGAATTAATAGATGATTACTTTAGGACAAATACACACAACATACCAGATGCAGAAATCTGGCAATTATCTGAACAACTTACCGAACTAGGAAAACGGCTGTCTGCCCTCCAGATAAGCTTTGAGTCTCCTGAAATTCCGCTTTTAGGAATTAAAGCTGGGACCTACGACATTCAACGATTTATATATTGGAACTTTTTAAAGTGCTATTGGAATCCAGAATGGGGTTATGATCTCAGTAAAATAACCAACTATGATTGGTATGCACCCAGTAATGCCAAACGTTTTTCAGAAGAAGAAGTCAAATTACTCATATCCCAAAATAACTTAAAAATTATATTTTGGCACGAAGAAGAAGCTTGTTATAGCGGCCGTTATGCTAATTTGGAAACAAGTTATTAAGTGGCATTAAATAAATATTTTCAAACGTTTTTTACAATTTCTAAAAATCATTTATTTTTTCAATTCGTTAACAAATCGAAGTTCTAAGTGCTTAGAAAAATTTAGAACATGTGGTATTCATAAATTAAAATAAAATAATACTAGTTTACTTTGTTTTTAATTCGTTAAAATTAGCATAATAAATAACGCTGAATACGGAACGCTTTGGCATGAGTCGGCATCTTTATTATCTTTGCCACCATGAATATCTCGGTATATAATAGCCTTCGTGGAGAGAAAGAAGTTTTTAAACCTATCCTGGACGGTATGATTGGCATGTATGTATGTGGACCAACCGTTTATTATGAAGCACATTTAGGAAACTGCCGTACGTTTATTTCTTTTGATGTCATTTATCGATATCTAATGTATTTGGGCTTTAAAGTGCGATACATCCGAAACATTACAGATGTTGGACATTTATTAGATGATGGTGAAGATCGGATGATGAAAGGAGCCCGATTAGAAAAATTACAACCCATGGAAGTCGCCCAAAAATATACCAATGGCTTTCATGATATGATGCGTTTGTTTAATAACCTGCCTCCAAGTATAGAACCCCGTGCAACGGGTCATATCATAGAACAAATTGAAATGGTACAGGAAATTTTAAAACGCGGTTATGCTTATGAAAAAAATGGCAGCGTTTATTTTAATACTGTAAAATTTATTAAAGATGATCATCCCTATGGAAAATTATCTGGTAGAGTTGTTGAAGATCTTTTAGCCGAATCACGCGACAATTTAAAAAATCAGGATGAAAAAAATCATCCTTCCGATTTTGCATTATGGATAAAAGCAGGTGATGAACATATTATGCGTTGGAATTCACCCTGGTCGGTTGGATTTCCAGGATGGCATTTGGAATGTTCTGCAATGAGTACTAAATATCTAGGTGAAACTTTTGATATTCATGGAGGTGGGAATGATTTAAAGTTTCCACATCATGAAAATGAGATCGCACAAAATATAGGTGCGAATGGGCATGCCCCAGCCAATTATTGGTTGCATACCAATATGCTTTTACTGAATGGAAAAAAGATGTCAAAAAGCGATGGCAATACCATATCTCCCGCTGAATTGATTACTGGAAACAGTATACATACTACGAAGGCTTATTCGCCGATGGTCTGCCGTTTTTTTACATTACAGGCGCATTATCGCAGTACTTTAGATATCACCGACGATGCTTTACAAGCAGCCGAAAAAGCATTTAAACGCCTTTTGGAAACTGTAAAAATTTTGCATCAGTTTTCGGCAGAATTTGCAACCACAACGGGAACTAAAGATGCAGAAATTAAAGCTCTTATGGACCAATCTTTCACCGACATGAACGATGATTTTAATGTTCCAAAAGCCTTAGCTTCCTTGTTCGAATTGTGCACTTTAGTGAATTCTGTTAAAGATGGACATATCCCGGCAGCTAGTATTTCTATCGCTTGCTGGAGTGCTCTTATTAAACATTTTCAAGTTTTTGTGTTTGATATATTTGGCTTAAAAGATGAAAATCAAAATGCTGATAGCAGTACCTTGGATGGATTAATGCAATTGATTATTGAACTTCGAAAAACAGCAAGGGAAAATAAAGATTGGGGAAGTTCTGATAAAATCAGAGATATGTTAAAAGCAGCCGGTATACAGCTCAAAGATGGTAAAGAAGGAACCGAATGGATGCGTTCTTGATTTTTTTAATAACTAGATTAACAAAAATGAATATCCGAATTTTATATTTTCTTTTGATGGTGTCTCTACTTGCAATGTACTGTAAAGAGGATGCTAAAAAGCAAACTGTTTCAAATAAAAAAGAAGAACTCAAATTACCTTCATTCAATAAAGACAGTGCCTTTCAATTTGTAAGGCAACAATTATTATTTGGTCCGCGAATTCCAAATACAGAAGCACATAGAAAATGTGCTGCCTGGTATGTAGAAAAATTTACAGCTTATGGCGCCGACGTGATTCAACAAAAATTTCAAGCAAAAGCGTTTGATGGCACTTTATTAAATGGCAATAATATTATTGCTCAAATCAACCCCACTGCGAAACGCAGAATTACATTGGCAGCACATTGGGATACGCGACCTTGGTCTGATGCAGATCCTGATCCGAAAATGCAAAAAAAATCCTTTCCAAGTGCCGATGATGGACCCAGTGGAGTCGCTGTTTTAATAGAACTAGCGCGAATAATACAAACACAAACATTAACTGGTATAGGGGTAGATTTCGTATTATTTGATTTAGAAGATTATGGATCTGAAAGTACCGCAACAAATACAGATAATTTAAAAACCTGGGGACTCGGTTCTCAATATTGGTCTGCAAATCTTCATGTTTCAGGCTACCGACCCATGTATGGTGTATTGTTAGATATGGTAGGTGGTGCCAATCCTGGTTTTTATACTGAAGATTACTCCGTTTATTATGCCAAAGATATAGTAGAAAAAGTCTGGTCATTAGCAGCCTCTATGGGTTACTCTAGTTTTTTTCCAAGAGCTTCTGGTGGCGGTGTAACGGACGATCATTATTTTGTAAATACCATTGCTAAAATTCCAATGATTGATATTATTAATCGCCCGGATGGAAAAAAATTTCCGCATTATCACCATACTCAAAAAGATAATATTGACGTCATTGATCCATATACTTTATTAATGGTCGGAAAATTGATGACAAAGTTAATTTATATGGAAAATGAAGGACTTTAAAAAATAAATTTGCAAAGAGTCCATTTTCATTTGAAATTCTAAATGAAATTTGAATGAATGAATGAATGAATGAATGAATTAAATAAATTTTCTTTCGTTTCATTTTATTCATTTCTATTTGTAAAAATTTTTCCCTTGAACACTTTATAGATTGGTTTTAAGGAAACCAAGTGTCTTTTTCTAAACAGTTCACTTTCAAAATTAAAGCTTCTTAATTATTGACAAGTTTCCTGCTAAATTCAATGTCTTTTAACTTATAATTTTAAATTACGCAAATCTGCGTATCAAATTCAGTTACTATACTGATGGATGAGCCTACACCAGAACTATACCTTTGATCATTGAATAAAATTTCACTCATAGATCAAAATAGTATTATTATGAAAAAAGCAGTTAAAATTATTAAATGGATAGGACTTACGCTTCTTTTCCTAATTTTTTGTTTAGTGGCTTATGTTCAATTCTCATGGAATCGAAAATTTGATGCACCGTATCCGGATATAAAAGCAAGTAAAGATTCTAGCATTATTGCACGGGGGAAATACCTAGCCTATGGTCCGGCGCATTGTGGCACCTGTCATGTTCCGATGGATAAATATATGGATGTAGAAAATGGAAACCTACTACCATTAAGTGGTGGATGGGAATTAAAAATTCCACCAGGTACATTTCGAGCGCCTAATATTACACCAGATCCGGAAACCGGAATTGGAAAATTAACGGATGCAGAACTTGCACGAACACTGCGTTATATGGTAGGTTCAGACAATCGTTGTATTTTTCCATTTATGCCTTTTGCAGAAATGTGTGATGATGATTTAACTGCAATTATTTCATTCTTAAGAACACAAACTCCTGTTAAACATGAAGTCAAAAGGAGTGAATTAAGCTTTATTGGTAAAGCATTAATGGCATTACATGTTATGAAACCGGATGGCACAAAAGCAATTCCTTTAAAATCAATCACTATGGATAGCACAATAGAATACGGAAAATATCTTGCAAACAATATAGCCGATTGTTTTGGCTGTCATACACAACGCAATTTAAAAACAGGTGAATTTATTGGTAAACCTTTTGCCGGTGGTATGGAATTTGAAGCTGATAAATTTAGTGATGGCAAAACCTTCATTTCTCCAAACCTAACACCACATGCAAATACAGGAATTATAGCAGATTGGAGTGAACAAGCTTTTGTAGCCAGATTTAAAGCAGGTCGTGTACATAAAGGAAGTCCTATGCCCTGGGGTTCTTTTTCAAGAATGAATGAACTGGAATTGAAAGCAATTTATCGCTATTTAAATTCTTTAGAAGCCGTAGAAAATAAAATTGAAAAAACGGTTATAAATACCGCAATAACATCTTCAAATTAATTCTCTTAAAATTTAAACAGCCTTACTTTAGTACTCTATAATAATTGATATACTCATTTAATATGTTAAACATGGAATATAAATTACCACTGACAATAGAAAGCGGACAAGGCGAAAAAATTATTTTTAAAGAAATAATAAAAGAATCAGATGGAGATATCGTTCATTTAGAAGGCTATTGTACTCCAAATGCAGGACCTGCTATGCATGTGCATTATTTACAGGATGAAGGATTTACAATCGTCAAAGGAAGCGTAGCTTGTCAAATAATGGGACAAGAACCAGTCATTTATACCGTTGGACAATCTGTTACTTTTTATAGAACGATCCCGCATCGATTCTGGAATATTGGAGACAATGAACTTATTATCGATGGCTGGATAAAACCTGCAAACAGCATTATTTTTTTTCTTGATACTTTATATACTGCGCAGCGAAAATCCGGAACAAACAAACCGGAAATATTTGATGCTGCCTATTTATTAATAAAATATCGAAGAGAATATGGTATGCCTGAAATGCCAGCTTTTGTTAAAAAAATATTGTTGCCAATAATTTATACTTTAGGAATCCTATTTGGTAAATATAAAAAATTTAAAAATGCGACAAAACCATTATAAGAAATTCAAATTAAAATAAGTTCAAATTAAATGCAATATTGAATCTTAATAAATGGAATTGCCTAAATTTATTCTAAAAATAAAATTTAATGCTACGCTATGCTAACAAAAAAGCAACACAACATCTTGTTACGTAGTGGTCACCAATTAATTTTTACAGCAATTTAATTTAAGAAAGAACTAAATGTAAACTACCTGTAATTTCTTATATTTGTAGTATGCCATCAATCCTCTGGCGAATTTACATCTTGTTCGATTTGATCTTTCTTATCGGTAGTAGTTCGCTTTTTGCTCAAAGACATACCAAATGCGGTTCCAACCCAGTCCAACTTTCAAATATATGTTCTGATGCCTGCTTGGTTTGTGATTTAAATGGAGCCTCTGCAAGAACCACAAACACAATAGTAGGCCAGGCACCTCCCGGCTATTGCACCCAGGTGCAGCACAGTATGCAATGGCTGGCTTTTATAGCGGGTTCAGCAAATTTAAGTTTTAACGTGACCGTTTCTAATTGTACCCAGGCAAATGGAGTAGAAATGGGTGTATATGCTTCTGATGATTGTCAGACATTTAGGTTGGTGAGCAATTGCAATACAAATATGTTTGCGAATCAAACCTGGCCATTTTCTACTACAGAAGCGCTGAAAATAGGTTGCATCTACTATTTAGTTTTTGATGGCAATGGTCCTAATTCCTGCAATGTAGATTTTGCAGTGACCGCTGGATCCGCAATGGCTCCTGTACCAAATACTACGGCAAAAATTATAGGCAAAAAATTAGTGTGCAAAGGCGAAACGGTCGATTATAACATTGCTCAAATTTTAGGTGCCTGCGCTTATGATTGGCGTGTGGAAAATGGAACACTTAATTTTTCAAAAGACAATTTGGCACAAGTTACCTGGGACCAACCCGGAATTGGGAAGATTTGTGTTCAGGGTAGTAATGAATGCCATACCGGCAATGAAGTTTGTCTTGATGTCGAAATCGGGGACGATAGTCCTCTGACGGAATATGGTCCTTTCTATGTGTGTTTTGGTGAAAGCTATAAATTCAATAATGTTTTTCTTACCGCCGGTACCTGGGATTATTTTTTCAAAAATAAATATGGATGTGATAGCAATATTACGGTAGTCGTTGAAGAACTTGAATTACTGGAAACACATTTAGATACCTTTCTTTGTTTTCCAGATAGTCTTAAATTTGGACAGAGAAAATTTGATAGTTCAGGTATTTACAAACTGCTTTTCACTTCTAAACAAACTCCCTTTTGCGATTCTACCGTATTTATCAATTTAAAATATTCGAAACTCATTTCGATACCCAATAAAACCAACGACATTTCTTGTATTGATACACTTGCAATCCTATATGCAGATTCTTCTCAATATCCAATTAATGGAACCTTAAGCTACCTCTGGACAACGATTAAAAAAGATACTCTAAGCTTAACATCTCAACTTGAAGTTACACAAGCTGGTGAATACACTCTTCAAATTATCTATACCTTAGATTCTATATATTCTTGCACATCTGCACATTCTATTATCGTAAAAGGATCTCGGAATTTTCCGGATCTATTGTTGCTGGACTCATTGAAGTTCTGTTTAAATGATACTATTTATCTTTCTTCAATTTCATTTTTGGATCAGAACAATACCAATGCTACTTATAGTTTTTATTTCAATGATTCCTGCACACAGCATTCGAGAATCGACAGTAACTTTCTTATATTACAAAAGGACACTACAATTTATTTGAAAGCAAGTAATGGAACTTGTGAAGACATTATCGCACTGCCTATAAAAATAAATGCTATAGATCGATTTCATATAACGGACGTTTCTATCTGCTTAGGCGAAGAATTAGATCTATCAACCTTAGCTTTTACAAAAGAAGGTAACCCAATTGGTAATCCAGTTTTTTATTCTTGTTCGATACCAGATTCCAATTGCATATTAAAAAATTTAAAATCTGTATATTTAAAAGACACTACATTTTATATTTACCCTGAAAAAGCAAGTTGTCCTGATTTTACAAATTTTAAAATAATTATAAAACCAAAGCCTTCAGCAACTTTTACTTTAAATAAAACAGACTATTGTCTGGATGATAGCATGCAATTAAGTCTTTTGATACCAACATCCGATAGTTTGGAACATTATTTTTTTAAATACGACACGAATGAAATTCAAATAAACAGTACAGCAAATGCATATTATCAGCTGGTAAAAGAAACCGGATTTCATCAAATTTGCTTGCGCAGTGACCGCTTGTTTTGCAGGGATACATTTTGTACTTTCATTCAAGTTCATCCACAACCTATTGTTCCAATAATTGATTGTTTTGCAACCGATAGTAGCATTCTATTTAGTTGGCCTTTTTATACCGGTGAAACATATAAGATTGACACCATTCTAGGAGGACCTTTTAACAGACTTTCAGATACCAGTATCTATTTTTATAATTTAAACCGGGGTCAAACTATTAAAATAAGAATCCGGTCATCAAATCCATATTGTATTGAACAAATAGCTGAAATTGAATGTCAATCTAAAACTTGTCCATCCGCTATTGTAGATATAATACCGGTTGATACACTTTGTATAGATGCAAATAGTACTGCAATTCAATTGAATACAAATACAAGTCCCAACCAAATTGGTGGTATATGGAATTGGCGAGGACCTGGTATTATAGATAGTATTTCTGGACTCTTTCATCCTGCAATTGCAGGACCAGGGAATCATAGAATCCAGGTGTTGTTAAATCAAAATGGATGCAGGTATTTGGGAAATACGACCATTATTGTACGCGAAAATCCATTAGCAGATTTTACTTTGGATAGTGTTGTTTGTCAGGATTCTTTAATCCAAATTAAATTCATTGGAAATAGGGCAGACTCATCTTCCTTTTTATGGAATTTAGATAATGGCATTTTTAAATTTACAAAAGCAGATAGAGAACTTGAAGTTAAATGGGCAACACCAGGTAAAAAACAATTATTATTAAAACTAAATAATTATAAATGTTTTAACCAACAATTAAAAGAAATTGAAGTGTTGACACCACTGCAAAAACCAAATTTAACTTGTGAATCCACAGATACCACCATTATTTTCAAATGGAGTACAACAAAACGTGTTAAGAATTATAAAATTAAAGTTCTAAATGGCAATATTGGACAGCTAATAAATGATAGTACTTATCTTATAAAAAAGAGGTTTTTTAATGATAGTGCCGGAATCCAACTAACAATTGAAGATAGCGGACCTTGCTCTGCAATCAATAGCGATATTTATAATTGCAAATCTCCCGATTGTTTACCAAAAAATTTAATCCAGGATACCGTATTAAGACTCTGTATTTCCAATCCTCAAATGCTCGTATTGAATCAGTTCATAAAGGATACTACAAAGCAGTATCAATGGCTTGGTCCATTTATACAGGGGAACACCATTAACACAAGCTTTTTAATTTCAGGTAGCTATCTCTATATTTTGCAAGGAGAAGATTTTGGATGCAAATATGATGATAGCTTATTTATTCATATTCATGCAGTTCCTGAAATCCGGCAACTCAATATACAGCATCTTCCATGTGACCCACAAATTAAAACAGGATCTGTTGAATTTAAAACAGTAATTACTAAAAATCCACCCTTGTATTATTCCTTAGATGGAATTATTTTTAATGCACAAGCTGTTATTAATAATTTAATTGGTGGGCAACATTTACTCTATATTAAAGATAGCCTTGGATGCATTTCAGACACCTTGATTGAAATTAAAAGTCCCGAAATTCCATTCATAGATCTTGGACCTGACCTAGAAATTCTAAAAGGAGAACAGATCCAGTTATCGGCTATAATTCAAGGCTCATATACAATTATTGATTGGATCAGTTCGCAGTCATTATCTTGCTTAAATTGTACCAATCCTTTACTCATTCCTGAATACTCATTAAAAATATATTGCAATATTATCAATGAGGATGGATGCACAGCATTAGACTCCATTAATATAAAAGTGTTTGACAATAAAATATTTGCACCAAATGCATTTTCTCCAAATGGTGATAATATCAATGATATCTTTAGTTTTTTTGGAAATGCAAAAAGCATACGACTCTTAGAAATTTATGATCGCTGGGGCGAAAAAGTTTTTTCAAAACAAAATTTTTTAGCCAATGAATTAGAACAAGGCTGGAATGGAAGATCTAAAGATAAAAACTGTTTACCAGGAGTGTATGTATATTATGGAATTGTTGAATTTGAAAAAGGAAACGATCAGGTATTAATAGGAGATGTAAGTTTAATTAGATAATTGTTGATCCATTGTATTTCAATTCATAAATGCTTTTTCTCTGTTATCCAAACATAATAATTAGATAGTACAATACTCAAAAAATAAAATTACAAAATTTAAATTAACTTTTTTAAAAGAATCACTATGAAAATAAAATGCATTTTCTTATGTTGTATGTTTTTGTCATATATAACATACGCTACCAATTACTACTTTTCTGAAAGTCTTGGCAATGATTCCTGGAGTGGAAGATTTCCAGTACCGAATGGCAATAATACTGATGGTCCTAAAAAAAGTCTTATAGCTTTAAATACCCTCCTGGATAATCTTGCAAAACCTGGTGATAGCATTCTTCTTCGCCGCGGTGACCGATGGTCTGGAACCAATGGTATCGCTGTTGGTGCTGCCCAGGGAACAGCTTCAAACTACATTATCATTTCTGCATATGGACTCGGAAAGAAACCAATCATTAATAAAACAAGCCCAGGAGAAATTCTGCTTTGCAGAGGATCCTCAAATAAAGAATCTTCTTATTTAAAATTTCAAAACTTATCACTTACAACTACTGCTGCCATTGGAAACAGGCCTACTGGTGTTTATATAAATGAAAGTTTTTATAGCCTAAAACCGCATCATATTATACTAGATAGCCTGCATATTATGGGTTGTCAAAATGGAATGATTTTATATCAGCAAAATATTCTTGTAGAAAATTGTCTGATTGAAAAAAATGGAAATATGAATCAAGGTCATGGCATATTTTCGGCTGCCAATGATGTAAATTTTAAAAATAATGTTTTAGATAGCAATGGTTGCGGCAGCTTCTTTGTTCATAGTGTCTATATTAGTCAATCCAATAATGTAATTTTTGAAGGAAATGAAATTAAAAATGCTGATGACGGACTTAAATTACGCGCTTCCACAAATCTATTAATTAAAAATAATAGGATTCATGATATGTATATTCACACCATTCACGTTGGTGGAGATCAATCTTCCGGAACTAAAAATGTAATTATAGAAGGCAATATCATTTACAATTCACCTCAGGGATTGAGAATCAGCTCTGAATCTGGTACGCAAACATTGCTTAGTGAAAATATTATTATTCGGAATAATATTTTCCCGTCACAGGTATTTATTTCTGATAACGGCCCTATAAAGGACGTCTATTTCTATAATAATCTGGTTCATACTGGCAATAATCAAGCGGCGCTCTTTCTAACAAATGCGATCAATCCAATAAATCTTCAAATAAAGAACAATATTTTTTATAAAAACACAGTAAATAACAACCACTCTTTGCTTGGTTTTATTTCAAATACTGGATTAAATGGAATCAGCTTAGATCACAATTTGTATTATTTTCCAGTCTTAAGCAACACCTTATTGACCATTGGAACCACAGCTTTTAAAACGCTTCCGACATTCCGGGCAGTTTATACAAATCAAGAATTAAATGGTCAGCATGGAAATCCAAATTTTGTAGCACCACCTACAGATTTCCATTTAACACCAACAAGTATTCTTGCTATTGATAGAGGATTGAATCTCAACAATACCGTTTCATTTGATTTGGATGGCTTGTCAAGGCCCTTGGATGGTGATGGTATAAACGGTGCAGCAATGGATATTGGACCTTACGAATATTGTTGTGTTGTAAATATAAAAACCAACATTAATCCTAGTGTGGGCTTCTCTATCTATCCAAATCCGACAGAAAACGAACTAAGTATTTCAATTGCTGATGAAATACCTAAAAAAATAGTACTCCTTAATTTATCTGGTAGCGTCGCTTTAGAAATTACAAATTGTAATTTAACAACAAAATGCAATCTTGAAAATTTAAATACTGGGGTCTATATAATTTTTGTCCATTTAAATAATGAAATTAGAATAGATAAAATTATAAAACAATAAGATTGAAAATAAAAAATTAACTCCTTTTTATATATCGCTCTATTGGTAGCTATTAATTTATTCCAATCTGCACTTACAAAATGGTGTCTACTTGAAGATATATTAAAAAAACTGAACGTAAAAAGTGAATGTGAAGATTCGGTAATTTAATGAAATGATAATTGAACTATTCTATATCAAAAATGAACATTATTAGAACATGCTCCGTTTTTTGAAATAAAAGATAGGACAAAAGGATATATGACGTATAAAATTAAAAAAATTGTTCTCAAAGAGAGTCTATTTTAAAGCTTCTTAAGGTCTGCAGTTTTTTCAAATACCAGTTCGCTTTCATATCCTTTTCCTATTAAAAATTGAATGGTCTTATGAATATCTTTTTTTTCCTGGAATGCTTTCTTTATTTGCCTATCTAATTCAGCAAGGTAATCTTCTTCATTGATTTCGAGAATTCCTATTTTTATTAAGGGTGCTGAAATAAACTTTGATTTTAAATGTGCAATAATTTTATTTCTACCCCAATGATGAATTCTAAATTTACCACGCGCATAGGCTTTAGCAAATCGTTCTTCATTTAAATAATCATCTCGAATCAAATCCATGAATATTTGATCCGCATATTCCTGATCTGCACCTAACTGTTTTAATTTTTGTTCGACTTCAAACTGACAACGATCCTGATACGCACAATAATGTTGAAGTTTTTTCAATAATACATCTTTTGTAGAATACATCAATTGACATTTTTGATAAGATCTTGAATAATCTCTGATATTTCCTGAGCTGGCTGAAGATGATGTACATGCATACCAAAATTACCGGCTGCTACTGTATTTTCTATTTTATCATCAATATACAAACATTCCGAAGGAATTAGCTTCATATCCTCAACAATATATTGATAGATTTCCAAATCTGGTTTTCGCATTCCAATTTCATGTGAAAAATAAGCTTTATCAAATAGAAGTTTATCAAATTCAAGAAGTCCAATTTCCTTTTCAAAGTTTCGCTTTACTTTTCGCAGATGGGTAATGTTTGTATTACTCAATAAGAAGATCTTGTATTGGTTTCTTAATGCTTTTAGCATTTGGATTCTTTTTTCAGGAAAATCGAGTAGCATTGCATTCCAGGCAGCATAATAGATATCACCCTGAAGTATAATTTTAGATCTTGATTGAAGCCTATGAAAAAAAGCTTCTTCTGAAATTAGGCCTTTTTCAAATGGAAAAAAGACCATTTTATCAAGATCGAGACATTTTGAGCTATCTAAAATGGATGTTAATGCATCCATCGTGGCATTTTCATCAAGATTTAATAAAACATTCCCAAAATCGAATATGATATTTTTTATCATTTTTGTTGTTTCAATAGCGCAAATATGTAATTTTGCCCACTCTTAACGAAGAATCCAACAAATATTGTTGGTAATATTATGTTTGTTTATATTTCCATAAAATTTAAGAACCAAATTAACTGTAATTAGTTTTTGGTACAATCTGCTTAAAACAAATGCTTTATGAATCTTCTCGAGAAGTAAACTAGCATGAAAACAGCAGCGATCTTAAATTTTTTATGGCTTTTTTAAGGTGGTTATTTAATTGGTCCCTTAGCTCAGCTGGTTACCTGCCTACTTGGCAGACTTGGCAGGCAGGGAGCATCTGACTCCTTAATTTTTATTAAAACAACACTCATTCAATATTATTATTTAATCGTTTTTTGTTTTGGTCCCATAGCTCAGCTGGTTAGAGCATCTGACTCATAATCAGAGGGTCCCTGGTTCGAGCCCAGGTGGGACCACTTTTCAAATTTAATTTACTATTTATATTTAATCGCATTTGAGACATGATTAAATTGTATAAAATAATAAATTAGCTTTCTATCTCCAAATTTCTTTTTTATTGGTAAAAATTTAGGCTATTAGACCTATGCAATAAACCTGCATTTAAAATTCTTTTGTTTCTTATAACTTATGTGAAATTCAACTTTAACTTGTTTTTTGTTTTGGTCCCATAGCTCAGCTGGTTACCTGCCTGCTTGGCAGACTTGGCAGGCAGGGAGCAATCTGACTCATAATCAGAGGGTCCCTGGTTCGAGCCCAGGTGGGACCACTTAAAACCCTTCTAATTAATTGATTTATAATTAGTTAATTTTTTGTGCCTCCTTTTTTGCCTCCTTTTCTCTTAAACTGCCAAGTGGACAAGCAACACTTCTTATTTTGTTTTTTTCGAACCCGGATTAAACTCCATTACATGATAGTAATTAGAATCATGTGCTACATAAAATAAAGTACTATCATCTAATATTTGAAGGGATTCTGGCCAGGCAAAAAAATGTTTCAAGGTTGGGCGAATTGTATCTATTGAAACCAAATCCCCATTTAAATTTAGTGTCAAAATTGCAGATGATCCGTAAATACTATTTAATGAAGGATCATTAAAATGTGCTAAAATGAATATTTGTTGGCGCCATTCGATTAATGATGTGAAATAATAATATCCGCCGTCTCCCGAATAATGCTTGTTAAAATATAATTGAGCATCGAGAGAAAATCTACAAAAGAGTAAGATGCAAATTAATAAAACTCCGCGCATAAATTTAAAAAGTCAGGAGAGTGAGTATACACTCTCCTGAATGGTTTGATATTTAATTTCGAATAATTTTGTGAATACTGATGCTTTTTGTATGGTGTTTTTTGTTTTAAAAATAAGAATATTATATCTTCAACCATTTCCGACTGATTTTCTGTTTAGAATTCTGAATAGAAATTTTGTACAAACCCGGATTATAATTTTCAACAGGAATTACCATCTTACTTGTATGAACATTTTTAAACTCTAGTAATGAACTACCTGATAAGTATTCAATCCTAATATTATAAGGTAATTCTAAATTGGATTCTATTGTTATGTTCGATGCAGTTGGATTGGGGTAAACTAAGAAATTGTTTAAATTAACATTAACCGTTCTAGTTAATACTACAGGTATACAAGTAGTTGTATCAATACATGGAGGTGAATTTAGAATAACCGCATAGCTTCCATCTTTAAATGGTGTAAATGTTTTTTGTATTGCTCCAGTAATGATACTAAAATTATCATTGCAATCTAACCATTGATAAGTAGCGACACTATCCAATGCAATTAAAGTATTTTGGAGATTGGATACATTGGTATCAACATTTACAATAATAAGATTAATTTCAATCAAGCTATCGCAGCCGTGACTATTTCTTAGTTTTTGATAAAACTTACCACTTACGGTATATACTTGATCGTTAAAACCGAATAATTCACATGCTCTTTTTTGTATCATTGTATCACTTCCATTGTTTATGATTAAGTTTAAGGTTGTGTTGCTATCACAGCCGACTGCAGTTTGGTTCATGAAAAGAAATGTACCGCTCTCATAATAACTTTTTCCATAAATGACAACACTATCACATGCTGTTTGTACAATGGTCTTATTGTAGGAATTATTTATTGTCAGATTTAAATGAGTTGTTTGTTCGCAACATTCCGGATCCCTGGCCTTTATAGTAATCTGGTCGGAACTCGCTGAATATGTCTTACCATCAATCCATTTATATGAATCACAGGCTGATATTGTATCATACGTGGTATTAGGCTGACAATATTTCAGTTTTAATAAGTAATAATTGGTGATTCCAAAATTAATGAAATTGGAGATTCCATTACCAGGATTAAAATCTACAGTATCTTGAAAAATTCCAGTTAAATAGATATTGTCCTTAGCATCTGTTTTTATGTCATATGCGGCATCAAATCCTTTTCCTCCAATTCTTTTTACACATTTAAAATGACCATTAGAGTCCAATTTCAATATAAAAATATCTGCTTTACCAAAAGAGGTTAAGCTTTGAGCCCCTGGAATACTATCAAAATCAGAAGTAACTTCAAAAGACCCAGTTAAAAATACATCGTCATGTTGATCTACGTTAACAGACCAACTTATATCTGAACCAACTCCACCTACTTTTTTTGCCCATTGTAGTTCGCCATTCCTATTAAATTTGCAAATAAAAATATCATCTCTTCCTGAACATGTTAATTCATATACTCCTGGACCAGGATCAAAATCAGCAATATCATAAAAATAACCTGTGCAGTATAAATTACCCTTAGAATCTAAATCAAGATATCTTGTGAATTCTATTTTTTTCCCTCCAAAGTTCTTAGCCCAAATTAATTTTCCGTTTGAATCTAATTTGCAAATAAATCCATCATATTGTCGTTCATTTGAACTTAATTTAAAAACTCCGGGCCCAGGATCGAAATCCACTGGCCCAATTATATTCCCAAGAATACATACATTATTATTAAGATCTACTTTAACACTTATACCATGACATGCAGATTCACTTTCAAAAGCTTTAACCCATATAATTTTTCCATTAACATCAAGTTTTAAGACATAAATATTAGCTTTTGAGCTTCCTGTTGGACTTAAGGTAAATACTCCTGGACCAGAATCAAAATCAACCTTTCCTCTAAATTGACCAGTGATATATATGTTACTTAAACTATCTGCCGTAATTGATGCTGAACCAATTTGGCTTGGCCCACCAATTTTACCAACCCAAAGTTCATTACCATCTAAATCCAGTTTACTGATTAACATTTTTCCATCGAATGATCCCCCTGTTGCATAGATGTAACCTTTGTCTCCAATTAGCTGAATATCGTCAGGGTCATCACTTTGTGGGTAAACTTTCACCCAAACCAAATTACCCTTAGAATCCATTTTAGAAATAAATGCATCTCCATAATCACCTTTTGCAGTCACATTTTGAGTGCCAGGTCCTGGATCAAGATCTGCAGTCTCTGTAAAAAAACCACTTGTATAAATATTTCCTGAACTATCAACAGCGATTGCATTACCTCCTATTTCTCCAGTTCCTTTTAATGATTTATTCCAATCAAATTCCTGCGCGAAAACTGAAGTAGACAAAAGAATACAACTAGCTTTCAATAAGAACCGATTATTCATAATATTCTGATTTGTTTTTTAACTAGACTATGTTTTTATAAAATAAGACTCCATAAGAAGTAAAAATGCTGCATTCAATATTTGGTAAACTTTTAACAAATTATCCTTCTATTCATCTAGTCATTATACAAATTTAGCCTAATTAATTAAAATAGTTCCTGATAACTCCCAAAAGAGGAAATGCAAATAGGATATGCGCATTCATAAATCAGCAAGTGCCTTAAAATTACCTTAAAAATTTATTATTATAAAACTTTAACTTCTACTAGTCCAAAAACCTTTGCTATTATTTGCTCTATTGATTCTTTTACCTTTTAGGATTGGACGGTGGTAAGATTAACCCTGAAAACTACACAAGTACCTTCAGATTCTAATGCTTTAGCAGATTTAATATCATCAGCAACAATATGTGTAATTCCTACTTCAAGAAGGTTCCAAGTTATTAAAGGCATAAAGATAGCTATACGGGGTAATAGTTATAAATAAGGTAAGTGTCCAGGAAGGGTAGTTTTTGTACCTTGGATTTGACTTATTCAACTACCTTATAATATGATTAAGCTATATCTATAGACCAGCGCATGCACAGATCTGTAGATCAGGACTTCGTGATCTTGTGCAAGAGCATTCCCATTTTACCTTTTAGACTAATAGGGGAATATCCAAAAATGGAATACTGTCCTCACTTTCAAAATTTGATTCCCTAAACATAAAGTGAAAGTGGTGACAGATTCATGTTAAGTATCTGATTTATTAGTACTTGACCTATGTTATTCAAGTTAACCATTGTCAAGATTTAATGATTGAATGATATATCAATCCTTTTATCGGGGTGTATATCTTCTACATGTCATCCTTTTATTACTTAAGGATTTTACCAAATTTCAATACCTTATTCTTATTTCTCAGTTCATAAAAGTATATACCATTTGTCAAATTCATTGCATTTATTGAAACTGTTTTTAGAAATTCTTGCTTGAGTAGTCTTTGCCCTTGAATATTATGCAGAATAAATTCAATTGGTTCTTCCAGGTTGCTAGTTATATTTACTTCATCAATAACTGGATTAGGATAAACCAGAATTTGGTTATCTTCATTTTGATCATCAGTGGCAGTTAAACAAGGAGTAACTGATGGTGACAATTCAGAAAGAGAGTATAATCTGACATTGTCTAGGACAAGTTCAGTATGATGATATTCAATATGACCCCAATTTGTAAACTTTATTTTATGAGAAGTCGATGTGGCTTTAAATTGGATTAGATACGTCAAACCTAAACTTCTTTCAATAATATCTGAACTTGTAGGCTTGCATCTCAAATAGTTATTTCCAAAACCAATATCCAAAGCAAATAATCCTTCTAGATAAAAATTTAATCCATTAGTTTCTCCACCTGCCCAAAATTCTAAAACGTAAGTATTCCCCTTTATTAAACCTGAAACAGTTTGCTCTAGACTAACACCTAATGGACCACCATAAGCTGTGTCACTCTGAGGGAAACCGTTAGGAATACCAGTTATCATACATGATGTAGAAATTATGCATGAAGTATCAAAAAGTCCATTATTAATTGAACAAGGATAACCCTTTAGATTTCCAAAATAGGCAGCTTTATTTCCTTCTGGAATTACTGAAAGAGTTCTGTCGAATATATATGCATAAGTTAACCTTCCACCACCAATACAATCCCAATTCAATAAATCACATTTGTATTTATTCGAGTTTGGGCAAAAGGAATAATCAAAGTTAGCTGGTATGCAAGTTGTATTTTCAAATCCTCCATTTTTTAACAGATTCTGAACTCCAGAACTTATGGAATCATTTTGCTCATAGCATTTTATGCATAAGATTTGACCGGGCAACAAATGGCAAGTGATCAAGATTGAAAATAAAATGGCATTTTTCATGATTCTTGAGATATAGAAACCAAATTTACATAAATTCCTTCAACAATTAATCAGGATCTTGTACTTGTCATCACTTTCAGATTTCATTCCCTATAAATAAAGTGATGGTGATGACAAATAGGAGATTAGAAACAACCATAAACCTTACTCAGCCTGGATATCCCTGCTTATCTCTATGCCATTATGTTATCAATATTTTAAAGTAAGTCATTCAAACAAATACCAATGAACACCATATCAGAAATACAAGTCAGTTATCATCCTAAAAGCTCTGATAAACCGCAGATTAAAACCAGTCAGGATGCTTATGAATTAATAAAACCTTTGTACAACGAGGATACACTGCAATACAAAGAGATATTCATGGTGCTTTATCTCAACAGATCAAATAGAGTTTTGGGTTATCATGAACACTCAATAGGATCAGATACGGGAACTGTTGTAAGTCCTAAACAGATCATTGGAATTGCTTTAAAAGTAAATGCTAGTAGTTTAATTCTGGTCCATAATCATCCAAGTGGAAGTACTAAACCTAGTTCTGCTGATATTGAAATTACCAAGAGAATTAAAGAAGCTGCTGGATTATTTGAGATCCAGGTATTGGACCATTTGATAATTGGTGATGGGTTTTATTCTATGGCAGATTATGGGATTTTTTGAATTAAAGGTAGTTACAGATCTTTGTTTTGTATATAAATTAAAGAATAGTTATTTCTGGTAAATTTCCTGGTTGCCATTTAATTTGAAGTCTTACAATTTTGGATATACCATTTTTAGTATAGTATTTAAATTTAAGAATTGTTGTTCCACTTTTTATATCTACCATGCCTCTAATTGGTAGGATTACAGGTGCGCATAAAGACGCCCATGTATATTTCACATTCATTCTGATTATATCAAGATATACCGTTTGATGAGGAAAAATATCACGTAATGAATTATTTTCAATGTGTGTCCAGGAATGGGGAGCAGGGATGAAATTGCTTCTTAAAGTGTCATTATCTTTAACTTCTAAAATATCAAATTCCACTTGTTCTGCAATATTGTTACTATCATTCTCTATAACAAGACGAAAGTTAATAAAGCTATTTTGCTCGGTCTGAAGAACATTTTTAAACTTCAATTTGGGTTTCCATAATTTACGTTTTAACTTATCTCCAAATAATGCAACCATAACTGCTGCAAAGGATGCTATGCCAGAAAACCATTGAGCAAAATTACCCCAATCAATTGATAATGGACAAAACATAGAATTTGGTTTTAAATGTTATAGTAGCCTGAAGATATGTCATAGTGTAGAATTTCTGCAATTAATTTTTAATTAATTTTCATCAATAAAAAATGGAACTGAAATTTGAAGACCCACCAAATGCTACATCAAGGATTTTAGAAAAGCTAGAGCGTATTGAGAGACTGTTACTTGGTAATCTTGACAAACATAAGATAGATTCAGATGAACCATTAACCATAACTGAAGCTGCTGAATTTTTGGGTTTATCAAAACAAACTATTTATGGGTTTACTAGTAGAAATTTAATCCCTTATTCTAAACCTGGTAAGAGAATTTATTTTTTGAAGTCTGATTTACTCAATTACTTAAAGCAGGGAAGGAGAAAATCTCAGAGGGAAATTAATATTGAGGCAGAGAATTATTTGGTCCAGAAAAAAAGAAAGTCTAAATAGTTCTTGCTTTTTAACCATAATCTATCAATTTTGAAGTAAAAATCATACATGAGCTAATTTGCAATTAAAAAAAGAACTTAAGGAGAATTCCAGTTTGACCTGAAATCTGGAAATGACCATGTAATGTTAATCAATGAGGATTTTGGTTCAAAAGTAGTTTGACAATATGGAATTTGTTCAGCAAAGAGTAACCCTTTAAAAGTCTATCTATAAGTGCTAATAACGTCTGTAAATGGAAAGGTTGACCTTAGGTTAAAGATTTAAATAGACAGATTATTGTTAATTTTCAAATGCACCATGATGAATCTGGATGGAACAAAAAACAGGAATCTGTAAAGTAAAATGTTCCAGAGGCAATGAAAATGGGAGAGTTTTTGCCCAAGAGAGTTGAAATGTCAACACTTTCACTTTATACTCTTATATCATAATCTTTAAATGACGGCAAATACATAGGTTAGCTTTCCAAACGCCTGCAAAAAACAAACTCAATATTATTTGCTTTTACCAGCCTGGCTCAAGTTTGGAAAGGAGCCAAAATGGCCAACTTTCTGGAATTCAATATTTCAATTTCAATAATCACATTCCAAGGTTCAATAAAGTTGGCAATTATCAGGCTTATAAACCATTATGTTATCCATATTCAGGAGTAAGACCTGAAACTGTTTATTAATATTTAATTTAGACAGTATTCTAATTAGTTGATTATCTAGATTTTAAGCTTCTATTGTGCCTTAACAAAGATCGTTCTGCAAGAAAAGATCGCGCCTTGTAGAGTTTCTAAATGCATTTTAGAGGGTGTTTTAAAGGGATAATTTAAGTAACTTTTTTCTTCTTAGATTGTTGGTTTATAAGGTTTTAGGAATTCTAGTTTTGCATTAGTCTTTAAAGAGGATTTATGCAGTTTTGGAATGGGTAAGTGTCCTCAGATTTAGGATTGATTCCTTATAAAAAATGTGAGAGTGGGGAAATTTAAACTTTATAAACCTTCAGGGAACTTTTGCAGAAAATACCTGTTTTATCATATTATTAAAATATCTTATATTAGGTAACCTTTACTCACACTCTCATGAATGAAATTTGGCTTGTTTTAAATAACAGGGAAATAGCCATTGGAATCTGGTCCATACTTTTCTTAATCCTGTTTTTATTTTTTTCCAAATCAATAAGGAAATTTTTCGTAGAAGCCTTCAAGTTAATTACAAAAAAATCTCTGCTAATAGTTTTGTTCCTATTCTCAGCTTATATAAGTCTTGAAGTAATAATTTTAAAATCAATTGGTTTCTGGGAAATTTCTTTTATTAAAGATCTTATTTTCTGGGTTGTTTTTATTGCCCTGGGTTATTTGTTTAATTTCGAGAAGTTTAAAAACGTCTCTTATTTTAAACAAACCATTAAAGAAAATCTAAAAATTATCTTAATCATTGAATATATATGCAATTCATTTGTCTTTAGTCTTAGCACGGAAATGTTAATATTCCCTATAATGTGTTTTTTAGGATTAATGCTAGGCATTTTAGAATCTAATCTGGATGAAATCAACAAATTTAATGTGGGTACAAATTTTAAAATTAAGAAAGGACTATACTTGCTACTTAATTTATACATTATTACTATTGTTATTTACTCTCTTGTTACAATGCTTTTAAACCTAAATGATGTCTTCACATACAGTAATTTAAAATTGTTTGCGTTGCCAATTATTTTAACAATTATGTTTTTGCCTTTCATCTACTTACTTCTAATCAAAGAAACTTATCATGAATTGTTCTTGAGAATTGATCTATTTATTGAAGATAAATGGCAAGCAAGGCAAATTAAAGCATATATTGTTAAAGAAGTCAAGTTGAGTTTAAACAAGTTAATCACTCTAAATAAAAGAATAAACTATGTTAAGCTAATTGAGCTTTCCGACAGGAAAAAATATATTTCAAAATTAATCCCTTAAAACATCTTTACAAATGAAATTAAAAGTTATCTGTGATACCAATATTTGGTATGATTTAGTTGCTGGAAGTGTTTCTCTAGATAAAAATAGATTTGAATATTTTGCTACCGGAACCAATATTGGTGATTTAATAGTGTCAGATAAATTGAATGGTAATCCTGGTGAAGTTCAACTAATAAAGGATGCAATTAAAGCAATAGAACAATATTCTGATGGATTCATTTATGATGATCCTTACATGTTTGCCGCGATTAGTTTATTTGGAGTATCAAATGATATAAGTGAATCTCAACAATATCAAAATGCTTTTGCTACTTTATTAAGTTATGCTAAAGATGAAATTCCAGGATTTTATGGTAATGGATTAGAAGAATTACAAAACCGTAAATTAGATTTTAAAAAACATACACTTGATGCAAGAATGCAATTTGAACAATTAGCAGCTTCTCAAGGGAAGACTTTAACTGAAATCCAACCTATTATTGAGAGCAACATTGCGACTTGGTTAATAGATAATTTAAATATATTATGTGAAACAAATAAAAGACATTATGAAATTATTAAATGGAATTCAGTAACCGTTTTTATTAAAACGTTCAAAAAGTTTTTTCTGGACATGAACCCTCACCAGGAAGCTAATGCAAATACAATGATTGATTTACTACAATTGCTTTATATAGATTTAAATAATCCAATGATATTTTGGACCAATGAAAATAAGATAAATAATAAAGTTAGGAATCAATTTGGTGTTGATTCAAATAGGATTTTGTATCAAGACTATTTAGAGATGAATTAATTTCTTAACATAAAACAAATCACCCTTTTAATTTTTATTTCTATCCATGTAATTAAATTCAGAGTAATGCCTAGATTGAAGCAAATTATCGCAAGTATTAGTAATTTTATTTTTAAAATGTTTAAAAATTCACAAACTAGGAAAATTGATTTTGAGAAATTGGATAATGCTGATTTTATTGCCTATAAATCTTTAAAAAGCAATAGGATAATAGCACGTTGTACAATTGGTGCACTATTAATTTCAATATTTACACTTTTTTATACAAGGATGGATATTGAAAATTCAAATAATACAATGACTAGAATACTTAATCTGGCTGATACAACAGCCAGAGCCGCTAAAAAATCGGCGGAATTTTCTGAAAAATCTTCAATAATAGCAGAACGCGCCCTAATGCAATCAGATAAACAATTCATTAATCTTAATCGTAGTGCTTTAATTTATCATTCAGCTTCTATTGAAAATGAAGGTATAAATGTTTATTTATCAATTCTTGGAAAGAAAGACATTAAAATAAATAAAATAGATTACTCTATTCAATTCCTTCCAAGAGAAAGTGCATTTAAATTTAACAATAATGCACAACTGAATTCACTGTATAATACAAATGTACCAACAGTAGATTATAACGATTTAGATAAATTGGAAGGCGGTGGAATTACATTTAAATTCTATAATTATCCGCCAACAGAAAAATTATTGTGGAATAATGTAGACAGCGTATATTTATTGAATTCTAAGATTGAATATGTGAATTTCATAACAAATAAAAAGTGTATATATAAACTTGCAATACTATGTGAGTATAGCTCAAAGTTAGGAAATCAATGTGAACTAATTTTAGAAAAATAATTTGGTGCTTAAAAAAGAAGAGGTCAATAAAATTATTTAATGTAAATTCCATTATATATGAAATTTAAACTCAAGTAATTTAGAATGCTAACCATAAGCGTATCCTATCCATTTGTTCCCTAATATGTTCATCTGTACAACTTGCATCATGCAAATAATCAAAGAAAGCTTCTAAAACATTTTCTTTTGTTAAAATATTATCTTCAATCATTCTATTAATTTCCTGAGATTTCTTCTCATCAAGAGGATGACTATTAAAAATTAGATCAGTTTCTCCAAAGCATCTTGGAATAAGTTCTTTTAAGTCTAATAAATTATTCATACTTAGTTTTTATTAATCAATAGTTTAAGTTTAGCATTAAATTATATCATTCAAAATTAACAAAATTAATCTCCTTCATTATCCTATCTGTTTCTGATAAAGCAACAATTTAAATACTCTAAATCTCATGAGGTAAAATAAAATTACCAGAACTATTTATATGTTTAATGTGTATATTTTTCTTTTGTGGTTCAGTGAGATACAATTTTATTTTATCAACTTGGTCTTCTGAGTTTTGGTCAACAGTTTGATATCTAATTTTTAAACCTTGTTTCAATTTTGAAAATAGCAGTTTATCAATTGAATAATTATATGGAGGAAAAGAATATCCAATAATTATTAATGTATTTGTATTTCCCATAATTTCTAATGCCCGTTCAACTGCTATTTGGGAATAATCATTTCCATCTTTATATTCCCATGCAAAATTGATTAAAAAGTCAATTTTAACTGAATCAATTAAGGTTGGATTAAAAGCAATAATAGCATTCTTCAATCTTTTTTCAAAGTTTGCCTTTTTAAATACATTAGAAGGTGAATTAATCGTGTCAATTTTATTTGAATTAGGTTTATAATTAACATGATTCCCAGAGTGTCCATTTAATTTAATGTGTCTTATAAATTGAATATCTTTTTTAATTTCATCAATAGGCTTTTTATTAGGAAGAATTCCATATTGATTCTGAATATTTTCTATGGCAAGAGTGGAAGAATTAAAATTTGATAAGGTGAGTTCCATTTGATTATCATAATTCCAAAAGAGCAAACTAATATTATCTGGTAACATTGGAAATTGATCTGTTTTAAGAAGAATTGCAGAGAAAAATACATCATACCTCTGATCTAAATTTAGTCTCTTCTCATATTTGAATATTTGCACATACTCTATATAAAAGGAAATTAGGCATTTTAATAATTTTAATAATGCTAAAGATTCATCAGTATTCTGTAAATATAATTTTCTTGCAAAAGTATCAACAGAATAATGAATATATACTTCATCATAAATAATTTTGATCGATTGTAATAGGTTTTCTTCAATATCAATTGGGGGAGATGTAAAATTTATATTAGAAGGTGTTTGTATAAAGTACAAATCTATAAATTGTCTAAACGCAATTGTAAAACTTCCTTGTTCTCTAGTATATGTAGGAATAGCGTTAGCACTAGCACCAGCTCCAAATAAGTATGTTACGTTTTCCATCTAGATTATCATTCAAAATTAATCAAATCAATTTCATTCATTATCCTATCAGTCTCACTAAGAGCAACAATGATCTTCTGATAATGCAAAATATCTTCATAGGATAATGTTCTTCCTTTCCTATCCTTTAACCATTTTTGAGCTGGTTGATAACCTCCTATGTAAAACTCCCAGGATACTTGAGGAACTTTATCAAAGTATTGACTTTCATTTATCCAGACTTTGTTATTCTCGTATTTAATTTTATCAACTTGATTATTTCCATCAATAGGGTATGAGGTAATATACTTTTCAACTATTGGACTTTCCAATAAATGAATTTTTCTTAGTTCACCTCCTAGTTTTACAAGGTTCCAAAATGTATCTTGATCTTTGGGATATGGTACTCTGGGAAAATCTATTTTAAGGAATTCTTTATACTTTTCTCTGTATGATGGTGAATGTAAAACAGCATAGAGGTAATCTAATATGTCAATTGGTGCAAATGTATTTTTGGCTGTTTCTTTTTCGTTGATAAAAGTTAAACCCAATTTCTCTTCTATTTGCTTTACTATTTCAGTGTTTAGGTTTGGAGTTCTTTCCGCACTTTCTTTAATAGACTGTTGTCCGTTTTTATCAGAGTATAAATATAGTGGAAAAAACTTACAGTTATCCAAAGATGAAACTCCATCCTTATCAACCAATTCATTTGCAATAAAATAATTGTTGATATTATTGGTTCGTGTATTTCTTATTGCAAGCAATGAAATATTTTCTTTGATGCAATTTTTACTCAAAGGGCTTCTCGGATAAGCCATAAACCCTTTACTTCTTCCTGTGAAATAAGATATTCTAATATCAAATGGATGATATAGAACATTTACTATTTCCCCATCCTTTTTGGCTATATCCTTTCTGGCAAAATCAATAGTCCAGTCTCGTCCATCTTCAGGCAAATCGTATTTGGTTTTTATTTCTTGGTTTGATAAATCAATAATATTTTTAAGAATATTACTTAAGATCTCTTTCGTAAAACTATAAACCAAGGCATCTCTTTTTGTTTGTATTCCAGTATTGTTATTTAAATATATTTGATCTATTTTAAAACCTTTTTCATAATTCAATATTTCATCAAAATTTTTAGGTACAAGGAATAAATTTGGTTTTGTGTACTCTAACCTCTTCCACTGAATTGACTTAAATGTGTTTTCATTTAAAGTCTTGTATTTATATTCTCTTATTCCTTGTAAGTCACTATGAATCACTTGTCCTAATTCATTTTTTTTCTTTTTACCTGTCTTAACAAAAATATTAATTGAAACACCTTGCATTATATCAAATACATTTTGGTCAGGTGAGCCATCAGAACAAGTTTCTTTTCTCTTGGCATTTCCATGTAAATCCAGTATGTAAATTTTATCAAAGCTTTCCAATAAATGCTTTCTCATTTGGCGGTGAGTGATTCCATCAATAAAACTATTATTAGAAATATAAGCTAAGATCCCACTTCCATTTTTATCAATATAATGTTGTCCATATCTTATAAATTTGATGTAATCATCATCTAAATTGATTTTACGTTCATTTAAATCTTTCTTATAATCAGCAATAAGATTCTGAATCCATTCTCCTTTATTAGTGCTACTTACAGCGTACGGAGGATTACCCAATACAACCATTACTGGCGTATCTCTTTTTATAGAATTAGCTTCATTTGATTCTGAACTTAACCAGGAAGCAAATAATGTTCCTGTATCTGGATGGTGTTCTTCTAAAGAGTTTGTTAGAAAAACTTTAAGTCGTTGGTCCTTTGTGGGTTTATATCCTGTTTCAGTTAATAGTAAATCCAGTTTTAAATGTGCCATTGCATAACTAGCCATTAATATTTCAAACCCATTTAATCTTGGAATTAAATGATCATCAACATATCTGGACCAAATACCTTGTTGTCCTTCAAACTTTTTATAGATGTGTTTGATGATCTCAGCTAAGAATGTTCCTGTGCCAGTAGCAGGATCTAAGATTTGAACTTTATGAACTTCTACTTCTTGTGTTTCTTGCTTTTTCTTATTGCTCTGAACATTTACTTTGATCTTTGTTTTAGATGTATCAGCTAATCCTTCCTTTAAACCAAATTCATCTTTTAATATATCATCTACAGCTCTTACAATAAAATTTACTACGGGTTGCGGTGTATACCAAACACCTCTGGACTTTCTTAATTTAGGATCATATTCTGCTAAGAAGGTTTCATAAAAATGGATAATAGGATCTTGTTGCCTTGTTGGTTTTCCAAAGTCTTTCAATAAAGCAGCTACATTAGTCGCTCTGAAAATATCAGCTAAAGCATCGACTATCCATTTTATTCTTTCATCAAGATCATATCCTGCTATATACTGAAATAGCTTTCTAAGAAAAGGATTGGACTTTGGAATAAGGTTCGCAGCTTCTACTCTTGAAAAATTATCCAGACTTGAATCATGTAATCTAGCGGCAAACATTCCATAAGCTATTGTTTGAGCATAAACATCAGCAAACTGTTTAGGTGTAATATCATGGATCAGCACCTGTTTAAATGCTAATAACTGGTCCCTGAGAGAACTATTAGCTTCTCTGAATAATCCTTCAGATTCACCTTCATCCTGGTTTAAAGCATTCTCAATTACATTGG
This sequence comes from Saprospiraceae bacterium, assembly GCA_016717265.1. NCBI lineage: Bacteria > Pseudomonadati > Bacteroidota > Saprospiria > Saprospirales > Saprospiraceae > Saprospiraceae bacterium. The sequence goes on from JADKFX010000001.1 coordinate 567,898, forward strand.
CAAGCAACCTGGCTTTTGATGCCATCATTTTTGCAAGCTTCTCAGAGGAAGTAATTGATTGAGTTACTGTATGACTAAAATCCCTTAAGAGATCCTGGAATTCTTGAAACTTGGCAGGATTACTTATTAGTTTTTGATTAGAAATTTCAGCTATAGATATTCCAGAAACTTTGTTCCCATCCTTGTAAAACCAGAAATCAATGTAATTGGTGATGATCAAGTTTGAAAGAGAGCTAGTGTATCTTTCAAATTGCTCTTTATAGTTCTTGTTGCTTAAATCATAGCCTAGGTCTTTAGCCTCAATATATCCTATAGGTATAGAATTCTTTGTTAGAATATAATCCGGTGCTCCACAAGCTATCCTTGATGGTTCATTTGTGATAAAGACATCTGGCAATAAAGTCTCTAAATAGTGCTGTAAATCACCTCTATAGCTATGTTCTGTTGATATTCCTGTTTTAAATCTGGAATTAAGCTTTTCTAAGTACTGGTCTATGGTCATCTGTAGGGCTAATATAGGAAAAACTGTTTAGTGATAAAGGTATTTAATGTTGATTTCTTTTATAGGTTTATTTACAGCAAAGGGAATTGGCTTTGCCTACTGAAACTACATTCCTGGCTTATAGGAGAAAATGTAAAATTGAACATTGTCATCACTTTGGGATTTACACCCTATAAGATAGTTAAGAGTGATGACAAATGGGTGAGAAATAGACATATTATAATAATTTATAACATGATAATTTTCCCTTTTACCTTTTTAAAATATAGTATATTTGGAGGCTTTAAAATCCAACCAATGAAAGTCTTAATCTTCTTCCTGTTATTCCTGTTTTCAGGAAATACTGACCAGGAGTATCATTTAATCTGCACTGGAAAATATTCTAAATCCTATCATAAAGACTATGATAAACCAAGTCAATACTGCAGAGGATTAAAAGATTGTAGAGCAGAGATACAACGATTACCTGTTGATGAAGCAAAGAGATTAAGACCTGATCCTTGTGATTACTGTTTTGTTCATTGATATTTATATCAAATCATGATTGTCTTTAAATATTATTGGATCATAAATAAATCTCATTATTTTTGATCAGTTAATTTTATTGTAAATTTTAATGAAGGATTATTATTATATACTAGGTGTTCCTAAAGATGCGACTAAGGATGATATTAAAACAGCTTATCGTAAGCTTTCATTAAAATTTCATCCTGATAAAAACCCAGGAGATGCATATTTTGAAGAAAGATTTAAGGATATACTTGAGGCTTATGAATATTTGATGAAGTTAAAGGGAGATCAATCTTCATATTCTAAGAAAACTGAGGAAATACCAGATCCAGTGATATTAACCTTTAAGTGTTCAAAATCTGAAATTGAAGGAGGGGAAGAGTTTGAATTAGAATGGGAAACAAAATACTGCGTTGAAGTTAATATTAAACCGTTGGGTAGTGTTCCTACAAATGGAAATAAAATCTATAGATTGAATAACCTTAACCAAAAAAAGGATATTCGTTTAGAATTAATAGGAAGAAATACTTTGGGTAAGATAGCAACTAAATATATTATTCTTAAAAATAAGACAATTTATGATATTGAAAAAGTAACATTAGAAAATTTAAATAAAGGAAAAACTTCTGCATTAAAGTTATTCATTTTAGGTTTATCTGTTTTAGTCATTTGTTTCTTAGGTGCTTATGTTTATAGCCAAATGACAAAAGATAATTCAACGGTCACCAGGAAGGCAAGTAATCCCGGCGACCTTGAATCTTTGTATAATGAGATAGCATTATTGGATAGCAGTTTTGTCGAAGCATATACCAAAGAAGAATTTGTAATAAAATTTTCTATTGAAAATAATTTAAAAAAACTGTATGATGTGCTAATAGATAAGTATCCAGATCTTATTAGTAAATACGGTGATAAAGAGCATTTTATTGAAATCCTTAAAAACAGCAATTTAAAGTTGGAAGCTAAAAGTATAAATTCTGAAAAAATCCTTGATAGTGGCAAGAATCCAATAAATAAAAGCTATTTCTTCTCACCATACATTCACCATCTTTATAAACCCATTCAATATGAATCTGATTCAAGTGGATACTATATAATGGACGTTAGCAATACAAATACAGATTCTTGGGGACCTCTAAAAGGAGATACGTGCTATTTTAAGTATGTTAAATATGAAGAATTTCATCATAATAAAATTAAGTATAGAATATTATTCTTTGATAATTCGCTTGCAAGTGTCAATACTAATCAAAACTCAACAAATTTACAACTTGAGCAAATCCAATGTCATGCGTGCATTGGTTACTTATCTTTAATTAGGCTTAAATATGTTTCAAACAGATGGAGTTTGGATGAAGTTAGTAAAGTTTGTAAATGTGGCCACGATGATTTTGGGATGGCTAGCATTCCAAAAATAAATTCAATTGAAGAGTTTTATTTTTTAACTAACGAGGGAAGTGCAGGGGGGCAAGGTTGCTTCAATTCTTGGTTAGATATTTGTAATCCATTAGATTTTACAAAATTTATGCATTTTAGTTTACCAAGTTGCGAAATTGAAAATCCTGATATTAACACGAATGATTATCAATTTGAAATTGTGAATAAAGTTTTAAACATCACTTATATAGATGCAAAAACTAACAAGAAGAAATATATATCATTAAAGAATCTGTATTATGAATAATATGCAGAAAAATTCAATTGCAGATAATTACTTGCAGTGATAACTTGATTAATTCTGAGTAAGCTGCTTTATCCTATTTTCAAGCAACCGGATTTTATCCTCATAAAGCTTTTTAATATCATTAAAATCAGCATTGATTATTATAGCACCATTGTTACTTCCTTCAACATTATTAAAGCTATTAAAATATCTTTGTTCATCAAACCTGACTAAGCCTTCAACGCTTACTCCTAAAATTTTGGCAATTTCTACCATTTTAGAATAAGTAATATCTGTTTGACCTGTTTCAATCTTGCTGTAGCTGCAAAATCCGGTGTAATTGACCACCTCTCGCCGCTCCAAATTGACCACCTAAATGTGGCTCCAAAGAATCACCAAAACTGCTGGCAAAGATTTCATTATTCCTAACTTGTTAAGGTCGTTAAACAAAAGTACTATTTTCAATTAAAATCAGTCATTAATTCTTCCATTCTTTTCTCCTTTTTACGAAGTGATTCTCCTTTGAGTTCTAATCGATGTGCTTCATGAATGATTCTATCCATAATTGCATCTGCTACAGTTTGCTCACCGATGATATCATGCCACTTGTTTACTGGAATTTGTGAGGTAATTATTAATGACCCTTTTCCATGTCGGTCCTCTATGATCTCCATCATAGCAGCTCGATTCAAATTATCTAAAGGCTGCAAACCAAAGTCATCGAGAATCAGCAAGTCTACTCTTTCTATTTTAGAGACATCCCTGATATAAGATCCATCTGCTTTTGCCATTTTCAATCTTGCAAATAATTTAGTAGCATTAAAATAGGCCACCTTATAACCCATGCTGCAAGCATGATAACCTAATGCTGATGCCAGATAACTTTTACCAATTCCTGTACTTCCAGTAATCAATATATTTTCAAAGTTATCAATAAAGGTACATTGTACAAGACGATGAATTTGATTCTTATCCAGGTTTCTGTCTTTGCCATAATAAACATCTTCCACTGCAGCTTTGTATCGGAATCTTGCGTTCTGAACTTTTTTAAGTATGCTTCTATTATGTCGTTCATCCCATTCGGATTGTATGAGCTGAGCAACCATTTCATCCGGAGTAAGCTGTTCAGATTTTCCGGAATCAAGACTTAGCTTAAAGGCATTATACATGCCATTGAACTTCATCTGTCGCATAAGATCTAATGTGTTTTGGTTCATTTTTTAAATTGTTTTAATGGTGATTAAATAATTTTATTGGTAATAGTCGTTTCCTCGTATGTTATCATGCAATGGCATTTGCAACTGCTCCGCATCTGGTTCATTGTATTTATCTAATCCAGTCTTGAGTATTTGTTCTATGATTCCATAATTGTAAATGCCATAAGCTAATGCGCGTTGACAAGCTTTTATCAAGCGATCATTACCTACTCTTTTTGTAAAACTCAAAACACCAAGACATGATTTGTATGCTTGTTCGGGATGAGATTTATTCATAAATATTTTATGAATAAACAAACCAACATCTTCATGAATACTATGAGCCCACTCTCGGAATCGATCCGGATTCCATTCTGCTACAAAGCGATGTGTTGAAGCCAAATGATCTTTATCTGTAGTGTATGCACGTGGAGCCTTTGACCGGTTGTGAATGGCTATTCGCTCATGTTCATAATAGATTTCAACACTTTGGCGTGTGTATAAAAATGTAATTTTCTTTCCAATATAATTATAAGGCACGCTATATAAATGCTTATCCTCACTTAGATAAGCATGACCATTTTTACCAACAGTAGCATAATGCGTTTTTTTAAATTCATATTTGCGACCAGGCAATGCTGACATGAACTGTCTTTCTATTTCTTCATATTGTTGACGACGACTTTAGTCACGACCTGTTAAGAATGCATTGTTTAATTCTTCCAATGCCTTTCTTATGGCTTCATTAAGTTCTTGTAAACTGTAAAAAGTTTGATCGTGAAGTTTGCTGTAGATCCGTTGATAAACTATTTTGACAGCATTTTCTACATGTGCTTTATCTCTGGGCTTATATGCTCTTGCAGGTAATACGGTAAATCCATAATGTTCCGCAAAATCTTCAAACAATTCATTCACTGTTGGTTCGTACTTGCTACTTTTAATTACCGCTGATTTTAAATTATCCGGAACAACTGCAGCAGGAACTCCTCCATAATAATGAAGTGCTCCTTCACATCCTGCAATGAAGTCTTCTTTTTTCTTACTAGCTACAGCTTCAACATAAGTTAATTGACTTGCACCAAGAATGCTGACAAATACTTCAACAGCACACAATTCTCCAGTTTGTAAATCCGTATAATGCAATTTATCTCCTGTAAAATCAACATACATCTTATCTCCGGCTTTATGCTCAATGTGCATAGTCGGATTTATCTGCATCTTCCACAACTTGAAGTAATGATTAAATTGACTTCGTTTAAAGCCATCTGGATTAACCTTGTGGTAATCTTCCCACAACAGCTGCCTGGTCATTCCTTTGCGTTTAAGCTGTTTTTCATAGTTAGGCAATAAATTGAAAAGTTCTTTCTGCTTTTCATTTAAAGGCTTCTCAGCGGGCTTTATAAAAATCTGCTCTAAATCTTTATCAGACAATTCATCAAGTTGTGAATAACTCAATTCACTTTCTTCAAAAAGTCTGATGTAAGTTTTTAAAGTATTGCGAGAAACGCCTCCATGCATTGCAATTTGTAATTTGCTTCGCCCCTGAGAATACAATCGTAGTATATATCTTATTTTGCTCATGTCGATTCGATAATTTGCCATAAGCTTATTAGTTTTGATTGCTCAAAACTTAATCGTTTATGGCTCCTTTACAACAGGATCAAAAATCTTATTTGCAGGTGGTCAATTTGGACCGGACAGCACTGGTCAATTTAGACCGGATTGAGGTGGTCAATTTGCGCCGGATTGGGGTGGTCAGTTTAAACCGGACAGGGGTGGTCAATTATGCCGGATTTTCCAGGTAAACTTCCTTTCTTTGTCCTTCTTGTGTTACCCTAACTTTTAATGGACCCAAGCCCATTCTGTCCTTTTTTGATCTGTTAATAATGATTCTAACTTTTGCCATTATAATTTTAATTAAACTAATTGCCTCCTTTTTTGCCACCTTTTTTGGCGACTAAAAGCAATTATAGATAAACTAAAATGAACACATGATGTTTAAAATAATATATAATTATTTAACAATGTGTTTATTAATGTTCAAAGTTGTTTAGGTGAGTTTAAAGGTTCGAGCCCAGGTGGGACCACCAATAAATAGCTAGTTACTTCTTGATTAATTAAAAACAATTTGCTTTGTAATTACTTTATGGTCTCCTTCAATTCGCAGTATAAATAATCCTGTACCAAATTTAGATTTTTGCAATTCAAGTTTCTGCGTAGATAACTGCTTCTTTGAATAAACAAGTTGTCCTAATGAATTAAATAACTGTAGCCGAATTTCTTTTGGCAAATTATTTTCATAAAATTGAACTTTCATGGATTCATTTGCCGGATTTGGATAAATCTGAATTTTAAATGCATCTTGATTATTAGATTTTGTATTCACAAGTACCGAACTTTGAAAAAATTCCCAAAATAATTTGGGTCCATCAATTGGGCTGTTTGTACCATTTGGAAATTCATGCGTCATCCCTTTCACTAAAGTAAAAATATACGGTTTGCTTAGTTCTCCACTAGCGCTTTCTGTAAATTTATAAGTATGCGTTATTGGCGTTTCTATTTTTGTAAAAATTTGTGTTAAACCTTGACAAACTATGGCAGCATTTAATGGTCTGTTTAAATATGATAAAATCGTATCCCCACCAAATGGAACCTCAGTTCTTGGTGGTGAAAAATATCGATCATCTAAGTTTCCAAGCATCACCCATATTGGAATTCGCCTTAGTGGTTTTGAAGAATCTGCCGGACTCAAAAAAGCACTTGTTCCTGCTACTGCAGCAAACACATCACCAGCGTCAACTGCCATCTTATGGATCATAGCACTTCCATTTGAAAATCCACAAGCAAAAATCTGGGTTTTGTTTACTGGAAAAGTATCAGAAATGCGACCAGCCAAAAGTTTTAAAAATTTAATATCATCAATATAATCTTGCGGCGGACCTGCACAAGGGTTCTCTGTAACATTTCCATTCACCCAGCGTGTATTATGTTTTTCGATTCCGTCTTCTACAAAACACCAGGATAATGAAGATGGAAATACAGTAATAAAATTTTCTGCCTGTCCCAATTCTTTCCATCCGGAAATATTATAAAATTTCTCACCATCGCCACTGGTGCCATGCAGCATAAATACCACTGGATATCCACCAACTGGAGGTGCAGTGCTCGGTTTCACAATAATACATTCTCTTACATGGCCATCCAGCATAAACTGAATGTCATAGCGTTGTTGACTTTGTAAATCAATTAAAAAAATGAGTAAAAGTCCAATTGTAAAAAATCCTTTCATATACTATCCGTTTTGTTGCACAAATATAGAATCTTTTTATCCTTGCTAAGTTCACCCATGGAGGTGATTTTAAAATTTTTACACTCCTATCAAAACTAGTATTAATTTAAACTGATCAGAAAACTATTCTTAAATTCCAATCTCTATGGGATCAACATAGCTTTACGTCAATGCAAATCTCAAAAATTGAATTCCATAGCTTCTGCTTGCTGACCTTTATACTGCCTTGCTAAATTTATAAAATCATTTTCCTAAATTCAATTTTTAATCGACTAAAATTTTCTTCGTTTTTATCAAATATAAATTTCTTTAGCTTGCTGCATTCGATAGCTGAATTAAAAGCATTTCCAAACAATGGACTTATAATCAGCGGGTTTCTTGTTCGAGCCTATGTGGTTCCACAAAATAATAGCTAGTTTCTTCTTGATTAATTAAAAACAATTTGCTTTGTAATTACTTTATGGTCTCCTTCAATTCGCAGTATAAATAATCCTGTACCAAATTTAGATTTTTGCAATTCAAGTTTCTGCGTAGATAACTGCTTCTTTGAATAAACAAGTTGTCCTAATGAATTAAATAACTGTAGCTGAATTTCTTTTGGCAAATTATTTTCATAAAATTGAACTTTCATGGATTCATTTGCCGGATTTGGATAAATCTGAATTGTAAATGCATCTTGATTATTAGATTTTGTATTCACAAGTACCGAACTTTGAAAAAATTCCCAAAATAATTTGGGTCCATCAATTGGGCTGTTTGTACCATTTGGAAATTCATGCGTCATCCCTTTCACTAAAGTAAAAATATACGGTTTGCTTAGTTCTCCACTAGCGCTTTCTGTAAATTTATAAGTATGCGTTATTGGCGTTTCTATTTTTGTAAAAATTTGTGTTAAACCTTGACAAACTATGGCAGCATTTAATGGTCTGTTTAAATATGATAAAATCGTATCCCCACCAAATGGAACCTCAGTTCTTGGTGGTGTGAAATACCGATCATCTAAAGTACCAAGCATCACCCATATTGGAACTCGTTTAACTGGTTTTGAAGAATCTGCCGAAGTTAAAAAGGCACTTGTCCCTGCAACTGCTGCAAACACATCACCAGCGTCAATTGCTATCTTATGGATCATTGCACTACCATTTGAAAATCCACAAGCAAAAATCTGGGCTTTGTTTACTGGAAAAGTATCAGAAATTCGGTTTGCCAACAATTTTAAAAATTTAATATCGTCAACATAATTTTGAGGAGGACCTGAACAAGGATACTCAGTAACGTTTCCATTTACCCATCGTGTGCTATGTTCTTCTCTTCCATCATCAACAAAACACCAGGACAATGAAGAAGGAAATACAGTAATAAAATTTTCTGTCTGTCCTAATTCTTTCCATCCGGAAATATGATAATATTTCTCACCATCACCACTGGTGCCATGCAGCATAAATACAACCGGATAACCACCAACTGGAGGTGCAGTGCTCGGTTTCACAATAATACATTCTCTTACACGGCCATCAAGCATAAACTGAATGTCATAGCGTTCTTGACTTTGTAAATCAATTAATAAAATAAGTAAAAGTCCAAGTGTAAAAAATCCTTTCATATACTATCCGTTTTGTTGCACAAATATAGAATCCTTTTATGCCCGCTAAATTCACCCTTGGGGGTGATTTTAAAGTTCAGCAAATAAAGATAAATAATTAGAATTCAATTTATGAAGTTATAAGACAAACTGAACGCTCCGATACAAATGATAATTGAAGATTAAATTCAGTAGATAGGTTATAATAACTTTCCAATCTATTTATATTCTAACAAAATTAGAACCATTCATTAAATAAATCGCATTATAATAAGGTGGTTTGCTTAAAATCTTTTTTCTCAGGATAGTCTGTTGTAAAATGTAAACCCCGACTTTCTTTACGCATACTTGCAGATCGCGTAACTAAATATCCAATCGTAATTAAATTTCGAAGTTCACACAATGCCGCAGAAAGTGTTGTTGTATTATAAAGCTCCTCTGTTTCTGCAAATAATAAATGTAATCTGTTTAATGCACGGGTAATACGCACATTACTTCGCACAATACCAACATAATATGACATTACTTCTTTGAGCTCTTTGATACTTTGGGTAATTAGGACTAATTCTTTTGGATGTGCTGTACCTGCAGCATCCCATTCAGGAATTTCCAAATTAATTGTAATTGCATGAATACTTCTATCAATGTCAACAGCAATTCGATATCCAAAAACAGCGCCTTCCAATAATGAATTAGATGCTAACCGGTTGGCTCCATGTAATCCTGTGCAGGTGCATTCACCACAAGCATATAATTTTTGAATACTACTACGACCATATGCATCCACTTTAATACCTCCACACATATAATGACAGGCAGGTACCACAGGAATCATTTGTAACATTGGATCAATTCCTATGCTAATACATTTGCTATAAATTGTCGGAAAATGAAGTATAAAATCTTCTTTATTCAAATGTCGACAATCCAAACATACAAAATCTTCACCTCGGGCTTTTAATTCACTATCTATTGCACGAGCTACAATATCTCTGGGTGCTAAGGATTGTCGTTCATCATATTTATGCATAAATTCCTGGCCGTCTTTAGTTTTTAAAATACCACCAAAACCACGGACTGCTTCAGAAATTAGGAACGCTGGATTATCTCCGGTAGGATTATAGAGTGCCGTAGGATGAAATTGAACAAATTCCATATTTTCTACATGCCCCTTGGCACGATATAACATAGCAATGCCATCACCCGTTGCTATAATTGGATTTGTTGTAGTGCGATATATTTGTCCGGCACCTCCAGTTGCCAGTATGGTAATCTTTGCTAGGTGCGTTTCAACTTCCAGGTTTTGTAAATTCAGTAAATAGGCTCCATAACATTCAATGTCTTGCATAATACGCGTTACATTGTATCCTAAATGATGTTGCGTTATCACATCAATTGCATAATAATATTCAAGAATTTTAATGTTCGGAAATTCTTTGGTTTTCTCTAATAAAGCTCTTTCAATTTCTGCACCTGTTAAATCGCGGTAATGTAAAATCCGATGTTCTGAATGGCCTCCTTCTCGTGCCAAATCATACTCTGCGTCATTTTCTTTTTCCTTGTCAAAACGGGCTCCCCAATCAATCAATTCTTGCACTCGTTGCGGGCCCTCTTCCACAACTAATTTGACAATACTTTCATTTGACAAATCATCACCGGCATCCATGGTGTCCAGGATATGTTTTTGAAAATCATCTTTGATCCTGTCCCATACAGCAGCGATGCCACCTTGTGCATATCGCGTATTACTTTCTTCTTTATTGGTCTTACTCACAATTGTAATTGTAAGATCACTTCTTTTTTTAGCAATTTGAATCGCTGTAGTCAATCCTCCGATCCCTGTTCCAATTATTAATACATCCGATGTAAACACGATTCTTAATTTTATCTGGTGCAAAGGTAAGACAAAAACAAGAATAGATTTTCAGGCAGTTAGCAAGTAGCTATTTTAAAATATTTGAACCTTGGATGCTGTTTATAAACAAAATAGAAATAAAATTAAATAGAAGCTTTTTAAAATTTCCTAATTTCTCAACGTTGAATGACAAGCAATCTATTTTTCGTTTTTAAAAAATTAAAAGCCCATAATTAGGTACTTTGATTTCTTGAATTAATTTGAGTTGCTTTAAGTTGCAACTCTTTATTAATTTTGTAATTCATAATTAGTTTCAAATGAAAAGCTATAACTGGGGTGAATTTATAATCCGAATTCCAATCCATTCAACAGCAGAGAAGATTTATCAGTCGTTTGCTACTCAACAGGGTATGGAATCCTGGTTTCTAAGATTAAGCGAATATTCAAAAGCGGATTTTAGTAAATACAATCCTGAAGAATTTGTGGAACCTGGCGCTAATTATCATTGGATGTGGCATGGTTGGCCGGATTCTATAGCTGAATCAGGTAAAATATTAAAAGCAAATGGTCAGGATATTTTTTCATTTACTTTTACAGGCAACGCGGAAAATGACATGGCTGTTGAAATTATTGTTACGAAAGAAAAAGGTTTCCAAGTTGTAAACCTAAGGCAGTATAATATTCCACTAGATGATTTTGGAAAATCCAATTTTCATCTTGGTTGTTCCAAAGGCTGGACCTTTTATTTAACAAATTTAAAATCCATACTAGAGGGTGGTTTAGACCTAAGAAATAAAGATTTGGAATTAAAATCAATGATTAATTGTTAAAAGAACTCCTTGAATTAGAAATTGCGGATTAATATTCGTCCTCCATGGATAGATTAAATTGTATTTCCAGTAGTTCAACTTTTAGTTTTTAGGGTCTTCAAATTGTCTCAAATGATGGTCCATATGTTTGTACATCGCAAGAGCCCATTCATCTGGTGTTAGAAATCCAAAAAACGAATGTGGAAGTGTGGTACATTTTTCTGCGCCCCCCTCATGAAATTGTCTCATGATATTCTTAAGGTTTGTTTTTTCAGCTTCAAAATTTCTAAGATCCCGAATGAGAAAGTATGGATGGGTAGGACTGTTTTTTTCAAAAGGCTCATTACTAACATATTTCTTCTTTATGAATCTGCCAATAAGTTTGCCCAAGAAGCTACGTCCTAATTTCTTTTGTCCGGTTGCCATTTCAAATGTACGAGTACAATGAGCCATCATTTGGGCAGCATTCATTTTACCCCAGTTTGGATTCCTATCCGGTACTATTTGATCTATTCGATTTAAAATAGATTGATAATTATTTACATCAAAAAGATTATCCAAATTTTCAAGTTTTGGCAAATTTAGTCAATATGGCATTTAAATCAATTTTATAGCTGAAATTTTAGCATAAAATCGGTTATTTTGACATAGAAATTCAATTGGATTTAGATTTGCAGTAAGAATTAAACAAATACAATTTATGACTTACGAAAATTTCACTATAAAAGCACAGGATGCCATTTTAAAAGCGCAACAAATAGCGGCAGGACTAGATCAGCAAGTAGTAGATACCAGTCATTTGTGTAAAGCCATTATTGAAACAGATGAAAAACTAGTTGATTTTATGGTTGCAAAACTAGGCGCCAATCTTCAAAAAATTAAATTTGAACTGGATACTGAAATGCGCAAACTTCCAAGAGTACAGGATGCCCAGAAACAATATTTATCGAATGATGCAAACAACTCTTTAATCAATGCAAAAACGATCAGCAAAGAATTTGGTGACGACTATATTTCTCTAGATTCCATGTTACTTTCAATCGTTAAATCCAATGATGCCGCTGCTAAAATTTTAAAAAGCAATAACATAACTGCAGAAGGTTTAAAAGCTGCTATTGTCGATCTGAGGAAAGGAAAAAATATTACCGATACAGGTGGTGACGAATCCTTTAATGCTTTAAATAAATATGCTATTAATTTAAATGCATCTGCAGAAAGCGGAAAATTAGATCCTATTATTGGCAGAGATGAAGAGATTCGCAGAATTTTACATATCTTATCCAGGAGAAAGAAAAATAATCCAATTCTATTAGGTGAAGCCGGTGTAGGCAAAACTGCCATCGTAGAAGGAATTGCCTGGAGAATTGTAAAAAATGATGTACCTGAAAATTTACGTACCAAAAAAATATTTTCATTAGATCTCTCTGCATTGATCGCAGGGGCAAAATACAAAGGTGAATTTGAAGAGCGTTTAAAAGCTGTTGTTAAAGAAGTACATGAGTCCAATGGTAATATTATTTTATTCATTGATGAAATCCATACTTTAATTGGAGCGGGTGGTGGTCAAGGTGCTATAGATGCAGCAAATATTTTGAAACCCGCTTTGGCCAGAGGAGATTTACATACGATTGGCGCAACAACATTGGATGAATATCAAAAATATTTTGAAAATGACAAAGCTTTAGTCCGAAGATTTCAGACTGTAATGATAGACGAACCTTCAGTAGAAGACACCATTTCAATTCTAAGAGGTGTGCAAGATAAATATGAAGTGTTTCATAAAATTGCTATTCAGGATGAAGCATTAATTGCTGCTGCAGAATTATCACACCGATATATTTCTGATCGTCAACTTCCAGATAAGGCCATTGACTTAATTGATGAAGCTGCGGCAAAATTGAGACTAGAACTTGACAGCGTACCAGATGAAATTGATGAAAAAGAGCGTAAAGTTCGACAATTAGAAATTGAACGCGAAGCGGTTAAGCGTGAAAAAGATGATAAAAAAATAAAATTAATTGAAGGGCAGTTGGCAAATGCAAAAGAAAACCTTGAATCCATTAAAGCATCCTGGAAAGCAGAAAAAGAAATTGTAGATTCAATACAAGCGATTAAAAAGAAAATGGATGAAATTAACATTCAAGCCGACAAAGCAGAACGGGAAAGTGATTTTGGTTTAGTTGCAAAATTAAAATATGGAGATCTTAAAGAACAGGAACAATTATTAAAACTAGCAGAAGAGAAATTGAATACTTTACCAGAAGAAACACGGTTCACTTCAGATACTGTTACAGAAAATGATATTGCGATAATTGTCAGTAAATGGACTGGAATACCACTTCAGAAAATGATGCAAAGTGAAAAAGAAAAACTATTACATCTTGAAGAAGAATTAGGCAAACGCGTAATCGGACAAAAAGAAGCTGTAGGTGCTGTAGCGGATGCTGTGAGAAGATCTCGTGCCGGTTTACAAGATCCCAATAGGCCCATCGGTTCGTTTATCTTTTTAGGTCCGACAGGAGTTGGAAAGACGGAATTAGCTAAAGCATTGGCCGAAGTCATGTTTGATGATGAAAAAGCCATGACCCGCATTGACATGAGTGAATATATGGAATCTCATGCTGTGAGTAGACTTGTAGGGGCACCTCCGGGTTATGTTGGATATGATGAAGGAGGACAACTTACGGAAGCAGTACGCGTAAAACCTTATTCGATTATTCTATTGGATGAAATTGAAAAAGCGCATCCCGATACGTTTAATATTTTATTACAAGTCTTGGATGATGGAAGACTTACCGATAATAAAGGTCGCGTTGCAAATTTTAAAAATACCATTATTATTATGACAAGTAATATGGGTTCAGATCTGATTTTGGAAAATTTTGAAGATCTTGAAGTTGTAGGTGATAAACATCGCGCAGAAATTATTGAAACTACAAAAATTGAAGTTTTTGAAAAATTAAAAGAAAATCTACGTCCTGAATTCTTAAATCGGATTGATGAAAAGATTATGTTTCTTCCATTAAATAAAGAAGAAATTAAAAAGATTGCAAAAATTCAATTAAAAGGCCTTACTAAAAATTTATTAGACCAGGGGATCACCTTAGATGTAACTGATAATGCTTTAACTTTAATAGCAGATTTAGGTTACGAACCACAATTTGGTGCCAGACCATTAAAACGAATTATTCAAAAAGAAGTTGTCAATGAATTAGCAAAGATGATGTTGGCCAGTGATGTTGGAAGTGATTCTAAAATTAGCATTGATACGGATGCCAAAGGATTTACATTTAATGGAAAATCTTCAGGAAATACATTAGAAATTCCTTCTGAACGACAGAAAAAAATCAATGAATTAACAAATGCTGCAAAAAATGTAGAGGATGCAACTAAGAAACTAAAAGATAAAGCATCGGATAATTAAAAATATGTATTTTAGCATTGTTTATTTCCAATTCTAAAGGCGAATGGTTGCTAAAAACGCTTTGTTACTTTTGTTAATTTTAAAAAACTTAGGATAATTTATCCCTTTGCGTTTCAATTTTTTAATATTAATCTGAAATCAAACGATGGAAGTTAAAGATAATAATGGTAACATCTTACAAGCTGGAGATTCTATAATACTAATTCAAAATCTAAAAGTAAAAGAATTTACCAAAGATCTTAAAAGAGCTACAGTAGTAAAAAATATAAGACTGAAAGAGGATGCAGAAGCTATTGAAGGAAAGGTTGAAGGAAGTGTGCTTGTTTTAAAAACCTGTTATTTAAAAAAGAAGTAAAACAACCAAAGGTTGCGTTAAAATTTCATGTAATTTATTATTTTCTTTTAGTTTTTAATGGTCGGCCATAAATAACATAATAAATCATTGCTACAAAAACACTACCTCCAATCAGGTTTCCTAAAATAACAGCTACTAGATTTTTTATAAAACCTATCCAACTAATAAATTCTACATTCAAAACACCTGTATGTTGCGTTTTTAAAAGTATAGCCATTGGAACTATATACATATTTGCAATACTATGTTCGAATCCACAAGCTACAAATGCAGAAACAGGAAAGACAATAACAATAACTTTATCAATGATACTTCTACCAGCCTGCGCCATCCAAACTGCCAGACAAACGAAAATATTACACAATATGCCACTAAAAAAAGCCTGTTGAAAAGAAATTGTACATTTTACGGAGGCAATTTTTATGTAATTTAACGCTACTTCCCCACCATTCATATCTGAATGTTTCGATACATAAACCAGGATTGCTAATCCGCTAGCCCCTAAAAAATTGGATAAACAAATGATAATCCAATTCCGAAATACTTCTCCGATTGTTAATTTACCATCTGCCCAGGCCATTACAAGCAAATTATTGCCGGTAAACAATTCAGCACCAGCCACAATTACAAGTATTAAGCCCAATGAAAACACCAAGCCTCCAAGCAATCTTGCAATTCCAAAACTTAAATTTAAATCTGAACTTACCAAAACATAAAACATTGCTCCTAATCCAATAAAGACACCAGCTAATACCCCAAGCATAATCATCGACAAAATTGGTAGCCTTGCCTTTACAACACCGACAGATTCTATTCTCGCAGCAATTTCATTAGGAGAAAACGCATCAAAACCAAAGATTTCTTTCATAACACCGCTTTGAAAATTTATGCATATTTTAATTAATACGGAAACTATACAACATATTTAGAATTCAAACTTAAATTTACATGAATTTTGAATCCAAATTCTAATTAATAATGACCCATACAGATAGAATCGACTGGAAAAGGATCTTTGCATTTCATTCCTTACTTTTTATGTGCTTGGGAGTCTTTTTTGCAGCGATTGCCTTTAAAGGATTTATGATTCCAAATCGATTTCTGGATGGAGGTGTTACCGGATTGTCTATTCTGTTTCATGAATTATTTCATATAGATATTTCTATTTTATTGATAGTATTAAATCTTCCGTTCATCTATATTGGCTATCATAAAATTGGAAAAACATTTGCCATTCAAACCTTTATGGCAATTATCTTATTAGTGATTACCATTCAATTTTTGCATATAGAACCGATCACAAAAGATAAAGTTTTAATTGCACTTTTCGGTGGTTTTTTTATTGGTTTAGGAATTGGTTTTGTAATTAAAGCAGGTGGAGTTATTGATGGAATGGAGGTAATCGCAGATTATACTAATAAAAAATGGGGCTTTTCGACTAGTGAAATTGTCATGTTTATAAATTCTGCAATAATTTTAACGGCAGCTTATAGCTTTGGACTTGAAGTCGGGATGTATTCTATCTTAACTTACTTTACTGCCATGAAAACATCTGACTATATAGTAGATGGATTTGAAGAATATACTGCGATGACCATTATTTCTCCAAAATTTGAAGAAATTAAATCTTGTATAGTAAATGATTTTGATAAAGCGATTTCTGTTTATAAAGGAGAGCGCGGTTACCTTCCTGGCAATTTTGAAATCAAACACGATTGTGATATCATCGTCACAATAATTACCCGTTTGGAAATCCATCGCATCAAAACGGCAATTATGGATATAGATCCAAATGCTTTTCTGTATATCTCAAGTATAAAAGAAGTAAAAGGCGGTGTTATTAAGCAAAAGATCCGCCGGTAATCGCGTTTTTCGTATTTAAAAGAACTTTTTCCCTCCTGGAATCAGTTCTCAGGCTTTACAGGCATTGTATATAATTGTGTTCTATCCGAATTTATTATATTTACCAAACTTTAAAGTAAGTCCTATTTTTTAGACTATTATGGATCATAAGATTACACATCAAGATATTATTAATTACTACGATGATTGTGAAGGGGATTATCGCTTGTTATGGCATCTCAATGAACAATCCGCTATGCATTATGGCTATTGGAAAGAAGATACAAAGCTCCTTCGGGATGCTTTAAAAAACATGAATGATTATGTTTTTAGTGTTTTAAATTTAAATTCAGGAGAGCGTTACCTCGATGCAGGTTGTGGAATTGGCGGCTCCTCCATGTATGCAGCTTCTAAAATAGACTGCGAAGTTTATGGCATTAGCCTCAGCGAAAAACAGATATCTACAGCTACACAAAAATCAGCTCAAAAAATGAAAATGGGGATTACACAGTTCACTGTTCAAAATTATTGCAATACAAATTTTCAGGATGGATTTTTTGATGGCATTTTCGGAATTGAAAGCATCTGCCATGCAAACCCGAAATCTGATTTTCTGTTAGAAGCTTCCAGGCTTTTAAAAACAGGCGGTAGACTTGTCGTAGCCGATTTTTTTAAATCAAAAAATCAACATCCACCGGAAGCAGAAACTTTATTATTAAATTGGGCGAATTCCTGGGCAGTACCTTCTTTTGAATATTCTGGTAGTTTTATTGACCAGGCAGCACAATTTGGCCTTAAACTTGTAGAAAATAATACCATTACCTCTGCAATCCAAAGGTCTGCTAAACGACTTTATTGGTGTTTTTACCCAGGTTTAATTTGTCATGGATTTTTATCACTTTTCGGTCTAAGAAATCAAATCCAGGGGACAAATGTTTGGTCTACTTATTACCAATATAAAAGCTTAAAACAAGGACTTTGGGACTATAGAGTCCTTAAATTTATCAAAATATAGACACATTATGTCAAAATTTGAACTTCCACAAAATCCAAAATTCGAGACCTATTCTTGTAAATTTTACGAAGTATCTCCGCCAGGTTTTGAAAACAAAATACTGGCACAGGTACTAAAAGAAATTTACCCTACTTTGGATGATATGGTATATCTCAAAAATGATTTTGAGTTAACCCAAAGTTTATCAACAACGGGTACACTCAAATCCTATGAGATGGTTCGTACCAACACCGGTTTTGTAATTTATAAAGAATATTTTGATGGTATCCCTTTAGAAAAATATTTATTAAATAAAGAATTTAGTGTTCCTCTTTTTCTACAACTAGCTATTCGATTAACAAGTTTATTAAAAGAGTTACACAATAAAAAAATTATCGTAAAAGAATTTACATTAGAAAATATTCTTATTTCTCCAGAAACGCATGAATTAAAAATATGTTCTCTTGGCTCAGCAACGAAGCTTACTCGTGAAAGACCAGAGTTTAGTTCGGAATTTAATTATTATGGTCCACTCTGGCATATCGCACCAGAACAAACAGGTAGAATCGGAAGAACTGTAGATTATAGAGCAGATTACTATTCTTTAGGAGTGATTTTTTATCAATTATTATGTTGGAGAAAACCATTTAATTATACAGATTCTCTGGAATTAATTCATGCGCACATTGCTAAAAATCCGGTTGAACCTAAAACAATAAAACAAAATCTACCTGCACCTGTAAATGATGTGGTCATGAAACTCATGTCCAAAAATGCAGAAGATCGTTATCAAAGTGAAGAAGGCATCGTCGAAGATCTTGAACAGTGTATTCGCAAATGGCAATTAAATGGTACCATAGATTCATTTGCGCTTGGTATGAAAGATCATTCCAGCATTTTTACCTTATCAGAAAAAATGTATGGCCGTAAAAATGAACTCAATCAACTCCTGAATACCTGGGAGCATATTAAACAAAATCCAATTGAGTTATTTTTGGTTACAGGATATTCCGGAATTGGAAAAACCAGACTGATAAATGAAATCCGAAAACCTGTTTTGGAATGTAATGCTTATTTTATCAATGGTAAATTTGATCAGTTTAATCGTGAAAATCCATATAGCGCTTTTGGAATTGCATTCAATGAATTATTATCCCAAATGTTATCTGAACAAGATGAACAAATTCAGATTTGGAAACAAGCAATTGAGCAAACTCTGGGTGAAAATGCATCCTTACTTATCGGAGTCATACCAGAATTGGAAAAACTTATTGGAACACAAGCAAAAGTATATGAAATCGGACCTGTGGAAGGTAAAAAACGATTTTTTAATGCCTTTATTCAGTTCCTGGCGATCTTGGATCATGCAGAAAAACCGCTGGTCATATTTGTAGACGACTTACAATGGGCAGATTCCGGATCCCTTGATTTAATTAGTGCTATCATGAATAGCCAATTGAAAAATATTCTCTTAATTGGAGCTTTTCGCGATAACGAAGTGGATGAATCACATCCGCTTATAATGACCATACATGCACTTAAAAAAGAAATATCGAATCGAATTCACACCCTGAAACTTTCCCCTATAACGGCTAAAGATGTCAATGATTTAATTGCAGATTCATTGCATTTAAATGTGAAGAATACTCAAGGTTTATCCGATTTAGTAATGACAAAAACCAGAGGAAATCCATTTTTTGTAAAACAATTTATGGAAAAACTTGTAGATGAAAAACGGATATACTTTGATCGGGATATTTTAAGCTGGATGTGGGATTTAAAATCTATCAATAGTTTAGAATTAACAGACTATGTAGTGGATTTAATTTTATCGAAGTTAAAAAAATTATCAGGTCCGGCACAGGAAGCAATAAGTTTAGCAGCTTGTATTGGAAACACATTTGACCTGGAAACATTAGCAATTATTTCAGAAAGATCAGAAAATGAATTAGCAGATTTGCTATGGGAAAATGTAAACGCTGATTTTATTAATCCCATTGGTAAATGGGTAAAATATCATCAGGACGTACTCTGGAATGAAATGATTTTAACTGAAAAATCAAATACTAATTTTCCTTTTCGCTTTCAACATGATAGAATACAGCAGGCGGCGTATGCTATGATTGAAGAAAAAGACCGCAATGCTACCCATTTAAAAATTGGACGGACCTTATTGTCAAAAATGTCTAATGAAGAATTCGAAGAAAACTTATTTGATGTACTCAATCATATCAATGCAGGCAGAGAACTTATTATCTCTCCAACTGAAAAGAAAGAACTTGCTTCTTTAAATCTACGCGCTGCAAAAAAAGCCTTCAGAAATAATGCTATTCGTCCAGCTTTAAATCATTTTGCTATTGGTATGGATTTGATTGATCAGGATAAGGATCCAGAGATTTTCAAAGATCTCTTAATTGGTAGATCTGAAAGTGAATATATTTTAGGAAATTTTAAAGCTTCTGAAGATTTATTTAATCAGGCATTAATTAATTCTAATTCGAAAATAAATAAAGCAGATATTTTATGTCGTAAAATGGCCTTATATGAAAATACACAACGACATGAAAAAGCATTGGAAGCTGCCCAGCAAGGTTTGAAATTACTTGGCATCCATTTACCATTAAATGCAAACGCATTGCATGTAATGAAAGAACTTTTGACGGTAAAGTTTTTATTGCGAAACAAATCCACTTCAGATTTGCTAAATAATAAAAATATGGAATCACCCGAAAAGATTCTTGTCATGAAAATACTGATGAATCTTTGGGGTCCCGTCTACTTATTACAAAAGCAAAATTTACTGGCATTCAAAATTTTGCGAATGGTCAATTTATCCATTCGGTATGGAAACTCTATTGAATCTGCCTTAGCATATGCATTTTATGGCTATGTTATTAGCGCCCAGCTGAAAGATTATACAGCAGGTTACGAATTTGCCAAATTGGGAATGGCGCTCAATGATAAATTTAAAGACAAAAGTTTACGTTCTAAAGTTTTAGTTATTTCTGATGGTTGTGTCGCACATTGGAAACTTCCATTTCATAGCTATTTGCAAAATCTACGGGAAGCACATCATGTTGGTGTAGAGTCCAATGATATTATTTATGCTGGATATGCCGTAACGTTTGTAAACAGGAGTCAATTTATAATGGGCGATGACCTTAACCGGGTGTATGAAAAATTATTAGGGTATATTCAATTTGCAAATAAAATTCATTCCATAATTTCATTGCATCAAATGATGCCTTGGGCTCGTGTTATTGTAGATCTTCTCGATATTACACCCACCGAAATGGTGTTTGGAGAATTTCTAAAAGAAAGTGACCAACTCAACTATATTGAAAAACTAACAGTTGATAACAAATTGTATTTGCCTCTTGTAAATTATTGTATTGCAAAATCCATTTATAATTATATCCTGGCAGATTATGAAAGTTCCTGCAAATATTCAGAAAAGGCAGAACCCATATTGGCTTCTGTTTTAGGATTACCAGAATGGGGAGAGCATTTTGTATTTACCACCTTATCTACTCTGGCATTACAATTAAATGGTACACAAATTGACAACAAGCAACTTAAACGATTTAAAAATGCATTTGCACTTCTGAAACTATGGGCGAAAGAATCTCCATCCAACTATGAATCCAAATATCTGTTAGCCCTTGCTGAACAATATTTATTAAACAATAAAATAAGTGAAGCCAGAAGTTTTTATATCCAGGCCCTTAAGTCCTCTCAAAATGCAGAGATGAAATATATGTCTGCAGCTATATATGAACGCATGGCTTTTATGAATTTCCGCTTAAAAGAAACGGAACAAGCAGAACGCAATTTACATTTAGCACTTATTGAATATCAGCAATGGGGTGCAAAAAAGAAAGTCAATGCCTTGCTTAAGAAATTCACATTTTTGGAAAGCACCAGTTCATCAAAAGAAAGTTCTAAAAAAGGGATTAGTTCATCTTCATTAGATCTACAAAGTGTTTTGCGCGCAGCATCCTCCTTATCTGGCGAAGTAGTATTGGAAAAATTATTAGAAAAATTACTCCTTATCGTAATCGAAAATGCAGGTGCGCAAAATGGTTATCTATTTAGAATTCGGAATAATAAGATTTATTTGGATGCTAACAGTAAACTAATCAATGGAAATACCTGCGAAATTAAGTCATACCCTATTGAAGACGTAAAATCTGTTTCCCGGGCTATTGTTAGAAAAGTAAACAATACGAAAGAAACGGTCATAGTTGATGATGTCAAATTAGACCTTTTGTATGCAGGCGACCATGACTTACAAGCTTTGACAAGCAAATCTGTATTATGCATGCCCATTTTAAGTAAAGGTCAAATGACTGCCATCTTATATTTAGATAATGATGTTAGTACCCATGTATTTACCAGAAACCGATTAGAAATCCTAAACTTACTGAGTGGTCAAATGGCTGTCTCAATTGAAAATGCGCAACTCTATCAAAATCTTGAACAAAAAGTTATTGAAAGAACATCTACAATTGAAAAACAAAAAATAGAACTTGAACAAGAAAAACATAAAACGGATTCCCTTTTGTTAAACATTCTTCCAGAAGAAATCGCTGAAGAATTAAAATCAAATGGCAATTCTAAACCAAGACGTCACGAAAGTGTGACCATCATGTTTACGGATTTTGAAAAATTTACAATGATGTCTGAGAAACTGACACCAGAAGAAATCGTAGAAATCGTAGATCATCATTATAAAGCCTTCGATCAGATTATTGAAAAACACAATATTGAAAAAATAAAAACTATGGGCGATGCCTATATGTGCGTAAGTGGTTTACCCAGATTCAATGAAGAACATGCAGTAAATGCTATAAAAGCGGCACTTGAAATACGTCAATTTGTAAAAACATACAATGCCTACCGGGATGAAAATGGATTGCCTTTTTGCAATATTCGAATCGGAATACATACCGGTCCTGTAGTCGCCGGAGTGGTCGGTTTAAATAAATTTGCATATGATATTTGGGGAGACTCTGTAAATACTGCATCCAGAATGCAAAGTGTGAGTGAACCTGGTAAAATCAACATTTCAAATACCACTTTTGAGCTTATTAAAAACAGATTTGAATGTTTACATCGCGGAAAAATTAAAGTAAAATACAAAGAGGATATTGATATGTATTTTATTAATACTCCCGACGAAATAATTTAAGCTATACTCGTAAAATTCAAACTTTATAAACAATAAAAACCAATTAATTTATGACAGAAACTAAATGGACCGATGCTTTTCTGGATGAAATGCGTTTAACCGGAGATCCTATTGCAGATCGCGCAGCTAAATTATTATGGGAAAACAAGAATAACAGTGAAATTATTGAAGATCTGAAATTAATTAGTAAGAATCATAATTTAGATCCTAAGAAATATCCACGAGAATTAATAGAATACTTTCAAACTACAGAAATTGTTGAGGTCACAAATAAGGACCTTGAATATTTTAAATTGTCTGCGAATATTTTTAATAATTATGGCTATCGATTTTGCGGATTATTATTTTTTAAAGCATTGCCTACTGGTTATATGTGTCCAAAACCCGGACATGTTCTTGAAAGTACTAAATTGCTCGTAAATTTTGCAGCGCGTCGCGTTATGGAAACCGCACAGTTTGTATTTATGGTAAATACAGACGACTGGTATAAACCTGGAAATCCAGGATTAGAAGCCATTCAAAAAGTGCGTTTAATGCATGCTGGAATGCGCATTGCACTTTTAAATGACAAAAGACCTGGCAAAGATTGGAAAATGATAAGAGGCATTCCTATAAATCAAGAAGATGTAGCTCTTACGAATCATTTATTTTCATTAGCAATGATAGATGGCTTAGACCAAATGGGTATCCATTTAACGCAAGCCGAACGAGAAGCGGTTTTTCATACCTGGCAAAAAATTGGACAAGCTATGGGTATCTGTAAAGAACTTATGGTCACAGATTTTAAAGATGGAATGGAGCAGTATAAGAAAATATTTCATCGTCAATCTGATGTTATAAATCACGACGGACCAAAACTTACAAATGCTTTATTGGAAAGTATGAAAGACCTATTGAAAAATAAAATTTCTTTACATAGTCTTGAAGATTTGACCAATTACTTTTTAGATGATCCTAGAACATGGAAATCTTTAGGTTTACACAAGCCTTCCATTTGGGACAACATTTTTGATAAAGTTGTACATTTTCTTACCTCACTTAAAATTTGGCAAAAACTATTTAATCATGATAACTCTGTAATTAAAGGGGGCTTTTTTACAAGATTTATCAATTATATTCTATCCAAAAGATTTAATCTTGAGGAGCATCTTAGTAAATACCCAAAGGTTAGTTTATTAGAGTCCGTTACTAAAATTATATTGGCCGAATTATCCAAAAGGGATTTACAAACCTTCAATGATTCTAGTACATTAGACCATCAAAAACAATTTTTTCTGAGTTCTACTTTATATAATGAGTGGGATCTCGGTAGTTTTGAATTGGATGTTCCTGTCGAAGAAATAGAGAAGAAATAGGTAGTTTGGCTTTTAAATGATATGTTTAGCAAGTAAATTTATTCCATCAAATAAATAACATCAGATGTCATTCAGAAAATTAAAATTATTTCTGATCACAAAATTAAAAAGTGATTTACCAGCCAATCTTACCTATCATGGCTTGCATCACACATTGGAAGTTTTGGCTGTCTGTAATCAATATATTAAAAGATTAAATATTAATAAACAGGATGCTCGTTTATTGAGAACTGCTGCATTGATTCACGATATCGGTATTATCTGGCAATATTTTGGGCATGAAGAAGCGGCTGTAGAATACGCCTATGAAATTCTTCCAAATTTTGATTATAGCATGGATGAAATTAAAATCATAGATGGTATTATCATGGCCACGAAGATACCCCAACAACCAAAAACGATCCTGGAAATGATTTTATGTGATGCTGACCTGGATTATCTTGGCACAAATAAATTTTTTAGTACCGGGGATACCCTTTATAAAGAATTTTTGGCATATAATGTGGTACAAGACGAAGTTGGTTGGAACCAATTGCAAATTAAATTTTTAAGCAATCATAGCTACCATACCGAGTTTGCTATAAAAAACCGGGAGCCAAAAAAGAAAAAATATTTGAAAGAACTCATGCTGAAATGGAATTAATAAAAAGTGTGTGGAGCTTATGTATGCATTTTTGGGTTGTACTTATTTTCCAAAAACATTTGAAAATATTTTCTTTGGACCCTGAATTATATAACGCTTGTTTGAATCATTACGCTCGTAATAATTTTTAAATTTTCATTTAAACCATTATTAATTTTATTTAAGAAAAAAAAAAGAGCCGAACAGTTTATGGTTCGGCTCAAATTTTATAAGCGTAATAATGGTATGTCAAAAACCGATTAAAGCTTTACTAATTTATAGGTATATTGTTTGTTGTTTACAAGAATAGTTGCAGAATATACACCCGTATTCATTAATGTAATTTTATGCTTATTTTTTCCAGTTGACAAATCAAGTCGACCAGAATGATAAACTGTTTTACCTTGTGTATTGGAGATAATAATTTCAACATTGGAATTTTCAATTAGATCTATTTGAATCGTAGTATACAAATCGAAGGGATTTGGATAGATTGAAATATTTGATTTTTCTAAATTGACTTTAGAACTTGAAACCGGAATTCCCAAATTATCCTTTCTTGCTATAACAAGTGCAGTACTTTTATTAAAACGAATATCTATACCAGAGGCATCTTTTAATACTACTGAATTTGCAGAAGAAGGTTCTTGTATTGAAATAAACATGTATTTATAATCTGGTGAAAAAGTCATACCCGTAGGTTCTGATCCAATAGGTGTTTGCATAAATATTTCCACTTTAGGATTAGCCTGCGTATGGTCTGGTCTAATTACCCAAACAAAATTAGAACCTCCATCTTGTAATACCCAAAGATTACCTCTATCATCAAAAGTAAGATTATCATTTCCTTGACCCCATTCTTCAGATACTACATTCTCATTTGAAGTTATCCGGTAAGAATTACCACCTACAAATGTTTCAAAGCCTTTTACTGTAGTTCCTTCATCAAGGAATCGGTAAACTCTACCAAAACCTTTTACTGCAAAATAGAGCATTCCATTAATAGGATTAATTTCTACATCCTCCACACCTGCAAATGCTGTAGCACCATTTTGTTTGGCCCATAATTTTACATCATTGCGTTCTTGTTTTGTAGAATTTGGAACTTCTAACCAAACACCTTTAGAATCTGTTGCTTCTCCATTTTGAATAGTACCATCTAATTTTAAAACATATAATTTACCTTTTGACAAATTAGTTTCCTGATCTGCAACAAATTTATAAACATTTCCATCCGGAGCATCTTCTCCTTGATATAAGGTTTTACGATCATTTTTTATAACAACATTCTCATGGCTCATACATCCTAAAGCCCATAATTTTTCTTGTCCGTTTCCATAATCTTTTACCAATCTTGTTTTAGGATCGATCTCAACATTCCAACCCAAATCTCTGTAACCATCATTATTTGCATCCAGCGGAAAATCTGTTTCTTCACAGGTAATAATCGTGTTCCAGGGTGTTACCGTGCCAGAACAATTTGCTGCAGTCATTACAACCGGCGAAAAGTCAACGGCATCAGATGCCGTGATTTGCCAAAGCTTTGTAGTAGGATTAAATTGTAGATCAAAAATTGAAACACCTCCTGGTTCTGTTTCATGATTAATCGATAAGTGACCATTCGTACTGCTTCCATTAATGGGAACAAATCCTGTAAAATCAAAATTTGTAGAAACCTTTCCATTGCTTCCAACATATGGATCATTTGCAGAAACGATGCTCTGAAATGTATGTGTTGAAGGGATTTCAATCGATTGATTCTGATTTCTAGGTAATAAACTCGTGAAACAGGCTATGTGTTGATCATTATTACCTATACAACCAAGATCTGTTGGATTACTTTGAAATTTTTGATTTAGTATTTGAAGATCAAATGACAAGTCAGAACTAAAACCTTCCCATTGATGAATTTCAGCAGCTATTATATTATTACCCTGGACAAAATATGATTTTGGAATATCCAGAACATAATAATAAAGCTCTTCATTACCTACAATTCGTTTAATTGCTTTCGTAGATGAATCCACTGCCGTTCCAGGCATATTTGATCTAAATGCTTCGACGCCGTTTATATATAATACGATACCATCATCGGCTCTTACATTAAATTCGATTTGATTTGTTAGTGAATTTGAATCTGCAATAGAAATCTTTTTTCTAAAATACGCTGTCAATATCTTATTATTATTATCTACACCAAAATTAATTTTTGTAGCAATAAAAGGATCTCCATAACCTAAAGGTGCTGAACCTGAATTCCAATTTTTATCTTGAAAACTTAAAGTATTCCAATCCTTTGGTGGTGCTTCCGCACGATCCCAATAATACCAATCCGCTTTGCGATTTAATGGGTAGGCGGTTATTGGCAGTTCAGGTTTTTCAGATTGTAAATATTCAATCACCAGTTTAACTGCATCTGCTGGTGAACCGTCATGTGATTCAGCTTCTCTTAAGCCGGAACCTTTTATAAATAATGAAATCGGATTCCCTGGATTCCAGTTTGCCTGTGCTAAAATATTATTTAATAACAATGTAATATCTGCACTTTGTTGATCCGTCGATTTTTGACCTATCGCTGTCCAACTTCCAACCGGAATATTCCAAATAATGGAATCATTGAAAACCGGTCTTTTCGTCAGATTAAACGGATCATTTGAATTATAAGACAAAGGATTTTCAGATTTTTCAGCCCAAATAGTCAAATTACATGGATCCGTATTTTTATTAGTATTATCAACCGTGAATTGCAAATACGCTTTATGAATAATTGCTTCTTTTGGAATATTGACATTTGTAAATCGCATCCCAATATATAAAGGATCAATATTATCCTTTGTTTCCATACCCAGCTCTAGATCAGAACTTCCAGCATCCATAGAACCTACCACCTTAGTTTGGTTTGCTCCCGGTAAATATTCTTCAAGATCATCTTCTGGAGTAGTTATAGAAAAGATTGATTTGGCAATCGGTATATATTCAATAATTAATTGCGGAGCATCGGCAGGAGATCCATCGTAAGATTCAGCTTCTTTAAGTCCGGTACCTTTTATAAATAAGGCCAATGCATTCCCAGAATTCCAATTAGTCTGATTTACGAGTTTTTGAACAAGGGAAGAAATATCAGTACTTTTTTGGTCTACAGATTTTTGACCAATAACAGTCCAGGAACCTGTTGGGATATTCCAGGATACAGAATCTGAAAATACAGGACGTTTTGTTAAATTAAAAGGATCGCTAGCATTAAATGCATTTGCATTTTCTGATTGTTCAGCATAAATATGAAGATTCGTTGGATCTGTATTTTTATTCGTATTGTCGACTGTAAACTGAATATAAGCAGATTTTATTAATGCGTCTTTAGGAATTAAAATATTCGTAAATCGCATGCCAACATATTGTGGATCTACATTATTGATCGTTTCCATTCCAAGTTCCAAATCTGAACTACCAACATCCATGGCACCAGGTACTTTCGTTTGATTAGGCGCTGGCAAATATTCTTCTAAATCATCTTCCGGCGTTTGAATTCTTTGAGTAAAATTTAATGCCGGGATAAATTCTATAATTAAAAGTGGTGCATCTGCCGGTGAACCATCAAAGGATTCAGCTTCTCTCAAGCCACTTCCTTTAATGAATAAAGACAAGGCATTTCCTCCATTCCAACTTTCCTGATCAACGATTCTTTGAATTAAAATGGATACATCTGTACTTTGTTGATCTAACGATTTTTGACCAATCGTTGTCCAGCTACCAACCGGAATATTCCACTCAACAGAATCATTGAAGAAATTTCTTTTTGATAAATTAAATGGTTGACTGCCGTCGAAAGAAATTGAATTTGAAGTAGACTCTGCATAAATAAATAAATTACATGGATCTGTATTTTTATTAGTGTTATCTACTGTAAATTGTAAGTAAGCTTTGGATATTAAAGAACCTTTAGGAATTGCTATATTTGTAAACCGCAAACCAATTAACATCGGATCTACATTATCTTTTGTTTCCATTCCAAGTTCAAGATCTGAACTACCAATATCCATGGATCCAAGAATTTTTGTTTGATTTGCTCCAGGAATGTATTCTTCAAGATCATCCTCTGGTGTAGAAATTCTGACAGACAAGGTTTGTTGTGAAAAGGAATCCTGTAGTTTTAATAATAGCAATGCAAAAATTAGTAAATTTAATTTCATAATTTAATTTTTGCTCAAACATAGATCATTAAACTGCCTCGCAAGTTAAATTAATATTATACTTGTTTTATGTTATCATATCCTAATTGTAAATTAATAATTTATAAATCATTAATTTAAAAATAATAATTCAACAAGTTTTTATTTATAAATTGCAAAGTATATTTTTTTAACTCAAACCTGGCTATTGAAATTATAGTATGATAATTCATAATTTAAACTAAAAAATGAAGCATTATAAATCATACATAAAATTTACCGGAAATCTTATCCATTGGCTTACAATTCAAGCATTTCGGATTAAAGAACTACTTTTGTAGCTCAAATTAATGGATCCTATTTATTTAAACCTTAAATTTATAAAATCCCAACATCCATGGAGTTAAACAACAGTAAAATATTGGTAATAGGAGGTGCAGGATTTATAGGCAGCTTTGTAGTAGAAGAATTGCTTAAGCATGCAGTTTCTGAAGTAGTAATATATGACAACTTTACAAGAGGGAAAAAAGAATATTTAGAACAGGTTTTAAAAGATCCCAGGTGTAGCATTTTCCCATTTGGAGGCGACATTCGGGATCTGGACATCCTCGATGCAGCCATGAAAGACAAAGACTATGTAATTAGTTTAGCAGCAATGTGGTTATTGCATTGCAAAGATTATCCCAGGACTGCTTTTGAAGTGAATATCACCGGTACGTTTAATATTCTCGAGGCCTGTGTACGCAATAAAATTAAAAAATTAGTCTGGTCTTCTTCTGCATCCGTTTATGGAGATGCCGTTGAGATTCCAATGACAGAATCGCATCCTTATAATAACAAAAACTTTTATGGGGCTACTAAAATTGCCGGAGAAGCAATGTGCACGGCCTATAATGATCGATATGGATTGCAAGTAATTGGATTGAGATATATGAATGTTTATGGTCCTCATCAAGATCAAACAGCGGCCTATACTGGTGTCATTCCAATCATGCTAAATAAGATTGATGCAAACGAGCAACCTATTATTAATGGAGATGGTTCTCAAGCCTATGATTTTATCTATGTAGAAGATGTAGCCAGGGCGAATTTATGTGCAATTACTTCAAATGTGGAGTTTGGATTTTATAATGTTGGGACTGAAGTTCAAACTTCCATTCGTGTTTTATGTGATACCATACTTCAATTAAAGAATTCCAATTTAACAGTACAGTACAAACCTTATTCAGCAGATGATGCCCGTGCATTAGTACAAAACCGGATAGGCTCTAGAGCAAAGGCAGAACAGGAATTAGGTTTTTTATTCAAATACTCTTTGGAAGAAGGTCTCTTAAAATTGATTGCCTGGAGAGAATCTGGTGTTTCTTAAGACTTTAAATTCCATGAATTAGGGTCTTCAATTGCTAATTTGCATAGTATAAATAATTGAATTTTAATATAGTTTGTTGATTATCAATGCGCTTTAATGTGCTTTATAGACAATAAATCAAGTCATAAGTTGACTTTTAGTATTTATAGGATAGCTATTGATTTATTTAAAATGTCTATTCTTTCATTAGTTTTCAACCGGATTCACTGTTTTTGATCAAAGGTCTTATACTTTTGTCTACGAATTATGTGTGGATTAACGGGTATTTTTCATTTTGATGGGCGAGAAGTTTCTTTAGAACTTTTAAAGAAAATGACATCACAACTAGTGCATCGGGGACCAGATGGTGAAGGATATTATAATAATGGTCAAATCGGACTTGGTCATCGGAGACTTTCTATTTTAGATTTAAGTGAAAATGGAAAGCAACCTATGTATTCTAAAGATGGAAAATGGGTTTTGGTTTTCAATGGTTGCATCTACAATTATCAAACCTTAAAGCTTAGTTTGCAAGAAAAAGGCCATCAGTTTATAAGTACCTGCGATACCGAAGTAATCTGTGAAGGTTTGGCTTCGGAAGGACCCGATTTTATAAAGAAAATGGATGGTATGTTTGCAATTGCAGCATGGAATATTCCGCAAAAAAAATTATGGCTTTCAAGAGATCGTTTTGGGGTAAAGCCCTTGTATTATTTTCAACATAACAGAACCCTGCTTTTTGCATCCGAAATTAAAGCATTTTTAGTACATCCGGAATTTAAAGTGAAAGTGCAAGCAGAAGCCTTGAACGAATACTTTACCTTTCAAAACTTATTTTCATTTAAAACTTTATTTGAAGGCGTTTATATGATACCTCCTGCAAATACAATTTGCATTGAATCGAATAAAGAACTTTTACACAATTCCTGGTGGGATTATGATTTTTCAAATCCGGATACCAAAATTAGTATGGAAGATTCAATTGAAGAAACAAAGCGCTTATTGGATTGTGCCGTAAAAAAACAAATGATATCGGATGTTCCAGTGGGATCTTATTTAAGTGGTGGAATGGACAGTGGTTCCATAAGTGTATTGGCAAGTCAAAAAGTAAATCGTTTATATACGTTTACTGCTGGATTTGAAATGAGTGAAGTATTTGGCAATGAAGTAGGATTTGATGAACGACTAGATGCAGAAATTACCGCCAATTTTATAAAAAGCGAACATTACGAACAAGTCATCAATGCAGGTGATATTAAATGGAGTTTACCAAAAGTAGTTTGGCATCTTGAAGACCTAAAAGTTGGCATGAGTTATCCAAATTATTACATTAGTAGGTTGGCTTCTAAATTTGTAAAAGTTTGTTTACAAGGTACCGGTGGAGATGAGATTTTTGGAGGTTATCCCTGGAGATATTACAGAGTTTTTAAATCCTTAAATCGCTCTGAATATTTTCAAAACTATTATGGTTTTTGGCAACGATTGGTTTCAGATGAATCAAAAGCTACGCTTTTTCAAAAAAGAATTCAAGCAGAGATGGATTTTGAATCGCCCCGTCGCATTTTTGAACGGGTGTTTTTATTTAATTCAAAACTAAAATACGATACACCTGAAGAACATATTCAGAATAGCTTATATTTTGAAAGCAAAACATTTTTACCCGGATTATTATTGGTTGGTGATAAATTAGCAATGGCCAACGGACTTGAAGAACGCTTTCCTTTTTTAGACAATGAATTAGTAAATTTTGCGCAGAAAATTCCGATCCGTTATAAGCTTGGAAATTTGGAACATATGAAACGGATTGATGAAAATACAGCCGGCAATAAGCGCGCTTTATATAGTGAATTTGATGATGGTAAAAATGTTTTAAGACAGGCCATGAAAGATATAATACCAGAAAAAATTGTCAACCGCAAAAAACAAGGATTTAGTTCGCCGGATGAATCCTGGTATCGCGGAGAAAATGCAGCCTATGTAAAAGATTTATTACTCGGTAAGAATATTGCCTGTCATGAATTTATAGAGCCTGAATTTATAAAAAATATTATTCATGAACATTGTGATAAAAGAATTAATCATCGACTTTTGATATGGAGTTTTTTATGTTTTGAATGGTGGTGTCGAATTTTTTTAAAAGGAGAGCATGAGTCCGGTTTAAAAAGTGGCTAATTCAATTTTGACTGAGCACTTCGTTCTTACGAATAAGCTTGAATCAAAAGCAATTTAATAGAATGTATGCTATCTCCACCGAGCAAATATTAGAAAAAATAATTGTGCATATTTCAAAGACTCCAAAACGATTAATTAAAAATTAATTTAAATCTATACAGGCGGATAATCTCCGCCTGCAATTTTTTAATATGAGCAAACTGAATAATATTTTAATTGCATATCTAGTTGTCTTTTCATTGAAGGCGCAAAGTACATTTAATATTACATTAAAAACAGATTTCAATAATATAGATGGAATTTATCATCCTATAATAGAATTAAATAAAGGCAGGTTAATTTCTATTACACATACTGAATACTTAAATAAATATAATAGTGGATCTCATATTACAATGCTAAGTCTAGAATGCAAAACCTAAAAAGTTGATAGTTTCATTAGCACTGCAAACGCTCCATTAATTAGTGATGCAAAAATTCTAAATAATTGCAATTATTTGTAAGGTGCAAAATTTTTAGATATTAATACTTCAATCAGAAGAGTATTGATAGAAAACACAGAAGAAGTGTCTTAACGTAAAGCAATGGATGAAAAGAAAATTGTTTTGGTAAATTTATCCAAAGGACATGTAGGAGCGGATGCATAGCATATACCTGGAGCTTTAAGTATTACCTCAATAGCTTCTGCTGCATTTAACCGAGTTGATACTCCTGAAGTAAACCGAATTCCGTTCATGGTATACATGGATGAATTTCACAACTTCACTACCTTATCATTAGTCAATATGTTTTCCGAATTAAGAAAATTCAAGGTAGGAATGACATTAGATACGTGATTCAACTCGATGACGACATTAAAAGCCCAGCGCTTGGTAATGCTGGAACTAATATTTCATTTAGAATCGGAACCGAAGATGCAATGTATAACAGAGCGTTTCCGCAAATAGGCAGCTGGAGCACGATAGTGCTGCAAATGATGGAACAGTGTGAACTGCGATAAATTAAGCTAATCAAAATGTATCCTGAATTTGATGTTGAAGATTTTATCAATCTTTCAAACTACAAGATATATTTGAAGCTTTTGATTGATGGTAAACCCAGCAGGCCATTTAGTGCATACTCTATAAAACTTAATTAAAAGATCATAGCTTTAATTTAAAATTAAAGAAAGATCTTATTCTTTTATAAACTTATCAGTCCAATAGTTTCCTTTCTGGTCTATTATTTGAATAATAAACATGCCTGGTTGTAAACCTTGTATGGGAATTTTAATTTCTTCTTGGATTAAATTGTATTGCTGAGTTAAAAGAACTTTTCCATTAAGATCTGTTAGGCGCAAACTAAATTGAGAATTAATTTTGCCTTTGAGGTCGTGTATAAATAAAACTGTACTTACAGGATTTGGATAAATTATTATATCTAAGTCTTTAAATTTATATTCATTGTCAACTGCCGTATTAAGTGGAAACGAGATGGTGCTATCACAGGGATATGGATCATCTACCCTATAATGAGGAAAATTAGGAATTGCAAAACTATTGCGTGTTGGAAGTTTTAAACCACGATTAACTAAATTACATTCTTTTCCTTTCTTATTAGGTTCCATAATAACATGTAAATATCGATTGCCTCCGTAGGTTGAAATATATATTCTACAATCTGGTGCCAGTGCCATTTGCAAATAAGTAGTAGGATAAGGATCAAAAAAGTTATCAAAAACTCCAACAGTATCTATTGAAAGACTAGGATTTTGTTCTAAAAGATCTACTTGTAAAACTTCAGTAGGATTACTAATGTATACAAAACGTGAATTTGGAGAAAAGGAACATCCACTTATAACATTTTGAGAATAAGTTAAAAAATAATGATGAAAATTACTTAGAACACCGGTACTTCTGTCGAAATCGAAAACTTGAAGTCCATTTGAACGTGTATAAATAGCATATTTTTTACCATCTGGTGAAAAAACACCTTGCCCCCCACCGTTTGAGATACTATCATTTTTGACTCCAATTTGTTGATCCAATGCTTTTTCAATACCATTTTTCGTATACAATAAAATCCAAAAACGATTAACATCTTTTTGAGGTGCGATTAACCACCAAGATAAATAGTCCTTGTTTGGAATTGAAGTAAATCCATGACCAATCAATCTGCTATATAAAATTATTTTGTTTTTTGATAAAACCGAATTAGTTCTCAAATCTATCTTTGACTCAAGGATTGCCTTTCTATTTACCTTAGGTTCAATTCCGATGGTGTCTATTATTGTATGTAGAAAAATTATTTGATCCGAATCATTCAAAAAATTTATGAATGTTCCTGCTTGAACACTAGGAAGATATTTTGGACAAGCTACAGGCCAAACTTTGCCATAACTGATAGAATCTCCTCCATTTAATATATCTGCATCTTTGTCAGCAATTGAGCATCCATTAGACATATATAATAGTTCCCCTGTATTTTTTGAAAAACTATTTGATTGATAGTTAAATTCAAATAAACGCGCTTGAGGAATAAAGCTAATTCTACCGTTTTGAAATGACATAATGACTCCTCCAAATGGATTTGTGCTATCTGGTATCCCGGTGCCATAACCAAATAACCAATTATAATCAAAATGCTTTTGGGCTTGCATTCCAAACACAATCCCAATTAGCAATATAAATGCTATGCTTAATTTTAATTTTGAATGAAAACTTTGGTTGACCATTGAGGATTATGATTAATCGAAATGATAAACATCCCTGGATCTAAAGCAAATATAGGAAGTTCGTACGTATTACTTAAACTAAATTCTTTGAGAATTTTACCATTCAGTTCAATTAATTTTCCAGAATATATTTTATTTTCCTTGGCTCCAATTAAAAATATTTTAAAGCTACTATTTGAAGGGTTAAGATAAATTAAAATCTCTTCTTTCAATGAAGTGTTGTTATGTTTATATTCGCGTATACTGCATATAATATGGTATCCATATTTATTAAGTCCTTAAATTTATTTGTAATCTGTTAAAGCCCGGAAAAAATTCAAACACTATAAATTACTAAATTTTTATTATAAACACCTGCACTTAGCTAAAATAATCCGATTCTAAAAGGCAATAAATTATAGAATCCAGAAATACTCCATTATAATAATAATTTTCGCGAAAATGCGCTTCTTTTACGAAATGATGTTTTTCTAAAATTTTCCTGGAAGCTGTATTTGCAATATTTACATTTGCTTCAATAGAATGAATTTTCAAAGTCTTAAAACCATAATGGATAATTGCTTTGATGGCTTCATCCATAATTCCTTGTCGATGATATTCCGGAAGTAACATGTATCCGATTTCTGTTCTATGGTTTGGAAAATCAAATCTCCAAAAACCTATAGTTCCAATCATAGAGCTTTCGTTTCTCAAACAAATTGCCCAGGTAATACCCTCATTGTTTATTAAAGATTCATTTACTTTATCAATAAGTAATATTACATCATTTACATCTTGTGCCATTGGACGATCAATATAACGCATCACAGTAGTATTGGATCGCAATCTGAATAGTATATCAGCATCTGTTTCTACTATTTTTCTAAGCAACAATTTATCCGTGGTAATTTCTGGAAATGGATCAAAGTTTACTTCTAGCATACCATTAATTTTTAATGAATTCAATTTATATAACGAATCCAGGTAAAAGAAAAGCCTTTACTTTCGATACCATTTTTGTATAATTTGTTCGGCTTGTTTACCCTGTGGTGTATAGTCCTTTTCAATATATCCTTCATGCCCTTCTCCATTTGGGAACCACTTCCATAAAAATCCTCCAGCCCACCATTTTTTATTCCACAAGGATTCATACATCGCTTCATAAGCATTGGCTTGCGTTTGTTGATTTATAGCATATTGTTCAATTTGCTTTTCAATCTCCCAACCCTTTCCAGCACTTCCATCAACACTTAAATACCCATATTCTGTAAAAATTATCTTCTTATTGAGTCTATTTGAATGTTTTTCCATGTCAGGAATGAAATTCTTCCATTTTTGTTTCAAATAATTTACTTCCGGCGTTTTTTCCTCCGTCAATGGAAAATAAGCACTGATTCCTATATAATCTAAAGCATCCCAAAATGGCACTTCCAGGTAATGATCCCAATTCGCACTATAGCACAATTTACCTTTATAGATTTTCCGTATATCCGAAATTAATTTTCTAAAAAAGGCTTCTCGTTTTATCACTGCAATATTATATTCAGTAGCTATGCAAACCATTTCCACCTGGGTTTCAATCGCTATTTGTATAAATTGATTTAGATAGGCTGCATATTCTTTTTCCCAAATCTGCCAATCCGCTTCCGTTGTAAAATCCATACTTCCGACCCAGGATTTATGAATGTAAACCTGCGGTTTCAATAATACTTGAATGCCTTTTTCTTTTGCAAGTCGAATACTTTCACGTATTCCTTCCGGACGTTCTCCCCACCACTGCCAATTGTTTGGTTCATATTGGACTGCTGGTTTGCCAAAGGATGAAAACGCATAAGGAATCAATGCAATCCAATTTGCACCTGTATTTGTAATTGGTTCAATCGGATTTTTTGGAAATGGATTTGGCGGAGCAACCAGAGTAATTCCTTTAATTTTTTCATTTGTGTAAAATAAATTAAAAATCCTGTCTTTATTAAAGAACAAACTTATACTTAGTAAGCCAAAAATCGATAAGGATATAAATTTCAAAATTTTTATTTCAAAGATAAACAAGCTTTTCGAATCCTATGTTTTCAAATTCAATGTTCGATATTTAATTTAATCCTATTTTTATACTCTTTTTATGTTTGTTTCTATGTTGCTCCCTAAATCTTATTTTCAAAATCAGGATGTCTTGTTTTTAGCGAAAGACTTACTTGGTAAAGTTTTAATTACAAACATTGAAGGGCAAATCTGCAGCGGGATCATCGTTGAAACGGAAGCTTATAGAGCACCCGATGATAAAGCTTGTCATGCTTATAATAATCGAAAGACAGAACGCACGAAAACGATGTTTTTGGATGGAGGACATGCATATATCTATCTGTGTTATGGTATGCATCATTTATTGAATGTTGTTACTGCAACGGAAGGGAAAGCGCAGGCTGTATTAATTCGTGCGATCGAACCTTTGGATGGAATAGAACAAATGAAAATTCGCAGAAAAACCCCGGCGTTTAATTTAAGCTTAACAAAAGGACCTGGAAACCTTACAAAAGCATTTGGAATCGATAAACGCCTCAATGAAACCAAATTTTATGAAGCTGAAAGTGCAATTCAAATCTATGATGAAAACAAACACTATAGTTTAGAGCAAATTGCTATTTCAAAACGAATTGGTGTAGATTATGCAGAAGAATGTGCACACTGGCTCTGGCGGTACTATGTAAAAGAGAATCCGTATGTGAGTTAATCCAGCTGTTTTATTCGAAATTGCAAACGATGAATAATGCAAACAAAGGCAATAATAAAACGGATGCTGATTTAGTAAATGGTTTTAAATACCCCTTCGAATCCTTATTCTAAAAAAATAGTTTTCGGTTTAGATAATACTATTTTGTGCTTGCAAACTATGGAATACAAAAATTAATAAAACCGGAATGAATTTCAAAAACGAATGAAAGCTGCTGCTTAAAATCCTGGTAAACAGGCAAGCATAAAATTTTCAAAGTAAAACCAAAAAATAAATATTAGACTTCTTTTTCAGGTTCTTTTTCTACGATCGGTTTTTCATCAGAAACATGCTGACCACTATGCGGTACAGGTTCTGAAGATTTGTCTTTATGAAAAGGAGAAGGACCAATCAATCGCTCTACATCCGATTTATGCAACACTTCTTTTTCAATAATTCGTGTGCAATAATTTCCAACTCATTTCTTTTTCTTTTAATAATTCTTGTGCTCTGCTATATTGTGCTTCTATGACAATTCTTACTTCTTCATCCATAATCCTTGCCGTTTCATCACTGTAAGGTCTTTGGAAAGCTTCTTGTGATAATCCGTAATAGGAAACGTTCCCAACTTTATCATTTAATCCAAAAACACTGATCATGCTATATGCCATTTTTGTAACATGATCTAAATCACTTTGAGCACCTGTTGAAATTTTATCAAAAACTATTTTTTCTGATGCCCGTCCGCCCATAGTCATACACATTCTATCCAAAAGTGCTTCTGTTCGGGTAATATATTCTTCCTTTGGTAAATACTGGGCATAACCCAAGGTTCCTAAACCTCTTGGCACAATGGTAACTTTTACTAAAGGCGAAGCATATTTTAAATACCAACCAATGATGGTGTGACCTGCTTCGTGATATGCTATGATTTCTTTTTCTTCAGGAGAGATTAATTTATTTTTCTTTTCCAAACCTCCGATTACCCGATCTAAAGCATAATTGAAATCATCTATATCAATTTCCTTTTTATCTCTTCTTGCAGCGACTAAAGCAGCTTCATTACAAACATTTGCAATATCTGCACCTGCAAAACCAGGTGTCATTTCAGCTAAAGCTTCAGGCGTTACGGTATTAGAAAGTTTTAAAACTTTTAAATGCACTTTAAAGATTTCTGCACGACCTTTTAAATCCGGAGGATCAATTCCAATTTGTCGGTCAAAACGACCTGGTCGCAACAAGGCTGAATCTAAAACATCCGGTCTGTTTGTTGCAGCCATTAGAATAACTCCGGCGTCTGTACTAAATCCATCCATTTCTACTAAAAGTTGGTTTAGTGTATTTTCACGTTCATCATTTCCTCCTTGTAGTGTATTTCTACCACGCGCTCTACCCACAGCATCAATTTCATCTATAAATACGATACAGGGCGCTTTTTCACGAGCCTGTCTAAATAGATCGCGGACTCTCGAAGCACCAACACCGACAAACATTTCAACAAAATCAGAACCTGAAATTGTAAAAAATGGTACACCTGCTTCGCCAGCTACCGCTTTCGCAAGCAGTGTTTTACCCGTTCCCGGAGGCCCAACTAAGAGCACCCCTTTAGGTATTTTACCTCCAAGGGAAGTATATTTTTAGGATTTTTTAGAAAATCTACGACTTCCATTACTTCTTCCTTCGCTTCTTCCAAACCTGCAACATCAGCAAAAGTTACATTGGTATTTTGATTTTTTCAAATAAGGTAGCTTTTGATTTACCAATATTAAAAATTTGTGATCCTGGTCCTGAACCACCACCACCTACCCGACGCATCAGAAACATCCAGATTGCGAGAATTATTAAAAATGGAACCACAAAGGAAAGTATCGGACCTAACCAATTTTGTTTTTCTTCGTAACTAATATTTATTTTATTCGTTAATTGATCATTGTACTTATCTATTTTTTCCTGAAATTTTTCTGCAGGTCCTATATTAAAATAATAGTTTGGTCTTACACCCAGGGACGAGGTCATTTTATCTTTATATTCATCTCTGTTTACAGCATCTTTTGAAAGATAAACATAGGCTTGTTTCATATTGACAACTTCTATCTTTTCAATATCTCCTTTAGAAGCCATTTCATTAAAACGAAGGGAGCTGATATTTCCTTTACCAGGAGATACCATATAAAATAAATTTACTCCTATGATTACTAAAAGTATAATGCCATAGATCCAATATGCATTAAATCCTTCATTACTTTTTTTAGGATTATTATTTGATGGTGGTGGTGTTTCCATAAATTTATTAATTTTCGGTAATAGAATTAAAATAACGAATAAAAGCTAAAAGAAGTTGCAAAGATTAGATATTCTTATATTCTGTAAACTTCGCATCACTCCATAAATCCTCCAGTTCATAGTATTTCCTGGTATCCTTATCGAATATATGTACGACTACATCAAAAAAATCAACTAATACCCAACGAGCGCCTATTTGGCCTTCAGAATGTGCTAATTCACCTGTTTCTTCTTTAACTCTTCGCTCTAAATTTCCAGCGATAGCTTTAATTTGTGTGCTGCTTTCACCTTCACAGATGACGAAAAAACTAGCGGGTGCATCTGGTAAATGCCTTAAGTCAAGTTGGACTATATTTTTACCTTTGATATCCTGGATACTGTCGATGACAAGTGCTAAGAATTCCGAATTTTTTTTGGCTAAAGGGGCAGTGTTTGCTTTTGTACGTGGCAATGGAATGAATAAATGGTGAAGTAAATATATAAATTTTCTTTAATATAATATAATTTTTATAGAATTCATGGATTTTGATTTTCCATATCTCTACTTACCAGAAACAGAATCAACCAATCAACTGGCTATAGATATGATATCAAAAACCAATCCAGCTGATGGTTTTATGCTAATAACTGACTATCAGACAGCAGGAAGGGGACAATATGGCAGAATTTGGCAAAGTAAAGCCGGAAAAAACTTATTAGTCAGTTTCATTTTCTACCCTAAAAACATCCCAATAAATAAGATATTCCGATTAAATCTTGCGGCAAGTCTTGCTATTATCCGTTGCCTAAAGACTTTTGATATAGCCGAATTAAGCATAAAATGGCCCAATGATATTTATATCCAGAATCAAAAAATAGCAGGTATCCTGATTCAAAATATTTTGAAAGCTTCAGAAATACAAGCTGCTGTAATCGGTATTGGCTTAAATGTAAATCAAGAATACTTTTCAACAGAACTTTCTGCAAGCTCACTTCAGAATATCCTGGGAAAAGAAATGGATATCAAAAAAATAGCATCCGACATCAGAGCGCAGTTGCTAACTTTATTAAAAACAAGGAGTACAGAAGACTGGAGCTTATTATTAGCAGAATACAATGAGGTGCTTTATAAAAAAAATAAAAAACACGTATTTAATACGGCTGCTATAAATCCAATGCTTGCAAGTATACAATATGTTACAGAAGATGGAAAAATCCATTTGTTAACTGAAAATCAAGAAATCATTTCTTTTACATTTGGGGAATTAAATTACAAATAAATTATATCCATAGATGGAATCAAATGCAGGCTATTATGCGGTTATTTTTACCAGTGTTTTATCAGAAGACACTGCCGGTTATCAGGAAATGTCACAACGAATGCTTGAATTGGCAATGCAGCAGGAAGGGTATTTAGGACACGAAACAGCGCGTTCTGAAATCGGCATCACCATAAGTTATTGGAAGAGTTTGGAAGCCATAAAAATTTGGAAACAAAATGAAGAACATCTTTTTGCTCAAGCACAAGGTAGAAAACGCTGGTATCAATCCTATCATTTAAAAATTTGTAAAGTGGAACGGGAATATAGTTTTAACAATAACTTCTAAATGTATATTCAATTTGAAATACCCTTTCGAATTCTGTTTTGATCTTTATCTGCGAATATTGAATTAAAATGAAAATACAAGATTTAAAAATTGAGATAAGTTTATAACCGACCATATATTTGATTATGAATGCAGAACAAAAACCACTTTCAAAATCTATTTTTTCGATTCCAGTCCTCGTAGCAGCATTAGGCTATTTTGTAGATATTTATGATTTACAATTATTTAATATTGTTGGAAAAGAATCTTTAGAAAAAGGTTTAAAATTAGCCCCCGAAGCCATTGCACAATATGACTATCAATTATTTCTCTGGCAGATGGGTGGCATGTTGTTGGGTGGAATTGTATTTGGAATTTTGGGTGATAAATTAGGTCGAAAATCCGTTTTGTTTTCTTCTATTTTAATTTATTCATTAGCCAATATTGCAAATGCTTTTGTAACGGATATTCATCAATACCAAATAGTGCGTTTAATCGCAGGCTTTGGATTAAGTGGAGAACTCGGAGCTGCGATTACTTTAATTTCTGAAATTATCGATAAAGAACGCCGCGGATGGGGTACTATGATCGTTGTATCGGCCGGTGCTTTGGGTGCTGTTGCCGGAAACTTAATTGCAAAGCAAACAGATTGGCAGGTATCGTATATCGTAGGGGGCGTTTTAGGTTTAGTTTTATTAGCATTTCGCGTAGGCACTTTTGAAAGTGGCATGTTTGATCGATTAAAAACGAAAGCAATTCAAAAAGGAAACTTTTTTATGTTGTTTCGGGAGCGATCGACCTTTATAAAATATATGTGTTGCATTATGGTTGGACTTCCGGTTTGGTTTGTCATAGGAATTCTGGTAAAATTTTCAGGAAAATATG
Organism: Saprospiraceae bacterium; assembly: GCA_016717265.1. Classification (NCBI taxonomy): domain Bacteria; kingdom Pseudomonadati; phylum Bacteroidota; class Saprospiria; order Saprospirales; family Saprospiraceae; species Saprospiraceae bacterium. The sequence continues at coordinate 610,912 of JADKFX010000001.1, forward strand.
CAATGTATTTAGGAATCGAAGGTCCGATTTCAACGGGCGATGCGATTATGTATTCTTATATTGGATTGTCCATTGGAGATCTGGCTAGTGGCTGGTTAAGTCAGGTGTGGAGAAGCAGAAGAAAAGTGGTATTTACCTATTTAATATTCACTTGTATACTTACCGTCATTTATTTATATGCAAGAGGCATCAGTGTCACGGCATTTTATTTTTTAAGTTTTGGTTTAGGATTTGCTACTGGCTTTTGGGCATTATTTGTAAGTATCGCTTCTGAACAATTTGGAACCAATATCAGAGCTACGGTAACGACCACAGTGCCTAATTTTGTTCGGGGTGCTGTTATTCCAATTACCTTATCCTTTAATTATTTATTGAATTTGTATGAAATTCAAACTGCTACCTGGATTGTTGGAGGTGTATGTTTATTTTTAAGTGGTATTTCTACCTATATATTAAAAGAAACTTTTGCAAAAGATCTGGATTATTATGAGACCAGTTAGTTTTTGTTGGAATGTATTAAAAAAAATTATTGAAAATTTGTAATAAATTATCCTTTGGATAAATAATAAATGAGATCAGGCTAGTTGTTTTCAATATTTTATTCCGCGAGTACAAGTATTTTATCTGCATGAAATCTTTAGGCATTTGTGCTATGTGTTTTTATTCAGCGGTATTAAAATTGGTAATTAATAAAAGAGATTAAACTCAATTCTAAAAACGGAGTATTACATTTGCAAAAATTTAATCTGTGTCTGAAGATAAAATACAGCCTGCTTTATTGTCTGCCGAACATGTTGAGCAGTGTATTTCTTTACTGCAATATTTATGTGAACATGGAGATCAATTGGTAAACATACCAGAAGATCAACAGATCGCATTGATGAAAGCTGCAGGTTTATTTTCAAGACCAGATCGCAAGGAACTTAAAAAGAGAAATAAAGGATTAAATAAACATATAAATCAGAAAATACAAGCCCATAATAAAGAAGCGAAAGCGAGCAGTGGAATTCGAAAAGTGCGAACAGAATCTATCTTTATTGCACCCCAACAATTGGCAGCAGAAACATTGCAGAATCAATCGGAAAAACAATATTTGAGTTCGCCCAGAAATTGTTATATCTGTAAAGCCGAATACCAGGAGATACATCATTTTTATGATGCGATGTGTATTTCTTGTGGCGATTATAATTATGCCAAACGATTTCAACATTGTGATTTGCGAAATCAGGTAGCATTAATTACGGGTTCCAGATTAAAAATAGGATTTCATGCCGCATTAAAAATGTTGCGTTCCGGAGCCACTGTAATTGCGACTACCCGATTTCCGATTGATTCTGCTATACGATATTCAAAAGAAACAGATTTTGAAGAATGGAAAGACAGATTGCATATTTATGGTTTGGATTTGCGACATATCCCAAGTGTTGAATTATTTTGTTCGCATATTTTAAATCATTTTTCCAGACTAGATATACTTATAAATAATGCAGCACAAACAGTGCGAAGGCCACCTGGATTTTTTAGTTATCTGATGGAATTAGAAACAACCCCATTAGAGCGATTGCCAATGGCAGCACAAACGATACTTCAGAATTATAAAAATATTGTCGATCAGATCAAACAAATTAATGTTGAAGAGCGGGGTCTTCAAAATTTGCCGGCATCCTGGGAAATCAGAGAACCCGGTATAGGAATTAGTGCTTCGGCGGCATTATCGCAGATCCCATATAAATTTGACAATACCAATGATGGAAAGCAATTATTTCCGACTGGACAGTTGGATGCAGATTTGCAGCAAGTTGATTTAAGAAAAACCAATAGTTGGCGATTAAAATTAGGAGAAATAGAAACGCCGGAAATGATTGAAGTTCAATTGGTAAATGCTATTGCGCCTTTTGTTTTAAACAACCGTTTAATTGCTTTAATGAAGCGGGAGTATACAGGACAAAAGCATATTGTAAATGTAACGGCGATGGAAGGTAAATTTTATCGGTTTACTAAATCTTCGAGACATCCGCATACGAATATGGCAAAAGCTGCTCTTAATATGATGACGCATACAGCTGCTCCCGAGCTAGCAAAAGAAGGAATTTATATGAATGCTGTAGATACTGGTTGGGTAACCGATGAAGATCCATTTGAACTAGCACAATTAAAAACCGAACTACATGATTTTCAACCCCCTTTGGATATTGTAGATGGTGCTGCCAGAATTTGTGATCCTTTTATTGATGGAATTATAACCGGGAAACACTGGTGTGGTAAATTTTTAAAAGATTATATGCCAATTGATTGGTGACTGAACGCTTCGCTACCGCGAATAAGAGTGCCAACAGGCACTCTTAAGTAAAGGAACTGCGAGCTCCCCGCGAGCAGCTAGTAAAATGTTTCTTCGCTACCGCGAATAAGAGTGCCAGCAGGCACTCTTAAGTGATGACTGACCATTTCGCTACTGCGAATAAGAGTGCCTGCTGGCACTCTTACGGGAAGGAACTGCGAGCTCCGCGAGCAGCTAGTAGGATTATATTAGGATCATGTTAATTCATCCAGAACATTTCACCCCCGCGAGCAGCTAGTAGGAAGTAATTATTGTTTTGACAGATCATTTCACCCCCGCGAGCAGCTAGTAGGATTATAGTAGGATCATGTTAATTCATTCTGTTCATTTCATCTCTCCACGAGCAGCTAGTAGGATTATATTAGGATCATATTAATTTATTCAGACCATTTCACCCCCGCGAGCAGCTTCTAAAATATTTCTTTTTTAAATATGCTAAGCTTTGCAGAAAGTATTTATTCTTACAAGATAAAATCTAATTCGAGTCAAGTTCAAAATTTGACCTTAAATTTTTTATGATCGAGGAAGACGTTCAAAATACAGCGCAAGGTGAACATTTTTCAAAGCCAAACTTTTGGAGATTCTTCTATAAAATAAACGAACGCTGTAACACCATAAAACCAAAGGCCATAGAAGAAAAATGCGATTGACAGCGATTTAAAGCAGCTGCATTAAATTTAAGAATTTGTGATCCATAAAGGAATGCTTACTTTTAAGGATTCTATTAAATTTTTAAATTTTATGATAAATACAAATATCCAACCTGCATTATTAAAACAGCTTTTTTTAATCCTGTTAATCATAGGCGTTGGTGCTGTTTTATTTTGGGAATTAAGAAGTTTTTTACCTAAGCAGTACTTGGTGCTTATACCCTGTATATATTAATGCGAAAATGGATGATCCATCTTACTAAAAAGTTAGCTGGTAGAAAGGCTGTTGCAGCCATCTTATTAATGCTTTTATCTTTTATTATTATTTTGGTACCGATAAATGCATTAATCGGGATCCTGACATCAAAAATATTACCTTATATAGAGCAATCAAAAAATTTATGGCAAAGTCTGGAAACCTGGGTGCATACCCGGAAGTTAAATATCAGGTAACAATTATTACAAAAGACAATTTAGAAAACTTAGGAAAATGGGGTGTCCAGGAGTTGCGTTTGGTATTAGGAGCAACCTTTAATAGTATTGTCACGGTGGTGGTGATGTATTTTATCTTATTTTTTATGTTGATTTCTACCCTTCAGATTGAAAAAAATCTTTATAACTGGATACCCTTGAGTGATGGCAATTCAAGGTTATTAAAAAAGCATTTAAATAATTTAATTTATTCAAATGCGATTGGCATTCCTCTGGTCGGATTATTTCAGGGATTGGTGGCCTTGATTGGATATTGGATAGTAGGTGTAGACGAACCCATTATTTGGTTTGTAGCAACCTGTATTGCGGCCATTATTCCCATTGTAGGATCTATGGTAATTTATATTCCATTATCCATCGTATTATTTACGCAGGGCGCCATCTGGCAATCTGTTTTTTTATTTTTATATGGATTTTTAATTATCGGATCGGTGGATAATTTCTTTCGCTTTTGGTTACAGCGCAAAATTGGAGATACCCATCCTTTGATTACTGTTTTTGGAGTTATCATTGGCTTAAATCTCTTTGGTTTTATCGGATTAATCTTTGGGCCAATTTTAATCTCCTTATTTCTCGTTCTGATTAGTTTGTATTCAAAGGAGTTTAATTTAGAAGCTGAACATACTCCCACTTCAAATAATTCAGATTAATACAAGATCTTATAGACAGGTGGTTTTGAAATCCACCTCAAGGGGCTGGAATCATTAGGCACTTCATTTGAAGAATAGATTTCTACCAATCTATATTCAAATTATTATAACTGGACAATAATTTTTTATAATTGCTATAATTTTGATCTGCTCTGCCATAAATACACCGCTTAATTTTTTGAGCGGGGCTCATCGGTTCTTCCTGCCACCATTCGGGATGTATCAATAATTGTAAATTCTTAATTTCTGGGTTTTTAATATACTCTGACAAACGATTATATTTCCAATAGCCATTACTATCAGAACAATAATTTACCTCATTTTGAAAATATGCGGAATATGTATTTATTAAATCAGCATAGGAATCCTTTTTACAAGTCATAATAAATGGATTTGTATTATGAAATGAAAAACAATTAATATTTACATTAAATAAATTTTCTAAAATCTGCTTTTCTAACAGAAGAATTTTTGTGATTTTATCTTCCGAATCAATATTATAGAAATGTGTATCAAAATGTATTCCTAGTTCATGCCCCATATTTAAAATCTGTACAAAGGTTTCGAAAATTCCTTTTTCAAAAATATTATAATATTCACTATGTAAATGTATAAAATAAGTAGACCGTATTCCTTCTTTATATTCAATATTTGCTATTCTTAATGCTCTTTGAGGAGAAAAATCTATATCATGTCTTAATACAACAAACTTATCTTTCTTATTGTAGGAATGAAATAGACTTACATTAAAATTAATTTTTAATACTTTTAATATTTCTTTATATTTACTAATTGTGAAATCATTAAAGTGATATTTATTATAATTATTTTGCATTATCGTTGCATTTTAAATTTTTATGGTTTTTCAATATTATCTTCCAACCACCTTGCTTCCATCGGGATATGATTTATTTATAAAACTATGAGCACCTATAATACAGCCATTCCCCAGGCTTACACCTTTTGCTATGACTGTATGAGGACCTATAAAACAATTATTTCCAATCACTACAGGAGCATATTCATAAGGCGCGACGCCGCCGCTTACAGCCCATTGTACGGTATCATGACTATAAATATGCACCGCTGCAGAAATAGAACAGTTATCTCCAATTTTTAGCCCGCCACTACCATCAAGAATTACAAAAGGTCCAATCCAGGTATTTTTTCCAACTGTAACATCTCCATACACCAAGGCGCTGTCATAAATGCTGCTTTTTTCTCCAAAACCTAAATATCTTGCTTTCTCCCAGCGGTCACTAAATAATTCATTGACCGATAAAACCCGTTTATAAGATTGGCGAAGTGCTTCGCGTTTTTTTCTAATGAACCATTGAATAAGGGTATTTAACATAAGCTTTTTTTAGGAGGCATTAGAAATTGCTTTTATCTTATTAGCTATATATTCAAAATCTTCTTGTTTCATAAGATTATGCAAAGGGATAGACATCGATTGCTGGTCGGCAATTTTGGCTATTGGATAATCCTCTGATTTAATATTATAAGTACGGCGATAATAATCGAGCATATGCACAGCATGGGTGCCCGGCCGGGTAGCGATTCCTTGTTCTTGCAAATACTCCATCAAAGCATTTCTGGATACCGGAGACCGGGATTCATCAATCCAAAGGACATAGGATTGCCAACCATGTTTCATGTTGGCTGGAAGACCGGGTGTCCGTATCCAGTTAATATCTTTTAGTGCCTGGTCATAATATTGGGCCCACTGATTGCGGTATGTTATAAAAGATTCAAGTTTTTTTAATTGTACCAAGCCTACAGCTCCCTGTAAATCAGTCATCCGGTAATTATAACCTACCATGGTAAATTCTGGTAGTATATAAGGTTTTGGACCTTTATGCCGTTGCTCTTCAGACAAGGAAGCGCCATGATTGCGAAGTTTATTTAGATGTTCAGCCAGTGCATCATCCTGTGTAGTTAACATACCACCTTCTCCGGTAGTTACCGATTTGCGGGGATGAAATGAAAAGCAAGCGATATCACCTAATCCACCGGCAGGTCTTGATTTATAATGAGCTCCGGCAGCGCAAGCACCATCTTCAATAATCTTAATACCCGGAGCTACTAATTTTATGGCGTCTATATCCGCACAAAGCCCAAATAAATGCACCGGTATGATAGCTTTTGTACGCGGGGTGATTTTCTTTTGAAGTTCTTTGACATCCATATTAAAACTTTCCAGGTCGATGTCTACAAACACTGGATGGGCACCGCAATAAATCACGGCATTAGCAGTAGAAACCCAGGTAAAAGCTGGAACGATGACTTCGTCACCAGGACCAACACCGGCGGCAATCAATGCCAGATGCAATGCGGTAGTGCAGTTTGATACTGCAATTGCATGTTTTACCTGGTGAATTTCAGCAAACAACTTTTCAAATGCAGCTACTTGTGGTCCCTGTGTCATCCAGCCTGAAAAAATAGGTGCTTTGCAGGCTTCCCATTCTTCCTGTCCCATGGAGGGTTGTGATATTTGTATATATTTTTTTGGATTCAATATTTTTGAGTTTTATATTTTTTCAATTCTTAAAGGAATAAAGGTATCTGAATTTAACAAAATCTCAAAATTAGCTATGGATTAAACTGCAGTATAAATCTAATTACTTTTTAAGTTCAATGATTGTCTATAAATATACAATGGCTACCTATATATAAATTTTTACAGCCTTAAGATGATTTAATAAACTTCAAACCATTAGCCATTCAAATGAAATATTTTTAAATAGAAGCTTCAATAAAATTACAATAATTTGTTTGTAAGTATTGTTAGTTTTCTTTGAAATAACAAATTAAGGTGTAAACTCTACCTGTACTTGGATTTAAAATATATCCATATTTTAAGCTGAAACAGGAAGGCATAATTGGCTTATTTGTTTAACATTTAGTCTTGATAATGATTTCAGGAATATTTATATTTGCAATAAGTATAAACAGATAAGAAATTGCTATCAATTTTGTTCAAAATGGAGCAAATTAAAATATTTAAAGTAGTTTTACTTGTTGTATTAGAGCGTTATGCCCTATGCTAATATTGCTTTCTAGATCAAATTATTCCAATTTTTAAAAACCAAATTTTTCTTAGTATATTTGCTTTCTAAATTAATTGCGCCACAATGAAAACTATAGACGTTGATACTACTCTTATAGAAGGTTATTCAAAAATGTTGGACAATTTAAGTCCTAGCAATAAACTTGACCTTATTTCTAAATTAACTCTTTCTGTTAAAACTGATATTACAGATAGGAAGAAATCCTTTTATAAAGCTTTTGGCGCATGGAAGTCAAAGCAATCGGCTGACAATATTATTAAAGACATTCGCAACAGCAGAACTTTTAACAGACAAACTGAACAGTTTTGAGAAAATTTCTCCTTGATACCAATATCTGTATCTATTATATAAAAGGCAAGTTTGACCTTAAGAAATATTTTGAAGAAGCCGATCCTGAAAATTGTTTCATTTCAGAAATTACACTGGCCGAATTAAAGTTTGGAGTTGAAAATAGTGAGAACAAAGAAAAAAATCAAAATACACTAGATAGTTTTCTAACAGCAATCAAAATTATTCCAATTTATCATTCACTTGACTTTTATGCTAAAGAAAAAGCAAGACTAAGAAAGTCAGGAACTCCCATCGATGATTTTGATCTTTTAATTGGAGTGACTTCTGTTACTCATAATTTAATAATGGTAACCAGTAATACTGAACATTTCAAACGAATAAAAGGAATTACATTGGAAGATTGGACTAAAAAATAAATCCTACATACCAACAAGAATAAAAAAGCATAGGGCATAACCCGACTTAGACTCTGCACCGCCAAGCATCCTATATCATTCTCTCCCGCAGTGCGGGATCTTCGCTTCGCTTCGATCTTAATTTTTTTGGTAATTAAAAATTAAATTTTTATTTTTGGCTGCTATTGAATTGGCGTTGCAGCGACTATGCCAAATCCGTTGAAATCTTAAATACTTTTACTTAACTCAGTTATTATGCGAATCTTAATAAAAAAAACCATGACTATAAAATATAATTGTATTTGCATTTCAACGATAATGCAGTTATTTGCTTCTAATTTACATTGTCAAGATACTTTGGTTTTTAATAATCACATTAATGGTATTAAAGCGGTAAATATCGGGGTAAATATTTCTGGAAATCTTGACAGAATGGGAATTAACGGAGGAAAATGGCATTTTATTGATTCTTTGGACGCCCCATTGGGCGACAATAATTATGATTATATACTTGACTTTAAGGAAGGATTAGCGGCAGTTTGTTTAGGTACGGTAATTGATGTTAAGCCATTAAAAGAAATTAAGCACTTTACAAAGGAGGAAAAAATCATCCTTGACGAGAAATCATTTTCTAAAGAAAATAATGATTATAAAAATTCAAGAACAGTTACAACAATTACCAAATATAAAACGAAGACAATAAATGAAACTAAGACATTAATTCGCAATAGGAAGAGTTTTAGAGAAGGTGGAAAATGGGGATTTATTGATATTACAGGTAAGGTAATTATAGATTTATCTTTTGAAGCAGTTAGTAGCTATTCAAATGGATTGGCTGCAGTTAGAAAGAATGGGAAATGGGGATTTATAGATACAATTGGCAATCTCGTAATTCCAAATATTTATTATAATTTTATTGATTTTCAAAATAAATTCACTTTCGTTAAAACAAGAGAAGAGTCTGATTATATGTCATGGATCATTATTGATAGATCTGGAAATAGAGTTACTAATAGATATTATGGTTCGCTTTCCGGCATTCCCAAAAGTAAATACAACAATAATAATTCAATTAATTATTATTGGAAAGAGTTCATAGATGATAAAATGGAGTTGACACTATATGATAGCTCAGGATTATTTTTAGTTGAAGATGTTAAAACTCAACTTAGAGGATATATAGACTCTTTTGGAAAGGAAATAATACCTCCAATTTATGTACAAATTTCTGCTAATAAGGATGGACTTTTTTGTGCTTTACTGCCAAACCGTGAAATGGGTTATTTAGACAAATTTGGAAAAGTACAGATTCCTTTTGAGTTTTATATAGGATCATTTGCTAAATATGATTATACACTTGATAAATGCGAGTTTAAGGATGGGTTTGCAATAGTTGAAAGAGGTAATAAAACTGGCTATATTTCTAAAGATGGTAAATTTATTTTGTATTGTAAAAAAAATAAACTTTATGACAAAGATGGTAACCTAAAATTAAAATGCGGGGATTGCCCTAATTCGTATACGAACAACAGATCTATGGGGTCTATATATTCGATGTTTAAGGGGTTTAAAAAATTCAAAAATGGCAAAGCCGAAATATGCTTAGATAGTGAAGATTATAAAACCCAAAATGTGTACATTTTGGATAGTGTAGGCAATTTAATTCCTTCACAAGGTAAATGTACTTTAGATTACACATATTATCATGATTAGGCACCACAAATTATCCAACACAACATCTACGCCTATTTGCGACAAACCCAATCCCCAAACCCAACACCGCAGCAAACAACGCAGATGTTCACGTTCGCTGAAACCATAAAAAATAAAATAAAATAAGATGAATATAATAAAATATTTATTCGGTAGTGGCTCTAACAAGCCGCAGAAATTAATATTCCGGTTAACCTGACCGTTACAAGCACTCTATTACGATAACTCGGGACAGTTACAAGCATTTCAAATCAACTGCTACGCTGGAGGTTTTCCAAACTTTCATTGGGACCGAAACGGAATACTTGCAACTTTTCCGCCACAACAGCAAGCACCATTGGACAGCATTGTTCCACTTGACACGCAACTAAAATATTTACGGCTTCTCTCACAAACAAAAAAGTTTTCAGCAGACAGTTTCGACTCTATTGTAATCGTTTATTGGAACAGGTTTATGGGCAGACAAAGTAAGCGGCTAATTCGTTTTGTTCAGGACAACAGTAAACTTGCGACAGAAAAAAAAGTGAAAATAATTTATGTAAATAATGACAATATTTTTGCAGGACAATAACAGACCGGCAGCAGGTATCATGTGTTTTAAAAAAGTGGGGCCGAGTCACTTCGCAGAAAGAGAGTCACAAATAGGAGGTTCAGTGGTACGATGGAAATCCAGTGCTAAAACTTCCCACCTATCTAAAGCACAGACTCGTTAGCCCCAATGCCAAGAATTATTGAAATAAATAAAATTCGTAGCTTTGTTTAAAATTAGTTTATGAGCACAATAATGGTAAAAACCGACAAGCAAAGCAGTAAAATTCTTTCAGAACTCGCTAAAAAGCTTGGAGCCAATGTGGTTGATATTAAAGATGAACAATTTGAAGATTTTATGTTAGGGGCTGTAATGAAATCTGTTAAAACTGGAAAAACCGTTTCTAGAAATACAATTTTCAAAAAATTAAAAAGCAAATAATTGTTGAATACGACAAATCATTTGAAAAATCTCTTGAAAAGTCTGATTCGCTGAGACAACTTAAAAATGTTACTAAACTCGTTGGATATAAAGTGTACTACAGAATAAAAATTAATGAGTACAGATTAGGTTTTGAGAAAATTGATGAGAATAAAATAAGACTAATCATTATAGCCCACCGAAAAGATATTTACAAACAGTTCCCATAATAAAAAAAGCACAGGGCATAAAACGACTTAGACTCTACACCGCCAAGCATCCTATATCATTCTCTCCCGCAGCGCGGGATCTTCGCTTCGATTTTAATTTTTTTTGGCAATTAATAAATATTTTTTTTATAACCGCTTTTGTTTTACAATGAATCCCGCTCCATCAAAATGTACCTTAGAAAACTATATTTATTGATATAAGTATGATTATTAAAAACATTACAATCAATCCACTCATAAACAAATATTCAGCAATTCTTTCATAGAATGAAGCCCTCGCACTTATATTCCGAATAGATATAAAAGATAAAATACAACTGAGCATAAAAAGTATAGCAACAAAAGCCGTCAATTCATCAATGATACTTGCTTCTGTCAGATTCTGTAATTTTAAAGCGGTCAATACTATAAAACAGAGTCCTAATAAATTTGAAGAGGTGTTTAATATATGCGCAGATTTATTTTGTTCCATAAATTAATATTAAACTTGTATTTAAATGTTTCTATAATTACTTTAATCGCAAATTCAAAGATTTAAAAATTGTAATTGAAACCAAGCATTACTCTTTTATTTGAATATGCCGTTTGAAAGCTAATGTTTTCTTTGTGTTTTTGAATCCATTTATATTGTCCCAGCTTATATGCCAGATTCGTTGCTAAAATACCAATCGCTGCTCCAGCTAATACATCCGATGCCCAGTGTTTATTATTGGCCATTCTGAATAGTCCGATCGTGGTTGCTAAAGAATATCCTGCTATACTATATAAAACACTTTCATCTCCTAATTCTTTATGTAAAAAAGTAGCTGCTACAAATGCCTGAGCCGTATGCCCCGAAGGAAAGGAATTATGATCAGAACCATCGGGCCTTTTAATATGTGTCAACTTCTTCATCGGCAACACGAATAAACCGGTAAATAATTCTGCTTTTAACAATAAAAAACTTCGGTCTAAAAAATTATTTTTCGCTTTTGCTCCAAACAAATCCGCCAGATATACAATCGCGACCGGAGCAAATTGCCCGTAATCATCTAAGTGATTATGAAATCCTGAGAACCATTTATTTCTACCCTCTGTAAATTCATGATTTCCAATGATATCATTATCTGTGAGTGCAATAATGGATGTAGAAAAAAGTAGACCCGGTATTAAAATATCACTGGACGTAATTTTTAAATTCTTGAATTTTAAAGTATCTTCATTTTGCGCAATAGAAATCGAAAGATTGATCGTAAATATTAAATAGAGTATAAAACAAAAATGAATATCCAGCATTTTCTTAATGCATCTCCTGAAATCAATTTTAATATATCTACATACCATAGCGTTCTCAATAAAAATATTAAATCCTATAGAATTAATAAATCTTCTGCACCAGTAAAGCCTTATAAAACGAAAAATCGACTTAATTATTTAAAACCATTTATCTTTCACCCTTTATTTAATATACTTTTTAAAAAAAATGCAAGCACAATATCTGTTAATTTTCTATATCCTATTCCTGTGCTCTTGTAGCAAATCTAATACATTGAAATCAAATTGTGTAGAAAATCCAAGGCCAGATTGTATCTGTACCCTTGATTATAATCCGGTTTGCGCTTGTAATCATAAAACCTATTCAAATGCTTGTGCTGCTGAATGTGCCGGAATTACAGACTATGCTCCGGGGGAATGTAAATGAATCAAAAATATAAATTGAATAGCTTTCATTTAATGTCTATTTTCTTCTTAATTTCGGAATTCAAATTAATTCTTTTATCCATTGGAACGCATTAGTGTTTTTGACATTTTTAAAATCGGTATCGGGCCTTCCAGTTCACATACCATGGGTCCCTGGAAAGCAGCTCAACAGTTTATAAATGAATTAAAACTTGCCGGTAATTTAGAATCCATAGAACGGATTCAGGTGGAATTATTTGGCTCCTTAGCAAAAACTGGAAAAGGACATGGTACAGATATCGCTATTATTTTAGGTTTACAAGGTGAAGATCCGGCAACCATTCCATTAGACGATGTACATACCAAACTTGACTATGTGCAACAACATTTAAGGCTACCCTTAAATCCAAAATATGCGATCCCTTTTAATCCTGATCAGGATATTCTTTTTTATTATGATCAAATTTTAGCATTTCATTCAAATGGTTTGCGTTTTCGTGCCTTTTTTAAAAATGAAACGGCTCAAAGTTTTACCTACTTTTCTACCGGTGGAGGCTTTGTGGTTAAAGAAGGGGATGAAAAACTTTTAGCTGCGATCCAAATGCCCTATCCTATTGATAAAGCTGAGGATTTAGAAAACTATTGTAATCTCTTAAAATTACCCATCTCTGCTGTTGTATTACAAAATGAATTAGCGCTCCGAACGGAATCTGAAATCAGACAAAAATTATTAGGACTTTGGGATGTAATGAAACAATGTATTTTTAAAGCCTGTCATACAGATGGTGTTTTACCTGGCGGTCTGAATGTGCAACGCCGGGCTCAGGGTATGGCAAGCAAACTTATGCAATCTTCAAATTATTCAAATGCAGATGCCTGGATGCAAATCATAAAATCCAGTAAACATACATTTACCAGTACTTTAAATTGGTTGAGTTGCTTTGCTTTAGCGGTAAATGAAGAAAATGCTGCATTTGGTCGTATCGTTACCGCACCTACAAATGGTGCTGCCGGTGTAATCCCAGCGGTCTTAATGTATCAACTTTGTTTTACTGAAAAAGATACAGACGATGATATTATCCGGTTTTTATTAACCGCTGGTGAAATGGGAAGTCTCTTTAAAAAAGGAGCTACCATTTCTGCGGCTATGGGTGGCTGCCAGGCTGAAATTGGCGTATCTTCAGCAATGGCTGCTGCCGCTTTAACAGAATGTCAGGGTGGAAGCTTCGAAAAAGCTATGATGGCTGCTGAAATTGCAATGGAACATCATCTTGGTTTAACCTGCGATCCGATTGGAGGGCTGGTACAAATTCCTTGTATCGAAAGAAATACGATGGGCGCCATTAAAGCCGTGACCGCTTCTCAAATTGCTATGGAATCAGATCCTTCAAAAGCTTTAGTAAGCCTGGATGCTGTTATAAAAACAATGAAAGAAACAGCAAAAGATATGAATTCTAAATATAAAGAAACTTCAGATGGCGGACTCGCAATTCATATTCCAGTTAATATTGTAGAATGCTAATCTATCCTTCTAAGCTGTTTAGAATGCTTAGCAAAAAATTAAATAAAATAAAACTTTTGCTTTTTAAAAATGTCTGAGCTCCCTTTAAACACATTTGATTTTGATGTCATTATTCTTGGTGGAGGTGCTGCTGGTTTTTTTTCTGCAATCAATTTAGCAGAACTAAAGCCGGGTCTTCGGATTCTAATCCTGGAAGCAGCAAAAGATACTTTAAATAAAGTTAGAATATCTGGAGGTGGTCGTTGTAATGTAACGCATGCTTGTTTTGATCCCGAAGTTTTAGTGAACTATTACCCACGAGGTTTTAAAGAATTACTCGGACCGTTTTACTTTTTTGGACCCGCACAATGTATAGAATGGTTTGAAAAATATGGTGTTGATTTGAAAACAGAAGCGGATGGTAGAATGTTTCCGGTTTCTAATACCTCTTTAACTATTTTAGAATGTTTTTATAAATTAATTTACAAACATCATATTGAAGTCCGCTGTAGTACCCGGGTAACTAATTTCTATTTTGATTTGGATTCTAATCGTTGGATCGTTTCTGCAAATACTCTGCAGTTAAATTGTTCTAAATTAATTGTGACCACGGGAAGTGATGCTCGTTGTTGGGAACTGTTAAAAAATCTTGGACATGATATCATTGCTCCGGTGCCTTCTTTATTTACGTTTAATGTGGTAGATAAAAAAATAAAAGAATTGATGGGTGTTAGTTTTTCAAATGTCAAATTGCAAATTGTCGGAACAAATTTAGAATCAACGGGCCCGATGTTAATAACACACTGGGGATTTAGCGGACCTGCAATTCTAAAACTATCAGCCTGGGGTGCGCGGCTCCTCGCAGAAAAAAAGTATACATTCGAAATGATTATTAATTGGTTAAACTTTAGTGAAGAGGACATTAAAAGCTGTATTCTGGATTGTAAAAACAATAAGCCAAAGAAAAAAATCGTTTCTCAATCAATTATGCAATTACCCATTCGCTTATGGCAGTATTTAATGGAGCGCGCAGGAATTTCAGTGGATTTAATCTGGAATCAAATTTCAGGAAATCAAATTAAAGATTTAATAAAAGTCTTATCAAGTTCAATATTTTCAATTCAAGGAAAGAGTACCTTTAAAGAAGAATTTGTTACCGCAGGAGGTGTGGATCTTAAAAATATTAATTTTAAAACCTTCGAAAGTAAAAAATGTGCAGGTCTTTATCTCGCAGGAGAAGTATTAAATATAGATGCTGTAACCGGTGGTTTTAATTTTCAATCTGCCTGGACCGGAGCTTATATGATTGCAGATCAGATCGCAAAATCAGATCTATAAATATTTTTTCAAGCTTCTGTTCAGAAAATATGAATTGAAATGAATATAATAAATCATATATCATTTTATTCATTATGAAATTCAATAACAATCTAATGTATACATATATATATTAAATTAGATTTCTCGTTGAATTTGAATAGATGTTACTGATTTTTAAATGGATACACATATTTATTTATAATACTAAAGATGGAGAGCGTTTGAACTAAAAATTGCTAAAAAATCAGGGTTTACCCTGATAAAAATCAGGGTTTACCCTGATTGTATATTTGAAATACTATTGTAACTTTGTGCCAATATTCTTCCCTTCCATATCCTTTTACGGCCACAGGCTAGTTTTTTTATAACATTAAATTATAAACCAATGCAATACTTCAAAAATCTTTGCATGGCATTTATTTGCCTATCTATTACTATGACTTCATTTGCTCAAGGAGTAAGTGAAATTAAAGTCAACGAACAAAATGGAATGCCTTTACCTGCAATTGCCCAAAAAGTTTATGACGCAAAAGCAACTTATGGTGGCTTCCAAAATATTCAGGCTTTACAATTAGGGAGCCAAAAGCAAACTCGTTTTACAGCAGCCCTGAATAATCAATACCAAATTCTGGAACCTATTCAATCGGTTTTAGAAAAACTGGTAAAAGAGAAACCGGATCAATTGACTTTATCTATTCCAACAAATAGTCGGGAAGTTATAAAGCTCGATTTAATTAGAGTCAACCTTTTAGCAGAGGGTTTTAAAGTGTACACCTCTTCAAATGATAAAACACCCATTGATTATGAAGCAGGTGCATATTATAGAGGTGTAATACAAGGGAAAGAAAATAATAGTATTGCTTCTATTAGTATTTTCAAGGATCAAATTCTGGGTAGTTTTTCATCTGGAGATGGCAATATGGTAATTCAGGCATTACCTGATTTTCCAGGTCAGCTCATTTTATTTAATGATAAAGACATCCAGGAGGATTTTGCTTTTGAATGTTTGACGGATGAATTACAAACAATTCAAAAACCTATACAACCTCGGGGTATTCAAGCCAGTGGTGATTGTATTCGGGTTTATATTGAATGTGATTATGCTCTTTTTCAAAATAAAGGGAGTAGCTCTGCAACGGTCACCTGGATTACCGCAGTTTTTAATAATGTGGCAACTTTATATGCAAACGAAAGTATAAATACTACCGTATCAGAAGTCTTTGTTTGGACAACCGCGGATTCTTATAGTAAAACAAGCTCCATAGATGCACTAAACCAATTTAAAGCAGCCAGACCAAGTTTCAATGGGGATTTGGCTCATTTAGCAGCTCTTGGAGGTAATAATATTGGTGGTGTTGCCTGGTTGGATGTATTGTGCTCTACCTATAAATATGCCTATAGTAACATTTCGGCTACTTATGCAAGCGTGCCAACCTATAGTTGGACCGTTGAAGTGATGACGCACGAAATGGGACATAATGTTGGTTCGAATCATACACAATGGTGTGGATGGGCCGGTGGAGCTATTGATAATTGCTATACAACAGAAGGTGGATGTCCAAAAGGACCTGCTCCAACAAATGGAGGTACCATTATGAGCTATTGTCATTTAACTGGATATGGTATTAATTTTAATAATGGATTTGGACCCTTACCAGGTGATAAAATTCGCGCAGAAGTAGTTGCAGCAAATTGTTTAGGAACAAGCTGTAGCGGCGGTGGTGGCTGTAATGCTCCAACCGGCTTAGCAATTAGTAACATCACGCAAACTACTGCAACGGCAACCTGGAATGCAGTAAGTGGAGCTACCTCTTATAATTTTGAATATAAAACGAATGCAGGTTCAACATGGACTGTAGTAACCACTACGAATCCTACTTATAATATAACCGGCTTAACAAGTAGCACCTTATACAATACAAGAGTGAAGGCTGTTTGTTCTTCAGGATCTAGTAATTACTCCGCAACTGTCAATTTTACAACAGCAGGAAGTGGCGGCGGATGTGGTACTCCAACCAATTTAACGGTAACCAATATCACACAATCTACTGCAACTGCCAGTTGGACTGCAGTAAGTGGAGCTACCTCTTATAATTTTCAATATAAGTTAGCATCCAGCGGAACCTGGACCACAGCATCTGTTACTACTACTACTGTAAATCTTTCCGGAATGACTCAGGGTACAAGCTATAATGTACGGGTTCAAGCAGTTTGTGGAGGCACTCAAAGTGCATATACTGCAACGGTGACATTCACAACACTAAATGGATATTGCGCTTCAAAAGGAAACAATTCTAATTACGAATGGATTTCACGGGTAAAACTTGGAACCATTGATAGAGTTTCAGGAAAAGATGGTGGCTATTTTGATGCAACCAGTCTCGTTACAGATGTTACAAAAGGAACTACCTATACCATGAATTATCAAACGAGTACATCTGGAAGTTCTGGAGTACTATACTGGAGAGTTTGGATAGATTTTAATAATAATAATTCTTTTAATGATGCTGGTGAACAAGTAATATCAGTTGCTTCAGCAAGTACGGCATTATTAAGTTCAAACTTTACCATACCTGCAGGTGCAGCTACCGCAAAAGTAAGAATGCGCGTTTCTCTTAGATACGGAGGTTTTGCTACTTCTTGTCAAACCTA
Organism: Saprospiraceae bacterium; assembly: GCA_016717265.1. Classification (NCBI taxonomy): domain Bacteria; kingdom Pseudomonadati; phylum Bacteroidota; class Saprospiria; order Saprospirales; family Saprospiraceae; species Saprospiraceae bacterium. The sequence continues at coordinate 628,823 of JADKFX010000001.1, forward strand.
TTCTTATGGAGAAGTAGAAGATTATTCAGTAAACATAAAAGCAGTTGGAGGAATTATAGATCCAAATTCTGAAAAAGTGAATATAGATGAAGTGAATTTATATCCAAATCCATTTGCAAATTCATTTATTGTAGAGTTTAATGCAAATCAAAATCAGCTTGTAAATATTTTGGTTTTAGATGCTATTGGTAGAGTTTTAATTAATAAATCTGTTGAAGCCAACCAGGGAAGAAATTCAATGCAAATTGAAACAGAAAATCTTGCTCCAGCCGGTTATTTAATTCAAGTTAAATCTCTAAATAATAGTCATTACAGGAAAATGTTAAAGCTAGAATAAGTAAGCGTTTAAACAGGGATTTTTAATAAATTTTCCTTTATTAAGTAAATCTGTTCGTCACCAGCCGAACAGATTTTTTTTTGTTTAAAACGAAAAGAGGGTCAGGTTAAAAAAGCTGGGGAGCAAGTATCTTTTCTTTTATGAATCGGGTATCCGTTCGAAATACAGCGTGTGATGGGTATTTTTAGCCTTTGTTTTTAAGGATATTCTTTTATTCAATGAATCTGAGTTTCACTATAGTGTGTAGCAAAAAACCTTGGTATAAAAATAGGAGCTGATGTCTGGTGAGTAAGCATTGGCGACTTATTTCGAAGGCGCTTTTTGGTTCATTTTAGCGAAACATGACTGAACGGTTCGCTACCGCGAATAAGAGTGCTAGAAGGCACTCTTAAGTGAAGGAACTGCGAGCTCCGCGAGCAGCTAGTAGGATCATATTAATTCATTCAGACCCTTTCGCCTCCCGGGAGCAGCTAGTAGGAAGTTATTATTGTTTGACAGGCCATTTCGTCCCCGCGAGCAGCTAGTAGGATCATATTAATTCATTCAGACCATTTCGCTTCTGTTAGCAGCGTGGAGGAAGATGCCCTTGATCACTATACGCTCTATCGATATAAATAAATTATTCTGTAAATTCAGAATCAGATTCTAAATTTATAAAAAGGAGTATAATTTATTTTTGGTCTTAAAATTTAAAAGCGATCTGGAAAACCGATGGTCCTTTAATTACCAAATGTATTGTTTCTTATTCAATAAAAGTGCTTCTCCGGTAAAACATTGTTCGTTTAAAGTTTTATCAAAAATGGCACAATCATACAGCACCCGGTTTTTTTCTGGATAAATTTCTTTTACCGTGATAATTGCTTCATATTCTGTATCGACAAACATCGGTTTTAACCATTGCATTGTTTGTTTTAAATATACATGGCCATCTGCTTTCCAAAGTGCACCAAAAATTTTAGTAAATACGGATCCTCCAAGAAAGCCATGAATGATATTTCTGCCGAAAATACTATTCTTGCCAACTTCTGGATCAATATGAAGAGGATTTGTATCCCCGGATACTTTTGCATAAAGATCTACATCCAACTGACTATATCTGAAGGTGTGTTTAAACTGGTCTCCTATTTGTAGCATATTAATCTATATTAATAATTCCTTTACAATTTAACAATTCCTTATATCGTAATTTTGCGGTGCAATATTAAGAATTTATATAAATTTTAAATCAAGTAAAATGGCAACGAACGAAAACAATTCAAAAAAGGTGGTAGATTTAATGGCTGAAACACAAGCTAAAATAGTAGATCAAGCTATTGAAGCAACAAAAAAGTTGACGAAAGAAATTCCTTTTGTAAATGAAACCCTTGATAAAGGTCACCAATTCCTAAAGGATTCTATAAGTGCTCAGGCAGATTTTATTGAAAAAGCTACTCAAACATCTCACGATACTCAAAAAGATATGAATTCATCATCTGAAAATGCAAAGAATTATTTTGAACAGTGGTTTGAAAATCAAATGACCTGGGCAAAAACGTTTTATAATCAAAATCAAAATCCTACTGCTACCGGCTTTGGATCAAATCCTTCGGAATGGATGAACACAATGCAAAATTGGATGAATCAAAACAATTCATATTGGATGCAGAATTTAAATAAAAATCCTTCCAATCCAATGATGCAATCAAATCCATTTATGAATGATGGAATGAATCAATGGAACCAATATTCTAAACAATATTTTGATATGATGAATAATGGTTATTCTGATTGGTGGAAACAATTTCCAAATACGACTGCTGCAGATTCATTTAAAGGAATGCATCAAATGGCAGAAAGTGTTAGCAAATTTTATGAATTATGGATTCCAATGTTTAAGAGCATTCAGCATAATAATTTTAATATGGATATTTTTAAACAGAATTTAAATCCTGAAAAATATAAAGAATTTGTAGATAAATTTTTCCATTTCATGCCAGAAGGTTCCAGAAAAATAATGGATCAAATGAATCAAACATTTATTGAATCCATGAAACAAATGAGTGAAACAGGACTTGGAAATTACCATGGTTTTAAAAGTCAAATGAACTCAAATCCCTGGTCAAATACGAACCCCTTTAATCAAATGTTAGATCTTTATACAAATTGGCGTAACTCAATGTCTGAAGCCGTTTCACCATTATCAAAGTTACTTGAAGAAAACAGTAATGTAAAGAGTGCAAAAGTTTGGAATGACATCTATGATCAAATGATTCAATTCAATATAAAAAATAATGAATTGCAATATATGATGTATCAAAATGGATTGAAGGTAATGGAACGTGTTGCTGAAAATGTAGCTGAAAAAATACAAAAAGGAGAACGCATTGAAAGTATTCTAAAAGTTTACCAGGATTGGTTAATTAAAGGGGATGAAGTTTATGGCAATTTGTTTCAAAGTGATGAATATAGTAAATTGATGACGGAAGTAAGTAGTTTGCAAATGAAAATTAAGCAAGCGGTTGATAAGCAAATTGAAAAATTATTTTTTGCAAATCTTCCAATTGCTACGCGTACAGAAATGGATGAAGTATATAAATCTATTTATGATTTAAAGAAAATGGTTCGACAATTAGAAAGAAAATTAAACCCAGAACCAATACCTGTTGAAAAAAATTCTAAAAATAATTAATAAGCTAATAAAGGAAAGCCTGCATGTTTGTTCGGGCTTTTTATTTTTGCAACTCAATTAAAATTAAAAAAATGATTAATTCAGCATCCATATTTGAAGAACTTTTCTCCGTAAGTGAAAAAATGCGTAAAGGTTTTGATACTCTTAAAGAGATTGAAGAAGTTGAAGTTGGCATGACTCCTAAGGAATTGGTTTGGGAATGCGATAAAGTAAAAATGTATCATTATAAACGCGAAACACCTGCAAAGTGTAAAATTCCAGTATTAGTTTCTTTCGCAATCATGAATCGTCATGACGTATTAGACTTGCAGCCTGATCGTTCTTTAATGAAAAAATTATTAGACGAAGGATTAGATATCTATATCATGGATTGGGGCTATCCAACCCGTGCTGACCGGTATTTAACCATGGAAGATTATATTTTAGGATATATGAATGATGCGGTCGATTTTGTACGCAGAAAGCATAAGGTTCAAAAAATACATAAAATGGGTATTTGTCAAGGCGGCTTATTTAGTATGATTTATGCAGCGATCTATCCTGAAAAATTTCAAACGCTCAGCACTTTTGTAGCACCTTATGACTTTAAAGATACAAACTGCAATATGCTTTATAAATGGACAAAGTATATAGATGTAGATACTATGGTCGATAATGCAGGAGTAATTAGTGCAGAAATGATGAATAGTGCCTTTAGTATGTTGAAACCAAGTTCTGACATTGCTAAGTATTTTGGGGTTATGGATATGTTTGGTGATAAAGATAAATTAATGAATTTTCTTCGAATGGAAAAATGGAAGAATGATTGTCCTGATTTGAGTGGTGAGATGTATCGTAAATATATTAAGGATTTATTCCAGGACAATAAACTCATGAATGGCAATTTTGAAATGGATGGAAAAATTGTGGATCTTAAAAAAATGACAGTTCCATTTTTAAATATTTATGCAACTGAAGATAATATCATTCCAAATGATTCTACCAAAGCAGTTATGGATCATATTGGCAGCACTGATAAACAGTTATATGCATTTCCAGGTGGACATATTGGCGTTTTTGTTGGCGCTAAATCCCAAAAAGAACTTGCTCCAAGTATTGCAAAATGGGTTATAGAACGCTCCTAAAGATTCAGCCAGCTTGCTGACTTGTTTAAAATATTACAATTTTTTGATTTTCAGTATGTTAGAACTTACAAAATACTGATTGTACTTAGGTTTTAATTTTAAATATGCCAACTTTAACTGGAAGTGTTTTTTATGAATATTCAGTATCTATTCTAATTTAAAATATTGATTCCATTTTAATTTTAGTCCGAAATTCAAATAAATTCCAAAATTAGCGCTATCCTTTTCTTCCTGACTATATTAGCTATTTAAGGATTTTGAATTATTCATTTAGATTAATTACATTAACTAAGCTAAGAATAATGAAAGAGCTGACTTTAGAAAAATAGAATTCTAATTTTAACATGAACATTGATTCCTTTTTTTAGAGTTTTCCTTATAAATAAATCAATTTATCATTTGAGCTAAAGAATTTAAATAAACACATATTTATAAATTGTTTAGATCGCGGCTTGCTTATAATCCTGGTTGATTAACTATTAAAATTGATTTATAACCGCTTTATTCTCATCATGATTACTAGTTTACATTATTAAAGAATGATAAATGTTGAGCTTTTTGTATAAAAAGTGAAAGAATGGGTTTTTAAAGGATAAATTCAGAATTTCTCGTTCAATACCTACTTCTGTTATTTGGATAGATTAGCAATACGAATTAAAATTGTTCCACGTGGAACATTAGCCCAGGAATAAAATTCCTTCCCTGAATTAATCATATAGTTCTATAAAAACTGAGCTAAAAATTTATAAATAAATCTTTGCCATTCCTTCTGCATCTATTCTAGAAATTTAAGAATTTAGGATTAGATTAGAATGTTCCACGTGGAACATTATTAGCGGTTTATAAAGAAAACCCTTTTTTAAAAGACAAACTTAAACAGCATATACGCAGAAGTCACTCTTTTGGTTTAAGCAATACTGTGCAAAACAACAATAATGCTCAAAACAATCATAAAACTATCTCGAAGCAAATAATTACAGAGAAAAACCAATAAAACTGAAATAAGAAAACCCTAAATAAAGAAAGAACAAGGTTTTAATCAAAAGGAAATCCCAATTCAGTATACTAATAGGTAAGCTAACAACCAAAAATGCAATGCTATTGCAAAGCCTTTTTCTGGCGTTAAGTTGTTTCTTCTTTTATTATTTGTGCCTGAAGGGTTAGTTTAAGAAAAACAAATCCAATAGTCCCAGCAAGAAATGAAGCAATTAATATTGCGATTTTCGAATTGTTTATAATGTCTTCATTGTTAAACGCAAGAAGTGCTATGAAGATTGACATCGTAAAACCTATACCTCCTAAAAAACCTGCCCCAATTATATTCCGCCATTTTAGGTCTGAAGGCAATGCACAAAGTCCTAAACCAACACCGATAAATGAAAACAAACAAATTCCTAAAGGTTTTCCGATTACAAGTCCTGCAATAATCCCTAAACTGTTAGCTTGCCCTAAACCACTTTGCCAATTGTATCCAATCGCAATGCAAGTATTGGCTATAGCAAACAAGGGTAGAATAAAAAAAGCAACGGGTTTGTGTAAGAAATGTTGAAGAATATAGGAAGGAGAATTTTCTCCATGATTCCTAAATGGTATAGCAAATGCTAATAATACACCCGTTATTGTTGCATGAACACCCGAATGCAACATAAAATACCACATCACCACACCACCAACTAAATACGGAATTAAGTTGTGAACTTTTAGCCAGTTTAAAATAAGTAACACCCCGAAAACTCCTAAAGCAAGAAATAAATTCACAAACACAATTGAAGTCGTATAAAAAATAGCAATAACTATTATTGCTCCTAAGTCGTCCATTACTGCCAAAGCTGTCAGGAATATTTTTAAAGAGATCGGAACACGATTACCAAGAAGAGATAAAATGCCAATAGCAAAAGCAATGTCCGTTGCCATTGGAATACCTGCACCTGCTTGAGTGTCTGTACCTAAGTTGAGCAACAAAAAAAGTCCTGCCGGAACAAGCATGCCACCAATCGCACCAAAGATTGGTAATGAAGCATTTTTTATATCAGAAAGTTCTCCATGATAAATTTCTCTTTCTAATTCTAAACCTATAAGCAAAAAAAAGATGGTCATAAGTCCATCATTAATCCAATGAACAAGACTATGTCCACCCAAGTCAAAATTCCAAAAATTAATATAGTCTGCCTTCCATACAGAATTTGCAAGAAAAAGTGAAAGCGCTGTTACGAAAACCAAAATTAATCCGCCTGCTTTTTCGCTGTTAAAAAAATCGCTGAAAAGTCTTGTTAATTTCATGCTGTTGTAATTCAATTCCAGGCTTGCTAAACTTGCCTATAACTAAACATTAGTCGCTAAATGAAAATCATCACCTAATTCAGAAATGGATTCGTCAGTCTCTCTTGCCCAATTGTAGTGGCAGCTCCATGTCCAGGATAAATCATCACTTGATCACCTAATGGAAATAAGCGGGTTTTTATACTACTAATCAAAGTATCAAAATCACCTCCAGGTAAATCTGTCCTACCAATACTCCCATCAAACAAAACATCGCCGGCAATTGCAAAATTGTGCTCCTTAGAATAATAACTAAGACTCGCCGGACTATGACCTGGTGTAAAGACACAAATAAGTTTCTCGTTACCAAAATCAAGCACTTGATTATCAACCAAATACGTCTCATTATAAGGGGCTGGTGTAAATGGAACATCGTAAATTTGAGAAACATAACTTGCCGATTCAAGAACTTCTTGCTCCCCTTTATGTAACTCTGCCTTTAAACCATATTTTTTAAAAATATAATCTAAACCTAGTATATGATCAATATGCGCATGCGTTAGTAACAATCGGGTTAGCTGTAAATTTGAGTCCTCGAGATAGGTCTCGATTTCTATTTGCTCATCCCTATCAAAACATCCCGGATCTATAATCCAAGCTTCCTTTTCTGCGTTAGATAATATATAGGTGTTTTCATAAAATGGGTTAAAACAGAATGCCTTAATATTCATCTAATTTTCTATTTTGTGTCAACAATGAAATTTCTCCACAAGATATTGCCGCTTTTTCTTATCCTTCTTTTAATTCTTTGTAACTCAAGAATAAATTCTCAAAATGCAGGAGAAATCTTTGGTAAAAATAAAGTCCAATATAATAATGATTTGTATGACTGGTGGATCTATGAGACAAACAATTTTGTGGTTTATTGGTATGGCAAATCAAGACCCTCAGCTCAATTTTGCATAGAAATTGCCGAAACGGAAAATAACCAGGTTCAAAAATTATTTGAATATCACCTAAAAGATAAAATTGAACTTGTAATTTATGCAGATGCTTCCGACCAAGCACAATCAAATATTGACCTGGATGCAATCATAAATGATAAAAATTGGAATCTTGAACCAAAAATCAAGGGTCAGAAAATTCTTATGTACTTCGATGGAGATCATGAAAATTTACGGAATCTGCTTAGAAGTGGTATAACGAAAATCTATTTTAATTCTATGTTTTCTGGAACTGCATTGCAAGATGTAGTCCAAAAAGTAATCTCATTCAGACTACCCGATTGGTTTGAAAAAGGTTTAATTCAATATCTATCCACTGGATGGAAAGAAGAAGACCAAATCCACTTTTTTTCAAAATGGAAAGAAAGCAAATTTAAAAAATTCTCAAACCGATATCCGGAAATTGCCGGCAAGTCTTTCTGGAACTTTCTAACAAATACTTACGGAGAACAAGCGATTTCAAACTGGCTCTATATGACGCGTATCCAAAAAGATATTCAAATAGCTGCCAGGTCCGTGTTCTCACAATCATTTTCAGAACTACAATCTGACTGGTTTAACTTTTATAAAATCCAATTAAATAAATCAACTACTGAAATACTAGAAAATTTAACGACAAACAAACTGAAACTTAAAAATGAAGAAAAAATTATAAATATCAAACTTGGACTCAATTCCAATCAGAATACAATAACAACCCAACAAAATAGTAAAGGAAGAATCTATCATTTAAATAAAAATTTAAAAGACAAAAAAAGAATTTTTAAAAATGGGAGTCGATCCAAATTATATAAACCAGATTTCAATTATCCTATCTATAGTTCACTTGTAAAAGAAAACCTTGAATATTATATTTATGAAAAAAGAAATAGAGTTTACCTCCATGTTCTTAATATTAAAACTAAACAAAATTCCACTACAATCTTTCCGGAAGAAATACAAAGAGTCTATTCTGCAGATGTCTTAAATAAAGATGTCATGATTATGTCAGCAAATACAAATGGCTATTCAGATATTATACTGTACAATTTAAAATCCAGACAATTCCAAAAACTTACGAATGATATCTGGGATGATTTAGATTTAAAAATAATGGAGTCAAATAACGCTTCTGAAGTAATCTATCGTTCCAATAAACCAGAAGTCAATGACAATACTACTAAAATAGATAGTGTCTTACCTCTAGGTAGATTTAAAATTTATAGTATTGATTTAAATAATCTTCAAGAACCCTATAAACAAAAATTAATTCTCGAAATACCCAATAAATCCATTATATCCTGGACTAAACTTGATTCACAATATCTGATATCAATAACCGAAAATGATGGAATCCATTGGCTGTTATTCAACGGAACAAAAAGCTACGAAATACTAAATGACATACACCCCGAATTAATAGCTGGTTCAAACAACTCGGATTCTGTGTTTGCCGTTTTAAAATCAAATGATAAATATTTACTTGAATATTATTCTTTAAAACAACTCAATCAAAAACAAACTGAATATAAAGAGTCTTCACTAGAAATTCTTATAGATTCTTCACAATCAAATTCAAATGCAACGATTAATACAGATACAAGTTATTTCCAATCACAATTCGGGAATCCAAAAAATATAGTCGAACTATTAAATGAATTTGAAAAAAAGAAGACCCGAAAAACACCAACAAAAATTAGCACATTTACAAAATATAAAAATATAGATTACCCAAATACCATTGACTTTAATTCCAATCTTGCCATTGCATATCGAAATCGATTTCAAATTGAAGAAATTAGCTCCACAATAAATAATGAATTACTTTTTTCCGGATTAAATACATTTAGCGGAACTTCACAAAATTATGAAGCACCACCTATTGGCGTTTTACTAAAAATGAAAGTTTCAGAAATATTTGAAAATTATAGTCTTGAAACCGGAATCCGTATTCCTACAAATTTTAATGGATTAGAATCTTATCTGCTTTTCGAAAACAGAAAAAAACGGATTGACAAAACTTACGCTTTCTATTTCAAAACAAATACAGACGTACTTAATGGAAATTTTTCTACTAATTTAAAAAAACAAACAAGGGTCTACTTATTAAACAATCAATTAAAATACGCCTTTGACCATTATAAAAGCATTCGCGCCATCAGTACTCTGCGAAATGATCATATAGCTTACCTCTCTACCAATAAAGCCACGCTTGAAGATAGTATTGAGCTTTATCAGCAAAGGGTAGGAACAAGACTCGAATATGTTTTTGATAATTCCATTGATATTTCATTAAATATCAGAAATGGATGGCAAGCAAAAATATATTTAGAATTTTCTAAACGCTTTGATTTAAATCCTATAAATAAAAGTAAGTTTTATCCCGGTGCTTTATGGATTGCTGGATTTGATGCAAGATATCATATTCCTTTTTTAAAGAAATCCGTTTTTTCAACAAGAGCGTTTTCAAATATTTCTTTCGGACAAGATAGAATACTTTACCATGTAGGAGGAACTGAAAATTGGTTACTCCCGCAATATGAAAATCAGAATCCATTAGAAACTTCAGGTGAATATGTGTACTCAGCATTAGCTACAGAAGTAAGATCCTATGGTTATGGTGCTCGTAAAGCAAGCTCTGTATTTGGATTAAATACGGAGGTGAGAATTCCTTTTCTCCAATATATATTAAATCAAAATTGGAAAAACAGCATCCTTAGAAATTTTCAGTTTATCGCTTTTTTTGATGCAGCCTTTGTATGGGATGGATTTATTCCCAATTTTAAAGAAAGCAGTACCCAAAATTACCATGCAGAAAATCCGGTTGTAAAAATTGATTTAGAATATATCAGAGATCCTTACATATTTAGCTCAGGTATTGGACTCAGAACTGCATTATTCGGTTATTTTCTCCGATTTGATTATGGCTGGAAATTAGAATCATCTACTATAAAAAAACCAAATTATAGTTTTTCCTTAGGTTTAGATTTTTAATATTCTTATAAACCTATTTTAAAATTAATACCTCCGGTTAATGATACCGGTTGGTCCGGATCTACTAAATTACTTAAGGAGTTAAAATAAAAATGCACATACATTCGATCTAAAATTGTCATAGCAAGTTGTGGCCCTATATTCCAGTTTCCAAAGCCCGCAATATTTGCATTCATACCTACAAGTAAGTTTTTACTCAAGTAATAATTTAAAGACAATGCATAAAAATGCTTACTAATATCTGAATTTAAATATTGATACTTTATACCAAATTGCACTCGCTCAGGAATTATAAACTGCGACAATCCAAAGGATACTGTAAAGGGCAAAGTACTTTTTACATGATCCAATTCCCTTTCAGAAATAAAACTACTCTTGAGCTCTTCAACATTCTTTATAGCAATCGATACAGAATCTAAAACATTAGAAATAACAACGCCTTCAAAACGATACGCAGTATCAACGATACGCTCCGTAATTCCTTTATTCCATTTAATATAACCAAGACCATTTAAATCCAATGAAACCCGAGTGGATTTAGAAACATCATATCGAATTCCTCCATCTACAATCATTCCTGAACCTGATAATGAAAATAATGCAGTTGCAGCGGGACTTACATCGATAGAAGTTAAACCCAAATTTAAATCCACATACTTCCCTTCATTTGCAGTAAACAAGGAACCTTTATTTGTTTTCAAATCTAATAACCGCTGGCCTCCTGTATATCCTATACTTGCATAAAACGAAAGCGGTCCCGCTTCTTTACTTAGACTAACTTTTAAAAATAAATATTGCAATAATCTAATCTGCAAAGGATCTAAAGAAGCAAACTTGTTTTCAAAAATTTTATTTCCTTTAAATAATAAAACAAAAAGATCTCTATGCGCTTCTGTTTCATAATGCACATGCTCACCTACCTCTAAACCAAAAAAATATTTACTTTTTCCAATTCGTTTTTGATAACTCGCAGCCGTATTAAATATTTCCGCAAACTTTATCTGATCCTTACCAAAATTGGAAATGCATTTATTTTTCTCTTCCTCTGTTATAAAATTACCATTAATATAATCTAACACAAAAGAACCTACGAGTGTATTGTTTGATAAATAATTATCAAGCTTCAAACCAAAAATTCTATCTCTGCTACTAAATCGATCATTAAAATAATCAAATGATTGGCCGCTACCATCAATAGAAACAAAAAGTAATATTGTAGGAATGCAAAGAAATAAAGAGCTTCTAAAATTCATATTCTAAGAACTTAATCAACGGTATAAATAAAATCTGCAGTCATTTGAAAATCAATAGCATAACTATCAAATATTTTAACATGCTGTTCCTGTGGTTTTGAATCCAATGTAACAATGATCAACATCTTCCTGGCATTTAAGAAATGAGTCACTTTGCGATTAACCATAGGGATATCAATTCTCGTTTCCACAGCACTCTCTACTTTACCATTTCCATTGACGAATGCCGCTTGAATGAATTTGCTACCATCTAACAAGGTATCTGTAATTTCATTCAATTCATTTAAAAGATAAAGTTGCACCTTGGTTTCAAGTGGAAAACCATTATTAAAAAAAGCATGCAAGGTCCCACTTTTAATTCCACTAAGATCATTCTTTTGCAGATCCATTAATATCGTATCCGATAAACTCAATGCCGTCGCCTTAATTTCCAACGGAATTTCAAGATTCATATTTAAATTCATATACTCTCCATCATAAATAAAATCACGATGATTGCTTACGTTTCCTAAAGGATTCGTTTGCAATTGTAAGGAATAACTTAATTTATCTGGAAGATTACTGATAAAAGAGGTCATATTAGAATTTAACTCGTTGATCTCAACATGTGTCTGCGTTGCTTCAATTGGTTTAAATCCATTCTGGTCTTTAGCTCTCTCTATTGAAATTGGCTTATCAATTTCACTTCCATTCAATTCAATGATAGTATTCGTTCTATTATTAATCGATTTAAGTTCATTGATTTTTAATTCCATATCCACTCCAATTTTATTATTAATATCAATGCTCAAAGAGGCTTTATCTACTTGTAGTTTTCCGGATTTAATTCGATTAAAAAAATCAAGCTCAACGGTCTTTGGTCCGGCATATAAAATCGTATCATTCAAATATCCACGAGCATATTCCGGTCGCATATCAATAAAGCCAAGTTCAACATAGATGCTATCTTCTGTAGAAAAGGTCTTCATAATTCCTGTACTATCCACAGATGCTTTAACTACGTTAAATGCTACATTAAATGAATCTCCGTTTGCACCCGATAAATCCATCCTATAACCCGCTAAATCATCTTCTCTGATAAATCTTGAAGAGCCCCCTGGTGGTGCTGGCTCCAGAACTTTATAGGCTTCAAGAGGTACGCCATTTTTAATTGCACCTGGCAGTTTATAGGTGAATTTAATAGAATCCTGTAGCGTACTATAAAGTACAATCCTTACTTTTCCTGCAGCAATTCTTGATTCTTTTAATTCAACTGGCAATCCTTTAAGTCTGAAATAATATGCACTGTTTATTAAATTTTGAGCTGGCCAAATAGCAGTTGCTGTTGATGGATGCAAGTCATACACCTTTAATGTTGCTTGAATAGAATTTGAAGTATCAATCAATACCGGTACCCCTTTACTTCCCGGAGAAGACAAGCTGATTAACTGAGCCACCAATTTGCCATTCACTGTCTTACCAGATAAATCAAAGGTCTGACTCACCGTAGTATTTACGGGTATAAGTGGGAAGGATCCGCTAACTACAAGATTTCCATTGTCCTGATTCCTTAATTCAAACTGAGCATTTGTAATATCAATTGGCAAACCATTAAAAAGTGTTAAGTCCAATTTCCCATCCGCCAAGGTCATCGTTGTAAATAATGTATCGGCATTTATACTAACTGGACCCGGTGTAATCGGAGGAATTGCTGGAATAATCTGTGTAGTGCCGTGCAAAAAAAGCAATAATTGCCCTGTTGAACCAGCGTTTCTAGCTAAAGTACCAAGACTAATAGGGTAGTTTACAGTAGAACTATATAAAGATAAGGAATCAATTTTAAAGGTTCTCCGGGCACTCGTATCACTAAAATGAAAAAAAGAATCTATTGCCAGGTCATACAAGCTTTTATTAAAAACTAAATAAACCAAATGACTACTATCACTTCTTAAGTAAGAATTATCAACGATTTGATCAATTCGGAGGCTGGTTTTTACAAGGGGTGTTAAAATCTCTGTATCCCATGCTGATTCCTGAACTTTACAAGAAAGAATAAAGCTCAAAACGATGATCGAATAAAAAACATTTTTAAAAATAGTAACTCTCATATAATTCGTATATTCCTATAAAGGTAGTAAAATGTCAATCGAATATATAAATTGCACATTGCTGGCCATCAAAATAAAATAATGAACTTGACAACCAACGTACAGCGTTTTTTGAACGTATAGGATCTATAATGTACCTATAAAAGATTTAAAATGAAATATACTTCCATCCTATTCCTTTGCCTTTTTACCATAATTAAAAGCTTTTCAGCCTGTGAATTATATGACCTTACAGTAAGTCAATCCGATTGCAATAAAGAAAAGAAATTTTCACTCACTATCAATTTCAAATATAAAGATGTTAGCGAGTGCTTTACAATCAAAGGCAATGGGAAAACATATGGTACTTTTAAATATAATCAATTGCCTATTACATTAAATAATCTGTCAGGAGATTGTAAAACACCTTATGAATTTATAATTAGAGATTGCAAAAATGAGGCTTGTAAATTAGAATATCTATTAGGTCTTGTTTGCTGCGAAGTATCCTGTGAATTTTCAAACTTAAAAATTGAAAAAACAAAATGCGATAGTAATCAACAATTTTGCGCAATCATCAATTTTAACCATACTGGAAATTCAAGTTGCTTTAAATTATTTGGAAACGGAAAAGAATATGGTAAATTCAGTTATTCTCAATTGCCTTTAAAAATATGTGGATTAAAAGGAGACTGTGAAACAGAATACGAATTTGAAGTGAAAGATTGCGAAAACCCAGAATGCTCAACATCGGGCCAATTAGGAATTGTATGCTGTGAAAAAATATGTAAACTCTATGATTTAAAAACAGAAAAAACAGAATGCAATGAGCAAGGTCTATTTTATGTTTATTTAAACTTTAAATACAATGATACCTCTAAGTGTTTTATAGTGAATGTAAATGGAAAAAAATATGGTGTATATAACTATTACCAATTACCCATTAAACTGGGTCCATTTGAAGGAAATTGTAAAACGAATTATGAATTTACTGTTATAGATTGTGAGAATGAAAAATGTCAGGTATCTAAAAACCTTGGTATTGTCTGTTGCGAAACAAAAACTTGTAAATTATCCGAATTAAAAATTACCAAATCAGATTGTGATAAATCGAATAATTTCTTTGTATTTATTAATTTTAAATATTCCGGTACTTCAACTTGTTTTAAATTGAGAGGGAATGGCAAAACTTACGGAACCTTTAATTATTCCCAATTGCCATTGAAAATAGGCCCCCTAAAAGGAGATTGTAAAACACAATATGAATTCCTGATCACAGACTGTGAAAATGAAACATGCAAAATATCTAAAAATATAGGTAAGGTTTGCTGCGAATTTAAAAAAGACAATGAAAAAGAACTATCTGCCATAAAAAATATTAATGGTCTATCGCAATATGAATCTGTTAAAACAGAATATTCAATCCAAAATATTGGATATGATCTAATCCAGAATCAAAAAACAATCATCGTAAGATTTCATGAACCTGAATTAAGTTCATTACAATATTCAATGTATAATTTAGTAGGAAACGAATTTAAAAATACCTACATAAATCAACATGAAAACCTACTAGAAATAAAGACTGAAAATTTAACTGCAGGAATCTATATACTAAAAGTAAAACTTAATTCACAAGTACAACTCATTAAGTTTTTGATTGAATAAATTTAGAATAGAAATAATGATTGGTTTATTCTATTTCACCTTTAAGCTTTTCAGCATTATCAGCAACTTGTAAAGATTCAATAATTTCATCCAAATCTCCATTGACGATATCCGATAAATTATAAAGGGTAAGATTAATCCGGTGATCTGTAATTCTATTTTGAGGGTAATTATAAGTTCGGATTTTATCTGAACGATCTCCAGAACCTACTAATGACCTTCTTTGAGACGCTACTTCCGTTTCATATCGCATGACATTTGCTTCTTGCATTTTCTGAAGCAATCTATTAAATGCAATTTCACGATTTTTGTGTTGACTTCTACTATCTGTAGATTCTGCCACAATGCCAGAAGGAATATGTGTAAATCGCACACCGGATTCCGTTTTATTAACATGCTGTCCGCCTGCACCACTGGAACGAAATGTATCAACACGCAAATCAGCCTTATTTATATTGACCTCTTCCAATTCCATTTTTGGCATTACAACAACTGTAGAAGCAGAGGTATGAACCCTCCCTTGAGCTTCTGTTTTAGGTACTCTTTGAACACGATGTGCCCCAGATTCAAATTTTAATTTACCATAAACATTTTCTCCAGTAACTTCCAATACAATTTTATTATAACCACCTACATTCCCTTCATTCACATCCAATACTTCGTATTTTAAACCATGTGTATCAAAATATCTTGTGTACATTCTATATAAATCACCCGCAAAAATGGAAGCTTCATCACCTCCAGTGCCAGAGCGAATTTCAAAGATCACATCTTTACTATCTTCAGGATCTCTAGGAATTAATAAAACTTTTAAATCTTCTTCTAACGCTTCCAATTCTGGCTTTACTTGATCGTATTCCATTTGCGCTATTTCCATCAAGTCCACATCCGACAACATCGCTTTCGCTTGCTCAAATTCAGTGGTCTTCTTTTTATATACCAGATATACTTCTACAATCTCTTTAAGATCTTTATATTCTTTGCTTATTTTACTATAATCATCCATGTTATTTACCACAGAAGGATCAGACATACGCTCTTCAAGATATTGAAAACGTTCGTAGATGGATTGCAGCTTGTCTAATAACATATATAAATTAAATCAGCCGCAAAGCTAATTCAAATAATAAATAAATTTATTGATAGAATTCGAAACTACAGAATGAAAGGAAATGCTATTGACCTGGATACTTTCTGATTTGGTCTTTAATTTGGTCTGCCAAATGTCCCGTTCTTGTAGATTTGTGAAGGTTCACTCTTAATTTTTCTCTGATATTCTTTTCTTTCAAAAAAGATTGTTGACCAGCAGGATCCTGTTTTAATTGAGAAAGGAATTCTTGTTCGTCCTCTGTATTCAATTGATGGTCAAAATACTGAGCAATCTTTTTTGTAAATGCATTGTAAAAAGAATCTTCCATAATCAATGATTTAATAACGAATAACAAATTACTCTTCTTCCGGAGACGATTTCGATTTATCGCCTCGCTTATCTTTATATCCTATTGAAGAAGCATAGGTTTTTAACTTTTCCTTTAACATATTCCGGGCTCTAAAAAGCCTGGAACGCACAGTACCAATTGGAATTTCCGTTATTTTAGCAATTTCTTCATAACTAAAGCCTTCAATATCACAAAGCCAAATAACCGTCCGGAAATCTTCTTGTAGGGAGTTCAAGGCTATTGAAACCTCGTCACCTATCATATTATCAAAGATCTCCTCTCTTAAATCAAAATAACTACTTATCTGCCCATCCTCTTCTTCCTGATAGACAGCAACCTCATCGTAATCAACTTTAACAGGTTTCTTACTTTCCTTCCTGTATTGGTTGATATAGGCATTTTTCAATATCTTAAACAACCAAGCCTTCGCATTAGTTCCCTCCTCGTACTTATCAATAAAACGAAATGCTTTTAAAAAGGTCTCTTGTACCAGGTCATCTGCATCATCCTCATTGTAAGTAAGGTGAAAAGCAAAACTATGCAAAGCTTCTAAATGGGGCAAAAACTCTTTTTCAAAACGTTCCTGCTCTGGATTCTGATGGGCTGCCATTCAATTAATAAATGCACAAAGTAAATAAAAAAAATTGCCAATAACTTAAAAATTGTACTAATTTTAAATCTAGCTCCAAATTAAAAAATGGAAAAATAAAGCGTTTAATCGCTGTCTATCGAAAAAATAAAATTCCAGAATAGAACCTTCGTTATATAAACAAAATAGTATTAAATCAAAAATATTTACACGGACTAATGTGCTAATAATAAACTTTACAATCATTTTTAAAATGAAAAAAACTCCTATAATTCTCCTTCTCACTTTAATAACTCAAACCATTGCAATCGCAAATATCCATTTAGAACAAGATATAGAGTTAGGAAATGTACACTGGTTAAGAGATATGAATTTAGCTATAGAAAAATCCAAAGCTGAAAAAAAACCTATTTTAATATTATTCCAGGAAGTCCCCGGATGCAGTACTTGTAAGAATTATGGATCAGACATTCTAAGTCATCCATTAATCGTAGAAGCTATTGAAACTTATTTCATTCCTTTATGCATTCACAATAATAAAAGTGGAAAAGATCGACTTGCGCTTGAGTATTTTAATGAACCTAGTTGGAATAATCCAGTAATCCGTGTTGTAAATGATAATTTAAAACCTATAACCGGTAGATTAAGCGGCAACTATAGTGCCTATGGACTGGTAGAAAAAATCATAGCTTCACTGATTACATTAGATATCAAAATTCCTGAATATTTAGTACTCCTTGAAGAACAAACTAAAGCGGAATATTTTGGAATTGAAGAAATTACACTGGGTATGTATTGCTTTTGGTCTGGAGAAAAAACATATGGCAAACTAAAAGGAGTTATCGCTACCAATGCTGGCTATATGAACGGTTCAGAAGTTGTCCAAATTCAATTTAATCCTAACATAATTCCACTTCAAGAGTTATTACACATTGGTAAAATCAACAAAACTGCAGATAAATTATTCTCACAAAATAAAAATGATAAACAATATGATATTCCAATCTACAAACCAGGAATCTTTAAACTGGATCCGGAAACAAAATATTATTTACAACAGACTCCGTATAAATTTATTCCTATGACTCCTTTGCAAGCCACCCGGATAAATAGCCTGCTTTCTGAGGGTAAATCTTGCGAGTTGTTTTTATCGCCAAGACAACGACATCGATATGCTCAAATACTAAAACTGAATAAAACGAATTTAAAAAATCAAATTGGAAAAAATATATCCCTGGCATGGTATGAAAATAAATAAAAAGATACTTTAAATAACAAAAGCCAGGCTTGGCTATCTTTGCACAATACAATATTAAATGGCTACACCACGCACTGTTGCATTTCAAACTCTTGGCTGCAAACTTAATTTTTCAGAAACTTCATCTCTTGGAAAGTTATTTGCAAATGCAGGTTATCAAGAAGTAACATTCGATAGTCCCAGTGATCTATACATTATAAATACCTGTTCAGTTACGGATGAAGCGGATAAAAAATGTAGAAAAGCAGTTCGGACAGCTATCCGCCAAAATGCACAAGCACAAATAATTGTAGTAGGTTGTTATGCACAATTAAAACCAAAAGAAATTGCATCGATACCCGGTGTAAATATGGTATTAGGAGCTTCCGAAAAATTTAAAATTCTCGATTACATCCATAAAAGAGATTTTGACTCCCCGCATGCCGTAATATACTCCAATGAAATATCCAGTTTAAATGAATTTGTTCCAGCGTATTCTATCGATGACAGAACGCGGAGTTTTTTAAAAATTCAAGATGGATGTGATTACAAATGCAGCTTTTGCACTATTCCACTGGCAAGAGGAAAATCAAGAAGTGGAACCGTACAATCCATTGTTGAAACAGCCGAGGAATTGCTTCAGAAAGGCGTTAAAGAAATTGTACTAACAGGTGTTAATATCGGTGATTTTGGAAATGGAACCGATGTTTTAGAAGGAAAAACAGTCAAAAAACAAGCACTTTTTTTAGATTTAATAAAGGCACTTGACAAAATAGAAAAGCCCTGTCGATTTAGAATCTCATCCATCGAACCAAATTTATGTTCATCTGAAATTATTGATTTTGTAGCACAATCAAACCATTTTATGCCGCATTTTCATATGCCGCTACAGTCGGGTGATAATGAAATTCTTTCCTCCATGAGAAGAAGATATAAACGCGAATTATATGAAGAGCGCGTACGTTATATTAAAACCAAAATACCACATGCTTGTATTGGTGCAGATGTTATTGTTGGTTTTCCTGGAGAACAATTAAGACATTTTCAAAACACTTACCAATTTATAAACCAATTAGATATAAGTTACCTTCATGTATTCACCTATTCTGAAAGAAATAATACCGCCGCAATCCATTTTACGGATTCTGTAAATCCGAATGAACGCCATCAAAGGTCACATCAACTTAGAATACTTTCAGAAAAAAAGAAACGTTCATTTTATGAACAATTTGAAAATAGCAGACAAGAAATCTTAGTAGAAAATAAAATTGAAAATGGAAAATTAAGCGGTTTTTCAAAAAATTATTTACGGGTTGAAGTTGAAAATAAACCTGGCTATATAAACCAAACACTTTCTGTTCAACTAGATAAATTAAATCCCGAATTAAGATTTAATGCAAGCATTTTAGAAACGCAAAAACATTAAAATAAAAACCCTGCACTTAGGTAAATATAATCCGATTTATAGCCTAAATTTTTATATAATTCTGACAATCCTTTTTCAAAATTAAAATCTATTACCAAGGGTCCCAAATCTATTCCTGCCCCTATCAAAGCGCCAATTTGAGTATCTGTCATGGTATCATGATCTAAGAAAAAGTCATTATCCTGTATAGAAACCAAGTAACTAAATTGAAAACCACCCAATATCCGAAAAACAAAATTTTCAGTTTTAATTAGCCGAAGTCCTAATTGCGCTGGTACTTTTAAAAAATATGCTGATGGAATCTCACTAAATGGATTTACTACATTTTCTGAATGCAATTTAACTTTATGCAACTCTATTCCAGGTCTAAAATACCATTTATTACTTCCAAAACGACCATTTAAGCCACCATGAAACCCACTAATTAACTCTCCTGAAGGATTTGTGGCCGGATTATCCGTAAATGCCATTGTTAAGCCAACAGAAATTGTTAATCCACTTTGACAATTAACCGGACTTAAAACGGAAAGAAAAACAGATAAGAATAATATTAAGGCTTTCATGAAATTGTAAATTAGAAAAAGACTACTTTTATGCACACAAATATAAAGATAGCATCCGATATATTAAAATATTTTATAATTTGACTATTTCATAATTTTATGTGGCCAGACTTTTCTTACATACTTCATAGTTTAATTGGAACAGATCCAGATAATGCCTTTTCTGTTATTAAAACATTTGGTTTGTTCTTAGGAATTGCATTTATCGCAAGCGCCAGTCTATTACATCTGGAATTTATTAGAAAAGAATCCCAAGGCTTAATAAAAGGGAGACTAGAAAAAATTATAATTTATAAACCCCTTGACTTTCGTGAAATCCTTCTTCAGTCTTTAATTAATTTTATTTTAGCATTTAAAGTTGCGTATATCTTTAATCATTTTGATGCATTCAAAAATGACCCTGCAGCAATACTTTTTTCTACAAAAGGAAATTTTCTTTCTGGTTTGATACTTTTTGTAATAACTGCAATATGGTATTATTATAAAATGACGAAAGAAACAGAAAAAGAAATAATAACAAAAGAAGTATTTATTAATCCGCAGGAACGCGTTACGAATATAACCTTTGTAGCCGCTATCTATGGCCTTATTGGTTCTAAACTTTTTTCTGTTTTAGAAAATTTCAATTCCTTTATTAAAGATCCTATTGGAGAGTTTTTTTCAGGAAGTGGTTTAACTATTTATGGCGGTTTGATACTTGCTTTTATTATGGTTACCAGATATGTCAAATCAAAAGGAATCCGTCCTCTTCATATGATGGATGCGGCAGCTCCATCTCTGATGATAGGCTATTGTGTGGGTCGTATGGGTTGTCATTTTTCAGGCGATGGGGATTGGGGAATCTTAAATGAAACCAGTAAACCAGGCTGGTTTATTTTACCTGATAGTTGGTGGGCCTATTCGTATCCTCATAATGTATTAAATGAAGGTAAAGCAATTGCAAATTGCACCTGGAAATATTGCAATGAATTAGTCCCGAGTGTATATCCAACACCACTTTATGAAATTCTGCTTGCCGGATTCATAACGCTCATTTTATGGAATTTAAGAACCCGCATTCATAGAGCCGGTGTCCTATTTTTTGTATATTGTTTACTGAATGGAATAGAACGGTTTTTTATTGAGTTTATTCGCGTAAATCCTAGATATGATATCGGCGGTTTGCATTTATCACTGTCTCAGTTTATCGCTCTTTCTCTGATTGCAATAGGCATTATAGGCAGTTGGTTTTATTGGAAGAAAAATATTAGAGATTGATATTTTTATGCATTTAAGATGCATCCATTAAACATGCTTAGCCCCTCCCTTTTCTCCCGAAAATTAATTAAATGGTCGCTTGAGAATCCGAGAAATTACCCTTGGATCGGTGAGCAGAATCCTTATAAAATTTGGATTTCTGAAATTATTTTACAACAAACAAGATCCGAACAAGGCAAGTCCTATTATCTAAATTTTATTAAAAAATTTCCAGATATTAAAACCTTAGCAAATGCTTCTGAAGATGAAGTGTTACAGGCTTGGGAAGGATTAGGTTATTATACACGTGCCCGCAATTTACATATTGCAGCTAAAACCATAAATTCGACAAACAATGGACAATTTCCTAAAAATTATGAAACCATAAAATCACTGAAAGGTATTGGTGATTATACCGCAGCAGCAATAAGCAGCTTTGCATACAACCTACCATATCCTGTAATTGATGGAAATGTTATTCGTGTCTTTTCAAGAATTCTCGGAATATTTACAACTATTGAAACTGCATCTGGTAAAAAGTTCTTTACTGAAATCGCAAATAAATACTTACATAAATCCAAAGCTGCTATTTACAATCAAGCCATTATGAATTTTGGAGCGATCCAATGCAAACCTCAAAATCCTCTTTGTGAAACTTGTATCTTTTTAAAAACTTGTTTCGCATATAATAACCAGCAAATTCAAAATTTACCAGCTAAAAAGAAAAAAATTCAAATAAGAAAAAGATTTTTTCATTATTTTATAATTAGAAACAAGAAAGGAGAATTCGCATTACAAAAACGAATTAAAAAAGATATTTGGAAACATTTATATGAACCTCCAATGCTCGAAACCAATAAAAATATAAGTTTAAATTCTATTGAAAAAAATAAGGACTTTATTAACTTATTTGAATCTAATAATATCGTTAAATTCCAATTGGTAGCTAAAAATAAACAGAAACTTAGCCACCAGGAATTGTTTATAAAAATATATATACCTTTAATAGACAAACAAGTATTTAAAATAAAGCCCGGTTTTTCCTTTGTAAAGCCAAAAAACTTGGTCAATTTTGCTTTACCAATGTCAATTGGCTCATTTTTAGAGAAGTTTAATCAAAATAACATATGTTAAATAAAGTTACACTCATCGGTAATCTTGGAAAAGACCCAGAAATTCGGGCTCTCGAAAGTGGCGTAAGCAGGGCAAATTTTACCTTAGCTACAAATGAAAGCTATAAAGACAGAAATGGAGCCTGGCAAAAAAGTACAGAATGGCATGACATTGTAATGTGGAGATCTATGGCCGAAAGAGCTAAAGTTCTTAAAAAAGGAATGTTAGTTTATTTAGAAGGCAAGCTTACACATAGAAAGTGGACCGACAAAGAAGGTAGAGATCATTATTCTACAGAGATCACAGCAGATGTGTTACGAATTTTAGAAAAGAGAGAATACACCGCTGGAGTTGGTTCAAATACAAATTCTCCTTCAGAAGAGAAAAAATATGAAAGCCCAAATATCGAAACTGCAGAATTAGCAGATGACGATCTTCCGTTTTAGTTTAGTTGACTTATCTTGTGTTTCGTGGAATCAGATCCTTATTTACATTCAAGCTTTACCCTACTTAGTAATTTCTTATTATTTATTGTCTGGAACGACTTCTATTATCTTTTAACTTTAGTTTTATTACTTCTTTGTTCGGGTTTGTTTTCAGGTTCTGAGATTGCAATGTTTTCATTAAGTCATGATGATTTAGAAGAAATACAAGAACACGATACTCCACAGATTTCTGCACTTACATACCTTAAAAGTCATACTAAAAGACTGCTTGCATTAATATTAATATGCAATACATTTGTAAATATTGGAATTGCGCTCGTCGTTGAACAAATTTTAGAGCATTGGTTGCCTGTTGAAAAATCTCTAGCGTGGTCTGATCAAATAATTTCCTGGTTTTCAATCTTTAGTTTCTCTCGCGAACAATTAGCTAGTTTTCTATATTTTCTTATCGCTGTGGTTGGGGCAACCACCTTGATCTTGTTTTTTGGAGAAGTCATGCCAAAAATATATGGCCGCTTAAATACTCGAAAATTAGCATTAGCAATGGCAATCCCACTGCGACTTCTTGATTTTGTTTTCAGCCCCTTAACATCCGTTATGGTTGGTATGACAAATCGCTTTGAGAAAAGACTTCTGGAGCGAAAAGTTGGCTTACAATCCACCTCAAAAGAAGATCTTGATACTGCAATAGACCTTGCTGTGAGTGATGATGCAGAATCTGGTAAACAAGTAGATATATTAAAAGGAATTATAAAATTTAATGATGTTTCTACCAAACAAGTCATGACACCCAGAACACAGGTTTATGGACTAGACTTTAATTCATCATTTTCTCAAATCATTACTGTGGTACAGGAAAATGGGTTCTCAAGACTCCCTGTCTATAATGGAGATTTTGATCAGATAACTGGAATTCTATATGCAAAGGATTTAATCGGCCATTTGGATGAAGCCGAAGATTTTGAATGGCAAACTTTGATTCGAACGAATTTATTATACGTGCCTGAATCACGAAAAATAAATGAAATACTAAATGACTTCAGAGAACAACACGTTCACATGGCATTTGTAGTTGATGAATATGGAGGAACAAATGGTATTGTAACATTAGAAGATATCATGGAAGAAATTGTAGGAGAAATTAAAGATGAATTTGATGAACAACATGAATTAAATTATAGTAAAATTGATTCCCATAATTATATTTTTGATGGAAAAACTTTAATCAATGACATGTGTCGGGTACTTGGTATTGATATTTTCAGATTTGATGATGCCCGGGGTAACGCTGATTCTATTGCAGGTCTATTGCTAGAACATTCTGGCGAAATGCCTAGAAAAGATCAGGAGATGACAATTGAAGATCTAAAATTTAAAGTTATTTCCGTCAATAAAAGAAGAATCGAACAAATTAAGATTACTATTTAAATATGGATAATTTCAAACCTAAGAAATATTTCTATTTAGTGTTTATTTCTCTTTTACAAATAAGTGCCTGTAAAGAGATAATTCAAACACCAAAACCAAGAATGTATCCAAAGATTACCTATCCTGAATATACGAAAGTTACATTTGACAATACCTATTGTCCATTCAAATTCGATTTTGTTTCTTACGCTAAAATCATTAAAGACACTTCTTTCTTTGGCGAAAAACCACAAAACGAATGTTGGTTTAATTTAGATTTAGAATGTTTTAATGGAACCATTCATTGTTCCTATTATGAAATTAACCAACCGGAAAAATTAACTAAATATATAAAAGACGCATATAAATTAGCAAGAGAGCACCAAATAAAAGCAAATTATATTGACGAAATTCCAATCTCAAAACCAAATGGAGTAACTGGCATGCTTTACAATTTAGAAGGACCTGCAGCGTCGCCTTTCCAATTTTATTTAACAGACTCCATAAAACATTTCTTCCGCGCTTCATTATACTTTAACGCTCAAACAAAACCTGATTCTATTCAACCTATTGTTGAATTTGTAAAAAAAGATGTAATGAATATAATCAATAGTTTTCAATGGAAAAACTAGAAGCATTAAACATTCCTGTTTAAAACAAATATACATTCAAAAATTTCCAGACAATAAATGCTTTTATTTAATTCGGTATCTCAATCCCAAATTCATCCCAAGAAAAAGATAATTTTGACTAATTGGATTTGATGGATCTGATAATGAACGGACATAATATCTTGCCGAAGGCTCTAACAACAATAAAATTCGCTCATTGTATTTATAATTTAAGCCGATGCTACCGATCACACTCAGACCTGCATTCTTCTTAAATATTGGGGTATTTGCTTCTCCATTATTTGCCAGATCATATACTGTTTTAATATCTGGCTTGTAAATCTTACCAGACTGGCTTGCAGAAATATTTAATCCAATACCACCATTCACAGAAAGTATAAAATCTTTTAAATCTTTTTCATAACCCACTAAAAGTGGAATATCAATAAACTTATAGTGATTATAAATCTTATCCATAATCACAATTTCTTTAATTTCCGTTCTAACGAGATTACCATCTTTGTCTTTAATTTCGATCGTAATTTTTTGTCTTTCCTTTACAAAATCAAAACGCTCTTTATTATTCGAAATACTGATACCTCCACGCAGACTTAATCCATTACTTAAAACATAAGAAGCTCTAAGTCCAACACTATAGGACATAATTGGCTGCTCTGAATTAGCTCTTTCTTCAAGATATTTACTAAGGCTTGGATCCACTGTTTTCAAGGATCTGTTTGCCAATTCTGGTGCATAATAGGCGTCTATAAAGAAATGGTAATTCGTATTTTTATAAACATTACATCCATCTAATAATGCAGGTGATTTTAAGTTTGCGGATTCTTTTGTTTCCGTAGATGCCTGAATTTGCAAATTGTTATAATTTACTTCTTCGTTTACTACAATCCCAGAATCATAAAAGGAACGATCTGAAGAAACAATTAATTTATTGGCATCATCAATCGTATTTTCTGTTGTGGTACTTTGGTTTACAGCAACTGTTGGAACGAAAATATCTGTGTTAAAAGCATCTTTAACTTGATTTGTATTTGGCTTAGAATTATTAACGGATGTGCGATCTAAATTTGAATGCTCAACAGTGTTATTTTTTGTTTTTGAATAATTTATACCATCCAAATTCTTCTGATTGTGCTCTTCCTTTAACAAATTTAAAGAGGCTGTGCCAGCGTTTGTTTCGGCTTCTGTATTAAAAGGTAAATCCTTATTTTCTTGAAGTTGCAAATTGAACTGCTTGCTATATTTGTATAATAAAAAGGCTCCTGCTCCTGTAACCAGAATAACGATCAAGGTGGAAAGGAAAATAGTCCACCAGCTGCCAAAAAGCACTGGTCTTCTTTTTTGATCATCCAGTCTTTTGGCAATATTATCCCAAATATGAGATTCGGCATGCATCTCATAATTGCCTAGTTTCTTCCGGAAAATCTTATCCATCCATTTATTCTGTTCCGATAAATTCATATAATCGTTTTATGATATTTTAACAATTTTTCCTGCAATACCTTTCTTGCTTTCACAAGTTGAGATCGGGAAGTACTTTCTTCTATATTTAATGACTCGCTGATCTCTTTATGGGAATAACCTTCAATAGCATATAAATTGAAGACCATCCTATAACCATCCGGGAGTTCATTTATAATTTTCATCAATTCAATTTCGGCTAAACTGCTCAAAATATCCGGTTCTTCTGTCATTTCCGGTATATCATCACCTGCAAAATATTCGTTTTGAAAACTCTTCCTATGGCAATTTTTAATCGCATTATTGATCATAATTCTTCGAATCCATTGTTCGAATGGACCCTCAAACTTATATTGATCCAGATTTGAATATACTTTTATAAATCCATCCTGGAGTAAATCTTCTGCTTCCATTCTATGCCTGGCATAGCGGCTGCAGACCGCTAACATTTTCCCTGAAAAGCGATCAAACAAATTCTTCTGACTGATACGATCTCCCTGAAGACAACCTTGTATGATCTGTTCTAAATCCACGAGACCATTAGCTTTATATGATGACACCCTCTATAACTAAAACGCTGCTTTTTACTCAATTTATCGACTCAAATCCAAGCCTTTTCTTTAACTAATTGTTTATTTCCAAAAAATGCTCCAAAATATGATTAAAACCATCTGGCTTCTCCATCATTGGAGCATGACCGCAGTTTTCTAGAAAATGGAGTGTTGCATTCGGAATTAACTCATTAAACTTCTCCGCTACAAATGGAGGCGTAATGGTATCGTTTTTACCCCAAATAAGCAATGTTGGAACCTGTATGGTATGTAGTTTATCTCCTAAATTATGACGTATAGCTGATTTTGCGGTTGCTATAACCCGAATTGCCTTTCCCCGGTCATTAACAATATCATATACCTCATCCACGAGCTCCTTTGTGGCTACAGATGGGTCAAAAAAAGTTTCTGCTGTCTTATTCTTAATGAATTCATAGTCCCCTCTTTTCGGAAAGCTACTACCCATACCACTCTCAAATAATCCTGAACTCCCTGTTAATGTGATCGTTTTAATCCGATCAGGATCCGCTAACGCATATAATAAAGCAATATGACCACCAAGGCTATTTCCTAATAAATTGATACTTTGAAGTTCCTTAAATTTGACAAAATCAATAACATGTTCTACCAAACCACTTAAAGAAGCTTGAAATATTGGAAGTTCATAAATTGGCAAAATAGGAACCACCACATTATATTTTTTACTAAAATGACCTAAAATACCTTGAAAATTACTCAAAGCACCAAATAAACCATGTAAAAGAAGCAAGTTTGGTCCATCGGTTTTTGTTTCAATAAATCTAAACTTACCTTGCTCAAGAAGCTGAAAATCCATATTCTATATTAGATAACGACAAAAATAACTTAATTCTTTATAAAAAAAAATGCAAGTTTACAGTTTCAGATTCTTTGACTTATACTGAAGTTGAAAACTAAAATACAATTTCAATAAATACAGAAGCAAAATGATTCCTCCTATTTGATGAAGAGAACCTGACCAAACGGGTATATAACCAACACTATTTACCAAAGTCAAAACACCTAATACTATTTGAAAAAAACATAATAAAATAAGATAAAAAATGGGTCTGCAGGAATAATTCTTATATTTTCTATTAAAAATTATACATAAAATCAATATTAAAATAAAAATAATATACGCGCACATTCTATGAAAAAATTGAATTATAACAGGTCCTGTATGAGACAATTCATATTCTGAAAATAAAAACTGCGTATAAGAAGAAATCCTAAATATTTCTGGAGGAAAAAAATTACCATTTATCGTTGGCCATGTAGGCGCTATTAAAGATGCTTTCATACCAGCCATCACCCCACCCAATAAAATTTGCAGAAGGACTAATATTATAAGTACTCCTAAACTTTTATCTATAATTTTCGGCCTATCTATAATGTTTACCGGATCTTTTAATTTTAGGATTGTAACAAAAAGATAACACAATAATAATACAGCTGCTAAAAGATGAAACGAAAGCTTATACGCATTCACCCAGGGATGATTTACGAATCCACTTGCAACCATTATCCAACCGAGGGATGCTACAAAAACAGCTAATAGAAAAATAACAATCAAATTTTTGTAAAGTGATTTCGGGACCCATTTTTTGTATAAAAAATATGCTAAAGGCAAAACAAAAACAAATCCCATTAAACGTGCCCAAAGTCTATGAAAATATTCCCAAAAGAAAATAAATTTAAACGCTGACAAATCCATCTTATCATTAATTTTAAGATATTGTGGTGTTTGCTTATACAAATCAAAATAATAATTCCACTGTTGCTCAGAAAATGGATACAATACCCCTGTAATTATATCCCAATGTGTAATACTCAAGCCACTTCCAGTTAACCTGGTGATACCTCCTAAAAAAATCTGAAAAATGACCATAATGATCCCAACCCAAAGCCATTTTATAATCAAATCATTTGTTTGTTTCGATTCCATGATGCAAAAATGATCAAAACTTTCTCAAAATTGTATTCCACATAAATTCATACCCATCTATATTCATTTAATAAATATTAATAAATGAAGAATGTATATAACTGCTGTTTATAAGTTTAAAATGAATTATAATGCTATTAATTAACATTTGAAGATCGTTTTTAAACATTTTAAATAATTTAAAATCAATATATTAATTAAGTTATTAGCGAGTGTTAGTAAAGAGGACTGTTTAAAAAGTATACTCATTAAAATGTTGATAAAACTTCAAGAACATGAAACTTATGAATTGTCTATAGAGTTTAGCGATACGTTTTATTAAAATTCTATAATAAATTCTAATAACATCCAAAAAATGTTAATAAGCTAAAAGGATTCAAGGAATAATAAATATAAAGCAATCTTGATTTTCATAACTTTATGCTTTATAAATAATTGACATGTTTAAAAAATAAAGGATGCGGTGTATACTTCAAAGAGTTTTGAAAGCGAGTGTTACTATCGACAATCAACAATTTTGTGAAATACAACAAGGATTATTAATCTTTTTAGGAATAGAACAGGGTGACCAAAAAGAAGACTTAGATTGGTTAGTGAACAAGATTTTGTCGCTCAGAATATTCTCAGATTCAAATCAGCAAATGAACCTTTCTATTAATGATATTCAGGGGGAACTCCTAATAATAAGTCAATTTACACTTTTTGCCAGTACAAAGAAAGGAAATAGACCAGGATTTTCAAAAGCAGCGAAACCGGAAGAAGCAAAAGAATGGTACCTGAAATTTATATCAGAATGTGAAAAATTGACTGGAAAGCCAATAAAAACCGGAATATTTGCAGCGGATATGAAAATTCAACTTATAAATAATGGGCCAGTAACCATATACATAGATACTAAAAACAAAGAATAAATGAAAATTGAACAAGAAGCTGTAGATACTTGGATCAAAACATATGGTATTCGATATTTTAATGAAATGACAAATACCGTTTTATTAATGGAAGAAGTTGGAGAATTATCAAGGTATATAGCTCGCATTTATGGCGAGCAATCCTTTAAAAATACAGAAGACCAAGGAAACGCAAAAGAGCATATTAAAGAAGAATTAGGAGATATTTTATTTGTTTTAATTTGTTTATCAAATCAAATGGAAATTGATTTGGACCAGGTATTTAAAGACAATTTGGAAAAAAAGACAAAAAGAGATTTTAAACGGCATCTTGAAAACATTAAATTGAAATAGTTTTATATTGAAAAAAACGGTTTTTTATTTCGCAATATTTTTTTTAAGCTTTTGCTGTTTATTAGCCATTGCAGCATATCTTGTTGTGCCCGATAAGAGTCGAAATGCGAATACTCAAATCCCGGAAGTATCCCTTATGAATCCATTTTATAAGGCTTGCTTCACAAAAATTTTAATTACGGATTCCAAGCAAAATTTTTTTAATAAATCCTGGAATGGCGATAACAGTGTTTATAAATATAATTACTTAACACCAGCTCAAAATCAGGAAGGAGAATGTATCCTTTTTTTGTTTGGTACAGACAAATATGGTCGGGATGTTTTCAGTAGAATTATAATCGGATTAAGGTATACTTTAATTATAGGATTTGCATCCGTATTGTTATCCTTAATTATAGGTTTAATTTTGGGAGGATTGGCTGGATATTTTGGCGGGAAAACGGATCGAATTATTTCCATTTTTATAAATGTATTTTGGTCGTTACCTACCATTTTATTAGCATTTGCAATAATTTTAAGCTTTGGAAGATCATTTACTTCATTATTTATAGCAATCGGTTTAACCATGTGGGGAGATGTGGCAAGATTAGTTAGAGCGCAGGTATTATATTATAAAGAAATGGTTTTTGTACAAGCCTCCAGAGCTTTAGGTTATTCAAATATTAGAATTTTGTTTGGTCAAATCATACCCAATTTACTTGGACCGGTTTGGGTCTTGGTATCTGGAAATTTTGCCTTGGCCGTTTTATTGGAATCTGGATTATCGTTTTTAGGATTTGGATTACAGCCTCCTGTTCCTAGTCTTGGTAATATATTGCAAGAGCAGTATTCTTATGCTATATCAGGAAAACCATTGTTGGCATTGATTCCATCTATTGTTGTAGTTTTGCTCATTCTTGCCTTTCAGCTTATAACGAGCTATTTAAGAGACCTAGGTGATGTCAGAATGTCAGTAAAAAGATGAGTCGGGATCAAACGATATTAAACAAAATGCAAAATGAGTTGAGTTTAAAACAACTCCAAATAACTTCATTACTAAATATTACGCAAGCGATTAATGAAAACTTACCCCAAGAAGAGCTGTTTAGTATGTATAAAAGCTTTTTAACCTGGGAGCTTAGTATTGAAAAACTAGCACTTTATATAAGAGATGATCAAAACTGGCAATTAGTAATCACACATCAAGTTGACCTCACTACAGATTTAGAAAAATTGCCGCAATTATTTATTAAATACAATCGCTTGCATACAATAAAAAAAGATGACGATCCCAACTTGCAATCGTTTGAATTTATAATTCCGGTTTATCATAAAACAGATCCAATTGCTTACTCCTTAATAAGTGGTGTAAAAAAAGGAGATGACATTTTTAATAATATCCAGTTTATTACATCTATTACAAATATTGTAGCTGTTGCAATAGAAAACAAGCGATTGGTAAGACGACAAATAGAACAAGAAAAAGAATGGGAGCTTGCCAAAGATGTTACGCAGATGCTGATCCCAAACGAAATGCCATCTGGGAAAAATTTTTCAATGGCAAATGTTTATCGGCCGCATTATAAAGTGGGTGGTGATTATATTGATTACATATGGTTTTCAGAAACCAAAATTTGCTTTTGTATTGCTGATGTTTCTGGTAAAGGAATTGCAGCAGCAATGATAATGGCTAATTTCCAGGCCTTATTGCAAAACCTCGGACAACAATATAAAGATTTGGAAACACTTGTTATGGTGTTAAATCAAGCCGTTATGCGGATTACGAAAGGAGAAAAATATTTAACCTTTTTTATAGCAGTAGCAGACCTTCAAAAGAAATTACTTTACTATGTAAATGCAGGACACATACCTCCTGTTTTATATCAAAACGGAAATGTTATTGAACTGAAAGCAACAACAACAATCATCGGGCATTTTGAGCAGTTACCAGAAATTAAAGAAGGTGTAATTAAATTAGAAGAAGGAACCGTTTTGGTCGCATATACTGATGGTTTGACCGACTTAAAGAATAAATACGGCGAAAACTTTTCTCAAAATATGTTAAAGAGTTATATTTTAGACCATAAAGATTGTAAGGCAAATGAAATGTGCGATTCCATTATGGAACATATATTAAACTTTAAGGGAAATGAAGAAATCCCGGATGATATTGCAATTGTGACATTTAAATTCTCAGAGTCATGAAGAAAAAATTTGTAGCAGTACTTCTTGCAATTGTAGCTGGTGGTTTTGGTGCGCATAAGTTTTATTTGAGACAGCCAGAACTTGGAATCGCTTATATTGCATTGTTTATTTGGATTGGACGATTTTTTGGAATCCCATTAACTTCTTTTTTAGGTTGGTACGATGCTTATAAATTGATGATCATGGATGATTCAGAATTTGATCGCAAATACAATAGTTATTATTTCAGAGATCGATATGGAAGAAGATTGGAAAAAGCAAGAGAACAAACCAAAACTGGAAAGTATTTTGTATTGGATGATGATCAGGCTGAAACGAAACGAAGTACTCCTAAATATTTAGTAAACACATATAAGAAAAGAGAAGGAGAAAACTATAAACAAAGTGGAATAAAAAAATTTAAAGATTATGATACCAAGGGGGCAATAGAAGATTTTAAAAAAGCGATAGAATCCAATCCCGATGATAAATCTTTGCATTTTAATATCGCTTGTGCCTATTCCCTGGAAGAAAAAGCATATGAAAGCTTTTATCATCTTGATTTAGCAGTGACTTATGGTTTTAAGGAATGGGAAAAAATTTTAAATCAAGAAGCCTTAGCATATATTCGGATTTTACCAGCGTTTGAACTCTTTAAAAACAATCAATTTAGAATATTACCATCGATTTTAAACACACTTAAAAATAAAGATCGCGAACAGCCACAAGAAGCATTTATCTTAAAACAAGATTTACCCATTGAACTAAAGCAGGAACTTAAATGATAGCACTTAATTTTTTAGATAAAGACCTCATCCCATTTTCTGGAAAAGAAACCGTAAAAGAAGCAAAGTCCATTTTAGAAAAATATATTCTGAACGAGCTGCCTCTTTTGAATCATAAAAAATTGAAAGGAATTATTACTAAAAGTGACCTCCATAATTATAGTGACAATGTAAAAATCTCAGAACTTCCTGTGGAATTATTTGAATCTGTTGGTCCACAATGTCATTTTTTTGAAATTTGGTCAAGAATCGTTGAAAGCCATTTAAGTTGTATCCCGGTTGTAAATGACCATGATGACTATATGGGTTGCATTCGTCAGCAAACCTTACTACAATTTTACGGACAAAGTTTTGCTTTGACAGAGCCTGGATGTATCGTTGTGTTAAGTCAAAGAAGGCTCGATTATTCCTTAAGTAAAATCGCTGCAATTGTTGAAGAAGAAGATTGTATCATTTTAAGTTCATTTGTTACCGAAACATCGGATAAGGGAACCATCTTAATAACAATAAAATTAAACTGTCTGGAAGCTCAGGGGATCTTAAATTCTTTTGAAAGATATGGACTTGAAATCGTGGATGTTTTTTCGGAAGAAGCATTTAGCGATGTGTTGAAAGAGCGATTCAATATGTTGATGAATTATTTAAATCTATAATTATTCACCGCTTTTTATTAATATTTACGTTTGTTTCTATTCGCATAGTATTAGATGCTCAAAGTCTGGATAGTCTGCAAATTTCAGGTTTTGAATTTAATGGATTTGTTAAAACAAAAGCGTGGTATGCGCTTAGAGAAATAAGATATAATACAGGAGATCGGATATTGCGATCTGAATTAGATCAGGTCATTGCACGAATTACATCGGATTTAAGAAAGACGAATTTATTTTTACAAATAAATATCAAAACGGTTTTTCATTTTGAAGAAAATGCAAAAATTAAATTTATAATTGAGGTACAAGAAAACTGGTATCTGTATCCAAATATAATTTTTGAATTGGCAGATCGAAATTTTAATGTATGGTGGAACGAATACGATCGCTCTTTTAAAAGAATTAATTTTGGACTCGGAGCACAGCATGTAAATTTTTCTGGCGCAAACGACCGTTTAAAATTTAAATTTCATACGGGTTATACCAATAGATTAGAGCTATTATATTACCGGCCAGCAATATCAAAAACATCAAAATTCGGATTAAAAGTAGCATTTTATTTTTCAGAGTATAAAGAGATTGCAGTACAAACAATTCAAAACAAGCAAGTTTTTATAAAAGAAGGCAATCGGGTATTATATTCATCCAAAGAGTTTGCAGGAGGAATGAATTATAAATTGAATAAATTCTGGACCTATGATATTGGTATTAATTTATTCCGAAACCGGTTTAATGAAGATATGGCAAAGCGCTATCCTGATTTTTTATTGAATGGAAATACAGATCAAACCTACGCTTCTGCATTTCTTGCTGCCGGTTATTATGATATTGATCATCTGCTTAGGCCCACAAGAGGTTTTTCCGTTTCATGGATTGCTAAAAAAACGGGACTTGGAGTTTGGGATAAATATAAATTTTTAAGTATTGCTCAAATTGCAAAAACAGCAAATAAATTATTCCATAATTGTTATTTGCAAACAGCTGTATTAGCCCAAGTTGGAATGGATCGAAACAAAAGACCCTATAATTTATATAAATCTTTAGGTTATAGCGATAGCAATATATCGGGATATGAACACTATGTAATTGATGGCTTGGATTATATTTATTTAAACAATGAATTTCGATATTTTATTAAATCGTTTCAATGGAATTTTTTTAAAATTATCAAAAGTGAATCCAAATTGAGGATAAAATTAGATATTGATTTGTCAGGTCAACTTAATGGTGCCTATGTAAATGATCCATTTTATAGTAAAAATAACGTTTTAGTAAACAAATTTTTGTATAGCAGCGGCGCAGGGCTTAATTTTACATTAAATGATGTAATCCAATTTAATGTAATTTATAGTATCAATCATTTAAAGGAAACAGGATTTTATTTTCACACCAGGAAAGCGTTTTAATGAAAGTATTTATTTTTGGACAGAAAGCAAAACAAGATGATTATCCTCATATATCATCTCTTATATCTCATTTAAAGGAAGATAAAGCAGAGATTTATATATTCGATTTGTTTTTTGAGCAAATAATGAATGAAATTCCAGCAATCCGGAAAATGAATACCTGGTCTGGTTATTCTGATTTAATGACAATAAAACCGGATAGTTTGATTACCATGGGAGGCGATGGTACCATTTTGAGTGCACTTACCTATGTTAGAGATTCACAAGTACCGATATTAGGAATAAATTTGGGAAGGTTAGGCTTTTTAGCAAGTATTGAAAAAAGATATATAGCAGATGCTGCACATTTTTTAAATCAAGGTATGTATGAACTGGAACAGCGCAGCTTGATTCAATTGGATTGTAATTTTCCTGTATTTGGCGAAACGCCCTTTGCGTTAAATGACTTTTCAATTTTAAAGCGGGATAATTCATCCATGATTACTATACACACCTATATAAATGGTGATTTTTTAAATTCCTATTGGGCAGATGGATTGATAATTTCAACACCTACAGGTTCCACAGGTTACTCTTTATCCTGTGGAGGTCCTATTTTATTTCCACAGGCAAGAAATCTTGTTATCACGCCAGTTGCACCACATAATTTAAATGTTAGACCCGTTGTTTTGTCAGATGATGCCGTACTGAGTTTTCAAGTAGAAGGTAGAACAGATAATTTTTTATGTACGCTCGATTCAAGGTATGAAGTTATTACAGCTGAATTTGAGTTAGCGGTCAGAAAGTGTGATTTTAACATTCAATTGATACAATTACAACCTTCTAGCTTTTCAAAAACAATGCATGACAAATTGAACTGGGGCTTAGATCAAAGAAATTAATTTATGGAAATTCAATTTGAAAATAAAGGAATTTTATATCGTTGCGATTTATCAAAAGGAATCGATTTATCAATTTCATATAAGGAAGAATTTAATCAGGTTAATTGTTTTTATGCGCCGTTTTTCTCAAGTCAGGCGGTAAAACAAGGTACATTTATTGGAAGCGTTAAGGATGGTGGTCCTGTAAATTATTATAATACATTTATTAATATTCATGGAGGCGGAACACATACGGAGGGAATTGGGCATATTAATAAGCAAAGAGATTCTATAAATTCTAAATTGAAATCATTTTTTGGATTTGCGTATCTGCTTTCAGTATATCCAACAAAAATGGAAAATGGAGATCGGGTCATTACAAGCGTAAGTATGCAACTTCTTTTAGAAGAGATCGATATACCAGAATATTTAATTGTCAGAACCTTACCAAACACCAATGACAAAATGAGTTCTCATTATTCGGGAACCAATCCTCCTTATGTTTCTTTTGAAGCAATACAATGCATTAAAGAATTCGGTATAAAGCATTTATTAATAGATCTTCCATCGGTAGACAGGGAAGAAGATGGGGGAAAATTATTATCCCACAATTGTTTTTGGGAGGGTAATAGAGCTGATGATTGCACCATAACAGAGTTAATTTATGTTCCAAATCATATAAAGGATGGACTCTATTTGATGAATCTTCAAGTTGCATCAATGGAACAAGACGCTGCACCATCAAGGCCCGTAATTTATAATATTTATGAGCAGGTTGATTCAAAATAAAAAAATTACAAGTGTTTTGTTTTCGAGATTTCGAAAGATCCCGGAAAACGCATACTATGACTATTACTATTTTTATGAATATTATTTCGATCAAATTTCGCAATTAGATTATGATGAATATATTGAAATTAAATTAAATTTTATAGAAGCATTATTTAATTTAGACAAATACAATATATTATATAAACAAATAGATTTATTTGTTGCTGAACTTTTAAATGGACAAGATTTTAATGATCGACAACGTTTTATTTATAACCAGATTTTAATCTTTAAAGCGGAGGCACTAAAAAATGAAAACAAATATAAAGCTTCTTTAAAAATATATATTGAATTATATAAAATTAACCCAGAAGTAAAAACGTATCGTAAAAAGGTATTTCTTATGGTGCTTCAAGAGGAGCAATTATTTCATAAAAACAATTACAGATATATCATTGGCTTATTACTACTGACTTTATTTTTAACAGCAGTTTCTATGGTAGTCTTCGTTCCAGTGAATTCAAAATTTGAAAATTTTATTTTGTATGTTAGAAATGGTTTATTTGTAATTAGTATTTTAGGGTTTATGGGATTGCAGTTAAATCATTATCAAAAAACTATAAATCGAATAAAATCAATGGTAATAAATTAATTCTTTTATGTAAAGAAGCAGGGGTGCAAAAACACGATCGAATGGAATATAATTACATTTGATGTTCTGTAAATTCAATGTTTAGTTTTGGGTGGCGCCAACATTCGTTAAACAGATGTTAACAAAAGGACTGCCATAATGGCATTCAAATTCCTATGGTATGATTTGTGCAATAATTGAACAAATCTAGGAAAGGTTTTTGTACTCAAAGACCCTTTAAAAAGCTTAATTTTACATTTTAATCAGATTATGTTCGGGATATTAAAAAAGATTTTCGGCACGAAGCAGGAAAAAGACGTAAAAGTTTACTTACCAAAAGTAGAAGAGATAAATCATTTTGCAACGGCCTATCAAAGCTTGAATAATGATCAACTCAGGAATAAAACCCTGGAATTTAAACAACGAATCAAGGATTATTTAAATGATATTGATTTGGAAATTATTAGCTTAAAAGATCAAGCAGAACAAGAACAAGACGTTTATACCAAGGAAGATATTTACAATGTAATTGATCAAAAAGCAAAAGACAGGAATGCACAGATAGAGGAAATCTTAATGGAGCTTTTACCAGAAGCATTTGCAGTAGTCAAGGAAACAGCGAGACGATTTTTTTATAATGAAACCTTAGCTTTAACAGCGACAGATCATGACAGAAATTTAGCGGTTAACAGATCTTATATAAATTTATCGGGCGATGAAGTAATATATTCAAACAAATGGACGGCTGCCGGTGGTCAGATTACATGGAACATGATACATTATGATGTTCAATTGATCGGAGGAATGGTTTTGCATGATGGAAAAATTGCGGAAATGACAACCGGGGAAGGGAAAACATTAGTGGCGACTTTACCTGCCTATTTAAATGCTTTGGTTGGTGAAGGAGTCCACATTGTTACTGTAAATGATTATTTAGCCAGAAGAGACTCTGAATGGATAGCACCGATCTTTGAGTTTTTATTAATGACGGTAGATTGTATTGATAAGTATAAACCGCATTCCCCTGAGCGGATTAAAGCATACCATTGCGATATCACCTATGGAACCAACAATGAGTTCGGTTTTGATTATTTGAGGGATAATATGGTTCGGTCGGCAGACGAAAAAGTTCAACAAAAACATCACTATGCAATGGTGGATGAGGTAGATAGTGTTTTAATTGATGATGCCAGAACACCATTAATAATTTCAGGTCCTGTGGATGTAGATGAAGAAAGTCAAGAATACAATGTTTTAAAGACTAAGGTTGAAAGACTTGTTAATGAACAAAAAAAAATCGCTACACAGTTTTTAACAGAAGCAAGGAAATTAATTCTTGAAGGAAAGATCGGCCACAATGAAGGCGAAGGTGGTTTATCACTTTTGCGTTCCTACAGAGCATTGCCAAAATCAAGAGCATTAATAAAATATTTAAGTGAAGATGGCATTCGAAATATATTGCAAAAAGCAGAGAATTTTTACATGCAGGAGCAATCAAAACATATGCGGGTTGCGGATGAACCTTTACTTTTTAATATTGATGAAAAAAACAGACAGGTTGAGCTTACAGCACTTGGTATAGATTATCTATGCAAAGGAGAATCAGATCCTGATTTTTTTATTATTCCCGATTTATCGGAGACCATTCAACAAATAGAGATTAACCCAGGATTAAGTAAAGAAGAAATTACAGCACAAAAAGAAAAAGTATTAGAAGATTTTTCTACTAAATCAAAACGACTCCATTGTGTAAGTCAACTTTTAAAAGCGTATACAATTTTTGAAATAGACGAAGATTATGTTGTAATCGAAGGACATGTAAAAATTGTTGATGAAGGGACCGGAAGGTTACTCGAAGGAAGACGTTATTCTGACGGATTACACCAGGCAATTGAAGCAAAAGAAAATGTAAAAGTTGGTGAATTGACACAGACTTATGCAACGATAACGCTGCAAAATTATTTTCGGATGTATCATAAATTAGCAGGGATGACGGGTACAGCAGAAACGGAAGCAGGAGAGTTTTGGCAGATTTATAAATTAGATGTTGTTGTTATCCCTACCAATAAAAATATCATTCGGGATGACCGGGAAGATTTAGTATATAAAACAGCCAGAGAAAAATTTAATGCTGTAATCGATGAAATAGAATTATGTACCAGTAAAGGTCGGCCGGTCTTAGTTGGAACAACCTCTGTTGATATTTCTGAAAAATTAAGCCGAATGTTGCAATTAAGAGGTATTTCGCATAATGTATTGAATGCAAAGCAACATCAACGGGAAGCAGAAGTTGTAGCGGAGGCAGGAAACCCTGGAAAAGTTACGATTGCAACCAATATGGCAGGTCGGGGAACGGATATCAAAATATCTGACGAAGTAAAACGCGCAGGTGGCTTGGCTATAATAGGTACAGAACGACATGAATCCAGACGTGTTGACCGACAATTAAGAGGTCGGGCAGGAAGACAAGGGGATCCAGGTTCGAGTCAGTTTTTTGTATCCTTTGAAGATAATTTAATG
The DNA here is from genome assembly GCA_016717265.1 of Saprospiraceae bacterium. Taxonomy (NCBI): domain Bacteria; kingdom Pseudomonadati; phylum Bacteroidota; class Saprospiria; order Saprospirales; family Saprospiraceae; species Saprospiraceae bacterium. The sequence goes on from JADKFX010000001.1 coordinate 669,268, forward strand.
CGTTTGTTTAACTCAGATCGCATTACCGGAATCATGGATAAATTAGGGCACAAAGAAGGCGAAGTAATGCAACATTCTATGGTTACCAAGTCCATTGAAAGAGCACAAAAGAAAGTTGAAGAAAATAATTTTGGCATCCGAAAAAGACTTTTGGAATATGATGATGTCATGAATATTCAAAGAGAAGCAATTTATAAAAAAAGAAACCATGCGCTCTATGGAGATCGGCTTTCAGTCGATTTAAGTTATATGTTTCATTCTACTGTTGAAGGTATTGTTAAAAAAAGCAAAGCAGCGAATGATTTTGAAAGTTTTGAATATGAAAGTATCAGTGTTTTAGGAATCGAACCAAATATTGACAAAGCTTATTTTAATGAAGCAAGCGAATCAGAAATTTTAAATCGATTTTTTAATGAGTTTTTTGATGCCTATCATAAGAAAGAAGGGATTATTAAGGATGTTTTAATGCCTTATATAAAAAGTTTAAATTTAAACGAAGGACAGAAATATCAACGGATCGCAATACCGTATTCAGATGGGCACAGTGAGCCGCTGCCGATAGCTGCCGAAATTGATTCTGCTATTAAAACAAATGGCGCGTCTATCATGCGGGATATTGAAAAAGGAATCGCATTGATAAAATTAGATAATGACTGGAAAGAACATCTCCGGAATATGGATGAATTGAAAGAATCTGTACAGGCTGCAAGTTTTGAACAGAAAGATCCATTAGTTATTTATAAAATAGAAGCCTATAATTTATTCGAACTTTTAGTTTATAAAATGAATACAGAAATCACCTCCTTGTTATCAAAAGGAAAATTATTGATCAATGTAAACCAGGAAGTAAAAGAAGCCAGATCTCAACGGACAGATTATAGTAAGATTAAAACAAATCGGGCTGAAGAAAATCAAAGAAGAGCAGCAGAATCAGCAGGACGTGCCGAGCAACAAGCCAGTCCACAAACATTTCGAAATGTTGGACCAAAAATTGGAAGAAACGATCCTTGTCCTTGCGGAAGTGGAAAAAAGTTTAAAAACTGTCATGGAACAGAATAATTTCAAAAAATGAAACAAATTTTAGGCGTCTTGTTTTTATTGATTGTTTGCAAACTTTCTGCATACTCACAGCAAAGCATTCAAATTCATGAGGATCCTAAAGTGAGTAAAATTATGGACCATTATTTAAGAATTAATAGGGCCATTACACATATTTCCGGATGGAGAATTACGGTGATAACTACGACGGATAGAAGACTAATGGAACAAACTAAAACAAACTTTCAACAACAGTTTAGCCACCATACTCGATGGGAATATAAAGAACCTTATTATTATTTGAAAGCGGGAGCCTTTGTATCCAGGGCAGAAGCAACATACACACTTGAAACAATAAAAAAGAAATTTCCAAATGCATTTTTGTCTGTTGATAATAAAATTTCTTACGAAGAATTTTAGTTCGCATGATTCGGCAACAACATGCAAACAATTTTGACTGGATCACTACAGGTATTTACTTTAGTTTATTAATTATTGGTTGGCTTTCAATTTATTCTGTTACGTACTCACAAAATATAAATCGGGATATCTTTGATTTATCAGTACCCATTACGAAACAGTCTGTTTATATTTTTATAGCATTGTTGGTATTTGGTTTATCACAATGGGTTGATGATAAATTTTGGCATACGTTTGCATATATTATTTATGGACTCGGTTTATTATTATTATTGTTGGTTTTGATATTTGGTACAGAAATTAAAGGAGCCAAAGCATGGTTTAATATAGGTGGATTTTCATTCCAACCCTCAGAAATAGCGAAATTTGGAACCGCACTTGCATTATCTTCTTACTTAACTTATTTTAAAACAGATTTAAAGTTTTTTAATTATCAACTGATTTCATTTGCTATCATTTTTGCTCCTGTATTATTAATTTTATTACAACCAGATGCAGGCTCAGCAATTACTTTTTTTTCTTTTTTTCTTTTATTATTTTTAGAAGGACTTAATGAATTTTATTATTTAGTGTTTATCCTGTTATTTACAATATTTATTTTTTCTTTCCTGTTTCCAATATCTTATGTTTTACTCGGCTTGATTTTATTAGCCATTTTAATCAGTTGGATCTATTTTAAGCATTTTAGATTTCAATGGTTAATTTTTGCATTGGTATTTATTGGTTTAATCGTTGCAAATTTTTATTTTCCAATTTATCAAGTTATCCTTGCTGCGATTTCATTATTAATTATTTCATTAATTTATGTTTGGAAATCAAAAGCAGAGCGAGTCAGCTTACTCTTACTTTTTGGAATCGCTATCTTAAGTTTGTTTAGTTATACAACAATTAATTTCTTTAATACACTAGAACCCCATCAGCAAGAGCGTATAAAAGTTTGGTTAAAGCCGGCTGAATGCGATCCTCGCGGATCCTTATATAATATTTTACAATCTAAAGTAGCAATTGGAGCAGGTGGTTTTATGGGAAGAGGTTATTTGAATGGAAACATGACTAAATTAAAATTTGTACCTGAACAATCGACCGATTTTATTTTTAGTTCGATTGGCGAAGAACAAGGATTTATAGGTTCTTTAACAGTGATCGTTTTATTTTTTGTTTTGATTTTCAGAATTGTTTTGATGAGTGAACATTCTGAGAAAAAGTTTTTTTCAAATTTTGCAATTTGCGTGGCCGGTTTATTTTTCATTCATGTATTAATTAATATTGGAATGACGATGGGACTGGTTCCAATTATAGGAATTCCACTTCCTTTTATTAGTAAAGGGGGATCGGCACTGATTGGTTTTTCCCTTATGTTGGGTGTATTATTAAGAATGAAAAGGAAAGGATAGATGAGTGTTTCGTTTAAATTATTACATACCGATAATCAATCTAAGGCCCGAGCCGGAGTTTTATCAACGGATCATGGGGCCATTGAAACACCGATCTTTATGCCTGTTGGAACCTCTGCAACGGTTAAAGCCGTGCATCAACAAGAATTATCAAGCGCTATCAAGGCACAGATAATTCTCGGTAACACATATCACCTTTATTTAAGACCTGGTATGGATGTAATAGAACATGCTGGTGGTTTGCATTCTTTTATGAATTGGCATAAACCAATATTAACAGATAGTGGAGGATATCAGGTGTTTTCCTTAAGTTCTACCAGAAAAATAAAAAAGGAAGGAGTCCTGTTTAATTCACATCTAGATGGTTCTAAACATCTTTTTACCCCAGAAAAAGTAGTCGACATTCAACGAATCCTGGGCTCTGATATCATGATGGCATTGGATGAATGTCCACCCTATCCATCAGATCGAGTGTACACTAAAAAGTCTTTAGTCATTACGCATGATTGGTTGGAAAAAGGAATACAACATTTTGAGAAAACGAATTCAAACTATGGACATCAACAGTGTTTCGTACCTATTTGTCAAGGATCAATTTATGAAGATCTCAGATTGGAGTCCATTGATTTTATAACCCGGTATTCAAATCCGATCTATGCAATTGGTGGTTTGTCTGTAGGAGAACCGGAATCAGAATTAAATGAATTAGTAAGAATTTCTTGCGGCGCACTTCCCACCGAAAGTGCACGATATTTAATGGGAGTAGGAACGCCACAGAATATACTTAATTGCATTGAGCGAGGAATTGATTTATTTGATTGTGTCCTTCCAACAAGGAATGCCAGACACGGAGTATTATATACCACTCAAGGTATTATTAATATAAAGAATTTGAAATGGAAAGAAGATTTTTCCCCAATTGATGAAGCCTTAGATCTTGGATCAAGCCAACAACATAGTAAGTCGTATCTTCGACATTTGTTTCTGGCTAAAGAAATTTTAGCATCTCAATTGGCTAGTTTACAAAATTTAAGATTTTTTATGTGGCTTGTTGAAGAAGCTAGAAAACAAATATTACAGAATACATTTTTTAATTGGAAAGAAAACATACTACCTGTTATTAGTAAAAAAATATAGTGAAAGATTATTTGCGGATTAAAATATTAGATAGATATATCATTGGAAAATATGTGAGAACATTTTTTTTTATCATGTTTTTATTTTCATTAATATCTGTAGTATTTGATCTGAGCGAGCGAATTGATAAATTTATTTCAAAGGGATTAAGTTTCTGGGAAGTTTTTTCAATGTATTACATAAATTTTCTTCCATGGATTAACTCCCTATTATTTCCTTTATATGCGTTAATAACCGTTATATTTTTTACTTCCAGAATGGCTGGACAAACCGAAATCATTCCAATATTTAGTTCCGGCGTATCGTTTAAAAGAATATTAAAGCCGTTTTTAATGGCAGGTTTGTTGTTTACGGCCTTGCATCTTGTTGGAAATCATATTTTTGTTCCAAAGTCGAATAAAATTCTCAGAGATTTTGATAATAAATATATTAGACCTGGAAATATTAAAGCGCGCGATAGAAATGTTCATTTATTTGTTGCACCCAATGTGGGAGCGTATTTAAGATATTATCAAAGCAGTGATAGCAGTGGGATTGATTTTCAGATGGAAAAATTTGAAGGAGAAAAAATCGTCCAAATTTTGAGAGCCAGAACTGTAAAATGGAAGCAAGAGCCAAACATTTGGACTTTAAAGGATATAGAGATTCGAAGTTTTTCTGATAGTACAGAAAGCATCCTGATTCAGAATGGAGAGCAGCTTGACACCGCTATAAATATGAATCCAAAAGATTTTGTATTTATTTCTAATCAGAAAGATATGATGACAACTACCGAATTGTCCTATTTTATTGATCGGGAGAGAGAAAAAGGTTCTGGCTTGAGTAAGTTATATGAAGTAGAACGACAAAGGCGGACTGCAGATCCTTTTACAACACTTATCCTAACATTTATTGGTGCTTGTATTGCGAGTCGAAAAGTACGAGGGGGAATGGGTTTACATTTAGCTGCTGGGGTTATTTTAGGCGTAATCTACATCTTTCTATCAAAAATGTCTTTAACCTTTGCAAATAATGATTTAATGCCTCCAGTATTTGCCATTTGGTTACCAAATTTGGTTTTTCTAGTGATAGGTGGCTACTTTTTAGAAAAAGCACAACAATAATCAGGGATACTTTCATTTTTAATTGAATGAATTTATAATTCGACAAACATTTAAATGTACTGTAAATCAGCAAATTGTGAAATCGTTTAAAAATTTATCATTTTCTTAACAAGTTTTGTTTAATCAAAACTTGAAAATGTTTAAACAAAATAATAAATTTGACAAAAAATTAGGTATGTCTACATTAGAGTTTTATAATTTGTTAGATAGGCAGACACAGACCCTTCAAAATTTTGCCTATAGCTTAACCAAGGATTCCGAGGATGCAAAAGATCTTTGTCAGGAAACCGCATTTAGAGCATTATCAAATAAAGATAAATTTCAACCGGGTACGAACTTTAAAGCATGGTTGATTACAATCATGAAAAATATTTTTATTAATAATTATCGTCGGAAAGTTAAAGGTGGAGTTATTAATGATCATAGTGATAATCAATATTACCTGAATTCTTTGAATAATTCTGTTTTAAATAGAGCGGATTCAGATATCATGATGAAAGAACTAAATGAAATGGTAGACAGTCTAGATGATAGTTTGAAAATACCATTTGTAAGATATTATCATGGATACAAATATCAGGAAATTGCAGATGAATTAAAATTACCATTGGGTACTGTTAAAAGCAGAATCTTTTTCGCTCGGAAAGCTTTAAAGAATATGATTAGTTCTCATTATGCAATTTATGAAGAAATTGTAGCCTTGGAAAACTAAGTAAGTATCTTATTTAAAAATAAAAAAGCACGTTTGAAATTTGTTTCAAGCGTGCTTTTTTATTTCGAATCCTGTTTTTAAAAAAACAAAACTGCTTTATTTCAATTCCTTATTCAAGAATAATAATTTTATTATTTGCTTCTTGATTTTTACCGATAACTTTTATATTATAGAATCCCGGATTCCAAGTTGATGAATTAATAAACATAGACTTTAAAGATGTTTTATCAGTATAAATTAATTTACCATTTGCATCAGAGATAAGTATTTTTAAATCTTGTGTAAGATCGAAAGCAGACAGGTTAATAAAGAAAAAATCACTTGCCGGATTTGGACTTACAAGAATTTCTCTTTTTAAAACCGGATCATTATTGGCGACAATAAAAGTCAAATCAGCTGAATTTGACTGAAGTACAGTTCTGTCACTTTCCTGTAACCAGGCAATAACTTCAAGATTAGCAAAATCTTCTATACTGTTTTCTGTAGCAAGATTAATTATATTCGCTGCTTGAGCATCTAATGGCAATCTATAGGAGCCTGGCGCAGTCCAACTTAAATTAATTGTTTTATTTGATTCCGCAGGAACAATGCCTACTAAGGTTCCAGCAGCATCAGGTATTAATTTTTTAAGTACATGTGGGAAATCAACTTCACCATTTGTTTTGACATTTTTTACGGTTAATTTTTCAGCAATTGCTACATATAATTTTGTAGTAGCAGAAACCGGTGCAATGTTTTTAATTTCAACACGTACATCTATTTTTTGACCATTTACAGTGCCACTTGGAATAATTTGATAGAAAGCTGGAATTTCCTGATTTTCAACAAACGTTTGTGCAGTATATCCGTTTGGATTAATATTTGTTCTGCCATCGACAAGTGTTGCAGGGATTGCATTTATCCCGCCATAATAAGTACTTCTTGTTGCACATTCTGCGGTGTAATAAGGATCCCCTGTACCAGGAAAATAAAAATGATAATTTAATTCCGTCCATAAATCTGGATAATTATTTAAAACACCGTGTAGTGTTTCATTTCCAGGTTTACAAGGTGGACAAGTAGAAGATGTAAAATTTTCATGTAGCAATTTTCTTGTTATTGAAGTATCATTTACATTGACAACAGAGCGAATCGTGTCATCAGAAACAGTTGATGAAGGTTTATCATTCACTAAACTAATCCAGGATTTAACAGTATAGCTTCCTTTACTATTAACAGTCCAAAGATCTGGATGTGTAATCTGGAAATCAGATAATGGCGCTGCATTTTGTCCGGTAATTTCCTGTGTATAAACAGGTCCATTATCAACACTATAATTGTAGGTAATTTTTGAAATATTCTCAGTACCGGTATTTCTAAAGTTTCCAACTACAGAAATTGGAAACTCTTTAACTAAATAATACTTTTTAAAATCATGATTTAATCCAAGAATATCTTCTGTTGCCTGGGTTCCTTGAATAAATTCAAAATAACTGTTATCTTCTGGTGTGAAATTATTTAAATTATCACTTTTATAATCAGGAGATCCATCCACCATTACGGCATAGGTTGAGTCCACTTGTACACCTAGTGTCAGATTTGTTTTATCCATACAAACAGCCCCACTTAATACACATTGGGTTCTTTGATCAACAATAAATATCTTATTTGTTGTTTCTTCCAAAACCACAGATGCGTATATCCATCCTGCTTTAAGGTTTTGTTCTCCAAAGGAATTAAAAGAAATCCAATATTGTCTGTTTGGTGCTTTTCCAAAAGTTTTTGTAACAATGTAATCTCCACTCGCTGCGCGGAGTCCCCAAATGCAAACGGTACTGTCGGGAATTAAAGAAGTAGGTAAAGCAACATTATTCGAATCTACTTTCATGGTAGTTTTTGAATTAAATGTAACTAGACCACTCGTTGAAGCTTTGCAACGAGTCACTAATGCTCCGTTAAAATAAAATTTAAACGGAATCGTCTGAACAGCAGACCACACACCAGATGCTTGCGGACCCGTTAGGATGGTTGCCCAACCAGTTGGCAGACCGCCGCCAGGAGGATATTCATTATCTACGTTAATGCCGCCTGGATTTTTACCAACTTTTAAGTATGGCAAATAATAGTATTGAGCTTCCAACAATTGAAAGCTTGTCATAAAAAATAATAAAAGGTAAAGTTGTTTCATTTTGAATAAATTTGTTTACAAACATAATAAAAATCCGATTCAATACAGAATTCAACAAATATAATTTCAATGTTTAACAAATCACAAATTTGTTTAATATAAAACATCCAGAATTACAATATTATATAAATATTTTTTATGGTATTTTAATTACCGGCCCTGGCATTGAAATAGAATTCTATGTTGCAGATAAAATAGGGTGTTCTTAAGGAGCGCTTTTGAACGATTGATCCTTTGCATTTTTAAATGCTCAAAAGGGATCCAATTTTTCAATAAAACAAGAAAGTCTTTGTATTAAAACCGGGAGACGAACAAACAAAATGAATCCAGACCCTAAATTAAGTAGACACCAAGAATGCTATCTACTTTAATTGGAAATGAAAAATGAATCCATTTTTCGAATGACAATTTTAGCTTTATAAAAATAAAAAAATGAAGCCACTAAAATGCAAAATGCTGCTATCGTTAAATCAAAGGGTTTTTAGATTCTAATTTTAGAATCGCAAAAAGATTAAATCCTAATTAAGCCTGAAAATTATACCATAATGTATATCCTAAAATCGAATATCCTCAGATATGTTGTAAAAACTATTTAACAAGCATAAATTTATGATGTCCTTCCTGATTGTTTCCAACAATATGTATATAATAAACTCCAGGCGCCCATGTTGAGCTATTGACAAACAATGCATTTAAATTTGTTTTATCTGCATAGACCAAGTTACCTTTTATGTCAGAAATCAGGATCTTTAAATTTTGTTGTAAATTAAAAGAAGATAAATCAATAAATAAATAATCTGTTGCAGGATTTGGATACACCGTAATCTTTTTATTTGCAACTGGATTATCATTAGAAACAAGATATGTAAGATCTGCAAAATTAGATTGTAAAATGGTGCGATTACTATCTTGTAGCCAAGCAATTATTTCAAGATTTGAAAAGTCTTCAATACTGTGTTCTGTTGCAAGGTTAATAATATTTGCAGTTCTACCATCAATGGGTAATCTATAGGCTCCAGGAACCGTCCAACTAAAATTAAAAGTTTTATTGGATGCAGCAGGAATTTCTCCAACGAGCGTTCCGGTTGCATCTGGAATAAATTTTTTCAGGACATGATAAAAGATTGTCTCCCCATTTGATTTTATATTATTCTTCGTGGTTTTTTCTGCAATTGCTATAAATAATTTAGTAGCTGCATTCACGGGTTCAAGTGTTTGGATTACAATGGAAAGGTCTATTTTCTGGCCTTTTATGGTACCTGATGGTTGTATTGTATAAAAAGCAGGAATAGATTGATTTTCAATAAAAATGGGTGAATTATAAGCTGTTGGATTAAGGTTTATTCGACCATCTATTAAGGTACTTGGAATTGTTTGTATTCCATTATAATAGGTAGCTCTGGTACCAGATTCTACAGTATAATATGGGTCTCCACCGCTCATTTGATTAAAAGGATAACTTATTTCTGTCCATAAACCAGGGTGATTATTTAAAACGGAATGAAGTGTTTCGTTTCCTAATTTACAAGCTGCTGAAGTGGACGAATTAAAGGTTTCATGTAAAAGCTTACGTGCAACGGTGGTGTCGTTTACAAAGATTTGAGATCGGATGGTGTCATCTCCAGGTGTGCCAGAAACATTATCGTTAATCTGACTTATCCAGGATTTAACTAAATAAGATCCTTTCGAATTAATTACCAAAGGTTCCGGATGTGTAAATTGAATATCATTGGAAGAAGTAACATTAATTCCTGTAATTTCTTTTGAAAAAACGGGTCCATTATTTACAGAATAATTATACGTAATTTTATGAATGGTTGAGCTACCAGTATTTCTAAAAGTTCCTTTTATATTTTGAGGAAAATCGCTACGTAAATAATATTTTTTAAAATCATGTCGTATCCCAGAAACATCTAATGCTGCTTGTGTTCCGGGCACAAACTCAAAGTAGCTATTATCATCAGGAGACGCATTATTTAAATTGTCACTTTGATAATCAGGTGATCCATTTACCATAATTGCATAGGTAGAATCAATTTGTATACCTAATGTAAGATTTGTTTTATCCGAACATTCAAGTCCATTAGAAAGACATTGTGTTCTTTGATCTACGATATAAATTTTATTTGACGTTTCTTCTAATACAACCGATGCATAAATTGCTCCGGCTTTTAAATTATGTTCATTAAATGCATTAAAAGAAATCCAGAGTTGTCGATTTGGTGTTGTTCCAAAAGTTTTAATTACGATAAAACTACCTTTTACCGCCCGCAAACCCCAAATACAAATTGTGCTATCTGGAATCCGGGATGTTGGTATCACAAAATTATTAGAATCAATTCTAGCGGAAAGTTTGGTATTAAAGGTTACCAGTCCGCTTGTAGAAGCTTTATAATTTTTAACTAAGGCTCCATTTAAATAAAACTTAAATGGAATTGCAAAGGTAGCTGACCAGTTTCCGGATGCTTGTGGTCCGGTTAAGATGGTTGTCCATCCTGAAGGTAATCCGGCATTTTGTGGATATTCGTTGTCTTGATTTAAACTACCAGGATTTTTACCAATTTTTGAAAAAGGTAAATAATAATACTGGGCATCTAATAAAACAAAACTAAATAGTGAAATTAAAATTGGTAAAAGTGTTTTCATAAAAATAGATTAGAAAGCAAAAATAGTTAATAAAGAAATCTTATTTTGTTAGAAGACTTAAACTAATAGGACTTTAACACATATAAATATATATAATATATATATTACTAATTATCAATATAAAAAATTAATTTTATGAGTTTTTCAAAAAGAAATAAATTGATTATAGATAGCTTCTGTAGTTTTTTCCCAGGAGAAAAGCGTTCTATGGATTTTAGATAAATTGATTTTTTGATTTCTATTAGGATCATTGATCACAAAGTTCATCGAATCAGAAATTTGATCAATACATGTTGGATCAAAGGTATATGCTCCGGGTCCTGCTATTTCTGGTAACGAAAATTGGTTTGAAACCAAGACCGGTACATCACAATACAGAGCTTCCAGAATTGGAACACCAAATCCTTCTAAAAAGGATGGATTTATTGCAGCAAAACAAGAAGCGGTAATATCTGCAAGTGTTTTAGTTTCCATATAAGGATACAATAAAATATCCTCTTTATAAAGACTTTGATTTATTTCAATTTCAACATTTTCGAATTGCCAGGCTTTTCTACCCACAATCATTAAAATAAAATCAGATCCTGAACTTTTTTTGAAAAGATTAAATGCTTTTACTAAGTTGACAATATTCTTCCTCGGGTGGATTGCGCCAACATACAAGAAGTAATTTTTACCATTCGAATATTTATGTTTTATATTGATGCTGTCTTCCATATTTATTGGTTTAAATTCAGATCTAACACCATTATATGCAATACTAATTTTATTTTCAGGAATTTTAAATTGAGCAACAATATCCTCTTTAGTTGCTTTTGAAACAGCAAATAGATGCTTTGCAATTTCAATTTGCCTGGGCACAAATTTTTGATAATATTTTCTTACAAAAAAGGGTATATGATTTGGAAAATGGATATAAGCAAGATCATGTACCACGACATATTGAGGCACTTTTGTAGATAAAGATGCAAACCCATCCAAACTTAAGAATAGATCTACCTTATGTTTTTTTAATGCCTTTGGAATTGCAAATTCAAACCACAGGTACCATAAAATTGGATGTCTTGCCGGAGGAAACAAAACAATGGGTGTTACGGATTTATTAAATACAAAATCCGGATCGTAGGGACGGTCGAAGAAAAATATATATTCGTGTTCAGGATGATTTTTTACTAAAGTTTGTAAAATCTGATAAGAATACCAACCGATTCCTTCCAGATTCGATTTTAATAAGAAGCGTGCATTGATTCCGATTTTCAAATTTTATTTTATTGAAACTAAATAATGGATAAAGGTAAATGATTGCTGCAAGCTATTGGTATTTTGACAAGATTTGCTGTCTATTTAGAACATTTTTGATTTATGGAACTCAATTGATTAACTTCGTGTTAGATAAATGAACAAAACTAAAAGAATATGACTTTAATTACATTTGGAATTATTTTACTTTTCATTAGTTTTCTGGTGAGAAATCAGGAGACAGGCTTAACAAAATTTAACCGAATTGCAAGGATTGCTGGGGCCGGACTTATAATAGCAGGCTTTTTATTATCCAGTGTAATCGAAATAGATGCAGGTAAAATTGGCGTTAAAAAGATGTTTGGAAAGGTCCAGTCCGATATTTTAAAAAGCGGATTACATCTAATAAATCCTTTGGTAAATGTTATTCGAATGGATACCAGAACCCAAAATTACACGATGAGTGGGGTACATGATGAAGGAACTCAAACAGGAGATGATGCAATCCGGGTATTAACCTCTGATGGATTAGAAGTAGTCATAGATTTGACGGTATTGTTTCGTTTAAAAGAAGATGAAGCTCCTAGAATTGTCCAGGAAATAGGTATTGACTATGTAGATAAAATTGTGAGACCCATTTCAAGGACCAAAATTCGGGATAATGCAGTTTATTATCAGGCCATTGAAATGTTTTCAACAAAACGGGATGAGTTTCAACAAAAAATTTATAAAAGTATAGAGCATGATTTTGATATCAGAGGCTTACAACTTGAACAGTTGCTTGTTCGGAATATTACATTGCCACAAGCTGTAAGAGGTACTATAGAAGAAAAGATTCAAGCAGAACAAGAAGCCCAAAAAATGACATTTGTTTTACAAAAAGAAAAACAAGAAGCAGAAAGAAAACGCGTGGAGGCTCAAGGAATTGCTGATTATCAAAGAATCATTAATGCTACTTTGACAGATAAACAGTTACAATATGAGTGGATTAAAACATATCAGGGTTTAGCGAATTCTGCCAATTCAAAAATCATTGTTATGGATAAAAACACGCCGGTGATTTTAGATGGAAAAAATTAGGAGTGCTTTGAAGTAGAATAAATAAAACAGGAGAAAACAATAATTTTTTTAATGTGTATAACTCCTGAATTATTATAATTTTTTACTTTCCTCCACCAGGTTTCTCAATTTTTTTATTCTGACCTTCAGTTCCTTTATTCTGAGATGGAACCGGTTTATTCATTTTATCTTTTTCCGGGTTGGTTTTTTTATTAGAATTTGTATTCGGTAAAGTTTTTTTATTATCTACTTTCGGAGGCGGTGGAATAATTTTATCTAACAAAAGTTTAATCTTATTATACTGGCTAACATAAGAAGATTTACCAGCACAATTTAAGGCCTTGTGTTTGCTATCTATATTTTCAATGCGATTACTTGGATTTGGATGGGTACTAAGCCATGAAGGAGGTGTTGGTTGGTCTTTTATCTTTTTAAAAAAAGCGGATGCTCCGTTTGCATTATAATCCGTTGGACATAAATAAATTACAGACATTGAATCTGCCTGCGTTTCATGTGCTCTGCTAAAACTTAAAGATATAAGCGCCGTAGCCACCTGTTTTACGGTTTCTTGTTTCCCAAGTGCTGCATCCGCAAGAACTTGTAAACCCAATGATTTTGTCAATTGTTTTGTACTATGTCTTTTGGATGCATGTGCAATTTCATGTCCCAATACACCTGCAAGTTGATCTTCAGAATCGAGAAATTTAATGAGTCCGGTATAAACAAATATATAACCACCTGGCGTAGCAAAAGCATTTTGTGTCTTAATATCATTAATTAAGGTAATCTTCCAGGCAAAATCTTTTGAATATTCAACTTTTCCAGAATTCAAAATTTTTTGAACGATGCCATTTATATAGCTATAAAGTTCTTCATTGCCGGTTTCTGGTACTTTCGGAAACTCTATTTGATTTGCATTTATTTCATCATACACTTGTTTGCCTAATTCTACATCCTGACTTACTGGAAACAGATTTAAATTATCCCATCCATCTTTTAAAGTTTTACAAGAAAGCGTAAGGAGCGCAATAATTCCAAAAATCAATATTTTATTATTCATGAGTACGTACTTATTTCTTAAAATAAATTTTGTGACATTGCTTGCATCCTTTTCTCATTATGGATTCGCAAACCAGCCATCAAGCCAATATATTCTGCAGTCCCAAAATGTGTTTTTAAACTAACGCCAACATATGGTTTTATGGTATTTTTGATTGAATATGGAACAATATATGAAAGATCTAATTTTGTCACAACCGGATAATCATCCAAACTAATTTTTCTTAAAAATTGATAACCAGTTCGAATCGTTAGTCCAATATTACCAAAAAGCCATTGATGTGCAAGATACGCATTCAACCGCAGACCATCTTTTGAGGCACTTTTTTTGTTGGGCTTTAATTCCGTGTAGTCACTAAAATAAGAAGCTAAATGATTCTTCTCAATATCAAGACTGAGTCTCCAGGATTTAAAATCATTATATTGATAACCGGCATCTAACATATACCAGCTAATTAAGTATTTTGGACCACCGGGGATCCGGATTTCTTTCAAAGTCAAGCCTGTTTCAACACTAAAGGAAAATTTTGTTAAATTGCGTGAAAAGTCTTCTTTTACTATTTTTCCAGATCTAAAATCATCTACAGGTCTATGGGAATCAAATGCCAGACCCAAAATTACAGATAAAAAATTAAGTCCAAGATTAGGTGCTTGATAAGCGCCATTACTAATATGAGATAGTGAAACTCCAGTATATAGCAATTTGTTTTGTAAGAATTTATGTTCAAACCGCAATTGAAAGTTTGTTAAATTATTCCATTTAGAACCAATTGCCGTTTGTAATGGATTATTTTTTATGTGAAAGGGATGATCTAAATAAGCAAGTCCGCATGCAATTATAAAACGACCTGAAAAATTGGCCCTTTGAAAAAAGCCTAAGTCAAGATAAGGATAAAAAGAAACCCCTTTTCCCAATACATTTACAGGCGCTCCAAAATCCAAATATCTAAATCCAAATCCAATTCTGGGATAATGATAATAACGCTCCCACCGTTTTTTACCCTGCGTTTGATATGCTAAATCTAGTTCCATAAATTTTGAATATCCGGATGGAATAAATTTCATTTTTTCCGAGTGTTTCAATAATTTACCGGGAAGAACAGCAAATTGCACAGACCATTTTTTGCCTTGTGCAATTCCTAAATTGCAATATAACATTATCAAAATAAAAATATATTTGTTCAAATTAATACGCTATGGATCTAAGATATAAAATAGTTTTTTCGTAATCATTCGAAGGGATATGATCTTCTTTTTTAAAAGGTATAATATCGAGATAGTTTTTATAATATTTTTCTAAATTATTTTGAAGTTTCCAATCTTTTCTAAAATTCCATGCCCGGGTTGCAGTCATCCATTCCATGGCTAAAACAAGTTCCGTTTGTTCGGCAATTTTATTGCATTTTAGTCCGGCATTTGCAGCCATACTTACATGGTCCTCCTGACCTTTAGAACTTATAATGGAGTCAACCGAAGCTGGAGAAGAAAGTTGTTTATTCATACTAACAGCAGCAGCGGCGGCATATTGAACAATCATGAAGCCGGAATTTAAACCCGGTTCATTTGTTAGAAAATCTGGCAAGCCACGCGTACCACAAATCAACTGATAAATTCGTCTTTCAGAAATATTAGCTAATTCTGTTGTAGCAAGACATAAAAAGTCTGAAGCCAAAGCTAATGGTTGTGCATGAAAATTACCACCTGAAATCACTTCGGTTGAGGAAATAAGGAGTGGGTTATCTGTTACAGAATTCAATTCATTTTCTGCAATCGTTTCGCAATATTTTATGGCATCAAAACTAGCCCCATGTACCTGCGGTGCGCAACGAAAAGAGTATGGATCTTGCACTGATTTATTGCTTCTGGTTTGAATATCGCTATCAACAAGCCAGGAAGAAATTTCATTGGCCGCATGGACCTGTCCTGACTGATTTCTAATCTCCTGAATTTTTGGATGTAAAAAAGAAATATTACAATTAAAAGATTCCATAGAAAGTGCTGCGTTTAAATTCGCTTGATGATAACAGCGTCGCGCTTTCAAAACAGCCGTAATTAATAAAGCTAAAGAATATTGTGTACCATTTAATAATGCCAAGCCTTCCTTAGCTTTTAAAAATGGAACTTTAATATTTAAATCTTTAAAAACAGTATTGGATTCAAGAATTTTATTATTGTAATTAACGAGACCTTCACCGATTGCAGATAGAGATAAATGTGCTAGCGGAGCGAGATCTCCGGAAGCTCCTAAGGATCCCATTTCAGGTATTACAGGAATGATACGATGATTATATAATAAAATTAAAAATTCTATCAATTCGGGTCTGACAGCAGAATATTCTTGTGATAGTCCGATAATTTTTAATAATAATACTAAACGGGCAAGATCTTCCGAGACATAAGCACCAAATCCACAGGCATGAGATCTAACCAGGTTTGACTGTAGTTCATGCAACTGATCATCTGGAATTTTAGTGTTACAGAGAGCACCAAATCCTGTATTAATTCCATAAATGGGCTTATCATTTGTGGAAAGTATCAAATCCAGTTTAATTCTTTGATTGTAAAGTAAAACTCTTAATTCAGGATCTAAATCTAGTTTAAGATCCTTTTCTTGAATTTCTTGTAATTTTTGAAGCGTAATAGAATTTCTACTGATCTGAAAAATTGGATTCATAGAGCAAAGATAAAAAGGAAGTGAAATTCTATTAGATTATCAAGATTTTGGCTAAAAACTTTATAACGCTTAAAAATCGGCAAATTTAATTTTTGCATTAAATCGAAAAATCTTTGTTAATTATTAGGTCTTTTTGAATGTAGGAGACTTAATATTTAGTTTGAATTAAGATAAAGGACAAAAGAGCCTTTTTGAAAGAAGAAAATCAGGATTGGGTGTTAAATATAAAATGAATTTCGGATTTTGTAATTTTCTTCTAAAATCATGAGCAATAGTTCTCCTGGGTTCAGAGTTAATTTCTGGATTAAACATTTATCTGTGCCTTCAAACTTGCATTTTAGGTTAAAACGAACACAAGGTGAAGTTAAGTTCAGGTTAAAAATGCAATTTAAAAAAATTTTACAGCAATAGATAGGGTTTACAAGAGAGCAGGAATACCTGAATATAAAAACAAAGCCTTACTTTTGGGCACTTTTTAAAGCAGTTATACGTTTGTACTGATTCATTGAATAAAATTTAAAAACATGAAAATCAAGTTTTTCTTCATTTTGACTTTATTAATCTGTTTTGTTGGGAGCAGCTATAGCCAGCGTTTTGCCTTAGTCGATGTCAATAAGGTTTTAGATAATATGGATGATTATAAAAAGGCACAAGAGGAGTTGGATAGGGTGGCGGCAAGTTGGAAACAGGAAATTGCAATTGAATATGACCGAATTAAAGCAATGTATAATAAATATCAGGCAGAACAGGTGTTATTAACGGAAGATCAAAGGAAGCAAAAGGAAGAGGAAATTACAAATAAAGAAAAAGAGGTTCGCAAACTCCAAAAAGATAAATTTGGTGAAGAAGGAGAACTTTTTCGGAGAAGACAAGATTTAGTTCGTCCAATTCAGGATCGGGTATATACTGCAATTCAGGATTTTGCATTGGCAAACACCTTAGATGCAATGTTTGATACAAGTGGTTCAGCTGGAATCATCTATTATAATAAAGATTTAGATAAGACCGAAGCAATTATAAAAAAATTAAAATCTAAGTAATTTCTTTTTTAAATAAGATCCTATATTTGCAAACAAAAATTTTATAATTAAATGAAAATCAACATTTTATATTTAACCGTATGTATTTTCGGTTGTTTTTTAACTACAATTTCTGCTCAGAAATTCGGATATTTAAATTCTCAAGCATTACTTGCAGAATTACCAGAAGTTAAACAGGCTGATGCTAATTTACAAGCCTTACAAACACAACTTGAGAAAAAAGGGCAAATGATGGTCCAGGAGTTGGAAGGTAAATATAAAGAATTACAAAGAAAGGAGCAATCCGGAGAAATAAGTCCAAAGGCCTTAGAAGAAGAAGCAAGAAAATTAAAAGAACAAGAAGGAGAGCTTGCAAAATTTGAACAAGATGTCCAAAAACAGTTGGGAAGTAAAAGGCAAGAAATGTTACAACCATTAATCGACAAGGTAAATAGTGCAATCAAACAAGTAGCTACAGAAGGACAGTTCGTTTACATTTTTGATTCAAGTGCCGGGATGCTTTTATATGCTCAGGAATCCTTAGATGTTACTGCCATTGTAAAAGCTAAACTGGGCATTTAAATTTAGTGAAAGCAGAAGCCAGAAGGCCCATAGGAATTTTTGATTCAGGCATTGGAGGTCTGACGGTAGCTTCTGCAATTCATAAATTATTACCTCAAGAAAGTTTCATTTATTTTGGTGATACTGCACATTTGCCATATGGTGAAAAATCACATGATGCCATTCGATATTTTTCATTGCGAATCTGTAAATTTTTATTGGAGAAAAACTGTAAGGCAATCGTTGTTGCATGTAATTCAGCATCCACTGCAGCATATGAAGTGTTATTAGATTTTTTTAAGGAAAAAGCAATTTTTGTAAATGTAGTGGATCCTCTTGTAGACCATTGTTGTAGCTTTTCTTTTACGAATATCGGATTAATAGCAACGCATGCAACCGTGCAATCTGGTGTTTATGATAAACAATTCAAAAAAAGAAATGCGCAACTTAAATTAAAGTCATTGGCTACGCCATTGTTAGCACCCATGATAGAAGAAGGATTTGTAAATAATACGATTAGTCATTCTGTAATTGAGAATTATTTATCCGATCCAATTCTTGATGGTATTGAAGCTTTACTATTAGCGTGTACGCACTATCCCTTAATTAAACAAGAAATTGCTGAATTTTACAATCCTAAAATACCCGTTCTTGATTCCACAAATGTTACTGCAATAGCACTGAAAACAGCTTTGAAAAATAAAGATCTGCTATGTGAAGAAAAAATTGGAGAAGATCAATTTTTTGTTTCTGATTATTCTGAAAATTTCTTGAAAACAACTAAATTGTTTTATCCCGAAGCAATTGATTTGAAGCGGATGAACATTTGGGAGTAGTTCAAGTTTTAATCTTTATAAAAATTGGCTCCTGCCTTTTTCTTTAAAGTCACCACGCTCTATGAATAAAATATTTAACTTTTAAAAGAATGGATATTTCCTTCAGTTTCATTTCTAAAATCATTGATTCTTCGTTTAAAAAACGGAATTGAATATCCCTGGTTTAAAATCATTTTTTAATTTTAATAGATTTATATTTGTAATATTGTATTCATTAAATGGATGTGTTTATGATATCTAAAAATACACAAACGGAAATAGATGCTTATTACTTATATCATAAACTAGCAGAAAATGAAAAAGACCCTGTAATAAAGGATGTTTTTTTTCAGATGAGTGAAATTGAAAAAGGACATGCAATTGCATTTTTAAAGAATCAAAAGCTTTCCTTAGAACCCTTTCCAAAACCATCTAAAAAGGCGCTAGTGATAAATCAAATTGGGCGTTGGTTTGGATATGACTTTGTATTGGGGATTTTAATGGATACTGAAAAAAGTATCTCAAAAGCCATGATTTCTGCCAAGATTAAAAACAAAATGGAAATTAGCGGCAGTGAAACCAACCATGTAAAAATTTTACGGAACATACTTGATAGTGAAGCAAAAATTGGGGGTGGTTCTTTTGCAAGATTTGAGAAAAGACATCGATCTGTAGGTGGGAATGCAATCCGAGCAGCAGTGTTAGGTGGGAATGATGGTCTCATATCAAATTTTAGTTTAGTCATGGGTGTGGCAGGTGCAACGGGAGGCCAAAGTACCGTTTTATTAACCGGGATCGCAGGCCTTCTTGCAGGTGCTTTGTCGATGGCATTAGGAGAATGGATCTCCGTTAAAAGTTCACAAGAACTTTATGAAAATCAAATGCAGTTGGAAATGGAAGAGCTGGAAATAAATCCAGCAGGTGAACAGCAAGAAATTGCTTTAATTTATATAGCTAAAGGGATTCCTTCGGAACAAGCAAAAGTAATGGCAGAAGAAATTCTAAAAGACAAGAAGAAAGCGCATGAATTTTTAGTTAAAGAAGAATTGGGTATTAATGCAGAAGAATTAAAAGGATCTGCAATGGAAGCAGCATTTTTTTCTTTCATACTTTTTGCAATTGGGGCCATCATTCCCGTAGCACCATTCTTTTTTACTTCCGGTATGACTGCTATCTATTTAAGTGTAGGATTTAGTGCCTTGGGTTTATTTATAATTGGAGCAGCAATCACCTTATTTACCGGAAAGGCGGTACTTTTTTCAGGATTTCGTCAAGTATTTTTTGGATTGTCGGCTGCAGCAATAACGTTTTTAATTGGTAAATTAATTGGTGTATCCATGATTGGATAATTGTATTTGAATGCATTTATTTTTTGCAATTTACTATTGGTAAAGACATTAGAGTTAATGAAGAAGAATCACTAATTTGAAATAGGAACGGAGTGGCTAAGTAAAAGAGTATCCTAAATTAATTCAGTTACTATTTAATAGATTATTTTGATATTTTTATTGTCAATCCAACGACTCCATTTTTTATTATAGCCATGAATTGAAAATGTTATTTCTGCATTATTATTGTATAACGGAAGATTTAGATTTGTCCATTCAAATATACTTCCATATAAATTATGAACATTTTTATAGCCGTTTTGAATTAACTTCTTAGCTATTTTTTCACTTCTATATCCAATTGAACAATAACAAACAATGGCTTTATCTGTTGGTAGATCTTTTATTAAGGAGAGCTTAAAGTTGTTGTAATCAATCCATCTTGCATTTTTTAAATGACTCAAATCAAATTCTTCTTTTGTGCGTGTATCTAAAAGAATATAATTTTCAAAATTTGCCGATAATTCTTTGCAGCTCATTTCAGGAACAGCATGTGAAAGAAATTGATTAAGCATTTTGCCATAATCCGGATTTAATATATGTATATCAGTTTTAGATTGGCAAAAAATTAAGCTAGGAAAAATAAATAAAAATAAAAATAATTTCATCCATAGCCTGGTTTGATAAAATTTATTTCTAATGATTATTTTGCTCAATGGAGAATTATTTTAATAGTATTTAAATGATTCTTTCTGGTCCGAGTCCTACAGAGTCAAAAATGATTCGATTTTCTATTAAATATCCTGGTAATGATTTTTGGATCCAGCTGTCAACTTCTTTTTTAATACTTTTAGGGAAAAGCATATGTATATTCGGTCCGGCATCAATTGTAAATGTTATTGGTAATTGTGTAAGGTTTTGGAATGCTTTTATTTCATTGATCAACCAAAGAGATTCCGGTTCAAGTAATATATATCCAGGCCTTGAACTCATCATTAAGCCATGCAAGGATAAAGCTTCTTCTTCGCAGATCATAGCAAATTCTGGAAATGCACCGGTGGCTAGGGCTGGAATTAATTTACTTATATTTTCATTTGCTTGTTGGATTCTTGACGCTCGATATGGATGATTTTCCATGAGTTGATGCCCTCCTGACGAGGAGACTAATTTTTCATTTTTATTGATGATGAAAATATAGTCTTGAAGTTCACGAAATATAGGGTGAATATTATTTATAAACGGAATTGCATAATCGTTAGCGCTGGATTCAACAGGAATTGATTCACCCCACAAAGCAGCGACTGGAAATACAGATCTTGCAGCAGAACCAGAACCCAATCGGGAAATTCTAGAGGCTGTTTTGTAAAACACGTCTTCGATATATGGTTGCTTGTTTATTTCGTTTTCTATAGAAACTAAACAAAGCGCAATAGCACTCATAGCGGAAGCAGAGGATGCGATGCCAGCAGAATGTGGAAAGGTATTCTTACTATTTATTTCTAGGTGTAATGATTTTAACCAATTATATTCGACTTCCAGTTTTTTAAGAAAATTACTAATTTTTGTTTCGAATGAGGGCTTTGGTTTTCCATCATAAAAAAAATTAAAACTACAAGTTTCTTGGTTTGGTATTACCTCCCATGTTATACTTGTATCTGTTTTACTTTCGGAGAGTGTAAAGCTTAATGAGGGATTCATTGGAAGCTGGTTTCCAAATTTTCCCCAATATTTAATAATTGCAATATTGGAAGGACTTATCCAGCGAATAGATTGGTTTTTCATTAATTTAAATCTTTTTTTAAATCAAATTCTTCTAAAACAGAATCCAGGAGTTCATCATCACCTGCATGATATTGGTCTTTAAGTTTATAGCCATTCATTTTTCCGAGTTGATTCCAATAAAAGGCAGTAAAACCACCTTTCAATTCTTTTATTATGGAATAAAATGGTTTATCTAATTCCCTTTCAATCATTTTTGTTAGCAAAAAACCTTGTGTTTTAGTTAGATTTTTGAGAGGCTTCTCAAATTCTTCTTCCAGTGTATAACTTATATTTTTAACAAATTTTCTTCTTTCTTTTTCAGATTGTCCTGTTGTTGCGGTTTGTAATTGATTGTATAATCGAACGGCATGAACAGCATATGGATAGACAACGGCAGCATATCGTTTATATTTTAAATAGCGTTCCTGTTCTTTTTGTTCCGTATAAAATTTAACAGGTTTTACAACAGCTTTTTCTAATTCAGCAAAAATGGTAGTATCTCCATTTCGAATCTGTACAATCACCGGTATGCCATCAATAATCGTTTGATATTCTTTATCTTCAACCTGAGCATTTACGCAATAGGGTAAAATTAATAGAATATAAAATAGTAGAAAATGCATGGTTTGATAACGCAAAATTGGGTTCTCTTATCACATGAAGGTAAGCTAAAAATTATTTATTTCAAAAAACAAGGTCTCCTGGGCTTCCATTGGTATGGTGTTAAAAGCGGGCAATGAATTTCAAATTAAGGGGGCGATGATTTTTATTAATTTGGATGATATTTTGACCAAAAACGCCGGTAAAGTTCTTTTTGTTTATTATCCAGATCGATATCACGGCCTTGAATAAATGCTCGGGTGACATGATTGCTTCTTATATCTAAGGCATCTCCATCGCTGATAAAAAGCGTAGCATCTTTTCCAATTTCAATACTGCCGGTTTGTTCTTCAATTCCCATTATTTTTGCAGCATTCAAAGAAATAGAAGCAACGGCTTGTTCGTATTCTAATCCATATCCTAAAGCATGTCCTGCCTGAAAAACTAAATTGCGTTGTTGCCAGAAGCCATTCATACTTAAACAGAATAGAATGCCTTGATCTTGTAGGATTTTTGGATTTTTATAAGGTTGATCAATGTCATCATCTTCCCGAAGCGGTAAACTATGAAGGTCTGTAAGAATTATGGGAATCTGGTTTTGTTTTAAAAAATCAGTAATTCTCCAGGAATCTGAAGCTCCTACTAATATGGGTGTAATGCCATAATTTTTAGCAAATTGAACGGCTTGTATTATTGCTTTTGCTTGATGTGCTCTGATGTAAAGCTTTTTTTTGGAAGTCCAAAGTAATCTTAATGCTTCAAATCCGAGGTTTTTTTCGAAATGTTGGCTTTGGTTTGCATAAGCAAAGGCTTCATCAAAGTAGTTTTTTATACTATTTAATTCTAACTGATATCTATCCTGCGTTTGTTGTTTTTCAGTATCAGAAGTATAATTTCTAAAGGACAAGCCAGGCCAATTTAAAAAAACACCATCATCTGCTTTGATTACGGCATCTTCCCAATTCCAGGCATCCAGTTGCAGGATGCTGGATTGACCAGATATAATGCCACCTTGAGGAATTATTTGAGCTAAAAGCATTCCATTACTTCTTACGGTTGGTATTATTTTGCTATCGGTGTTATATGCAGTTAACGAACGTACGTTAGCATTTAAGCTACCAATTTCCCGATCGTCCAGCGTTGCTTTAACCTGTTCTATTTCAGCTAAACCCAGATTGGTTGCCGGACAAATAAATCCCGGATATATATGTTTTCCAGAAGCATTAATTTTTGTTTTTACACCTTTACATTGATTGGAATCGATTCCAACATAGATTATTTTATTTTTTTCAAAAATAATTATTCCATTCGGAATCAGTGTTCCATTTCCAACATGAATGGTACCACCTTGAATACAAATTATTTCCTTTTGCACAGGGGCTGGAGCTGGTTGTGCCGAGGCATTTATGTAGAAAAGTATTAAATTCAGGAAAGACAATAAGAATTTATAGTTCATATACATTATTGAAAAAACGCTTTTAAAAATTGAATGATAGTTTAAATTTGATAAGCTTACGGTCATGCAAATATAAAAATATTCAGTTGGAAGTTTTTAGGAAAATGACTTATATTGTTTGCAGCCATATTTTTAAATTGAGAAAATCTTAATGTAATACCCGGTGAAGCTTATAGAAAGATAAATGCTAAACTGTTTTGAAACACTTGCTTCCTAATTGAGCTAATACTAAATTTGGCTTTTTCAAGATGTCCTCCGAAAGTATTGCCGGCACTCTTTGCGATTCCAGAATAATTTTCGATCTAGTATAAAAAAGAGAAGTACAAGGTATAAAGTTAAGTAATTCATTAGGTAAATCAGATTTCAAAAACTTTGCTTACGGAAAGAGAATTAACCTTGATGGTAATAACTTCATTACAATCACGAAAATGATTTTGTAAATTTATAGTTAAAATTTACCGAAGTCAAGTTTTAATTGCGCTTACTATAAAAATCGAGATAAACCGAAACATATTTAAAATTTTAAAGGCTTTTAATTCCAGTCCTTATCTTTAAACTTCTAATACCGAAAAAATAGCATGTAAATTAATAGACAAGGATATAGGAGTTATTAATTCAAAGGAATTGTGATATTATGGGATTTAAATATTGTTTGTAAATAGGATTTAATACGAATTGCCAGTAAAACACAATATAAATGAAAAAAGTATTTTTGGGAGGAACCTGCAATGATAGTAACTGGAGAACAGAAATTATTCCAGCTTTAGAAATTAATTATTTTAATCCCGTAGCGGATGTTTGGAAAATAGAAAATCAAATAGAGGAAATTAAACAACGAGAACTATGCGATTTTTTACTTTATGTAATTACCCCTAGAATGGAAGGATTTTATTCTATTGCTGAACTCGTAGATGATAGTAATAAGCAACCACTAAAAACAATTTTTTGTTATTTAGAAATGGATCCTGATGGTAGTATATTTTCAGCAGACCAATTAAAATCTTTAGAGGCTGTTGCAATATTGATTCGTAAAAATGGAGCCTTAGTTTTTAATAGTTTAGAGGAGATTGTTATTTATTTAAATTCAAAAAAATAAATTTAGGAGTTCTTATATAAATTCTGTTATTTGAATTCTTTTACTGCATTGGTAATTTACATTTTGCTAAAATGTAAAGATTTATTTTATTTGGATTGAAGTATATACTGTATAATGATTGAAATTGGAATTCAATAAATTTAGTTAGCATCCCCAATCCAAGGTCCATTTTTTAAAGTTTTATCCCAGGCTCGTAATGGATGTCTTGATGGATTTAAATTTTTATCTGTATCCCAGGGTTCAAATGCATTTTTGATATTTCCAAGACCTGAATTCGCTAATTCTGGATAATGTCTAAGGATGATAGTTTTCAAATCGGAATTGTCGATCCAAGCCATGCCTTCCTTTGTATAATATGCTTCCGTATAGCAATCTGTATAAAATCTATCTGATTGTAAGCGTCTGGTAGCATTCAAAATAAAAATTTGAAACATGGTTTCACCAAAACCGAAACCATCCGGTCTATGGCCTTCACTTAAAGTACCAACTAGTAAGTCTAATAATTCTACAGCTTCTGAATGAGGTCCATAAACATCTTTTAATTCCTGAATAATTTTAGGATCTTCTGTGAGGTCTTCAAATGTTTTAATTGGTAACAAGCCAAGTTGTCTTCTAAATTCATTATATCTGGGTACACCGCGTTCCCGTGCTCGAATAATATCTACCGCACCCATATCAAAAACGGGGTTAAAGGGTATGCTTAATTCCTGCATAAATTGAGGATAATTATGAAGTACTAATTGACCGGGATGTTGATTTCCAAACGAATAAAATAGGTCGACTAAAGGTACCTGTTTTGTAAGTTTAGCTGCACCGGACTGTCGGGTCTCCGGAAAGGGAAGATCCATTATTTTTTCTCCCGTACTGAATTTTTTAAGTTGTAGTTTTTCTGGAAGTAAAGAATGTAAACGATATACCTCTACAAATTCTTGCGTGAATGCAAAATGAACACCATGTTTATTAATCGGATTTCCAACGACGCCCCCTAATTCTGGATTTCTTACATTTATTTGAGAAACCGTTTTTAATTGTTTTCCTTTGGTAAATAAATTTGTAAGAATTCCATACCAATTTGCATTTAGGGCCGTATCTAAACCTTGATTTGCAAGAATAGCAGGCGTCCATTCGACGGAATGAATTTTTGCCATAGTGGCTGCATTTATTAATCTGGCAACATTAAATATTCTGGTATCATCCCAATCTGCATAATGCAATTTTAAGTGATCACAAATGGCATTATGTTCTCTGGTAAATAGGGTATGAAGTAAGGTCATACCAACCCACCAATTTCTTACAAACCCGGTTTGCTCTATTCCTTTCTGGTCTAATGGAAGTGTTCCATCCGGATTTACATTCAGTTTCCCATCAACTCCGCTTCGAAGTCGATCTACAGTCTCCTGATCGCTTCCATAAATTTGTGAACCATCCCACCAATGTGTAACTTCATTTATAAAACTTGTTGCAACTTCTTCTTTACCTTCCATACGAGTTGGATCCGCTTGTGTTCTCGGAATGAACATTTTTGTTTGAAGGAATTTTTTTCTTGCAGGGTCATTTTCAGAAAGTGGAACTTCAATTAATTCATTTAAATTATTTTCACCGTGATTAATCCAATCTGCATTTTGGAATTGTATCCAACAAGCTGCAAGCATATTTAAAAAAGGAACTTCTTTCATTTCCCCTTCGCGGCTCAATAACTTAAGCGATATTTCCCTGGGATTTGGAGTCAGTAAATGACTTCCTGTTTCTGGTATAACAGCATCAATTTGAATGTTTCTAGCAAAGCGTGTTCCAGCTGCGCCTTCCTTCGGATTTTCAAGGTTATTCCAACTGCCATCTGCGGTTCGATAATATTGTACGCCTTCCGGAGGCTTTTGACCAGCTTCTTGAAATCCTACTAAGCTACCTTTTGGATAGGTAGATTTAAGATTATTTTTATTTAATTTTTCTCGCATATAAGCAAGCGTTAAGATTCCTAACATCAAAGGTCTTCTATACCAATTTGTCCAGATTTTACCGCTTGTACCTACAAGTGATCCCCAGGTCTTAACTAAAAGTTCAAAGAAAAATGTTGAAATAGATCCACTTGCTTGTCCTAAAAATAATTCTATGTTTTTTAAGCGGGGATTTGCTACATGCGCTGGCAATGGATCTATAGGAATAGAACCAATACCTACAATGGGTTTCATTAAAAGTTTTTCACGTTCAAAATGATATACATCCGGAATCGGTATATTTACTTCTGTCAAGGCATTCGCTCTAAGTTTTTGAAGCATTTGATTCCATTCTATATTTGAAGGATCCGTATCCAATGCCTTTTGATATGCTTCCATTGCGAGTGGATACTGCTCATTGTGAAAATATGTTAATCCAAGTAATGCAAACATTTCAGCATTTGGCTCATGTTCAATTTGTAGTTTTAAAGAATGAATTGCATCTAAATATCTTTTTTGGTCTATTAAGGAGATGCATTCTTGCATAGCCTTTGAAATCTGAGAATTATTCATTCGTTTATTGTTTTAATTTTAATTTTATGGAATACAAGTTTACGAAATCAATTTGAATTCAAATTTTATGTTTTATTTCGCTCCTGAAGACTTGCTTCATATACTTTTTTACGAGCGCGATTCATACTTCCAAGAGGTTTGAAATTTGTTAAATCTAAATTCCAGGGATTAAATGAAATTGAATCTACTTCATTTTTTTTGTTTTCACTATTTTGGGGTATTACTAATTCTGCCACGGGTATAAAACTAGTATCGTCACCCCAGGATACGGTGGCATTTTCTATAGGAGTTGTTTCATTATTAATAAAAAATTGGACTTCAAAAATATATTTTATATCTGAAACACGCAGTTCATTTGCAAATTTTGTAGCTAAATCCTTTTCTCCTAATTTCAATTGTTCAATAGCTGGTTTTACTTTGGTCGGTCGCAAGCGGTATTTAACAGCGATCGTATTTTCTGGTTTGTTCATATTTCCAATAGCGATTGGAGCTCTGCTCCAAAAAGTTTCGGAAGACAAACTTTCAACTTTTAAGTTCATTTGTTTTTTAAGTGTATTTGCAATATGCCAAGCAGTTTTTAATCCAAGATGTTTTATTAAAAATGGGAGGGCTCCAATAAATCCTGCGATTTGATCTTCTAATGGAAATCGATCTGGAATTAAATCGGCTATTATATCTTTTTCTACACCGGCTTTGATCGCTAACATAGCTTCTCTGGCATCTTTTGCATGGTGAAGTTCGGCATTTGTCATCAGGAAATCATGATTGCCAGAAGCGGTTTCAATACGAATAGCGAGTCCGCGTAAATCGGGTTTAGAATCATCTTGAGTAAGCTCGCCACTGGCATTTGAAAAACGAAGTATACATTTATATTCTTTACCTGGCTGCAAAAAACCAAAGGAAAGATCTTGCGGGAAAACAGAAGTTGGAAGTATCTTAAAATAAGCATCTGTAATGCCGATCAAAATTTGTGCATGATTTGCCCTTCTGGATATGTTTTCATTGTCATTTTTGTAATGATTTACTATTTTCCGAATGTCAATTGCCAGTTGGTCAAAGAAAATAGATTCTTTTTCCGGACTTCCATTTTCAAATAATCCTTCTTCGTTTAAATATTCTTCTTTCCAATTATCGTTGTTAATCATGGTTTTAGATTTTTAGAAATTAAGGCTTATGGTCAAAGTTAAGAAATACCAAATGCAAAATATAAAGAATTTATGTACTCAATATTTTCAATTCTTAGGAATGGATTTGGATCTCAATTTATTTTATAGAATAAAGGGTTTATCCCAATTAAAATTTTAGCAATTCAATTCTAAATTCTGGACATGTATCTTAAATAAATTGGAACCTATAATTTTGTATTTTTAATCTCCTTTAATTGAAGGTTGTATTTCTAACGATTCTAAGGTCGTAGTAAAATGCTGTCTATACCTTTTGTTCAAATGATTTCAGGTAAGCCGAAAGTGAAGTGTTCATAATGTGATTCCAACCTTCTTTAAAGTTTCCGATAGCAAAATCAAGATTTTCTTTTGGAAAACTTTCAATTCCACGATGTGTAAGCCTTAAAAGCGTTTTGTTTTCTTGTTCAAAGAGTTCAAAGCTGACATAGGATATACCAGAATATCCTAAATAAGACCAACTATAGCTTAATTTTTTTTCATGAATCATTTCCGTAATTTCACAAAGATGTATGTATTCTTTTTCGGGACTTGGTCCGCCGGAAAATTGAAATTTAAATCCAATTTCAGCTTTAAATTCTGGCAAATCAAAATACCATTTTTTCATTTCATTTTTATCTGTAAGGGCATTCCAAAGCTTAGCTGGTGTGGCATTAAAAAGTCGTTCTAGTATAATTGGTGAATTTTCCATGATTTAATTTTTTATCGTTTATTTTTCTGTTAAATGTATTTCAAGGGCATCTAATTTCAAGTTCCAGAATATTTTGTATTGTTCTATCCATGTTGAAATCAATTGAAGGGATTCTAAGTGTGCATGACAATACCGTTCTCCACCCTGCTTCGTAATATGGATTAAACCACATTCTTCCAGAATTTTAATTTGTTGAGAAATCGCTGGTCTGGTAATTTGAAAATAATCTGCTATAGTATTCAAATTCAACGATTTATGGGTAACTAGTTGAATTATATTTCGTTTAGGAGGATCTTGTATCATTTTAAATGCAGCTCACCACAGGTGGAATATTTATATATGAAGGTATTTATCTATAAATATAATTTGATTCTTAAAGTTTTCAGGTTTTTTCTAATCTGACGAATTCAAACTGAACTATTGAATGTAAAAGGTATATCATGGTGTTAAGCTTTTATAATTTATGAGCGGGATGCTTCAATTATCTAAATTAAATGGTTACCTTGATGGTTATTAGCTTCAATAACCAAATTGGATCTATGATAAACATTGAACGACCCCTTTAGTATTCTTATTGATAGTTTTATAGAAAACAAGGTAGGGCTCGTAGAAAATTTTATTAGTGGTTCTCTAGCAACTCATCTCAAAGTAAATTTAGAGGAATTATTTTCTGCCCAGAAGTTTCAATTGGCCGGAACCGGAAATGCATTAGATATAACGCATAATAAATTAGTGCGAAGTGATTTAATTTATTGGTTAGATAAGACACATAATAATGCAGCAGAGGATGCATTTTTCAAACTCATGGAAGAATTTATTAGATATTTAAATAGTACTTGTTATACTGGAATTACAGATTATGAATTTCATTATGCCTTGTATCCAATGGGGACATTTTATAAGAAGCATAGAGATCAATTTCAAAATAATAGGAGTCGACAATTCTCTATGATTGTGTATTTAAATTCAAATTGGAAGGAAGAGGATGGTGGAGAATTATGCATTCACCATGTAAATCATTTGCAACGAATTAGTCCAATCAATAGAACGGCAGTATTTTTTAAAAGCAGCGAATTGGAACATGAAGTTTTATTGACGAATGTTCCGAGAATGAGTATTACGGGTTGGTTAAAAACAAACGTTTAGCAGCAGGCCAATAATACGTTAAAACAATTCACAGTAGAGAACTCTTAAGCATACAAAATATATTATACTTTTATAAAAGGGCGGGCACTCACTCGCCAACGCTATCACAATGATATAATTTTTTTGGTTTTGAGTTAAAGTTTTCAGTAGTCTCCCCTGCTGTTTTATATTTGATCAATTTTTGAAGAATGCGATTGCGTTCTAATTGAATTTCAGATCGAAGTTTTTGATCTTCTTCTTTATCAAAGAATTTTATACCATCAATAAACGTAAAATCTGCAGAAGCCTTCATGGATAATGGATGGTCATTCCAAAGCACCAGATCTGCATCTTTACCTATTTTAACACTACCGACACGATCTTCAATATGTAATAATTTTGCCGGATTTAGAGTTACAAATTTAAGCGCTTCCTCTTCCGGTACATTTCCATACATAACCGCTTTTGCAGCTTCCTGATTGAGCCTCCTGGCCATTTCAGCATCATCGGAGTTAAAGGCAGTAACGACGCCTTGATCATGTAAAATGGCACCATTATATGGAATGGCTTCATACACTTCAAATTTATATGCCCACCAATCTGAAAATCCTGCTGCACCAGCACCATGTTTTTTTAATTTATCTGCTACTTTATATCCTTCCAGTATATGCGTGAATGTATTTACTTTAAAATTGAATTGTTCAGCGACCTTCATCAGCATATTAATTTCGGACTGCACATAGGAATGACAAGTAATAAAGCGTTTGCCATTTAGAATTTCAGCAAGCGCATCTAATTCTAAATTCCGGCGAGTTTCAAGTGGTTTAGTCTTTCTCAACACATCATAATCACGAGCTCTCGAAAAAGCATCTATATAAACTTGCTCTACACCCATTCTGGTATCTGGAAAACGATTATTGTTGTTACCACCACTTCGTTTTACATTTTCTCCAAGCGCAAATTTTATAAATCCATCGGCATTTTTATATTTCATTTCTTCCGGAGTAAAGCCCCATCGCAACTTAATTAAAGCGGTTTGACCACCAATTGCATTGCAGGAACCATGTAAAATATGTGAAGTTGTTACACCACCTGCTAGTTGACGATAGATATTAATATCTTCAGAATTAATGACATCTCCGATACGAACTTCTGCAGTGGAAGTTTCAGTACATTCATTTACACCACCATGTACAGCTATATGAGAATGCTCATCAATAATTCCAGCAGTCAAATGTTTATTTGTAGCATCAATTAATATTACATCTTTTGCTTTTAAATTTTTACCAATATCAACAATTTTACCGTTTTTAATCAGCACATCCGTTGCTAATAAAATTCCTTCTTTTTCATTTGTCCAAACGGTAGCATTTTTAATTAAATAGTTTTTGGCAATCGGTTTTTGTTTCCAACCATAGGCAATGAATGGATAAATTACATCTCCGATGACATCCGTTTTTGCAAGTACACTAGTATCTTTTTTCGATATGTCTTTATTTAAGAAAGATATACGCTTAAAGGAAATAGGAATCCAGGTTCCATTTTCTAATTGTGCTTTTCCTTCCCAATCTTGCCCTGCTAAATAAGTTGAAAAGAGGATTTGACCTTGAGGATTACCACGATTCAATTTTCCTGAAAAATAACGATCTGAAACTTTCCCACTGAACGTTACTTTTGACGAATCTGTAGCTTTTAGTTTAATATCTATAAAATCAATTTTGGTTGTAATCGTTAAAATATAATTTATACTATCCAATAACATTTGATATTCTCCGGCAATAGCAGAATTTGGATTTTGTTTTGTAAAATTAAATCGTGTACCCTGGATCCAGTTTTCTTTAATATTTGTTTTTTCTGTAAATAACAATCCATCAGTCACAATAAAATTTGCAAATTTTCCAATTCCTAAAGTTCCTGCTTTATCTTGTATATTGAGATAGCGAGCCGGTCCCATCGTTAATGCATGCAATGCTTGAGATTCTGTTAAACCGCGTTTCAATGCCAAACGAACGTTTGTTAGTAATTCGGATCTATGTTTAAGTTCCTGGCTGGTAAGGAGGAAAGGGATTCCTTGTTTTGCGAGTATTGCCAGGTTTGAAGCTGCCATTTCCCAATGTTTGAGATCCGCAAGATCAATTTGCAGATTTTCATAAGGATCTTCAATATTATAGGCCGTTGGAAAGCGCAAAGGCACAATAAAAGGGCTTCCTACCGAGGTCATTTCAGTTGCTCGTTGGTATTCATTGCCCGCAGTTTTTATGATATATTGAATATTAAATTCTTTAGCTATGGCATGAATTCGTAAAATATCGAGCGGTGATCCGGCTATAAATATTTGGGGTAATGCTTGTAAGCGATTCCATTCTTCAATAGAAAAATTAACTTCCTTTTTCTTTATTGCTGTTTGATATAATTGGCCATCCAGATAGGATTGTCTCAATAAAGCAATCGAACCCATTAAAGAACCAGGATACTCTTGTGCTGAACTTCCTTTATTAAAACTTAAAACATGGGCAGACTCTGGGATCAAGATGAGCTCGTGTTCATTTGCACGATTTAAACTTACAACCGTAGCTGAACCCCTTGAAATTCCATCTGGCATATGGGTTTGTACGATACCATAACCGGCTTCCCTATATTTGTTTGCTTCTTCTTCTTTATAATTAAATAATTGACTCGCTTTTGTTTCTGAGCGGAGTGCTTCATTCCATGAAAACGCACCCTCTTTAGCACTGAGCGTTGCATTATTCGAAACGTATCGTTTTGCTTCAGGCATCCCATAATCACAAAGTGGTTCGATAAAGGATGGATATACATGCATGCCTTGTAAATCCACTTCCAATGCTTCTTTTGGATGATGAACGATTTTTCCGATTTCTTCAATGATGCCATTTCGGATTAATAATTCTCCAGAAATAGACGAATTACTCGTATCCGGATGCAGCATAGCATTTTTTATAAGAATCAGCTGATTTACTGGATTTCTAACACCATTCACAGGGAATGTAATTTGTGCATGCAAACAAGGACATATACTAATGAATACTAGAAAGGAGAAGAACAAACGCATGAAAATAGCTTTTAAAAGATCAAAATTCGTTAAAAAAATCCAGACTTAATCGAATAATTTGAATTTTTAAGAAGGAAGCAAAACACGCTTTATAGATTGGAAATTAGAACTAAGAATGGAGTATTATATTATTTAATAGTCAATGGTTAATAGTCAAGAGTTAATGGTTAATAGTCAAGAGTTAATGGTTAATAGTCAATAGTTAATGGTTAATAGTTAATAGTTAATGGTCAATAGTTACCTGCAACCGTATGACGACAGTGCAAACATTAACCGACAATACTAAAACAAACTTTTCTGGGCTAAAGTTGGACAACAACCGACACCGCTTTGAAAGGCAACCACAAAAAAAATTAAAAAAAATACCAGCCCACAAAAAATTCTATGCCACCCACATTGCACACATTTGCCTTTGCTTGCTTTCGCACAATGCCGACCCCAAAGCAAAGTCAAAAGAGTGCAATCGCCAACGCTTTAATCGCTTCGTAGAAAGTGTATCGGTAATTTTAAAAGAAATCAAACAAAAAAAGAAACTAAAAGATGGGGCTTTGCCCCATCTTTTAGTTTGCTGCTAACTTTCCTAACAACTTCAAAGCACCTTCTACTTTATCACTCCAAACCAAACCGCAATTTAATTTCAAACAATTGTTGTATTGATTTTGTAAGGTAAACATTCTTCCTGGGGCAATACTGATGCCGTTAGCCATTGCAGTATTGTATAATTCAACTGTATCTGTTTTCTTATTTAACTCTACCCACAAATGCAAGCCACCTTGAGGTATTGTAACTTTTGCGTCATCAGGAAAATACTGACTAATGCATCGCAAAAACTGCAATGAGTTTCTATGTAGTGTGTGCCTCAGTTTTCGTAAATGATTTTCATATCTATCATTTTCCAAAAAACTTCCAACGGCTTCGTGAGTAATAGAAGCGGTGTAAAGCGAATGGTAATATTTTGTTCGGGCAACTTTTTCTTTGAACCTACCCGGAACCATCCAACCCACACGATAACCCGGTGCTAATGTTTTTGAAAAAGAACTGCATAATAAAACGATACCACTTTCATCATAAGTTTTGCAACAAGTAGGACGATGATTTCCAAAATACAAATCACCAAATAAATCATCTTCAATTAATGGAACATTATGTTTCTCCATTAATTTCACTACAGCCTTTTTATTTTCATCGGGCATACAACTTCCTAATGGATTGCTGAAATTGCTTACCAACAAACACAACTTTACTTTTTTCTTTTCTAATGCTTGTTTCAAAGCGTCTACTTTAATGCCTGTAATTGGGTTGGTAGGTAATTCTAAAACATTCAACCCAAGACTTTTTGCCAAATGCAAAATCCCAAAGTACACAGGACTTTCAACGACAACGGTATCCCCTCTTTGTGTTAACGAAAGCATACAAAAGGAAATGGCATCAATGCTCCCTGAAGTGGTAATTACATCTTCCGCTTTTAATTTTCCACCCCACATTAATGACCTTATTGCAATCTGTTTTTTTAAATTCTGATTACCGTATTTATCGTAGTTCAATCCACCACCATGTAAAGTACGAGTAGCATTCACTATGTCTTTGTTCATTTTAGCCACTGGCAGCAATTCAATAGCAGGAACACCAGTCGACAATTCAATTTTTGCTTTACTAATATTTTGAGAAACAGTAAAAATAATTTCCTCGGTATCATCTTCTACTTTAGCAACTATAGGCTGACTGGTTTGCGGAACATTTTTAAAATGCTTGTGAGCATACGAAACATAATAACCCGACTGTGGACGAGATTCAACCAAACCCCTACTTTCTAACTCAAAATAAGATTGTTGAGCAGTAGTTAAGCTAACACCTTTTTCAAGTGCAACTGTTCGTAATGATGGGAGCTTATCTCCAATTTTTAAAACATCATTTTTGATCTGATGTTCAATAGTATTTGCAATCTGCAAATAGAGTAGTTCCTTTTTATTCATTTGGCAAATATAACTGTACTGGTTAAAATAAACAAATTTGTATCTGTGCTAATTAAAATTTTTGATTGACTTTTGCAGCCGTTAGTTCAATATTTCAAACCAAAATAAATAGCACATGGAATTTAACAAAGTATTACGAGGAACAAAAAGAGAAATGAATGATGTAGAAAATGTTCATGCGATTTTAGATGCAGGTTTTCTTTGCCATGTAGCATTTCAACATCAAGGCCAAACCATGATGATTCCTACTGCTTATGGCAGAGAGGAAGATGATTTATATCTCCATGGCTCAACCAAAAATTTTATGCTAAATCAAATATTAGACGGGCAAATAAGTTGCATTTCTGTAACTCATTTAGATGGAATTGTTTTAGCCAAAACATTATTTGATACTTCTGTAAATTATCGTTCAGTAGTTTTATTTGGCAAAGCTATTTTATTGACTGATGAAACCGAAAGATTGAAGGGGATGAAGATCATTACTGAAAATATTGTGAAAGGAAGATGGGATGAAGTGAAGATCGGTGATGAAAATCAATTGAAAGCAACTATGGTTATAAGATTCACTATTGAGAAAGCATCAGCAAAAATTAGAACCGGTGCACCCATGGGTGATGTGGAAATAAAAGATGACGTGTGGAGTGGTGAAATTCCACTGGCAATGAAAGCCTTGCAACCAATGCAAGACAGCAAGTTTGGAGTTGTGTTAGAAATGAGCAGAAGTGTGAAAGATTACTTTGAAAAAAACAAATAAGATTTATGAGTTGGATTAACCCTAATACAATTTTAAAAGGAGAATTAGTTGAACTCATCCCATTGGAAGAAAAACATTTTGCCGAATTAGAAATTCTGGCAAGAGAAAAAAGTATTTGGGAATTTCTTCCCGTAGACATGA
The DNA here is from genome assembly GCA_016717265.1 of Saprospiraceae bacterium. Classification (NCBI taxonomy): domain Bacteria; kingdom Pseudomonadati; phylum Bacteroidota; class Saprospiria; order Saprospirales; family Saprospiraceae; species Saprospiraceae bacterium. The sequence goes on from JADKFX010000001.1 coordinate 705,994, forward strand.
GTAATAGGGAAAGGTGCATGGCCGCTTTTAGAAATGCCATCAGTGAAAGAGAAAAAGGGGCACAATTTCCATTCGTAATTTTTCTTAATAACGAAAATAAAATAATTGGTAGCACAAGACTTATGAATATTGAAAAAGCACATAGAAAATTAGAAATAGGTTGGACGTGGATGCATCCAAATTATTGGTCGACTGCAATAAATTTAGAATGTAAACTGTTATTGCTCACGTATTGTTTTGAGCATTTATCGACCCTACGAGTGCAACTAAAAACAAGTGTGGAAAATTTGCGCTCCAGAAAAGCAATTGAGAAGATTGGTGGTCAATTTGAAGGAATTCTAAGATATGACATGATAAGAGATAACGGAACAAAAAGAAACTCAGTCTATTATAGTATTATAGAAGATGAATGGGACAATGCAAAGAAAAATTTAGCTAATCTACTTAAAAATAAATTGACTGCATGAAAACTTTAGGACTTATAGGCGGCATCAGTCATCATTCAACCGGTGTTTATTACAACTTAATAAATAAACAAGTTAACGAAATATTGGGTGGTAACAATGCAGCCAAATTATTATTGTACTCAGTAAACTACAGTGATTTTAAACAACTTCAAACTAAAAATGATTGGAACGGAATTGAAAATATGTTGAGTGACATTGCAATGAATCTTGAAAATGCTGGTGCAGATTGTATAATGCTTTGTTGCAACACGGCTCATTTAATAAGTGGCGAGTTAAAACAAAAAATAAAAATTCCATTCATACATATTGCAGATGAAACAGCGATAGAAATTGTAAAACACAAGATTAAAAAAGTAGGATTGCTTGGAACAAGATTTACAATGGAGAATCCTTTCTTTATTAAATGTCTGTCGGATGCAGGGATAGAAACGATCATCCCAAATACCATGGAACGAACCTTGATTCATACGGTTATTCTGGATGAATTATCAAAAGGAAGATTATCGCATAAATCAAAGGAAATGTTTCAAATTGTAATGCATAATCTGAAGGAACAAGGAGCAGAAGCAATAATTTTGGGATGCACCGAGATTGGAATGTTTATCAAACAATCGGATTGTGAACTCCAACTATTTGACACAACAACTATTCATGCCAAAGCAGCAGTTGATTTTGCACTCACTTACCGTGTAAATGCTGACGATAGCAGGAATTTCAAAATAAATTCATTAGGAAATATCTCGCATCTATTCCGTCAAAAGAATATTTTCACCTTTCAAAAGGCTGTGGATTTTGTCCGTCAGCTTCCTTATGGTAGAAATATCAACAAAGCTGATTTAACCACATTGTTTGTAGAGGAATGCGGAACATGCAGCTCAAAACATGCTTTACTTAAACAATTGGCAATTGAACATGATTTTAATGAGGCTAAACTTATGGTGGGCCTCTTTAGAATGAATGCTGTAAATACACCTGGAATAAAGGCAAGACTTCTACAATACAAAATTGAATACATTCCCGAAGCACACTGCTATCTAAAAATTTACAATGAAATTATTGATGCAACAAAATCAAATTCAAAATCTGAAGATTTTGTTAATGATTTGATTGAAGAAATAGAAATTGTGCCGCATCAAATAGTGCATTACAAAGAGGCATATCATAAAAAATACTTGGAAAGCTGGCTTAAGGAAAATAATCAAATAAAATTTACGCTAAATGAATTGTGGATGATAAGAGAACAATGCATTCAGGACATCGCAAGAACCATTTAAAATGAAAATAGAAGTTAGAAAAGCTAAAACAAGTGACTTCGATGAAATACATTCATTGATAAAAGAATTTGCTGCCTTCATAAAAACACCTGAAAGAGTTTTAATAACTCCTGAGCAGATGTTGAAGGACAAGGACTTTTTCAATTGTTTGATAGCACTTGATGATCGAGTAATTATTGGTTTTGCTACCTACTTTATAGCATATTATTCCTGGTCGGGCAAAGCCATTTATTTGGATGATTTATATGTAGTGCCAACATTTCGTGGACTTGGAATTGGCAGTAAACTGTTTGAACATGCAATTGAAACTGCAAAAGCCGCAAACTGCAATAAATTAAAATGGCAGGTATCCTATTGGAACAACAAAGCAATTGCGTTTTATGAAAACCTGGGGGCAACAATTGATACTGTTGAGATAAATTGTGAGTTACCTATTTACTAAAACTATCAAAATGACAAAGTCCGAAATCCTTCATCTTTTACAAGACACAAAATCATTTACAATTCAATGTTTCGATTTGTCAGATAATGAATTGAATAAAACTTATGGAGAAGGGAAATGGAATGTTCGGCAAATTCTTCATCATTTAACTGACACCGAATATTTATTTGCTGGAAGACTAAAAAAAATAATTGCCGAACCCAAACAAGTGATTTGGGCTTTCAATCAAGATGATTGGAACAAGGCTTTTGATTATTTGAATGAACCTCTGACGGGCAAAAAGGAACTTTATTCAATATGCAGAGAAATGAATTACAAACTTATTGAGAAGTATTATGATGAATACAATCAAAAAGAATTTGTGCATAATGAAACAGGCTTAAGAACCTTACAGATAGAATTTGAGAAGGTTGCATTGCATAATAAATCTCACAACGTACAAATGAAAATAGCTTTACAAAACCAAAAGAAATAATGACAAAGATTAGAATATTTCAAGTTGATGCATTTGCCGATAGATTATTTTCGGGCAATCCTGCTGCTATATGTATATTGGATAAATGGCTAAGTGATGGCTTGATGCAGTCCATTGCAAATGAAAATAATTTGGCGGAAACAGCATTTGTAGTTCCCTATGAAAGGAACTTTGAAATAAGATGGTTTACTCCAACAGTAGAAGTTGATTTATGTGGTCATGCTACATTAGCCTCAGCCTTTGTTTTATTCAACATATTTAACCATCCCGATTCTGTAATTAGATTTCATTCTCCGAGAAGCGGATTCTTAAGTGTAGAAAAGAAAGATGATATACTTTATTTAGATTTTCCATCCGATACATTAGAACCAATAAGTGAATTGAAAGACGTTTTAATAGAAAAATGTATTGGTATTAAACCATTGGAATTATACAAAGGAAAAACAGATTATATCGCATTAATTGACAATGAGATTTCATTACAACATCTTCAACCTGATTTAGAAGAGATAGCTAAATTAAAAGCTAGAGGATTAATTGTAACAGCAAAAGGAAATACCGTAGATTTTGTTTCTAGATTCTTTGCTCCTCAATCTGGGATAAACGAAGATCCTGTAACGGGTTCAGCACATACATCATTAACACCCATTTGGGCAAAAAAATTAAATAAAAATAAGATGATTGCAAAACAGTTGTCTATTCGTGGAGGGCAGCTTTTGTGTGAATTTAATAATGAACGATGCATTATTGGAGGTAAAGCCCGATTGTATTTAACAGGAGAAATAAATCTAAATTGAAATGAAAATACTTGCCATAGAAAAGGAAATTGAAGGAGTAACATGGGACAATATAGAAGGCCTCTTGGAACAAGAAGCAAAGTATGTTTTTCAACTGTATCTTTCGGATAACTTAAGAGAAATCTATTTTACAGAAAATAAAAATGCGGTTTTAATTCTTGAAACGGTGGATGGAAAAACAGCTAAAGAATTGCTTGATTCTTTGCCATTGGTAAAAAACAAAAAGATACGATTTGATATGATGGAGTTGAAACCTTATACCGGCTATGAAAGAATAATAATTAAATAACTGAGACTAAAACTAGCCATACAAAAATGGAAACATACAACTTCAATAACAAAACTTTTTCACTCGTTGAAAATTCTGAAAATGGAAAAGCAAATTCTGAAACAAGATTTGAATATAAACAGGAAGGCAATTTAGTTACAGCCGACTATTTTGGTGGAAGTATAATTTATGGAAAAATAATTTCTCGGTTGGAGGAAGATAAACTGATAATGCTTTATCAATGCCTAACAAACCAAAACGAATTAAAGGCAGGAAAAGCCATTGCCTTAATAAGTTTAGTTGAAAATAACAAAATAAAACTCAAATTAAACTGGGAATGGTTGGGCGATAAAAGCGAAAAGGGAGTTTCTGAGTATCTTGAAAATTAAAATTATGAATACAAAATACACTTTCAGAAAAGGAAATATTGCTGACCTGGAACAAATAAAAAGTATAACATGGATGGCATACAGTCAATTCAAAAATATTTTCTCTGAAGAAAATTTTCAAGGATGGAATGAGATATTGAACAAGGACGAAACCTATTTAAATTTATTTGAAACTGCTGTGTGTTTTGTTTGTGAAAAAGAAAATAAAATTATTGGTTCTGCATTTTTAGTCCCTCACGGAAATCCATTTAAATGGTTTGAAGCAGATTGGTCGTATATTCGTCTGGTAGCGGTTCACACAGAATATGAAGGAAATGGAATTGGAAAAAAGTTGACGCAAATGTGCATTGACAAAGCAAAAGAAATGGATGAAAAAATAATTGCATTGCACACTTCCGAATTTCAAAATGCAGCACGACACATTTATGAAAGCATGGGTTTTGAAAAGCAAAAAGAATTTGAATTGTACGAAAAGAAATATTGGATATATTTATTGAATTTATAATGGAAAAAAATATTACTTACAACAAAGCCACGATTGATGACACTTCAACATTAGTTGACAACAGAATTTTGTTTGCACTTGAATTATCAGGCGAACAATCGCAGGAAAAAACAATAGCGTTAAGAAAGCAAATGACAAACTATTTTTCAAAAGCTACAGCCGACAATAGCTGCATTTCTTATATAGCAAAATACAATGGAATAGTTGCTGGGATTGGTTCTGTTCATTCTAGAGAAATGCCTGGCAATTTTAAAAATCCATCAGGTAAATGGGGCTATATTATGAATATGTACACAGTTCCCGAATTTAGGAGAAAAGGAATTTGCAAAGCGATATTAGAGATATTAGTTGAAGAGGGAAAAAAGTTTGGTATCACAGCATTTGAATTACATGCCACCAAAGACGGAGAAAATGTTTATAGACAAGAAGGATTTATTCAACACAATGAACCAACATTGAGAAAATTTATTTGATATGGAAATAAAATTAACCACAAACGAAGGCGAATTAAACCAATGTGCTGAATTAATGAGCCAATCAGAGCCATTCACATCACTCAAATTTGACATCGAAAAATGTAAATTAGCGGTAAGAAGTGATTATAAGGAAGTTTACTTGGCATTAGAGGGAAATGAATTTGCAGGTTTTGTAGTGCTGCAATATTATGGTCTGCTTCGGGGTTACATTCAAACTATTTGCATTCAGCCCAACCACCGAGGAAAAGGAATTGGAACAACTCTTTTGAAATTCAGCGAAGAAAAGCTTTTGAAAAAATTCCCAAATGTGTTTATGTGTGTTACATCTTTTAATCATCAGGCACAGAAATTGTATTATCGTTTAGGGTATGAAAAAATTGGAGAATTAAAAAACCATATCATTGAAGGAGCAGATGAGTACATTTTAAGAAAACAAGGAAGTCCTACTTCAGAATTTAAACCAACCGTTTAAAATTGGAACAGGAAAAAGAATGGGTATAACAACAATCTTAATAACATCAAACGAACAGATGATAGCAGATTTAAACCGTTTGAAACTATGAACTACTTTACTCCACATACAGCAGCTGACAGGTATTCAAAAGGAAGACCCAACTTTCACAATACCACTATTAATCACATTAAGAGTTATCTGAAACTTGAAAACAAATTACATTCAGCACTAGACATTGCATGCGGCACAGGGCTTTCTACACAAGCATTATTAAACATTGCTACCCATGTTTACGGCACTGATGGCTCACAAGCCATGTTAGATTTTGCGTTGAAAAAGGACAAGATAAATTACCAAATAGCAAGAGCAGAAGTACAGCCTTTTGCTAACCAGTTTTTCGATTTGATTACGGTGTGTTCAGGTGTTCATTGGTTTGATATTGATAAGTTCTTAATGGAAGCTAATCGTTTGCTGAAAAGTAAATCTTATTTGGTTCTATACGACAATTTCTTTCTTGGTGAAATGGAAAGTAATCCTGAATTTCTAAAGTGGTACAATTCTGTTTATTTAATAAATTTTCCGGCACCTGCAAGAAATGACAACTACAATTGGATAAATAAAAAATTGAACGAAATGAATTTTGACTACGTTAAGGAGGAAATATTTACCAATGCTGTTTCATTTAATAAAAATGAGTTACTACTTTATTTCACAACCCAAAGCAATATCATTTCGGCAGTTGAAAAGAAACTAATTACATATCCAGAAGTGGAAGTGTGGCTTGATAACGAACTTTCTATTCATTTTGCTAATGAAAATAAAAACGAAACTGTACATTTTAGTAACTGAATAAAATACCTAAAAAATACTAAATGATAATCATCACAACAAAAATACTCACAGAACTTCAATTTTCACAAATCAATCAATTGTGGAATGATGAATACCCATAAAATTGAAAGACAGATTTCCGATTTTGTTGGATGGTGCAGTAAACTATAACCATTATATTATTGAAGATGCAGAGCAAAATGTATTGGGTTGGGCAGTTGATTTTGAAAAGGAAAGTGAAATTCGTTTTTCAATCATTGTAGATTCAAAACATAAAGAAATAGGTTTAGGAAGTTTATTAGTTGAAAAATTGAAATCAGAAAATGATTTGTTTTTCGGTTGGGTAATTGACCATGATAACGATTTAAAGTGCAGTGGAGAACTTTATCAAACACCCTTGCCATTTTATCTGAAACATGGGTTTGAAATTTTACATGATGTGAGGATTGAAAGCGAAATGATAAGAGCAGTAAAAATTAAATGGATTAAATAAAATGAAGAAATTAATTTTCTATTTTAATTGGGTTCCAATTTTGTTGGCAAATACTACCAATGCTCAAAACATGGATGAAATAAATCGTGTAATTGACAGTACCTATTCAAGTTCGCAATTCTTGGCAATATTTTAATTACCAAAAACAACAAAATTGTTTTTGAAAAAAGTTATGGCTATGCCGATGATGTAAATAAAATGCCGTTGACAAAGGAAAATTCTTTTCAAGTTGCATCCATCTCAAAACAGTTTACGGCATACGGAATAATAATTTTGAAAAGCAAAGGTTTGTTGAATTATGATAGTTTGGTTTGCAAATACATTCCAACTTTCCCTTACAAACAAATTACGGTTAGACATTTGCTAAATCATACATCAGGGCTACCCAATTTTTGGGATTACATCAGACCAAACTTAGATACAACTATATCAAATGGAAACAAAGAGGTGTTGGACTATTTAATTCAACATAAACTTCCATTGCAATTTGAGCAAGGAACAAAATTTCAATATGCCGATATTGGCTATGATTTTTTAGCAACTATTATTTCAACTATTTCGGATTTGAGCTATCAAGAATTTATGAATCTAAACATTTTCAAACCATTAAAAATGAAAAACACTTTCGCTTACATGGTCACTGATATTCGAAGAATACAAAATAAAAACTTAGCTATCGGACACATATTTGAAAATGGAAAGTTTGAGTATGCACACCTGCAACCAAAATGTAATTTCGTTTACTATTTAGGCGATTTTTATGGTGATGGTTCGGTAGTTACAACCGCAAGAGATTTAGCAATTTGGGACAAAGCACTTAGTGAATGTAAACTGTTGCCATGTGAAATGCAAAACGAATCTATAAACGAAGCAACATTTAATGGACAAACAATTTATGCCAAAACAAACCCAAACATCAGTTATGGTTTTGGTTGGTTTATAAAAAATACACCATTAGGAAAATTAGTTTATCACAGTGGCGGACATCCTGGAAACTCTCATGTGATATATCGTTTGTTAGATAAAGACATAACTTTTATTTTCTTATCAAATGCAGAAACATCAAACTTGAAGGCTTTAAGAAACAGGATACTTCAAATGCTACAATAATTAGCCAGCCCATACTAAAAAATACACTCTTAAAAAACGCTACAAGCCAACGCTAAAGACTATTTTTTTAAGTGAGTTTTTTTTCGCCACCCAAGACAAATTTTTTGCCAACGCTTTTTTTTTAATTTATTTTTTTTTCCACCCAATGCTAATTGCAAACTTGCACCGACATCGCTTTGAATATTAATTGCTTCTACTTACCTTCGTGCAGACATTAAACGACACGGCTTCACATGGAGTAAACGGCAGCAGGTAACACGGGTTTGGCAAAAGTGGCGGTTCAGTGCTCCTCAGACACATTTGTGGTTAATCAAAGTTTGGTTCTCCTCACCAACATTTGTGGTGAAAATCGCCACCTTCGCCAAGCCCGAAAACGTTAGTGGTCAATAGTTAATGGTCAATGCTCAAAAGCCAATGGTCAATAGTTAATGGTCAATAGTTAATAGTCAATAGTTAGTAGTCAATAGTTAATAGTTAATGGTTAATAGTCAAGAGTTAATGGTTAATAGTCAATAGATAATAGTCAATAGTTAATGGTTAATAGTCAATAGTTAATGGTTAATAGTCAATAGTTAATGGTCAATAGTTAATAGTCAAGAGTCAATTTTTAAAAGCCAATTGTCAATATTTTATGGCCAATTGTCAATTTAGAAATCTTGAATCTAAAATATTTATTATATTTGAAATTAAATATTAAACATGAGAATTCAACACAATCGTTTACTAATTAATTTATTTAGTGTATTATTATTTTGCATTTTTATTAATTCTTTATCTGCGACAAGCTATCATGTAAGGAGTACCGGAAATGATAATTTTAATGGACTTACATTCAGTACCTCATTTAAAACAATTCAAACGGCAACCAATAAGGTTGTAGCTGGCGACAGTGTTTTAGTATATGACGGAAATTATAAAGGATTTGATCATTTTTATAAAAATAGTGGAACTGTAAATAATCCAATTGTTTATTTTGCAATGGGCAGCAATGTTATTATTAATCAAAGTTGTGGAAGAGGATTTGACGGATTGAATATTGAAGGTTCTCATTTTATTGAAGTCAATGGATTTAAAGTTTACAGAATTGCAGATCAAAATGGAAGTGGTGAAGATGGAATACGCGCAGTTCTTGCAAATCACATTACAATTCGAAATTGTGAAGTGGATAGTTGTTATAGAGGAATATTTACAGGATATACGGATGACTTTTTAGCAGAAAATAATATTTGTAAACGATCTTATGGTGAACATGGAATTTATGTATCTAATAATAGCGATCGGGTTATTGTTCGAAATAATATTTGCTTTGGAAACACAAAGGCTGCAGGGATTCAACTGAATCCAGATTTGGGTAGTGGCGCACCAGGAATTTCAGTGGATGTTAAAATTTATAATAATCTATGTTATAATAATCGAATAGGCTTAAATCTACAGGGAATATATAATTCCTTAGTATATAATAATCTAATTTATAATAATGGATTATCCGGAGGAGGAAATGGAATGACTTTTTTCCATGGTGATGCTGCAACCGGATGCAAGAATGTAAAAGTGTACAATAATACAGTGGTAGTGCCATCGGCTTCTCAGTGGTGCATTCTGGCAATAGAAAGTGATAGTTTAGAAGTAATCAATAATATTTTATTAAGTGCATCTACTAAGGGTAGTTTAGATATTGAAACTACCTGTACTAATTATATAGGGAATTATAATTTGTTAAATGATAGAATTACTGTAAATCAAGGAAGTTCATATATCAACTTTGCAGAATGGCAGCGTTTGGGAAATGATTTGAATTCTATTTTAGTAAAGGACAACGCAACGGTATTCACTAGTTTATTAAATCATGATTATCATTTGGCTCAGAATTCGGTTGCTTTAAATTCTGGAAGTGCAGTTGTTTTTTCTGTCGTTCTCAAGGATTTGGACGGAAACCTACGTCCACAGGGAACTTCATACGATATCGGATGTTACGAAACAAAAGGTGCAACAGGTTTAAAAGAAAGTTTTCAAGATCCTATTTATAAACCCATTTTTAATGGTTCTATTATGAGCTTTAGTAATTTGAAAGAAGGATACCTTGTTGAACTCTTTAATTTAAAGGGTCAAAGGATAGGGAGCGGTCTGCAATTTGAAACAAATTCTTTCGAAACGGGAATTTATATTTATCATATTATTTCTTTAAATACAAGACAAAGAATGGGTAGTGGGAAGTTATTTTTGGTAAGTTCAAATTAATTTATTCATTCGGTAGATCTGTTCTGATTCAATTGCAATATTATTTTTTAAATTATTTTTAGTTTCAATTTATGCAATTCAGAAAATTGATTTTAAATCTTGCATCCAGTTAAAGTTTATTTTATTTGTCAATAAGATTTCTAAACCTCCTCCAAAGGAAACTTTATTTATCTGGACTATTGGACTTATGTTTGTTTGGATAATCGTGGATTCTTCTATAATTCGTATCTTTGCAGTTTAAGAACAGAATGAAATTTCTATTTTGTAAAAATTTAATTTAGCAAAGTACATGTATAATTATAATGACATTCAAAATTGTTTAAAAGATAGTTTTAAAATACTTGGCGATCCTCAACATATCCAATTTGATAATGCCAAATCTTTGACGGATGCAAATTCCTTTTCAATTTGCTGGTTAAGACCTGGAATTTCAAATCGTGAAACACTTATTGATGAAAATCAATGTAAAGTATTTATATGTTCTGAACAAGAAGAGTTCAGAGAAAGGAAAGACAAAGTAATCATTTTAGTTGATAATCCGCGATTGCGATTTCTTCAATTGGTCAGACAATTATTTGTAAAGCCGAATACTTATGGAATTCATCCAACAGCAATCATTCATGAGGAAGCTCAAATTTCTTCTAAAGTTTATATTGGTCCGAACTGTATCATTGGAAAATGTATTATAGGTGATGATGTTGTTATATATGGAAATTGTTATTTGTTTGATGATGTGCAAATCGGAAATCATACTACGATTATGCCAAACAGTACAATTGGTGGAATTGGATTTGGGTATGAACGAAATGCAGATTCTGAATTTGAATTATTTCCACACTTAGGTGGTGTAATTGTAGAAGATCACGTAGATATTGGTGCAAATACCTGTATCGATAGGGGGACTTTGGGGAATACAATTATTAAAAGTGGTACTAAGATTGACAATTTGGTGCATATTGCGCACAATGTAGTAATCGGTAAAAATTGCGCTGTAATTGCATTGGCTATGATTGGAGGTAGTACTGTAATCGGAGATAATTGTTGGGTCGCACCAGCATCTACATTAAGAGATGGCATTAAAATCGGTACCGGATCTACCATTGGGATTGGGGCATTAGTATTAAAAGAGATCCCAGACAATGAAACCTGGATAGGTGTTCCAGCTAAAAAGTATATTTAGATGATTTCAATTTTAAAATTCTAAATTATCAAAAGACGAACAGTAGCGAATGAAAAATCGATTGCTAATTAAACTATTATATGCTCCTTATAATATAGCTTCTATGCCTGCTGTTACCATGGATTATCTTAATCAAAGAGATGACATTCTGGCAAAAGGAGTTTCTATTGAAGATCATCATTTTACAAATTACGGTAAGGATAAAAAAAAATATTGGAAGACATTTAATGTATATACAAATTTATCGAACCCAATTTCCTTTATACGTAATTTACTGAAAGCTGAATATTATTTAATCAAAAGAATATTATGGGCAGATATAATCATTTGGCAATGGGATACTAAAGTTTATCTACCGCATTACTTTTTAATTTGGATACTTAAAAAACCTATTTTAATCGAGTGGGTTGGAAGTGATATTCGAATTCCTGAAATTGTTATTGCGAATAGCCCGTTTTACAAAAGCGAACTAGAAAATGGCAATTATACATACACTAAAGAATCGTATAAGCGAAGTTTATCGATTCAAAGAAAATTTAAATTTTTAAATGCAATTCCTCTGGTAGCACCAGAAATGAGTTTGTTTTTGGATCGAAGTTTATTTCCTGAATTTTACCTAATGTACCAACGCATTCGTGTTGAAGACTATCAAGTGAAGTATCCGGATTTAAATTGCAAAATACCTGTCATCGTTCATGCACCAAGTGCAACTGGTGGAAAAGGAACTCGTTTTGTTAGAATCGCAATTGAGAATTTAAAATTAAAATATGATTTTAAGTATATAGAAATTATTAATAAAACACACGAAGAAGCAATTCTTGCAATTGCCGGAGCAGATATTTTTTTAGATCAGTTTTTAGTAGGTTCTTACGGAGCCGCTTGTTGTGAAGCGATGGCTATGGGAAAACCTGCTTTTTGTTATTTAATTGAACCGGTTATTGAATTATTACCTAAGGAATGTCCGATAGTGAATGCAAATCCGGATACACTTGAATCCATATTGAAGGAATATTTGATGGATTCTAATTTAAGGTATCAAACAGGAGTTCGATCCAGAACGTATGTTGAAAACTATCACGAAGCAGGACGTGTAACAACGAAGTTAGTAGCGCTCATAAAAAAAATACTTTATTAATAAGTGCTAAATTTTTTTAAAATATACATATAGATGTTATTTAGCTGGATATACAATCGTTTATTTTCCTATCATAAGATCTCTGGAAGAAATCAATTTATGATCTAAAAATAACCGAATTTGATAAATTCCATTTGCTAGATTTATTGCATTTAAATCTATACTTTCTATATATTTACCATAGCCTCGTTTTTGGCCAGAAATAATATCTACTACTTTAATACCTTGTGAATTGTAAATAGACAAATCGACAGTTTTAGATTCGTGAAGTTTAAAAGAAACAAACTCGATATAATTTGCAGGATTTGGAAAATTTTCAAATTCTAAATTTGAATTCGATAATACCGTTTGAGTTGTTTCTGTAATAAGTTCATTTGCATTTATTAAATGAGTCCAAATACTTAAACTTCCATTATGTAATCGCGTCCAAATGGGTCTAATAATTCCATTAGATACTGTAATATTATTATAGTCTCCAAAAAAAATATTTTCATTTGGTATAAATGGTGATTCGCTAATTCTTTTATTTATAAATGATTTTCCACCATCTTTGGATACCGCTAAATAAACATCGGTTGATAGATCATTATAGGCTCTTCGATCATAAAAAACAAAATATAAATATCCTGTAGTTTGATCAATGGTCATCCAAGTAAAAAATTGGTGTTTCTGACTTGCATCAGTGTTTACTTTTGTTGGAGTTGACCAGTTTTTTCCTTGATCTGTCGATTTGGATAGCCAAACATCTGTATTTCCAATACCATTTCGTTGATCTGTCCAATTTATATAGATAGTCCCTTTATTCGGACCATCACTTAAATCACATGCAGTAATTGGAAGTCCGTTGCAACGATAGATTCCTGGAATTACATAATCCCAACCGCCAGGTATTGAGTCAACAAATAAATCATTCGGAAGCCAGGTATTTCCTGCGTCTTCTGATTTGTTGAAACGGATACCCTGTGGTCCTGCCCAAGCTACATAAACCTCTCCATTTGGTCCAACACAGGGGACTGCACCTTCTACGGTTTGATCCCTATCCAAACAATCTCCTGCTACTGTATTAATTCGTTTTGGTGTAGACCAGCTAATTCCATTATCTATAGATTTGGAAAACAAAATGATACTGCTATCTTTTGGATTGGTACTTGAATAGGAATCAAATTGTGTCCAGGTCATATAGATTGTATTATTCCTAGGATCCAAGGCAGTCCAATGTTTATCCTGATCTTTATTTCCATTTAAACCAGTAAAGGAACCATCAGACCAATTCAATCCGGCATCTGTTGTTTTCTGACAAACAATACGGTCAATCCAGTTGCCCGAAGGTGGATTGGATAAATGAAAAAAGTAAAATGCACCTGCTGTATCTACTAATAAAACGGGATCTCCCCAAACGCCATGGCTTGATGTAAGTCTATGCGTTGACCAGGTTCTTCCTGTGTCCTTACTTATAAAGTAATTATTGAGATTGGATGCAGCAAGGATTACATTAGGTTTTTTTGGATCTATTATAATAGTTGGTTCGTTTGGATTATTTTCATTGCTGATCAATATATTTTGTCCAAAACACCATTCTCCCAAAATTAAAATTAATAAAAATAGACCTGTTGATTTCATAACCAAAATAATCGTGAAGGTCAAAATTAATCAATAAAGTGATTTAAATAATTAAATGCATTTAGTCAAAGAGATTTAGTTGTTTTGCAAATGATTGTTCGTGTTCCAGCAACCATTTTTTTCTCCATAATCCGCCTCCATATCCTGTCAATTGTCCATTCGAACCAATAACTCGGTGACAGGGAATAAGAATAGCAATTTTATTCATACCATTCGCATTGGCTACAGCCCGAACGGCATCAGGTTTCATTAAACTATTTGCTTGTTTCTGATAGGATCTTGTTGTTCCGTAGGAGATCGTTTGTAAAAGTTTCCAAACTTCTTTTTGAAATTCAGTTCCATACAAACTTAAGGGTACATTAAAGACTTTTCGCTGACCTTCAAAATATTCTTTTAATTCCTGACGAAGAAATGGAAAATAAATGTTTTCACCATATATAATTGTCGCATTAAATTTTTTAGTAAAATTTTTAAATTCCGATTCTAACATTTTGCGATCTGAAAATTCTAACAAGCAGATACCTTTATCATCTGCACCTGCAAATAAGGTTCCAAGTGGGGAATCTATTCTACATATATCAATAATCATTTGCCGTTTAGTTTGTGATGGTGACACGCCAAAAATAGATTTGAAACGATCATTAAAGCCACTGATTGATTCGTATCCAGAGGAAAATGCTGTATCTGTGATCGGATTCCCTTTTTGAATTTTCTTAAATGCAGAATTTATTCGATGCATTCGTTGATAAGCATGAAATGTTATTCCATGATTTTTTAAAAACCAACGTCGAATAGTATTAGGATCAAATCCTTTTTGCTTCAAATCCCAATCTTTAAATTTTATACCTGGATCTTTATGAAATACCTCCAACAATTCCTTGATTTTAAAGGGAGTCTTATCTAAACACTCTAAAGGATTACAAATTTTGCAAGGTCTATAGCCATTTAGGATTGCTTCTTTAGTATTTTGGAAGTATTCCACATTTTCTGATTTCGGCTTTTTGGCTGTGCAAGATGGGCGACAAAAAATTCCAGTCGTTTTAATTGCAGCAATAAAGGACCCTTCAAAAGTGCGATCTTTCTCGACTAAAGCTTTATACATTCTGGTTTTTGTGAGCATTTTTTACTGCAAAATTAGAAGGTATGATCACCGAAAGCAACCGAAAAATTAACAGGTATTTTTTAATTAAAACCCCAGGATTCAATTTTTGAAGGTTTATGAGATTTTAAGTGCTCGTACATGATTTCAAAATTAGTTGTTTTTATTTTTAAATTCTTTCCCAGCTTCACAACATATCCTGTAAGTGATTCTAATTCAGTTTGATTTCCATTTTGAAAATCTGAATGCATGGATGATGTTGCTTCTTTTGGTAAGGATTTTATTCTTTTTAAAATAGTATCATTGATATCAAGTGAAATCGGTATACCTTTTTGATTTGCTAAGAGTTTCAATTCTTCAACTAATAAAAACAAGGTATCGATATTTTTTGATTCTGTGCAAAATTCACCAATAGTTTTATTTAAAAAAGAAGTTAGTGTTGCAACTGGTGAAATGAATAGAAATTTTTCCCAAATTTGTTGGTCTATTTGGCTGGTATATTTTGCGTTTATATTGGCATTTACTAAAATCTGTTCCAATGGATTCAAGGATTCTTGATTTCCATTCTGCGTACCAAAGAAAATATTATGAAAACCTCCGGATTCCTTAACTATACCAGGAGCAATTAATCGGGAAACAATATAGATACAAGCTTTACAAATTTCTGAAGCCGGGTAAGCGGATTTAAGTTTTTCATAACTATCAAGTCCATTTGAAAGCGATAGTAATTTGGTATTTTTATTAATATTGTTTTTTAGAAGTATTAAACTTTCATTTAAATGATATGATTTTGTACAAAATAGAATTATATCAAAATAGCCTAAACCAATCGGATCATCGGTTATCAAATGAGGATTTACAAGGAAATTTTCATGTTTTGTTTCCAATTGCAAACCGGTTTCTTGAATTCTTTTTTTATGCTCACCCCTACAAATAAATGTAATTTCAATATTTCCGGAATTTTTATATTTATGAGCCAGGAGTCCACCAATAAATCCACCAACACCACCTAAACCAACAATAGCAATTCGAATCATAAAATGGAATTGTATTTTACTTCAAATATTTTTCTAACCATGCATGTACTTCCTGATAAAAAAAGCGACTGTTTTCGGCTTTTAGAATCCAATGATTTTCTTCTGGAAAAACGATTAATTTGCTTGGTACTTTTTGACGTTGTAAAACATGCCAATTTTCAATAGAATTGTTGAGTGGAACACGATAATCTAATTCACCCACGGTAACTAACATAGGCGTTTTAAATTTGCTGGCATAATAGTATGGATTTTGTTCTTTCCAGATTTTAGAGTCCTGCCAAGGTACTCCCCCATTCATTACCTCCCTACCAAAAATAGCATCACTCGTTCCCCATTGAGATATACTATTTACTAATCCGGCATGACTGATCAGACATTTATAATGAGTCGTTGTGGCTTGTAGCCAGTTTGCAAGGTGACCTCCATAACTTGCTCCACCAGCAGCTTGTAAAGTTCCATCTATAAATGGAAACCTGGTTATTGCATCTTTTGCGGCTTCATTTATTTCAAGACCAGGACCATTAAAAGGATCATATTGTATTTCTTGTGAAAACTTTTCCCCGTAGCCAGTTGAACCTGTGAAATCGGTTAATAATAATACATAGCCAGGTTTAGATAATAATTGATAATTCCAACGATACGACCAGTTTTCTTTCCATGAACCCGCGGGTCCTCCATGAATGACAACAAATAGAGGGTATTTTTTATCTGAATTAAATCCAGCTGGTTTTACTAATAGACTTCTTATTTTTTTTCCACGAGATGAATTAAACCAAATGGGTTCTGCTTCCTTTAAATCAAGTTTTGATAATTTATCTGTATTGAAGTTAGTTAAAAAATTAAAACTGCCATCTTCATTCAGTTTAACGATTTCAGGAGGCATCATACTAGATTCATGGCTTGCTATAATCAAGGGTTTATCATTCGTAGAAACGCTTATATTATTGAAACAGCCAGTCGGCGTTTTGGTCAATAATGTCATTGAGGAACCATCTAAGGAAAACGAATAAAGTAAATCCCGACCTTGGTTTTCTGCACTTATAAAAACTTGAGTTTTAGAAAGGACTACATTGTTAATTGGCCGATCTAAGTTTTCGCAAATATTTCTTTTATTTATCATTTTAGGAAAATCAAATCGCACCAAATTATTTTGATTATAAACCTTGTTATTATTATTTGTGCTGCTAAAACAAAATAAATAGTTACCATCTAAACTAACTATAGGATTTCCATAATCAAGTTTGTCTGAAGTTAATTGAATGGCATCACTTCCATTTATGGAAACGGAATACAATTGAGAAATGGGTTCTTGATATGCACTGGTATTGCTTTGAGTAGTAGCGGAAAAAATAATAGATTTACTGTCTGCAGTCCAGCAAGAGCCAGCATAACTAAAACCTTCTAATTTACTAATACTTACCTCCGTGAAAATATTTCTTGCTGTACTATCTGGTGAAAGGTTTTGAATATAGAGATGATTTTGTTTTTCATCATTCCATTTATCCCAGTTTCTTATCGGGAATGAAGTATAAACTCTGGCCTTATATTTGATTTTCTTTTTTTCTTCTATCATTTTTTTATTGGTTGAATCCGCATAACATTGCGGATAAATTGAACTTGAGAATAGAATATAATTTCCATCCGGACTCCATTTTGGTGATGAAGCACCACTAGATAGCTTTGTTAGTTTTTGAGCTTCGCCACCATCCTTAATGTTTAAGATATAAATCTGAGTTTCTTCTTCTCCATCGCGCTTAGCTGAAAATGCAATTTTTGAACCATCCGGACTCCAGGTATATCCATTTTCTCCAGTTTTACCAGCTGTAAGTTTACGAGCTGTTAATGCACCAGATGTGGAAACGATCCATAAATCATTAATCTGTTCTTTTTCATCATAGGAAGGTTCTGTTACATTAAAAACCGCCCATTTCCCATCAGGACTGATGGCAGGTGCGCCAACCCGTTTTAACAGCCACATATCTTCATGTGTAATAGGTTTTTTCTCTTGCGCTTTCACATTTAGAACCAGGAGCTGGCATAGAATTAAAATAGAATATATTTTCATATTTATAAAATTGATATTAATTTATTTTTTTATTTAATGCTGCGAAACTACTTACAAAATTCATAATGATGCTTCCTAAATTAGTATTGAACAGATAGATTCTTGATTGATATTTTACATGTGCTGAATTTATTTGTTTAATTCCCAAATTAGGATTCGGTTTTCAAATATTTTATTTATTGAATATTGAACTTTTATTTTTTCAAAAAATATACCCGGAGGAATGGGTTCCATGAGTACTATAAATCTAGGTTTTGTATTTAGGATTTTATTTATTTCTTGTTCAAGGTCAATTTGCAAAGCGTGAATATGGTCAGGATTCCAAAGCAATGAAGAATGAATGTATGCTGTGGGACTTTTTAAATTTAAAAGGAAATAGAGGAGTTGTTGGTAGTTTCCCGTGTAAATGGTTTCTCCTGATTTTAATTCCGTTGCTAAATAGGCTTTTACATCTCTTAAGATTTCCGGTTTATCATAATATGCATTTTTTTGAAAATGTAAAATTAATATCAAAAAAATATAGGAAGCGATAATCGACCATTTTCTGGAAAAATTATGAACCTGATTTTTAACAGATTCAATCGAAAAAAAGGCTCCAGATAAAAGACTCATCGGTAGTAATAATTGTATAAAATAATGTTCAAAATTTTTGCCGGGTATTGAAATCACAAGGATATCTAAAAAGATCCAAACTATAAATAAAAATTGAAATTTATGAAGGAATGAATTATTTGCCTTTAAAGCGAAGATCCCCATTATAAGAAGTGGAAGAAATCGGATTATAAAATCACCATAAAATTGCAAAACATCAAGTATCCTAAAACTGGAGGGATATCTACTCGTCACCTGGAAGGTGAAGTGGTATAAAAGATTCAGTGCTTCATTTTGGTAGTAATAATAAATTACAATGATTAAAGGCAGAAGGAATCCTATAAATATTGGAACTAATTTTAATAAACCATCTTTTATAAGTTTTCTATTTACAAAGGCTAGGGAGAGTAAAAAAAGACTAATTGCTAAAATGTCTGCAAGTATGACATATTTTATTATAAATCCAAAGCCGAAAGAAACACCCGCAAATACTTTTGATATTGTTGATGTGTTAAATAATATAAGATAAAATGAAAGGATGGTAAATAAATTGAAGAAAATTTCTGTATTTGGGCTAACACCCCAACGTTTAAACACTGAAATACTTACAAGGTAAATAACTGCGGATGCCCATGCTGAAAACTTATTTTGTGTCCATTTTGAACTGAATTTGAAGACAAAAATTGCAGTCAAACCGGTTACTAAAGCGCACAAGAATCGGATCCAGAAAATGCTATTGTTGGTTAAAATTTCCAACAATGCATAGATCCAAAAAATGCCAATAGGTTTTGTATCAATGACCTCTTTAAAATATAGATTGTTGTTTAAGAGGTCTCTGGCAATTACAATATATGTTGATTCATCATGGTCAATGACGAATGGGAAAAACGAAAAAAAGCGCAAAACGATTGAAAGAATTGGCAATAAGGTCCATGGAGAATATAGTATGGATTTAAAATTCAATGCGTCTAATTTATGTAAATGTAAATTTTGTTTAATTCAAAAGCGTTTTTTCTGGTTTGATATAACTCCACCAACGTTTTCCTATAGTTGTCATTAGCAAAATATGGATAATGGCAAGTATCATTGCACCTGGTAAAATATTTATGCAAATAATATCAAATATATGTTTTATTGGAGAATCTACATCTCTTAGGTTTAAAAGAACAGTGTTATTTGTAAGACTAATTTTGGTAGCAGTCAGTAGGCAAATGGATGCAAAGTGAAAAGAATTCGTAAATAGGTGGATGATGTATTCCCAACGCGGTAAACCACCCATAAAAAGCCTGCTGTCGGTTTCAGAATAAGCATCAATGCCTAATACAATTAAATCTAATATTATAAGTGAAATGCCAATATAGAAATATAAAGTAGAACTCCCTCCTAAGAAATAGAATGCAATAATAAGTGGAAATAAAATAGCTCTCATGGTATGTGTCTTATGTTCGAGGAGACTTTCTTTTCTTTTGAATAATTCAAAACACCAAAGATGAAGATAAAGACCATCATATACAGCTAAAAGAATAAAAAGCAATAAAAAGATGGAGGTTAAGATATAAAGAATTTCCATTTAAGTGAACTTAGTATGTTTTTTAATTTTATTTATATTTTAGTTTTCAAGGAGTTATAATATTCAAGAATATAATTATTAAAAGTATACGCATGGTTTTTACAAAATTAAGCTTTTATAAATGGACATTAATTTATCTGAAACAATTTTTTCAGAGAAGTTAAGTTTAGCATATTTTAGTCCGTTTTCAATAGCAATTTTTCTTTTCGTGCTATCGGTTAGTGCAGTGATAATGGTTTCAGCCAATTCTACTGGATTTAAGGGATTAAAGTAAAAACTATCAGGTCCGGCAGCTTCTGGTAAGGAAGAACAATTGGATGTAATTACAGGTGTTTTACTATAAAGGGCCTCAATTATAGGAATTCCAAATCCTTCATATAATGATGGATAGATAAAAACAGCCGCCTGCTGATAAATAGAAGCTAGCTGTTCATTGCTTTCCAAATTTTCAATCCAAATAATCTTGTTTTTTAAATTGAGTTGTTGTATCTGATTAAATATTTTTAGTTTATATGATTTTCCTTTACCAATAATGACTAGGGGTAATTGAAATTCTAAAGGTAAGTATTGATAGCTATTAATAAGTGTACTTAAATTTTTTCGTGGTTCTACACTGCCAACATACAAAAGGTATTCTTTTGGGAGCAAATATTTAGTATTCGCTGGATGATCCATTTTAGATTCTGCACCATCTATAAAACAAGAATTACAAGTTTGATAGACCACTTCAATTTTATTTGGTTCAATATGATAGTGATGCACAATATCCTTTTTTGTATGCTCGCTTATGGCAATAATTTTGTCAGCTTTCATACAACTATTTTTAAATTTATAATTGTAAATAAAGCGGTCTATTAAGTTATAGGTATTTGGATATATTTTAAATATTAAATCATGTATCGTGACAACGGATTTAATTTTCAAACCAAAGGGCAGCTCGTTACTTAAACCATGATAAAGTTCGATACCATCATTGTCTAAGTCCTTATTAATTAAATGTGCTCTCCATAATTTCTTAGATATTCCATTTGCCAAATGTATTTGAAATTTAGATTTATCTAGAAAAGCATTTGAAAAAGGTTCCGGTTTTATGCTTGGCGTATAAAGGTGAAATTCATTTTGAGGAAACCTATTTTGTAGATTAGCAACAAGGGTCCGGCTGTAATTTCCTAATCCGGTTTTATTATAAAACAACCTTTTGGCGTCAAATCCAATTTTCATAGTTTCGCTTAATTATAACCACACACAAGCTAAGGTACAGCTTTAAAAATTTATAATTTATAGATCGAATAATTTTCATTCTCAAAAACCAAAGGATACGTTAAAGAAATATTTGTGCCGAACACCTTTTTCAACACAACTAGGTATTTTAAACCTTTATTTTTAAGACTTTCAAGGTACATAGCCTTTTGAATATTTTCATTCGTGTCAACCCACCCTTTACGGTGTGCAAAATACATTGGAGTTGGATAATTTCCACTATTAATTAAAATAAGATCTTCCCGTTTTGAAACCAAGTCTAAATCCTTTTCTAAGTTTTCGATAGCCCGATATTCAGGTTTAATAAAAAAGTCATGTTGTTGTGTTAAAACACCTTCAATTCCAATAGAGAATAAGAGAATTATTGAAATTTTATTATTTTTTATTTGATCTAGTCCATAACCACAAATGAGGGCCATAATGGGTACGAATGGAATGACATAATAATTATGGTGATAGAAAGTGAATCCTGATTTAAGTATAATAAAAGTAAAACCTATTATGCTAAGTGAGAAAAGATAAATTAATTGGCGGTTTTTATTTCTGACGAATTGTATTATGCCAAAAAGAAAGACCAAAAACCCAATATATTTAATGGCAGAATCATAAAATCTTTTTAAGGTTTCTGGAATATTATGTAGAATTTCTTCAAGTCCAATAAAAAAAGATTTTCCCATGAAAAAATGCCAAAAGCCAAAATTTTGAACAAGAAAAGGAACCCAATATTGATACCATAAGAGTGTTATAAAGACAAAGATAAATCCGGTTAAATAGAAGACTATTTTTCTTGTAAGTGGAATATATTTCTTGAACAGTAGTGAAATGTATAGAATTAAGAGATATGCTGCAGTCAATTTTGACAGCATTCCAAAAAGGCTGAATAAAAAGAAAAATAGTAAATTTTTGAACCCGTTTTTGTTATCTAAATATTCTGTACCAAAGTACATTCCAATGATTACAAATGACACGGAGAATGTATCTGGCATTATTTTTCTCGAAAAACTAAACCATATAGAGACAAGTAAAACGATTGTTGAATTGAAAGCAATTTCAATCGTGAAGTATTTTTTGATCAGCTTATAGAAATAGTATATTCCAATACTGCTAAGGATGAGGTTAATTAATCTGCCATACCAATGTTGATAATCAAATATTTTTGAAATTAAATAGATAGTATAATTTAGAAGCGGAAACTCCATGCCTGTAATCCCTGACTTTTCTCCGGCAATATCTATCTGTGGGTAAAAGATATTTGAATTATTTTCAAAAAAGTTACGCGCAACCATGGTTACCGTGGTTTGTCTCCAATTATGCGAAACTTCAAGAGGAGGTAACTTTATACCATATAATCTGATTATAAATAGCAGAATGATCCAGAATCGAATATCTTTTAGGTAGCGTATTAAAGGACTCTGCATATTTTACTGGAGATAATTTGTAATTAATTGACAGGTCTGTATATTTTGATTTTACCCTTGACTTTTGTTGATAGATACAATGGACTTATGCCTACTTTTCTTCCAGAATATTCGTTATTTTGATGTGCAATCCTATAATTACCAGGACCTATTGTTTCAAATATAATAGCGGTATGGTGATCCATATGTTCATTATAATTCTTTCCATCTTTAGTATATTTTAATAGTACATCTTCGAATTGTATAATATCACCAGCGTAAATGGAATCTGTTTTAGAGTTTAATAATTTACCAAATTTCATCTGATGATCCCATTTGGCGTTTACTGCATTCAGCGCTTCAGCGGCAAGATCCCAACATTCTCCTCTACCAACTTTCTTATTTATTTTTAATTTTACAAAATCAAGTATAGACTTATTGAGTTCTGGAATGCTATCTAATACTTTCGTTATAGGCTCTAGTTTTACGAAAACAGGTGCATTCGTTAGCCTACTTATTTGCGTTGAATTTATAAGCATGAATGCGTAGAATGCTATTTGTATCATATTTAATTTCAGATTATTTTAACCGTATGGTATTTCAAATATATATTTAATTCGTTTTTAATAAAAATTGGAATTATTATTTTTCACATTGGTAAGTATAATTTCCTTAGCAATTTTCGCGGTTTCACATGTCCAAAGACTTTAACAAGGTTTCATTACTTATTATTTTATGTATTAAAAGGTAAATAGCTGAAACATGCCCATTGCGCAAAATAATATATTATATCATTTTTGGATTTCTTTAATTTATAAGCAAATTTTGACAGATTTGATAAGATTGAAAGATAGGGTTTTAGACCTTTTATTTTATGAAATTGAGAACTCTTAGAATTCTTTACCGATTTATTACAAATCAACTGAAAAACAGGTTCCATTAATTCATAAAATTGTGATATTTTGTTTAATTTCTTGGTAGTCAATACATTATTTTTAATATCGAAAGTTATTATAGGAATCACCAAAGTCAAATAATTTAAGTTGAGCAATATTTTAATTTAACTCGTTATTTCTTTAATATTTCCCGCTACTTCAAGTCCTGCATTTCTTCCAAAGTCATGAAAAATTTGTTGATTTGATTTTAGATCTACAAGTTTAACTTCAAGTATAGAGGTCATGCTTTCTTCAATTCTCCCATCCATTAGGCCTCGGATTGGTGAAGCTAAAGCGGTTGCATTGTTTCGAGAGGCATTCACGTGAAGGCGATATTTATTATTTTCTAAAATAATTTCGACCTTATGATTGTCAATGTGGCAGGTTCGCAAATGGGATTGATTATAAGTAGTAAATTTAATAAGTTTATTTTGCAACCAAAAGCCAGCAATAAAACCTACAAACGAGCTTCTTATCCATGGAATTTTTGCTACAGAAGCTTTAAATGAAACTCCAGGTAGTGTAAAGTGGTTAGATTGCATCCATACATAGGCACTTGGAAACGAACGTCCCCAATCTTTTTCTATATAGCCCCTTCCATTATTAAAATCAATGTGTTTATTATTTAAAAGGACATGGCCCGTAATGGAGAGGTCCATGCTTACGATTCCGTGATAGCATTCCATAAAAGGAACAAATGCAAAAGGCCCCATGATACCAGGTGAATACCAAGGTTTGGGCCAGGGTACATTTCCTGAAAACTTTAATGCTGCTTTAATATCAGGAAGATTCAGCTCGATACTTTGTTCGGAAAAATAACTGTTTCCGATTTCAATTTGAAACTGATATGGAGTTGCTTTAAAATCTTTTGCATCAAACCTATAATAATTAGCATTTTCATTTTTACCATCTAATATTTGAATAAATGCTTGTTGGTTTCCAGCTTCATCCATTGCGATCCCCGGAATAAATGCAAAAGCAGCAGTCTCTGAGGCATTTATAATTTTGTAATACCACCCTTCAAAGTAATTTCGATTTTTACCCCAACCTTGAAATTGTTCGGGATTAAAAAATGCTTTAATTTTGGGAAGAATCATGTATTGACATTACTTTAAATGGAATATGCGAATTTAATAAAATTATTTATAATTCAGTCTTGTAATTTTTTCTCGATATTATCCCTATAAAAATTATCTGCATCTAAAAGTATAATTAAAATATAGCTTGGATTGTAATAGAATCGTTGAAATAGAAGACAAGTTTTTTAAATGTCAAGACCAAGAAGGTTCTCCTTGGTTTTCGAACTATAGCTTAGTTCATGAATTCTTAATAGATGTTGGGTTCTGCAATTATTGCAATTTGAGTTTTGTGATTTTCTAATTCATCCTTCGTGTATTCTTTTGATTTTTTGTTAGCAATTTTTAGGCTCCATGAGCATATTATGTTAAAATAATACTTCTTTAGTTTTTATTGCATCTTGATTCCTTTAGTTACCTTTAATGCTTAATTTAAAAAATGAAGATAATTTATTACATTTTAGTTTGTTTTTTTGTCAACTTATATTTTTTGAGTCCGCTTAGCGCTCAAAAAATGAAAACCGGAGAGCCACCTCTAAAATCATTTGAGGTTGCTGCAGAATCTTTTGGCGACCTTCAGGTATTAAGGTATGAAGCTCCTGGGTTTAATGAGTTAAGTTTAAAGCAAAAGGAATTGGCATATTACCTCTATGAAGCATCCTTATCAGGAAGAGATATCATATATGACCAAAAGAGCAAGTATGGCATTTTACTAAGAAAGACTATTGAAATAATATATACCAGTTATAAGGGTAATAAAACAACAGCAGCGTGGAAACAATTCAGGGATTATGCTGGACGATTTTGGTTTAGCAATGGAAATCACCATCATTATGGCAATGAGAAGTTTATTCCAGAATGTAGTAATGCATATTTTAAATCATTAGTATTAAATTGTAACACAAGTAAATTACCAAAAAATGCAAAAGAAAGCACTGTTGCATTTTGGAAGCGAATTGAACCTCTATTATATGATTTAAAAGTTGAACCAAAATGTGTCGACTTAAGATCTGGAATCGATAATATCGTAGCCTCAAGTAATAATTTTTACGAAGGTGTAACGCAAAAAGAGGTAGAGGACTTTTATGCTCAATTTCCAACATCAGGAAATTCACCAAGCTGGGGACTTAATTCAAAACTGATTAAAGAGAATGGAAAATTAGTTGAAAAAGTATGGAAAGCAGACGGTATGTATGGAGCGGCAATACGTAAAATTGTGTATTGGTTAGAAGAAGCTGCAAAAGTTGCAGAAAACTCGCAACAAAAGTTAGTTATACAAAAACTAGTAAACTATTATCGAACTGGAAATTTAAAAGATTTTGATGATTATACCATTGAATGGGTAAAAGATACAGCTTCCAGAATTGATTTTGTGAATGGCTTCACGGAAGTTTATTTAGACGCAATTGGTAAAAAAGGAAGCTATGAAAGTATCGTATCATTAAAAGATCTTGAAGCTACAATAAGGATTAAGACAATTGCAGATTATGCGCAATGGTTTGAGGATAATTCACCTTTAATGCAAGAGCATAAAAAGAAAGAAGTAAAAGGAATTACTGCAAAAGCAATTACCGTTTTAGTTGAAAGTGGTGATGCTTCTCCAAGTACACCAATAGGAATTAATCTGCCAAATGCAGATTGGATTCGCAGGGATCATGGAAGCAAATCAGTGTCCTTAAGTAATATCATAAAGAGTTATAATTTAATGAGTGCAAGAAAAGGAACATTAGATGAATTTGCTTATAGTGATGAAGTCATGAGCCGGATTAAAATGTATGGAGCGCTTTCAAGTGATTTACATACAGATATGCATGAATGTATTGGACATGCATCCGGACAAATTAATCCGGGAGTAGAAACTACAGACAAAACATTAAAGAATTATGCAAGTTGTCTGGAAGAAGGGCGTGCAGATTTAGTTGGGCTGTATTATATTATGGATAAAAAACTTTTAGAGATTGGTGTTAGCCCTTCATTGGAGGTCGCAAAAGCGGGTTATGATAATTATATTATGAATGGCTTAATGACACAATTAACACGCATAAAGTTAGGAGACAATATTGAAGAAGCGCATATGCGAAACCGACAGATGAATGCAAACTGGGCATATCAGAAAGGTAAGAAGGACAATGTTATTGAATTTGTCAAAAGGAATGGAAAAACCTATGTAAAAATTAATGATTACGATAAATTGCGCAATTTATTTGGTGATTTATTGCGAGAAATTCAACGGATAAAAAGTGAAGGTGATTTTAAAGCCGGACAAGAACTTGTAGAAAATTATGGTGTAAAAGTAGACCCAGAATTACATAAGGAAATTCTGGAACGTTTTGCAAAATTGGAGTTGAAACCGTATCGTGGGTTTATTCAAGCGAAATTAATACCGATAAAGAAAGGAACTAAAATCATCAATGTAAAAATTGAATATCCTAGCTCTTTCTTTCGTCAAATGATTGAATATGGAAACAAATATGGATATTTACCAGTGCAGAATTAATTGTATTTTAATTTGAAAAAACTTTTTCAAAGAGTCTTTACTTCGATTCCAATTTTCTGATCGTCTAGCCAATCCATTTGATCGTTTAATTTTTCAGAAGTAAATTCAATTGCATCGGCAAGTACTTCATTGCAGATCATTTGTTGGTAATTATTTAAAGTCGCAGATAAGTTTTCAATTTTTTCAACTTTAACCTGTATTCGATCGGTTACATTAAAATTTCGATCTTTCCGGATATTTTGGATTCTATTAATTAATTCTCTTGCATACCCTTCTGCTAATAATTCGTCTGTAATATTAATATCGAGCGCAACTGTAATTTCACCATCATGACTTACTAACCAACCTGGAATATCCTCTGATAGAATGTCGATATCGTCTTTTTGGATTAAATAAATTTGTCCATCAAGTTCAAGAGATACTTCGCCACCTTGTTCAATAGTTTGGATTGTTTGAGCTTCGAAATTTAGAATCATTTCTGAAGCTTCTTTCATATGTTTTCCTAATTTCTTTCCTAAGGTTCTGAAGTTTGCTTTGGCTTTCTTTTTCACTAAACCTGTATCGCCAGAAATATAATTGATTTCTTTTATATTTACTTCTGATTTAATTAATTCTTCTACTTTTTGAATGTCTGATTTTACAGTTTCGTCGAGTATTGGGATTAAAATTTGGTGTAATGGTTGGCGTACACGGATCCGTTGAGCCTTTCTCAAAGACAAAGCTAAAGATGATATTCGTTGTGCGAGATCCATACGTCTTTCTAATGCAAGGTCAATTAAGTTTTCTTGGACTTCAGCTAAATCTGAAAGATGTACAGATTCTTGTGTAAGGGAAAGATTCTTGGATGTAGGATTCTTGCGTAAATTTTCATTTAAATTTCGGTATAACCAATCCGCCATAAAGGGCGCAAGTGAAGCCATCAATTGGGAAGTTCTAATGAGACATTCGTAGAGTGTTTCAAAAGCTGCTTGTTTATCGAAGGATGATTCTGATTTCCAAAATCGTCTTCTGGATAAACGTACAAACCAATTTGAGAGATCATCCGAAACAAATTTTTCGATGAGTCGTGTAGCTTGAGTTGGTTCGTAATCATCCATAAATATTCGATAGGATTTAATTACGTTTTGAAGTCTTGAAAGAATCCATCGATCTAATTCAGTTCGTTGATCAATAGGAATACAGTTTTCTTCGTCGAATGTAAAATTATCTATATTGGCATAAATAGCAAAAAATGAATAAGTATTAAAAAGGGTACCAAAAAATTTATTTCGAACTTCTGTAATTCCTTCCAAGTCAAATTTTAAATTTTCCCAAGGATCTGCATTACTAATAAGGTACCAGCGCGTTGCATCTGCGCCATAATGATTCAGCGTAGTAAATGGATCAATTACATTGCCTTTGCGTTTAGACATTTTTTCACCATTTTTATCTAATACAAGGCCATTTGAAACTACTGCTTTATAAGCCACGCTATCAAAAATCATAGTGGAAATCGCATGTAATGTGTAAAACCAACCTCTTGTTTGGTCAACACCTTCTGCAATGAAATCAGCAGGGAACAAGCCCTTTAAACTTTTCGTATCAAAAGGATAATGTATCTGTGCATAAGGCATGGAGCCAGAATCAAACCATACATCTATAAGGTCTAATTCACGCGTAAGTGTTTCGTTGTTTTCATCAGAAACTAAAACAATCTCATCTATATACGGCCGGTGAATATCTATTGGTAGAATTTGATTTAAATTTAAAACTTGATTTGCTTTTTCAAGTTCAAACTTTAGTTCTTCTAAAGATCCGATACATTTTTCAATACTTCCATCTGAATTTCGCCAAATTGGCAAGGGGATTCCCCAATATCTGGAACGCGATAAATTCCAATCCTGAACATTTTCCAACCAATTTCCAAAACGGCCTGTTCCGGTGGATGCTGGTTTCCATTGAATCGTATTATTTAATTCAATCAATCGATTTTTTACAGCAGTTACACGAATAAACCAACTATCTAATGGATAATATAAAATTGGCTTATCAGTCCTCCAACAATGTGGATAATTATGGGTGTATTTTTGAGAATTTAAGAGCTTTCCTTCCTTTTTTAATTTAATGACAATGCGTTCATCAACAGATAAATATTTGTCTAATCCCAGGCGTATTTTTTCTTTTGCTTTTTCTTCCGGACTTAGATAATCTTCCTTTACATATTCGCCTGAAAAATCATAAACTTCTTTAGTAAACCGTCCTTGTTTATCAACTAAAGTTAAAGCGCCAATTCCATATTTTTTTGCAACGCGCATATCGTCTGCTCCAAAAGAAGGAGCGATATGAACAATTCCTGTACCATCTTCAGTTGAAACAAAATCACCTAGTAAAATTTTAAAAGCATCTCCTTCTTCGGGTGTAGCATAACCGAATAATGCTTCATATCGGATTCCTTCAAGTGCTTTTCCTTTGATTACAGGAATCAAAATTCTGAAATGAACTTTTTTATCTTCATTTGCAGGAATTAAATGATCAAATACTTCGTGTTCTTGTTTAAACCACTTATAAACTAAGTCTTTTGCAAGAATTATTTTATTCAGTTCATGGGTGTAGGGATTATAACATTCAATTAATGTGTAGTCAATATGCTCGCCAACAGCTAAAGCAGTATTACTCGGCAAGGTCCAAGGTGTTGTAGTCCAGGCTGCAATAAGAATTTGTTGAGAATTAAAGAGTTCATTCTGTGGTGTTGAATAACTTTCAGAACGCAATTTAAAAAGTGCCACAGCAGAAACATCTTTGACCTCTCGATAAGCTCCAGGTTGATTTAATTCATGTGAGCTCAATCCAGTACCCGCAGCGGGTGAAAATGGTTGTATTGTATAACCTTTGTAGAGGTATCCTTTTTTATAAATTTCTTTTAGAAGATACCAAACAGATTCAATATAATTATTTTCGAAGGTGATATATGGATGATCCAGGTCAACCCAATAACCCATTTTTACGGTTACATCATCCCATTCCGTTTTATACCGCATGACTGTTTCCCGACATTTATGATTATAGTCATCAATGGAAATTTTAACCCCGATATCTTCTTTTGTTATTCCCAATTCTTTTTCTACACTTAATTCTATTGGAAGTCCGTGTGTATCCCAGCCGCCTTTTCGATGAACCTTTTT
Source organism: Saprospiraceae bacterium (assembly GCA_016717265.1). Classification (NCBI taxonomy): domain Bacteria; kingdom Pseudomonadati; phylum Bacteroidota; class Saprospiria; order Saprospirales; family Saprospiraceae; species Saprospiraceae bacterium. The sequence continues at coordinate 736,836 of JADKFX010000001.1, forward strand.
ACCTTTTAATGTCTGATATCTACAGAATAAGTCTTTTACAGCACGGGCCATAACGTGATGAATACCCGGTTTCCCATTTGCAGAAGGTGGCCCCTCATAAAATACAAAAGATTCAGCATCTTGCCGATTACTGATACTTTTCTTAAAAATATCCTGTTCTTTCCAAAAACTGAGTATTTCTTTATCTATCTCTGGTAAATTAAGCCCTTTTACTTCCCTGTAAATCATCTGATATCATTTTGAGCCGCAAAGATAAAAAGAATAGGGTTTCTTGAACAAGGTCTTCACTTTCATAACCCTGCAATACATTAGAACGGCATTCCGAAGAAGTCCAAAGAGCTTGGCTTTATAGATTTTAAGTATACATATTATGCTGTAGGCGCATTGAAAACAAGAATACTTTTAGAATTTTATCAATTACATTTCTTTTTTTATAAAAGAATAAATATTCGTACTAAAGCCAATCTGACTAGTACCACCAGCAAGGTGATAGGATGCATAAGAATAATCAAATTTGAATTTATAAATTTTCAAACCAAAACCAAAAGACAAGCCTGAGAAACTACGGTAGTCTACAAGAGATAAATCTTTCTTACGAAGGTGATTATAAGCTAATCGCAAGGAAAAATTTTCTTTTTTACCTAAATTCAATTCTGCACCAATAACAAAATGTCTTAAAAAATTTCCTAAAGCATCTTCGAATTTATTTTCTTTCGGAGTATCACCAAAGAGGACACTTTCGTTTGCAATGTCTGGATCATCATAGCGTAAATTCCATTTTTCAAGATGTTGAAAAGTTATATGGTATATGAGTGGAAGGTGTTTTAATTTCTTAGCGAGTCCCAATTGAATTTCAAAAGGTAAAACTTCAGATTCATTATTGTATTTACTTAATTGAAATCCGCTGTTTTTAAAAACAAGACTTAGATCAAAATTTTTATCTGGATTATGGTACTGAACTCCGGTATTCATTGCTAAACCTTGAGATGTATAGAGGCCTAATTTTGAAGAAATATATTGTAGACTTACGCCTAAGGTTAATCGTTCTTTGATGGTTTTCGAAGCAGCCACATAAAAATCACTTTCTTTTGCATTAAAAGAGCCATTGGTGTTACCATAGACATCGGCGTTCACGATATCCCCATGGTTAATATAGTGAATACCGAATTGAGTATTTAAGTTTAACTTCGAAATATTATGGTTATAAGATACATGACCACTTCGTATGTCTGCAAAATAATATTGATGAGAAAACTGAATTTTTCCATCCATTTTATCAGACAATAAAGAAGGGTTTAAAAAGGCTGCAGCCGGATCATCGCCTTTCCAGGCAATGGGCATACCTCCGAGCGCAGAAACTCTGGCGCCTGGAGACAGATTCATAAATTGATAGATCTCCCGACCGCCTGTTTGTGAAAACAAACCAAGCGTAAACATCAAGAATGTTAATGTAAAGTAGTACTGTCTTTTAACCATTTCGTAGAACATTTGCCCAGGTCACAATTCATAATTTTAATTAAAGTCCCGGTGGTATCATATAATTTAAGTTCTCCATCTTCAACAGGACCATCCAATTGTTTGTAGATCCCTTCTGCTTTCAGTTTTCCATTTTCATAAAACTCTACAAAAGGTCCGTCTTCTACACTATCTGCAAACCTAACAATTTCTTTCAATTGGCCAGAAACATAATAGACTTTTACATCGCCCGTCATAACATCATTTGTATAGTTTGCTTCAAGTTGAAGATTGCCATTTGGAAAATAAGCTTTATAAGGTCCATGAAATTGGTCATTAAGCCTAAATTCTTCACTTTGAAGCTTAGAATTCATGTAAAGTTTACGGATTCCATTCAATTTTCCATTTTTAAAAATGCTTAATTCTATAAGATTACCGGATTCGTCATATTTTTGGAAATACCCATCTTTAAGTTCGTTTCCATTTTGCTTTATGAGTTGAAACCGCTCTGTTACTATACCTGTGTTGTTTTTGATCTCAACGAGTCTCTTCTTTTCACATGCAAAAAAGCAACAAATTAAAAAGGCAAATCCAACCAGGGCACGGAATTTCATTTTCATAAAACGGATAGTTTGAAAAATCATTGTTAGCGGCCCTGGTGATTTATAAAAAATTTCAATTTTTAGCAGATTAAAGTACAAAAAGGTCAAAAAAAAAGCTTGGTTTAAAACCAAGCTTTTTTGTTCTTTATTATTTCGTTTAGAAAAATTTACTTCTGTTATCTTTAATTTTAAATTGTTTTTTCATAGCGGTCATAAGATAAGTCATTGCTACATTTTTAGCAGGATGAATATAAAAGTGTCTAAATGCTTCAATTGTAGTAGGAGCAGGTGGAATATCTTTCTTAATCAATTTGCAAATAAACGCACCTTTTTCACCCATGAGTGCTTGACTTGATTGGCCTTCATTTAATTTTACAAGAGAGGAAATAACTTTTGTTTCATCTCCAAGGTTCGTTATATAACCACTATAAGGAGAAACTCCAAGTGCAGTATCAATTTTGTAGGTATAACCACCTAAGCCTAAAGTGAGTTCTGCAATTTGACCTAAGGTTGCTTTTATTTTCTCAAATTTTTTATTCTTAAGAATTTCGCCTTTCAAAATATCTTTGAACGGTTCATAAGATCCAATGCCTTTTGGTTTTATTTCAAAAAGACTAGCAACAACATATTTATTTACATATTTTTTTTCGTCCTCCTGAAGACTATAAATCTCCGTGCTTACATCTCCTTTTTTAGTGTCTTTTGAAAACGCCCAACGCACAATATCTCTACAAGTGCTGCTGGCTTTTGCACCTAATTTAGAAATTTGATATGAATTGATAAATAAATTTCCAGCCAAGTCGATTTTATATTTACCACCATCTTTAACAGCTTTTTCCAATGCATCCAGACTCCGATTTTCTTGCACTAGGTTTTGTGCTTCATCATAAATTAAATTAGAAATACTTTCTCCTGGTAATATGGTTTCTCCGATAATTGCAAGATGAACGCCTAATTGAGCATTGTCATAAATGGCATCTGTTACTTGAATTAAATGAAGACCAAATTGTGTGATAACTAATTTCATTTCGCCTTTTGCTAATTCATAAAAAATAGCATCATTAAAAGGCTTTACCATTCTTCCGGTAGCTACAAATCCGAGGTCACCCCCTTTCACAGCAGAACCTGGATCTTGACTATATTTTGTAGCTAAAGAATCAAAACTAGCCCTTCCAGTTTTTACTTGATTCATAAGACTATCGAGCAATTTAACAGCAGCCTGATATTGTTCGCGAGTTTGTACTTGAATTAAAATGTGTCTTGATTTAACAGAATCAGGAATCACTTTTTTATCAATTACTTTAGCAATTCTGTATTCACCATTATCTATATAGGGTCCGTAAACCATTCCTTTTTCTAATTTATAGATCGTATCTTTTAGAGCAGGACTAATTTCGAATTCCTTCTGATAAGCATCTTCCCATTTCCCTAAATTGCTTACTACAAATGTTGAATCATCTGTAGACGTTTTAAGTCCTTCTATTTTAGAGGAGATGGAAGTTTTTATTTGAGCACTATCTTCTGCTGTAGGAATGATATCGAGAATAACATATTTTACAGATCTTGTTTCTTCATCTGTTTTTAATAATGCTTCCTTTTCTTTAGCCTGAGCTTCATAATCAGAATCTTCAATTATAATGTCCGAATCATTGACAATATCATAAGGAATTATGGTATAAAGGAAATCAAGTTTTAAATTACTTTCATATTGATTTCTTTCGATCATAAAATTTGGCATATATAAAGACTTAACAACCAATGCGTTTAATTTAGTGGATAGGCGGTCTTTAATTATTTCTTGCTCCTGGACCATCCAAAAATCTTTAAGTCTTGGATCTAAGTTTTCATCTTCAATACCTTGTTTAAAGGTATTTAATTGTTCCCTGTTAATTTGACCAGTATTTGGGTCGCGAAAGTTTCTTTGGACAATTGGAGAGAGGTTATACCCAAATTCAAGTTCTTTAATTTCGGCAGGGCTTACACCAGTTCCATTGCATTTTGCATCTTTTTCAAGAATCGTTTTTTCAACAAATTGGTTCCATAGGTAGTCTTTCCGACCAAAATAATCGACCTCTGAATTTGAATAAAGGATTCTTTCTGTATTTTGGAAATCTTTCCAAGTTAGACTTTCTCCGCCAACAGAACCCACAGTATCAGGGTTTCCTAATAAACTAGAAGACTTTCCTGAAGTCATATCCATGACAATAAAGCCCACCAAAGCAAGAGCCATTAACACAGTAACAACCCAAAGTCTTTTCCGGATGCTCGAAATCATTCCCATAATCTACGTATTAATTATTTGAATATCAATTAACTATAATTAAAAAACTAAGCCAACGAGGCTTTTTTAAAGGAATGCAAAGGTAATAGGATTCGAGTTTATTTTCAATGTTAAAAATTGAAAATCTGTGAATTAGCAAAATTTATGCACTAGCGAATCCTATATAACATGAAATTTTAGATTGGCATTTCCTAATAATTAGGTAGTTACATATATAAAATTTATGTTTTAACTTAAAAGACAACCATTAGAAAAAACAGAAATCAAGGTTCATAAATTCAGAAATTATTAAAACTTATACCTAAATGGCAATTCAATAAGAAAGTTAGCCTATTCAATAAAATAGTTCAAAATAGGGGATCTAAAATTATTGCAACTCTTGAATCCTTGTTTTTTTTGAAGTGTTATTTGAGAAGCGCTAAAATGCAATTTCAAATCGCAGGTGTCCAACTGCGTGAACAAGGATTTTATTTTTATTTTTTTAATTAACTACTATGAAGCATTTATTATTTATTTTTTTAGCAATTGCTAGTTTAGCAATGTATTCTTGTTCAAAAGAGACAGAACAATCCCAGTTTATACAACAGGCAGTTACTTCCGTTCCTACACACTATAGACTTCTTGGAGGCAATGGTTTTGTGGTGCTTTTAAAGCAGTATGGAACCGTGGCTGATAATATTTATATTTTAAGAACAAATCAGTTTCATGATGTGAACAGAGATGTTTATATAAGTCGTTTAAACGAGTTCAATGAAGGCCTTGATATTAAAGAAGCAAATGGAAGGCAGTTAATTTTTTCTTTAGCATCAAGTATGCATGCCGATTTTTATGGATATAGTCTTTCCATTGTAAGTGGACTTGAAAATTTTACACTTTTTTATAATAATGGAAATCCAAAATCAAATCCAGATGTAGATGCCGTAAAATGTTCTTGCAAAGGAATCAATTCAGTTAGTACCTGTGATTCAGGAGGTAGTGGAGCCACGGACTGTTCTATTGAAACTACTGCTAATGTTGCTGGGACTGGCATAACTGATAAATGTACTGTCAAATGTGGAGATGGATATTATGCCTGTTGTAAAAAATGAATTTTATCCATTAATTTCTAAATTTATTAATATGAGAACCATTCAAAAGATTTTATTATTTTTCATTTTATTGTTTGGTAGTTCCTGTGACAAAACAAATTTAACGTTTGTTAATCCGCAAGAAATCAAAGCTTCAGGAAGCCTTTATTCAATAATTCAAAAAGAGCATTTTATTTTATTTATACCAAATAGCTATCACCCTGATAACGAACTTTATTTATTAAAAGGCAATTATGTTGCAGCGCCGATGCAAACAATTTTGGTAAATCGAATTGTAGAATTTGCGGATAGAATTGAATTTTATCAACCAGGGAGTGCAAAATTAATTTTCAGTATTAATTTGGATCAGGCAGCAACATGGTTTGGTAATAGTTTAATCCAGGTAAGCGGAGAGGGAAATTTGCATATGTTTTATTCTGATGGATTACCAAAGCCAGATCCAGATGTTAGTTACATCAGTTGTTCTTGCATCCAAAATGGTGCTTCTTCTAATTGTAAGAATGGAGGAGCTGGTTCATCAGAATGTTCAGTAGAATCTAATTATTTTATTCCAGGTGGCAACCAGGTTGGTCAAAAATGTTCAGTCAAATGTGGATCTGGACATTATTCTTGTTGTAATAAGTAAATTCTTTTTTGGAAAGCCATCCCTCCTCAATGATTTGAGGAGGGATCGTTTTTTAAATCTATAATCGAATAGTTTTTGATAGATATTATTAAAATAAGACAAAACACATGACATAATTGTATGGATGCTATTTCGCAAGATGTATCTGTCTAGTATTTTTCTAATTTTATATTTAGTTCTGCGATTTTCATTTATTACTTGACAATTTTATTTTTATCTTTTTTTATAAAGTATTTAATTGTATTAATTGTAAGCAGTAAATATTTTGAATATTAGAATACTAAAAATGACTTATAAATGCAATTTTTGAAGTTTGACTATACCGTTTAAGACATTTTGAATCAACCCTATTCATGTAAAATAGATTTAACAAAATGGATTCAAAAAAGCTTTCTAATTTAGGCCTTTTGAATCTCAATTTTCTTTGCGTTAAATGTATTCATTGTATTTTGGATTCCTGCAAAGCAAAAACTCAAAGCAGCATCTGCAGCAAGCATATTAATTTGTTTCAAATATTTTATTTCTTCTGGAGTCCATTTACCCAATACATAGTGTACTTGTTTTCCTTTTGAAAAATTATTACCAATTCCAATACGGAGTCTGGCATAATCGTTTGTCATTAAATTTTCCTGAATATCTTTTAATCCATTGTGGCCACCAGCAGTTCCATTTGATCGAATTCGGATGGATCCGAAATCAAGATTTAAATCATCAGAAATTACAAATAAATTTTCAATTGGGATATTTTCTTTTAAAAGCCAATGTTTTATTGCCTTTCCGCTGAGATTCATATAAGTTGTAGGCTTTAAAAGAATGATTCTTTTTCCTTTATAAGAACCTTCTGCAATATGAGCAAGACTAGAATTTTTAAAATTTATTGACAACATGTTTGCAAGTTCATCAACTACTTCGAAACCGATATTATGCCTGGTACCAAAGTATTCAGTATCCATGTTCCCGAGTCCGGCGATCAAATATTTCATAAAAGAAGGATGTTTAAGCCCATATTCGTAATCCTAAATTAGATAAAATGGAAACCAAAGTTGAAAATAGAAAGGTTCTTTGAATATCCAAAAACATTAAAATTTATTTAAATGTGCAAGAACGAGATTATTGTTTGAATTTTGTGCTAATTCTTTACAATTGAAATTTCAAGAATTTAAATTAGTCATTAGAAAGCTAAACTTTAGCCGTTTATTAAATGCGGCAAAAGTTCTCAGTTCCTATTATTTGTCAAAAATATTTAGAACACCCATCCAATGGGGTTTACCAATAAGTTTATCGATAGAACCAACCACAGCATGCAACTTAAGGTGTCCAGAATGTCCTTCTGGTTTAAGATCGTTTACACGTCCAACAGGAAATTTGAAATTAAAAGAGTTTAAGAAGTGGATTGAACCCTATAAAAACAAAATTTGGTCCATAACATTTTATTTTCAAGGAGAACCTTTTATCCATTCAGAAATCACTGAAGCCATAAATTATGCCCATAAATCAGGTATTTATACAATGAGTTCGACAAATGGTCATTTCCTGGATCCAGGTTTATCCGAAAAAATTGTTCATTCAGGATTAGATCGATTGATTATTTCAATTGATGGAACAGATCAAGAAACCTACCAAAAATATCGGGTGGAAGGAAATTTGGCAAAAGTTTTAGATGGGGTTCAAAATCTTGTTGAAGCTAAAAGTAGATTGAAAAGTAAGACACCTTATATGATTTTTCAGTTTTTAGTGGTGCGGCATAATGAACATCAAATTCCTGCAATTTACAAGCTCGCTAAAGCTTATAAAATAGATGAAGTTAAGCTAAAAACTGCCCAGATTTATGATTATATTAATGGATCTTCTTTAATACCTGAACAAGAGGTATATTCTCGTTATAAGAAAAAGACAGATGGTACTTACAGGTTAAAAAATAGATTAAATAATTATTGTTGGAAGCTATGGCATGCTCCGGTAATTACATGGGATGGTCGGCAGGTACCCTGTTGTTTTGATAAAGATGCCAGTCATCAGTTTGGAAATTTATCTGAGGAAAATATAGAAACCATCTGGAGCAATGAAAAATATTCAAATTTTCGAAAACAATTGATGAAATCTAGAAAATCGATCAATATTTGTCGAAATTGTACTGAAGGAACCAAAGTTTGGGGTTAGATCCAATGGAAGAGAAAGGAATTATAAATTAATTTTCACATTTTTAAAATTAGCACGGTTTTACATTCTAAATCCTAAAGTCTAAGTTCCTGACAATGAAATAGTTAAACTAAATGTTAATTTCTAAGTTTTAAGAATTCAGTTGAATCTATTTATAAATGTATAACATTTTAGAGTTCACCAAGATACGTATATAAAAAAATTAATTCTTTGATTCTTAAACATTTAGCTAGAGTTTTTATTGTATTTTCATATCAAAGTTCCGATCTTTGTAAGATGCTTTGATTTCAAGAAGATACACATTTCAATATTTTATATTCCGGAAAATTCTACATTAATTAAAGTCCGCAAATTTTAATTTTATATTCTTGAGATAATTGGAATCAATTATTTCAAAATTTCCGGAAAAGCTTATAGTTAAACAAAACCAAGTATATGCTACACGGCACATTTTACAAGGTCATTATTCAAGGACGGTTTGAGTTTGGATCGGAGCGTTCTTTTCAGAAGGTTTATCAATTATATCTTCAACGATACGAAACTTTATACAAGAAAGAAATCTTGTTTAAATTCCCTGAAGCCATCTTTAAACCTGAAGAAAATAGTCTTCATATAGGTCGGTTTATTGGCAATTCTAATGAAAAGCTTTGGAAAAACACAATTAGCTTGATCGAGTATTGTGCACAGTTTTCATTATCTGGAAGTATCAATGCCTGGATGACTGATAATGGAAAAATATTACAGCATTATCATATTGAGCCACTTGGTGAGAAAACATCGATTATGTTATATCAAGAGGGCAAGAAAATGGCTGAATTAGAGGGAAAGGAAAAGGAAGCAATGCAGTTATTAACCGAATCGATCGAAAAATATGATCGACATTCACAAGCCTATGAAAAAAGAGCCTATATAAATTTTCATTTAAAGAATTATGATGATGCAATTTATGATTTCAGAAAAAGCATCAATTTTGATTTTATGAATGCCTCCTCGCATTATGGATTGGCTAGAACCTTAATGATTAAAAATGATTTAGAAGGTGCCATTCTTTCATTAGAGGAAGCAACAAAACAATCTATCGCATTGCAACCACTTTATTGGGCTTCACGAAGGGTAAAAGGAAATTGTCATTTAGAATTAAATCAGTTTGAGAAGGCTGCATTTGAGTATAAACTTTTTACCACACGCAGTTTTGCTATAGATGATCCAAACCATAAATATCTTTCTAAAACTTGGTTTAATTATGGTAAAACTTTATTTGCATTGGGACAATTGGATGCAGCTTTAGATGCTTTTGATAAAAGTATTTCATATTTAGAAAAAGCACAGGAATCAAGTCAGGCAGAAGTATTTATGCATAGAGGAATGGCTAGAAAAGCCGCGGGAAAAGCAGATTATATTCTGGATCTTAAAAAAGCCGCCGAGCTAGGATTAGATTCTGCTTCCATTTTACTTGCAGAACAAGCTAAATAATATATAATTCCTAAGATTTTTTTCGTTTAAGTGAAAAAGAAAATGCGATTCTTTTGTTTTCTTGGGATCTATTTATTAATAATTAATCCGTTATGGACGCAAATTCTAATTACGAAGCAGAATGTTCCTAAATCTGTATTAAATCTCTATGAAAAAGGAGTGAAGCATTATCAAGCCAATGAATTTATCGATGCTATACAATATTTTGAAAAGGCATTAATAAAATCACCCACATTTATTGATGCAGCATTACAAATGGCTTCTGTATGCTTTGATATGGAAAATTACAGTTGTGCAGAGATACATTTTGAAAATGTACTCAAAATGGACTCCAACTATAATCAAAAAATTTATTATACGCTTGCATTAAGCCAATATAAATTAGACCATTTTAAGAATGCAAAAGAGAATATGCGTTTATTTTTAAATCTTGAAACTACAAATCAAGATTTGCTTAAAAAGGCAAAAGATTTACTCCCAAAAATTGAGTTTGCAGATTCTGCAACACAACATGCTGTGAATATTGACCCAAGCTTGATTCGTTCGTTACAGACTGATTTTTCTGAATATTTGCCCTCTATTACCGCGGATGGAAAAACGGTTGTTTTTACCAGAAGAACTTATCAAAATGATGAAGATTTGTATATTTCCTTTTTAAATAATAATGAATGGTCACAAGCCATTCCAATCCTTGATTTAAATACTCCATTAAACGAAGGATCACCTGCAATTTCTCCAGATGGTAAGACTTTGGTTTTTACATCTTGTGATCGCAAAAACTCCTACGGTGGTTGTGATTTATATATTTCAAAATGGCAAGATGATCAGTGGAGTGAACCGGTCAACATGGGTGATAAAATTAATTCTGCAGCCTACGAATCGCAAGCTTGTTTTGCAGAGAATGGCCAAATGATATATTTTACAAGTAACCGAAAAGGAACTCTTGGTGGGCGCGATATCTGGTATAGTAAACGAAAGCAAGATCATTCCTGGACTATAGCCAAAAATCTTGGTTCTGAAATAAATACAATTGGGAATGAAGATTGTCCATTTGTACATCCGAATGAAATGGTTTTGTATTTTTCATCAGATTTTCCTCCTGGAATGGGTGGTAAAGATTTATTTTATTCTTTACAAAATGAAAAAGGCCATTGGCAAACGCCAATGAACTTAGGTTACCCAATAAATACAAAAGGGGATGAATCTTCTTTTATTGTTTTTCCTGATGGTGTGCAAGCGTGGTATGCAAGTGACCGACAACATTATCAGAATAAACGCATAGCGTTGCGTTATAACTTAGATTTGTATAAGATTTATCTACCTTTGGAATTACAAATTAAACCAGCCACTTCAATCGAGATTAGCATCCGGGATAAAATCACAAAAGAGCTGGTCTCAGCAGATATCCGAATTTTTGATTTAAGCAATAATAAAATTTATTTTGAAAAAAATGCAGTCCTTACAGAGCGTATTTTAATTTCATTACCAACCGGAGTTGATTATGGATTACATATTTATAATAAAGATTATTTATTTGTACCAGATCAATTTAATTGTTCTAAACCTAATAAGAAATATAATCCATTGGTGATTGAAAAATGGATGGAAAAAATATCTTTAGAAAGCGCAGTACCGATTACCTTGAAAAACATATTTTTTGAATCCGGTTCTGCAATTCTAAAAGAAGAAAGTTATTTTGAATTAAAACAACTACTTCAATTTTTAAAAGATCATACATTTGTTAGCTTGCTTGTGACTGGATATACCGATAATATTGGTTCAGAAACAGACAATATCGTATTATCTGAGAAACGTGCATTATCTGTAATTGCGTATTTAATTCGAAGTGGTATTCAGACTGAGCGATTAAATTTTAAAGGTAAGGGAGAATCAGAACCCATTGACAATAATGATACAGAAGAAGGAAGAACGAATAATCGTAGAATTGAATTTTTGATACAAAGTAAATGAGTCGTAAAAAGCAAAAAACCGCAGAGGTTGAATTTAAGGGAATTGCACACAAAGGAACATCTGTGGGAAGAACAGATGAAGGCTTAGTGGTATTTGTGCAAGGTGCATTGCCGGGAGAACGCGCAGAAGTGTTGTTTACAAAGAAAAGAAAAGGTGTATGGCAAGGAAATTTGATAAGAACGATTCGACCATCAGAATATAAAGTTACCGCTGTTTGTAATCATTTTGGTATCTGTGGTGGATGCAGCTGGCAAAATTTGGATTATCGTGAACAATTGAAACAAAAGGAATTATTAGTAAGAGATGCATTGGTTCGCATTGCTAAAATTCCGGATGCAATTATTGAAACCATTTTACCAGCAACAAATACTGAATTCTACAGGAATAAACTGGAATTTACATTTTCAAAACACAAATGGCTTACAGAAGAAGAATTGGGTCTTGAATTAGTGGAAGAAGAAAAGCTAGCACTCGGATTTCATCGCCCTGGAAACTTTAATAAAGTCGTAAATATTAGTAGGTGTTTTTTGCAATCAGAAAGATCCAATGATATTCGAAATTTTGTAAAAGAATTTGCAATCAAAAACAAAGTTGATTTTTATGATATTAAGAAGCAACAAGGTTTTTTAAGAAACTTAATTATTAGAAGCAATACGCAAAATGAATATTTATGTATTTTAAGTATTGCATATTCAAATGATGAATTTACAAAGGCATTGAAGGAGGAATTAGTTCATGCGTTTAAAGAAATCAGTAGTATTTATATTGTAATTAATCCAAAAAAGAATGATACACTTTTTGATTTGGATTTTCAAAAAATATATGGAGATGACTATATAACAGAGTATTTGGATCATGCAAAATTTTTAATAGGTCCAAAATCTTTTTTTCAGACGAATAGTCAACAAGCAGCTAAATTGTATCAATTAATAGCAGCGTATGCAGATTTAAAAGGAGATGAAATTATATATGATTGGTATTGTGGCGTAGGAAGTATTGGTATCTACCTTGCTAAAAATGCTGCTAAAGTAATTGGTGTTGAAGAAATCCAGGAAGCCATTGAAGATGCCCGATTGAATGCAGCTTTAAATCAACTTAAGAATTGTCATTTTTATATTTCTGATGCCAAAGCAGTTCAGATTGAGTCGATAATTCAAGATCATGGCTTGCCAAACCTGATTATTGTGGATCCGCCAAGAATCGGATTGCATGAATTGGTTATTGAGCAATTGAAATATTTGAAAGCTCCGAAATTGATCTATGTTAGCTGTAATCCTGCCACACAGGCAAGAGACCTAGATTTGTTAAAAGAAAGCTATGAGGTCATAAAAATCAAACCCGTAGATATGTTTCCACACACAAATCACATTGAAAGTGTAGCCTTATTATCTTTGTTGACATGAATGAGCCATTTGAAAAATATTTACAATTAGAGGATGATTTAAGGCGATATCGCAAAGCCTTGAATGAAGCTATAGAAATTATGCTTGACCAAGAGGTCAGTAATTATCCAATTTTTATTGTTCATCAGCAAGAATTGGAAATGGGTATTAAAATAATTGAAGCTGGGGAGAAAACTGGAATTTGGTCTGTCCATGCTTCTAGTTTGGAAGAATTTGTTGTGAAAAGTTTAATAGAAAATGATAAAGTTGAAGAATTTATAAGAGTTTATAAAGAGCATCCTGATAATTTTTGTTTATTTGTTTTGTCTGAATTAGGTGCCAAGTTTATTTTTTATCCAAGAACAGATCATCTTTATACGGAATATGGAAATCTCAATTGATTTAAAGTTAATGCGAGAAATTGTTTTTAAAGATGAGCTTCTTTTAAAGGAGATGCTTGATGAATGGAAAATCGATTCGAATTCTAAAATTACAGAAATTAAGAAACGGTTTATGGAGCAAGATAATAAAGGACTATATAATAAAATACATGAATTGAAAACTAATTTTTCAATGCTTCATTGTGGGGAAGCAATTCGATTTTGTGAATCGATTATAAAGAAAATTGAAACAGAAAATCCAGTTGTTGAAAATGAAATTCGAGAATTAGATGCCATCGTTTTAAAAGTCAACAGCCAGTTAAATATTTGAAACTACAATCCATTACAAAATGAAAGGAATTATTCTCGCCGGCGGTCAAGGAACTCGCTTATATCCGCTAACACTTGCAATGAGTAAGCAATTAATGCCAATTTATGACAAACCGATGATTTATTACCCATTGTCTACTTTAATGTTGGCTGGAATAAAAGAGATCTTGATTATTTCCACGGTAAAAGATTTACCATTATTCAAAGAATTATTTAAAGATGGAAGTCAATTAGGTATTAAAATTTCTTATAAAGAACAATTCGTTCCAAATGGATTGGCTCAAGCATTTGTATTAGGCAAAGAATTTATTGGGAAAGATTCTGTTTGTTTGATATTAGGGGATAATATATTTTATGGTCATAAATTGCCAGAACTTTTAAAATCAAGCACCGAACCACAAGGTGGGGTTATTTTTGCTTATCCTGTGGCGGATCCTGAACGATATGGTGTAGTAGATTTTGATGCAGACTTAAACGTTTTATCGATTGAAGAAAAGCCCGTAAAGCCAAAATCAAATTACGCAGTTCCCGGGATTTATTTTTATGACAACTCGGTTATTAAAATTGCGGAAGAATTAAAACCATCTGCAAGAGGAGAATATGAAATCACAGATGTGAACATAGAATATTTGCAAGCGAAAAAACTTAAGGTAGGTGTTTTAGGCAGAGGGGTTGCGTGGTTAGATACCGGGACGCATGAATCTTTAATGCAGGCCTCCCAGTTTATACAAGTGATTGAACAGCGACAAGGTTTAAAAATAGGCTGTATTGAAGAAATCGCATTTCTTATGGGCTATATTAGCTTAGAACAACTTAAAGAGCAAGCCCAATTGTTGGGTAAAAGTATTTATGGTGAGTACTTGATGAAATTGGTAAAAATGGCAAGCCACGAAACGATATAATATAATTTAATAAATCCTTTTGCGTTTTTAGTATATATTTTATAATCAAGATAACTTTGGTTTTATTGAAATTATTTTGGAGCATTAAGTGTTGTTGAATATTTATAGAGGAAGGGAGTATCGGATTTTGTTTTAAATTCCAAAGGAGCGATTTTATACTGAATCAAAAAGTTTAAAAATACTAATATGAAATTATCAAATTTCTCAATTCCAGTAATTCGTGATTCTTTTCTTGCCGCAAGTTCGCGTTTTCCTTTAGCCGTCTTAAGTGCAGTAGGCTTTGCTATTATTGCAATTTATCAAATCCATACAGGGGTAAAGGATTCTGAACCGGAATTGCAACGATTTATGTTTACCCTGGCGATAGCAGTACCATGCATGATTGGTTTGCATTTAGTAGTGGAAAAGTATGCTGCAATTTCGAATATTAAAATGATTGTATTTGGTGTTGGTTTTCTTTTTTTAGCAATGATCTATTTATATATTGCTCCGGATTTTGAACTAGAAAGACTTGAGCGACCTGTTCGGTTCTTTTCGTTTTTTCTTATGGCTCATTTTTTTGTAGCCATAGTTCCTTTCAAAGAAAAAAATAATTTGGCTGAATTTTGGGAGTATAATAAGAATCTTTTGATAAATTGGTTTGTAGGAGCATTTTATGTACTCATCATTTTTTCTGGATTATCAATCGCATTATTGGCAATTGATAATTTGTTTGATATTCGCATTGATGGTAAACTTTATTTATATATATTAATATTCGTGGGATGTATTGGGCACCCAGTTTATTTTCTCTTTAATTTTCCAAATTTATCAGAAACTGTAGATTCTAAAATTGAATATACTAAGGCTATTCGAATTTTAGTATTTTATATTTATATTCCAATGTCTATTTTATATTTTGTTATACTTTATGCATATGGAATCAAAATTTTGATTTTATGGAATCTTCCAAAAGGTTGGGTTTCTACCTTGGTTTTAGGTTTTTCTGCAGTTGGCGTTTTTACCTATCTATTGAATTATTGTTTAACAGAACTAGAATCAAATACACTATCTAAAATATTTAAAAAATATTTTTTTATAGTTTTGGCGCCTTTAGTGCTCTTATTATTTTCAGCTATTTTCAGGCGTTTATCAGATTATGGATTTACACCACCCAGATATTTTATTCTTATTACAGGTATTTGGTTATTATTTATAAGTATCTATTTTATAATTTCAAAGTCTGATAATATTAAATGGATACCAACCAGCTTAATCTTATTTTTATTGGTTGGTACTATGAGTCCCATGGATGCTTTTCATGTTTCATCCAGAAGTCAAAAAAATAGACTTTATTCAAAGTTGGAAACGCTCGGTGTAATGAATAATGGACGTATTGGAAAGAGTTTAACAAGTCTCAGTTATGCAGAAAAGGAATCTATAAAAGACATGCTTATTGTTTTGGATGAATCTGGTTATTTATATAAGATACATCCTATTTTACCAGATTCTATTTCTGTAGAGTCCTTACTGGGAAAGGAATCACGAAACATTTTATTTGAAAAACTGGGCCTTACCATCGCACAGGAATTTGGAAATCAAACGGAAACGATTTATTTGAATGCTCCCGAAACAAACGCAATTTCTATAGATGGTTATGCGTGGATGTTTTTATTTAATTTGAATGCTGGTGGTGAAGATGATCATGTGCGGTTGGAGCAAGGTGTAAACCCACGATTGATATTTAAACGAGATATTCAGGATACGATTTTACTACATGATTTAATGATTAAAATAGAAGATCAGGCAAAGATAACTGGAAATGATGCGGTATTAAATACAGTGTTTACCATGGAAACGAAAGCATTTAGTTATCGATTTTTTATAAAACAATTGAATTATAGAAAGAATGAAATTCCTTTAGATATAGACTATATGCATGCAATTGTATTATGTAAGAAAAGAATTTAGTCAGTCCGAATTTTATTGCGGTCTAGATTTTAGAATTCGAAGTGATTTCTTTTTGCAATTCCAATTTTTCTAGATTATTTGGAGTTGGATATTCATATAAATGAATTTTCTTCAATGTCAACGAAAATTGAATAATCCTCAAAACCAGCAATTAGGAATAGACTTTTTTTAGTAAGCTCTTACATCATTATGCTGCATATAATTGATGAATGCAGTATTTACAACCTTAACACCACCGGGGGTAGGATAATTGCCTGAAAAGTACCAATCTCCAGTATGATTTGGACAGGCTTTATGCAATCCTTCGAGTGTCTGAAAGATAATTTCAATTTCCACATTGTATTCTAAGGGAGTCAGCATTTGACCAATTTTTTTAGAAACTTGTTCATAGGTAAAACTATCGTATAAGGCAATCAGGTGATTTTCCATTTTTTCGGCAGGAAGATGTTTTTGAGCTAAACATTTTTCGAGTGTTTCTTCTAATAAATGCTCTTTGTTATGATCCTGTAATAATTCTACTAATGCCTGAAAAGCAACAAATTTATCTAGCTGTGACATATCAATGCCATAACAATCTGGATACCGAATTTGCGGTGCTGATGAAAGAATAACAATTTTTTTAGGATGTAAAGTGCAAAGTATATGAATGATACTATCTTTAAGAGTAGCACCTCTTACGACCGAATCATCTAGTACAATCAGGGTGTCTTTACCAGGTTTCACAACACCATAGGTTACATCATAGACATGTGAAATCATTTTACCTCGGACTTTGTCATTAGCAATGAACGTACGCATTTTATCATCTTTTACTACCAATTTTTCGAATCTTGGTTTTACAGATAATATTTTTAGTATTTCAGCAGGACTTAAACTAGTTTCTTTGTTAAGAATACTCTTAACTTTTTGACTATTAAGATGATCGTGAATGGCTTCTGTTAAACCCATGAATGCAGTTTCAGAAGTATTTGGAATAAAAGAAAAAACGCTATGTTCTAAATCGCCTTCTAAAGAATCAAGAACAGCTGGGGCTAATTGTCTTCCAAGATTTTTTCGTTCTACATAAATATCTGAATCATTACCACGAGAAAAGTAAATTCTTTCAAAACTACATGATTTTTTTTCTTTTGGCTCCAGGCATAATTCTTCCTTAACCTCTCCGTGATATTTAATTATTAATGCATTTCCTGGTTTAAGTTCTTTTATTTCCTCTACGCCAATTTCAAAAGCAGTTTGCAAAGCAGGTCTTTCTGACGCCATAGCAACAACTTCGTCATTTTGGTAATAAAATGCTGGTCTGATACCATTTGGATCTCTTAATATAAATGCATCACCATGACCAATCATGCCTGCTATTACAAAACCTCCGTCAAATTTTTTAGCCGCTTTATTGAGTACATTACAGACATCCAAATTTTTAAAAATTAACTGGTTAATTTCTTGTTGGCTATGTCCTTCCGGCTTATACCAGTTAAATAGATGTTGAACTTCTTCATCTAAGAAATGCCCGATTTTCTCCAAAACAGTTATGGAATCTGATTTAATTTTTGGATATTGACCAAGGGATACCAATTTTTGAAATAATTCCTCCACATTGGTCATATTAAAGTTACCAGCTAAAACCAGGCTCCTGCTAATCCAATTGTTTTCCCGAATAAAAGGATGGACGGTTTCAATAGTATTTTCTCCATGGGTACCATAGCGAAGATGGCCTAAAAGTAATTCTCCCATAAAAGGTTTATGCTCTTTAAGCCAAGCCCCATCATTCATTTGCTCTTCCGTGAGGTCATCAAAATGTTGCATTACCCCTTCAAACAAGGATTGTAAATAATTAGAGGAGTTGCTTCTCCTCCGTGAAATATATTTCTTTCCAGGCTGAGTGTGCAGTTTAATCGTGGCAATTCCTGCACCATCCTGGCCTCTATTACGTTGCTTTTGAAGAAGTAAATGCAATTTTTGCAGGCCATAGAAACAAGTACCATAGGTTTTTTGATAATAATCTAAGGGCTTTAACAAACGAACCATGGCTAGGCCACACTCATGTTTGATTTGATCACTCATATTGAAAAAATGTAATACAAAGATACGACTAACAAAGTCAGTCAAAAGACTGAAAATGCATAATAAATTGTCAAATACAAAGCCTTTTTATTAAAACCGTTTTAGAATCAGCTTTAATTTAATATAAGTCAATATTAAATTTAAACATTCATATGATATTCTTTGGTTTTCAATGAATTTTTCATATTTGGGTCATTCCAGGTTTAAAAGAGCAATCTGGAATTACAAAAATCCAATTTTATAAGTAATGATCCTATTCTGAAACCTTTTACATTTGTGGCGTATTACTAAATAATACATACCCTATGCCGGATATCATCCATTTACTAAGTGATCATGTGGTCAATCAAATTGCCGCTGGTGAGGTAATTCAAAGGCCTTCTTCAGTTGTAAAGGAGTTAATGGATAATGCTATTGACTCTGGTGCTACGGAAATAAAATTAATAATAAGGGATGCAGGAAAATCATGGATACAGATAAATGACAATGGTTGTGGTATGTCACCAAGCGATGCGCGAATGTCTTTTGAAAGACACGCTACTTCAAAAATTAAGTCAGCAGAGGATCTATTTCAAATATTGACCAAAGGATTTAGAGGAGAAGCCCTTGCATCGGTTGCAGCGGTTGCTCAAGTTGAGTTAAAGACTAAACCACATGGTGATCAAACGGGAACAAGAATACAAATAGCAGATTCCAAAATAAAATCTCAGGAACCTTGCGCCTGTCCATCAGGTACACAAATTCAAGTCAAAAATCTGTTTTACAATGTACCTGCACGAAGAAAATTTTTAAAAGCAGATACCGTAGAATTAAGACATATTCATGATGAATTTATTTATCAGGCACTTTCATTTCCAGAAATTGCGTTTACATACCATCATAATGATAATCTTATTTATCAATTAATACCGGGTAATCTTAAACAACGAATCATTCAGATATATGGTAAGAAGTATCAGGATCATTTAATTCCGGTAAGTCCACAAACAGATGTTATCGAAATTAGTGGATTTATTGGAAAACCAGAATTAGCAAAAAAGGGAAAAGGGGAACAAATAATATTTGTAAATCGCCGTTTTATTCGCAGTCCATATTTACAGCATGCTGTGAAATCTTCTTATGAAAATATTATTCACCCGGATAGTCAGCCATTTTATATTTTGTTTTTAAATATTGATCCAACTAAAATTGATATCAATGTGCATCCAACAAAACATGAAATTAAATTTGAGGACGAAAGGTTAATTTATCAATTTTTAAAGGCAGCAACTCGCTATAGTTTAGCTCAATTTTCTTTAACACCGCAATTAAATTTTGAAGATTCAAATCCTGGAATTGAGCGCATGATGAGTGGTGTTGAATATTCAAGAAATCCAAATCATGTGAATCAAAATCCAGGGAGTCAGGCATCCTGGTTACAGTTGGCAAAGCCTGGTCAGCCAAATGATTTTGAGTCCCCAAAAAATTCGTCGGATATCCAATTCGTAAATAATACGGAACTACTTACAATGCAGGAAGCGGAAGATAAATTCCGGGTAGTGCAATTCCACGCATCTTATTTAATTGTCCAGCTTAAATCAGGAATTACAATTATTGATCAACAATATGCACATGAACGTATTTTGTATGAATTTTATAAAGCAAATTTAAAAACAGAAAATAGTCAAACTCAAAAATTACTTTTTCCACAAACATTACACCTAAGTTATCCAGATGCAATACAACTAAAACAAATTTTGCCGGTTCTTCAAAAAATTGGATTTGAAATTGAAGATTTTGGTTCTGATTCATTTATTATTCATGGTGTACCAGCGCTCCTGGAAGGCAAGTATTCTGAACAAGAACTTATTCTTAAAATGTTAAATCAATATAAAGCGAATCTTGAGTTTGAATTATCCCTTGATGAAAATCTGGCAAGATCATTGGCAATAAGTAGTTCCATAAAAAGAGGCAAGACCTTAAATCACGAAGAATCAACTGCTTTGGTGGAGCAATTGTTTTTATGCGAAATTCCATATGCAAACCCTTTTGGAAAAAAGTGTTTGTTTCATTTGAGTTTAGATGATTTACACAAAAAATTTATTTAAATACTATGTATCAAATTACAGAAGCCGTAAAACATATAATTATAATTAATGTAATCCTTTTTTTAGGAGCCATGACTTTAATGGGAGACTATAAGTATTATTTATATTTATTTTATCCAGAAAGCCCTTATTTTAAACCCTGGCAAATTATTACGCATATGTTTATGCATGGGAATATAAACCATATTTTATTTAACATGCTTTCTTTATTTTTTATTGGTCCAATGATGGAAAGTGATTTAGGAACAAAACGTTTTTTAAGTTTTTATTTTGGATGTGGATTAGGAGGTGCCATTTTGCATATTATTTCCAAATTTATTTTAATTCAGTATTTTGGTCACGCAGAAGAAATCAATATTCCCGTAGTCGGAGCATCTGGAGCTATCAATGGATTGTTCATTGGATTGGCGTATTTATATCCAAATATGCCAATGAGTTTACTTTTTATCCCAATTCCTATAAAAGCAAAATATCTTGCATTTTTATTAATTGGAGGTGATCTTATTTGGGGTGCAAGTGGGTATCATACCGGCATTGCACATTTTGCACATTTAGGCGGTGCATTATTCGGCTTTTTAATGTTATATTATTGGAGACATAAGCGCTAATCCATGTTTGAATCTATTTATAAAGATATTCGATATAAAATACAAACAGGAAACTTTTGGGTCCGGAGTATTGTATTGTGTACGGTTATTTTTATTTTAGTAAATCTTACGAAAGCTTATTTTACGTTTAGTAATGCTGGCTTTCCGGGAGCGCTATACTATGATGTGATTCAGGGTATAAGTTTGTCCTCTGAATGGAAACACAACCTGTTATATATATGGGTATGGATTACACATATTTTTTTGCATGAAGGATTTTTTCACTTACTTTGGAATATGCTGTGGCTATATTGGTTATCGGCTATTGTGGAAGATTTAATTGGAAAAAGACATGCTATTCTCATTTTTTTTGAAGCTGCAATTTTTGGAGGGATATTTTTTATAATTAGTACCCATTTTATTCCTTGGTATGAGGGAATGGAAATTCATGCTTCGGGTGCTTCTGCTGCTATCTGTGGCTTATTATTTGCTGCAGCTACAATTTCACCAAGTTATGGTATTCGCTTATTTTTAATTGGAAATGTTGAGATCAAATATATTGCAATTTTTGTGCTCATTATGGATTTAATTCTTGCAGGGCAGGTTACGAATTCTGGAGGTCATTTTGCACATATTGGTGGCGCCATTTGGGGTTGGCTTTACATTTTGTTATTGCGGCAAGGAGTAGCAATGGATGGATGGTTGGATTATTTTATTTCAGACAATACACCCAGTAAATATCAAAAACCAAAGGAAACCAGAGTACGTCAAACTAAATTTAAACAAACCCCCTCTAAAGAAGAAAAATTAAATGGGATTCTGGATAAAATTAAAACGCAGGGGATAGAAAAACTAACCCCAGAAGAACGGGAATTCCTGGATCAAATGAGCAAAGAATAAAGATGTTGCGTTTTTTACTTTCTGTAAATATTGTTTGGACAATAATTTGTCTTGTTATTTATGCCATTGTAGGTTTAGATCCTGCAAGGTTTTGGATGTTTTCAATTTCAAGTTTATTTATACCGATTCTCTTTCTAATTAATATTTTATTTGTTTTATTTTGGTTAGTGTTTCATTGGAGATATGTTTGGTTACCCATTCTAACGCTTCTAGCAGGTTGGTCATCTTGGAATTTATTGTTTTCGTTTGGTGAGGAATTTAAATCGAAAAAGTGTCAACAAGAATCTTTTACGATCATGAGTTATAATGTTTATGGTCTTAAGCAATTGAAAGATACGTCTCAATCTAAAATGTTGATTAAGAAATCTAAATTTACCGCTTTCATAAGAGAGCATGAACCGGATATTATATGTGCACAAGAAAATAATTTCTTTTCTGATGACATTATTAATAAAACCGGACTGTATCCCTATTTTCATTATATGATTCAACATGGCGCAGCCATTTACTCCCGCTTTCCTATATTGGACAAAGGTTTAGTCGAGTTTGGCACAAAAACAAATAGTTGTTTGTGGGTTGATATTTTAGTCCAGGGAAAAAAAATTAGAGTATATAGTGTCCATTTACAAAGCAATCGAATCACCAAGGAGGTAGAAACCATTACAGATGAGCAAGAAGAGAAGAATCAGGAGAAAATTAATGTGATCCGAAAGATGCTAAGAAAGTACAGGAATACAGCAATCGTGCGTTCAAAACAAGCTAAATTGTTATCTGATCATGCAAGTCTTTCTCCTATTCCCTGCATTATTGCTGGTGATTTTAACGATACCCCATTTTCACATAGTTATAAAATACTTTCAAAAGGAAGAAATGATAGTTTTATTAAATGTGGAAGTGGTTTAGGTACTACCTATATCGGAGCACTTCCGGGTTTGCGAATTGATTATGTTCTTGGTGATGAAAACATTTTAAATTTTTGTTCACATCGGGTTTTGCACACAAGTTATTCTGATCATAACCCTATTTTGGTAAAGTGTTATGCTAAATGGTAATGAAAGAGGTTTAATTAAGAAGTAGAATTATAAATCTTTTGTTTTAAGACTATTTAGAGAGGACAATAATTAATATGTTTTCAGTTCTTTTTATTCGAAATTTAGATTCTATTTCATAATTGAAATTAGTAATAATTATTGCCCTAAAGAGTACTTATCATTAAAATTTGAACATCGAAAAATCATGGCATCCTACAAATTTTATAGTCTGAAATAAAAGAAATTTAATTCTTCATTTTTAACTGTTAAAGGACATTATAAAGCGTTGAAGGTATTCCAGATTTTTTGTAAGTATGCTTTAGCAATGTTCATATTTGTTTTTGGATTGTCTTGGCTAAGGATAATTTTCTTATTATCATTTGAAAACACCTGCACTCCTCCATTGTCGACCCATCCAAAACCATTGTTAAATGCATAGTAAGCTGTTTGCTTGTGATTCAATGAAAAAATGTTTTGACTAAAATCAAATGCTTCATTAGAGACTCCGAATTGATGCAATATACTTGGTGCTATATCATTTTGGCTAATGACATTTGTGATTGTACTATCCATTGTAATGGCGCCACCACCAAACCATATTGGAATATGAAATTTTTCTGGGACATGATACAAATCGTTTCCTGGAAATCTGCAACCATGATCTGCCACAACAAGAATCATTAAATCATTCCAAATAGGTAAAGCTGCGAGTTTATCCAATATAATACCTAAATGTTTATCTGTATAATGTACCGTATTTAAGAATAAAACTTCTTCCTGATTTTCATTCCAGTAATAATCTTCTGGTATATCATAGGGAGGATGACTACTAAGACTTAAGCAAATTTTTAGGAACTGGGAACTATCTTTTAGAATATCATCATACACTTTTTCAAATAAAATATGATCATGGACACCCCATTTAGCATTATAGGTTTTGGGTGAGAAGCTGGATTTATCAATGATTTTGTCGATCCCACTATTGTAAATGAAACTACTCATACTGGCAAAACTGATGTCTCCACCATAGTAAAATGTGGAATTATAATCTAATTGTTTCAAAGAGCGAATCAAGGATGGTAATTTCTCTGTTTTCTTTGGAAAATGTACAATGGAAGACTGGGGTTGTGCTGGAAATCCACTTAAAATGGAAGCCAATCCAATTTCCGTGCGATCACCGGTGCTATATGCCTTTGAGAAGTAGATACCTTTTTTAATCCATTCATTGAGTCGCGGTGTGATTTCTTTTTCTTTATATTTTTTATTTATTAGTTTCGCTGTAAAGCTCTCCATAATAAAAATTAAAACCTTTGGCCTGGTGTCTTTCAATATATTTAGAACGTTTTCATTTTTATCTTGAAATAAGGAATCTACAATCTCATCCGCTTGTTTTTGTGACATGAATTGAATGTTTGTATTTATCTTCTTTACTTGTAATGCGGTATAAAGTATATTCCAGGGAGCGTTTAAAGCAATATGGTTTGCATATGGTAAATTTGAAAAATAGACTTTTCCAGGATTCATTGGGATAATGCTAAATCCACCACGCATCGGAATTATTAATGCAGGAAAAAGCAGGATATTTAGAACATATGTATAATAACTATTTGTAGGATTAAATTTAAATTTCATTAAAAGAAAATACCCAAGCCAAACGAAAAGAAAAAACAGAAGAATACAGGAAATTATATTAAATCCAGAAATAAAACTACCAGCTTCTTGAAACGCTGTTAAATAGAGAAACGCTGTTTTATCCAATCGAAATCCCCATTCTCTATATAAGGTAATGTCGGCAGCAGTAATACCTGATAAAATTAATATTAAAGTAGAATGATAAATGAAAAGTATTTTTTGAAAGGGTATCCATTTATTTATAAAATATACGAATAAAGGCAAGGCAATTAAATAAGCAGTCATAGATAAATCCATATAGACTCCATAGCATAAAGATTTTAATAAAAATTCAAAGTTTATTTTATAACCAAACAGGAATTGATACCCAACAAATAGGATTCTAATAAGAAGAAAAAACAGTAGCCAAAATCCAAATAGACTCAAAACAAACTTTAAATAATTTTTCATGTTTAAATTGACAGATGAATGCACAAAAGTATTAATTTAAAGCGTTAATTATGAGTGATCTTTCAAGATGGAAATTGGTGTTGGGTGCGTTATCTGATCAGGACAATACCGTTAAGTTTAATAAAGAACAGCAAGATGTCGAAAATCTGTTGGAGGAAATTTATGGAAATCATGGAAAAGAAGGTCGGGGTCGATCTACCCGTAAGATTAAAAATTGGTTAGATGGAATTCGATTAAATTTTCCATCTGAAGTTGTGCAGATTATGCAAGAGGATGCTCTTGAAAGACAGGGAATAAAGGAAATGTTGCTAGAGCCAGAACTACTTGAGAAAATTGAGCCTTCTATAAAGCTCGTTGCTTCCATCCTACAATTGCAAAATTTATTACCTGAAAGGACCATTTCGACAGCACGAGCGCTCGTTTTTAAACTGGTTACAGAAATTGAGCGCAAATTGACGCCAAGCTTGCAATTTGCTGTACAGCGAGCAATTAAAAGGCATTCAAAGCCAACCAGTCCTTCCAATTCAAATATGGATTGGAAAAAAACCATTTATAAAAACTTAAAGAATTACCGGCCTGAATTAAACACGATTATTCCAGATCGCTGGTTTGGATATAAAAAAGGATACAAATTACCTCAGGTATTTATTTTAGTAGATACGTCTGAGTCTATGATACATAGTATGATTTATGCCGCTATCATGGGTTCTGTTTTGGCTTCCATGAAATCTATAAAAACGCATCTGATTTTTTTTAATACAGAAGTAACGGATCTTACAGATGCATACCTAGACCCTGTGGATATATTATTTAGTGTGCCCTGTGGAGGTGGCACAGATATAGCCTTAGCGCTGGAGTACACCAGGCAACAAATTAAAATTCCGAATCAAAGTTTAATTTTTTTAATAAGTGATTTGTATGAAGGAGGAAACAGAAATGATTTGATACAAATTTGTAATCAACTTGTTGATCAAAATTCAAAATTGATCTGTTTATTAAGCTTAAGTAACGATGGTAAACCGGATTATGATATTCAATTGGCCAAAACGATATCAGGATTGAATATCCCTTGTTTTGCTTGCCCTCCTGAACAGTTTCCAGAGCTTATAACAAATCATTTAAATGCGGTTCAAATCTAATCGGAAAAAAATTTATTTTAATTTTATAATGATTTTTCATTTTGCCTGGCAGCCATTTAATTGTAAGTATTTAGACAATTTTTATAATTGTGAATGGAAGATAATTTCTGCTAGATAATTTTTAGGGCAATCTAAAGATTTAAATGCCATACTGTTTTAATTTACCTTTGGTATATAATTTGAAATTATGAGTTTATTAGATTTAAAAGTACCAACTATTGGGGAATCTATAACGGAGGTGACACTCTCTAAATGGTTAAAACCAAATGGAGCCTTTGTTAAATTGGATGAAGCTTTGTGTGAATTTGAATCAGACAAGGCAACGCTTGAGTTTCCTTCAGAGGCAGCAGGTACACTAATTCATATAGCAAAAGAAGGGGATGATTTAGCCATTGGGTCTATTGTAGCACAAATTGATACAGCGGGTGTTGAGCTTGTTGAAAAGCAAGCATTAAAGGATCTCTCTAAGCCTGCATTACAAGAGTTTAAAGAAAGCCATTATGCTGCAGGATTACCATCACCATCAGCAGCTAAATTACTCCATGAATCTGGTTTACAGGCAGATTCTATAAAGGGTACTGGAAAAGAAGGCCGTATCACAAAAGAGGATGCTATTCTTGCCATAACAAATAAGCAAAATGAAATTCAAGAGGAAATAAAAACAGCAGATACTCTATTAAGTAAAGATTCTATTGTTAAGGCTTCCAGATCAAGCAGAAGAGAAAAGTTGTCCAGAATGCGAAAGACCATTGCAAAACGCCTGGTTGCTGTAAAAAACGAAACAGCTATGTTGACAACTTTTAACGAGGTTGACATGAGGGCTATCGTGGAGTTGCGTTCTAAATACAATGATTTATATCAAAGCCGGTACGGAATCAAAATCGGATTTATGTCTTTATTTGCGAAAGCTGCAAGTTCAGTATTATTGCAAATGCCTGAAGTAAATGCCCATTTAGACGGTGAAGAAATAGTGTATCATGACTATGTTGATATTTCATTGGCAATTTCGACATCAAATGGATTGGTCGTTCCTCCTATTAAAAATGTAGAATCTTTAAAATTATTTGAATTTGAACTACAATTGAAAGTCTTGGCCGAAAAGGCAAGAACCGGAAAACTAAGTTTAGATGAAATGACAGGTGGCACGTTTACTATTACGAATGGAGGGGTTTTTGGTTCTTTACTCAGTACCCCAATAATTAATGAGCCCCAATCTGCAATACTTGGTATGCATGCAATTAAAGACCGACCTGTCGTTGTGAATGGTCAAATTGTAATTCGTCCCATGATGTACATTGCATTATCTTATGACCATCGGGTAATAGATGGCTCTTCTTCAGTAAGCTTTTTAGTAAAAGTTAAAGAACTTTTAGAAGATCCAATTAAATTATTTCTTGAAATCTAATGTACTATTGATATGACCTTGCAGCAATTTTTTGAATGGGTTCAGATGCGGCCCTTATTTATTGTTTACTATTTTACAATTCTTTTTGGAATTACATTATTAGCAAGCTTTTTTTCAAAAGAAGAGGCTCATTTACCTCCGTGGAATGGATTATTTTCAATACTTATTTATGCTGTTTGTATTCCTGGAATTTTTGCATTTACCTTGAGTATTTATTTTTTTCTATTTGAAAAACGAAGTATCCTGGATACTGAACTTGTATTGCAGGTTTTACCTATCTTTATGATGATTCTGATCCTGTATATTATTAAGCGAAATGTAGATCTTGATGCAATTCCAGGTTTTGAAAAACTCAGCGGATTGATGTGGATTATAGGGATTGTGCTATGTCTAATGTGGGTAATAGATCGAACACACCTATATGCGATTAGCTTTGTGCCATTTTATTATGTTTTATTCTTATTGTTGGGTGGTATTCTTGCGATGCGATTTGCATTCAAAAAAATAATCCAATAAAACATCCTTTATTACTGCCATAGCAAAGAAAACGATGGAACTGAATTCTTTGTCGAACGATTCATTATGAATTCTTGAATAGATTTATTTATGATGCATTATCTGATCATAAAATACCCTATTATAAAAATCTTTTAGACTTTTATTTTCTGGTTCTAAACTCATTTGTTCCTGACCATAAAGAATCATATAGTTAATTAAATTTTCTTCTTCCAAGGCACAAAAAACACTGATCATTTGAGAAGTGGTAGAAATATATGGATTATTTTTTCTAAATGATTTTTCAAGTTTAGAAATTTTAGTATCAAATTCTTTTGGGCTGCTAACTGTAAAGGATTGATATTCAGATTTTATATCTGTATTTTTTATTTCAACAGACCAGAAGTATTTTTTATTTAGGGACAATAACTTTTCAGGATTTTTTAATTTATACTGATGTTTATTTGTTTCTTTTTTAAATACAATCTCTTTACTTTCAAAATCCTGAATAAGTAGTTTATAAAAACAGGTATCGCATTGAATACCCCATGAAAAATTTAATTCTTCATTAATTAATGGAAGCGGACCACTAAATGGAAATTCAAGAATAGGATTGGTCAACTCACCTCTTGAAATTGCAAATATTGAATTTTTATAATATTCTTTAGATTCAGAACTCGGGTGCGCAACAAAGAATGATTTGAAGTAGTTGACAAAACTATTTAAAGTTGATTTTTCTTCCGTTTTTTCAAACTCTAATTCCTTCACTAGAAAACTGCCTTGCTCTGTAACTTCGCAGTGAAATCCATCTTCCTTAATTAGTTTCACAACACCATTTTTGGGAATAATAATTTTTTGATCAAGGGCAACCGGACCATAGGGTAAGCTAGTTACTTTTTTATATTGGCTTGCAGCCGTGGAACTTTTAACATCACCTTGAATAAAAATAACGATAATATCCTGAGCTGCAATAGTAAACGTATTAAAAATTAATACTAATGAGAGTCCAAAATAAATAAAATATTTCATAGAAATTAATCTTATAGGTTAAAAGGAAAGCATGGTATTACTAAATATTTGGTCAATTCTGTAAAGATATATACCCAAATTGGTATTTAGGTTATCGCTTGCGTTACGAAAAAGCTAATATTTGCTTTTTTTTGTTATAAGCTTCGAAATACCACGTTCAATCAGATCATCTAATTTTCGTTCATAAATTTCGTAAAGCTCATAAGACAAAATAATAGCCGTTGCAATAAAAAAGAAACTTAGCTTCCAACTCCAGAAAACTAATAACAAGATAGCCAATGTAAAGAGTATTACAAATTCAAAAATTTGAAACAGACGTATAAAAATACGCTGCATAAAATTATATTTTTTTATGATACGTTTAAACGTTAAATAGTTAATAAAGAAAATTAGGAAGCCTAGAAAATATATAATAGAACTTGGTATATCTTCAATAAAATCTTTGTCGAGTAGCATTGAAATAATATTTGCATGAATCATGATTCCATACATATCCGGTAAAGAGCGACCGGTATATTGTTCATTTAGAGGAGTGAAATAGCGATCATTCATGGAAAATGAGTTTTCCGTTTCTCCGCAAAAACCAATTAACACAATTTTATTTTTTAAAAATGTTGAATCATATAATGCTGAATCTGCCAGAAATTTATCAATGTCGAGCAGCATATAATGAGACGCTTTACCACTGTTAATTGGGAATTCCATAGAACGAGGTCCAGGTTGTACTCTTCTAAAATTTATCCATTCTGATGTGTGCTTACGATTTTTTAAGATGGGGATAATACTGGTATCTACTTTTGAAACCAGATGCGTTGAAAACGCTAGATTTAAATTCTTTTCAATTTCAATAGAAGGTACAAAAGCACGCACACTAAAGCCATCATTTGTTGCAAGATTTACATAGCCATTCGCAATCCCAGCACTAAAAAATGGGTGCGTATTTAAATTTATGCTAGGTGTTTGATTATTAAAGTCTTTGTTTAAAGTATAACCCAGAATAATTTTTGTAGAAGCTTTTTGGATTGCTTCCTTAAGTAAAGTATCTGCTTTCGTTTGATAAAAAGTATCAATTAAAATATCTAAACCAATGGATTGTGCCCCTTTTTCATTTAATAAATTTATGGTTTGCGCTAATTTTTCTCTATTGGTTAATCCGGAGTTCACAACAAATATTCGATTATCAAATAAATGTGTTTTATTATGATTTCTGAATTTTGAAAATGCAATATCCATAATGTCGTGTTGCTTGATGGCTTCACTAAATGGATCAATAAAAAGTTGATTTACGGGTAGATGATGCAGAAAGTACATCAAGCCTACACAAAGCATTGCAAAAATACCGGCATGAATGGAATGACTGCGTTTGGACATAATCGTGAGATACCTTGGCTAATCTTAAATTATAGTACGAGAATGAAAGTTCAAATATAGAATTTGAAATTGGATAATTTTAGAATCTTTGAATAGAAATACTTTTATAATTACGTTTAGCCATCCAGGTAAAAAGAGTAATATTTTAATTTTGCGAATTTATGGAGCAATTTATGAATCAATGTTACAATTATTATAATATCAATCCAATATAATGAGGGATTGTATTGCTCCACAATAGGTTAATGTATAACTAACAAGAATTCTTTGGTTTTTATTCACTTTTTTAAAATTTACTGATAATGTTTTTTAGATTTGGCTATATTATAGAAGGACAATTCGTATAAGTGAATTATCAAAATTCATATTATAAAAATGTTATTAATTAATGATGTGCAAATGAGGGAGTTACGATTAGTTTTATACAAATGTTGGGCTTATAGGTTCTTTTTTTTACGGAAAATCATTTATACATTTTTGTTTTATCACTTTTTAGGATTTGATTCTTTATTTTCACAGGAGAAAGGAATCACGCCGAAATTAATAGTCAAGGATCAGAAGACATTAGTCAATAATCAAAAGTCAATAGTCAATAATACCTACGCTGTTGTAGTCGGAATTTCAGATTATCAAGATCCGGGTATTCCCGATTTGCGTTTTGCAGATAAAGATGCACAAGCTTTTGCAAATTATTTAAGATCGGATGCGGGAGGTAGATTAGAAAATGATCATTTAAAAGTATTGATCAATGAGCAGGCTACAATGGCACAATTTGCCAATGCCTTAGATTGGTTGATGGAATATGCAAAAGAAGGAGATCAAACGATTATTTATTTTTCTGGACATGGAGATGTAGAGAAGAAAACAATAACGCAACCCGGATTTTTGTTGTGTTGGGACGCACCTGCAAGAGTATATATGGCTGGTGGTGCTTTTAATTTACGAGACGTGCAAGAGGTAGTGTCTACACTATCGATACAAACAAAAGCAAAAGTAATCGTAATAACGGATGCATGCCGTTCTGGCAATCTAGCAGGAAATTCAGTTGGTGGTTCGCAAGCCACAAGTGCTAATCTTGCAAAACAATATGCAAATGAAATAAAAATATTATCGTGTCAACCAAATGAATATTCAATTGAAGGAGAACAATGGGGTGGAGGTCGCGGTGCCTTTTCATACAATCTTGTAAATGCATTATATGGCTTAGCAGATAATAATAAAGATCTTTCAATTACGCTGCAGGAAACTGGCCGGTATTTGGAAGATCATGTTACCGCTGAGGTTGCACCAATAAGTCAAGTTCCAATGATTATTGGAAATCGCATGGAAAAAATTGCTACTGTTGATTCTGCAACGTTGGCTTTAATTAAATCTGGTAACTCCAATCAAGTAGTTGGTTTATCCTTTATTGATACACGTGGATTCGAAGATGAAATATTAGCTAAAGCAGATACTACCACCAAGCAATTATACCAACTTTTTAAAAAAGCAATAAAAGATAAAAAATTATTAGAACCTATTGAAGCTTGTGCAGATAAATATTTCGAGCAGTTGATTAAAATAGAGCAACTTGCAAAATTGCATTCCATGTTGCGTCGAAATTATGCTGCGCTATTGCAAGATGAAGCTCAACAAGTTATTAATGTCTGGTTAAGAGCAGATATACAACAAATGGAATGTATTAGAAAATCATTAAATACATCATTACTTTCTAGGCAACTTGAACGTGCAGCTGAACTGTTAGGTGAACAACACTATATGTATAAAGTACTTAAAAGCAGAAAATATTTATTTGAAGGAAGAGCACTAAATGAAAAAATCAGAAATAGGTTAGTAGACTCTGTTGCAAGGAAAGTCATCGAATTATATCAAAAATCAATTTCCTTTGAGGCCAATTCTGCAAATACCTATCAATTAATGTCAAGGACATATGGATACAATTTGCGCAATTTAGATTCTGCATTGATATCTATGCGCATTGCAAATCAACTTGCGCCTAAGTGGATTCTGCCTTATATCGATTTAGCTTATATAATTATGAATGTGTATCCCGAAAAAATGGAGATTGCGAAACAATTAATTGATGAGGCATTGGCTATTGATTCTACACATGGATATATTTGGAGTCATTTAGGAACATATTATATAAAGAAAAAACAATTTGACAAAGCGTTCTATTATTTAAATAAATATGAAACATCTGAAGGTGAAAAATTCCCATGTTGGTACAATGAAGTTGGACAATATTATTATAAAACGAAAAAATTTGCTGAAGCAGAGTCGTACTACAAAAAGGCTTTAGCATTGGATTCAACACGAGAGGGAATATGGGTAAATCTTGGAGTTACTTATTACAATACAAAAGATTATTCTGCTGCTGAAAAATGTTATTTAAAAGCGCTTTCCATAGATTCAATGAGTTATATAGTTTGGGGAAATCTTGGCAATCTATACAAAAAAATGAATCGATTCGAAGATTCTGAAAAATCACATTTAAGATCGATTGCTTTAAATGAGAAAGACATTTTAGCATGGTATAATTTAGGAAATTTGTATAAACTTACAAATCGATATTTAGATGCAGAGCGCTGTTATCAAAAAGCACTTGCTTTAAATTCCTTAGATGGACCCACACTTAATAATTTGGGAGATCTCTATGAAATAATGGATCGTAATGATGAGGCCATTGTTGCATTTTTAAAATCTAGTACCTTAGATTCGATGGATAAAAAAACCTGGTGTAATCTGGGAATCGTCTATCTTAAAGAACAGCAATTTCAAAATGCTGAGAAAGCAATCCGTAAAGCATTAGTTATTGATTCAACGTATAGTTATGCCCACTTTTATTTAGGAAAATTACTATATGAATTAGGCAAATTCGAAGAAGCAGAAATAAAGTTTTATACCGCTAATATACTGGATCCAGAAAGCCCAGCTTCATATATCGGATTTGCTTACACGGCGCTGCAAAAACACAAAATGCAAGATGCTATAGCTTTTGTTGAAGAAGCCATAAAGAGAAATTGGTCTTATGATTCTATTGCTAAAGATAAGTATCTATTGAAATTAAAAGAAATGCCTGAATGGGGTGTAATTATGAAGAAATATTTTCCGGATAAAATTGAATAGTACAATTTTAAATTTTTAAATCGGCATTTAAATTCGCAACTATGATTTTTGCAAATAGTAAATTAAATAAAATTGATAAATTAAAATTTTTAGTGTCTCTAATAGGAATATTTGTACTCACAAGCTACCTTTTTGCTCAGCAAAAAGGTATAAAACCAGCAGGTAATGGACAACAGTCAATAGTTAATAGTCAACAGTCAATAGTTAATGGACAACAGTCAATAGTCAATAACACTTACGCCGTCGTTGTCGGCATCTCCGATTATCAGGATCCTGGCAT
Organism: Saprospiraceae bacterium; assembly: GCA_016717265.1. Lineage (NCBI taxonomy): Bacteria > Pseudomonadati > Bacteroidota > Saprospiria > Saprospirales > Saprospiraceae > Saprospiraceae bacterium. The sequence goes on from JADKFX010000001.1 coordinate 771,031, forward strand.
ACCTGATTTGCGTTTTGCAGATAGGGATGCCAAAGCCTTCGCTGATTGGCTCAAAAGTCCAAATGGAGGAGCACTCAAGTCGACCGAACTTATAACTCTATTCAATGAGGAATCAACAACTGGTAAAATTATTGCTGCGCTAGATTGGCTGATTTCCACAACCAAATCGGGGGACAAAGCTATCATCTATTTCAGCGGCCATGGTGATGTAGAGCGCGTGACCAAATTCCAGAGAGGATATTGGTTGACCTGGGATTCGCCTCCTGCTGTTTATGCTGCTGGTGCATTCTCTCTTGTGTTTTTGCAAGATGTCATTTCGACCCTGGCAGATGCCGGTGTGCAGACTTTGATCGTCAGTGATGCTTGCCGGGCCGGCAAACTAGCAGGCAGCGAATTTGGTGGGGCTCAAGCTACAAGTGCTGCTCTTGCCAAACAATTCGCCAACGAAATTAAAATTTTGAGCTGTCAGCCCGATGAGTTCTCTCTTGAAGGGGAGCAATGGGGCGGTGGTCGTGGCGCATTTTCCTTTCATTTGATTGATGCACTTAATGGTTTGGCAGATGCAAACGGAGATGGCACAGTCAATTTGATGGAAGCTGGGAGATATTTAGAAGAAAAAGTACCTGCCGAAACAGCACCACATTCACAAATTCCAATGACGGTCGGCAGCAAATTAGCACAGATTTCAACAGTTAATGCGACTGGATTGGCAGAAAGGAAAAAAATGAAAATTGACGAGCCTGTAGTTTTCCAGAAAACAGATTCGCGAGGCTTGGAAGATCTTGCATTGGCTAAAGCTGATTCGAATCTCCGAAAAAAATACAAGGATTTCATTGCTGCCATCGATCGCGGTGATTTAATGACCGCTGCTGATTCGAGCAGAAATTCAGCTAATGAACTTTATGAAATGCTGAAAGATGAACCTACACTGGCTGATTTGAAAGGTGTGATGACAAGAAATTTTGCAGCTGCACTGATGGATAACGGGCAGCAGTTTATCAACAAGTTGCTGAAAAACGATGCCAAAACGATAGATAAATTTTGGCGAGGTAAAATTAAAGCCGGATTTATCGCACAACAATTAGAGCGCGCAGCCGAACTACTTGGGAAAAAACACTATGCATACAAAACCACAAAGGCAAAAGAATATTATTTCAAATCGATCGATTTGAGCCGGACCCGTACTAAAGAAACCTCCAATGTCGAATTTAAGCGGTTAAAGCAGGAACTTGTTTACAAAGGATTGAGTTTTGACCCGGATGCACCTTACCTGATTTACTCTCTGGCTGGTTATTCTCCCACTGATAGCATTGATTATTATATAGAAAAATTGACTGAGACCGCTCCGAATTGGGTAATATGGTATCGTAGCATGGCGGTTAAAGCGCAGTATCAAAAGAATGATTTGGATCTTTCTATACGTTTGTACCGAAAGGCAATAGACATAGACTCTACCTTTTGGTCGACACTGAATTGGATTGCTGGTCCATTGGATGAAAAGGGAGAAGCCGAAACCGCAAAAAGTTATCGCGAACAAACTGTTAGGACATTGTACCGGAACATAAGGGCAGATACCTCCAGGAAAATCCCGGACGAACTTACCGTTCTCGGGAATGCTCTTTGGCGATTGCGTAGATTTGAAGAAGCAAAATGGGCCTTGAACGAAGCAAATAAAGTCGCAGGCGGGTATTATTATTATTCATATGTTAATCTCTTACCTTTATTATGTGATATCGGCCAATTCGAAGCGATAGACTCAATCGTTTCCATTCAAAATACGGCCAGTCAGAAACTTTTTCAGGCAGTACAGGGTTTTGTCTACTTGTATGTAAAAAAGGATTTCAAAAAAGCAGAAGCCGCCTTATTGGCCTGCGCAAATGAGGGAGATATTCTTTATTTGGTAGACCTATATATTAAAATGGAACAATTTGATAAAGCTATTGCTGCAATAGATTCATTCCCGGAAAATCCGGATAATGATTTTTTTCTCAAAAGCTGGATTTGGTTTTTAGAAGGAAAAAAAGAGGTGAATAGTCATTTTTGCGATAGTTTTCTAATGAACTTAAAAGTAAAATATATAAAAAACGACTTCTTTAATAATGGGCAATACTTACAAAAGGCACTTGTGCAATATTGGATAGGAAATCATAAGGAAATGAATGAAACGCTTCGCAATGCCAACCAAATCCTAACTAGCGATCCCTGGCACCATTACAGGTTAGCTTGTTTTTATGCCCAAACAGGAGAACCCAGTAAAGCTTTTACACAATTAGATCTTGCGGAAAAGGCCAACTGGCACCCAAACCCATTTATATGGCTATACGGCACGGTAAATGACCCCTTCCTTAACCCGCTGCGCAAGCTCCCCGAATTTCAAGCTTGGGAAAAACGTTGGTCGCCTCCATATAAAGATAATTCAATTGGCAGTAATTCAATAAAATGAGAAAATTAAACATCTTTCTTTCCAGCTTTTTATTTTCAACTACCCTGCTTTTTGCCCAATTTGAAAAAGGTATAAAACCAGCTGTCAATGGTCAACAGTTAATAGTTAATAGTCAGCAGTCAATAGTTAATGGTCAACAATCAATAGTTAATAATCAAAAGTCAAAAGTCAATAATACCTATGCGGTAGTTGTTGGAATTTCAGATTATCAAGACCCAGGTATTCCTGATTTGCGTTTTGCAGATAGGGATGCCGAAGCATTTAAAAATTATCTTCGATCAAATGCAGGAGGTAACTTAGATGGAGATCATTTGAAAGTGTTGATCAATGAAAAAGCCACTATGGCGCAATTTGCAAATGCATTGGATTGGTTGATAGAGAATGCAAAAGAAGGAGATCAGTCGATTATTTATTTTTCTGGACATGGAGACGTTGAGAAAAAAACATTGACACAACCCGGATTTTTATTATGTTGGGATGCGCCAGCGAGAGTCTACATGGCTGGTGGTGCGTTTAATTTGAGAGACATTCAGGAAGTCATTTCTACACTTACCATTCAAAATAAATCGAAAGTAATTGTCATCACAGATGCATGTCGTTCCGGAACGCTTGCAGGAAGTTCAGTAGGAGGATCACAAGCAACTGCAGCAAATCTTGCCAAACAATATGCCAATGAAATTAAAATCATGTCTTGTCAACCCAATGAATACAGTATAGAAGGCGAACAATGGGGGGGAGGCCGAGGTGTATTTTCATTTCATTTGATCGATGCATTATATGGATTGGCTGATAAAGATGATGATCAGTTCATTACGCTGCAGGAAGTTGGTCGGTATCTTGAAGATCATGTTTCTGAAGAAGTAGCACCTATAAGACAAGTACCAATGATTTCGGGGGATAGATACCAGAAACTGAGCATTGTGGATACATCTATTGTAAATACATTAAAATCCGGAAAGACAAATCAATCGGTTATGTTAGTGTCGATTGAATCGAAGGGTATAGAAGAACAGATTTTATCAACAGTTGATACAAGTATCAAAGAACTGTATAGGCTTTTCAAAAAATCATTAAAAGATAAAATATTTTTAGAACCTAAAAGTGCATGTGCAGATACTTATTATGAAAAACTAATTGCCGTGCCTAAGTTGGAACATCTGTTTTCTACCATGCGACGTAATTATGCTTCAGCGTTGCAGGATGATGCACAACAGGTGATTAATAAGTGGCTAATAAGTGATCCTAATGAAATTGCACTTTCAAAAGTCAATCAGATTTTAAAATACCAGCTTTATCCAAGTTATCTGGATCGGGCAATCGAATTGCTTGGAAAGCAACATTATATGTACTCCAACTTGTATGCCCGAAAACTTTTTTTCGAGGGTTATTTAAAGCATATTTATTTATTAAATCTGAAAGTTACGAATCGGGAATTTGGTGAGAGTGTCTTAAAAAAATACCGCGAAGCACTGCAGTTACAACCTGAATCGCCACATATTTATTCTTGCATGATGAATGTATACTTCAATCAATTTCAACAATTGGATTCGGCAGAGTATTGTGCACGTCGGGCTACTGAACTTGCTCCGAGATGGTTTCTACCGTATTCCATTCTGGGTGGGTTATACGCTCAAAATATTATTACTTTCGGGAAAATTACAACAGATCTGGAAAAAGCCAAAATTTTTATAGAATTGGCTGAAAAAACGGATTCATTCTTGACTCAAATAAATGCTATTCATCTAAACTGCAAAGTGTCATATTATCTAGCTTCCAACCAAGTATACAAGGCGGAGATGCTAATGAAAGAATTAATACAATTGGATTCAACAAATTCAACTTATTATGATGCTTTAGGAACTACTTACTTGTTAAGTAAGCGGTATGAGGAAGCAGAGGAGTTTATGAAGAAAGCAATTTTAAAAGATTCAACAGCTGTTGATTTTTATTACAACCTTGGAATTGTCTATTTTGAAACCTTCAAATATAAAGATGCTGAAAGACTTTACAAAAAAGTGATTCAAATGGATTCTAATTATGTAAATGCATATTACAATCTTGGAGTTCTCTATTCTAATCAACAACTTTGGATTGACGCGGAAAGGCAATTAAAGAAAGTTCTTAAACTCGATTCGACGGATGCATTTACCTATAACCAACTTGGATTTATTTACGAGAAAGTGGCAAGACATACCGAAGCTGAAAAGTACTTATTGAAATCCATTTCACTGGATTCTACTAACCTGAATACACAAACGAATCTTGGCATGCTTTATATCCAAATGAACAGAATATCCGAAGCAGAATGGCAATTTAATAAGATTCTTACCGTAGAACCGGGCTATTCAATCGGTATGATCCATCTTGGAGAAGTTTATTTAAAATTGAATCGTGTAATAGAAGCAGAAAAACTATTCAGTAAAGCCATACAACAAGATTCTGATAATTCTTTAGCATTCTTGCATCTGGCAGTGGTTTATAGCAATTTAAAAAGTGAAGTACAATCCTGGAAATATTTAGAAGAGGCATTGAAAAAATCCTCGATTAGTTTTGAAATGTTGCAAATTGATTTGGATGTTAAAATATTTCGGGAACAGAAAGAAAAATGGGATGTATTGATGAAAAAATACTTTCCGGATAAAATAAAGAATTGATGAAAGTAAAGCTATTTAATTCAAATTTTAAACAAGAATTTTAATAATTTATATGGATTTAGTAATAAGAAATATTGTCTTTTTTCTTTTTTTTGTTTCAACAATTATAGCACAGAATAAAGCTGTCTCACAATCCGAAAAAGGAATATCACCTTCAAAAATAGTCAATAATCAAAAGTCAATAGTCAATAATACCTATGCAGTTGTCGTCGGCATCTCCGACTACCAAGACCCCAGCATTCCCGATCTTCGTTTTGCAGATAAAGATGCAGAAGCTTTTGCAAATTATTTAAGTTCTGATGCGGGTGGTAAATTGGATGTTGATCATTTAAAAGTATTATTAAATGAAAAAGCAACGGTAGCACAATTTGCAATTGCATTAGATTGGTTGATGGAAGTAGTAAAAGAAAATGATCAGGTTATTATCTATTTTTCAGGTCATGGAGATGTAGAAAAAAAGACGATTACCCAACCCGGATATTTACTATGTTGGGATGCACCGGCAAGAGTATATCTGGCAGGTGGAGCCTTAGCACTTCCTATGTTTCAAGATATCATCACAACACTCTCAGCGCAGAATAAAGCAAAAGTCATTGTTGTAACAGATGCATGTCGATCTGGAAAATTAGCTGGAAGTAGTGTTGGAGGTTCACAAATTACAGGCGCCAATCTTGCCAAACAATATTCCAATGAAATTAAAATACTTTCCTGTCAACCGAATGAATATTCTATTGAAGGAGAACAATGGGGCGGTGGTAGAGGTGCCTTTAGTTATCACTTGGTAGATGCATTATATGGAATGGCTGATAACAATAATGATCTGATTGTAAATCTTCAGGAAGCAGGAAGATATATTGAAGATCATGTAAGTGCTGAGGTTGCGCCAGTGAGTCAGGTTCCGATGGTATTAGGCAACAGAAACGATGTTTTGTCTAAGGTAGATCCAAGTCTACTTGCTTCCATTAAATCAGGAAAGTCAAATCAGATGAGTTTTTTATCTTCAATCGATTCTAGAGGAATAGAAGAAGATGTGTTGTCAATGGTAGACACTTCTGTAAGATTGACTTATCGATTGTTCAAACAAGCTTTAAAAGACAAAGCATTTTTAGAGCCAGTTAATGCATGCGCTGAAACTTACTTAAACCAATTAATTCAAGAGCCAAAATTTGAACGATTGCATTCCACAATCAAGCGAAATTATGCAGCTGCGTTGCAGGATGATGCACAGCAAATGTTGAATAGGTTATTAATTTCTGATCCGACAATATATGGTTTGTCTGTTAAATTGCAAACAAATAGATACGAACTATTTCCTAAGTATTTGGAAAGATCTGCAGAATTGCTTGGGGAAAAACATTACTTGTACTACATTTTAAAGGCAAGAATGAATTTTTTTAAAGGATATTTATTACAATTATCAAATGTCAATTTTAATAAGAATATAGGACTTCGATCCATAGAATATTTTAATAAGGCTATTCTTTTTCAAGCAGATTTTCCATTGCCTTATTGGCAACTATGTAATGTATATGGTCGAATTTTTAATAAATTGGATTCTTCAAAATATTTTGCAAAACGTGCTATGGATCTACAACCAAACTGGCTTCTTCCTTATTTGTCAATGGCCATAATCATGTACAATTCATTCAAACAATTTGAAGCTGCTGATCAATATTTTGAATTAGCTAACCAAATTGATTCAAATTCAGCGGTCATTTTAAATGGCATAGGTGTAAAGTACTTTGAACAAAAAAAATATACTAAAGCTGAAGAGTATTATAAAAAAGCTGTACTGAAAGCTCCGCTATTTGTATACCCTTATAGAAACCTCGGTGATTTATATTTGGAAAGTAGAAGATTCATTGAATCTGAAGAAATGTTTAAGCTTGCCCTTCAATTAGACCCAATGAATGAGTATTCAATTTCATCACTTGCAAATTTATATTTAAAAACAAAACAATATACCAAATCTGAAATATATTATGTCGAAGCTCTAAAAATTGATTCAAATGCAATTAATTTTCAAAATTTAGGTTTTTTCTATACTAAAACTAAAAAGTATAAGCAAGCGGAACAATATTTTATTAAAGCAATACAACTTGATTCAAGTCTTGCTATTGCTTTTTCAAATCTTGGGTATATTAAAATGGAAACCAAACGGTTAAATGAAGCAGAACAAAATTTTATTAAAGCAATTCAACTTGATCCAAGTCTTGCTATTGCTTTTTCAAATCTTGGGCATATTCAAAAGGAAACCAATCGGTTTAATGAAGCAGAAAAAAATTTGAAAACAGCAATTCAACTTGATCCAAATCTTGCTGTAGCTTATTTAAATTTAGGCTGGATGCAAAAGTATACCAAACGGTTTAATGAAGCAGAGCAAAATTTTAAAAGAGCCATTGAACTCGACCCTAATTCAGACAATTATAATGGATTAGGATCATTGTATGTAGCAAATCAAAAATTCAATAAAGCAGAAATGGTTTTGAAGAAAGCTTTTCAACTAGATTCATTACATCAAAGTTCTATTAATAGCCTTGGATATCTTTATTACATAACCGGTCGGTTAAAGGAATCATTGGAATTTTTTCAATTGTCATATAAAATTGATCCAACTGATAATTATGTACTGAATAGTCTTGCGTGTTTATACGGACACCTCAATCAAGTAGAGAAGGCATTTACATATTTGAATCTTGCATTGGAGCAAGGATGGAATAATATTGAGCAGTTGGAAAACGATGATGATTTATTGCTTTTGCGAAATCAAAAAGAAAAATGGAAGGCACTGATGAAAAAATATTTTCCCGACAAGATGAAAAATGAAAAATAATCCCGATGGGACCCATTATTGGCAAAGCAATACTGAAAATACTTTACAAAAAATAGTCAAGAAATAATCCACAATAAAAAATGAAAAGTAGTGTCATTCAATCAGTCCTATTTCTATTTTCCATTTGTCTTTTTTCGCAGCAAAAAGGAGCAAGTCCTCTTCCACTTATAGAACAAAAACTATCAAATACAAACACATATGCTGTCGTCATCGGTATCTCCGATTATCAGGATCCCAACATACCTGACCTGCGTTTTGCGGATAAAGACGCCGAAGCATTTGCCAACTATCTTCGGTCAAATGCAGGGGGAAATTTAGATGTTGATCATTTAAAAGTATTACTCAATGAAAACGCAACCGTTGCGCAATTCGCCATTGCATTAGATTGGTTGATGGAAGTGGTAAAAGAAAATGATCAAGTCATTATATATTTTTCAGGACATGGCGATGTCGAGAAGAAAACCATTACACAACCAGGTTATCTCTTATGTTGGGATGCACCATCCAGAGTTTACTTGGCAGGCGGAGCTTTAGCGCTTCCCATGTTTCAAGATATTATTGCAACACTTTCCACACAGAATAAAGCAAAAGTGATGGTCATTACTGATGCTTGCCATTCTGGAAAATTAGCGGGAAGTTCAGTTGGTGGATCACAAATCACAGGTGCGAATCTTGCCAAGCAATATGCGAATGAAATTAAAATATTATCCTGTCAACCCAATGAGTATTCCATCGAAGGGGAACAATGGGGCGGAGGACGTGGAGCCTTTAGTTATCACTTGATCGATGCCTTGTATGGAATGGCAGACAACAACAATGATCTCATTGTAAACCTTCAAGAAGCTGGAAGATATATAGAAGATCATGTGAGTTCAGAAGTTTCGCCAATCAGTCAGGTTCCAATGGTATTAGGAAACAGAACTGACCCGCTGTCTAATGTGGATTCAAAAATGCTGGCTTCCCTTAAATCAGGAAAGTCAAATCAAATGTCATTTTTATCTGCCATTGACCCGAGAGGAATGGAAGAGGATGTTTTGGCCAACGTAGATACATCAGTTCTATTGATCTATAAATTATTTAAACAAGCCCTCAAGGATAAAGTGTTTTTAGAACCCATGAATGCTTGTGTAGAAACTTATTACGCTCAATTGATAATTGAACCCAAATTAAAGCGATTGCATTCAACGTTGAGACGAAATTATGCTGCTGCTTTACAGGATGATGTGCAACAGGTTATCAACAAATTGATGACAATGGAGAATACAGAAATCCTCCTCTATCGCCTCGAACGGCTCAAAAAGTATTCATCCTATCCGCGCTTACTAGAACGTGCTGCCGACTTGCTAGGATCAAACCATTATATTTACCCAACTTTGAAGGCGAGGAAATCATTTTTTGAAGGATGGCTCCTGCAACTGGAAAGCCCACTTAACCCAGATTCAATACTAGCCAATAGAATTTTAGAAAAATACAGACATTCAGTTACGTTGCAACCTGATTTTGCATTAGCATATTTTCAAATGAGTAGTGTATTCAATAGACTTTCCCCAAATTTAGATTCCTTGTTGTTTTACCATTACAAGTACATCGAATTGGCACCTACTTGGACTTGGGCAATAAACCAAACATCCACCCTTCTTATCAAATCCAAAATTAAATTTGACGTTGCAAAAAAACTCCTTGATCAATCGTTATTAATTAATTCAACTAATGCAGATACTTGGACAAAAGTGGGAATGTTTTATTATCATTGGTTTGAAACTAATAGAGACTATAGACATTTGGATAGCATGGAGGCATGCCTTCAAAAAGCATTGGGCATAGATTCCTTAAATTATGATACCTGGAATTGGCTCGGAATATTGCATTTCAATGGGCGAAATGACGAATCAGGTTCATTGCCTTTTTTTCAAAAAGCTATAGAGATGCACAATCCATCAGCCAATGTTTATATGTACATTGGTGCAGTTCATGCTAATGCTGGGAACCTTAAGGAAGCAGAAAGTTTCTATAAAAAAGGTTTATCCATTGAGCCTTACCATGATTTATGTTTAATTTATTTGGCACGCATCTATATGAAAACCCATCGAGGGGAAGAAGGCAAAGTATTGCTTCAAAAAGCTATGGCATACGATTCAACAACCACAAGGGTCCAATCTAACTTAGGGTATACTTTTTATAATAATGCCTATTATCCCGAAGCAGAAATAGCTTTCAAAAGAACAATTGCATTAGACTCTTACAATATCGGTGGTTGGTTAGGGCTTGGAGATGTTTACTGGAAGACAAAGCAGTATGCAGAACTGGAGCAAGTGTATTTAAAAGCCACTACAATAAACCCTAAAAATGCAGTTTTATTTAGATATCTAGGCGATTTCTATCTCTTTACCAATAGAGACAATGAAGCTAAATTTGCTTATAAAAAAGCATTGCATTTGAACTCAAAAGCTTATAACTCATTAATGGGTTTAGCAACCGTTTATGCCAGAATACAAGATATTCCTTTATCATTTAAATATCTCAGACAATCATTGGAAGCTGGCTTTTCTGACTTCAAATCGCTCGATAAAAAACCGGAATTTGCTCTGCTCCGCACAAAACCAGAGTGGATGGCATTGATGAAAAAGTATTTTCCGGAAAAAATTAAAAATTAATAAATATGAAAATTACGAATTACAAGATTGAAAATAACGGAATGCAATTATTATTTACGAAAAGATAGTACGAATTACGGAAAGAAAAATTGATAATTACATGAAAATAATTACATGAATAAATTACGGATTTTTTATGCAATAGCTGATTGAAAATAATTGAATATTTTAACTTCAAATGCAAAGAATGAAAAACCACATAATAATAATTGTATTGACTCTTTTTGTTTCTGCAACGGTTGCGCAACAATCTAATACTAAAACGCAATCGGAAAAAGGAATAGCCCCTTTAAAAGTCGTCAGTAATCAGTCGTCAATCGTTAGTAACACTTACGCCGTTGTTGTTGGCATCTCTGACTATCAGGATCCTGGAATTCCCGACCTGCGATTTGCTGATAAAGATGCAGAAGCTTTTGCAAATTATTTAAGTTCTGATGCGGGTGGTAAATTGGATGTTGATCATCTGAAAGTATTGTTAAATGAAAAAGCAACTGTGGCGCAATTTGCAATTGCATTAGATTGGTTAATGGAAGTTGTAAAAGAAAATGATCAGGTAATAATTTATTTTTCAGGTCATGGAGATGTAGAAAAAAAGACGATTACCCAACCTGGATATTTATTATGTTGGGATGCACCGGCAAGAGTATATCTGGCAGGTGGAGCCTTAGCACTTCCTATGTTTCAGGATATTATCACAACACTCTCAGCGCAAAATAAAGCAAAAGTCATTGTTGTAACAGATGCATGTCGATCTGGAAAATTAGCTGGAAGTAGTGTTGGCGGTTCACAAATTACAGGCGCCAATCTTGCCAAACAATATTCCAATGAAATTAAAATACTTTCCTGTCAACCGAATGAATATTCTATTGAAGGAGAACAATGGGGCGGTGGTAGAGGTGCCTTTAGTTATCACTTGGTAGATGCATTATATGGAATGGCTGATAACAATAATGATCTCATAGTGAATTTGCAAGAAGCAGGAAGATATATAGAAGATCATGTGAGTGCCGAGGTCGCACCTGTGAGTCAGGTTCCAATGGTATTGGGCAATAGAACGGATGTATTATCAAAAGTAAATGTAGAAATACTTGCTGCAATAAAATCCGGAAAGTCAAGTCAAACTATGATGTTGTCGGCAATTGATACAAAGGGAATGGAAGAAGATGTTTTATCAATGGTTGATACTTCTGTTAGAATGACCTATAAATTATTCAAACAAGCATTAAAGGATAAAATATTTTTAGGTCCGGACAATGCATGTGCAGACACCTATTATGAACAATTGATTAAGGAGCCAAAATTGGAAAGATTGCATTCCACTATAAAAAGAAATTATGCCGCTGCTTTGCAAGATGATGCACAGCAGGCAATTAACAAATACATGAAAGCAGATGTGCGTGAGATTAGTCTATCACATAAAGCAAAAGTCGTCCGTTATAACGATTTCCCTCGGCAATTAAACCGCGCTGCAAGTTTGCTTGGGCAACAACATTATCTATATCGAACCTTACAGTCTCGAAGAGCATATTTCGAAGGATTTCCGTTGATTTATGGTGGAGAATTCACACAAGATATGCTTAAAAACGCAGCGGCAAATTTTCATGAAGCACTTGCATGGAACCCTGACATGCCGCTCGCACATTTGGGGATGGCATGGATCCATGGTTATGGATGGGCACAATCCGATTCTGCAGAATATTACATTAAATTGGCTACCCAGAATTCTCCTACTTGGATATGGCCTTATGTGCAACTGTCGAAAATCTATTCAACTATGATTTTCGATTTTCTTAAGGCAAAGGAATACCTTGACCTTGCTGCTCAGATAGATTCTACCTCACCACTATACTGGGAAGCAGAAGGCAGCTATTTTTTTCAACAAAAAAGATACAGTGAAGCTGAACTTGTATTAAAAAAAATCATTGAAAGTGCTTCCTCCACAATTTGCCTGCCTTGTTCTCAAAATATGCTGGTACAAATTTATCTATCAACCGAAAGATTGAATGAGGCGATGGACCTTGCTCAAAAATTGGTTTCAGGAGATTCCTCAAATTTCTCTTCACACAATATGATGGGGGTTGTTTTGACTAAAATGGGAAGGTATAAAGAAGCTGAAAACGAATTCAGAATATCTGTGGAACTATCTTACAATAATACTAATCCTGAAAGTTTAATGTATTATTGGAAGGCATATATTTATCAAGAACAAAAAGAAGTAGCTAAAGCATTTGAGGCATTTGAACAATCTATAAAACTTGGTTACGACGATTATACTTGGATGCAAGTGGACCCGGATATCGCCCCATTGCGCAAAAACACTGAGGAGTGGAATGCATTGATGAAAAAATATTTTCCTAAAGAAATTAAATAGTACAATCCTATAATTCTATTATAAATATATGTTGTGTTTAAATAAAAAAAAATGAAAATGAAATTTGCAAATAGTAAATCAATTAAAATTGGGAATATAAAAACAGTATCGTCTATACTTGTAATATTTTTATTTCCATTTTTTGTTTTTACTCAACAAAAAGGAATATCACCTTCAACAATAGTTAATAATCAAAAATTAATAATCAATAATAACTACGCCGTTGTCGTTGGTATTTCGGATTATCAAGATCCTGGTATTCCCGACCTGCGGTTTGCGGATAAGGATGCAGAGGCATTTGCGAATTATTTAAGATCTCCTGCAGGTGGCTCATTGGATAATGATCATATGAAAGTATTGCTTAATGAAAAAGCTACGATGGCACAATTTGGAATTGCACTGGATTGGTTGATGGAATCCGCAAAGGAAGGAGATAAGGTTATTATCTATTTTTCAGGTCATGGAGATGTTGAAAAAAAGACACTCACTCAGCCGGGATTTTTATTGTGTTGGGATGCACCCGCAAGAGTCTATATATCGGGAGGTGCATTTGCACTGCCCATGTTGCAGGAAGTAGTATCTACTATTTCCATACAAAATAAAGCAAAAGTAATGGTGATTACCGATGCCTGTCGATCAGGAAAATTAGCAGGTAGTTCAGTAAATGGGTCTCAAGCAACCGCATCCAATCTGACTAAGCAATTTGCCAATGAAATTAAAATTCTTTCTTGTCAACCCAATGAATATAGCATTGAAGGTGAGCAGTGGGGAGGAGGACGTGGTGCTTTTTCATATCATCTTCTTGATGCATTGTATGGAATGGCAGATAGTGATGCGGATCAATGGGTAAATTTATATGAAGTGGGTCGCTATTTAGAAGACCACGTTGCTAAAGAAGTTGCACCTATTAGCCAATTGCCAATGGTACTTGGAAATCGCAATGAAAGAGTGACGAATGTTGATCCAACTTTATTAGCATCCATCAAGTCTGGAAAAAAGAATCAATTAGAAATTTTTACTTCGATAGAATCTAGAGGGATAGAAGAAGAAGTCTTGACTGAATTAGATACTTCCTTAAATAATTTGTATAAACTTTTTAAAAAATCATTGAATGATAAAAAATATATAAAGCCAGAGGACGCTTGTGCTGATTTTTATTATGAAAAATTAATTGCAGAACCTAAATTAACAAAATTGCATTCTACCTTAAAAAGAAATTATGCAGCTGCGTTACAAGATGAAGCACAGCAGGTGATGAATACCATGCTAAAAAACGGATTTACTACAGAAATAACTTCAGGAATTCCTGTAACAGAATTATATAAAAATTATCCTGCATATCTGGAGCGTGCATCAGAATTATTAGGAAAATCACATTATCTCTATTCAAGTTTGCAAGCGCGAAAATATTTTTTTAATGCTAAAATTCAAAAAACACGAATATTGGCTAAAGAAAATTATTTGCTTGCAATACAAAAGCAATCAGATCTACCGCAAGCTTATGTAGAATTAATTTCAACTTGTTTGCCTACTGAAGAAGATAGCGCTGTAATTTATGCAAGTAAAGCTATCGGGCTTGTTCCTAATTGGGTCGTTCCAAACATTAAACTTTCTAGATTTTATATGAACAAGTTAAAGAACAGATTGAAAGCTGAAGAATTATTAAATGCTGCAGGAATATTGGACTCTAATTCCTTATTAGTATGGTATCAAAAAGGCTTTTTTTATTTTATGCAGAGAGATTATCAAAAGTCAGAGTATTGGTTAAAAAAGTCAGTTGCCAGCAATGAGGAAGGAATCTGTTTTCCATGTGCATATAATTTAATGGGAAACATTTACATTGAGACACGTCAATTTGATAAAGCCGAAGCTCATTTTCTTAAAGCGATTCAATTGGATTCGAATTATGCAAATGCTTTAAACCGGCTTGGGAAAATCTACTACCGTACGGGAAGATTTAAAGAAGCTGAAGAAATTTTTAATAGAGAACTTAAGGTTGCCCAAAATGAGAGAGAGAAAGCTTCACCATTTAATGAATTAGGCAATCTATATTGCGAATCAAATAGAATTAAAGAAGGTGCCGAGTATTATAAAAAATCAATGCAAGCGGATTCAACTTATGATGATCCAATATTTAATTTATTGCACTGTTATCCTATTGGAATAACTATTAAGGAAGGAAATGAACTTTGCAATAAGTTGCTATATCTTGATTCAATGAATACAAATAATATTGAAAATGTAGCTTATTTCTATGCAAGATCGAATAACTTAGGTCTTGCAGAATATTACATTAATAAATTTGTATCATCGAGTAAGACTAGCGAATCTTTCTACTCTTTAACCTGTGTTATGAGTTTACTTGGCAAACTGGATAATGCTTTTGATGCCTTAGAACAAGCCGCAAAAATGGGGTATGATTATCATTGGATGCAAAAGGATGAAGACCTCGCACCATTAAGAGAACTTCCAAAGTGGACAGAAATAATGAAAAAATATTATCCGGATCAAATGAAAAGTAAATAATTACGAATGAAAGATTGCATTTTTCTTCTGGTAGTAACTTTTTATACTTTAGTTGTTTCTGGTCAACAAAAAATGCAGAACTTTCAGAATGTAAGTATTGCTACAGAAAAAAATGTGGACCAGCATACAGAAGAATATTATTTGAAGGAAATAAAATCGAATCCAGAGAGCCCGGTCGTGTATTACAATATGGGTTTATATTATTCGATAAAATATCAATTCGATTATGCCGAAGCGCAATACAACAAAGCATTACAACTGGATTCAACTTTTGCTCTAGCTTATACAAGGTTGGCTGCTTTGTTTTTGGTATCAGGACAGATGGAAAGAGCAATTGCTGCTTGTGAGCAAGCCTTACAAATGGATACTTTATCTGCTCAAAATTATTTAAATATTGGTGTCGTGCAATTTCAAAATATGAAATTTGATGAAGCTGAATTGAGTTTCTTAAAAGGCATAACATTGGATTCCATGAATGCAGAAATATATTTGAATTTGGGAACACTTATGATGCAAGTCAATCGACAAACAGAAGCTATTTTTTATTTGAAAAAAGCATTACAACTCAATCCAAAAGATCCTGGATCCCCATATAGTTTAGCAAGTATTTATAGTTCTCAAGATAATATAGAAGAAGGATTCAATTATCTTGAAATAGCTTTAAAAAACGGAATATCATTTTATGATATGTTACAAGTAGATGTTACACTGACATCATTAAGAAAGAACAATATTAGATGGAAAGCATTAATGGAAAAACACTTCCCAGATAAACACAAAGACTAAAAAAGCAAAACAATGAAATACATCGTCCTCTTTCTGTTGTTGCCATTTTTAGCTTTTTCGCAAATCAAACCTGCCTTGCCGGCAGGCAGGGGAGTTTCACCAATACTCAATAGCCATAATGGATCCTCTGGAAATACCTACGCCGTAGTCGTCGGCATCTCCGACTACCAGGATCCTGCAATCCCCGATCTGCGTTATGCAGATAAAGATGCGGAGGCATTTGCTAATTATTTAAGATCACCAGCAGGTGGTAGTTTGGATAAAGATCATTTGAGATTGTTGACCAACTCAAATGCAACTGCAGGTAAAGTTGCCTCCGCATTATATTGGCTGGTTGATGAAAGTAAGGAAGCGGATCAGGTAATCATATATTTCAGTGGACATGGAGATGTTGAACGAAAGTTTATCGGACAGCCAGGTTTTTTGCTTTGTTGGGATTCTCCTTTCAATGTTTATATGGCCGGAGGTTCTATTGAATTGGGTATGTTACAGGCAGTAATATCCACACTTACGATTGAGAAAAAAGCCAGAGTTTTGATGATATCCGATGCTTGTCATTCTGGTAAACTGGCAGGGTCAAACATTAATGGTTCGCAAATTACAAATGCCAATCTTGCCAGACAATTTGGAAATGAAATAAAAATACTATCCTGCCAATCCAATGAGTATAGTCTTGAAGGAAATCAATGGGGAGGCGGGCGTGGAGTTTTTTCTTACCACCTTGTAAATGGATTGTATGGTTTGGCAAATCATAATAATGATGACAAATTAAATTTAAAAGAAATCAGCAGGTATTTGGAAGATTACATTCCAAAAGAAGCAGCTCCTGAAAAGCAAAATCCAGTCATCGTTGGAGATAAGGAAACAAATGTATCCAAAATATTCCCAGAATTACTTGTGACCCTTAGTCAAAATATTAGCAGAGAGATGCCATCATTTTTACCAACTGAAAATCGCGGTTTGGAAGAAGATGTACTTGCTGGACTAGATACCAATTCTCGTAAAATATATTTCTTGTTTAAAAAATCTTTGGAGAGTAAAACATTTTTCGAACCTGCAAATGCGTGTGCAGATTATTACTACGAAAAACTATCAAAAGATGATAGATTAAGTAGGTTGCACAATTCTATGAGAAGAAATTACGCTGCTGCTTTACAGGATGATGCTCAACAGGTCATCACGAAGTTATTAAAGTCTGATATAAGTGAAGTAATGCGTATATCAATTCAAAAATACAAGTTTTATCCTCATTATCTTGAAAAAGCATCCCAATTGCTGGGGGTAGAACATTACATGTATCCTGTCTTGCAGTGTAGGAAAGAATTTTTTGAAGGCTACCTTTTAGCAAGAACGTTTTCAAAACTTAGTCCGGCAAAAAGCAGAATGGCATTGTCCCATTACCGAAATGCCCTTCAATGGCAAGCTGATTTTCCATTGGCAAAATTAATGATGGGTGAATTATTTAGATACAAACTAATAGCACTTGATTCTGCATTATTTTATACAAAAAGTGCACTGGAATTTAACCCTACCTGGTTGGTGGCTTGCACAAATTTGGCTAGTTTGTATTTAATTGAATTCCGCGATTTTGAAAAAAGTAAACTGTATTTGGAGCAGGCAAGAAATATAGATTCCAGCTCAGCTCTTGTTCCTTTTTATTGGGGTTTTTATTTGAATTGGCTTAATAAATTAGCAGAGGCTGAACAACAATTTAAAAATGCTATTCACCTGGATTCTACATTTTTCTCAGCTAGACTTAATCTTGGTGGTTTATATACTAACACTAATCGTTATTCAGAGGCAGAACAAGAATTTCTAAAATGCATTCAAATTGATTCGAGCATTTCATCTAGTTTTATTAGCTTAGGGTATCTTTATAAAGTCTCTGGACGCTATGCAGAAGCAGAGCAGGAGTTCAAAAAAGCTATTCAAGTTGATTCAACTGAATATTTTCCATACCGTTACTTAGGAGAAATTTGCAAAGTTGCTGGACGCTATGCAGAAGGGCAATTCAAAAAAGGTGTCCAAGTTGATTCAAACAATGCGCGAGCTTATTATTATCTTGGAAAATTTTACCAGGACACCCTCCGGTTTACAGAGGCAGAGCAGCAATTCAATAAAGCAATTCAACTCGATTCATCTTGTAGTGGGTGCTACTCTGCACTGGCAAATATTTACAAAGACACACGCCGGTATACAGAGGCAGAGCAGCAATTCAATAAAGCAATTCAACTCGATTCATCTTGTGCTATGTGCTACTTTGCAATGGCAAATATTTACAAAAACACACGCCGTTTTTCTGAAGCAGAACTATATTATAAAAATTCCATCCAACGTGGTAATAAGAATGCGCTGCGGTATTTAGGTGATTTATACCTCGAAACAAAAAGAACAGAGGAAGCAAAAATGAGCTATGAAGAGCTATTGATAGAATCAGCAAAAGCGCCCAACTCTTTACTTGGCATGGCAATCGTTTATTCTCGAAAAGGTGATATTCCAAAAGCATTTGAATATCTTCAAAAATCATTAGAGGCAGGTTTTACTAATATTAAGAGACTCGAAGAAGATACTGACTTTTCACCACTCCGCGATTTACCGGAATGGAATGCATTGATGAAGAAATATTTTCCTAACATGATGAAAAATTAGTTTTTTTATTCATTCAAAAAATCGAAATAGTTTTCCTGATGAATAAGGTGGGTAACTGCTTCAGGGTAAGCTTTAAGGAATGGTTTGGGGAATGTGACTTTTCGATCTGGATTCCACTTGAATTCAAAAGCAAGGAGTTTGCCATCAAACTCTTCGAGGTAATCAATTTCGCGGCTTTCGGTGGTTCGCCAAAAATAGCGGAGTGTGTAGGATCGATTTCTTTGCAACCATTTCATTCTTTCACTGATGAGGAAATTTTCCCAAAGCTTACCAGTGTCTGTTCGTGATGGAAGTAATGCATAATTTCCAAGAATGGCGTTTCGGATTCCATTATCATAAAAATAAATCTTGCGGCTTTTGGTCAGTTCGTTTCGAAGGTTTCTGCTATAAGCAGGCAGACGAAAAACCACGAAGGACTTTTCAAGTAAATTCAGATAACGCTGCACGGTCAACTGATCACTTCCAATAGTTTTCGCTAATTCATTGTATGACACCTCATTGCCGACCTGAAGGGATAGCGCTTTGAGAAGTTGCTCTATCATTTCGGGTTTTCGCACATCATGAAATGTGAAAATATCTTTGTACAAATAACTATTGGATAATCCCTTTAGAAGTTCGACTTCTTTACCTGGATTGCTTACTACTTCCGGATACATACCAAAAATAAGCCTGTTATAAAGCAATCGTTTTTCATCTAGAATGCCATGATGCCTTGCCATTTCGGTTGTTGAAAGAGGAAGCATCAGGTATTCAAACTTGCGACCTGTTAGAGGTTCATTGATTTCATTTGACAACTCAAATGCCGAAGATCCAGTGACCACGATCTGTACATCTTTGATCTTGTCAGCAAATAGCTTGAGTGTAAGTCCGATATTTTTAACGCGTTGCGCTTCGTCAATTAGAACCAGGGTGGCATCTCCAATCAGGTTCTTCAGAGCAGTTGATGTGGTATTTGTCAACAGTGAACGTATGTCTGACTCATCGCAATCCAGGAGGATATACTTTCGGTCGGTTTGCTTTGCCAGTTGAGCCAACAATGTAGATTTCCCTGCTTGTCTGGGCCCCATGATTATGATTGCCTTTCCATGTCCAATTTTGGATTGGACTTCCTCAATTAAGATTCTGTTGATAAACATGAGGCTTAAATTTTGTACAAATATAGCATTTTATCGAGTATAATCAGAAAATATGGATATAATATATGATTATAATCTAATTAAATTGATTAAAATACAAGGAATTAAAATTTGGTATTTTGGAATTACCTTTAATTTTGACCATTAATCACTGATTTTCAACTTTCCACTAAATATAAATTTTCGATTTCAAATCAATGGTAACCTAATCCCATTCTAAGTATTTGTAAAACATATAACTAGAAAATATTAAAACTTCAATCAAGGATAAAAAAGGTCAATCTTATTTAGGAATCTACATTCATTGGTACAGGTGGATTATCTTGTGAAGAGTTTTTAAAAATCAAACCGATTGAATTGTTTTGAAAAATGGCATTTCAATAAACAATGGTTTGAACATTATTATCAATGAAAGTTGCCAGCGAACTGATGATAACTTTGAAATGTACTTTTAAATAGAAATCTTTTTTTAAACAATTAACAACTAAAAGTTCGACTAGCTTATTATAAAACAACTGATGACTATTTTTTTACTTTAAGGATAAAAAATGAAAAACAAGATTTTAATTTTCACAATTACTTTTTTTGTTTCTGCAATTTCAGCACAACAACCTGTCCCGAATTCGAATTCGGTAAAAGGTGCAACTCCCATCCAAACTCAAAACTCATCCAGCAACTTCGTTGGGGACAGGAAACTCAATACTCAAAACTCCATTATGCTGTCGTTGTCGGCATCTCCAATTATCAAGATCCTGCCATTCCTGATTTTCGTTTTGCAGATCAAGATGCAGAAGCGTTTGCGAATTATTTAAGATCGAATTCAGGATGTAAATTGGATGTTGATCATCTAAAAGTATTATTAAATAATTGTTTCGTTTTAAACAAATTGTAACGATTTAATATAATTGGAAAGAGCTAAATTTTATGCTTAAAGAATGTAGTACTATAAAAAATGGATTAAAATTTATTAATCCATTGATTTTTTAGTCAAAAATGTACCCCATTTAATTACTTCATTTTCTTTACCAAGTATAAAAATTAATTTGTCATAAATCAAGATACTTCCTTGAGCGGTTTCTACCATTTTTTGTGGATTTCCATATTGCATTTCAAGCTCAGACAAATTACTTCCGATTCCAATTTTTTATTTGTTTGAACTTTGCAAGTTGGTTTGGTCATCATAAAGTAATTAATGTCTCTGGAATCATTGTTCATATTAAATAGTATAGTATAATCCAAACTGTCTTCATAAAATTGATAAAGCGTGTATTTTGGATTTAGTTTTATAACTTTTTCTGAATTAAAAACAGGTTCACTTGAAAAAGAATTTAAATTTTGTTTTTGAATCGAAATGAATTCTTTTGATAAATTTCGTTTAACAATAATCGAATCTATTTTACCAAAACGCAATATATTTAAATTGTCCGTTGCAAGTTTACTACCTACTCGTATAGCACTTTCAAATAAAGCTACTGCTCGATTCGTATCTCCGGCATTTGATTTCAGAATTCCCAGTAAAATATTTGCATCTACTGCAGTTTTTGCAAATTTATTTTGTTGTGCTTTTAGCATAGCTTCTTGTTCGACAAAAAAGCTAGCCCGAATAGTATCACCCAAGAGTGCTAATGCAGCTGCTTTATTAAGGTATGCAGGTGCATAATTTATATCCATACTGATTGCAGCATCAAAATGACGGATCGATTGTTGCAACAATGCCTCCCGTGCTTTTTTACTATTGGCATCCCGCGAACCCATGGATTCTAATTCTAATTCGAAGACGTATTTAAATTTAAGTTCTTTTGAATCAAAATATTGCAATGCATTTTGTAATGCAACAACACCTAAATTGTTAAAAATCTCCCGACTTTGAAATTGCATCAAGATAAATGTATAATATTCTGCCGCCTCTTCATATTTTCCAATAGCAGAAAGCAAATTTGCCATTTCAAACACCTCCACGAGTGCTGCGATCTTTTTTGTACTTCTTTTTGCTAATTCGATTCGGTCTTGTAATGAGGGGTATCCTTTCAATTGGTCTGAAAGTTTGTATTCCTTATATAGCTGAATAATAATTGAATCTGCTTTTTCAAACATACCATAACCAGCAGAATAAGCAAGAAAGCCACCTAGATAATCCGCTTCGGTTTCATTTGCTGTTTGATCATGAAATTTTTCCATTTCTTGTCCGATCTGTAAATCGGAATAAGCATACGCGAAATTATTTCTCCATGCATGCTTTTCATAGTAATGTGTTAATTCATGTCCTAGTAGAAATGCAATCGCAGCATCTCCATATTGTAAGCATGCTTTATAGGCTTTTTCTTCAATAACTATTTCAAGTTTATTGTAATCTATACTTGCTACTCTGGATACTTCTTTTCTTAGAAATAGTTTTGGTACAGGATATCTAAAATCACCTCGTGCATTTACAAGTTTATTATATATTTTAAGAATTCTTTCAAAATCTTCGTTTCGTATATTGTTTGTTGAAGAAGTTGGTACATTTTGTTCTGTTTGAACTATAGGCAATGTGGATAATGTAGATTCCTGAGCAAATAGTAGTATATTCCATAGGCAAATAAAGCATATAATGGTAAATTTAATTTTAGTATTTAGCAAATTTAAATGCATTAAATTTTCAAAGTATTTTTTCATTTAATTCATAATTTTGAATGATTAAACGCGCAATTTTAAATTCTCTTTGTAAACTCCGGGTGTAAATTGTTAAATTATTTTTCTATCAAAAAATGTAAGGAAAAAATGTTTACCTGTCCTGCCGGTAAACTAGCGTTTGTTGCACCCCGTGTTTTAGACTCATAAAAGCTTTGGCTAAACAATTTTTCAAATGGGTCCTGGTCTTTATCAGATCCTTGTGTAATACTTCTTCGTTGAGCAAGCGGTCTTAAATTTATTGGATTTCTTGTAGCTATTAATTTAAATAATTCTTGTCCTAACGGTGGTTCAATTATAAATGAAGTGGGTATTATAAAGTTTGATCCTGGACTTAAATAGTAGTCTGCTGGAGATTCATTTGCTTTAGGAAACAAAACATTCGTTTTATTATTTGGTTGTATGTCTAGTAAGGTATAATATGCAGGTTTCGTACCTGTATTTGTCACTTGAATTTTTACAACATCCCCAAGTTTTAATTTAATATTTCCTAAATGGTCTTTAAGGCTATCTCTTGAAAATATTTCCGAAACTTTAATTCCTCCTCTAGAAACTAGCAATAGATCAAAAACTAATTTTATTTGTTTATTTTCCTGTGTTAACTTTCGAATATATTGAGATTGACCAAATTGTGTTATGGCTGCGTTTAATTTATAAAAAAGGTCGTTTCTTGATGATGTTTTTTTGATTCGTGTAATTTGTATATCGTGTTTGGTAATCAGCGCAAAGTCATTGTTGTCTTCAATTAAAATTAGATCCGGATTCTCTGAAACTTTATTAAGATAGGGCAATGCAAATAGTTCCTCGAAAAGTGTTGAGTCAATGAAAGTAAATTCACCTTTTAGTTGCAGGTCGATTTTAAGATCTCCAAAATTTTCTTCTTTTACTATAACCCAGGCTTGTTGGCAATCTTCAGAACGAAGGCCATCGGGAATTTCTACTTTTGAACTGCTGCCAGAGGATTCTTTTACAGTCCCAATTGCAATAGGTCTTGCATTTTTTGGGTCTCTGGTTTCCGGAGGATAAAATCCAACAATTGTGCCAGGTGTAATGCCATTTAAAAATCCTGCATCTACAATAACATTATTATTATTTTGCCATTCTTTAACTAAATAGTAATTAGGGGTTCCAAGAAATTTTCCACCTAATATGGGCTGGTTTAATTGTCCGGAGGCCTCCGGTATTTGATTATTTATATGCATTCCAATGATGATGCGGATTCTATCAAATAATTGTTGGTAACTTGAGCCAGCACTGATTGAATTCATTGCTTTGCTAAATGCATAACTTAATGCGCCATAATTTTTGCCGTCTTCTGCTTGGATTTCGTAATTCAGTTGAGATGCTATCGAACCAAAAAACGAGACCATGGATGCCATTTTAGTTTCATTTACAATGCTCGATTCCGATTGATTTTGGTCTTGCTTTGCTAATTTTAATTGTTTTTTATAGCCTTCTTGCTCTAACGGAAAATCAGTGCCTCTGGCACAGCCAATATGACGAGTTGAAGTTCCCGAGTGACAGGCATCGATAGTTGTTAGTAAATGTCCTTTCGAACCAAGCTTTAAACGAATTTTTGAAAATATTACCTGTATTTCATCATCTAGTAAATGGTTTTCACCTTCATATAGGCCCGGAACAAATTCCATAAAAGCATCGTATGGAACCAGGGCTTCATCGTATCCATCCAATTCATCGCTATTTAAATCTTGAACTTGCTGACCATGTCCTGAAAAATGGAAATAGGCAATATCACCTGGTTTAAGTGAATTTAAAAAATCATCTTCAAGAGTACTTACTATCTTTTTCTTAGTGGCAGACTCCTCTTTTATAATTTTAATATCCGATTCTTTAAAGCCAAGTTTCAATAAGGCATTTTCAATTAATGGAAGATCATTTACCGAATTTATACTCCTGAATCCTGAATTCTGTGGATAGTTTGAAATTGCCACTACCAACGCTTTTTTTTGTTGTGCGGTTCCATTTAAAAGTGGGAATAGAAAGCTCCCAAAAAGTAGAAATCTATATAAAACATGAAATCGCATGGGATCTATATTGTGAAGCAGATAAGAACTACTTTAGCTGTCAAAATTAGTAAAATTATTCATCAAAAGGTAAACAAATTTGAATTTAAAAAAAGGGAGGTCTCATAGTTTTAAAAACCCGGTTTAGAAGCGGTATCTGATTTTCTTAAAGAAATACCTTAATTCAGGATTCGTTATCAGAAGTAAGTTCCTTATTTATGGATTGAATTTAAAATACCTGGCTGAATTTATTTCTGCTTACCAAATTTTATATCATTTAACTGATAACAAAATGCCTGTTTTTAGATTCATAAATGGGATTTGTAATTTTTTAATAAACTTATAGATTTCCTAAATAATTATGTAGTTTTGTTCTTAACGCAATGCCAATGTATAAGATTTATTCTTTGCTATTCTTATTTGTTTTGAGCAGTGCGATTTCTTTTTTCTTTGAATCCTGGAATCCAATAGTAGCACAAACTAAAGAATCCATAGGTGCAAGATATGCATTGGTTGTTGGGATTTCCCATTATCAAGACCCGGAAATTCCCGATTTGACTACAGCACATCGGGATGCAGAACTATTTGCTAGCTACCTGCGCAACCAATTGAATGTAAGAATAGAAGATGAAAATTTATTATTAATTACAAACGAGCAAGCAACTGCAGCGAGGGTTGCAACTGCTTTGGATTGGCTATTTGAGAACAGACGTCCGAATGATACTGTGATTCTTTATTTTGCAGGATATGGAATGGAGCGCAATCAAACTACCATACCGGCTTCAAAACTTTATTTTTATGATACGCCTCTGGGTATGAACCAGGTCGGTTCGTTTGATTTGTTTTTTCAATTTCAATCCTTTATTAAAAGCAGAAAATCAGCATTTCAATTATTTGCGAATTTTTATCCTTTGGTAGTGTCTTCTGAGCTTAGAAATGATTCAATCCCGTTTTTAGGAATTGATAAGCTTGAGAAACCTTTTAAAAATTCAATTTACTTGAATACGATTCATGAAAAAACTTTTCATCTAAGTTTTAAAGAACTTTCAGATGCTAAACTTAGTATGAATGATTTAGTTTTGGATGGACTCCTTGGTTTAGCTGATAAAAATATGGATCGAGTTGTTACTTTAAAAGAACTGGATAGCTATTTAAAGCAACAAACAATTATTGAAGAATATTGGCCTGGTTTATTATTTGTAGCCTGTTCGCCAAAAATGAAATTATTAAATGTGATCCAAGCTAAGAATGCCACTAAATTGAAAACTGCGAGTACGTATCTACCATCTATGTTGCAATTTGAAATTAGTTCAAAAGAGAATGTAGTATTACAGAAAGTCTCTGATAAAAACCGTTTGCTTTTTCAAGATTTTATTGTGGCTATAAAACTGGGTCATTTACTGGAGCCAAAGGATCGCAATGCCGCCAATTTAGCAGATGCATTGTTAGCACAGCAAGAATTTGCTTCCATTTATACTGACATCCGGAGGAAATTGAGTGCTGCTTTTCAAGATGAATCGCAACAGGCTTTAAATGCATATTTGAATTCGGATTCCAGAGAATTAATTAAAAGACAGAAAGGAAGCGAGCTTTATAAATTATATCCTGAATATTTAAAACGAGCACTGGATCTTTTAGGTAAACAACATTTTATGGGTCCGATTTTAAAGGCAAAGCAACTCTATTTTGAAGGACTGATAAAGCGATTTGAAGGACAGCGCAGTAAGGATTTCAGTTTGATTGAGGCGGCCTTAGAGTTGCAGTTACATGCAAGGTCATTTGAACATGAAGCAGCATTTATTTACAATGAAATAGCCATTAATTTCCGAATTTTAGGCAAGAAGGTAGAAGCGCAAAAGAATTTTGAATTTGCAATTGAGAATGCACCCAATTGGAGTATACCCTTTTCCAATTATGCACAGCTTTATATTGAGGATGACCTTTCAAAAGCATTGCGTATTGCAAAGCATGCTATTCGCTTAAGCCCGAGAAATAGTTATGCTTACAATGTTGAAGCTTTAGTTTATTTAAAATCCAAGGATTATATAAGAGCGGAAGCATCCTTTTTGCAAGCTATTAAATTGGACCCTTGTTACATTGATGCGTTTTATAATGTAGCCTGTATTAAATCACTTAAACAAGATTATAAAGCTGCGAAAATATATTTGGAAAGTGCCATTAATTGTGGGTTTTCAGATATAGATTTTGCACGTGAAGATCCAGATTTAGAATTATTTCGAAATCAAGTGGAATGGAATGAATTGTTGGGTAGTGTATTATTAAAAGATAAAAAATAAAATGGCTTTCCTGATTTAAGCTTCTCTTATATTGTAAATCGTCAGCATAAAGTTGCAATTGTTTGGCATGCGAGCTAAGGTTTTGATATTCGGCGACTTCGAACTTGAAGTGAATCTGATCGGCCTATAGAGTGTTTTGTTTTGTGTTTATTAATTATTTCTAAATTTGGTCAAACGTATGAATACGAATAAAAAGAATATAAAGAACATCCAATCATTTACGCCATAAATAGCGTAAAATATTCCAGCCATTTTATCTTTTGTAAAAACATCTGAAACATTATTATTTAGCATCCATTTTATCCAGCTAAAACCATAGATAAATTTTTCAACAGCAAAAATGCCAACGAGCCATTTTACATGATGATAATTTTTTGCAACGGATATATAGACTAAGCCCCAAAGAACAATCATTAATAATCCAAAATTTGACATCACAACTGGATCAAATTCAGGAATAACAGAATTTGTAAAGAATCTTGAAAAAACGAATACTGTCATATTCATGAATCCAGCTATAACAAACCCTTTTGAAATTGTTTCACTTTTTATATTCATAGTCAATTAAATTTTTGTTTATATTTATTTTATTTACATTAAACCATTGGTTTTTACAATATAACTTCTATTTTAAAGTATCAAACTGGCATTAAGTATTCAAATTCAGTATGCTTACTGAATTTATTAAAGCAAGATGGAGTTATTTTATTCATGAATTTTAAATCGAATATTTATTTTTATGCAATAAGTTGTATTGTTATACAGGGTATCGGAAATATTTTTGCGAAAATTATTTTTAATTGGTGTAGCATTCTGTATAGATTGAATATTTTATTTTTTCACCGTTGATGGCATTCATAATATTTTACAATCGGATTCATTTTAAAGAATAGAGTTCAAATTTAAACAGCTGATTTTGTAGCTACTTTATTTGTGCATTAAACAAAACAAATGTTTTTTTATACTTTTTAAAAAATAATTAGAATTTAACATCCTTTAACGATAGCTCTAAATTCATTAAAAGCGGATGAAGTCTGTGGGATTTACAGGTCGGCCTTTGTACCATAATTCGAAATGTAAATGGGGTCCATTTGTTAAAGTACCTGTATTTCCAATTATGGCAATTGCTTCTCCGGCTTTGACTCTAGCACCTGTTTTCTTGAGCAAGGCAGAATTGTGTTTATATATACTAACAAGATTATTACCATGCTGAATGGCAATTGTATGTCCATTTTCAATGGACCAATCTGACTGAATAACGGATCCGGCAAGCATAGATTTGATCGGAGTATTTTTTGCTGCCATAATATCTACTCCTAAATGTCCTTTTTCGAGATTATAAGCGGCTCCCAGAGGTCCTCGAATTGGGGAAGTAAACTGTAGGTCTTTAAAACTTTCACTATCTGACGATTTAAAATTGGACTTAGTTTGTTGAAACGAAGGAGTTTGGATTGCCGATTTGGATCGATTTTCCATGGCCTGGTTAGCTTCAAATTCAGCCCGTAAAAGACTATCTTCCTTTACTTTTGGCATAGGATCTGGTCGTTCTTGCTTAATTTGAATATTTTTAGTGACGTCTGCGCTAGTTTCTGGATTTCCAGTTAGAATGCGTTTTACACTTGAAATATAGGTTTCCCGAGCCTGAAGTTCTTCTTCAAGTTTTGTTACTTTTTGTTCTAATTTAATAAAATCGCCCTGTGATCTTATATCGCCATAACCCGGAACATATCGTTTTAAGGGTGTAAAAGCTATCAATAAGAACAGAAATAAGCCTAAAATAAACACTATAGTACTTGCTAAAATGTAAATATTTTGCAGTGTTAAGCGGTAACTGGCTGTTTCTTCAAAGGATTCTTCATTTCTAATAATAAATAGAAATTGTTTTTCCAAGTGCTCCTTAATCCACTTCTTCTTCTGGTTCCAGTCAAAAGCCATCCTTAAAAATACTATATTTTATAATAAATTTGCGCGATTTTAGTTATTATAGACATTCCTTAGCTTTTCATGAAAATTACAGTCAGAATCCTATTTTTAGTAGCCGTATCCAGTGTTTTCTTGTTTGATGCCTGTGTAACTCACCGCAAAAAAGGTCAAACTTCTGCTTTTGGCCAGTTTTATCATAATACCACCGCAAAATACAATGGTTATTTCAATGCCAACGAAATAATGCAAGAAAGTATTACGGCTTTAGATCAATCCTATAAAGATAATTTTAATAAGATCCTCCCAGTTTTTACTTATAATGCCAGTGAAAATACGGATGCGCAGAAACCAAAATTAGACAAGGCTATTGAGAAAGTTTCCAATGTTGTTTTGGCTCACCGGGTGAGTCATTGGTCAGATGACTGTTATTTAATTTTATGTAAAGCACAGTATATTAAGAAAGATTATGAAACAGCTGAAAGTTCATTTCGCTTTTTTTTGGATGAATTTGATCCGCTTAAAAATAAGGTGAGTGCTAAAAAAATAAAAACGAAAACTGCAAAAGAGAAGAAGGAAACTGCTGAAGATGTAAAAAAAGAGCGTAAAAAAGCTGCCGAGCAAAAAGCAAAGGAGCGTAAGGAAATGCAAAAAGCAAGGGAAAAGGCAAAAAAGAATAAACAAAAATCTAAATCACCACCAACAGAAGCAAAAAAGGAAACAAGTGTTCCAGAATCAAAAACTAAAACAACCACCAATATAGTTCAGGAAACCAAGAAAGACAATTCAAAAATTACAAATGAAGGGTCCTGGTTATTTCCACATTATCCGGCATTTTGGGAAGGCGCTATTTGGGCAGGTAAAAATCTTATAGAACGGGGCAAACCTTATGAGGCTGAACAATTATTTAAACGGGTGGATAATGATCCGCTGGCTCCTAAATCTTTGAAAGGCGAACTCTACGCTTCTTTTGCAGATTTATATGTTAAAACCGGAAAGTACGAACAAGCAATTCAGTCTTTAAAATTGGCAATTGATAATACAAAATCAAAAAAAGTAAAATCCAGATACGCTTATATCGTTGGTCAATTATATCAACGAGCAGGAAGAATTGAATCATCAAATCAATATTTTGCTCAATGCATAAAATGGAAACCTGGTTATGACCTAAGCTTCCATGCAAAAATGAATTTATTTTTAAATGATGCGACAGAAGGAGCTGCATCTGAACAAGTAATTGCGAATATTCAGAAATTGTTAAAAGATCCAAAGAATAAAGATTATCAAGGGGAACTGTATTATTCCTTAGCGATCATCAGTTTAAACCAGAACAAAAAAGAACAAGCTGTTGATCAATTTAATTTATCTCTACAATCTCCAAATGTTACCAATTCACAAAAAGCGGACTCTTATTCAAAATTAGCAGATTTGTATTTTGATCAACAGGATTATCTTAAAGCAAAATTATATTACGATAGTACTTTAAATGTATTGACCAAAAATGATGAGCGAAGAGGAAGTATTTCAAGAATTTTAGCAAATCTGGAAGAAATTGCTCAACACCTTCAAAATATTTCTTTACAAGATAGTATGTTGAAAATTGCTGCTTTATCTGTGAAAGATAAACGAGCTTATGCCATTCAATTAAAAAATGCTAAAAAAGCAAAAGTAGCAGAACCTAATATGGGTAAAGATTTGCGGTCAAAGTTTATGGAACTTGATGCAGAATCTGCCAATCCTTTTGGACGTGAGTTAGAGAAAAGGCAGGACGCTAAAAAAGCAAACAGTAGCTTTTTTGCATATGACCAACGTTCCGTTAATAGAGGTCGTTCTGAATTTGAACAGAACTGGGGAAATCGGCCATTAGAAGATAATTGGCGAAGGAAAAATAAAAACTCATTTGCAATCAATGAGATTAAAGTGGAGCGAACAGAAGAAGATCAGGATACCCTAGAATCTGATTTAGCACAATTTTTAAGTGGCGTGCCGGATACACCAGAAGAGATTGCTGAGGCTAAGAAAAAATCTCAGAATCAATGTATGCTATCGGTATACTCTATCGTGAAAAACTTGAAAATTATACAAAATCTACAAGTACTTTAAAAAATTTATTGGATCAATATCCGACAACTGAACGCAAAGCGGATGCACTCTATTATTTATATTTGAATTGTATAGATTTAAAGGATTTAGCCTGTGCTAACTCCTATAAGGATAAAATTATTTATGAATTTCCAAATAGTCATTATTCAAAAATATTATCAGATCCTGAATATGTAAAAACAATCCTGGCAAAGCGGGATGAAATTTCAATTGACTATACCAATGCTTATAATTTATATGCTTCGAATAAATTTAATGAAGCGTTTGAAGCCTTGCAGATTTTAAAGAATAAAATCAGGCCTCCACATATTTTGCAGGCAAAAGTGGCCTTGTTAGCAGCTATGTGTCTAGGCAATACCCAAGGGAAGGATGTTTATATAAATGCACTAAGAGATGTTGTTGCAAATTATCCTTCCACAGCGGAGGAAGTAAAAGCGAAGGAAATTTTGAGATTTCTAAAAGGAGATCAGGATGCATTTATTGAAATCAGCCAAACTGAATTGGATAAAACCAATTTTAAAATGGAAGATGATAAATTGCATTTTATTTTAATTGTTATGTATGATCCTCCAGAGAAAGCTGTTGATAAAGCAAAGATTGCAATTTCTGATTATCATCAAAATTATCACAAACCTGAAAATTTAAAAATGACCAGTGTGGATCTTGATGTAGATTCCAATCAACCTTTAATTTTAGTTCGCAAATTTGATAATAAAGCGGCTGCCATGAAATATTATAATGGTATTCAAAGAAAACCAAAGGAATATATTACAGGATTTGATAATTGGGAAGTATATGCTTTAACTCAAAATAATTACAGAGAAATACTTCGTATAAAAACATTAAGTGAGTATAAATCTTTCTTTAAGAAGAATTATCTTGATGGAAATTGATTCGATTTATTTTTAATCTTTTAATTCAGATTTGATTGAATTGCAATTTCCACTAAACATCTTATTATAGTTGACTTGGGTTCAATAATTTAATATTTCTATAATTCCAAATCAGTGTTCATAGCAAGACCCCTTTAATATTTAATTTGATCAAGTAGCGATAGCAAGAGTAGCCATCGATATTTTTACAGATTTTGCTTTCTTCAATACAGATGCACAAGCTTCTAAAGTAGCTCCAGTAGTTAGAATATCATCGACCAGTAAAATATGTTTTCCTTGGATCTCAGCTGCTTTATTTAATTCAAAGACAGACTGCATATTTCGCAGACGTTCTTGTCGGTTTTTCTCGGTTTGAGTAAAAGTTTCTTTTTTGCGTGTTAAGATATTTTCTTTCCAGGGAATATGCATTGAACTTGAGAGTCCTTGAGATATCATAGCACTTTGATTATAGCCTCTTTGAATTTGTCGTTTTGGATGGAGTGGAACGGGAATAATCAAATCGACGGATCTATAAGGTTCAAAATCTCTTAAAAGCATTCCATAAAATGCACCTAAGCGCAAACCAATATCAGCACGATTTTTATATTTAAGCAATTGAATGGCTTGTTGAAATCTACCACCTTTGATGTAATAATATAATGCTGCACCAGATTCCAGTTCAGTTCTACCCATAAAATGAGCAGTAAATTCATTTTCTTTATGCTTATACATTCCAGTAGGATGCAATTGGTATTGACAATCCATACAATACAATTCTGTGGCAGAATGGGTGCGATGACCACAAACGATGCAAAGTACAGGATAGAATATATCTAAAATTCGCTCCCAATAAAAAAGCAAGTCCTTCCGGAGTTTAAAGGTGTCCATAGTTGTTCTCCCAACAAAAATAAAGAAGTTGTGGAATTTTACCAGGAATTTATGTGAGTTGGTGAGAAAGCGCAGTTATTTTTTAAGACAAAAAAAAATCCCGGCCAAAATTGACCGGGACCTTCAAACAAAACGAAAAACCAACTTTATAGAAAGCTACAAATGGCTACTATACAATTTATATCATTTTTTTAATTTTGACGGGTATCTCTTTAGGTTGACCATCTCGGATGATCTTGGTGTAAAGTGTCTCGCCAATCTTGGTCAAAGCTACAACTTTTTGTAAATCCTCCACAGTTTTTATCGGTTTATTATTTATTTCTATGATAATATCATTAGGTAATAATCCGGCAAATTTTGCAGACCCTTTGTCTTCAAGTTCTGTAATTAGAACGCCATTATTTATATTTAAGTTCATTTCTTTCTTTAATTCTTCATCAACATTTACAACCCCTACTCCAAACCGTCCTCTATCAAATGAACCATGATCAATTAATTCCTGAATTATTTTACGCATCAGATTTGAAGGAATTGCAAAAGAATATCCGGCATAATATCCTGTTTTTGAAGCAATCGCTGAGTTAATGCCTACCAATCTACCCATGACATCTACCAAAGCGCCTCCACTATTGCCTGGATTGACTGCAGCGTCTGTTTGAAGATATTCTTCAATACCCTGTATTGGACGATTATTTTGCATTCCATATGGATTATAATATTCACTATCTTCTTGATTATCAAGTAAATTTAAATCACGTCCTTTTGCACTTATAATACCTGCGGTAACAGTTGATGTTAAATATCCAAATGGATTTCCAACTGCCAATACCCATTCACCTACTTTGATCGCATCGGAATTTGCAAGCGGAAGTACCAGTAAATTGCTTGCTTCAATTTTTAATACCGCTAAATCTGTTCTTGGGTCAGTACCAATTTTTTTTGCTTTAAATTTTCTGCCATCTTTCAAAATAACTTCTACATCGTCTGCAAATTCAACCACATGATTATTTGTAACGATATATCCATCATTAGAATAAATAACACCACTACCGCTCCCTTTTTTCTGTTGTTGGTAAGGATTTAAAAATCCAAAACCTCGAAGTTCAAATTCCCTAAAAAAAGGATGATTTCCAAAAGGGTTGTTTTCCTCCATTTTTTGCCTTGCCAGCTTTTCACTTTCCTGAGCGTTAATCTGGACCACTACATTGAGTGCTTTTTCAGCGGCAATTGAAAAATCTGGACCTACAGTAACAGGAATTGCTTCATTAACTTGATGTGTATAACTGCGATCGGAGATGGAATGGGTCGTATTGGAATGATACCATAAAAAACTTCCCAAAACCAAAGCTCCTCCTGCAATACCCGGAAGTAAATTAGAGATGAAATTTTTCATAGATTTTTTATTTTAGATAACAAATTTAAAACGGCTTGTTCGAACTTAGAATGCAATCAAATTTGAGTTTAACATGGATTTAACTATTGCGGTTGAATAGGCATCAGCCGACAAGGAGGATATTCTTAAATACATATAATAAATTTTAATAATTTATAAAATGTTGTATCTTTGTTCTTAGATTAAAAATTAGCCATAATGAAAAACTTAATTCGAATTCTTTTATACCTTCTATTGGTACTCCTGGTAGTTGCCATTGCATATATGATTTATAAACGCAGTAAAACACCCGTTGACGACATTCCGCCAACTTCAGAAATGACCGATAGTTTGTTTATGGATCAACATCAGCACAATCAAACAGCCCTCACATCGGAAGATAGTATGGTATTAGATCTGACCGGACAATTGCCAGATAAAGTAGGCGCTCCTGCTGAAAATCAATCGAATACACAAGGCGAATCTGTGAATTCTACGAACAATATGCCTTCAAAAGGAACGATCGATTACAGTAAGCCAGTTCCTGCTACAGAGCAATCTGCTGCGGTAAATACGAATCCAAAAGCCCAGAAAGTATCAGAAAAAGTGAGCAGTCCGAAAGCAGAAACCAGTACCTCAAATAAAACAGCATCGACAACTAAAAATCGTCCGTCTTCTAGCACAAAACCGGCAACAGCTGCAAAAACTTCCATGAAACCTGCTGAAAAGAAGGCAGATACAAAAAAGCCAATTGCAAAGCCTGCAGCAAGTTCTACTAACGGATTTTATGTAATTTCAGGAAGCTTTATTGTTCCGGCACATGCTGATGATCAGGTAAAGAAGTTAAAAAAGATGGGATATACTACTGCAATGAAAAAAGTATTCGGATCGTCTGAATATTATTCTGCAGTTGTTGGTACTTATAACAGTCGCCAGGATGCTGAAAAAATAGTTAATAAACTAACTGGAAAAGGCGAAAAAGCATTTTTAAAAGCAAAGTAATTTATATTATTCGATTGCTATGTGCGGCAGGGGTTCGCTAACAAAAGTTGAATCCGAACTGGAAGAACGTTTTAATGCTACGTTTTATTCAGAAGATCTGGAAAGGTATAACCCACTTCCAAGTTTTAATATTGCACCAACACATTTTCACCCTGTTATTCCTCAGGAAGATGTACTTCATTTTCAGTATTACAAATGGGGATTAATTCCATTTTGGGCAAAGGATCAAAGCATTGGAAGTAAAATGATCAATGCTCGTATCGAAGGATTATTAGAGAAACCATTTTTTAAATCTGGTTTACAAAAGCGTCGTTGCCTGGTGCCGATGGATGGATTTTATGAATGGCAAAAAACGAATGGAAAACAAAAAATTCCATTGCGTATTGGAGTTAAAAACCAGGAAATATTTTCTATTGCAGGTTTATATGACAATTGGAAAGATCCGAATGGTAATATTATTCGAAGTTTTACAATAATTACACAAGCTGCAAATCAATTCATGTCCACTATCCATGATCGGATGCCCTCAATTTTATTACCTGAAGATGAAAAGAACTGGTTGGAAGAGGACTTGTCTATTGAACAATCCATGGCATTGTTACAAGCTTATCCCAATGAATGGATGACTGCTTACGAAGTTTCGGATGCCGTCAACAATGTGCGTAATAATGATAAAACCCTGATTTTGCCACGCTAAAGCTTAGCTCGTTTTATTAAATTTATTAAATAAATATATTATTAACATTACTTTTATATTGCAGTGCTATTTGTATTGTAAATAAATATTCTTCATTTTTCTATTCGTAAAAGACGTTATTATGAAATATCGTATTTCAATCTCAATTTTATTTTTTAGCTCCTTTCTTTGTTTTGGACAGAACCGGATGATAAGCGGGAAGGTATATTCGGCAAAAGATAAAGCTTCCCTTATCGGAGTCAATGTATTTAATAAAGTTAGCAAACAAGCTACGGTAACTGGTGAGGATGGTCACTATAATTTGGAAGCTGCGCCAAATTCTGTTTTCATTTTTAGTTATTTGGGTTATAGTTCTAAAGAAGTAAATATTGGAAATGATATGAATTTTAATGTTCAATTAGCAGAAGATTTGCAATTATTATCTGAAATTATTGTAACAGGGTATGGTTCACAAATTAAAAGGGACTTAACCGGTAATATTTCTAAAATAAGAGCAGAAGATGTTAAGGATATTCCGGTCAATAGTGTTGAACAATTATTACAAGGTACTGCTGCTGGTGTTCAAGTAAATGCAGGTACAGGAAAATTAGGACAGGCTATGCAAGTTAGAATTCGAGGTAATTCTTCTGTTTCTGCTTCAAACCAACCATTATATGTAGTTGATGGAATTCCCATTACCACAGCAAATTTATCGGATATAAGTGTCGGTGCGACGAACTCAATAGTAGATATAAATCCTGAAGATATTGAATCCATTGAAATATTAAAAGATGCTTCAGCTGCAGCAATTTATGGTTCGCGAGGCTCAAATGGTGTTATTTTAATAAGCACTAAAAGAGGAAAGGAAGGAAAAACTAATATAAATTTTGGAATTCAGTTTGGAAGCGGGAAAGCTGCAAAGAAAGTAGATTTTTTAAATTCTGCTCAATACATTGATTATTACACAAAAGCAGCTAATAATTCTGATCGCATTGATGGATTGGATCCTCAAAGTCCCGATTCTTATACTGGGTATATTTTATCTTTCTTTGATGCTATAAGTGTAGGCACCTATGGTACTGTAGACCAAGCAGATACACCTTGGGATGAACTTGCTTTTCAAACAGCACCTCAAAAACAAATTGACTTAAGTTTAGATGGTGGAAGTGAGAAAACTAAATTTTTTGTATCAGGTCAAGTGTTAGATCAGACGGGTATTTTGGTAGGCAATAAACTTAAAAGAATTTCAGGACGTATGAATCTAGATCACCAGGCTAATAAGTATTTAAATTTTGGATTTAGTATGGGTTTGGCAAGAACCTTAAATAATCGAATTAATAATGATAATAATTTTGATAATCCATTACAAATTATTGCAGCCACTCCGCTTTCTCCAAAAATTGATCCAACTACAGGACTTCTGATTGGTTCGCCTCCAGGAGATATTAATTTACCCCTTTATTATAATCCCTTGTTAAATCTAAATAATGGATCATTAAATACAACGATTCATCGGAATTTAACAACCGTGTATGGATCCTTAAATATTTTTACAGGTTTTACATTCAGATCAGAACTTGGTATTGATTTATTGAATCAACAAGAAGAAGCCTACTTTAACAGTATTACGCAACGCAACAATGGATTCCCATTAGGCTATGGTTTTAATCGATTTAACCGTGTAGAAAATTATAATACAAATAATTTTTTCAATTATGAAAAAGGATTTGGAAATCATGATTTTAATATTACAGCAGGATTTTCATATCAACAATCTCAAAATCAATTTAATTCAGTGACTGGAACAGATTTTCCATCTGATGCATATAAGAAAATTGCAAGTGCTGCAAAAATAAGTAGAGGGAGTTCTACAGAAAGTAATTTTCGGTTTGTATCTTATTTTGCAAGAGCCAATTATAAATTATTAAATCGATATTTGGCGAGTATAAGTGGAAGGATTGATGGATCTTCAAGATTTGGAAAAGATAGCCGTTACGGATTTTTTCCAGCTGTTTCATTTGGCTGGATATTAACGGATGAAGGATTTATGTCGGATAATAGTCAAATCAGTTTTTTAAAATTAAGAACTAGTTATGGTCGTACAGGAAATGCTGAAATTGGAGATTTACCTCAATTAGCTTTATATTCGGGAGATGCAGGTTATGGTGGTTTTCCAGGACAACGACCTTCTCAATTAGGCAATCCAGACCTGCAGTGGGAAAACACTAATCAATTTGATTTGGGGATAGATTTTGGA
Source organism: Saprospiraceae bacterium (assembly GCA_016717265.1). NCBI lineage: Bacteria > Pseudomonadati > Bacteroidota > Saprospiria > Saprospirales > Saprospiraceae > Saprospiraceae bacterium. The sequence goes on from JADKFX010000001.1 coordinate 809,164, forward strand.
TTTTTAAATGATCGCATTACAGGGGAACTGGATTTATATACAAAAAAAACCACAGGACTTTTATTAAATGTTAATGTTCCAGCAACTACCGGTTTTTCTACTCAAATTCAAAATGTTGGGAAACTTGAAAATAAAGGCATTGAATTGGTTTTGAATGGAAATGTATTGAATCGAAATAATTTGAAATGGTCAACAGGTATTACTCTTGGCATTAACCGAAATAAAATTATTGACATTCAAGGTCAAATTATTGAGAATGGTTTTGCGAATATGAGTCGAGCTATAGAAGGGCAATCAATTGGTGTATTTTTTACACCTGAATATGCAGGTGTCGATCCAAATACTGGTGACGCACTTTGGTATAAAAATATTGAAGGACCCAATGGTGAAATTGATAGAACAACGACTGCAGATTATTCAGAAGCAGAACGCGTAATAATTGGAGATGCTCAGCCGAAATGGATTGGTGGATTGACAAGTACCATTAAATATAAACGTTTTGAATTCTTTATGCTTTGGAATGTTGTTCAAGGAAATTTAATCAATTTTTATGGAATCGGACAGTTCGCTTCTGCAAATGGCCGCTATGAAGATAATCAAACGACAGATCAATTAAATTCCTGGACTTCTGAAAATCCGAATACAAATATTCCGGAAGCTCGTTTGTATTATGACAATGGTGCACAACCTTCAAGTCGTTATATTCGGGATGGATCCTTTGTGAGATTGCGAAGTGCAAGTTTATCTTATAACTTGCCTTTACAGTGTATTAAAAAAGCAGGAATGACCCAAGCTAGAATTTTTATTACCGGTTTAAATCTACTGACAATTACAAAATATCCATATTGGGACCCAGAAGTAAATACAGATGCTTTAGAAAATAATGTAGCACAAGGCTATGATTTTTATACGGCACCTGTCCCAAGAACCATAATGGGAGGTATAAATATTCGTTTTTAATTTAAATCATAAAAACAAAAAGAATCATATGAAACAAATTAATTTAATACTATTCATCTGTTTAATTCTTGTTGCTTGCGATCATAAATTAGATGTCAATCCAACACAAGAAATTGATGAAACCACAGCGCTTAAAACGGCACAAGATGTTAAAGTGACATTAATTGGGGCATACGATGGAATTTCAAGTGAAAATGTTTTTGGAGGGGGATTTCAATTTATACCTGAACTTCTGGGAGATGACAGAGAAGTGATATTTGGAGGCACATTTACAGAACTTAGTGAGGTTTGGCGTAAGACTATAACAACCGGAAATATCATAGTATGGAGAAGTTGGCAAGAATCATATACTGCTATAAACAGAGCAAATAATGTACTTTCAGCAATAGACAAACTTGATGAATCCGACAAAAATAAAGTAGAAGGAGAAGCCCGTTTTATTCGAGCGATCGTATATTTTGGACTTGTGAATCTGTTTGCAAAAACATGGGGAGATGGTGATAATAATATAAATCCTGGTGTTCCATTGGTTCTTACTCCAACGAAGGTAGTTACACAGAATGATTTTCGCCCCAGGGCCTCTGTGGCAGCCGTGTACACACAAATCATTGAAGATTTAAAAATTGCTGAACAAAAATTGCCTGAACAACAAGCTGTAGAGAATTCTGGATTTGCTTTGTCGACTGCCGCAACTGCATTTTTATCAAAAGTGTATTTAATTCAAGGAAATTATACAGCAGCTTTGGAATCATCAAATGCTGTAATTGCATCTGGCAAACATTCACTATCAACAAATTTTGAAGCACTGTTTGTAGATGAAAGTGTAGGGCAAATTAATGAAAGTATTTTTAAAATAATTGTAACGCAACAAGATGGTTTAAATGCAATGAATACTTATTATGCACCTGCTGATTTTCAAGGACGTGGGGATATAAGAATTCAAAATAAGCATTTAGAGCTCTATGAAACAGATGATCCACGGGGTACATTTTTTTCAGAAGCAAGTATGCGTCATTTTACAAATAAGTTTAATGAAGCAATAGGTGACGTAGTTGTTATCAGGTTAGCAGAAATGTATTTTATCCGAGCTGAGTGCAATTTTAGATTAGGTTTAACAACAGGTGCAAGTCCTTTGGAGGATTTAAACTTAATCCGGGATCGTGCAGGCGCAAAACCATTATTGGATACAGATATAAATCTTGATCGAATCTTGTTTGATCGTAAGCTTGAGTTGGCATTTGAAGGTAATTTATTACAGGATCTTAAACGTACACAGCGTAAAATTGGAGATTTGCCTTATAATGATCCAAGTTTGATATTGCCAATTCCACAGCGAGAAATGGATACAAATAAAGCATTGACTCAAAATGATGGATATTAATTAATGCCCAGGTCTATTATTATTCAAAAATTGAAATTAGCAAAAACGACATTATAATTATTCAGACAATTTTTTTAAGTATTTAATGGATACCATCAAAGTTAATTTTTTTGCTGAAAAGTGCTATTCTAAGGATCTAAAATGGAGCCCTTAATTTTGGTTTAAGCTTGCGTTCATTTTATTATTTTATAAGTTTGAACGTGGATCGTTTTATTTTAATTTATCAATGAATCTGTAGAAGAATTAGCATTGTAAATTATTAGCTAACCATTTTATTCTGTGCAAACAGTAAAGGAAAGTTGCCATTGATAGATGCATGAAGTAAATATTAAACTTAAATAATTTGGATTGAATCGAAAAGAGTGCTTGTTGAATAAATATCTTGGGGCATTTAATAAATACTAGACGAACGTAAGTTTAATTGCAATAACTTAGTAACCTATTTATATTGTACACTATAGACACAATGCAATTACTTCATAATTTTATTACTTTTAAAATGAACGGAGAACTATTAAGGTTTGTAAACTTTGAGTGGAATAAACTATTTAAAGGAGTTTGGAAAATTCAAAAAAAACCGCCTCGATTGCTGTCAACAGAGGCGGTTCATAATCCCTGTAAATAAATATCTCATGAAACGTTTGCCAAAAAAATGAAATTGGCCGAATATGAATATGAAAACGTTTTATAATTTAAAAACGATAAATGGTGAAACAATGTTACAGAAAACATCAACAATTTCAAAATATTATTAAAAAATCAGGGTTTACCCTGATACAGCACTCAGGGTAAACCCTGATTTTTTTAAACGTATTTGAAAATAATTCACAAATGGAATGAATTGAATTTATTTTGATACAAGGCAGATTCGATCCTAAGAAATTATATTTTAAAGATCGAACCATTAAATATATATTACTTTTGCATCTATATAACAAATTATCATATGTCTAAAGAAAGAGAAGAAAAACTAAAAGCCCTGCAACTCACGGTTGACAGGTTGGAGAAAACCTATGGAAAGGGAAGTATCATGAAATTAGGAGACAAGCCAGTACTAGATGAGGTAGATTCAATTTCCACCGGGTCACTCGGTTTGGATATTGCATTGGGAATTGGCGGTTTACCGAGAGGTCGTGTGGTCGAAATTTATGGTCCAGAAAGCTCTGGTAAAACAACGCTGGCTATCCATGCTATTGCAGAATGTCAAAAGAAAGGTGGTATTGCCGCATTTATTGATGCTGAACATGCATTTGATAGGGCTTATGCCGAAGCCTTAGGAGTTAATACAGAGGATTTATTAATTTCTCAACCAGATAATGGTGAACAAGCATTAGAAATTACTGAAAACTTGATTCGCTCTGGTGCAATTGATATTATAGTTATCGATTCCGTTGCGGCATTGGTTCCAAAAGCAGAAATTGAAGGTGAAATGGGAGAGTCTAAAATGGGTCTACAAGCTCGTTTAATGTCCCAGGCACTCCGGAAATTAACGGGTACTATTGGTAAAACTGGCTGTTGTTGTATTTTTATAAATCAGCTTCGTGAAAAAATTGGAGTTATGTTTGGCAATCCTGAGACTACAACAGGAGGAAATGCTTTAAAATTTTATGCCTCTATCCGATTAGATATTCGCAGAACTAGTAATGCTATTAAAGATAAAGATGGCAATATTATGGGTAACAGAGTGAAAGTTAAAGTGGTTAAGAATAAACTGTCTCCACCATTCAGAACTGCTGAGTTTGATGTAATGTATGGCCAGGGAATTTCTAAAGCAGGAGAAATAGTAGATCTTGGTGCAGATTTAAGTGTGATTCAAAAAAGTGGTTCCTGGTTTAGTTATGAAGGAACAAAAATTGCTCAAGGCAGGGATTCTGCAAAACAATTTATAGAAGACAATCCTGAATTAGCAAAAGAATTAGAGGAGAAAATTAAAGCCAAACTTGCAAGTGGCAAACTAGTTAAAGCAGTAGCTGGAGAAGAAGCAGAAGAAAGTTAATTTTTTCTTTACAAAAATTAGGATTCAAAAAGATAAATGTTATTTTTGTTGCATTATTACGGAATCCAAATAAGTAGCAATTTTTGCTTTTTTTCTAATTCCCATATATATATCCGAAATAGCGAGATGATAATGTAGTCTCGCTATTATTATTTAATAGCAAGGGGTTTACTATCAACCTTACACGAACACATCTTGGAACCGCCATTTAAACGGATTCATGCTTCTGTTAATCCAGATTTATTCTTATTAATGAATGCCCTTTGTATGTTTCTAAGGTTGAAAAAAAGAAAGAAAAAAACAAATTGGGAAATGGAAGGTTAATACAAAGAGATATACAATCTTTAATTTTAAATAAATTAGCCATTTCTAAACGTGTCTGAAATAATAATACCGCTACAAGGAATACAAAAGACTCAGGACGTTCAATTAATTGAATCCCTGTTATTAAAAACTAGAGGGATTCTATCTTATCGAGTAGAACAAAATAATCAGAGGATTTTTTTAGAACAAGGCAAGGAAGTAATTAATTTTTCTGCACTTTTAAGTTCGATTCAGAAGTTAGGCTATAAAATTATTTCTGTAACAAAAGAAATACCAGTCCTTCAAATGTCATGTGCATCTTGTGCACTTTCTATAGAATCCCTTTTGAGTTCGCAAGTAGGAATTTTAAATGCACATATTAATTATGCTACAGCCAAGCTGAGTGTTGAGTATATACCTGGAATTTTTGATACCCGTAAATTGAAAGCAGCGGTCCAATCTATTGGATATGATTTGTTTCTTGAAGAAGGTGTAAAGGCGCAAGAAAATCTTGAAGAAATACAAAGAAAGGATATACAAACATTAAAATTTAAAGCTATTTCAGCTATCGTGTTATCGATACCCATTGTAATTATTGGAATGTTCTTTATGGATTTAAGATTCTCCAATCTTTTCATGTGGATATTATCCACTCCAGTAATTTTATGGTTTGGCAGAGATTATTTTATCAATGCATTTAAGCAAGCAAAGCACTTTAGCGTTTCCATGGATACCCTTGTTGCCATGAGTTCTGGAGTTGCTTATTTGACAAGTGTGTTTTCTGTTTTATTTCCGAAAATTATTTCGGAAAGCGGGATCCATGCAACTGTTTATTTTGAAGCTGCTTCCGTAGTCATTGCTTTTTTATTATTAGGTAAGTGGCTAGAAGAAAAAGCAAAAAGCAAAACTAATTTAGCGATTAAAAAATTGATAGGTTTGCAAGTTCAAACGGTTTCTAAAGAGTCCACAAAAGGTGGTTTTGAGAAGATTTCAATAGAACAGGTTAAGGAAGGCGATATCTTAATTGCAAAACCGGGTGAAAATATTGCGGTGGATGGAGAAGTTGTATTTGGGGAATCCTATGTAGATGAAAGTTTGTTAAGTGGAGAGCCTGTTTCCGTTTTGAAAAAACCTGGAATCAAAGTGTATGCTGGAACCGTAAATCAGAAAGGGCATTTAAAATATATAGCCAAGCAAGTAGGACAGGAAACCTTACTTTCTCAAATAATTCATTTGGTACAACAAGCACAAGGAAGTAAAGCACCTGTACAGAAATTGGTTGATAAAATTGCGCGGGTGTTTGTGCCAATTGTTATAGGAATTGCATTCTTAGCACTTTTATTATGGATATTTTTAGATCCAATTCAAGGTATTCAAAAGGGATTATTGGCATTTGTTACAGTATTAATTATTGCTTGCCCTTGTGCATTAGGCCTTGCTACACCAACAGCAATTATGGTCGGAACTGGTAAAGCTGCGGAGCTAGGGATTCTTATTAAAAACGCAGAAAGTCTGGAGCTTGCTAATAAAATTCAGGTTTTGGTATTCGATAAAACGGGCACAATTACACAAGGTAAGCCTATAGTAACGGAAGTGCATTGGTTTAAAAAGAACCATTTTTGGAATCCATTTTAGCAAGTATTGTACAATTATCGGAGCATCCATTATCAAATTCTGTAGCTGTTTATTTAAAAGAAACCAAACACATTGCCTTAGATCATTTTGAAAACCTAAGTGGATTTGGTATAAAAGCAAGCAGTAAAGAAGAACAGTACTTTGTTGGAAGTGCAAGTTTAATTAGAAACAACAGCATCCATAATATTGAAAGTGCGAATCATATTGCGAATCGATTTACAAATGAATTAAAGAGTTTAGTATGGTTTTCAAATAGCACAGAAGTTCTTGCTTTATTTGCGATAGAGGATCAGATAAAGCCAAACTCAAAGGAAGCAATTGAGCAACTCAAAGTATTAGGAATTTCAACATGGATGTTGACAGGGGATCATGAAAAAATTGCGGAGCATGTTTCCCAAAAAGTTGGAATTCAAAATTTTAAATCAGGTTTAAGTCCGCAAGAAAAAATCGATTTTGTAAAATCCTTACAAGCACAATTTAAAATTGTAGGTATGGTTGGTGATGGTATCAATGATAGTGCAGCTTTAGCACAATCAGATGTAAGTATTGCAATGGGAAGCGGTTCAGACATTGCCAAGGAATCTTCAAATATGATAATTTTAGCTTCCGATTTATTAAAAGTGCCACAAGCTATCAGACTATCGAAAGAAACATTACGTACCATAAAACAAAATTTATTTTGGGCATTTATTTATAATGTGATTGGAATACCAATAGCAGCAGGGATCTTAGATCCTTTGATCGGGTATACCATGAATCCAATGTTGGCAGGTGCTGCAATGGCATTAAGTAGTGTTAGTGTAGTAAGTAATAGTTTGCGTTTAAAATTTCAACGAATCTAAAATGAGTCAAATTATACAAACTTTAATTTCTACTCTATATTGCCGACAGCGTAATTGAAAAATAGTTGAAACATTGGAAACCCTTTATTTATATTTAAGATTTGCAATTATTTGATTTCTATAAATTCCAACAAGCTTAATTCTGGTGGAGGGAATATCTTGGAGTGATACTTTATAAATTCTAATTTCATTTTAAGAATTGATCTATTTTCTTAGAATCCTATCATTTACACATTTTTTAATTTTCAATATATTTTAATGCAATTCAAGTTGTTAAATATTAACATAAGTTTTAAAAATTTATAGTATCTGGTTATCTAACTTTGTATAAATTGTTGATATATGAAGTATACCCTAAGTTTACTATTATTTTGTTGTTTGAATTCGGATATTATTTCTCAGGATTTTAATGACAGTATAAAAAATATTAATCTGAAAGTAATTGAGATCGGAGGAAATCGAAATAGTCCGGATATTAATCGATTGGATGCGATTCAGAATAATTTTATTTATTCAGGTAAGAAAAATGAAATTATTGAACTCACTAATAAGGATGTAGCATTATCCGAAAAATATGGCCGTCAAATATTTTCTAAAGTTCCAGGTGTATTTGTTTATGATATGGATGGCACCGGAAATCAAATGAATATTTCAACACGAGGATTAGATCCACATCGCGGCTGGGAATTTAATATTCGCAAAGATGGTGTAATAACGAATTCAGATATGTACGGGTATCCAGCGAGTCACTATAATATACCCATGGAAGCAGTAGAGCGAATTGAATTAGTTCGCGGTACGGGATCCTTACAATATGGTGCTCAGTTTGGTGGATTAATAAATTACGTGGACAAGAAACCAACAGATAAAAAGCTTGGATTTGAAACAATCAATACGATAGGTTCTTATGGCTTGCTAAGTACTTATAATGCACTTTCAGGAACCCTTGGTAAATTTCGCTACAATGCCTGGTTGGCAAAAAAATCGAATACAGGATATCGGCATTTTGGTGATTCTAAATATAATGCAGAAAATATTTCCTTATATTATGATATTTCAGATGCAGTTCATTTAAAATTTGAATGGACGCATTCAAATTATCTTATTCATTTGGCAGGTGCATTAACAGATGCCGAATTTGAAAAAGATCCAAGGGCAGCAACCCGTACCCGAAATTATTATAACCCAGATATTCATGTTCCATCCATTAAACTGAATTGGAAAATTGGGCAAAATACAAAACTCAGTTTAACAACATCAGCAGTTCACGGGTATCGAAATAGTGTTTTATTTGATAAACCAACAAATATTAAGGATACCATTGTAGCTGCAACATTACAATATAATAACCGACAAGTAGATATTGATGAATTTAATAGTTTTACCAGCGAATTAAAAATATTACAATCCTATAAACTTCTGAAGCAGACAAGTACCCTGGTTGCAGGAATGCAGTATATGAATAATGATTTAAATAGAATGCAGCTTGGAAAAGGAACTACTGGAACTGATTTTGATTTGTCGCTTGTTAGTCCAGGATTTGGCAGGGATTTACATTTTAAAACAAAAAACATAGCTGTTTTTGCTGAAAATCGATTGGTAGCTTTTGAAAAATTTTCATTGAATGTAGGTATGCGTGTTGAAATTGGTGAAAGTAATTTATCAGGTAAAATTAATTATTATCCGGATGATAAATTGCCAAATACGATTAAGCATTCTTTTCCTCTTTTTGGTGTGAATGCTGAATATGCATTCAATTCAAAAAATAATATTTATGGAGGATGGTCTCAAGCATATCGACCTGTAATCTTAAAAGACATTATACCGGGTTCTATTTTCGAAAAATCAAATTCAAATCTTCAAGATGCTGAAGGTTCAAATCTGGAATTAGGATTTCGAGGATCCTGGAAGTTTTTTAAATGGGATGTAACCGGATTTATGGTTGATTATAATAATCGTTTAGGCACCATTGCACAAAAAGACAGTGCAGGAAATTTAATTATTTATCGAACGAATATTGGAAATTCACAAACAAAAGGTGTGGAATGCTTTATGCAAGTAGATATTTCTCTTGGTAAAAAATCCAGTCTAAACTTTTTTACATCCACTTCATATATGGATGCTAAATACAAAGATGCAGTCATTCGATCTGGGAATGATAATATTAGTGTAGATGGAAATAAAGTGGAAAGTGTACCTGAATGGATCTCTAGAAATGGATTCACTTTTAAATATTCAAAGCTTAGTTTAACTGCTTTAAGTAGCTTTACTTCAGAGTCCTTTGCAGATGCATTAAATACGGTGCAGCCTACATTAAATGGTGCTTCCGGATTAGTGCCATCCTACCATATTTTGGATTTAAATCTTACTATGGTTTTTACAGAAAATCTTAAAGTACAACTTAATGGGAATAATATATTAGATGCCCATTATTTCACTAAAAGACCACAGTTTTATCCAGGTCCAGGAATCTGGCCTTCGGATGGCAGAACGTTTTCATTAACGGTTGGCTATTCTTTAAATGTACAAGCAAATAATGTAGCAGGGAAGCCAATAAGTAATTATTGATGAATGCTTTTAAGGGAACGAATGTGAGTAGCTATTAAATATTTACTCTTAATTTTTGTTGGTTTTTAATCTATTCATATAATGGAGCATTGCACAACGTAGGCTCCATGTGAATCAAAATCAATAAAAGCCGCTGCAAGTAATTATTAAATAAGAGTATCGTTAAGTTTGCAGTATTAAATATTTATATGAAAGGAATTCCTTAAATTCATATAAATTTGTTTTAAAGTTTAATTTTAAATCCAATTAATCATTTTACGATGCATTTATCAACCAGTTCTGCGATAGAACAATTAGAATTATCCAAGAAGTTGTTTCTAGAATTATTCCGACATGGTAGTCTCAATCTTGAAATATATAAACCCATAAAAATTGATTATCAGTCGCCACACGATAGGGATGAAGTATATATTATTATTTCTGGGTCAGGGGACTTTGTATTATCAAAGGAAAAAATGAAATTTCAGCCAGGAGATTTTTTATTTGTACCAGCGGGCACTGAACATCATTTTGAAAATTTTTCAGATGATTTTGCAACTTGGGTAATGTTTTATGGAAAGTTAGGAGGAGAACTAAATCCTGATGTTTAAAGAATATTAATATTTTTGTTTGGAAGACGGACTATTTTACTGAAACTATATTTAATACAATTTTAGTTTGGTTCAGATTCAAAAATTTCATTTGAAAAATGGGATTTAATTTACCTTATTGGAATTAAGTCAGGACAAGCCTATTATAGCGCAAACATAATAGCATTTATCTTTGCGTTATGCGTCATGCTTGCCAACAGTGCTAACATCAAATTATCTGGAACAAACAACAAAACTGGAAGTTAAAAACAATAATTATTAAACAAAGAATTAAATTATAGCAATATGAAATCTATAACAGAAAAATCAACTGGTGAAACAATTACCTTTGTAAAGACAGGGAAAGACACTCAAGGTGCTTTTACAGAGATTATCTGCACTATTCCAGCTAGAAAAGATGGTCCACCGTCACATATTCATCCATTGCAAGACGAAATTTTTGAAGTTATTGAAGGCAAACTTGAACTTTCAGCTAAAGGCAAGAAAATTGTTCTTGAAGAAGGACAAAGTTTTAATGTTACAGCAAACACGGCACACACCTTTTCAAATCCACTTGACAGAGAGACAAAGTTCAGAGCGACATATAAACCTGCACTTGACATTGAATATGTCTTGGTGCAGGGGTTTGAAATAATAAACAGTCAATCTAATCCCAATAAACCGAGTTTTCAGATGATAGTTGATTTTGACTATTTGCTCAAAGAAATTCAAGGACAATACAAGTTTGCTGGTGCACCAGCCATTATATTCAAGGTTTTTGCAGCTATCGGAAGATTATTTTTCAAACCTAAGGTAAAATCGCTTAAAGACCACAATGCTTCGTTCTAAATTAGTTAATCAATTATTCAAGCAACTTTATAAAGAACCGATTAAGTCGGACTTCATTGACAGAGTAGCACGAACTCATAACAGCACATTTGCAATAGGCGGGTTTAAGTGCTCGACAGACAATTTAGTGGTAGCTGAAAGTTTTGTGCTCCGTATAAAGTTCAGTGGTAAAAATCCCGCCCATCGCAAATCTGCAAAACATTTTAATCCATTTTAGAACTGGAAGCTAATTGAACATGAAGTCAAAATCTTATTAGGTTCTAACATCATTTATGGTGCTATTCATGATTCCGCTATTAGTTTCAGCATTTCCTCTATTTTTACTCAAATTTTAACACATTGCAATTATTTACAAGCCTTAACAATCTTCAAATTTTTCTTAATCAGGAGAAATCCTTAGGCAAAACGATTTCTTTTGTCCCAACCATGGGGGCACTTCATTCAGGTCATATTTCTCTTATTGAGTTAGCACAAAAACATGCAGATGTATCTGTTTGTAGCATTTTTGTGAATCCTACGCAGTTTAATAATCCTGAAGATCTAATCAAATATCCACGGATGTTAGAACGAGATGCTTATTTATTAGAAAAAGAAGACTGTGATGTACTATTTGTTCCTAGAATCGATGAAATTTACCCTCCAGACCTTGATACTTCTGTAAATATTGAATTGGGAGGCTTGGATCTTGTAATGGAAGGAGAATTTCGGCCAGGCCATTTTAAAGGTATGTTGCAGGTCGTAAACCGTTTATTGGATATTGTAAAAGCGGATTTTTTGGTCATGGGGCAAAAGGATTTTCAACAATTTACCCTGGTTCAACATATGATCCAGCAACTTTCATTACCCGTTAAATTAATAATTGGAGAAACCTTGAGGGAAACCGATGGGTTGGCTATGAGTTCCCGAAATCTTAGGTTAACGCCAGAAATGAGGGAAAAGGCTCCAATCATCTTTGAATGTCTTATGCAACTTAAAAGGGATATTGGGCAGAAACCAATTGCAGAAATGTGTAGCAAAGTATGGCAGCTTATAACTGAAAAAGGCTTGAAAATGGAGTATTTACAAGTTGTAGATGGCATTCGTTTAGAGCTGTTGGAAAATCCTGAAAACCACCCTTTTATTGTCGCTTGTATCGCTGTTTGGGCTGGAGATGTGAGATTAATCGATAATTTGATACTAAAAGGGAGTTTAAATTGAACTAAACGCAGCTAAAAACCCTTTAAAGATTAGTATTGGTATTTTGCTAATTTTGCGCCCATGTTTTTACAATTCTTTAAATCTAAAATCCACCGAGCTACCGTTACGGAAGCAAATCTCAACTACGTTGGAAGTATTACCATCGATGAAGAATTGATGAAAGCAGCTAATATCTTTGAGGGAGAAAAGGTTCAGATCGTTAATAATAATAACGGAGAACGATTTGAAACCTATGTAATCAAAGGAGAACCGAACTCTGGAATGATTTGTTTAAACGGCGCTGCAGCTCGAAAAGTTGAAGTTGGGGATATTATTATCGTGATATCCTATGCCTTTATGACTCCTGAGGAAGCACAACATTTTCACCCGGTTTCTATCCATGTGGATGCAAACAATCGGATTAAATAATATCCTTTGTCATCACTTCTGAAAAAACTTTTGCAGTTTATACTTTTCTTAAGTATTGGCTTAAGTATTATGTATTATTTATTTCATAAAAATCAGATTGCTTATTTAGATTATTGTCAATTGCAACAAATTCCTGTTGAAAATTGCAGCTTACTCAATAAGTTAAAACAGGATTTTAGTACGCTGCATTATTTTTGGATATTCATGATTTTTGTTGGATTTGCAATGACCAATTATTCACGTACTGTGCGGTGGCAAATTATTCTGAAAACGATGAATTATAATACTCGTTTTGCAAATGCTTATTGTGCAATTAATGTGGGATACCTCGCAAATCTAGGGTTTCCCAGGATCGGTGAATTTGTGAGAGCAATGATATTTTCAAAATATGAAAAACTTCCTTTCGATAAAGTATTTGGATCTGTAGTTTTAGATCGAATAGCAGATATGCTTTCTTTTTTATTATTAATTTTATTAGCTGTTGCGCTAGATTTTCCTTTGTTTCAAACTTTTTTTACAAAGTATGCACATATTCCAACGTTTAATTTAAATTATTATATTGTAGGATTATTGATTGTTGTGGCAGCCTTGTTATTTTTTTTTCGAGCTATAATTTTGGAATTATCACTTGTGAAGAAATTTGCAAGTTTAATTTCAGGAGTTTGGGAAGGCATCCGATCTATTCGAAATTTAAAAGAGCGAAATCAATTTATTATACACACGATACTTATTTGGGTTTGGTTCTTTCTCATGTTCGTTTTTGCTTGTAAATCCTTTGAACCAACAGCAAATCTTCCAATAGTTCCAATGCTGGTTGTTTATGTATTTGGAAGCTTTGGAGTATTTATACCATCACCAGGCGGTATGGGTACATATCATTTTATGGTAATTCTAGGTTTAGGTTTATACGGTTTACAACAGGCAGATGCCTTTTCTTTTGCTAATATAGCGTTTACATTCGGACAATTTTTCGCACTTATAATATTTGGAGTTGGTTCTTTAATTGCATTACCCTGGTTTAATAAATCCCGTTAATTAATTTTGTAAAAGAAATGAAGTATTCTTTGGAATCGAAAATTTATACACAGGAATCGTTACAAGAAAAATGTAAAGAATGGAAAAACGATCAGAATGTTTTAGTATTTACAAATGGTTGCTTTGATATTTTACATGAAGGGCATGTTCGTTATTTATCAGAAGCTAAAACACTGGGTAATAAATTAATTGTTGCTTTAAATGCAGATGCATCGGTTCGCAAATTAAAAGGAGCCGGTCGTCCAATAAATTTACAAAATAGCAGAGCGATTGTGTTGGCTGGTTTGGAAAGTGTGGATGCAATTGTTGTTTTTTATGAAGAAACACCTTTTGAATTGATATCAAAAATTTTACCAAATGTACTTGTCAAAGGAGGGGATTGGAAAGTCGAACAAATCATAGGATCTGATGTTGTATTAAACACTGGTGGCAAGGTCTATTCATTGACATTTCATGCAGGATATTCAACGAGTTTAGTGGAACAAAAGATTAAAAATAAATCTTGATGAAAGTTAACGATCTGGCAAACTATCTGGAATCCATAGCACCCTTAAATTTACAAGAACCCTATGATAATTCAGGATTAATTGTAGGTCATCCGGAAATGGAAATTAAAGGTGTTATGTGTTCCCTGGATTGCACATTAGCCATATTAGAGGAAGCTAAAATTTTAGGATGTAACGTGGTTGTAAGTCATCATCCAATTATTTTTAAGGGATTAAAAAAGATTCATGGGATTCATTATGTAGATCAGGCAGTAATGTTTGCAATTAAAAATGACATGGCGATTTATGCTATTCATACGAACCTGGATTCCGTGTTTCGCCATGGTGTAAATGAAAAGATTGCTAAGAAATTAGAGCTTAAAAATTTACAAATCCTGTCACCCAAAATGGGTAATCCAGAAATTGGTATAGGAATGTTTGGTAATTTGGAGCAGGAGATGCAAACGCAGGATTTCTTAAAGTTTGTAAAGGATAGAATGCAAACAAAACTAATTCGCCATACTTCATTTTTGAAACCAACAATTAAAAACGTAGCTGTTACGGGTGGTGCTGGTGCATTTTTAATACAGGAAGCCATTCAGTCAGGAGCGGATATATTTATCACAGGCGATGTTAAATATCATGAATTTTTTGAGGCAAATTCACAAATAGTTCTTCTTGACATTGGACATTTTGAAAGTGAACAATTTACAATTGAACTATTATTTGGCTTGATTTCTGAGAAATTTCGTAATTTTGCAACCCATTGCACGAAAATTAGTACTAACCCGGTTCAATATTTTTGATTATGTCAAAAGCAACAGTTAACACAGATCTTCCTATAGCTTTGAAGCTCAAGCAATTATATGAATTACAGATCATAGATTCTGAGATTGATCAGGTTCATATCGTAAAAGGTGAATTGCCTGTAGCTGTTAGCGACCTTGAAGATGAAATAGCAGGTTTAATTACCAGGATCACTAAATTAGAATCTTCCATAGTTGATATGGAGAAGGATCAATCGAATCATAAAGTGAATATTAAAACTTCTGAAGAGAATATTAAGAAGTATGAAAAGCAGTTAAACGGTGTTAAGAATAACCGGGAATATGATGCTTTAAATAAAGAAATCAATTTGCAGCGTTTGGAAATTCAGCTTTCAGAAAAGAAAATGAAGGAAATGTTGGAACAAATAAAATTGAAAAAAACGGCATTAGATGGCGTAAAGGAACGTCAGGATTTAAAGCAAAAGGAAGTTCAAGAAAAGAAAGAAGAGCTTAGTAAAATTATTGAAAAAACAGAAAAGGAAGAAGCAACGCTTACCAAAAAATCTGAAAAATATAGAAAAGTTATTGAATCCCGATTATTATTAGCTTACCATAATATACGTTTAAGATATCGCAATGGACTTGCGGTTGTAACGGTAAAAAGGAATGCCTGCGGTGGTTGTTTTAATCAAATACCGCCTCAAGTTCAATTAGAAATTGGATTGCGTAAAAAAATCATTGCTTGTGAACACTGCGGTCGTGTCTTGGTAGACGATCAGATAATGGAAGTGGAAGGATAATATTATATCCAAACTTCAAAATGTTTAGACTATCCAAAGTCATTTCATTTAGTATTTCTTTTCTTTGTTTTAGTGCTTCCTATTCGCAGCAGAGTTTTTGCAAATTCACTCCTGAAATAAAAGCAATATATAATACGATCCTGCAATTGGATTTGGAACAGGCTAAAGTTGAATTAGGAAACAAGCCAATTAAAGATCCAAACAAAGCCTATTTATTACTTGAAAACTCAATCGATTTTTATAAATACTTTATCCTAGAAGAAACACCTGATTTAGAAGCATCTAAGAAACAAAAAGAACTTCGTCTCCGCACCATTGAAATAGCGGCTTTACCAATTGAATGGAGTCGTTTTTTGAAAGCAGAGTTACTTCTTCAATGGGCAATGATTCATGTTAAACAAGGTGATTTTCTAATTGGTTTTCAAAATTTTCGGGAAGCTGTTAGTTTATTGGAAGCGAATGTTGAGCAGTATCCAGATTTTAAGTATAGTTATAAATCCTTGGGTATTTTACATGCTTTACTTGCTGGAATTCCGGAATCATTTAAATGGGCGGCACAACTTATTGGTTTAAAAGGACATTTGGTTACTGGAAAAGAGGAATTACAAGGTTTTATAATGTTTGCAGAAACCAATCAAGATTTGTTTTTAGAAGAGGCATATGGAGCCATGAGTTTTTTAATTTCATATCTTGAAAACAAACCTGAGCAAGGCTATAATTATTGGATTAAAAAATGGGATTAAAGGAACCCAATCCTTTATATGCATTTGTACAAAGCAGGTTAGCAATTCGAGCAAACTATAATGATGCGGCTATAAATATTTTGCAATCACTGCCTATCGAAGAGCGAAATAAATTACCTTATTTACATTTTCTATTGGGTCTTGTAAAATTACAAAAATTGGATGTTAATGCAGAACCAAGTTTTAAATTTTATTTGCAGCAATATAAAGGTCAATCACATCTTAAAGAATGTTACCAAAAATTAGCGTGGAGTTCTTTAATTCATGGGAATCGAGCTTTGTATCATTTATATATTTCAAAATGTTTGACTCAAGGAATTCAAGTAAGCGATGAAGATAAACAAGCCTATTTAGAAGCATCTCGAAAGCAAAAGCCGGATTCTATTTTATTGCGGGCGCGTTTATTATGTGATGGGGCATATGTTGGGAAAGCATGGGAAACACTTTTAAAAGTGAAAGATGATTATTATAAAAACCCTGTATTTCAACTGGAGTGCGCATATCGTTTAGGTAGAATTTTCCAGTTGAAAAAGGAATACGCGCAGGCATTGATTCATTTTGAAGATGCGGTTCATTTTGATCTTGAGGAACGGACTTATATGTCGTGCAATGCTTTATTACAAATGGGATTAATTAAAGAAGCCTTGAATCAAAAGAATGAAGCACGCACGTACTTTAAATCTGTATTAGACAGGAAACCGGACCAATATCAGCGATCGATGCAACAGAAAGCTAAATCTGGTCTTTCGAGGTTAAATTGAACGTCAAATTAAAATCTAAAAGCAATTCTTTAAATAAAGCCTACATTATTAAGAAAAATCCTATTTTTGCGACCCGAATTATTTAAAATTTACCACTTTTTGCACACACACTCACATATATTTAGGATTTGGCGTGGTAGCTCAGCTGGTTAGAGCGTGCGATTCATAATCGCAAGGTCGGGAGTTCAACCCTCCCTCACGCTACAAAAGAGAGATAAAAAGAAGGAGTCGATTAAGGAATTGGCTCCTTTTTTTATGTAAATGAAAGTGAAAAGCTGGTTACCTACCTGACCTTCGTCAAGTAGGCAGGGATCGTGCGATTCATAATCGCAAGGTCGGGAGTTCAATCCTCCCTCACGCTACAAAAGAGAGATAAAAAGAAGGAGTCGATTAAGGAATTGACTTCTTTTTAATCTAGGAAAGAAAAATATATCGCTAATAAATTTCCAATTAAATTCTATCAGCAATTATTATTCATTGAAAAGAATCGAAATTCTGGAATTATTGCAAGGAATAAAGCACATTTTAAGAAGCCAGCCCCAAATGCTTACAAATTAGATATTATTTCAATTTTACATAATGGGTTTAGTTTTGACGACCAAAGCATGATATTATGGAACGCGATCATTCAGCAAAAACGAATATCCTTTAGTATTTTTATGGGTCAGGTTAAAAAACTGGGAAGCAAGAAATATCTTTTCTTTTAATAATCGGGTATCCGTTCGAAATACAGCGCGTGGCGAGTATTTTTCGCCCTTGCTTTAAGGAATTTCTTTTATTCAATGAATCTGAGTTTCACTATCGTGTTGAGCAAAAAACTTTGGTAGAAAATTAGAAGCTGATGCCTGGTGAGTAAGCAAAAGCGCCTTATTTCGAACAAGCTTTTTGGTTCTTTTGAGCGATTGCAAAAGAACGAAAGATTTTTGATCACGCTACACTCTATAGATATAAGTAAATTATTTTGAAAATTCAGAATCGAATTCTATAAGATTTAATATTGAAGACATTTTATTTTAGTCCCCAAATTTAAATGTGTTCCATTTTTATTTACTGGATAGTTTGTGTTTGAATGGGATTCTTAAATAGGTAGGTTTTTAAAATGAACACTATTTTTTTAGTGGATAGGAATTCATCAGATTAGGGATAAAATGCAATTGAAAAAATTCTCTTTTGATGTATTGGTAGCATCCTATTTTAGTGAATTTAAACACGCGAATTATATGATATTATCGAGTGCTTAATTAGATTCATACATTGTAAAATAATTATTTGCTTTGATTCTTTTGTGCAATGAACTCGCGGACATTTATGAATCGGAAAACAAAAGCTAAAAACAGAACAATTAGGCCTGATAAAATTGCTTTAACCGACCAGTTTAATTCAAATAATTTAATGCCATAGACAAGTAGTGTTGATAAAATTATAAAACTAATTATTTTTAACCAAAACTTTGACTCAAGTCTAATATTGGTATTTCGTTCAATGTACCAAACTTGAGCTAAAAACAAACAAGAGTGCGTTACTATGGTAATAAATGCAGCACCCAGTACTCCCCAATGTGATATCATAAATAAATTAGCGCCAATACTTATCAGGAATGCAATAAAATAATAAAATAGTAATTTATTTTCTTTATGAATCGCCTGGAATAATGCACCGTAAATATAATTTAAACTGGCAGGAATAAATGCAAGCATGCAGAGCGAGAATGTAGTGGACCAATATAAATCTGATTGATGATATAATAAATTCATGATTTCACTTGAATAAAAACAACTTACAAGCACAATCGAAAGCGTTAGGCTAACTAATAAATTCATGGACATCTTAAACAAATCTGATAATTTGTTTTGATCATTATAGAGTACTGAAAACATGGCAAGTAATAAACTTCCAAATGCTAAAGAAATCATACTCGAGGCTTCAAATAATCGCATGGAGGCTGCATAAATTCCGGATTCATGCTCCCCTTTTTCCATTATTCTGCCTATAAGAAATACATCAATTTTATTATATAATGAACTAAATAAATAAATACCTGCAAAGGGAAGACAAGCAAGTAGAATTTTTTTTACTTCTGAATATTTTAACCATTTTATTGAAATATTCAGCTGTTTTTTTGCAACAAATAAAACAGCAGTTACTAAAGTTAATGAAAGGGAAATCGTTTGAATCCAAATAAAGGATTGAATTCCTATATAATTTGAGAACGCCGTATGCCAAAGCAAAAAGCTACCCAAGGCAATCAGTAAAATGCGATCTAAAATAGAGATAAAACTATCTGTTTTATAAAAACCTAATCCAGATATGCTGGATCTAAAAAAGAAAATGCCACTAACCAATACCTGATTAAATGCCAAATGCATCAGAATTGGAACTCTTTCAGCTTCTAATGGTAACACAAAAGCAAATAATAAAATGCAAAGACCATAAATTATGGAAAGTATAATTTTAACACCAGCAAAATCTTTATATTCAAGGTGTATTGTTTTCCGATTTTGGCTTACATATCGATTCGTATAATTTTGGATGCCAAAATCATTAATAAATTGAAAAAGTAAAGTAAAATTAAGTAATTGAAAATAGATTCCATAAGATTCTGTCCCCAATTTCAATTGCATTTGTCGGTCTATTCCTAATAAATAAAAGGCTTTTATCAATAGACCTAGTACCAATAGGATTAAAATATTAATTGCAAATTCTCTTTTCATTGTAATCGCACAAGATACAAACTGAAAAGACTTGAAAAAGAGCTAATCCTATATTTATATCTAAGGCGCATGTTTTTATAGACCTCAGATAAGCAGCCTCTTAAAAATGTTAGTTATAAATAGGTATTGATTCTTTATTATTTGATGATATTTTGATTTGATATGTTTAAATGAATTATTTTGGAGCTCTAATTCAAGTTCATGAGTCGTTCTGCTTTTCAAAATAGACAGATTTTATTATTTGTTTTTATATTATCTACTGCTTCTCAAAGTTTTGCACAAAGTATTCGCTTTCAAAAGACCTATGCGCCTGAAGCTTTCAAAGCAGGTGTCAAAAATAAAGATGCAAGTTTTTACGATGTTGAAACACTTTCAGATGATGGATTTGCTACCCTTGGCTTTTTAACAGATAGTTTAAATCGTTCTGAAGGATTTATAGCTCGATATGACTGTACTGGAAAGACCCTGTGGACAAAAGTATTAGGTGCTTCTGGGGCACCAACGAATACCAATGCCGGTATTGTAGAAACTGATCAAGGAGATCTTGTTTTCAGTTTTAATTTAGGTACTGGCTTTTTTAGAGCATCTATTTTGTGTGGTAAAATAGCGAAGGATGGACAGATAATCTGGATGAAGCGTATCGGAAATAATACTGAATTTGGCCGGGATATTGTAAAGACCCCAGATGGTGGTTTTGTGATTGTAGGGAGTACTGGATTTTATGGAACCGATTTTCAAGCAGACGATATTTATATGCTAAAATTAGATGCAAATGGTAACATCCTTTGGACTAAAACATTTGGAAATCCAGCAGGAACTTATGACGAAGCATTTGCTGTAAAATTAGACTCTAAAAATAATTTAATTGTAACTGGCAGATGTATTGCAGACACTACATTTCAAGCATTTATTTTAAAAACAGATCCTTCTGGAATTCCAATCCAATTTAAAACCTATGGTTACCATAATCAACGAACAAATGCCTTTGATATATTGGTAGACAAAGAAGATAATTATCTCATAACCGGATTTACAACAATCCTTGAAACAGATCATACTTCGGCTGAAAGTGATCCTTATTTGATTAAAGTGGATAGTGCTTTAAACCTCATATTTGCAAATGTATATGAAGTAAATGTTGGTAGAGATTTTAGTACTATTGGGGAAGGTCTTTGTTTATTGGATGATGGTGGTTATGCAATTGGTGTGAGTACTTCTTCATTCTCTAATCATGACATATCTGGTCCAAGTGCGCCAAATAAAAATGCCTTGTATATAATCCGTAAAGATGGTTCCATTCGGAAGGCATTCCTTTATAATATGCATGGTTCTCAGTACACCCGGGTGAGAAAAAGTAGTATGGGTTCTGTATTGTTAGGTGGATTTTCAAGAGCCTATACTGATAAAAATGTAAGCCAGGGATTAATTATTAAAACAGATAATTTCTTTTTTTCAGGATGTAATGACATTGATGTTACACCAGAATTAACACTTTATAAGCCAAGCTGGCAAATCGCTGATTTTAAATATCAAACGAAATCTGGAAACAAAGTACTAGACTACATTAATGTTAAAGATTCATTGATAAAAGATTTTGTTGTTTGCGAAGAAATACCATTACTAACACCAGATTTTGAAGGGCCTCAAAGTATTTGTCCGGGGCAAGCTCGTTTTATAGACCAATCCGGTGGACCTGGTATAAAATATTGGATCGTAGATCAGGATACAATACATAAGGATGGAAATTTAGATTATTTTTTTAACACACCAGGTATCCATACAGTTACACTCGTATTACAATTTAGTTGTGTAATAAAAACACTATCAAAAACAATTGAAGTATTGCCAGCGTTTCAAGATACAATTAAAGAAACAATATGTCCGGGCGTAACTTATAATTTTAAAGGTAATAATTACACTAGTGAAGGTATTTATACTGTAAGTTTACCAGGGACAAATGGACAATGTGATTCTATTTTTGTACTTGATTTAAAATTTTTGCAGCGATTACAATGGAGTGAGAATCATGAATTTTGTGGATCAGAATTTAAAATTTATGATAAAACATTTACCCAATCAAATTCAAATGCGAATGTGATTCTAAAAAATCAGCAAGGCTGTGATAGTTTAGAAATTAAATTAAACGTGACGAAAATATTTTTAGATTCAATAGTAGATTTGGATCCAAAGAATCCAATAGATACACTTTATTTTTGCGATACTATACGGATTGGAAGTAAATTATTTACTACAGCTGGAAGTTATACCAATGAAATCGTAGACACACTAAATGATTGTGTTCTTTTGAAAATTAATGTGACCTTAATTAATAATTGTTTTTGCCTTGAGTTTCCAAATTTATTTACACCTGAAAATGGGGACGATCTCAATGATGAATTCAAGCCCTATAATCATTGTGGTGAAATTATTGAAGCCTTTAAATTAAATGTATTTAATCGATGGGGTCAAAAAGTTTTTGAATCGAATGATTATAAACTAGGCTGGGATGGTCGCTTTAAGTCTGTACAAGCACCACCCGAAACCTATATGTATCATGCTGAATATAAAATTCGATTTACTGATCGTACACCGATTCAAAAAAGTCAAAAAGGTGCTGTCTCATTAATTCGGTAATTAAAGGTTTTTCAAAAGCAAGGATAGCGCATTGCAATACGATATTAACGGCAGGTATTCGCTTAAATTATATTGATATTCAAACTATTGTTAAGATATTTCGATTTAAATCCGAGTTTTAAATCTGTATTAAAACTTAATTACCAGCCAATGTAAGAATAGAATAAGGTTGATGATGATACCAATTCTTTGATTCTTCACTTCAGCATCAAAAAGAGAAGGATAGAATACCTGATAATAATTTAGTATTTATTCCTTTTTCCTATCCGGTTTTCTCTTCTTTCTTTCAATTTGCGAATTACTTCTTGGTTAAATTCCATTTCAGCAGGTTCTAATTTTGCAAGTTTTTTTGATGGTAAAATGGCTTTAAATTTTTCGTAATAATTCTTTTTAAGCGAAAGTTCTTTTTCCTGAATATTAAATTGATCTTCTAAAGCTTTTTTAGATTCTTCATCTGTCATTTCGTTTTTGCGTGCATCCCTTTTATGAAAGATCAGATCCTTACGCAATTCCATTCTCTTTTTTGAGAATTCATTATAGACTGGCCAAAAATGAGTTGATTCTTCTGTAGTCAGATCTAGTTTATTTGTTAAAAATGCAACCCGCATGGCTTCCATTTTTTCCATCATTCGTTGTTTACCTTCAGGACGCATCTCTGGATCGTCTTGAGCAGTTCCAATGATAAGCTTGCTTATCAGGAAAAGGGTGATAAAAAATATTCGTTTCATAGATTTCGATTTAAAATTTCTTAATTATTATTATTCAAATAGCTCAATGATAAAATCGGATGTTTCATCATCCATAGTCTCCATGATTTCAAGAGAATTGAGTTCATCTTCATTTAAAATACTTGCCAAACTTTGATGTTCAAATTCATTCGAGTAGGTAGAAACATACTCTAATAATTCTTCTTCCGAGCTCGCTGCCAAATAATCAACATGGGTGGATGTGTTATATAAATTCATAACAAACCAGGAAATGACTATAACGAAACTTGCAGCAGCACTAAAGACCCAAAGCTTTTTAAAAGAGCCTGGTATTATTTTTGAATTTTGTTTTAATTTTATTTTTGATAATACTTTATCTGAAAAATTTTCAAAATATCCATTGGGAACTTTAAAGACGTTTTGATTCAATTCTTGAGGGATCGCTTCTTTTTCAATGCGATCCATAATTCTATTTGTTAAATTCTCAAAATAGTTGACTGGTAATTGAAAAACATTAGAATTGTACTGTTCTATTTTGTTTTCTTTGTGAATCCGATCTAGAATATGATCTGGAAATTTTGTAAAATAGTCTGCAGGTAATTTAAATATAGTTGGATTGATTTTATTTAAAAATTCATCTTGTTTGGCACGAACTATAATACCATCTGTTAAATCTGTAAAATAAGCATTCGGCACTATAAACGGATTAGAATGTTTTAATATTTCCTCGTGTGGTAATTTGGGATCTTCATGTATATTTAAAGAATCGTTCATTTTTAAATTAGTTCTTTTATTTTAAAATAGTCTTCAATTTTTTTAATTGCATGATGATACGAAGCTTTCAAAGCACCTTCTGAAGTTTGTAATACTTCAGACATTTCTTTGTAAGACATTTCATCGTGATAGCGCAATAAAAATACCTGTTTTTGTTTCTCTGGCAGTCTTGTTAAAGCTTCTTGCAAATGAAGTTGAATTTGATCACCATCAAAATATGGATCCGCTTTTAATTGACTAATTGCAGGATGCTCCTCCTGGTTTTCTACAAAATCATATTGGAATTTTTTATTCCGTTCGATAAAAGTCAAACTTTCATTCGTAGCGATTCGGTATAGCCAGGTAAACAGACTGCTTTTTTGTTCGAATTGTTCGATGCTTCTATATACTTTTATAAAGGTATTTTGGAGGACATCATCGGCATCATCATGCGATAAAACCATTCTCCGAATATGCCAATACAGCTTTTGTTGAAATTTTTCAACTAAGGCCCTGAATCCTTTTTCTAAAGATTCCGGTTTACTGATCCATTCAAGGATAATTTGGTCTTCCAGTATTGTATTTCCTGCCATCTGTATGTAAGACTTTAATTATTAGATTTCGTTTAATTCAGTTGATTAAAATCATCCAATTTATCAAGGTAAAGAATGGTTTTGCCATCTATATATTCAAACATAGGCTGAAACTTGGCATTATATATAATACTTTCATAATGGTAAGACTGCATAGAATGAACCATTTGATTGTAGGTTTCGTCAAACCCTTTTATCATTACCAAAACCTCCATATGATATTTTGAAACTTCATTAAGTTGAAGTTCATAAAGAGGACTTTTTTCATCAATGGCATGATTCAAAGTCCAATTCAGCGGAAAAAGTGCAATTTTATTGATTTCCAAAGGTAAATTTCTTAAAATCCTGTTATTTGAATCTTCTGGTGTAAAGGATATAATTAAGTTGGCTTCCATATCAATTAAAGTATTCGTAAGTGCATTTGCAATTCTAAGTTGAAGGCCATATCCTTCTTTGAAAGGAGCAATCAATACATTTTTAGAATACAATATTTTGGCTTGTGGTTTACTAAATTTTGCATAAACAAGACCCGTTATAATCGCAAAAGTCAATAATCCGGCTAAGGCCTCCATTCCAGCAATACCTGAGATTAGAAAGCCTTTTGGGTGCAAGCCTCCATAGCCTACTGTGGTAAATGTTTGCACACTAAAAAAGAAACATTGATAAAATTCAGTCCATTTTGAACCCATCTCAACACCCATAATCTGTTCAGAACCAATAAGATAATAGATAGAGCCAAAAATCAGGTTGATGACAATATAATAGAGGACAATGAGGAGTAAAAATTGAATCCAGGACATTTCAATTAATTCATGAAACTGACTTCTACCAGGTACACCAATTCTAAGAATATTAAATTTGCCATCATCCGTAATCATACGATTTTGAGTTTGGTTATAGGATTTTCCAAAACCAAAGTCTTCTTTAGTAGGGTCTATTCTTTCTGCTGGATTTATTTGTTCTTTCATTAACTTTGAATTGTTTGTGAAATATATTGCCAATTGTAATATTGCAATGATAAAGAATAATCAATAAATCATGGGATGGTTTGCTAGGACGATATTGAAACTAATTGGGTGGAAGGCAACGGGGCATGAAAAATTGTTTAATCTTCCAAAATACATCATCGCAATAGGTCCACATACTTCAAATTGGGATTTTCCATTGGGAATTTTGATACGGGCTGCATATGGGCTTTACAAAGTACGATTTTTAGGTAAAGAAAGTCTTTTTAAGCCACCTTTTGGATTCATTTTCAGAGCATTAGGCGGGTATCCTGTAGTTAGAAGTAAGCATATAAACCAAGTGGATTCTTATATTCAAGTATTTAATGAGAACCCAGAGTTTGCAATTGTGGTTGCCCCAGAAGGTACTAGAAAAAAGGTCGACCGCTTAAAAACGGGTTTCTATTATATTGCGAAAGGTGCAAACATCCCAATTATACCAACGATTATGAATTATGAAACGAAGTCAGTAGACTTCAGCAATGCCTTTTATGCTGGCAACAGCGACCAAGAGGATATCCGCAGTTTAGAAGATTTTTTCAGAAACCGACCGGGTAAATACCCCGAATTAAGTTTTTAAATAAATAGTTTTTCAAGAATTTAACCTTTCTTTAAAATGCTAGTCCAATGACTAATAATATCTTTATACCAGAATTGACAAGATGAAAAAATACATTTACTTTCTTTTTTTAATGACCGCTATCTCTATCCTAACAATGTCAAATAGGAAAGGTCGAGCCACAACTGTAGGTTTAGGTAGCACGGGTGCACCCGGAGATGATAATACGGTATGTCAGTCTTGTCATAATGGTCCAACAGACATCGAAGTTAAAATTTTTGTTTTAGATCAGGCTGATACAATTACTAAATATGAAGCTAATAAGACCTATCAAATTCATGTTAGAGTAAATCATGCTGGAGGAAATGTCCCGAAAGCACATGGATTTCAAATGACCTTATTAAAAGCGATAAAAGGTCAGAATGGAGAAAATTTGAAAGATATCACTCCGATCAGTCAAAATGTAAAATTAGTAACCATTAGAAATGGTCGACTTTATGCAGAGCAAACCGATAGAAGTGCAACCAATTTATTTGAAGTACAATGGAAAGCACCACTTCCTGGTTCAGGACCTATAACGATTTATGCTGGGGGCACTGGAGTAAATTCCAATGATTCTGATAGTGGAGATGGGGGTTCTAGAACGTCCTTACAAGTGGACGAGGCATTGCCTTCTTCTGCAGATAATACTGGAATTAACAAAGTGTCTATTTTTCCAAATCCTTTTGTTGATAAATTTTATATCCAGGGAAATTTAGAGGATGTAAAAGAATTAGAAATTATGAATTTGTTTGGTTCTTCCGTTGGTTATTTTAAGTTATATGAATCCAATAGAACCATTGATTTAAGCAATTTAAATGATGGTATTTATTTTGCAAAATTTATAAATCATCAAAATAAGATTCTTAAAACGCAGAAATTAATTAAGAAAACACAACGTCCATAGTGACCTCTATTTATGGGTGATGAATTGCTACCGGAATATTCTGAACAATTTCTTGAAAATCAGGATTTGGAGAATCAATGGATTCAATCTATAAAACTTCGGGTAGAAGAATTATTAGAAAAAGATCCTGGATTATTATTTAGTCATTTGTATCGATTGGATGTTGATGAAGGAATCCTTAAAAACATTCTTAGTTCAGAAAGCTCTGTTAATTTATCAGAAGCCATTTCACGTGAAATCTGGAAAAGACAAAAATCCAGAATTATAAGTCGCAAAAACAATCCGCAAAATATTATGCTGGATCCTGATTATTTCTAGCAGAATTTTAATACGCTATAAAATTCAATAAATTTTTTAATATGGAGCTAATTTAGAGATTCCAATTATATTAATTTAAATAATTTATTGGAACATATGCACTGCAAGATTTTTTATTTTGCCAATCGAATGGTATTTTCTAAATATCCTGGTCGCCTGCTACTTGCTTCAAGTTGAATTCTTTTAGTAGCGATAAGGCGTTCTTTCGGACTGAATAGAAAAATTTGTGGTTGTTGAATATATAAAATTTCTTGAAACTGTAAATAAGCAAGATTGCGTTCTTCTTCATTCTTGGTTGTACGAATAATTTGAATTAATGAATCTGTTTCAGAAGTCGCAAAACCACATCGATTAGAACCACCTGGTTTAGCATTGCTACTATGCCAACTTTGATAAGGATCAAATAAGGAAGGGGATTGTTTGCCGGTTAATACGGCAATTTCAAAATTTCGTTCATTTAAATCTTTTAGAATTAATGCAAACTCCTTCGTTTCAGGTTTTATTTCTATTCCAACTTTTTTAGCTTCCTCTTGAAGCAAAAGGGCTAATTTTTTTCCGGTTTCACTTGAAACTAAGAGTTTGAATGATAGTGTGATTAGCTTATTATTTATTTTTTTATCAAGTATACCATCTTTATTACTATCTGACCAACCGGCATTTTGTAAAATCGCTTTAGCGGAATCAGAATTTAATGAAATTGGTTTAAGACGCTGATTATAATAAATCCGGGATGGATGTATGGGTCCAACAATAGGATCTGCAAGACCATGCATTATGTTTTTTATAAATCCAGGAATGTCAATTAATCGTGCAAGTGCATTTCGAATGGCAGGTTCCGAAAGGGAAGTTTTTGATGTATTCAGTTCAAGATAAGTATATTGAAAAACGCCGGGAGTAAAAAATTGTAATTTATTTTGATTTGTATTATCAGATTGAAGTGCATTAAATTGTTTTGGTGATATTTCAGTAGCTAAATCTATACTACCCTCTTTTAATGCAAGAATAGTAGCTGTTTCATCGGGCATGATTAAATATTCAATTCGGTCAGGGTAAGATTGTAACATTGAAATGCTTTCTGCAATTTTTGTTCCCCACCAGTTTGATTTTTTTTGCAACACAATTTTTGAGCTTGCATCCCAGCTTTCCAATCGATAGGGTCCTGAACCGGCAATTTTGCTTTTACACATTTCTGCAGTTTGAAAAGCATCAGCAAATTTTTGTAATTCCAGAAGTTCTTGTGGTGACCAGGAACTGCTATCTTTTGTAATGAGATCGGCTACTTGATATTTGTTCATAATTTTTTCAGGATCATAAACAGCTTCAGGATAAAGATTTATATTGCCAGCTATTTCTGCACCTAAAATATAATTTTTTTTGATTTGGATGATTAAGTGTTTTGGTTGTGATGGATTTAATTTTATAGCTACTATATTTTTTAGAAAACCTTTCCATGTAGGATTTTTAATAAATGGATTCAAAGCGGCTTTCACAGTGAATGCATAATCGCTCGCAGTAATTGGGCTTCCATCATCCCAAACTGCTTCCGGACGAATATCACTTTCGAATGTAGTCATGGTGTCATTCGTTTCAGTAACTCTTGGAATATCTAATACTAATAATGGAGTTAATTCGATTTTATCCATGCTATATTCAATCATGGGTAACATGATCAAGGGTTCAATTTGAGTTGCAGAACTCGATTGAGATACTATTGGATGTAAACAATCCACATCTTCCTTTAAGCGAATTCTCAATGTAAATCCTGAATCTTTTTTATCAGGATTGCACGAGGAATAAAATAAACTAAAAATTAAACTAAATACAATAAGAATAAAATTGAATTTCGAAAACCAATATCTTAGGCAATCTGTTAGCTTATTCATATAACGGTATTTAATCGTGTACTTAAACTAATATTAAAGTCGGTAAAGATACAAAATTGCAATGAAAAAAATACTCATAGCAGGTGGATCCGGTTTGGTTGGTCAAAGTTTATCAAAGGCCTTTTTGCAACAAGGAGATGATGTAAACTGGCTAAGTCGCAATCAGCAAGAGACCCGATATAAAAGTTATTATTGGAATCCTGAAACCAATGAAATCGATAAGAATTCTTTTCATTCACAAGATGTGCTTATCCAATTGGCTGGGTGTTCAATTGGTGACAAACCATGGTCGAATCAAAGAAAAAAGGAAATTGTAAATTCTAGAATTCAAGCTATTCAAACCATATACAATCATTTAAAAACTGAGCATATTAGAATTCCTCAAATTATACAAGTCTCTGCAATTGGATATTATGGAGATCGCGAGGATGAAAATTTAAGCGAAAACGCCTCCCCCGGAAAGCATGGATTTTTAGCAGAAGTCTGCAAAGAATGGGAGCAAGAAGCAATGCGCCTTCAAGAATTTACAGATCATTTTTGCATTATAAGAATAGGGCTTTATTTGAGTACTAAAGGCGGCATTTGGCCTAAAATGATTCAGACTACACCTTTTCATTTATTAAATTATTTTGGTTCTGGTAAGCAATATTATTCCTGGATACATTTTGAAGATTTTAATCGCGCGGTTTCCTTTTTAATAGATAAACAGCTTGATGGAATATTTAACATGACCGCACCCAATCCAATTGCGAACAAAGCGTTTATGAATCAAATTAAAAATCAATTTACAAAATGGATGCTGCTCATAGGAATTCCGCAATTTGTATTGAAGTTAATTTTGGGAGAACAAATCGAATTGCTAATGACATCGGCTTATGTTTTACCAACTGGATTGCAGGCTCAGGGATTTCAATTTAAATTCGAATCTAGTGAAAAGGCTATCAAGAATTTATTAAAAGAAGGTTAGTGCAGCCAAAAAATTTACAATTCTAATTTTAGGGGATATCATTTTTTAATTTGATTCATATGCTGAATGATATCTTTAAATAGCAATTCAACTATCCATACAATTCAAAACGGATTTGTTCTCTGGAATAATTTAATTCAGAAAACAAAGTCACCACAGCCTGATCGATCATAGCAGACCAACCACAAATCATAAATTGCATAGATTCGGTAGGATATGATTTTTCTTTTAGAATTTGTTTGTAAACTTCATGCACATAACCGGAGTGAAAATTTAATTTATCGTGTTTGATTTTAGTGGGATCCAATTCCCGGGAAAGACAAATATGACAATAGAATTCAGGAATATTTTCCAACCAATTTATTAAATCATCCGTATAAATTAGGTCTTTAATATTGCGGGTGCCATAAATAATATGGACAGAGCGAAAATAATTTTTTGCAAATTCAATTTCTTGCAACATAGATCGGAAGGGTGCTAAGCCCGTCCCGGTACAAATTAAAAAGAGATTCAAATCCTTATTTTCCGGTAGTATAAAATTCCCTTCCGGACCTTTTACTTTAAAAGTATCAGCAATTTTAATTTTATTAAAAAAATAATCAGATGCTAGACCACCTTCTTTATAGGAGATGCAAAATTCAATTTCATTTTGATGGGTATTGCGATTTGCTATACTATAGCTTCTCCAGCGTTGTGCTCTTTTTTCACCAATCGGCAAATCACAGGTTAGGAATTGGCCAGCCTGAAAATCAAATATATCTGGAGTTTCAATTTTAAATAAAAAGCGTTTTGTATTTGCGCTTTCATCTATTATTTGATGAAGTTGTATTGGATACCAAATTGCCGGAGGCATAAATATTAGGAATAAGAATTAAGATAAGAACAAGAAGGAAGTTAAAAAGATCAAAGAATCAGCTCAGCGTAGGGTATAATTTTATCAAATCCTTTAGATTTGAAATAATTTTCTGTTTCAGCAAGCCCTTTTGGAGCAGTTACCAGCACCAAATCTCCACCCCAGGCACCTAAAGATTTAATTTCACCAAAATAATCTGAAAAGAGTTGATCTTTTATGCGTTGTTTCCCAGTATAATTTTGAATTAGCTTTTCATGATCTTTAATCCAGGATTCAAAACTATCTAATGAATTAATACCTAATAATTTTTCAGTTAAATGGTTTGCTTCTTCAATTAATTTTTTATCAGGTTTCTGATTTTTTAATTTTTGAACTTCATCTTTACTGCTTACCTTTTGTTTGAGTGGAACAAAATAAAGTTTGTCTTTGAAAGAAGGTTTAAATTCAATTTCTTCAAGATCAATAGAGCCATCTCCAAGCGTATATAAGATAGGACCTTCAGCACCGGCACAAGCAACATCATACCCGGAACCTTCTGCCACATCAAAATAAAGGTGATATGGATTTACATCCGCCCAGCCTGCCATGTTATGGATCAAGGTAGAACTCGAACCAAGTCCCCATTCCAAAGGAAATTCAAGGTAGTGATCTACTTTATATTTTTTCCAATGGGAGAGGAATTCAGAATTATTTTGACAACAAGCTTTTAATAATTTTCTAAGGAATTTGGAAATGGATTCATCGGTACTTTCAGTAACATCGAAGCCCATGAGGTCGATTTCTGCAGAAAACCACTTTTTTCCATCCGGACCAAAGGAATTCCAAAGAATTTCAGACCCATTGAGCTCCTGAACTTTCATTTTTTGACCTAATTTACAAGGAAGTGCCAGTGCAGTTGCACCAAACATGACGAGATACTCTGAGCTCATCAAAACTTTGCCCCTTGCGTAAAATTCAGCTTTGATAAAAAAATGGTTTAACGAAATCCGTGCGAAGATACTAAAAGAGTTTATATATGTGTATTTTTAATATGATTTTACTAATTATAGCGCTTTGGAATGCCATTCAAGATAAAGCCTCCACCAGGATCCTTTTTCGAATAGGCAGGGTATGAATAAGATTTTAAATTAATTTTGGTTTGAAATGAAATTCAGGAAAACCGTTTTGTACATTTCCTTCTGAACCGGAACCAATATTATCCAGGTTCAAGTTTTCTAATTTAATGAAACGGTCATAATGAAATATTAAAGGGGAGTAGTTTGACTTGCTTAATGATGCGTTTGTAAAAAATGCTAATTATTTAGTTTAAAAACTTTGAAATACTTTTAATTTTATTGGAAGAAACCAGGGAGTTGTTTTTTAGCAATTCAAATTTTGATTTAGCCTCATTCAATTTATGATTCATGAGATCTAACATGCATAAGTAATACAATGCTTCTGTTTTATAAGGATCCTGAGAATCAACATAAAGTATATTCAATAAGCTATCGGCTAATCCATAATTTCCGATTTGTAAATGTATATGCGCGATGTAACGTTTGGCAATTAAGTTTGATGAATCCTTTTCTAAAATTAGGGAAAATTGTTTTTGACTGATTTGTAAATTGCCTTGATCAAATGCATATATGGCAGAATCTAAGGCCGTATTTAATGCTGATTCTGATCGTTGAGATTGTGTAGCTGGTTTCTCATAAAGCGTAGCATAGACTTGATTAGAATCAATCGATTTAGACAACAATTCAGGGTAAAGAAAATAAATACTAAGCACACCAATTATAAGGGTAGCTGCAACAGAAAATATCCATTTTAAGTTGGAATTGTTATTTTTTAAAGAGTTTAGTTGTTGTCTGGTTTCAAATTCAATAAAGGTTTTTGCCAGTTTTTTGGCATTTGAAAAATTGGTAACTGCAGCACGAAGTTCCAAATCCGATTCTAAAGAAGATTCAAAAGCAATTTTCTCCTCTGAGGATAGTTTGTCATTTAAATAATCTTCTATTTGATCGTAGAACTTGCTCATTGCGTTAATGCGAGTTTAATATCCGGGTTATGTTGTACTAATTGTATAAGTTCTTTTAGGCAAATACTTTTCTTTTTACGCACCATTCCTTCTGATTTATAATCGAGTTTAGAAGCGATTTCATCCATTGAAAATCCGTTAGCCCAATACATCAGAACTTCCTTACAGTTTTTTCCAATTTTGTCTAAAACACTTTGTAAAATAGTTCTTTTTTCTGAACCTAGAATTTCGTCCAAACTATTTTCATCCGGATTGATAAAATCAAGATTATCAATAGCAACCATGTGTTTTAACTTCATCCGTTTTTTAGATTCAGCAAACCATAAATGTTTTGCAATTCCCATGAGGTAAGCAGAAAGATCGCCTTCGATTTTAAATTCCCGATTCGAAAATACAGATTTAATAAATTGCACAATCATGTCATCAAATAAAATGTCGGCATCTTCCGCATTGCCAAAATGATTCAAAACGTACTGCTTAATGGATTGTTTCAAACGGGAATCCTTATATATCTGGTGTACGACAGCCGCACGGTTTTTTTCGGTTCCACGGATTCCTTGAATTATTTCCTGAATGCCCAAGCGGATACTTAATTGGATTGTGAGCTCAAAGTTAAAATAAGTTACCGCTCGTTGGAAATATTTTAAGAATAAATTTAATTATAGGAAAATATGCAATTACATAAAAAGAGCTATATTTGTTTAAGTACTAACCAACGTATGTTCCAATTTTCAAGATTTCTGCTTATTCTTGGCATTTATTTTTTTTGTTTTAACGATGGCTTTACCCAAATAACACAATCGGATCGAGATTCTCTTGAATTGTTAGCAGGCCAAAAAAACTGGGAGGAGTTTAATAAAAAACTTCGTCGAGTTGGATTCAGTATTCCAAAAGAAAAATTTGCTGGTAAAGAGAAGGCAGAGTTGCTTTCATGGATAGCGTATCTACATAAGCAAAAACCTGAACGAAAGTATTTTCGAGATGCATATATGCATTTTGCTGGAATTATAACTAAAATGGAAGGCCATGAATCCGCAAATCAATATTTATTATTGGCGAATTCGTATGTAGAAGATCCATTTTGTTTGGATAAAAAAGCCAGGTTTATTGAAAACAAGTTAGCAAGTAATTATAATCGGTTGGATGACCTTGAAAAATCAGAATATTTTCATGGTTTGGTCGAAAATGCATTAGTTTATTGGGGGGACTCTTCCAATCTTTCAAGAACTTATACTAATTTAGGTATTCTCAAATTTACAAGCAATAGATTTAAAGATGCCGAGCAAGATTTTATAGCCGGTTTACGAATTGCAAGCCATGTTAATTTTGCCCAAGGGATGTTTGCGAACGCGACAGGACTTGGGAGTTTATACCTTGAATTGGATTCTTTTAAACTTGCAAAGCGATTTCAAAATTTGGCTTTTGAATATTTATATAATACTCCGAAGCAAAATTTTGAACTGAATAAGTTAAACTGGAATTGGACACAAGCTAAATTATTAGCAAAGTTAGGGAATGAGAATGATGCCAGGTGTTATTTTAACACTGCTCTTGAATATTATAAAAGCAATCCTTACGACAGAGAGTATGCTAAAATTTGTAAGGATATTGCAAGCATGTATTTAGATAGAGAAGACTTAAAGCAAAGTAATGAATTTTTAGTAAAAGGGATTCGATGCTTTCTCCCAAATTTTAATATTTTGGATAGCATTCCTACACGAAACCAATTGTTTCAAGAAAATACATTTGCAGAATTATTTTTAGTGGCTTCAGAATGGTATGATCTTCGATACCGATTTGAACAAGAATTTGGTCTTCTAAAGAAATCGGTTGCGTATCTTGAACTAGGATTATTTGGATATGAAATAATTCAAGGCTCAATTTTATTGGATCCTTCAAAGCTTAAGATCATAGGATCGAATAGAGCACTAGTGGATCGGGGTATAGAACGACTTTTTCAGCTATGCAGAACGGAAGGAAATAGTCCAGATTTAATTTTAAAAGTGCGCCAATTTTTTAGTTACTCAAAAGCCTTGTTACTAGAAACTAAGAATGAAGAAATTTTGGCAATCCGTAAATTTTCCAAAAAAGATAAAGAAATCTTTAAGGATTTGGAAAAGCAAGAATACAAATTAATTCACTTAAAGCCTTCTGATCGTTTTGAGAAAAATTTCGTTTTAGGTGAGCGTTTAAAAATTCGGCAAAAGAAAAGTGACTTAATTCAAAAATATCCAATCAAGGCACAAATACTTCAATATCCTGATAATTATATAGAATACCAGATCATTCAGGATACGGTTTATATTTTGGCTATGCTAAATGGCGAAAGCTATTTTGAGCAAATTGGTACGAATGAAGAATTGCAAAAAATTATAAAAGGGATCAATGCAAATTTTAATAATCGGGAATTGGTCCTGGATGAAAATCTTTTAAAGCAAGCTTACAATTTCTTTTTTGGTTTTGTGAAAAAGCCATTGCCAAATCGATTTTGTGTTATTCCGGATGGACAAATTCAATTTGTTCCTTTTGATGCTTTAATTCATCCTGATGGTCAATTTATGTTAAATCATTGCAGTGTTTATTTTGCGCAACGTTACGGCGAACCAGAATTTGAGCCTGATTTTTCGGAGAAGCCGAAATTTATTTTGGCGATTCGTCCGGAGTATCCTGAAACTGGCCAACAAAATTTAATTGCCAGTCGGGGTAACGTTTCTGCCTTATTGTATACACAAGAAGAAGTAGAAGGTATTCATAAACTTTTTGGTAGTCGGGTTGACATTCAAAAGAAAATTACAGTTGATGAATTACCGGAATATATGCAGTCTGCAGAAATCGTTCATTTTGCAGGGCATGCTAAAGCGGAAAAAGATGTTGCTTATTTAATTTTTCCAGGAGAACGGTCGCATTTTGGACTATCTCAATTAGCAAGTTTGCACAGTCCGTGGCGCATGGTGGTTTTGAGTGCTTGTGAAACTGGACTCGGAGAATGGGAATATGGAGAAGGCATTCGAAGTCTGGGAAAAAGTTTTCAGGAAGCAGGCGCGCAATCCGTGATTATGTCACTTTGGTCGGTCAATGATGAATTCAGTGCAAAGATTATGATCGGATTTTACAAGGAACTCAAAGAAGGTAAATCAAAAGACCAGGCCCTTCGGAATGCTAAGTTAGAATATTTAAATCAGGCAGGATTTGAAAAAAAACATCCGTATTATTGGGCTGGATTTGTGGGGTATGGGGATATGGAGGGGATTGTAAAAAGTTCAAGTGTTCTGAAATATTTATTAGTAGGATTCTTAATTTGTATTTTATTTTATTTTTTTAAAAAATATCGATATGTATTTTAAATCATTTCTTGTTTTTACTGCAATCATTTTTTGGGATAATTTACTTAATTCGCAAATAACAAAAGTGGATCAGCAATGGTATGTATTGAATAAAAATGGAAGATCAATGGGTTCGGTAAGTTTGACAGGAGAATATCCATTTGGCAATTCATTGAATAATAATCCTTTTACAATACATTCTATAAGTGTTCCTTCAACAATTAATCCTGATGGAAGTGTCAGAAATCCAATTCCAAGAAATGACCTATTTATTATTTTTGACAACGGATCGTATTTCAATTCAAGAAACCCATATCCACCCATACCATTTAATACTATTGGCTCAACAAGTTTTGAAACGCCATTAATAATGGGTCAGCATTGCGTTCCACAATATATTTACTTTAGCAATATTTATGAAGATGATGATCCTCCGCAATCTATTTCAGTTAATAATATCCCCATTTCACCAATTTACCAATTACCAACTACAAATAGTATTAGTCTTAGTACAAACCATGATATTGTTAGAGGAAAAGATTTAACATTGATTATTCCTGATCATGTCTATCCAAATACTTGTACTGCAATAAACTTGCATATAAGCAATGCTCTAAATGATGATGACTCTCCCGTTTTGATTAGTGGAAGCCAAGTACCCATCTTAAAATTAAATAAAGTTTTTGACAACAATTGGTCATATCATCTTAATGCAGGCACTCCGATAAATAATTTAAACAATTATGTAAGTGAAATTAATAATATTCCACCTCCGCCAACAGGGAAAAAATTTCATTTTTTTAATTTTAATGCCGATTTCGAAAATGATCCAAATTTAATTGGAAAAAAAGTTAAGTTTCAAGCATATTGTAGTAATAATTCCTCAATAGTAATCCCAGCATTAACTCAAGAAATTTCTGATATACATGACCCGAATTATATCGAAGTTAGATGTATCTATAAAAAGAAAAAACCCTGGTATTGTCCCTTTAGTCAAGATCGGTATTTCGTTAAATATTTTGTGCAGTTTATGAATGATGGGGATATGCCAGTGAATTCAGTAATTGTTAATTTTAATTTGCCGGATATTGCAATCCCATCTACTTTTAGAGTGGGAAACTGGAAATATGGCTCTGAACAAAAATGTGGTTTAATAACTAATTCATGTTTTTATCCAACTCCTACAGATCCCAATGTCTCAATACAATTTAGCAATTCCAGTCTTTCTTACTTAGCGGCTCAGGATCCGACTAATTTGGGATTAACTATTCCTACACAATTTGGTTCATTTGAATTTTGTGTTGAGATAAATCGGGATCCTACATTATTTAATTACGAAAGTCTGCAACCAGAAAGTCCAACTACAAACTTTGACGGAGTTGTTTATCCTATTCAGAATTTTAAAGATCCTTATTACACGGATAAGGTCTTGGTCGAAGGAGTCAATGTAACTTTAAAGAAACGAAAAATTACCACCGATTGTAAAATTTGCAATTGCAAATGCCCTCCACAATCATAATTAATATTACCGAGTGATATTTTTAGGATCTTTCGAGATGTCTTAAAAATTGTGAGTTCTTTAGTATTAATTAATTTATTATCTTATTTCTATTAAGTCAGCTTAAGCACATATTCTATTATATGAAAATTATTGATGCACATATCAGGCAATTAGCCGATAACAATAATCAGATCCTCATCCTTCCAAATAAAGATGGCTTTGACCTAATTAGAAGTTATGACATCAGCTATATAGAAGCTGCCAGAGCATATTGTACTTTACATTTTTATAACGGCAATTCATTGTTGGTAAGTAAGCCACTTAAAGAAATTGAAAGCCAGCTACTTAAAAAGCGTTTTTTCAGAGTTCATAATTCCTATCTGGTCAATATTTGCTCAATTCACAAAGTCATTAAAAATGATGGTGAAATGCTTGAACTTTATGATGGAAAACATATACCCTTAGCACAAAGAAGACGAGAAGCATTTTTTCGCTTTGTTGCAACACGCAAATGACTAAATATGTCGTGTCTTGTATTCTGAAGGGATTTATTCATCCTATCTAATTTCTAGTTTCATCAGACACTATTAGATTTAATTCATAAATCTCTTCTATAAATGGAATGTACTTCTATTAAAAAAGGGGTAAGTCATATTTTATAAGAACATTTCTAATTTATTTTTTGAAGTTAAGGGTAACAATCTAGCTATAGATACTCACAATCCAATTGAAAATGTATGATTCGTTATTCTTAAATAGGATTTTAAAATGAGCTATTTTATTCAAAATTTCACTTTATATGAATGTTTATACATATATCTCAGTGAAAGAATGCATTGGGAAAGCGGTATAACACTTCCGGAAACTCAGGTGCGTTTTCTGAATTCAAACAAAATACTTTCACCTTACAAAACCAATCTCTTATGAAAACCTTTGTCCTTCTTTTTTCCATATTATTTGGAAATATTAATTCATTGTTTACTTCCTCGCCAATGGATTATAATTTGAATTGCTCAAAATCTAAGCATTCCGTTTTAGGCAATAATCCTACGGCAGCAAGTTTTCAATTACTTGCTGGAAATACTCAATTAAATATTTTTAAGAAAGTCTTGTTCCACCAAAATTATTACTATGTGATTGGAAGCAATGGGATCAAAGCAACTTTACATAAATTTGATGATCTCGGAACCATGATCTGGACGGCTGAAGTAAATGACACTTCCTCCTGGAATGATTTTGTTATTAATACTTCTGGCAATTTACTCGTGGTCGGTTCTAAAGATATCAATGGCGGACTACCAAAAGATGTTCTTGTTGGTGTTTTTGATCAAAATGGAAATGCTTTACGTTTGTTTTCATATAATTATGGAATTAATGAATCGTTTAATAGCATTGTTGAGAATCCAATAAAGATAAATGCAGCCGTTCGTTATGTAGTTTTAGGGTCCATTAATCCTACAAACAATAGAAATGACGATGATGTTATCCTTACTGCAATGGACGAATGGGGTGCATACAGTTGGAGACGAAAATATGGAGCCCTAAATTTTGATGATGAATTTCATTCAAAGTTATCTGTATATAATCCAATTGCCGGGCAGCTTGCGCTTTCTGGTCATTCGTCAAATTCTGGTTGTTATGTGGTAGTCAACTTAAATACAAATGGTGCGGTTACTAATTTAGGACGGGTATTTAGTGCCAACTCAAGAGTGCATGATTTGCAAAGAACAGCAAATGGTGAATTTTTAATTGCCAGTAGTATAGTCGCTCCAACAGCACAAGCACAAATCATAAAAGTATCTTCAACAAATGCAAATAATTTTATTTATAGAAATAGCTCCTATGCTGGAATACATCAAATTATTCCTTTTAGTGCAAACAATTTTTATGTATTAGGTGAATCCGTCTTAAGTGGAGTTTTGCGTCCAATGATTTTTAATTTTATTGATAATGGAAGTACACTTGATTTAAATTTAATTCGGTATTTTAATAATGGGGAAACGGATTTTTATCGAGGATCCATGACACTCACCAGTCCTACTGATTTAAGCTATGTCGATGGAAGATCAAAACCATCGGATGGCTTTGGATCTTTAGATGGCTATTTAGCAGTTCACAAAGGAAGTTTGGATGAATGTGGCTTAAGGGAGTTAGATAATTCATTTACAAAGTTGAGTTTTACCCCAATCGTTGTACAACCCAATTCTATTTTAGAGACATTTAAAGAACCAACGTCAGTTACAAGTGGTCGTATAATTTATGCTACTAAAAAATTATGTGCAAGCAATTGTTTTGTTGAGTATAGTTATTCTCAATTAGATAGTTGTGGTAATATAAAATTTAATGCCTCTACAAATTTAACTGGAACTGTAAATTATTGTTGGGATTTTGGAGATGCTCCTCCTTGTGGAAGTACGCAGCAAAATCCCATACACCAATATTCTAGTACGGGACTTTATACTGTATGCCTTACCGTTTCAAATGGCATTGCAACTTGTCAAAACTGTAGGACAGTCAATGTTCCCTTTGCAGATAAAATTCCACCAAATATTAAATGCCCAAGTAATATCACAGTGGATTGTAGTCAAATGACAACGCCTCCTATTACAGGGAGTCCTATCGTAACAGATAATCAGGATCCAAACCCAGTCATCAGTTATAATGATTTTCCAATTCAGATATCACATTGTTATAAAGAAATCATACGCGATTGGTTTGCAACGGATGATTGCGGAAATACCATCCATTGTCAACAACGAATTGTGCAACAAGATCTCTTTAGACCTGAAATTATTTGTCCACCAAATCTAACCATTGCATGCAATGTTTCTACTGATCCGGAACAAACTGGGTATCCAAGTATTAATGATAATTGTCAGGAAACATTTTATCCAACTTATAAAGATAGTATTTTACAAGATTCATGTCCATTCGTAATTCTTAGGGAATGGAATGTTAAAGATTCCTGTGGGAATTCAAGTAATTGTTTCCAAATTATTGAAAGAAATGACAATATTGCGCCGACAATTTCTGGTTGCAATCGAAAATTTATTGTTCAAGGAATAAGACAATCAAATGGCACTTGTTCGACTTTTGTAGAAATTGTTTCACCGGTTATAATTGATGCATGTGATCCGAATCCTGTCATCATAAACGATTACAATAATAGTTCAGATGCAAGTGATACGTATCCTGAAGGAACCACCATAATTAATTGGTTTGCTACTGATAATTGTGGGAATCAATCTCAATGTATAGATTCTATTTGTGTTTTGCCTTGTGGTTGTCCGGATACTTGTGTGACGAATACACTTTATATCAGCACCGGTTACGATCCAATAAATGATGTGTTCTTGCCTCCGGGATCTGCAACAAGTCAATGGACTTTAGTGGAATCGCCCTTGTGGGGAGGTTCAGGATCTGCTCCAGCTTATGTAATTTCACCCATCTCAGGTTGGGCTTCAACAACGGGTTCATCAAACTGGATATCTGCCCATCCTTTTGCAGATTGGATACAAAATAATCCGGCACCTGGGATTCCATATACTTTCCAAAACTGTTTTTGTGTTTGCGAAGATTCATCTCTAGTGGGAATTAAGATGCAAGCATATGCAGATGATGCTGTTGAGATCTGTTTGACAGACGCTTCTGGTAATTTAATTAGTACTTTATTAAGTATTACTTCTTCAGGGAATACAGATCATACACCTTTTGATGGTTCAGTAGATCATGTCAGTTCCAATTTTTTCATTTTGGATGCAGGAGAATATTGTATTCGTGCAAAACTGAGAAACTTGCATGGTGTTGCTATGGGATTAAATATTCAAGGGCTAGTCTATGGTGCAGGTTTATTAGAATCCGTTTGTTGTAATCAAAATAATTTTGTCACGGGTTATAAATTTTTAGATAAAAAATGCGATGGAGAAAGAAGCCTTGGCGACCTACCTGGTGCAGGTTGGGAAATTCTACTAAAAGACGCTGCAGGAAATACAATTGATAATACGTTTACTCTTGGAGATGGTTTTTATTCTTTTCAAAATGTTCCTATTGGTCATTACACAGTTTGTGAGGTTCAGCAATCCGGATATATTCAAAGTTATCCTTCAACTGGTAGTTATGAAATTGATGTATTGGATGCACATTCTGTAATTTCAGGATTGAATTTTGGGAATTGTCCTTTGGATAGTTGTTGTATTAATGAAGAAGCTTTTCTTGCTGTTGCCACAACACCTGTTGATGTAATCAGAGACTCTTGTATGATTTGCATTTACCATCCATGTATAGGTTGGTGTCAGCGGATGACAATTGATTGGGGAGATGGTACGACCAGTGGAAATTTTGAAGGCATTGGACCTGTTGACGCATCACATACGTATCTACAGTCTGGAGAATACACGATTTGTTTGAAATATGAAGAAACAGGAAATGACGGTGCTGTTTGTTTTCAGAAAGACAGTTGTTTTACGGTATGCGTGCAGTGTGGAATTTGTGATAAGACGGAAATTGCTCTTAATTGTTTTAACATGTTTGGTGAATCTAAAGTTCCGATTGGTTTAGATGGCTTACCAAATCATTCAGATTTTTATATAGATTCAGACCAAAATGGAAATTATTATTGTACTGGACATTACAATGATGGTCCGGTTTCAGGTCATTTGAATTTCGCAGCTGTAAACAATGATTGTTTTGTTTCTAAATATGATGAAAACTGCGGACTGTGTTGGAATTTTTCAATAAGTGGCGAAGCAGATGACCAGGGACTTGTAATAAAACATTTCAGTGGTGGATTCTATGTAGCCGGTGTTTCAAATAGTAAAACAATCACCATTCCAGGGGGTGGTGGTACAAGTAATGTTCATACAAATAATTACAATGGTCAAGTTATATTTTTAGCAAAATACAGTGTAACGAATACTTGTGACCCCTACTACATTCCAGCATTACAATGGTCTCTTATCTATGGTAATGGTGAATACAGAACGCTGTTATCTGATATGGACCTGGATCCAAGTGGCAATCCAATACTTGTTGGAATTTTTACCGGTTCAATAGTATTTAATGATAATGAACTTCCGAATGTGTCATCTCCAACAACACCAATCGTAAGCGGTGGCAATCAGGATTTTTATATGGTAAAATTTAATAATGTTGGTGGTAGTCATGTTTGGTCCACATCATTAGTGCAATCAGCTTCAAACACGGGTGGAGCATATCCTCTAGGAGTAAGTGTAGGATCCTCCGGCGAAATATATGTTGCTGGTCATTATTCTAAACTTGTTGATTTTGATAATAACAATTCATCCGACTTACCATTAGGACCCACTACATCGGCAATTTCTAGTCATTTTGCCCCTTTCGTTGCAAAATATACTGATCCAGCAGGAGTGCTAACATTTAATTGGGCATTTGCTATTTTAGGACCACCAGCTTTAGGGCCATATGCTACGCATGGCACAGCAACCGACATTGAAGCAATAAATGGTGGATTTGTAATCAGCTTTGATAAATATGCGCCTAATTTAAATTTTTATGAATTGAACCCAAGAGGTGTCTCAGTTCCGGTTACTGGCCCAAATGAAACTAGCTTTATTGTAGAATATGATAGTGACGGCTATCACCAATGCCATAAAGAGATACCCAACCATAACTATATCAACGAACTTTCAGTAGATAATGCTGATAATGTTTATTTTATTGGAGGTAACAATTTTTTTGCATCTGGTTATACTTTTATAAATACTTATTTTGGTGTTTTTGACAATGATTGCAATATCAAAGATTTTAATATTAATGGATCCAGAAATGATGATGGATGGTCTATAGCTCCTGACAATAACGGAAGTTTTGTGATAATCGGAAGAACGAATTCAGTTGATTTTAATCCAGATCCATTAACCAGTGGTAGTCCATATTATTCGGCAGGTGGCAGTGATCCCGATATCTTCATTGGTAAATATTCCTGTGAATGTATTTTATCGCAGGACACTTTAAGTTGTTGTGATAATATTTTTGTTACTGCTGAAAAGTATTCTGATTCAATTACCAATTGTACAGATAGTACTTGTTGTTATTCTGTTGATTTAAATAATAACGCAGGTTTCAGCATTAAAAAAGCGGAAGTAAATATTTTAACTCCGGGTTGGACTTTTACATCTGCTAGTGCAGCTTCCGGTTTATATGTTTCCGGATCTTCATCTTCTCAAAGCATTGTATATCCAGGAGGAAATTTACCGGGCGGACTCACAACTGATTTTTTCACATTTTGTCTAAGCGGTCAGATCGGTGCGAGTAATACACAAGAA
Organism: Saprospiraceae bacterium; assembly: GCA_016717265.1. Classification (NCBI taxonomy): domain Bacteria; kingdom Pseudomonadati; phylum Bacteroidota; class Saprospiria; order Saprospirales; family Saprospiraceae; species Saprospiraceae bacterium. Next base: position 853,534 of record JADKFX010000001.1, read on the forward strand.
CTAGAATTTGTATGGTATGAAAAAACAAAAGCAGGTGGTTGTGTTGCAGTGTGTAGAGATACCATCCGAACAAATTGTATCGCTCCAAGTTGTGGTGGAAATTGTGTAACACCTATAGACATGACTATTGTGTGCGATAGTACCAATTCAAATCAATACTGTTTGTTTTTTAGTGTACAAAATCTGTCACCATTTCCTGCAACAGATGTAAACATTGATGTGACCAGTCCAAATTTTGGATTGCATCCGTGTGGAGGCAGCGGATATCAGGATCCATTAACTATTGATCTGGGAGCTATCCTTCTACCAGGAGCTATTTCAGGTAACTTATGTGTTAAAGTGGTAAGCAGCATTCCAATTACAAGCCCTCAAGACTTTTGTTTAAGTTTTGGATTGGTTTTCGTTGACAGCTCAACTTGTTTTCAAGATACAAGTTATTGTATGCAGATAACACCTTGTTGCAATCCATGTGAAGAAATTCAAATTGTTGCACGTGAAATTCAAGTCGATAGTTCTTCCTGTTGTTATGCATTGGATTTAATCAATAATTGCGAAATAGATTATTTTGGAAAAATAGAAATTGAATCTCTTACACCAGGCGTGTCTTTTGGTTCTTTAATTAAGGATCCATCCTGGATTTACTGTACGCCTCCAACCCCAGAATTAGTTTGTTTGGATTATCCAGGAACGTATTTGCCTACTGGGATTACGACAAACCTATTGCAATTTTGTATTGATAGTTCAGGGATTGAAGAAAATCTTGGATGTTGGAGAATGCTTGCTGTTGGAGGTCAACACACTTTAGCTATAAAGAATGATGGAACCTTGTGGGCATGGGGCGATAATTTTAGTGGACAGTTAGGCGATGGAACAACTATAGCAAGAAATATTCCTACTCAAGTTAGTGGAGACACAAATTGGAAATATATATCTGCTGGTGGACATTTTTCAATAGCACTGAAAAACAATGGAACCTTATGGGCTTGGGGCGGAAATTATCAGGGACAATTAGGTCAAGGAAATTTTATTAATTCTAGTACGCCACTTCAAGTAGGAATAGATTCAGATTGGGACAAAATTGATGCTGGAGGATATATGGTTCTTGCAACAAAAATTACTGGAACCTTGTGGGCATGGGGTGAAAATCAATATGGACAACTTGGAGATGGTACTTTTATAAATAAGACAACACCAGTTATAGTATCATCTGGAAATTGGAAAACAATTGATGCTTCAATTGGTCATCATTGTTTTGCAATTGATATTGCAGGTAATCTTTGGGGCTGGGGTAGAAATAACTATTATCAATTAGGTGATGGTTCAAATATAGATAAGAATTCTATAACCTTAATTAGCTCATCTGGCGATTGGAAGTTAGTAAAAGGAGGTTGGGAACACACTACAGCTATAAAAAATAATGGATCACTTTTGACCTGGGGGCGAAATCAATTCGGTCAACTTGGCAATAACTATGCAGCAGCTTTAATACCTACGATGGTTGGTACAGACATGCTATGGGATCAATTATCTACAGGTGCTAATTTTTCAATTGCAACAAAGCAAGATGGTAGCTTATGGTTGTGGGGAAATAACAATCATGGTCAATTAGGAAATGGAACGACAATAAGCAGTGCTGTGCCATTTCAATTAATTGGTGCAAACAATTGGCATACTATTTTGGCAGGCTATGAACACGCCTTAACATATGATCAAAGTGATCAACTATCTATCTGGGGTTTAAATTATTGGGGTGAAGTTGGCGATGGAACAAATATTGACAAATTGAATCCAACTTTTATTCCCTGTCCAAACCAAGGAACCCTTACATCAAGATCTCAATCAACATCATTTTTTGCATCAGCACTCAGTTCCATGTTCAAGGTTCGTTTTTACGAATCAGACGACCAAACAGTTGCTTGTGACACGATGTTGCAATTTGAATGTACACCCGATACCATCAACAGATGTTTATTGGTTACGAATGCTTTTGCAGAATGTTTGAAAGACAGTGGGGGCTATAAAATTACATTTACCATAGATAATATTTCATCGCCAGGTTTTGATGCTACAGACTTAGTCATCAGTTCGCCGGATGCGAATGTAGTTAGCATTTCTCCAAATTCAATTTCACTATATCCTGCATTAGGTCCCGGAGATCCACCGAGAATGGTCATGACTTTTGTTGTTACAAGTCCGTTTCCGGACCCGGATGGAATCATTCATTTGCAAATGCATTTGTCGGATGCAACAGGAGATTATTATTGCAATCAAGTTTCAGAAATCAGTATTTCTTTACCAGAATGTCCTTCAGATTGTGTTTGTGAAAAATTGTCTGAAGTGACTGTTTACAATAGCGAATTTACCCAAAATATAAATTGCAGCGCTCTTCCAAAATCATACATTATCAAATGCCCCAAGGATGCAAATGAATTTTTCATAGATGGAAATTTAAATTGCTCAGATAGTTGCTATGGTGTTTTAAACTGGGAAATATTGGATGAAACTGGATCACTTGTTTATTCAGGAAATGAGTTGACTACTCCTGCTAATCCATTATGGTCAATTCAATTACTCTACAGTCAGTTTCAAAAAGAAAAACCTTACAAAGTAAATCTTAGAGGAGTATGTGGTCAGGATACTTGTATTTGTAGTTTTAATTTATATTTCCAAGCTTGTGACACGTGTTGTCTTCCTAAGGATGAATTTATAAACTTGGTTCAAAATGCAATCCATATAAATGTAGATCAGAATTATTGCAAGGCAACACTCACATTTGATGATCTTCCTTGTGATATTCGCATTGAATCGATCAATTGGAAAGATGGAACGATTAGCACAGGTCCGTTTTATCCGGGAAGTATGGTTATGCATTCTTATACACCAACTCAAATGAGTTTTCTTATTGCAGTAACACTCGTTGAGTATGATGAAAACGGAAAAAAATGTAATAGCATAAGTTTATTATTACCTGTAAATTTGAATTGTAAGAATTGTTGCAAAAAAGGAATTAGCGCTTATTTTCAATGGCAAAACCTAATTGCGCAAGGAATTCCAATTAAAGTCTCAGGATGTTCTGTTAAAGCAGCTACTCCGCAATTTGGAGATTGTTATTTTTATGAAACCAGCCCAGATTGGGGTGATGGTAGCACTATTGTGCCGGGTCCATTTCCAGCATCTAATAGCTGGACTCATAATTATGCAAGTTCAGGTACTTATACTATTTGTGTGACGATAGCAGAGTATCCATTTGGCGACCCAACATTGATACCATGCAGAATACATAAATTCTGTGAAACAGTAACAGTTGATTGTGATGGTCCATGTATCTGCGAAGGATTTTCGGATCTGAGTTTCTATTATGATAAAAACTCCAAAGTAAAAACCAAATGTGGTGACACCCTTATAATGGAGTGCCCACCGGATGATTGCGTTTGGACATTTAGCGGAAATCTTTTGTGTAAAAATGATTGTCCGGAAAGTCTCGTATACTGGCAATTGGTAAATTCGAATACCAGTGATGTGGTTGCCTCAGGAACTAGTGTAGCTTTTCCTGGCTTTGGGATCTATATTCCTCCGGCAATTGTTACTGCCGGTGGAGAATATGATTTGATCTTGAATGGGCTTTGTGATGTAAACGCAGAATGTCCATGTAGGATCCACTTGATCTTTCCGGGTTGTGATGAAATCTGTCCTTGTGTTCCTGATGATTTAGTTGAAGATGTGGAAGCAGGAATTAGCACATACACTATTTTAAATGGTTGTACAGCATGTTTCAAGCCACTAGAATTGCAGGATTGTGATGTTGTAACCTGGTATTTGCTTCCAAATTTAAATACACCTATCGCAAGCAGTTTGGCAAATCAGTTAATATGTTATGATTTCAAAATGCCGGGATTATATCGTATTAAAATGGAAGTCACACGCAAAAATGAAGATGGCAGTGTTTGTGCAAGCTATGAAAAAATAGTTTCGATTAATATTAATTGTTTTACCATTCCAACATTTGGCGAGACCGGCAAATTGTGTATAATCAACGCATCAAATTCTGGAGTATTAAATAACCCATATCCAGTTTCAAACTGGGAATCAATAAATGGAAATCCGTATTGGAATTTTTCAGAAGATGTCAATCAAATCTCTTTTATATCGTTAAAAGGAAATCTAAAAAATTCGGATGCTATTTTAAGTAGAGAATCTATTTGTTTAAAGAACGAAAACCATGAATTGCTTTTGCGATTTAGTATTCCATCAAAAGAAAATAACAAACATGGCAGCAGATTGATTGTGTGCTTGAAATCTATACAATCACCAAGTATTCGTTCAGCGAATGGAGATTGGAAAAAGGGACTGATAAAATTGGCTCAACTTGAATTAAATGAATTGCCAATTGGGGTATTGGATTATCGGATGTCATTCAATCCTAAAAAATGGATGTCTGAAAATGATTGTAATGATGGTGCAGGGAATGAAGTACAGATCATGGTTTACCTAGAGAATGGTCTTGACGATGATGTAATGAATGCAAATTCCGAGGTGTATTTGCAAAGTCTATGTATTCTTCAAAGTGAACTTTCTAAAAGTAAGCAGGATCAAACGAATCCAAATTTTGAGTTGTATCCAAATCCAACAAATCAATCGTTTCATTTAAATATTTTGGATGTAACTAAAGGAGTTGCATTGGTAGAGGTTTTTGATCAATTTGGAAAGGCTATCGAAAAATTTAATTTGGATGAACAACATAGGAAAATAAATTTTGGAAATTTGTATCCATCTGCACTTTACTTTCTGCGTATAAGTATTCAAAATCAAACAGAATGTATTAAATTAATTAAAGTATCAAAATAAATTTCAAAACATGGATTGCATGATTCTATTTTATCATGCAATCCATTATTATAATCCTTAAAAATTAATTATTATGAAAAAATTATTTATCCTTTTTATAGTTTTCATTTCGTTTTTGGAAATTGGTTTTGCTTTGCCTTGCTTAGGAGGAATTACCTTGACAACACAGGCCGAAATTGATGCGTTTCCAATTAATTATCCAGGTTGTACAGAAATAGAGACCTACCTTAATATTGGTCCGTCAAACGATATTACAAACCTCGATGGTTTGAGTCAAATCAGATTCATTGGTCAAAGTTTAAATATTTTTTCATGTAATACATTGCGTTACATTGATGGATTAAATAATTTAGAGTATGTTGGCCCTGGTTCCATTGTTATTAATAATAATCAATTATTAGAAGAAATAAGTGGCTTTAATGGAGCCCTCAACTCACAGACAAATATTATCGTTTATGATAACCCATTGTTACTTACTATGTCAGGATTTAACAATTTTCCATATGCTGGTTTAATTTCTTTTTCAAGGAATTATGAACTAGTGGAAATTTCAGGATTTTCTAGTTTAACGAATGCTGCTGACATACAATTTGATACAAATCCTAAATTGCAATTTTTTAATGGTTTTAGCAATTTGAAGGAGTCCATTGGATTCTATTTTATCAATACCGGAATCAAAGATTTTACATCCTTTAATTCGGTCACGAATTTGGGTTATTTGTTCATCTATTTTTGCGATTCTTTAGTAAATTTTAATGGACTTGAACAGCTACAATTTATTAAAAAGGATCTAGATATAGCTTATAATAGCAATTTGTCATCAGTGTCTGGGTTTTCAAGTTTAGCCCAAATTGGAGGGTATTTTAATATAGGACTATGTCCTCTTATTTCAAATTTTTTGGGCATGGAATCCTTATCAAGTATCGGCGGTGATTTTGCAATAGGTTCTATGGATGGTCTAAATACTTTGAATGGTCTTGAGTCACTAACCAATGTTGGAAAATATTTGATTATATCCTATTGCCCGATTTTGACTTCTATAAATTCCTTAAGTAGTTTAATGAATACTGGTGGCTTACAAATAAATTATTGTCATTCCTTGTTGAGTTTTTCCGGACTAGAAAATCTTGAGACAATTAATGGGAATGTATATTTTGATCAAAATGATTTGATAGTTAATTTTCTGGGATTTCAAAGTCTAAATGCAATCAGTGGAGATTTTAGCTTGTACAATCACCCAAATTTGATAGATTTTAATGGATTGCAAAACCTGGAATCACTGGAAGGTAATATTTATATTTTGTGGAATAATGCATTGCAAAGTTTAAATGGCTTGGACAATATTGAGCCTAATTCAATTGATTATATCGGTATACATTACAATCCTAGCTTATCTTTTTGTTCGGTGAAAAGTGTTTGTAACTATTTAGGAAAAGGTAAATTTTCAACTATAGATGGGAATACAACGGGCTGCAATTCCATAGTTGAAGTTATTGATTTATGTGGAGAGGATAACGACCATGATGGTTATTTTGCGCAATTTGGTGATTGTGATGACAATAATGCTAATAAAAATCCGGGAGAAGCGGAAGTATGCAATGAATTAGATGATGATTGTGACGGACTTGTAGATTTGTTGGATCCAAATTTTGTTTATTATGGTAACAATGATCCAAAATTTTATGATGTAATCAATCCTGTTATTAATTGTCCACCTGCAATAACATATACAAGTCCTTCAGGCAATTGTGGTCCCTTTCCAAAAGGGACTATACTTTTAGAAAAAGCAATAGCGACTGACAATTGTGGTATTTTAGAATCCGTCAAGAATGACGCTCCAAGTAACTTAGCAATGGGTGTTACAAATGTCAAATGGACGGCAACCGATCTTAAAGGAAATTCTTCGTCTTGTGTGCAAACTGTAACCATTTATGCATTCGCCTGTAAGTATCCAAGTCAGGTTTATCATCGGGATACCACCTTAAATTCAGCAAAAATAAAATGGAAGGCACAAGCTTCTACCTGTGCAAATAGTGCTGGATATGAATTGCGAATTCAATACGAACTTTCACCTGGAGTTTGGTCTGGATGGTCTGCTTGGAAGAATAAATCTGGTTCTGGTTTGGAACACATATTTAAAGGATTATCGCCAGGAACCTTTTATCATTATCAAATTAGAACGATTTGTAGTAGTCTTCAGAAATCTACCGAAATTAATGGATGGTTTCACACCTTATCTGGTGGATTGTTACGACAATTTGAATATGAAATTGGTGAAAAGAAATTGCCATTTGAAACATGGCAAGCTGATGGTTCTATAGCAGATGTAAAAGACCTTCGGATTTTAGCAAATCCAAATCCTGCCGGAAATACTACGCAAATAGAAATTGAAGGATTTGAGAATTCTGATAAAGAAGTTTTAATGGCCGATCTCCATGGAAGAATGGTTTTTAAAGTTTTGTTGAATGCAGATCAAAATCTGCTTGAATTAGATTTTGGAAATTTGTCATTGCACAATGGAAATTATTTGATCCGTGTTAGCAATTCAGAATACCAAAAATCATTGCAATTAATTATTGAAAAATGAGATGAATGTACTTTTTTCTAGCTATAATATTTATGAGTTATAGCTGTAAAAAAATTGAGAATATTAAGTTTAAGCTTACTATAAAGAGCTTTTAAGGACTCTATTATTTTTAATTAGTAAATTTTGGTTCGACAGGGAAACATTTAAAATTCTAAATTTTATAGATCTCTAGAATTATAAGCATTTATTGTATGCACCCTGATTGATTAGCTTATTTTTACTGGAAATTGAGCTAAAATAGTAGTTTTTTAAAATATTAACATTTGTTTATATATTCGATACTCCTTTGGTCCAATTCTCTTTATAAATTTGCTTCATAAATTGCCTTGGTGCTATTCATAATATGGAATACTTCTAAGTATATTTTGAATCGCCTGCGGATCTCTTTGCTTAGTTATTGAATGATGCAATTATTTTTATTTATGAAATGGTCTCTATTTGTTATTTTAAGTTTCTTTTATTTTTCAGGCAAAGCTCAAACAGATAGTTGTGAAATAAAAGTTACGATAGAAGGTTTTACTGGTGGAAAAATTAAGCTCATCAGTGTATTTGGTGATCAGAATTTTATTGCCGATTCTACCCTCATGGATGCAAAGGGTAATTTTGAATTCAAAAAAAGAAGTCCTTTTAAATCGGGTTATTACTATATTATTTTACCGGACTATACAAGTATCCATATGATTTTGGATGATGACCAGCATTTTCAAATGCTTTCAAATAAAGCTGATTTAATCGGTATGATGAAAATTAATTCTTCTATTGATAATCATCTCCTGTATGAATCTTTTCGTTTTCAGCTTCGGCAAGAGAAAAAAATTGACTCCTTAAATACGCTTAAGAAGTCCAATCCAGCAGATACTGCCATTGTTTCTATGGTAGATAGACAGCTCAAACAAATCCAAAGAGAAAACAAAAGCAAGTTAGAAATTTGGCAAAAAGAGTATCCAAAGTCTTTTTTCACTAAATTCAAAACTGCAGGACAAAATCCGGAAATTGTAGATGTAAGAAATGAAAAGGGGGAAATTGATTTAGCAAAACAACTTCAGCTTTTCAGACTTGCTTTTTGGGATCAAGTAGATCTTAGCGATATCCGTTTATTGTATACTCCGGTAATTGTAAATAAATTGAAACGATTTATTAAGGAACTTACTCCGCAACAACCAGATTCCATAATTCGACAAGCTGACTTTATCATTAAAAAGTCATTAGTGAATAAGGAAATGTTTCAATTTATTAGTAATTGGATTGCTTTAAAATATCAACCTACACAGACAAATGTAATGGATGGTGAAGCTGTTTTTGTACATATTTTAGATACCTATTTCACAAAAGAAAATGCGTATTGGATGGATGACAAGGAATTGACAGCTATTCAAAAAAAGGTATTTGAAATGAAAGCTAGTTTGTTGAATTGTCAGGGCCCGGATGTGATTTCAACCGATTTAGATGGTAAAACGCGATCCATATATGAGCTCAAAGAAGATTTTGTAGTGGTCTTTATGTATGATCCGGATTGCGATCATTGTCAGAAAGAAACTCCCTTATTAAAGGAATTTTATGGAAAATGGAAAGCTAAAGGTGTTGAAGTTTTTGCGATTATTTTGAATTCTACAGATCAACAATGGCGGGATTTTGTAAAAAAATATCAAACAGAATCCTGGATTAATGTCCATGATCCAACGAACAGAAGTATTTATGCAAAATATTTTGTTGACATAACACCAGAGATGTATGTTTTAAACAAAAACAGAAAAATAATAGGTAAAAATTTAAAAGCAGAACAATTACCATTTATAATCGAACAGGAATTAAAGAAAAATTCAACGGAATCGCGGTAATTTATTTTGATCAAATTTGTTTTACAATGTAGAATGTTTATTCTTTTAATTCACCTTTATATTCCCAGGTAGCATTTTTCTTTGCTTCAAAAAACAAATCATATAATTTGCTGATCCCTAAAGAGGCACCTTGTTCATAATCATACCAGGTTTTAGCAGTCCCATCGCTATAACTTATGATCATTGTAATTGTTTTATCAGCACTTTCTTCTCCAAAATGTTGATTTGATTTTTGCAGCTTTAAATAGTTAGAAAGTGAATATACTTTTTTAAACACAGACTCTTCACAGAGAGCAGCATACATACCAACTTCTTCATCTGTATTTTTAATATTAGAGAGAATCATTTGTCCCAAACTGTCAATTTTCATTTTAAAATCTGGGCAGCCACCAAACTGACAAAATGAATGCATTTGAATAAATTGAATATCTTTTATTGTTGGTTTTAAATTATACTCAATGATTCCTCCAAAATTATAGACTAAAGTATCTTTTTTTATCAAACCCATTTTATAATAATCAATGTATGTTCGCGGAAGGCGAGTCTCTTGTCCGTCTTTCACTTGAATTGTAGTTTCTGTTTTGAATTGCTTAAATAAAATTAAGAGCCCTTTACGGCTTTCTTCAATAAATGGAATTACAAGATTTCCTCTATTTTTTGGTGGACAAACTGGAATTAATGTAAAACCGGATTCTTCATCTAATTCATCTTTACCTAAAATTAAATAATGTGCCTGATCTTTTTTTTCCTGACCCGTTATAAATAAGTCTGGTATTTTATCATCATTAAAATCGCCTACAAACCAAGGAGAATATTCCAATGAATCTAAATACCATTGATTTTCTTCTTCCGGACATTTAATTCCTAAACTGAAGTTTTTTAAATCATTAAATTCGTCTTTGACAAATATCATAACTTCTTTATCTACTGTAAATTCGTCAAATGCTTGTGCCATAGATGCTGTGAAATAAACCAGCTGAAACAAAAGGCAAAATTTCAGTTTCATGTTCTCAAATTTAGTTCAGCTTATAATTTAATCCTAATTCTTCTAATTTAATTAATAGTTCACTGCTAATCGTAACTTTTTTTGTAGATGCTAAGGCAAGTTGTTGTTCTTGTTTTAAATCAATTACCTGAATTTTTAATTGCATATTTCCTTTATTATTTTTCAAAATACTATCTATTTTTTCGATGAGTTGATCTGAAATAGTATCCAAACGCACAAATACCGTAAGGCTTTTTTTAACAACATGTGAAAGTGCGGAAGATAATAAAATAATGTTAGATACTTTGAAAACCCATTCTTCATCATTTTGTTTCCAGTTAGATTTATCATAAGTTCCATCAATCATAACGGCAACACCATTATTTAACATTCCTTTATATTGTAAATATTGTTCTTTAAATAATCGGATTGGAATACTTCCAAAATAATCTTGTAATTTAAAAATTCCAAAGCCTTCCCCTTTTTGATTCGTTCGATGCTGTACTTCTGTTATGATACCGCATAATCGATGGCGATAACCTTGACGATTTTCTTCTTTAAAAATTTCTAATTTATCAATGCTTACCGTGGAGCTATGTTTTATTTCAAGTCGATAATCATCTAAAGGATGTGAACTCAAATAAATCCCTGCAACTTCAACTTCATGTTCTAATTTTTCAAGTGTATTCCAGGGTGCACAAATTGGAGGTGAAGGAATTTGAATATCTTCCTGGTAAGATTCACCAAATAAAGATGCCTGTTGATTTTCTATAGAACTTTGATATTGATTTCCCCAGCGAAGCATACATTCAATATAACTTGGATATTTATCTATCGCAGCGAAATATTGTGCGCGATGCATATTGGTGAAACAATCAAAAGCACCACCATACACGCAACTTTCAATTACTTTTTTATTAAAAATTCGTGAATTTAAACGCTTTATCATATCGGCAAAATCAAGAAACATACTATGTTGATCCCGTTCCTGAAGGATATCAGTTACAGGTCCTTCACCAACGCCTTTCAAAGCAGATAATCCAAAACGTATATGCCCTTTTTCATTCACGGTAAACTCTATTTCAGATTCATTAATATCCGGTCCGAGCACCGTTAATTTCATTTGTTGGCATTCATGCAGGTAGGTACTTAAGTCTGCAACATTATTTTTATTTGCAGTTAATACAGCGGCCATAAATTCTGCTGGATAATGCGCTTTAAGATAGGCAGTTTGAAAAGCTAATATAGAGTAAGCAGCTGCATGTGACCGATTAAATCCATAGGCTGCAAATTTTGCCATGACATCAAAAATTTCTTGCGCTTTTTTATCATCAATTCCTTTTTTACTAGCCCGCTCTACAAACAAACTACTTTGTTTGTCCATCTCTTCTTTTTTCTTTTTACCCATTGCGCGTCTCAATACATCTGCTTCGCCTAATGAATAATCAGCCATAATCTGAGCCGCCTGCATAATTTGTTCTTGATAAACCATAATTCCATAGGTAGGTTTCAGAATTTCTTCCAACCATGGATGCGGATATTCAACGGGTAATTTTTTGTTTTTTCTGGAAATAAATTCGTCTATAAATGCCATAGGTCCAGGACGGAAAAGTGCATTCATAGCAATGATATCTTCAATGTCTGAAGGCTTTAGATTTTTTAAATTGGATCGCATACCTTCACTTTCAAACTGAAACAAACCGATCGTTTGACCTTTTTGAAAAAGTTCTAAAGTTTGAATATCATCTAAAGGAATATCTTCTAGTTTTATTCTCTTTTCTTCACCATGTCGTTTTACAATATTGAAAATGGTATCATCAATAATGGATAGTGTATTTAAACCTAAAAAGTCCATTTTTAATAGACCTGTATATTCGATAACGTTTCCTTCGATTTGTGTTACATATAAGTCTGTATCTTTCGCAGTACATACAGGTATAAATCGCATAATTTCATCAGGTGCAATGATGATACCCGCAGCATGAACGCCGGTATTACGAACTGAACCCTCAAGTTTCATTGCCATATTCAGGACATCAGATTCCAATCCGGGAGTTTTTAGAATATTGCGCAGATCTTGGATTTTTTTCTTTTCATCGGAAGTAAATTCATCTGAAATTGCATTTTTTTCTTCCAAAATAGCTTTCAGGTTTACACCAGGCCTGGTAGGTACCATCTTCGCAAGACGATCGGATGAAGAGAGGTCTAATTGTTTTACTCTAGCAACGTCACGAATAGATGATTTTGCAGCCATAGTTCCAAAAGTTACAATTTGAGCAACCTGGTTCCGACCATATTTTTGTACCACATAATCTATGACTTTTTGACGTCCGCGATCATCAAAGTCAATATCAATATCCGGCCATGAAATCCTTTCAGGATTTAAAAAACGTTCAAAAAGAAGATTGTATTTAATCGGATCAATATCGGTAATAGTAAGACAGTATGCAACCGCTGAACCTGCCGCACTGCCTCTTCCCGGTCCAACACTTACCCCTAATTCACGAGCTGCTTTAATGAAGTCCTGGACAATCAGAAAGTAGCCTGCAAATTTCATTTTTTCTATAACAGAAATTTCAAAGCGAAGACGATCTTCAATAATTTTAGTAATACTGCCATATCGTCTTTTGGCTCCTTCAAAGACTAAATGTTCCAGATATTCATTTTGATCTTTGAAATTAGGAGGTATAGGAAAATTTGGCAACAAAACATCTCTTTCTAAATTTGGAATAAAACAGCGTTCTGCTATTTCAAAAGTTTGTTCAATAGCATGAGGAAGATCTCCAAACTGCTTTTGCATTTGTGCTGTTGTTTTGAAATAGAAATCGGAACTCGGAAATTGAAACCGATCTGTTTCCTCAACATTTGAATTTGTATTTATACATAATAATACATCATGGGAGATATAATCTTCCTCTTCCAGGTAATGAACATCATTGGTTACAATGGTTTTAACCTTATATTTCTCCGCTAATTTTAGTAAAACTTGATTGATTTGTTCCTGACTTACGCCAGATTCATCAATATTTTCACATCCTCTGTGTCGTTGAATTTCGATATAAAAATCTTCACCAAGCAGTTCAAGCCACCATTTTAATTTTTGTTCAGCACCTGCCAGGTCTCCTTTTACAATTGCTTGTGGTATTTCAGCGCCTACGCAACAACTTGTTGCGATAATGCCTTCATGATATTTTAATAATAGTTCCTTGTCAATTCTGGGAAATTTTCCATAAAGGCCTTCGATAAAACCTAAGGAACAAAGTTTTGAAAGATTTTCATATCCGGTTTGATTTTTTGCTAATAAAAGTTGATGAAACCGTTCATCTTTTTCGCCACCACTTTTTAAAAAACTATGTTTATGACGATCTGCGACCATATAAAATTCACAGCCCAGGATAGGTTTTAGGCCATTTGCTTTGGCTTCTTTAACAAAACTAAAACAACCAAACATATTCCCATGATCTGTCATTGCAACCGCTTTCTGACCGTCAGCAGCAGCTTTTTTCATCATAGATGCAATATCAGTAGCTCCATCTAATAGTGAAAATTGGGTATGGCAATGCAGATGTACAAATTGAGTCATGGTCTTGAGTGTGCTTAAAAGGTAAAGGTAGGGAAAATTGTGGGTACTATTGGCTTGTGCAGTATGTATGAATTTAGTTCTCTGCCATGTCACTTTGACAAATTCTTCAAATAGCCATAAATCAGCATTTCAGCTAAGCTATTTAACTGCAATTAAAATTAATGTGTTGATGATTAAGCGATGCTTTTTAAGCTTACGATAAAAGTACTTCCTGTTCCATATTCGCTGTCTATTGTGATATTGCCACCCTGGGCTTCAATAAATTCTTTACTAATTGCAAGGCCAAGTCCCGTACCTTCTTTATTTGAACCAGGAACTCTAAAATAGCGATCAAATATTTTGTCCTTATAATGAGGGGCAATTCCAGGTCCGGTATCTTTAATTGCAAATTTTATGCTTCCATCTTCATACTTTATACGAGCATAAATAGTTGAGTTTTCATATGAATATCGGATTGCATTTGAGAGAAGATTCGTAAGAACCCAAGTCGTTTTTTCTGTATCAGCCTGTACATTTGGCAAATTATTCTGGATATTAATTTCAAACTTAATTTGCTTTTGATCTGCAGGAATTTTTGTAGCATGAATTGCATCCAGAAGGATTTCTTTAGCACTTGTAGGAAAAATTGACAATTGAATATTGCCACTTTCAACCTGTGTCATATCTAGCATTTCTCCAGTAATTTTTAATAGTCGATGAGCATCCTCTTTTATACTTTCTAATAAATTTTTCTGTTCTGGATTTAATATTCCAATTTGTTCATTTTCTAATAATTGTAAACTCATTTTAATAGCTGCTATAGGAGTTTTAAATTCATGCGAAACCGTAGCCATAAAGTGGGTTTTTGCAGAGTCTAACTCTTTAAAAGGTGTAATATTTTTTAACAGAATAACATGTCCAATATGTTTTGATACCAATTCTCCAGTAGGTATAATCGAAATTTCAATGATTTCTTTATCAAAATAGCTTTCCTTATTATCTGCAAATATTTTGAGTGATTTTTCTATGACCTTAATTTGCGGCAGTTCTGTTGAAATGAGTTCCTTCATGAGAGATCGAATTAAGTCATTTACAAGAGCAAGGTCTTTAGCATTTTTTCCAATAATTTGATCTGGTTTTAATCCTATTATTTTAATTGCTTCATCATTCGCAAATAAAATTACTTTATTTTCATCTAATCCAATTACTGGATCATGCATTTTGTTTATTAATGTTTCAATTCGTTTCTTTTCAAATAGTATTTTCGAAAGTTTACTATTTTCATATTCCTGTAATTTTTGAGTCATTACATTAAAAGCATTTGCAAGCTCACCAAATTCATTATGCCCTTCAAAACCAACCCGTTTTGTATAGTTTTTTGCAGCAACTTGTTTAATACTTTCTGTCAATTCCTGAATAGGATTTGCTATATTTCCAGGTAGGTTAACTAATAATATAAATGCAATCAGAAAACATAAAGTCCCGATTAAAGGAATCCACCAGGCAGCTAGTTTTGCAGTTTCCTTTGCAACATTACTTTTTCGTTCAATAGCCTGCATATTTAGAAGCATAATATCTGTCAAATCTTTGCGGATGGAACGGTATAATACTGGATCCTGAGGATTTTTAACCAGGCGATTAAAATCCATGGATAGTTTATTAGTCAATTCTTCCTCACCAATTTCAGTAATATTATTTTGTTGTAATGCAAGATGTTTGGTAAATGTTTTAATCACTATGGAGTCCTTAAGATCTTCATCAAGTGAAAGGAGCATGCTCCGGGTATACTCCAGGGTATTATAATTTGCAACTAAAATATTTTGGGTATCCTTATTCAAAACAGTTATCGACAAGGTACCAAGAGCTGCAAGTAATATGATAAGTATGAATAGCAATCCTACGCCCAGGGTTAATTTAGCTTTTATTTTCATGACAATATGATAATATCAACATCCAATGACTTTAATTTTTTCAAGAGTTCATTAAAAGTATTTGTAGCTAATATGAATGCAAATAAGTTTAAATGAGGTTTGCCAATACAAATTGTTGTAATTTCCAGTGTTTCAGCAATTTCAGCTATTTCTTTAGCTACACTTTTCCCTTCTTTTTTAATAATTTCACCACCTAATTCTGTAGCAAGTTTAAAGTTATTGATAAGATATCTTTGCTTGTCTAATGGTATATTATTCGGACTTTCCTTAGGCGTTTGTACAAAAAGAAGATACCATTTACAGTTATAATAATTTGCGAGTCTTGCTGTTTTACGGATAATTTCTTTTGCTGTTTTTTCATTGCTGCTAATACAAGCTAGAAATCGTTCATGCCTTAAAGCAACATTTCTTGGAATTTCTTTTTCTACTTTTCTTTCTACTTGGGTAGCAACCTCTTTTAATGCGAGTTCCCGGAGTTGTAATATGTGTTCAGACTTAAAGAAATTATTAAGAGCCATTTCAATTTTTTCCGCCTGATAAATTTTTCCTTCTTTTAAGCGAGAGATCAATTCATCTGCGGTTAAATCAATGTTCACTACTTCATCTGCCTGAGCAATGATATTGTCGGGTACTCTTTCTTTAACCTCAACACCCGTTATTTTTTTAACTTCTTCATTCAAACTTTCAATATGCTGAATGTTGATTGCTGAAATTACATTGATACCTGCTGAAAGAATTTCAAGTACATCCTTCCACCGTTTTTCATTTTTACTCCCTTCAATATTTGTATGTGCTAATTCATCCACAATTACAACTTCCGGCCTTAGATTAATTACAGCTTGTACATCTAACTCTTCCAATTCCTTTCCTTTGTAAAAAAGTTTTCTACGTGGAATAACCGGAAGTCCCTCTAGTAAATCATGAGTTTCTTTGCGATTGTGTGTTTCTATGTAACCAATTTTTACATCAATCCCATTTTTTAAAAGGGATTGTGCTTCTTGTAACATCCGATATGTTTTTCCAACACCGGCACTCATGCCAATATAGATTTTAAATTTTCCCCGCCTTGATTTTTTAATCAAGTCGAGAAAATGTTGAACAGAAGTTTCTTTTTCAGTCATCAAAATGAAATCGCAAGAGATGAAGTCACAAAGATATTCGATTGTGTTGCTTCACCTTCTTTATTGAATATTTTATCTTTGCTATTTAGAGCTCTTCCTTCAATTCTCCAGTTTGCATTCTCTCTTAATTTGTAATCTAAATTAAGTGAATAAGCGGTAGTTTGAAAACCATTTTCGGTTCCACTGGCAATAATTACTCCATTTTCATCTTTGTAATATTCTCCTCTGGCAGAAATACTCCATTGCTCATTTAAATTAAGTTTAACGATAAGCACTGGACTGATCCAATTGTTGAATTCATTTTTGTTCTCTGTTTTCTCTTCCATCCCATAATCAAAACCTGCGGTAACGTGAAAATTGTCTGTGAGGTGAAATATACCATAGAAATTATGAAAATAACGAATTTGTTTTGCAGTATCTGCTTTTTCATTTCCGAAAAATGTACTGTAGTTTAAAGTGACTTTTGAATTAGGAGTGAAACTTATTTGGGTTCCGAAGGCAGGGCTATTATTCCCATCAGGTCGTTGAATATGTTGCCAACCATTGAGAATTAATCCACTAAAAAACCATTTGCTATTATCGGTTGTGTACGAAATTTTAGCCCCACTTTCATAATAGGGTGTATTGTCTGCGAGTAGACTTCTTGTCAAACTCCAACAATCTTTTGAAACGGCACTTTCAAAGCCAATATGCGAAGCAAATATTCCTGCATCAAGCCATATATTTTTCTTGTTGCAAAGCTTAATTCCTGCATTGGCTTCGTAAATATTTTTTAGTACTCCGGGTTCTGCCGTATAATTGGAGTTTATGTAGGTGCCAGCTGCAAGTGCAAGATTCGCACGGGTTCTATCTGAATTATATGCAGCTTTAATATACCCAAGATTAAGGTTAAATTCATTGTGGCGGTTATGACTGTAAAAGAATGCAGGACGATTGTGGTCAGCTGGTTTATTAAAGTCATAAGAATAATAAACTTCTGCATATCCGCTAAAGCTTAAATTTGATTTTGAACTGTCTATTTGTGCAAATCCAATATTTGCAATGAGGAACATTAATGGTAAAATAGTATTTTTCATTTTTTTGTTTATTTAAGATTGTCTAATGAAATATTTAATTTAAGAACGTTTATTTTTTCTGTACCGAATAAATTTAGAAATGGTTTTTCCGTTTTTTGTTGAATTAATAATAGTAAATCTTTTTCTGCAAGATTTCTGATTTTGGCAATCCGTGGCACCTGAATAAGTGCGGCTTGAACAGAAATGTTGGGATCTAGTCCGGCACCACTTGCTGTGACTAAATCGGACGGAATCTGTGATTTGCTGATAGTTGGGTTATGTGCAAGGAAGCTATCAATTCTTCCTTGTACTTCTGCCAGATAATCAGGGTTGGAAGGTCCTTTGTTACTACCTCCTGAGCCAGCGGCATTGTAGCCAACAGCAGAAGGTCGGGAAGAAAAATATGCATTGTCAGAAAAATTTTGAGCAATGTTACTGTAAAATGTTTTTCCATTGTGTTTTATGATTTCACCCTTCCCATTGTTTGGAGCGAATTGTGCGATACCATAAATTACAGTTGTATAAATTCCACTGAAAAAAATTAGAAACAGGAGCGTCAATTTTATTGCTGGAAGTATATTTGATTTCATTTTTTTGATTTTAGTTTGTGATTATTTTATGATGCATGGTTAAATTTAAACAAATAGAGCAACCAATAAATCAATAATTTTTATTCCGATGAAAGGAATGATTACACCACCCAAACCATAAATGAATAAATTTCTTCGAAGCAATGCTGAAGCTCCGATGGGTTTGTACGAAACACCTTTCAGGGCAAGTGGAATTAATATTGGAATAATTATAGCATTAAAAATAATGGCAGATAGAATAGCACTTTCCGGACTGTGTAGTTTCATAATATTTAATCCTCCAAGCGCAGGAATGGAGGCAATAAACAAAGCTGGTACGATTGCAAAATATTTAGCCACATCATTTGCAATGGAGAAGGTAGTAAGTGTACCGCGAGTCATTAAAAGTTGTTTGCCAATTTCAACGATCTCTATCAACTTTGTCGGGTCATTATCTAAATCAACCATATTTCCAGCTTCTTTTGCTGCTTGCGTTCCACTATTCATTGCAACGCCTACATCTGCCTGTGCCAGAGCTGGGGCATCATTGGTTCCATCACCCATCATCACTACTAATCGGCCTTCATTTTGTTCTTTGCGGATGTAATTCATTTTATCTTCAGGTTTGGCTTCTGCAATATAATCATCAACACCTGCTTTCTCTGCGATGAATTTGGCTGTGAGTGGGTTGTCACCTGTCACCATCACGGTTTTGATTCCCATTTTGCGAAGACGTTCAAAACGTTCATGAATTCCCGTTTTGATTATATCCTGTAGTTCTATTACGCCGATAACTTTTTCATTTTCACAAACTACAAGCGGAGTGCCACCATTACTAGAAATTGTTTTTACTTGTTCTGCAGTATCCATCGGAAAGCTATTACCATTTTTTTCTGAAAGTGTTCTTATAGCATCAGATGCGCCTTTTCGGATCCGGGTGTTTTCAAAATCAATACCACTGCTTCTTGTTTCGGCAGTGAATTTTATGAAAGTTGGATTTTCAATATTGAAATTGTGAGGATTTATACCTGCTAATTCAATAATTGATTTTCCTTCAGGTGTATCATCGCTCATGGAACTCAAAACAGTACATTTGATAAAATGCTTTTCGTCTATTCCTTTAGCTGGATAAAAATGTGTCGCCTTTCGGTTTCCGATAGTTATCGTACCAGTTTTGTCTAATAATAATACATCAATGTCACCCGCGGTTTCAACTGCTTTTCCACTTTTAGTTATTACATTGGCTCGCAATGCTCTGTCCATCCCGGCAATTCCTATTGCGGAAAGAAGGCCTCCAATAGTTGTTGGGATTAAACAAACAAAAAGTGAAATAAATGCTGCAATTGTAATCGGTGTGTTTGCATAATCAGCAAATGGCTTTAAAGTAATGCATACAATAATGAATACTAATGTAAAACCTGCTAATAAAATGGTGAGTGCTATTTCGTTTGGAGTTTTTTGACGTGATGCACCTTCAACCAAAGCAATCATTTTGTCCAAAAAACTTTCTCCAGGTTCTGTTGTAACACGGACAGTGATTTTATCACTCAAAACTTTTGTGCCACCTGTTACGGAACTTTTATCACCTCCCGCTTCTCGAATGACTGGTGCACTTTCACCAGTGATAGCACTTTCATCAATGGTAGCAAGACCTTCAATAATTTCTCCATCTGTAGGAATTATATCTCCAGTTTCACAAAAAAACAAGTCGCCCTTTTTCAATAAAGAAGATGGAACAATTTGAACTTCATTTGATTGAAATTTTCCTACAGCACTCATTTTTTTTGCGGGTGTCTCTTCCCTGGTTTTTCGCAAACTGTCTGCTTGGGCCTTTCCCCTTGCTTCTGCAATTGCTTCAGCAAAATTTGCAAAGAGTAAAGTAAGTAACAAAACAAGGAATACCGTAAAGTTGTAAAGTAAGCTTCCTTGAGCTGCTTCACCAGTTAGGATCCAGATACAAACAATAAACATAACAGCGGTTCCAATTTCGACTGTAAACATCACAGGATTCCGGAACATTATTTTAGGATTGAGTTTCACAAAAGACTGTTTTAATGCTTCATTCACTAAGTCTTTTTGAAATATGGATGTATTTTTAATCATTTTATTTAATTATTTAATCATTGAGAAATATTCTGCGATAGGCCCTAGAGTAAGTACTGGGAAAAAAGCTAAACCCGCCACTAATGCAATTACTGCAAACACCATTAAACCAAAAGTTGCAGTATCGGTTTTTAATGTTCCATTACTTTCGGGTATGTATTTTTTACTTGCTAAAATACCAGCTATGGCTACAGGTCCAATAATTGGAATATAGCGGGCTAACAACATAACCAAACCACAAGCAATATTCCAAAATGGTGTATTGTCGCCTAAGCCTTCAAAACCACTACCATTGTTGGCGCTTGATGAAGTAAATTCGTATAACATTTCACTAAAGCCGTGATAACCAGGATTTGCTAACCAGGCTGCATATTCAGTTGGATTACCAGCATACAAGAAACTTGAAATAGCAGTTCCAGTAAGGATTAAAAATGGATGGAGTAAAGCAATCATCATGGCAATTTTCATTTCTTTTGCTTCTATCTTTTTGCCAAGAAATTCTGGAGTTCTACCAACCATTAAACCACTAATAAATACAGCCAGTATAATGAAGATGTAAAAATTTAAAAAGCCAACACCCACACCACCATAAAAACAATTTATCATCATGCCGAGTAATGCAAACATGCCTGTGAGGGGTGTCATACTATCATGCATTGCGTTCACAGAACCATTGCTTGTACAGGTGGTTGTTATTGCCCAATATGCAGAAGCTGCAGAACCAAAACGTAATTCTTTACCCTCCATACTTCCATGCAGTTGATTTATTCCCATATTAGTAATAGCCGGGTTACCATTCATTTCATTTCTAATAGAGGGAATGACTAATAGCATAAACCCTAAGGTCATTACACCAAAAATTGTCCATGTCAATTTTCTTCTTTTCAATACATAACCCATAGCAAAAAGCATAGCAATTGGAATTAGGAATATGGAAATGGTTTCAATGATGTTGGTTAAATAATTTGGGTTTTCTAATGGATGTGATGAGTTGGGTCCGTAAAAACCACCCCCATTTGTACCCAATTGTTTGATCGCTACAAAACCGGCAACAGGTCCTCTGCTTACTTGTACTGTGTCGCCTTGCAGAGTCGTGATGGTGTCTTTGCCTTCAAAGGTCATTGGAGTGCCATTAAACAATAGTATAACAGCTACTATAAATGAAATTGGTAATAAAATTCTAGTACAACTTCTTACAAAGAAAGCATAAAAATTACCTAAAGTTTCTGTTGTGCGTTCCTTCATTGCTATAAATACTACAGCGCAAATAGCGATACCTGTACCGGCACTTATAAATTGCCAAAGCATTAGAATTAATTGCCCTAAATAGGATAGTCCACTTTCACCGGAATAGTGTTGCAGATTGGTATTCGTTACAAAACTCACAGCAGTATTAAAAGCTAAATCACCACCCATGGAAGGATTGCCATCAGGATTTAGTGGAAGCCAATTCATATTGGTAAGCACAAACATGCAGAGTAAAAACCAAAACAAATTAATGGTAAGTAATGTCACCAAATGTTGCTTCCAATTCATTTCTTTTAATGGGTCTATGTTGCTTAGTTTAAAAAACAAATTGTCCAGAGGATTGAAAATTTTATCAGGCCATGTTTTTTCATTGCTGAAAATTTTTCCGATGTATTTACCTAAAGGTATTGCCAACAGCAGTACTATTGTAAACATGAGGATTACTCCGAGAATTTCTGAATTCATTTTCCGAATTTGATATTTAGTGGTTAAACAATACTTTGGCCTCCTAATAAACGATATAGTGCACTGAACAAATAAAAATCATGGTTGGTGTCCATACAATGATATGTTTTATTTTTGGCCACTTGATTTTAAAATTTTTCGGGTTTTAGCAAAACATAACACATGTATGCGAATACTCCGATTGCGACAATAAATAATGCTAACATATTTTTTAAATTTTTTCAAAGAAGTTAATGGTTTTATAAAATAGTACAAAGCATAACACTCCGACAACTGTGAGGATTCCTGTGATCATGGTTAATAATTTTGATAAGTTTATTTTTTGTTTTATAAATTATAATGGATTGTCGACATTTAGGAATATGATTGTTGTCATATTCCAGATGCATGGATCTGTTTTTGATATTCTGAATGCAATGATTCGGGAAAGAGATTTGTAAACATACAATGATGAATTTCCATGAAGCTTGAAACAGAAAACACATAAATATTTGATATTGCGTTTTTAACTTCGGAAGTACCTTTGTTGAAAATATCTTCAGTTATTTGCAGATAACGCCTTGCTTTTTTAATATTCCCTTTCTGAATTAACCAGTTTGTTACATCCGCTAATCGTTGTACTTGTTTATAAATGTTAGGTATTGCTTTTGCTTTCATTTTGAAATTTTTATTGAGTATGCCAATATTATTTCAAATTGCAATCCACAATTAAATTAATACTATTAACTTAAAGAAAATCAAGTAGTTAAATGGATTCGTGGGAATTTGAATAGGAATAAACCCTTTCATTTTGACAGGGTTGGCACTATCATTTTGCTATGGTATTATCCCAATTTGTATTCGTCTAATTTGCGATAGAGAGTCGTTAAAGCAATCCCGAGTAGTTCAGCTGCTTTTGTTTTGTTTCCATTTGTATAGTTTAGTACTTTTTGGATATGAAGTTTTTCAGCGCTAGCCAATTCAAAAGCAGATAGCTGTTTTTTACCAGCTTTATTATTTAGATTGAATGATTCTTGAAATTCAGGTGGCAAATTCTCTATTTTGAGTTGTTCATTGTCAAGGAGAATAAGACTTCGTTCAATAACATTTTTTAATTCGCGTATATTCCCAGGCCAGAAATGAAGTTTAAGAGCTTCTCTAAATTCAGAAGAAATATTACTAATTTTTTTGGAAGTTTTGGAAGCATATCGTGCGATAAAAAAATTTGTTAAAACTTCTATATCAATAATGCGCTCTCTTAAAGGGGGTAATTTTATTTGAAACGCTGAGATTCGATAAAATAAGTCTTCTCTAAAATTACCGCCTTCCATTTCTTTCAAAAGATCGCGGTTGGTCGCAGCAATAATTCGAATATTTACCTTCGTAGTTTTACTTTCCCCAACCTTAATGAATTCACCAGATTCGAGAACTCTCAATAGCTTCGCTTGAAGTATGAGTGGCATTTCTCCTATTTCATCAAGAAAAATACTCCCATTATTTGCTTCTTCAAAAAGTCCTTTATGATCTTTTATAGCACCTGTGAATGCACCTGCTTTATGTCCAAACATTTCGCTTTCTAATAATTCTTTACTAAATGCCGAACAGTTAATAGCGACAAAATTATGATGTCTTCGAAGACTGGCTTGATGAATTGCTTGTGCAAAAATTTCTTTACCTGTGCCAGTTTCACCCGTTAATAAAACAGTTGCATCTGTTTGAGCCACTTTTTTGGCGAGTTCTATAGCATTTAAAATGGATTTAGATTTGCCAAGAATACTTTCAAAAGATTGTTTGGCTCCCAATTGTTTTTCTAATTGTTGAACACGTTGTGTTAGCTCTACTTTTTCAAATGCACGATAAAGTAAAGGGATAATTTTATTATTATCATCACCTTTGGTAATATAATCAAATGCACCATTTTTTATTGCTTGTACACCATCTGATATGTTACCATTTGCAGTCAAAAGAATAATTTCAGAAGTTGGATATTTAGATTTAATTGATTTAGATAATTCAACACCATTTCCATCGGGCAACTTAACATCACAAAGAATAGTATTAATTTCATATTGTTCTAATTTTTTCAATGCCGTTTTGCAGTCTCCAGCCTCTATCACTTCAAACCCTTCTAAACTAATAATTCTTGAAAGTAAGTTTCTTAATTTTACTTCATCATCTATAATCAATACAGTTTTCAAGCTTTTTCTATATATTATTTTGCAAATTTAGCAAATATTGGCTTTCTAATTTTAATTTAAAATAATTTAATCTGTAGTAACCTTCTATTCAATTCCAGTGCACAAAGTATTTGTTCAGAATATTCTAATTATAGATTAGGTTTTATTCATGAAACCTTGGAATGGGTATTATTTTAAGGCTATGGATATTTTAAAAAAATTGAGTATGAATAAATGAATTTTAAACAATGCACTTCATAACTATTCTTATTTCAAAATCAATTAAGCTAGCTCAATATTTTTTTAAAACTTTAAATGAGCAAGTGGATTGAAGTTATAAAATGCATTTTTTTGACCATTTCATTAATCACTGATTGCGATTTTTCCATTCGAAATGGTTTTATTATTTTGCATCAATTGAAAATAATAAATCCCAAATGGTATATTGTGAAGATTACACTTAATTTCATACCCAAAAATTGAATTATATTGTTTTACTTTATTGCCTATTGAATTATAGATTAATAATTTTGCTTCATGCAATGGTATGTCAAACTTTAAACTAATATGGGATTTTGTAGGATTTGGATAGAGGATATACTTTATTCGATTGTTATTATTCTGAGTGGTATTAAGCGGGAGTATTTGACATATAGAACTTGAATGAACTGAAGTATGCGAATTTGAATTTGAAAAAACGCTATTTCCCAATTGTCCATAATTATTTCTACCACTAGCCCAAATTTGTCCCGTTTCTGTTAGATACAAAGAATGTTCTCGGGTAGCTTCAGCTCTTATTATTTTGTCAGCGCCCCAAGAAGAAATGACCTGCACAGGAGTAGCTTTGTCAATGTTAGTTCCATCACCCAGCTGACCATCATTATTACCTCCGCTATTCAATCCACAAGACCAAACGGATCCATCATTTTTTATAAAAACAGAATGAATACCGCCAGCTTCTGCTTGAATTATTTCTGTTAAGCTACTTATTAGTGTTGCTGATTTTTTATCAAGAGTACTTCCATCACCCAACTGACCATAATTATTTCGTCCACTAGAATACACCTCCCCTCGTTCTGTTACAAAAAGCGAATGCCACTCACCAGCAGATATTTGTTTAATTCCAGAAAGCCCAGGAATTTGTATTGGGATATTTTTTGAGCTTATGGTTCCATTTCCAAATTGACCAAAACCATTATGTCCGCAAGCCCAAACGGTGCCATCTTTTTTCAAGAAAAGGGAGAATTCAGCACCTGCGGCAACTTGTACAATATCTGAAAGCGTGGCAAGCTTAACGGCAATTGTTTTATTGATATTGGTGCCATCCCCTAATTGACCGGAGGAATTCAAACCACTGGCCCAAACGCTACCATCATTTTTTAAAAAAAGGGAATGTTCACCCCCACCAGCTGCTTGAATAATATTCGTTAAGCCAACTACTTGAACAGGCGTCGTTTTATTTTCAATAGTACCATCACCAAGTGGACCTAAAGGGTTTCGGCCACAGGCCCAAACGGTGCCATCCTGTTTAACAAAGAGTGAGTGAAATAATCCTCCAGCGACTTGAATGATCCCGGATAATCCAGTTACTTTAACCCCTTTATTTTCCTCTAAAATACGCCCATTTCCTAATTGACCATATCCATTGTAACCCCAGGAATGAACCGTACTATCTGAACAAATTGCAAGAGAATGCCTTCCTCCTGCAGCTACTAATTGTGCATAAGAAACGTGCGGTTGACAGAAAATAAATACAAGGAAAAGACTAATTTGGATATTAATTCTCATTTTTTATTTTATTTGAATGTTGGTATTTATGATGTTCCAATTGCTGGTACCATTTTTTAATATTTTATCATAAGAATAAATTGCTTTTTTACCAATATGTATCATTTAATGGAATGCTAAGTTAGATAAAATTCTTTGCAATTTATGCATAATTTCAGGTACCCGTTGCATCCTTTTTTTTTTGTATTTGGAATATGACCAATTCTTATATTCTGGAGGTCATGAACTGTATTTATGAAATTATGAATGAGTATATTAACTCCTAATATATGCCGATCCTTGAACTTTGAAACGCCTCTACAGACTTTGTAAGTTTGATTTTAAAACAGTTCAGTTTGGGCTTTATAATTTGTGAAATATTTTCTGAAAATGGTTTATTTTATTATTTGTTACAATAATATTTGTTTTTCTTACATATTTTACTCCATATTTTGAATTAAATTTAGAATTTTAACTTTAATTGAACCTTAGACTATTATTACTTGTTAGGAAAGGAATTATCTCATTTTGAGTTTATTCATTTTACATTATTTAAATAAAACAAAAATTATGAAAATTTTACTAAATCTAGTGTGGATCACTTTTATGTTGTCAGCTACCGTCGATGCTCAACATGTTAATCTTGGTATTAAAGCAGGGCTAAACTTATACAATGTAAGTAGTGATGACAATTCAGAATATGATTCTAAGGCTGGGATTCATGTGGGATTGATAGGACATGTACATTTGAAGGATCATTTTGCATTGCAACCAGAAATTATATATTCAGTTCAAGGCGCAAAATCAAGTGAAGCAAATTCTGATGACAAAATTAATCTAGGGTACATAAATATTCCAGTATTATTTCAATATATGTTTGACAATGGATTTAGAATTCAAGCAGGACCTCAACTTGGTATACTTGTAAATGCCAAAGCGGAGTCAAACAATATTAGTATAGATATTAAAGATGATCTCAAAGCGATCGAATTTGCAATTGCTGCTGGTTTAAGTTATGTGCATCCTCCTACAGGATTTGGGGTAGATGTGCGTTATAACATAGGCTTAACTAATATTAATGATACTGACATTGTTACAGTAAAAAATAACGGACTTCAAATTGGTGTATTTTACCTCTTCAAGCATAGAAATTAATATTTCTACTTGAAAGTTATTTTGCAATCATAATTTATGCGTTTCCTCGATTTTCAATTGCAGGCATTAGAAAATCGAGGAAGTTGCATACTTTCTTTTATCTAGGTTGGGTACTATTGTTCTATTAAAAAATAGTATTAGTAGCGTTCACTAGTTTACTTAACTTAGAATTTAATAATCCGAACCTAGTAATTTTTTTTAGAGCGATTATTTGTTTTGCCTTTGTGATAAAAGTTTAAAAAGGAATTTAATCTAGGTCCAGAAAATTTGATCCTTTAACGATCCCTTATTTTAAGTTCTTTATAAAGTGGATAGAAAATCCTTGATTTCTTGAAGTGTTTTTACTTCAAGATTTATGGAAACAACATCATCCTTAAGTATTGTTTTTTCTACGTAACCTAAATAATAGTTTTGTTTTCCTTTCCCAATGATGATGTAGTATACTGCTTCATTGATGGGCAGAGGTCCAAAGCAAATCTTATCTTTATCTGTTGTGCAACATGGATTTAACATTACATTCAAATTTTTGAATACACAAACTGCAGTTAGATTAATGGAGTCTCCATTTGGAGGAGTCGTAGCAATTAGACAGGGATTTGTTTTTTCTTGCGTATTATCTTTTGTAAAATAATCGCAATTTACCCAACCTAACTTTTTCGGAAAACATTCCATACCAATCGTAAAGCGGCTGTTTGAATCTCGTACCCATTCACTTTGGTTCACATTATTTTGTGTGTTCGGATCGTTATCAGATTCAATCCAGTTGATACCCTTTTCCGTTTCTTCACCATAGAACATTTCCATTTCATCTGGAATTTGATTTTTGGTTGCAATTCTCAAACTATATTCACTCGTAGGTGCCAATTCTAAGGGCATCCCATTGCAATGTGCAAGGACATTGACCATGCCACCGGAAACTAGTATTTGATTCCCAGAATTGGTTCCTACTAAATTTTCAACCATTTCTTTTTTGTTTAAAATAAAATCAATTTCTATCGTGATCAATTTGTTTCCGATAGGATTTCCATTTAATGTGAAACTATTAGGGTAAAACTCAATCTGAGAATCATCTGGAAAATTGTGAATGTGCCCGTATCCTGCATAAAAACTAAAAACAGTATGGGTACTTTTCAAATCTTTAAAATCCGATATCGCCTGGTTTCGATCAAATTGAAATGTTGTTTCATCGTTGTAAGGGGTAAACGTATCAACATCCGAGCAAGCCTGAAATAAAAGCATGAAATGTAGAATGAATACACTTGTAATTTTTAATAATGAATTTGTTTTCATGTGATTTAATTTTAATGGTTAATAATAACACTTCAATGACTTGTGGAATGCGTCATTTGTTGCCTGCTGTTATTATAATTTTAAAGTAATCCCTATTTTTAAATTTGCAGAAATATATTTTTGTTCTAAAGGGTACGATGATTCAGTAAAGGAATTTAAATAATAAATAAAACCGGGTTCAACAAAGCATTGTAATTTTTTATTTAGAGGAGCGGCAACTTGTAAATTTAAAAAAGCAAATGTTCCAATACGCTTTTTATAGATTTCGAAACCACTTAATGAGCCTGTTGTAAATAGAGCAGGCTGATTGTTAGTATCCAGAATACTTCCTTTATGTTTTGCCAGGATATTAATTCCAAATCCTGGTTCTAAAGAGATCGTCATTTTATTCCACTTATATTTATATGCAATTGAAAATGGAATATTTAGTAAGCTGTGATAATTATGTATTTTTAATATCCGTTCCCCTGGAATGGTATCAATGGAAACTAAATGTGTATCCTTATAAACATACACTATTTTGGTTTCATTCGGATTCCGATAATTGAATTGTTCATAAATACGATGATATTCAAGTCCAGTTTTTACAGCGAAATTGGCTCTATGGTATCCTAGCCTGATACCTGCCATAACTGATATCATGGAGTTTTCTGATGCTTTTCTTTTATTGATATAAAGGGAAAGATCTGAATGCGTATTAGTTAATTTATAAGGACTATAAGCAGGTCCTACGTAGGTTTCAAAGGATACGAATTGTTTATTATCTTTATTAAAATTGTAACAGTCCGTTTTACTTTTCAGGCTTGGCAAATGCTCAAAGGCAATATTAGGATGTGGATGTTCATTTATTAAAATTCCCGGGAGTGTAGAAATTGAATTTTGTATTGGAAAGCTTTGCAGTGTTTGAATTTGTTCATGGTTAATAAAAGTGGATGGTACTTCTGAGGTGTTAGTATTTAAAGGATCGTTAGAAAAATTACCGCGTGTTTTAGAATTCAAAGATTTTAAAGATTCATTCTGGAATATTGATTTATTGGTTTTTCTGCTATGCAGTAGAGTGTTATTTTGAATTCTGTTTTCATTTTTTAGTTTCAAATTTTGCTCTGGGTCTAAAG
Organism: Saprospiraceae bacterium; assembly: GCA_016717265.1. NCBI lineage: Bacteria > Pseudomonadati > Bacteroidota > Saprospiria > Saprospirales > Saprospiraceae > Saprospiraceae bacterium. The sequence goes on from JADKFX010000001.1 coordinate 883,326, forward strand.
ATTTTGGTTTATTATTTAAAGGGATAGTTGAACTTAATTTTTCATTGGATACGATATTTTTATCGGAATTTAATATCGGTGTATATTTCCTTTGATAAGCAAAAATTGAAATAGCAGCCATTATAAGTAACAAGAGAAATAGGATGAACATTCTATTTCTAGGCTCCTTTTTAGGTAAATGAAGTTTTACATTGTCCCAAATTTGATCAGGTACTTGTGTGCTATGTTCATTTGCTATCTTTCTAATATATTCAGTCCAATTTGGCTTCATACTTTAATTTTAATTCTGGATAATGATTTGTAATCTTTTGGGCAAGGTAATTTTTTGCCTTTAGTAATTGGGATCTGCAACTTGATTCCTGAATATGTAACATACTGGATATTTCTTTATAGCTATAACCTTCTATAACTACAAGATTGAAGACGGTGCGATAGCCAATTGGCATTGCTTTTAATAATTCTAATAAATTTTCGTAATTTAACTGACTAATAACAGAAGGATCTATTTGTAATTCAGGAATTCCCTCCCCAGAAAATTGGGTAAGTAATTGGTAGGAAGAATTTAATTTTGTGATACAGGTATTTATTATAATTTTACGAATCCAGGCTGCAATCGGTCCGGTTCCATTCCAATTTTTTAAATTTTGAAACACTTTAATAAAGCCGTCTTGCAATGCATCTTCGGCTTCGGCCGAATTTTTTAAATAGCGATGACATAGACTTAGCATCCCGGGTGCAAAGCGTTTAAATAGTTCATTGCACGCCTTCTGATCACCATTTAGACAGCTTAAGACGAGTTGATTATCTTCCATTCATAAGACTTGACTGTTTAAGAATGCGTTTTGTTGCTTGAGAGCCGGAATATTTTTCAAATATAGCTTCTTGCGTCAACCCTTTTTTATTAAATAGTAAAAGTTTTCAATGAGGTGATCTTGAATGGGTCTATATTTTTAGTAATATCTGCAAGCATTATGCAAATTTTTCATTCCTGATTTCTTTATACCTTTGTCGACTATATCATGATTCTAGATTATTTATTTTTCCTTCTGAATCACATGATTGTGCAATTTATTCCTTTTAATTAATATAGTTTAGTATGAAGCTTTTTTCAGAATCAGAAATTAGTAAACTTAGCAACCAGGAATTTACGGAACCCATAGCTAAAGAGATAGTCAAAGAACTAACAGCTCATGAGGATACTCGAATGGATCATTATTATTGGTTAAACGAGCGTGAGAATCCGGAGGTAATTTCCTATTTAAAAGAAGAAAATGATTATCTTGAAAAAGTACTGACTCCGGTTAAGGACTTGCGTGAAAAATTGTATTCTGAAATGGTTTCGCGAATTCAGCAAGATGACAATTCCGTTCCTTATAATTTTAATGGATATGCCTATTATACCCGGCATGAAAGTGGTAAAGAGTATGAAATCTATTGTAGAAAGAAAATTAAATTTTCAGATTCGAATGAGGAAATTATTTTGGATGTAAATGAATTGGCAAAAGACACGAAATATTGTAATGTGATTCCTCCAAGAATAAGTCCCGACAATAAGATGGCAGTTTTTGCAATGGATACAACAGGTAGAAACTTGCACTATGCGTTTGTTAAAAATCTTGAAACAAATGAAATATTTGAACAGCAATCGCCGGTGGTGGCTGGAAGTTTTATTTGGTCACCCGATAGCAAGGGCTTTTTTTATGACACCAAGGATCAGCACACCTTGAGAACGGATAAAATTTGGTTGCATTTATTAGGAAATAAATTTAACCAAGATGCTTTGGTATATGAAGAGTTTGATGAAACAAGTTATGCACATCTTTCTGCATCTAAGGATTTAAAATATTTATTTATTCATTCTGGTTATACAGAAAATGTAGAATGCCATTTTATTTTGCTGGATCAATATTTAAGTAAGCCTATATTATTTAGAAAAAGAGAACTTGATTTTTATTATACTGTAGATTATTATAATGGTAACTTTTTTATTCTCACAAATGATAATGCAGCTAATTTTAAACTCATGGTAGCCAAAACTGAAACGTTTGCGTATTCACATTGGCAAGAACTCATACCGCATAATGAAGACGTTTTGTTGGAAGATCTCGAACTTTTTAAAAATTACTTAGTACTTTATGAGCGAAAAGATGGATTGAATCAACTTCATGTAATTCCTTGGCATGATATGAATGCCGGCCATTATATTCAATTTCGAGATGCAAGTTATAATTGTTGGTTAGGTGCAAATAAAGAATTTGAGACAGACATTTTAAGATTGCATTATACTTCCTTAACTACGCCGAAATCCACCTATGATTATTGGATGCCTCAAAGGGAATTGAAGTTATTAAAAGAGAATCTAGTTTTAGGTAATTTTGATAAAGAAAATTATAGTTCTGAATATTTGCAAATTAAATCTTGGGATGGTGTTTTAATTCCAGTTTCAATGGTTTACAAAAAGGGCTTTAAAAAAGATGGAAAATCTCCAGCCTTATTATATGCATATGGAAGTTATGGCATTCCGGTGGATGCAAGTTTTAGTAGTAATTTACTTTCACTTTTGGATCGGGGTTTTCTATTTGCCATAGCGCATGTTAGAGGAGGAAAAGAAAAAGGATGGAAATGGTATGAGGAGGGAAAGATGTTTAAAAAAATGAATAGCTTTCATGATTTTATTGATTGTGCTGAATTTTTAATTCGTGATAAATACACAACTTCAGATCGATTGTTTGGAAGGGGTGGATCCGCTGGAGGATTACTAATGGGCGTAGTTTTTAATTTACGTTCAGATTTATTTAAAGGATTGTTAGCCCATGTTCCTTTTGTAGATGTAGTAACCACCATGTCTGATCCTACAATACCTTTAACAACTGGGGAGTACACAGAATGGGGCAATCCTAATATGAAAGCAGAATATGAATGTATGAAAAGCTATTCGCCCATTGATAATATTACAGCTAAGAGATATACAAATTTATTGGTAACCACTGGATTTTCTGACAGTCAGGTTCAATATTGGGAGCCTGCAAAATGGGTTGCAAAAATTCGTAAACTGAGAACTCATAAAGAGGATCTTATTTTGTTTTATACAAATCTCGATGCTGGCCATGGTGGAGCATCGGGTCGTTTTGAGCGATTGCGGGAAATTGCATTAGAGTATTCATTTATGCTTGGATTATTGGCGGATTATGAGAATTAAATTTTTATTTTTATTTTATAATTTCAATTTAAAATTCAGCTTTGAATCTATTTTCATTAGTCAATAAATTAAAAGCATATTGGAAATTTTCTTTATTTTATTGCAGAAGCAAAGGGTATTGATTATTAATTTGAGAATCTAATTTTGAATTTCATCAAATAATTTTCTGCTTATCTGGATTCCATATTTTGTGATTCCTAATTCCTGGAAATATTTTTGTGGTTAGAAATGCAGGCTGATAGATATTAATGAATTAACAATATTTTCAGCTAATTAAGCTTTTGTTTGCATTTATTATACCGGATGCTTTATTTAAGAGTTTTCAAAATTGACTATTATTCAAGGATTTAATTATCTTTGCCCTCCATTTTATAATAGGACTTCATTTCAATATTCGGCTTTATTTAATGAAACATTTTGTTTTTCGTTATTTTCAAGAATTATTTCAAAATTGGAAACTAGCTTTTCACACCAGAAAGTTTACGTATACAATCCTGGCGACAATTTTATTTTTTCTTCCATTTGTTTTTTTTCTTGAATCCTTTTTTATTTTCATTGAGAAACGAAATGGATGTGTTTTGAATGATTTTATTTTGAATTTCCTACCAGCGATAAATTTATCTAGTATTATTTTTATTATTATTTATAGTTCTATTATTTCAGTTCTATTTTATGCAATTCGTTTTCCTTGGTTATTTATTCGGGGATGTCAATTATTTTTATTAGTTCATTATCTACGGAATGTTTGTTTATTTTTAACTCCATTAGATCCACCAAACGATATTATTGTTTTGCAAGATCCTTTTTTGCAGCTTTTTATTTATAATGAAGTACATCCAAATACAAAAGATTTATTTTTTAGCGGTCATACAGCTACTGTTTTTATTTTTATGTTGTTATTGTGGAATAGATTACAATTTAAATTAATATTTGGTTGCCTAACGATTCTTATGGCAGCCTTACTTTTATTCCAACATTGTCATTATTCAATTGATATAATTGGTGCCCTTGCTTGTACCTATTTGGCATATCGCACTATTTTATATATTTGGCTAAAACTAAAACTGCCAATCGATTAGAGAAAGAATAAAATTGTTTGTATTATTGCGGTGGTTCCGTCCCGTACAAACATATATTTTAATTATATATAATTAGTATTTATATTTTAATGAATTATGGAAGTAAAAGTTGAAATGAACTCTTTGAAGCAGAAAATTAATAATCTGTCTTCTCAGGTTGACTATTTAAAGGGGAATGACATTTATCTTTTTTATAGAGAGTTAAATTCAGCACAAGATGTAGAGATGGTTGAACATGGTCGTAAAATTCTAATGTTTGGCTCAAATAGCTATTTAGGATTGACCAATCATCCTCGGGTAAAGGCAGCAGCAATAAAAGCCATTGAAAAGTATGGTACAGGTGTTTCCGGGTCAAGGTTGTTAAATGGCAATTTGGATATTCATCGGGAGCTTGAAGAACGTCTGGCGGTTTACCTTGGAAAAGAAGATGTTGCAGTATTTAGTACTGGGTTTCAAGCAAACTTAGGAGCTATACCACCTATCATGGATCGTTCTGGATGTTTACTTATGGATAAATTAAGCCATGCATCCATCATTGAAAGTGCTGTATTATCACATGCAAAAAAGTTGAAATTCGAACATAATAATGTTCAGTCTTTGGATAGATTATTAAAAAATTGTCCGGCTGAATCCCTCAAATTGGTAGTTACAGAGGGAATTTTCAGTATGGATGGGGATATTTCAAATTTGCCTGATATCGTTAAAACAGCCGAAAACTATAATGCGATGGTCATGGTAGACGATGCCCATGCCATAGGAGTTTTAGGTAAAAATGGATCTGGAACCTCATCTCATTTTGGTTTGACAGATCGGGTTCATATCATTACAGGTACTTTTAGTAAGTCTTTGGCTGCTTTAGGCGGTTTTATAGCTGCTGATAAAGATATTATCAACCTCATTAAGCATACATCTCGGGCTTTGATGTTCAGTGCAGGTCTTCAGCCAGCCTCTGTAGCTGCTGTAATGACTGCTTTGGATATTATTGAAGAAGAACCAGAATTAATTGAAAAACTTTGGGAAAACACGCATTATTCAATCCAACAAATGAAACAAATGGGTTTTGATATTGGAAATGCAGAAACGCCAATTATTCCAATTTATATAAGAGATGACTATAAAACGTATTGTATAGCCAAGAAGTTATATGATGATGGAGTCTTTATTAATCCTGTAGTATCTCCAGCTACGAGTGCAGATTCAGCCTTAATTCGTTTTTCAGTAATGTCCAGTCATACAAAAGCACAAATTGATTTTGCATTGAGCAGAATTTATGAAAATGCGAAAGCATTACAGATAATTTAAATCTATTTAAATTTTTATGATCTCTGTAAAACCAATACATTCCGATAAAGAATTTGATCAGTTTGTAAATTTTGTTTATGATTTGTATGAAGGTGATTCAAATTTTGTTCCTGAATTATTTATTGCTCAACGAGATCATATTAACCCTAAGAAAAATCCATTTTTTGAAAACGCCAAAGCACAATTGTTTTTAGCAGAAGAGAATGGAAAAATCGTTGGAAGAATTGCTGCTGTTAAAGATGATCAGTTAATTAAATTTACAGGTGAAGCTATTGGTGTTTTTGGTTTTTTTGATGTTATCAATGAATATCCTGTAGCAGAAGCCTTATTGAATGCAGCAACAGATTGGTTAAAAAAGGAAAATTTGAAATTTCTTGAAGGACCTTATAATTTTTCTACAAATCATGCAGCAGGTTTATTAGTAGATGGATTTCAATATCCTCCTACCGTGATGATGACATATAATAAACCGTATTATCAAAAATTTCTTGAACAGTATGGCCTTCTTAAAAAAACAGATGTATTAGCATATCATATTGAAACTGCAGGGTTTCCTGATCGATTTTCAAAATCAGTGGATTTATTGGGTCAACGGCTTGCTTCAAAAGGAATAACATTTCGAAAAATAAATCTTAAAAATTTTGAAGCGGATGTTAAAAGTACTGTAAAAGTTTATAATCAAGCATGGAGTAAAAATCTAGGTTTTGCACCTATGACTGACAAAGAATTTTTACATGCAGCAAAAGACATGAAAATGATTATGGATCCGGAGTTGGTAATCCTGGCGGAAAAAGATAATGAGGTAATCGGTTTTTCACTTTCATTACCAGATATAAATGAAATTCTAATTACTATTAAACGAGGTAGGCTCTTTCCTTTTGGAATTTTCAAGTTGCTTTTAAATAAGAAAAAAATAAAACGCATCCGGATTATTGCTTTAGGCATAATGGAAGAATACCGAAAACTTGGAATCGATGCATATTTTTATGGTCGTGCATTTCAATATCTACAAAAACATCCAAGAATAAAGTCCGGTGAAGCCTCCTGGATTCTTGAAAATAATCCAGAAATGAATCAGGCAATTATTAAAATGGGTGGCGTTGTTCAAAAGCGGTACCGATTTTATAGAAAAGAACTATAATCGTTTATTTAGATTCGTTTTACAATATATTCTATTGAAATGAGCCAATCTCAAATTCGTTCTAATCAAGCATTTACTTTAATCACTGGCGCCAGTAAAGGTATCGGAAAATCAATAGCAATAGAATGTGCCAAAAGAAAAATGAATTTAATTTTAATAGCTAGAAATGAATCTTTGTTATTTTCATTGAAAGAATCTTTAATTGAAAATTATCATATTGAAGTGGAATGTTTGACATTAGATTTATTATTAAAAAATTCAACGGATATAATTTTTGAGTTTATTAATAAAAGAGCAATAACTTTAAATGTATTAATCAATAATGTAGGGATTGGTTGTTATGGTAATTTTAGCACAAGCTCACTGGATCATAATTTAGATGTTATTAAATTAAATATTGAAGCCAACTTAAAACTAACCCATTTGTATTTGGGTCAGATTGATACCGCCAACAAATCGTATTTGTTGAATGTACTGAGTATGGCTGCTTTTCAGCCTATTCCAAATTTTTCAATTTATGCCGCTTCAAAAGCTTTTATGTTGTCCTTTACAAAGTCCTTGCAATACGAACAAAGATATAGCAATTTAAGTGTGTCTGCACTTTGTCCTGGGGGCACAGATAGTGAATTTTTTGTAGATGCGAAAATGGATCATATTTTCGAAAAGAATAAAAGATGGTTGATGGCACCTTCGGAAGTAGCATCCATTGCAATACACAAAATGTTTGCAGGAAAAAAAATAATAATCCCTGGCTTTTATAACAAGCTCCATTTTATCTTATTGAAAATTATTCCGGAAACCTGGATATTATATTTCACTTCCAGAATTTATAAATAGAAAATTTAGCTAGATTAAAAATTTTCCGTGCTGATAAATGAGTTTATCATCTGCAATAATTTCGCCACTATCTTTCATATCGGTTATTAAATCCCAATGAATGGAGGAATGGTTTTTCCCACCTGTTTGTAAATACGATTGGCCAACAGCCATATGGACGGTCCCACCAATCTTTTCATCAAACAAAATATTCTTTGTGGCTTGTTGAATATTTTGATTGGTTGCAATAGCAACTTCTCCAAACCAGCGACTCCCTGGAATTTGAAATACCCGATCTAAAATATGTTGACCTATTTCAGCCGACCACGTTTTGATTTCACCTCTCTCTACATAAAGACGAACTCCACAAACCTCTTCGCCCATCATGATACTTGGATAATTAAAGTATATTTCGCCATTTACGGACTCCTCAATGGGGCTTGTAAATACTTCACCAGAAGGCATATTTGCTTTTCCATCTGAATTTATCCAAATTCTGTTTTTTACAGAAAATGAAATTTCAAATTGTGAATTTCTATATATTATTTTATCACAAGTATTTAAATATGCTACAATGGACGCTTGCATTTTGGATAGTGATTTCCATTTCTCCGCTGGGTCATCACTATTTAAAAAACAGGCGTTTTGTATAAATTCTGTATAAGTTTCCAAGGTCATTCCTGCAAGTAATGCTGCATATTCTGTGGGAAATTGACATAAAGATCTTTTTAGGCTTGCGTCACCCAGTCGTTTGAAATAAAGAGCGTCATATATAGAGGTAATTGCTAATCTTTTGCTTCGTTGTGCATCCGGGATGATAAATGACTCTTTGGAGTTGTATGGAGCCCGAATCACAAGGTATGCATCAAAATTTTGAATGGCATCTTTATAAGAAGCAGACAGATAATTTAGTTGAGTCTCATTTCCAGAACTCAATAAAATGGTTTCTTGATCTTCAAATGAAAATTCAACTTCTACGATAGCTCCTTTTTGAATAGCTTCTTTATAAAAACATTTAACCAAGGGTTCTGCAAGACAGGTAGTTCTAATGAATACCGTTTCACCTTCTTTCAGGTATAAAGAATAATTTACTAATAAATGTGCATATTTTTCGATCCAGTTCATGCCTGCAATTACCAGGTTTTAGAGCGGTATGGATATCTTATTAAATATTGCCTGGATATTGCCTCTTTCATTAAAAGCTTCAAGGTATTTAAATTCTCCTGTGATTTTGCAGAAATAAATAGAACGGATCCAGCAAATGATTTTTCAAGTTTTTGATGTAATTCTTCTTCTAATTCTTTTTTAGTTTCATCATCCAGGAGTGCATCAAAATGAATATTCCGATATGCATCCATTTTATTACATACCAAAATCATTTGTTTGTCTCCTGCACCCAGATCTTTGAGCGTTTTATTTACGGTTTCAATTTGATCTGTATATTGTGGATGAGAAATATCGACTACATGTAATAAAATATCAGATTCCCGAACTTCATCCAGCGTAGATTTAAAACTTTCAATTAAATGATGCGGTAATTTTCTAATAAATCCAACAGTATCGGAGAGTAAAAAAGGCATGGCGTCCCAAACAACTTTTCGCACCGTGGTATCTAATGTTGCAAATAACTTATTTTCAGCAAAAAGATCCGATTTACTTAATACATTCATCAAAGTTGATTTCCCAACATTGGTATATCCGACTAATGAAACGCGAATCATTTCATCCCGATTCTTTCGTTGTGTTATATTTTGTAAATCAATTTTCTCTAATTTTTTCTTTAGCAAGGAAATTTTTTCTTTAACAATCCTTCTATCCGTTTCAATTTCCTGTTCACCGGGTCCACGCATTCCAATTCCACCTCGTTGACGTTCAAGATGGGACCACATTCCACGAAGCTTTGGATAGATATATTGAAGTTGTGCAAGTTCTACTTGAGTTTTAGCTTGTGCAGTTTGTGCACGACTGGCAAATATATCGAGGATAAGAAAACTGCGATCTACAATTTTTACCTCAAGTTTTTCTTCTAAGAAATTTTGTTGTTTTCCACTAAGATCATCATCAAAAATTACCATGTCTGCTGGAAAATGTTCCATGTATTTTTTAATCTCTTCAATTTTTCCAGATCCAATAAATGAATGACTATTAATTCCGGGAAGTCTTTGTGTAAATCGCTTGAGTACTTCAGCACCGGCAGTTTGTGCTAAAAACTCCAGTTCATCAAGATGTTCATGAACCTCACGTTCGTTTTGATCTGGCAAAATTACCCCAACTAAAATTGCTTTTTCAGGCTCTTGAGATAAGATTTTATGATTTTGAGAAAGATTGAAAGAGTTTTTTTGCATTAATAAATATTCAGTTTATTTTAGATTTTTTACAGCATCATATCCACCTAAATTGATTACTTTTTTATAACCATTTTTTTTCAGATGTTCCGTAGCCTGCGAACTTCTGCCACCAGCAGCACAATAAAGGTAGTATGTTTTGGAGGTATCCCAGCTTTTTGATTGTTTTACAAAATCACCATTTTCCCAATCTGCATGAATTGCTCTCGGATGATGACCACTATTCCATTCATCGAGAGTTCTTACATCTACCATAATTCCAGGATCTTTTTCGATTTGTTTTTTAATATCATTTGGTCCGGTTTGTCCGATAGATTCATTTTTACAAGAAATCATAAAAAAAACCAGAATTCCAAATAGTATAGAATTTAATTTCATGTTAAATATTTTTTATGTACTTTAAATAATGTTGTAAATAAACGAAAATTTAGTTAAATTGGTTCAATATAATTAAAAGATGAGTTCTTTTATAAGAATATAACTAGCAACAATTAATAGAAAATATCCAAATACTGGTTTTAATTTAGAGGAGGAAATGGAACCGGAGACGGCAGCACCAATAAAACTTGATAGAATTGCAATTCCTGTAAAAATGAATATAAAATTCCAATCTAAATGTTGAAGCAATTTAAAATCGCTCAATAAGCCAACGCCCGTATTAATTGCGATTATAAGTAGAGATGTACCAGCTGCAGTTTTAAAATCCAAATTTAGAATCAAAACCAATGCAGGTACAATCAAAAAGCCACCACCAGCTCCCAGAAGACCGGTAATAACACCTAATAATAGTCCATTTAGTATAAAAGGAGCGATGGATTTTTTTTGATTATTTGGTAATATTGCAGAAGAGGAGGCCTGGATCATTTTAAAAGCGGATGTAAAAATTAACAAGGCAAATAATACCAGTAAGAAGGTCGATTTTTCTATAAGAATAGTATCTGTTTTCAGTACTGGATCTGGAATTAATGGTAATAAATATCTTCGGGTACACCAGATCGTAATTACCGAAGGAATTCCAAAAAGGAAGATAGCACGGGCATTTATTTTTTTTATCCGAATATAGTTTAATCCAGCAGATAAACTTGTGAGGCAAACTACAAATAAGGAACTGGTAATGGCATCCATGGGGTTCATCCCTACAAGATATACTAGAATTGGAATCGTTAATATAGCACCTCCTGCGCCTAAAAGGCCCAATATAAATCCCATCAATATGGCTAATATATATGCAATAATTAGAGTCATATAGTATTTTGTAAATCTAATAAATAAATAGTAAAATATTCAAATATTTTTTTATTTAAGACTACAATTTTTAGAATACTTTCAATGTAATATCACAGAAAGCTCCGGATGCAACTAATTCATTAATTGTTTTAAGAGTGTTTTTGCGTTTTTACCAGAAAGATCGGATATACTTAATTCATGAAAGATAGATTGCAATTCATTTTTCACTGGTGTTATGAAGGCATGCATTGGGCAGGGTCTTTTTGAGTTGCATTGTTTCCATTGCAGAATACATTTATCAAATGGATCTTTTGCATCTGTAATCTTAAGAATTTCTATCAGTTTAATGGAATTGTTTTCTTTAGGAAAGCTAAACCCTCCATTGGGCCCTCTTACCGATTTAATAATTTTTTTATGTGCTAATTTTTTAAGTATTTTACTCATAAAGTGTTTGGGTACACTTAAACTTAATGCAATTTCGTCTGCTTGAATATTGCCTCCTTGGCTATTTGTAGAAGCCAAATATAAAATGCCTCTGACAGCATAGCCAAATGATTTAGAAAAAATCATAGTGTAAATTTTACGAACAAAGTTATTTCCAACTAAAACTAGTTTGGATGACAAATATCATCTTTTTTGATAACTAATATCATGTATTCAAAATGAACCCGGAGATAATTTTGAATCTGAATTAAAGACATATATGTCCTTTATTAACAAAATTAAAATTCTGGAAAATGAAAAGTAAGGTATTAAATGCAATAGCATTACTTATGGTTTTTGGCATTTTAGCCATTAGCTGTAGTGGAGGTGTACAAAAAGATCAAAAACCAATTGACGTACAGGAACTTACAAAAAATCAGCCTGAAGTTCACGGTACCGAAGTGAAAGATGGAGAAATTACATTCGCAAGTCCTTTAAATGCTGAATGGGTAAAAAGTGGTCAGAATACCTATGATTTGAAATGTTTAGCATGTCATAAACTAACAGAAGAAAAATTAGTAGGACCCGGATGGGCAGGTGTAACTAAAAAGCGAAATCCAACCTGGATTCTTAATATGATAACTAATGTGGATATGATGTTGGATACCGATCCCGAAGCTCAAAAATTATTAGAACAATGTTTAGTTAGAATGCCAAATCAAAATATCAGTAAAGAAGAAGCAAGACAGGTTATTGAGTTTATGAGAAAGAATGATGGTGAGATGTAAGATTCATTAAAACGATACAATTTTTATTCACGATTAATTATTCAATCATGTTTTTAAATATTTTGAAATTAAGTAAGTTCATCGCATTTGTGCTGGGTATTACATTTATAATTTACGGATGTAAGCCAAAAGGAATCCAATCGTCCGTAGGTGGAGACGCTGTAAAAGCATATGTTCCGCCAGGAAAATATGACGAATTTTATAATTTCGTCTCCGGTGGATTTAGTGGTCAAATGTCAGTCTATGGTTTACCATCCGGAAGACTTTTTAGAGTAATCCCTGTTTTTTCAGTGGATCCTGAAAAAGGTTATGGCTATTCAGAAGAAACCAAACCGATGTTAAATACTTCTCATGGTTCTGTACCCTGGGATGATTTACACCATATAGCCTTGTCGCAAACAGATGGAGTTCATGATGGTCGATGGGCATTTGGTAATGCAAATAATACACCGCGTATTGCAAGAATTGATTTAAAAACATTTCGCACTATAGAAATTATTGAAATTCCTAATAGTGCAGGAAATCACTCTTCTCCGTTTATCACTGAAAACTCAGAATATGTGGTAGCCGGAACCCGATTTAGTGTTCCAATTGGTGATAAATTAGATGTGCCTATCAGTAGCTATAAAGAAAATTTTAAAGGAACCTTAAGTTTTATTGGCTTGGATAAGCAAACTGGCAAAATGAATATTTCATTTCAGATTTTATTACCCGGTGTAAACTTTGATTTGGCACGTGCAGGCAAAGGCAAATCACATGGATGGTTTTTCTTCAGTTGTTATAATTCAGAACGAGCCAATACGCTTCTTGAAGTAAATGCTTCGCAAAAAGATAAGGATTTTATACTATGCGTAAATTGGAAAAAGGCCGAAGAATATTTGAAAGCTGGAAAGGGAAATAAAAAGTCCGTTAAATATGCCCATAATTCTTACGACGAACAAAAGCATATGGCAAATAGTGTGATAGAAAACGAAGTCATCGTATTGGACCCAAAAGATTGTCCGGATATGGTTTATTTTATGCCTTGTCCAAAATCACCACATGGATGTGATACAGATCCAACAGGAGAGTATATAGTGGGCAGTGGAAAATTAGCAGCAATGATTCCAGTCTTTTCGTTTACAAAAATTCAAGCTGCTATTGCAAGTAAAAATTATGAAGGTGATTATGAAGGAATTCCGGTGTTAAAATACGATGCTGTGTTGCACGGCGAAGTAAAGAAGCCAGGCCTTGGACCATTACATACAGAATTTGATGGAAATGGAAACGCATATACATCATTTTTTGTCTCTTCGGAAATTGTTAAATGGCGTATTAGTGATTTGCAAGTTTTGGATCGGGTACCGACCTATTATTCAATTGGACATTTATGTATTCCAGGTGGACCCACTAAAAAACCTTGGGGTAAATATGTGATAGCTTATAATAAAATAACGAAAGATCGGTATTTGCCAACAGGTCCGGAATTAACACAAAGTGCGCAGTTATATTCAATCGATGGAGAAAAAATGAAATTATTATTAGATTTCCCAACAATTGGAGAGCCTCATTATGCAGAAGCTATACCGGCTGAACTCATTTCAAAGAACAGTGTAAAAATTTATAAGCTAGAAGAAAATAAAAATCCATACGCGAGTTTAGGTGAAAAAACAGCTAAAGTTGAAAGAAAAGGGAACGAAGTACATGTGTATATGACATCCATTCGTTCACATTTTGTTCCGGATAATATTGAAGGTGTTAAGTTAGGCGATGTAGTTTATTTCCATGTTACAAATCTTGAGCAGGATTGGGACGTACCCCATGGATTTGCTGTAAAAGGTGCTAATAATGCAGAACTTTTAATTATGCCGGGAGAAACACAAACACTGTTATGGAAACCAGAACGAATTGGCGTCTTCCCTATGTATTGTACTGACTTTTGTTCTGCATTACATCAGGAAATGCAAGGCTATATCCGGGTAAGTTCTGCAGGATCTAATCTGCCGATTAGTTTCAGTACAGGTAAAAAAGATCCAGAGCCAACGAAATCACTTTAATCTTAATCTAGTTAAATTACGAATATGAAAAATCTAAATCAATGCTTTTTATTGCTTTGTTTAATAGGATTAATCGCTTGTAACAATGCTGGCAAAGGAACTCCCGATGTTCCTGCAAAAGCTTCAGAAACCAATGAATCAGAAGACATGGGACAAGCTGGGGTGATTGATGATGATTCACAAAAGGACATTGTAAAAATTGCCATTAGTTCTGCAGACCATAGTACTTTGGTTGCTGCATTAAAACAAGCAGAATATGTAAATGATTTGGCAAATGCTGGTCCGTTTACTGTTTTTGCACCTACCAATGCAGCATTTGGTAAACTTCCACCAGGTACTGTTGATGGTTTGATGAAACCAGACCAAAAATCTGCATTACAGAATATTTTAGAATATCATGTTGCGGTTGGTACTTATAAACAGGATTTTTTAAATGATGGACAAACTATAGGAATGGCCAACGGTGATAATGTTTCGATTCAAATAAAAGATAATAAAATGATGGTGAACGGCAAAGCAAATGTCATTGCTACCGTTCAAGCATCCAATGGCATTATACATATTATTGATGAAGTGTTATTACCTTCTGCAAAATAATTAGGAAATCCAGAAGCATTTAATTTGAGTTATGGGTCGATGTAAATTTATTCTACTCGACCCATTTTTAATATTTATGTATGATAAAAATTAGCAGTACCTCTAGAATTATCATTGCAATATCATCTCTTTCTTTGATTGTAACTTATTTTGTTCCAATCTGGAGAATAGATTTATTTGCGCCTCAATATCCTGAAGGTTTAACTATGAAAATTTGGTTATATACCTTAAAAGGAGATGTTGAAATTATTAATGGGTTGAATCATTATATCGGTATGCGGCACATTAAGGTTGAAATGTTTCCAGAATTTTCATTTTTAATTTACATTGTCGCATTTTATATTTTATTAGGACTTATGGTTGCCTATTTTGGAAGACTTGCAATTCTATTCTGGTATTTAGTATTTACAGCCTTTGGTGGTGTATTTAGTATGTTCGATTTTTATCGTTGGGGTTATGATTATGGTCATAATTTAGATGATACTGCCGCAATTAAGGTTCCTGGTTTATCGTATCAGCCACCTTTAATAGGTCACAAACGACTCTTAAATTTTGATGCTTATTCATTACCAGATATAGGTGGTTGGATCGTATTTATTGCTGCTACCATAATGCTGATAATATGGATCTATGAATATTACAGACATCATAAATTTCATATGAATAAGCCAATCCTTGGTTTGCTTTTTATAAGTTTATTTTCTATTTCATGCAATGTGAAACCAGAACCATTCAAATATGGAGTAGATATTTGCTATACCTGTAAGATGGGAATCATTGAACCCAGATTTGGAGCAGAGTGCGTAACGAAGAAAGGTAAAATATATAAATTTGATGATATAGGCTGTATGGTTCGATTGTTAAAATCAGGAATGTTAGAAGAATCGGAGTTAAAATATATCGTAGTTGCAAACTACGAAAAGGAAAATGAATTATTGGATGTTAATACAAGTACATTTGTTGTTGGAACTGAAATTAAAAGTCCAATGAATTTCAATACTGCAGCATTTTCAGATACCATACAAGCAAAATTATTTATTTTACAAAAACAACTTAAAATATTGGATTGGCATGCCGTTTATCAAAATATCGAATAAAAGTGGGAAGCTTTATTTGGGAGTTATTCTGATATTTTTGTTTTCAGCATCTACTCTTTTGGCCAGAACATTATTTGTGGGCCCCAATCATAATGTAAAAAATTTAAAGAATACTATTCAAATTGCCAGGGATGGTGATACTATATTATTAGATGGGGGTTATTACAATGAAGGTAATTTGATTATCGATAAAAATATTTGTCTTATCGGGAAGAATTTGCCGGTGCTAGATGGAGCCTTTAAATATGAAATATTGACGATAAGTGGAGATCATATTGCGATTTCAGGTATTAAATTTATTAACTGCGGCGCCTCTGCGATGAATGATTTTGCATCTATTAAATGTATTGATGCTACGAATATCTTGCTTTCAAATAATGTTATCATAGATTCCTATTTTGGAATTCACGTTTCGAATTCGTCGAATATTAAAATCGTTGATAATATCATTGTAGGATCCCCAAAGACAGAGCAGAATTGTGGCAATGGCATTCATTTGTGGAAATGTAATCATATCATTATTAATGACAATCAAGTGCGTGGTCATCGGGACGGAATCTATTTGGAGTTTGTAACAGAATCTATGATTCAAAACAATTTTAGTTCGAAAAATATCCGTTATGGATTGCATTTTATGTTTTCTCATAAAAATGCTTATATCTGTAATACCTTTAAGGACAACGGAGCGGGTGTAGCAGTTATGTATTCACATGAAGTTCAAATGGAACAAAATACATTTGAAAATA
The DNA here is from genome assembly GCA_016717265.1 of Saprospiraceae bacterium. Lineage (NCBI taxonomy): Bacteria > Pseudomonadati > Bacteroidota > Saprospiria > Saprospirales > Saprospiraceae > Saprospiraceae bacterium. Next base: position 900,122 of record JADKFX010000001.1, read on the forward strand.
ACTGGGGAGCGTCTGCTTATGGAATATTACTAAAAGACATTTCTGATAGTAAAATATATGGCAATTTCTTTATTAAAAACACTGTTGGGATTTATATGGAAGGGAGCAGCCGAATTATCGTTATGAAAAATTTATTTAAGGAGAATGGTTGGGCTCTAAAAGTGCAAGCCAGTTGTGATGGAAACTCATTTTTAAATAATAATTTCTTTGGAAATAGTTTTGATGTTTCCACAAATGGCACGATGACTTTAAATACATTTTCAGAAAATTATTGGGATAAGTACGAAGGTTATGATCTTGCGAAAGATGGATTTGGTGATATTCCGTATCATCCGGTAAATTTGTTTTCGATGATTGTAGAACAAAATCCAAGCACCTTAATATTATTGAGAAGTATTTTAATTTCCTTTTTAGATAAGGCAGAAAAAGCCATCCCTAGTTTGACGCCCGAAAACCTATTTGATAAAAAGCCTTTACTTTTTCCAAATATATTATGATAGAAGTAATTGGTTTGAATAAAAAATTTAAGAAAGTTTGCGCTTTAGAGAACCTACAGGTGCAGTTTGAGAAAGGGCAGGTAGTTTCATTAATAGGCCCAAATGGCTCCGGAAAAACAACATTCATAAAATGTATTCTTGGGTTGGTGAAACCAGATTCTGGAGATATTCTAATCAATGGAAAATCGATATTAAACTCTTATTTGTATCGATCTAATATTGGATATATGCCACAAATTGGAAGATTTCCTGACCATATGAAAGTTTACCAAATTTTTGATTTACTGAAAAATGTTCGGCACAATTGTAATAGCGATATCGACGAAGAATTAATACATTCCTATAAATTGGAAGACCTGTTTCACAAACCAATGCGAACCTTATCAGGAGGAACACGGCAAAAAGTCAGTGCTGCTATATCCTTTTTGTTTAATCCTGAAATTTATATCCTGGATGAGCCGACTGCCGGATTGGATCCGCTTTCTTCCGAAATACTTAAAGAAAAAATTTATAACGAAAAGCAAAAAAATAAATTAGTATTAATAACATCACATATATTAAGTGATTTGGATGATCTAACGACAGATGTATTGTATTTGCAAGAAGGAAGAATCCAATTCAGTAGTAGCTTGATTGAATTGAGAAAACAGACAGGAGAACAAAAATTTGAGAAGGCAATTGCAAAATTAATGAAACTAAAATTATCGAATTCCGGATGCTAAGATTATCTCAATATATTTTTTATGATATCGTAAGAAACAAAGTAATTCTGGGATATACGGCATTTTTGTTTCTAGTCAGTGTATTATTATTTAATTTAGAAGAGAATTCCAGTAAAGCAATTTTAAGTTTATTAAATATTCAGTTGATCGTCATTCCTTTAATAAGTATGATTTTTTCAACGATTCATTATTATAATTCTTATGAATTTATTGAATTATTATTGACGCAACCAATAAGTAGAACACGCGTTTTATTAAGCGAATATTTGAGTACCGCTTTTTCTTTAGGAGCAGCTCTTTTAATTGGTGTTGGAATACCGGTTTTGATCTATGTACCAGATATACATGGTATCTCCTTAGTTTTGACGGGAATCGGATTAACATTTGTATGCACTTCCATTGCCTTTTATGCTTCTGTTATTTCTAGAGATAAAGCGCGAGGCATAGGAATTGTCTTATTGCTTTGGTTTTATTTTGCTTTAATTTACGATGGAATTATACTTATGATTTTATTTAGTTTTAGTGACTATCCATTGGAAACATTAAGTTTAATTTTAACAGCCTTTAATCCAATTGATCTAGCCAGAGTATCTATCATGCTTAGGATGGATGTTAGTGCATTAATGGGATATACTGGAGCCCTTTATAAGGATTTCTTTGGCAGTATTTTAGGCATGTTTTTTACTTTTGGAATCCTTTTTCTTTGGATGTTTATTCCATTGGTTTTTGCGGTACATGCTTTCTGTAAAAAGGATTTATGAAATCAGATCGTTAAAATTTATATTTTTAAATTAAGAATATTTTTAATGTATCTCCCAAATCCGAACTTTTCTATGGTTTTAATGTTCTTTTACAATTTCGATTTTAAGTCAATTCAAGAGTCAACAGATCTATACAGACAACTAAAATTTAGCTAAAGAGTTGACTTTGAAATCTCTAGGCAAAAATAACAACCAATGTAAAATAAGGATGTTGTTTAATAATGCAAAGTCTGTGAAATTAATTTTCAAAAGCTTCTTTTCCGTTCTATTTTTGCAGTCTGAATGAATAGACTAAATCAATTTAAATATGACTTCTTTTCCACGTTACGACCGATTTGAATCCCGCCATATTGGAACCTTAGGGGAGGATCTTGCTGCGATGTTAAAAACTACAGGTGCATCAAGTCTGGACGATCTTATTCGTCAAACAGTTCCAGATAAAATTAGATTGTCGAAAGACCTCGATACCCCAGCCGCTTTATCAGAATTTGATTATTTATATATGTTGAAGGGTTTGGCGTCTAAAAATAAGGTTTACAGAAGCTTTATTGGACAAGGATATTATGGGACTATTACGCCATCAGCAATTCTCAGGAATGTATTTCAAAATCCGGGATGGTATACCCAATATACCCCATATCAGGCCGAAATTGCTCAGGGAAGGCTTGAAGCATTATTAAATTATCAGACCTTGGTTTCTGATTTAACCGGGCTGCCAATTGCAAATGCATCTTTATTAGACGAAGGAACGGCTGCTGCTGAAGCGATGCTTTTGTTTTACCATCATAAAGCGACGAAGCATAAGGAAGAATCTCCGAATGTCTTTTTTGTAGATCAAAACGTTTATGATCAAACACTTGCTGTATTAAAATCGAGAGCTTGGCCTCAAGAAATTGAAATTGTAGTCGGGGATTGGTCAAAAGACTCTATTCCATCAAAATGTTTTGGTGTTTTAATTCAATATCCCGACAAAACAGGTAGTATTAATGATTATGAAAGCTTTATAAAAAAAGCAAAAGAGGCCAATTGTATGGTAGCAATGGCCACTGATTTAATGGCTTTATGTATATTAAAAAGTCCCGGCGAATTAGACGTTGATGTAGCTTTTGGAAATAGTCAACGATTTGGAGTGCCTATGGGATTTGGAGGGCCACATGCTGCTTTTTTTGCAACAAAAGAAGATTTTAAGCGGATTATCCCTGGAAGAATAATTGGAGTTTCTGTTGATGAGAAAGGAAATCCAGCCTTAAGAATGGCTTTGCAAACAAGAGAGCAACATATTCGCAGAGAAAAAGCAACCTCAAATATTTGTACTGCTCAGGCTTTACTTGCTATTATGTCTTCGATGTATGCTGTATATCATGGCCCGGAAGGTCTAAAAGCAATTGCACGACGGATTCATGATATGACTGGAGCCCTGGCAAATGCATTAAAAAATGCTGGATTTGAATTAACTCAAAATTCTTTTTTTGATACGATTTCAATAAAAGCAGATGGCAACTTACAATCAGAAATCAAAGCCAAATCAAATAACCATAATTTTAATTTCTGGTACACAAAAGAAACCATTCAAATAAGTTTGGATGAAACCATTACAGATGAAGAGTTACAAAGCATTTTACAAGTTCTTTGTGCTTCCGCTGGGAAGACAATTGCTGTAATCAGTTTGCCTGCTTCCCTACATATTCCTTCAAATTTGGTTCGTTATTCTGAATTTTTAACACACCCGGTTTTTAATAAATACCATACTGAATCTTCTTTGATGCGGTATATTAAAAGACTAGAAAATAAAGATCTTTCTTTGGTGCATTCTATGATTTCATTAGGCTCTTGTACCATGAAGTTAAATGCAGCTACAGAATTGTTTCCGGTGAGCTGGCCAGAATTTGCTGATATGCATCCTTTTGCTCCAAAAAACCAAGCAGAAGGATATTTGCAAATGGCCCATGAATTGGAAAGTTATTTGTCTGAAATTACTGGATTTACAGCCTGTTCTTTGCAACCCAATTCTGGGGCACAAGGCGAATATGCGGGTTTATTAACCATCCGGGCATATCATGAATCCAGAGGTGATGGACATCGTAAAATTGCTTTAATTCCTTCTTCTGCTCATGGTACAAATCCTGCAAGTGCAGTTATTGCAGGTTATGAAGTGGTAGTTACACCCTGTGATGATCATGGAAACATTATTGTCGCAGAGCTAAAAGCTAAAGCCGACCAATATAAAGATCAGTTAGCCTGTTTAATGGTTACCTATCCTTCCACACATGGTGTTTTTGAAACATCAATCCAGGAGATTTGTAAAATAATCCATGAAAATGGTGGTATGGTATATATGGATGGAGCAAATATGAATGCGCAAGTTGGATTGACCAGTCCGGCTAGAATTGGTGCGGATGTTTGTCATTTAAATTTACATAAAACATTTGCTATTCCACATGGTGGAGGTGGACCTGGTATGGGGCCGATTTGTGTAAATGATAAATTAAAACCATTTCTTCCATCACATCCATATTTGGAAGTAAATGCAGATTCACATGCAGTACCTTCAGTTTCTGCAGCACCCTATGGCAGTGCAAGTATATTATTGATTTCATATGCATATATCAGGATGTTGGGACCCGATGGAATGAAAAAATCTACGGAGCATGCAATTCTAAATGCAAACTATATGGCTACGTGTTTATCTGAAAAATTCAACGTGCTGTATACAGGTGAAAACGGTCGGGTTGCTCATGAATTAATATTAGATTTACGTCCATTTAAAGCAATTGGGGTGAGTGCAGAAGATGTTGCAAAGCGATTAATGGATTATGGATTTCATGCACCTACTTTATCATTTCCAGTTGCTGGAACCATTATGATCGAACCAACGGAATCTGAGAATAAAGAAGAATTGGATCGTTTTTGTACTGCACTTCTACAAATTCATGAAGAAATTCAGGAAGTTGCTGAAGGAAAATATCCTGCAGATAATAATGTGCTCAGTAATGCACCTCATACTGCCGCGGTGATCACATCAGATGCATGGGATTTACCTTATACTCGAGAAAAAGCAGCTTTCCCATTGAGTTATTTAAAACATGGAGCTAAATTCTGGCCTAGTGTAAGCAGAGTAAATAATGCATTTGGAGATCGCAATTTAGTATGTACTTGTCCTCCTATGGAAGCGTATATGTAATTTTATAAATGATAGTTGTTACTGGAGCCGGAGGATTTATAGGATCTTGTTTGATTTCATATTTAAATCAAAAAGGTCATTTGGATATTATTGCTGTAGATTGTGAAAGCAAAAAAGCGAATGCTAATTTGTTGAATAAAAAATATTCATTATTTATTGATCGAAGCATTTTTCTGGATTGGTTTGCAGAAAATGCTGCTGAAGTTAATTTTGTATTTCATATAGGTGCGCGCACAGACACTACCGAATGGGATGAAAATATTTTTGAAAAACTAAATGTATTTTATTCCAAAGCAATCTGGAAAATTTGTACTGAAAAAAATATTCCGATGCTTTATGCTTCCAGTGCGGCAACCTATGGCAATGGTGCTTTTGGATATTCCGATGAGCATTCCGGAATTTCAAAATTGAAACCATTAAATCCTTATGGCTGGTCTAAACAAAAAATGGATGTATGGGTTTTGGAACAGCAAACACAGCCGGATAGATGGGCTGGATTTAAATTTTTCAATGTCTTTGGTCCTAATGAATATCATAAAGAAAGAATGGCTTCTGTCATTTTACATGCATACAAACAAATTATTGAAACTGGAAAAGTAAAATTATTTAAATCTAATGATCCATCAATTCGGGATGGTGAACAAAAGCGTGATTTTGTTTATGTGATAGATTTACTGGATGTCTTATATTATTTTTTTGAAGCAAAAAGACCCAATGGAATCTATAATTTAGGATCCGGTATGGCGAATACTTTTTTAGATTTGGTTCAGAATGTATTTTCCGCTATTTATAAAACGCCACAAATTGAATTTATTGAAATGCCTGCTGATTTAAATTTGTCATATCAAAATTATACTTGTGCAGATATGAATAAGTTAAAAAGCATTGGTTATAATAAGCCAGTTTCAAATTTTAAAAATGCAATTCAGGAATATGTTTCTGGATATTTATCAAATTCTAAGATATATTGATTGTCCTTAATTCTGAGAAGCTCCGCTTTGTGTTTTATTTTGTTTAATTTTAGTAAGGGGAGTTGTCTGCTTATTCTGGTATTTTAAAATATGTAGTTTGTGATTGTTCTGTAATAAACCGCATACTATCGCCTTCCATCATTTGAATTTTATATGCCGAAGTATAATTTTCAAATTTAAAATAAATGGAATCCCCTAGAATAGAATACGGAAGTTTTTGTCCTGGTTCTTCTTCCAAGAAATGTATTTGTGTTTCATCTATTTTAAATGTTGGACTTCCTGTTGGTGTTTGAGACCAGGTACCCTGGAGATCTTGTTTCTGTATTGATTTATAGATGATATACTTAGTTTTCGGTTCTTTACAAGATAAAAAAATTAAAATTGTAATTAAATAATAGGAATGCCTCATTTTAATTGAATTATTGATTCATAACAAAGATAATTAGATAAATTTGAGCCAAGAAGACATTTTGTTTAGAGCAATTTATTAGATTTATGTCGGATACGTATGATTATATAATTGTTGGAGCTGGGTCTGCCGGCTGTGTAATTGCAAACAAATTGAGTGAAAACCCTGCCACAAAGGTATTGTTAATAGAAGCTGGAGGTACAGATAAAAATATATTGGTACAAGCACCCGCTGCTTTTTCTCAAATGTTTAAAACGAAAAGAGATTGGTGTTTTGAAACAGATCTTCAAGCCCACTTGAATCAACAAAAAATGTATTTTCCAAGAGGTAAAATGATCGGTGGCTGCAGCAGTATCAATGCTATGATTTTTACAAGACCTCACAAGTCAGATATTGAATCCTGGACTGCTTTTGGCATTCATAATTGGTCCTGGGAAGCATGTTTAAAATCCATGATTCGGGTAGAGGAACAAATGGGTTTTTTTCACAACAACCAGGATGCATATAATTCGGAGCATTATCATATACATCCATTGACACAAAGATTTTTAAGTGCATGTTCGTTATATGGTTTGGAAACGAGAAAAACAAATTCTTCCATTGAACCTGGTGCAAAGGTTTTTTTACGCAATATTAAAAATGGAAAGCGATTTAGTGCTGCCGATGCATATTTACATTTGATTGCATCTCGTAAAAATTTAGTAGTTAGCAAGAATAGTCAGGTTCTTAAAGTTGATATCGAAAACAAAACTGCAATTGGAGTTGAAATCCTTAGAAATAACAAAAAGGAATATATTCAATGTAAAAAGGAAGTAATACTTAGCGCGGGAGCAATTCAAAGTCCGCAATTATTAATGCTATCAGGAATTGGCAATGTTGAAGAATTAGATGCGCAGGGTATAAAAATTCAATGTAATCTTTCAAATGTTGGTAAGCATTTAAAAGATCACCTAATTTGTGGAATGGCGTATCGATTAAAAAAGGGAATTACTTCTTTGGATTCATTAAATACATTGGTTCCAGGAATTCAGGCAGCATTTCAATTTTTAATAAACGCAAAAGGTCCGTTAACGAGTAATATCGCAGAAGCAGGCGCATTTTTAAATTTCAAGAATACCGAAATTCGTCCGGATTTGCAATTTCATTTCGGGCCTGTATTTTTTATTCAGCATGGATTTATTAAACCTAAACCGCATGGTATTAGTTTTGGTCCAACATTGCTTCATCCTCAGAGTACAGGTTCTGTTTCTTTAAAAAGTTCAAACCCTTTAGAAGCACCAAAGATTCAACCGAATTATTATTCTTCCACAGATGATTTAAATTTAATGGTGGAAGGATTAAAAATAACCGAAAAAATCAGTTCCCAATCACCACTTTCAGAAGTAATTGAAACCTTGGAATTTCCGGCTGAAAAGCCAAAAACAAATTCAGATTACATAAACCACTTACGAGCGTATAGTCAAACATTATATCACCCAACCGGGACCTGTAGAATGAGTGCAAATAAAGATGGTGTTGTGGATGGTCAATTAAAAGTTAAAGGAATTCATGGTTTACGTGTTTGCGATGCATCGATCATTCCAGGTACGATTAGCAGCAACATACAAGGGACGGTGATGATGATCGCTGATCATTTTGCAACCAATATATTGTAGATTTAGATGGGAACCAATTGTTAATTGAGCTGTTATTATTTTCTAATCTATAAACTATGAGTGAAACTGTTTTTGATTTTAAAAGAGATGTTGTTGATATTAGTTTTGAAAAGCCAGTATTGATTGACTTTTGGGCATCTTGGTGCGGTCCATGTAAAATTTTAGGACCCATATTGGAAGCCTTAGAAGTGGAAAGCAATGAAAGCTGGAATCTGGTTAAAATTAATACAGAAGAAGAGCAGGAAATTGCCGCTTATTTTAGAATTCAAAGTATTCCAAGTTGTAAATTAATTTATGAAGGAAAGATCGCTGGAGAGTTTACAGGAGTTCAATCAAAAGAGTTTGTCAGAAAATGGCTGGATGATCTCTTTATACAATTGGAAATTCCTCAAGTTGTAGAGGCTCAGGTGGATGATTTTGATGAATTATTAGCTGGAAGCTTAGTATTTCCTGATCCTAAATTAGTGGAACAATTACAATTATTTTGTTCGGGTAACCCGGATCATATGGAAGCTATTTTGACTTTGGCTAAGCACGAAGTATTTTTTAATTCGGAAATAGCGATTGCAAGATTAATACCGTTCAAAGAACAAAAATTAGTGGGCGAGCAACTGGAGGATATGCAGGTTATTGCGGAATGGTTAAGTCAAGATTTTACAGAAAAAGAAACGGCTGCAAAACAATTGGAAGTAGCAAAAAAACATATCTTGAATTCAGAAATTGAAAAATGCATTATTTGTCTAATCGATGCAGTACATGCGAATGTTAAATTTAAAAATGAACTAGCTCGAAAAGTAGGTATTGCACTTTTTCATTTCTTAGGAAATCAGCATACGGTTACAAAGGATTACCGAAAACTTTTTGATATGGCCATTTATTGAAAATTTGTTAAAATATTTTGAAGAATACTTTTAAGGTAATAGGATTAATGTCAGGTACTTCTTTGGATGGACTGGATATGGCCTATGTTTCTTTTTCTCGAAATGAATCTATTCATTTCGAATTGTTAAATGCAGAATGTATACCCTATAGTAAATTGTGGAAAGATAAATTGTCGAATGCATTTTATTTAGATGAAAGTAGTTTGAAAGAACTGGATACTGAATATGGAAATTGGCTTGGTAACACCGTTTTAAATTTTATCAAAACGAATAATCTTGAGCCAGATCTTATTGCTTCTCATGGTCATACTATTTTTCACAGACCACAAAATGGATATACACTACAAATTGGTGCTGGAAAAAGGATCCATGAAATTACACAAACTACGCTGATCAATAATTTCAGAGTTCAAGATGTAGAACTTGGTGGACAAGGAGCACCTCTGGTTCCAATGGGTGATGAAATTTTATTTTCTGAGTATGATTTTTGTTTAAACCTTGGAGGTTTTTCAAATATTTCCTGGAAGCAGAATGGAATCCGATATGCTTGTGATATCGGACCTTGTAATATTTTACTAAATAGTATTTGTAAACGATTGCAAATAGAATATGACAAGGATGGATTTTTAGCTAAGAAAGGGAAATCCATTGAAAGCTTATTAGAGAAATGGAACCAAATCGCATTTTATTTTTTAAGTCCTCCAAAAAGTTTAGGTCGTGAATGGTTTGAACAACAGTTTAAGGATGATATTTTTAATAAAGAATATATTGAAATTGATTTATTGGCAACAGCTATCCAGCATATTGCGTTTCAATTGAATCAGTTTATCAATTTTTGTATAAGCCAGTTTAATACAAGGAAACTTAAATACAGGGTTTTAATTACAGGGGGTGGTGCTAATCATGTATTTTTGGTACAGAAGCTTCGGGAACTTTCAAATCGAAATCTTCAATTTGAAATTCCGGATGCCAGCTTGGTAAATTATAAAGAGGCAATTGTATTTGCCTTATTAGGGTATTTAAGATGGCAAGGTGAAAATAATGTATTATCTTCTGTTACGGGGTCGATCAGGGATCATTGTAGTGGAGATATTTTTAATGGATAAATGTAAAATGATATCAGGAATATCGAAATGGTTTTTCAAATTTAAATGTTGCTTGCTTTTCTTTAGTTGGAATATTATTATTTTTACCAAAACTTAAATTATGTGTAAGGTTCCCGGAAAAATTGCCTTGGTTACAGGAGGTAGCCGAGGTATAGGTGCTGCGATTGCCGAAAAATTAGCAAAAAATGGCGCCCATATTGCAATTACCTATGTTTCTTCACCAGATAAAGCGCAGGAAGTTGTAGAAAAATGTAAAGCATATGGAGTAAATGCAAAAGCTTATCAATCAAATGCTGCAGTTCATGCAGAAGCAGAGCAGTTAGTACAGCAAGTTATCGTTGATTTTGGAGGTTTGGATATTTTAGTAAATAATGCAGGTATAACCAAGGACAATTTAATTCTTCGAATGACGGAAGAACAATGGGACCAGGTAATCACAACAAATTTAAAATCCTGTTTCAATTTAACGAAATATACCGCAAAACAAATGATGAAAGCACGTTCTGGTTCTATTATTAATATCTCTTCTGTGGTGGGTGTTTTTGGGAATGCAGGACAGTCGAATTATGCAGCTTCAAAAGCTGGAATGATAGGATTTACAAAATCTATGGCAAAAGAACTAGCATCGCGGAATATCCGTTGCAATGCGGTTGCTCCTGGATTTATTGAAACTGAAATGACCCATGTTTTAGATGACAAAACGAAAGAATTATTTTTAAAAAATATTCCTTTGGGAAGATTGGCAAGAGCAGCAGAAGTCGCTGATGTTGTTACCTTTTTAGCATCTGACCAATCAAGTTATGTAACTGGACAGGTGATCAGTGTTTGTGGTGGATTAAATATATAGGAAGCCAAAATATTTTGTCCTATTTCGAATGCCTTTAATTTGAGATTTTAGAAATATATAGTTTATTTAGAATATTGGAATAAAACTTAATACGCTTTAATTTCAAGCATCATTTTTAACCTGCTCAAAACTATTTGCTTCCGGTTTAGCATCGAATAAAATTTTTGTTTTTGCCCAGGTAGTCTTAAATAAATTCGATTTTCGATATGCTTCTAAATCTTCTATTGAATTCCAATGACTTAAAGTACTTAAAATAGTAGGATTTAATTTATCTTGTAATAATTTCACATCTAAACAACCTGGAAACGATTTAATCAAGGGCGAAGATTCAAAATAAATAGTTTTAAAGGTATTTATTTCGGCTGGTTTAAAATACATCTTTACAAATCGGATAATCATGTGGTTTTTATATTATGAATTTGTTATTTATTCAACAATATTAGTTTAAAATTCGTAATAATTTCAAGTCTATTTGTGAATTTCAATCAAAAAACATAGATTTGTATATTAATTTTTAATAACCTCTAAAATTTACACTATTTGTCACAAAGTGAAATCATTCTTACCGTTGAAAATGTGGATCCGGTAGCATTGTTTGGAGAAAACAACATCAAGTTAAATTTAATTCGAAAATCGTTTCCAGATATTACGATTACATCGAGAGGTTCTTTAATTAAAATTTTAGGTAAAAAGAAGGAAACGCAAACAGTTAAAGAAAAAATTGAATTGATGGTAAAAGTTCTTCGGGAACGCAAAGAGTTAACTGTTAAAACAGTGGAAGATCTTTTATTAGGGGAAAATCCTTATCATACCCAAGCTACACCAAATGAAAGTAAAACAGTTTTAGTACATGGTAGAGACGGGAAAGTTATATTTGCTAAAACGAAGAATCAGCAGCTTCTTGTGGATGCAAGTAATACGAATGATGTAGTTTTCGCAATTGGTCCTGCAGGTACTGGGAAAACTTATACAGCGGTTGCCATCGCAGTAAGAGCACTTAAGAATAAAGAAGTTCGCAAAATTATACTGACCCGCCCGGCGGTAGAAGCTGGCGAAAGTCTTGGCTTTTTGCCGGGCGATTTAAAAGAAAAAATTGATCCCTATTTAAGGCCATTGTATGATGCATTGGATGACATGATACCAGCTGAACGGCTGGCGCATTTTATGGAAACCCGAGTCATTGAAATAGCGCCTTTAGCATTTATGAGAGGTCGTACACTAGATCATGCCTTTATTATTCTTGACGAGGCACAGAATTGTACTCCTTTACAATTAAAAATGTTTTTAACTCGAATGGGCCCCTCTGCAAAATCTATTATTACAGGAGATTTATCACAAATTGATTTGCCCTATAATCAAGCTTCCGGTTTACGCCATGCAACGAAGTTGCTCCAAAATATTTATGGAATTACTTCGATCTACTTGAATCGGGATGATGTAGTTCGACATCGTTTGGTAAAAGATATCCTTAAGGCATATGAAACCTTGGATAAAGACCGAAGAAAAAGAGCGGGCGAAGAAGAATAATTTTTAGCCTGTTCTATTTTTTATTTCTGACCTCAAAATATTCAGATATCTGTTTTCCGTGAAAGAATGTTTGAGTTTTAAATTGAATCCTAATAAAATTTTGATATTGAATCAAATGCTAAATTAACATTTAGTCATATGAATTGTTAACGTTCTTAAAATATTAGCGTATTCGCTTTTTAAAATAGAACTTAGTGTTTAATTCTTTAAATCTAATCTTATGAATTGGAATTTCTTGTTTGTTTTTATGTTTACGAGTCTGGCTATTTTTCAAGGTAAGGCACAAACTATATTAAATGTTGGTCCAGGAAGAACTTATAGCAATCCTGCTCAAGCAGCAGCTGTTGCAAAACCTGGTGATACGATTCTTATCCATCCCGCTTCTTATACAGGAACTTTCTTTATAGAAAATTTAAAAGGAAGCCCTGCTAAATGGATTTACATCAGGGGCACTAATAAAGATCAGGTTATTTTTCAAGGTGGTACAGAATCTATGCATTTTTCGGATCCGAATTATTTACATATTTCGAATATTACAATCGCTGGCCAAACAGGAAATGGAATGAATATCGATGATGGTGGCAGCTATGATTCACCTGCAAAAAAACTTGTAATAGATCAGTGTATCTTTAAAAATATTGCTGCAACAGGTAACAATGATATGCTCAAACTTTCAGGATTAGATTCTTTTGTTATATCAAATTGTATTTTTGAAAATGGAGCTGCCGGAGGAAGTGGAATTGATATGGTCGGTTGTCATGTTGGTACGTTTATTAAAAATAAGTTTACAAATATGGGTAGCAATTCTATACAAGCGAAAGGTGGTACCAGCAATTTGCATATTGAACGCAATTATTTTGTAAACGGTGGACAACGTTCCTTAAATTTGGGAGGGAGTACCGGTGCAGCATTTTTTAGACCTATCGGTGCAAATTATGAAGCAAAAGATTTATTAGTAACAGCAAATATTTTTGAAGGTTCCTGGTGCCCAATTGCTTATGTTGGTTCTCGAAATGTGGTGGTTTCGAATAATACCATAATTCAACCTCAAAACTGGATTATCCGAATCCTACAGGAAAGCAGTGACACTTCATATTATCAATCTTGCGCTAACAATAGCTTTAATAATAATATTGTTGTTGTAACCAACTCACTTTCTACAGATGTAAATATTGGACCCAATACCTTGCCAGCTACCTTTAAATTTTCTAATAATCTGTGGTATCATTTGCAAAATACAAGCTGGAGAGGTCCACAATTACCAACTCCTGAAACAAATGCAATCATCCAAAAAAACCCATTGTTTACAGATTTTGCAAACAAAAATTATAACCTTACTGCAAATTCACCTGCAATAGGAAAAGGGAAGCCATACAATGGAATATTGTTTGATTATGCCGATAAACAATTTAAAAATCCACCTTCCATTGGAGCATTTGAAGGAAATTTGACCATTGCAAACAAAGAAAACAATACCATAAATAGTATAGAATTATTTCCAAATCCTGCAACAGATTATATAATTCTTGATAAACTATCCATGCTTGTAAAAATTCAATTAACTAATTTAAATGGTCAACTCATAGAGGAACTGAATTGTAATGCTTCAAAAATTCAAATCAATATAAAGAATTATCCTGTAGGCTTATATGTTTTAAATGTCTTGGATTTAAAAACAAATGCAAAAAAATTATTTATTATCCAGAAAATTTAAAGGAGTAATATGCATGGCCATATTATAAATATGGATTTATATTTAAATAATGGATTTTATTTTTTAGGTTTGAGTTCATAGTTGTAAATATAAAAACAGTATATGGATAATACAATAAGTGAAAAAAGATGTTTGATCCAAAAATTCAGATCAAGGTACAAATATATTTTTGGAAGAAACCATGCTATAAGAATACTGGTTATCAAATAAATACTCATTTTTAAAATAGCATAAGGAATTGGAAAATATTTTTGACCTTGTGTATAAGCCATATAACAAATAAAAAAATAGCAAATCACATTTGCAAAAGCTGCTGAAGAATTTCCAAAATAAGGTATTAAAAAGATATTCAATCCGATCATCATAAACATACCACTAAGACTAATGATGGCCATCATATAATTGCGGTCTGCTAATTTGTACCAGCTAGAAAAATTAGCATAAATTCCAGCGAAAATATTTGCAAGTAAAAGAATATTCACTAAAAACAACTCGCTGCGAAAATTTTTATCCAATAAATTAGCTAATAAGTCCAGGTACAAACAAGTTCCTAAATAAATTACACTACAGGTAATTACAAAATATAATGAAACTTTGGCAAATACGGCTTTTGAATTTTCTACACTCATATTTCTAAAGAAAAATGGTTCTGCAGCATAATTAAAAGCAGTAACAAATAAGTTCATAATTACAGCTAAGCGCACGGCAGCATTATATTGACTGCTTGTATCTAAATTTTCTATTATAGAACCGGGAAGAAAATATTTTAAAATGCTAGTAGAGCCATATTGTATAAAAATAAATGAAAGCGTAACCAGTATTAATGGAAAGGCGTAATTCAAAATCTTTTTGGATAGAGACCAATCGGCTTTTGCAATGGACTCTTTAAATTCAGGGAGTAGAAATATAAAAACGACAATACTCGAAATTAAATTTGCCAGAATGACAAATTCTAATTTCTTAGCAGGTGTTCCATCTATAAAGTTAATAAAAGCAAGAACTAAAATAATATTAAGCAAGAGCCCGGTTAATTTTATCCATGCATAACGGAAAGCTCGCTTTTGATATCTCAATTTAGAAAAGGGTAACGAACTGATGACATCCAATAATGCAATCCAACCAGCCATATAGATTACCATTCTCAAATTAGGATATTGTAAAAAATCTTCTATAGGTTTAATAAACACATACAATAACACAATGAAAATTAGGGATATAAAAAAAACCATCTGACTAGCAAGAGGATAAATGCTGGATTTATATTTTTCATCGGAAACAAAACGGAAAAATGTGGTCTCCATTCTCAAGCTTAGCAAACCTAAAAACAGCGCAATTAAAAAGTATACTTCTGCATAAATTGAGAAAAATGCACGATCTGATGCGAAAACACGAGTAAGATAGACGGTGACTAATAAAAAGTTGAGTAATCGGCCTAGTGAATAACTCAGACCGTAAATCATTGTTTCTTTTGCGAGAGATTTTAAGCTAGCCACTCAGCAAAGGTCATAAAAATCAACTGAATACATAGTATGAAAAGCCATATTTATTGTTTTGATCCAGAACCTTTAAATTAGCGCCTTCGGAAAACAATATGGTGGATATTGAATTATTGAAAAAAATATGCTTGACACCGGGTGCTCCCGGATTTGAACAGCCCATTCGTGCTTTATTAATGCAGGAGATGGAAGGCTATGCTGATGATGTTCAAATAGACCCAATGGGTAATCTTATTGTCTTTATTAAAGGGATTTCTTCTTCAAAATTGATGTTGACAGCACATATGGATGAGATTTCTTTTATTGTGCAACATATTGACGATGACGGATTTATTAGGTTTTTACCCCTGGGTGGATTTGATGCCAAAACCTTAACAGCGCAACGCGTTAAAATCCATGGAAAAAAGGAGGTTATTGGAGTTATGGGATCAAAACCAATTCATCTGATGAATCCAGATGAACGCAATAAGGCAGCTCAAATTAAAGATTATTTTATAGATACCGGACTTCCAAAAGCGGAACTTGAAAAGTACATTTCAATTGGTAATCCTATTACCAGAGAGCGAGAATTAATTCAAATGGGAAAATGTATCAATTCAAAATCCTTGGATAATCGCATTTCTGTATATGTATTATTAGAAATCATAAAAGCTTTTGGAAAAGCAAAACCAGAACTTGACCTCTATGCAGTTTTTACAGTTCAGGAAGAAGTTGGATTGCGTGGAGCAAAATCGGCTGCACATCGAATAGCACCAGATTATGCAATTAATATTGACACTACCATTGCTTTTGATGTACCAGGAGCACAAGCACATGAGATGATCACAAAATTAGGAAATGGAGTGGCTATAAAATTTTATGATAGCAGTGTGATTCCAGATTACCGTATGGTGAATTTTTTAAAGGAATGCGCAGATATGGAAAAAATAAAATGGCAAGCTGAATTACTTTCTGGCGGAGGCACAGATACCGGAGCTGTTCAGACTTCGGGAAATGGAAGTATTGCAGGTGCTATTTCTATTCCAACAAGACATATACATCAAGTAATAGAAATGGTACATGAAGAAGATGTGCTATCGGCTATCCAATTATTAAATATATCAATCAAGCAAATAACTAAATTCAATTTTGAATTTAAATAATTGAAAATCAAATTAAAACGAAAATCATGTGGCAAGAAATTAACAATAAGATGGAAGCTTCCTTTGAATTCCGGGATTTTGGAGAAGCTTTTGCATTTATGACAGAAGTTGCTTTTCAAGCAGAAAAATTAAATCATCATCCAGATTGGTCAAATTCATGGAATCTTGTAAATATTAGTTTGACTACCCATGATGAAGGAGATACGATTACTGAAAAAGATCACCGTTTAGCGGGTGAAATTGATCGTTTGTATAAAAAATACGCTAAATAATTTCAAAAATTTAGAGCATACAATTTATCTATGGCACTGGCAATAAAAAGTAAGTTACCAGCATCAGGTCTTTCGATTTTTGCCAGGATGACTGCAGCAGCTATTGAATTTGATGCTATTAATCTGGCTCAGGGATTTCCAAATTTTAGTCCGCCGACTGCATTGTTTGATTATTTATTGGAAGCATGTCAAAATGGTTTTAATCAATATGCACCAATGCCTGGCCATCCAGCATTGCGAAAACAAATTGCAAAACGATTAGAATCAGATTATTTTTTCAAGGCAAATTCGGATTCCGAAATAACCATTACAGCGGGGGCAACACAAGCGATCTATACGCTTATTTCAGCGTTTATAAAACCAGGAGACAAAGCAATAATTTTCGAACCCGCCTATGATTCTTATGGACCTGCGATATTAGTAAATGGAGGAATTCCAATTTATTTAAAGCTTGAATTACCAAATTTTAAGATACCCTGGGATGCATTGGAGAAGGTTTTGAAAAACGAAAAAATAAAACTGCTACTTATTAATAATCCACATAATCCGGCAGGCAGAATATTAACTGCGGAAGATTTAGAACGTTTGTATCAATTGACAAAAGATTTGGATATTTTGTTGATTTGGGATGAAGTATATGACTTGTTAGTTTTTGATTCAAATAAACATCAAAGCGCTTTACAACACCCTGGATTAATGGAGTATTCAGGTGTGGTTTTTTCAATGGGTAAAACCTTACACAATACGGGTTGGAAAATTGGATACACGATTGCAAAATCAAATATCACACAAGAAATCAGAAAGCTTCATCAATTCACTGTATTTTCTGTTAATACGCCAGCGCAATATGCAATTGCTCGTTTTATGGAAGAGCAAGCAATTTTTTTTAAAACGCTTCCAAAGTTTTATGAGCATAAGCGGGATTTCTTTTTCGAACAAATGAAGCATACAACTTTTGAGTTTTTACCATGTGAAGGTTCCTATTTTGCTTTGGCGAATATTGAAAAGCTTACTGACAAATCAGATTTGGAGTATGCTATGGAATTAGTTGAAAAAAGCAGGGTAGCTGTAATTCCAATTTCCGCATTTTATCACGATGGATTTGACCCACGAATGCTTCGATTTTGTTTTGCTAAGACAGAAGACACAATTCTGGAGGCGGCCAAAAGATTGGCCATGTGACAATAGATTGAAGGAAGTTACCTAATTTTTACTAATTTATCGAATGGCATTTATTGAATTGGTCTGTACAATTTTTGTACAGATAATTCTTAACTTAGTAAGCGTCAAGATCTATGGACTGCTAGACTATAAGGCCAAATTTATGAAAAGCAAATCGCCAAGCTTTTATTTCAACTTAAACTGTACCGGCAATACCAATTTAACGGAAACAGGAACACCATTATGTTTTCCATGTTTCCATCTAGGCATATTTTGAATTACCCGGATTATTTCTTCATCACAACCACCCCCAATTCCTCTAAGAATATTTATGGAATGTGGCATTCCATATTTATCTATAATAAATTCCAAAATAACTTTTCCTTCTATATGATTGTCTCTTGCTATTTGAGGATACCGAATATTTTTAGACAGATAACTATATAAATCTTTTTCATTGGATCCAAACATTGGCATCACTTCTGCAAATCGAATTGCTTCTGCGCTAGCCCCATTGGATTCAATGAAATCAGGACCAGAACCAGTATTGTTACCGGAGATTGTGCCATCCGGATTTTCTACATTGTCAGAACCAGTAGGAATACCTATAGTAGAATTCATTTCAGGTTTTAGAATTGGATCTTCTTTCGTTAACAAAGAGTCATCTTTAACCACATGAAATAAATTTGCGTTGTTGGATTTTGGCAATTTAGTTAAAATTGCTTTTTTTATGATTCTAGCTTTCTCAATCTTTGGATCTACCAGGATATCATGCCATTTAGAATCATCAGAAATGTTTACAACAGCTATTGGATCTTTTAATTTATCAATAATATTAGGAGAATAGATTCCGATTACAAATAATGACATTGCAACGATCATAGCTTTTAGCATATTTTGAGAATTCGTTTTTCTCAATAAGTAAGCACCATAAGCTTTGTTCCGGTTTTCAAAAACCAGATCTGTTAAATCCATGGAAGAATAGAATGAAGTTTTCATCTTTATAGATTTTAAATGTACTATAAAAGGAAAACGTATACGAAATGGAAAACGTTACTGAAAGATCCAAGTATTTTCAATTTGGAAATTCAAGGTAGTTTGATTTCCATAATTTTGGATATAGAATTCCATCCAATAGGTATACCGATAATTTAAGATTTTAGGAATCGGGATCGCTTTTAAACCGTCATTATTTCTTTATCTTTTAGTTCCACAATTTTATCAATTTTGGAACTATATTATCGAATCATAAATTTTCCAGTTCCAATTATTTTTTGTTTCTCACTTTTAATAATGTAAAAATAGGTACCATTGCTCAAATCGACTTTTATAGTTTCTTGGTTAGAATATAGAACTTGTTCAAAAAGTATACGCCCAAAAACATCAACAATTTCAAGAACATGTTTTTCTGAGATTGAATCATAAATTTTAATTACAGCAGAATTTGTAAATGGATTGGGATAGATTTTACACACTATTAAACTGTCAGATTTTATTGTCTTTACATTCGTAATTGATGGGTCGGATAGTTTCAAAATCACACCCCATTCGCCAACTACATAACCGTTTTTTTGGCTATTAAAATGTAATCCTTTTAAGCCATAACCACTCCCGCCATTTCCAATAAATTTTTGGGTAGTCCAAGTTTGACCTCCATTTTGAGTTTTACTTATAGTTGAACTGGTGCTAACAGCCCAACCATTTAGACTGTCAATAAAATAAAAATCATTTCCTATACCAGAATAGGGTGCATTTTGTTGATTCCAAGACATGCCGCCGTCTGTAGTATGTAAAAATTTAGTGTGACTTAAATCGAAGGCCCATCCATTAAGTTCGTCAGAAAAGAACACATCGTATAAGTATGCATTTGTTGACGCAATTTGTATAGTCCACGTTTGCCCACCGTTTGTAGTATGTAGTAATTTTCCAGAACGTCCATCAGCTACCCAGCCAATTTGGCTATTAGGGAAATAAATACTGTTTAGATCATATCCTGAGCCGATAGACTCTGTTAACCATGTTTTGCCACCGTCTTTTGTTCTCAAAAACAACCCCGAACTTCCACCTGCTATCCACCCATTGAGACTATCTGTAAAAAATACATCCATAAGATCCCATCCTGTTCCGGATACTTGTTTGGTCCATTTCTGTCCACCATCTACGGTATGTAAGACCGATCCGCTTTTACCAACAGCCCACCCTTTTTGTAAATTAATAAAATGCACTGCCAACAAATTTGATGATTCATTATTTGCTTGTCTGATCCAATTTTTTCCACCATCAGCAGTATGTAAAATAGTAGAATTTTCTCCAACAGCCCAACCATTTAGGATGTCAACAAAAGTAATATCTTCTAAATCCATTTCCCCTGCAGATGTCTGAGCCGTCCATTTTTTACCACCATCAATTGTGGTAAGAATAGTGCCTCCATTACCTACCACCCAACCTTTTAGATTGTCGACAAATTGCACATCATGCAATCCCATACTGGTGTTTGAAATTTGTGTATCCCAGGTCTTTCCACCATTCATTGTATGGATTATTTTTCCTGAATTTCCAACAGCCCAACCATTTTGATTGTCTCTAAAAAAAACATGTCTCAAGTTTCCTTGAGCTGAAACTTTAAGCCAATTTTGACCTCCATCTAAAGTATAAAAAACAAGACCATTTTCTTCAACGATCCACCCGTGTTTGGCGTCCGTAAAATTTACACTCCACAAGTACGTTGTTGTTCCTATTGCTTGCAATGTCCAATTTTGACCTCCATTTGAAGTATGAAGGAGTGTTCCGTTTCCTCCAACAGCCCAACCATTTTGATTATCAAGGAAATCCAGGTCGGTTATGCCCCAATTGGATTGTGACCATTGTAATAACCAGGTTTTACCACCATCAATCGTATTGAAGATTTGGCCCAAATTATCCCATTTATTGTAGCCAACAATCCAGCCCTTCTTACCGTCTGTAAATTGGACATCCCTAATTTCTAAATTAGAAATTTTAGACTGAAATTTCCATTCGTTCCCACTGTCTTCAGTATTAATAATATCTCCATATTGACCTACAGCCCATCCAATCTGGTTATTAATAAAATGTACCCCTCTAAGATCATAACCAGTCGCAGAATTTTGTACTATCCAAGATCCGCCTCCATTTGTTGTATGAATTATGGAACCTCCATAACCAACCGCCCAACCATTTTGACCATCTGTGAAATGTACATCCCAAAAGTATCCACCTGCTTGCCACTCCCAGTCTTGACTATGTAATTTAATGGGTTGGAAAAAAGCTAATAGTAATAAAAAGAAAGTTAGTCCTAATGAGCTGATTAAGCGAACAAGATTAATGGCTTTGAAACTTTTCATGTTCAAAATTACCAATTTAAGTTTAATAATGATAAATCTCAATGTGCAATGTAACAAGTTTCCATTATTTAATAATAATTACCTTTATATAAACAAGCTTGAATTTATTCTAGTTTACCTTTTACCTCACATTGCGATATATGACTAATACATTAAAGAAGTGTACTGAAGAAAACATCATTCAATGGCTTGAAGACAAAAGTCCGAATATGGAACAACAGTCAATGACTTGTTTGTATACCCTTTTTTATGAGAGAGTCAAAAGTTGGGTTTTGCAAAATAAGGGTTCAGAAATTGATGCACAGGATTCACTGACGGAAGCCTTGTTCAGTTTTGTTCGATGTTTTAGAGAAGGAAAATATAGTCATGAAGGTAAATTAGAACCATTTTTTATGCGTATTGCAAAAAATAAATTCTTTGATATTTGCCGGAAACGGAAATCAGACATTCCTTCCGGTGGAATAATTTCTATAGATGAAAATTTCCCTGGAGGTATTCCTTCTGACATCGAATGGACAGATCCTTTAATAGCAGAGGCAGAAAGTCAGGAAGAAATAAAACAAAATCAAAAAGTAGAGAAATGTCTTAATAAACTCTCTGAAAGTTGTAAGGATCGATTGGTTCGCTTTTATTATATGCAACAAAGCCATAAGGATATAGCAAGGGATCTTGGTGACTCCAGTGAAGCCGTATCAAAAGTAATGAAAAACAAGTGTGAAAAAAAATTAAAAGAGTATGTTTTTAATATTTGACAATTAAAATAAGCATGAAAGAAAATATTGATATTCAAGAAATCGAATCTTATTTGCATGACAAAATGACTTTAGAAGAAAGGCGAGATTTCGAAGCCAGAATGGAGTTAAATGAAACCCTTCGAAAAGAAGTAGAGAAAACTATTGTCATTTCGAAAGGCATCAAACACGCTGCAAAGAATGATATTCGTCAAAGAGCTGAAGCAGTCCGAAATGCATATCATAGTAGTAATGGATTTCAAAAACCCAGGTTTAATTGGTGGATGGTTGTTGGATTGTTTATGATTGCCGGACTTTTGTGGTTCGGTTATTGGTATTTTGGGAAATCTCAAATTGCTGAAACAGATAAAACAACGCCAGCAAAATCAACTCCTATTTTAGCAACTCAGACTCCCACAAATCAAGATGACAGTTTAAGTATGACTGGAGATAGCCCACTTTTTTCCAAGCTTGTCCAATTTGTAAATAATGATGGAAAGGCCATAGGGGAAAGTATTCAAGTTAACATCTTTCGTGACAACTCCTTGAAGCAAATCCATTTCCTTTACCAGAATGAATTACTCAATCTTTATTTACCTGCAGGAATTGAATTTCCGTTACCACCCATGCTAATTGGGCAAGGCAACGATCGATTTTTAAAAATTTCTAATGAAGAATATCTCTTGATCGATAGTGGAGCCTTGCAAATGTTAAATCATCAATAAATTTACTGACAAGAAATTATTTTGATTCAAATGAGAAAAGTCAAATTCCTGTTTTTAATATTATTAATACTTCAAATTGATGTGTTATTATCACAGGAAATAACGATGTCATTTGGCCTTGAAGAAAGTGATACGAATTACATTTCATTTGGACAAATAGATACGTCTGATTTAAATAGAGATGGAGAAGCTCATTTACCATCTGTTGTTAATTATCGCAATAAAATTTCAGTCCAGGTTTTTGATCAGGGCTTTGTTCCAGCTTGTGTAGGTTATGCCATTGCTTCTGCTGTTACCATTCGAATGAATTTATACTGTAATGTAAACTGCAGTTGTAAAAAAACGCAGCCTCCTTTTTCTGCAGCGTATCTCTATAATCAAATTTCGGGAGGAAAGCTTTGTGGCATATCTTTAGCACGAGCACTCGATACTTTAGAAAAACAAGGTATTTGTCCTGAACGAAACTTTCAAAACGACCGGTATTCAGCTTCCAAGCAACCCGATCGATCCGTTCGCAATACTGCAAGCAAGTTTAATTTTTGGAAAGGAGAACGCATTTTTTTCTTGCCATATGAATTACAAAATAATGATGAAAGGTATGTTTTAGTGTTGAAAATACTTAAAGCCTATATCTTTAAATCCAAACCTATAATTGTTGGTTTGCGTTGTCCCGAAGATTTCAAAACCTTTAAAGGCAAAGTTTATAAACCAGGCACATTGCCCGTCAATGCCAATCATGCTGCATTGGTTGTAGGCTATGATGATGAAACTAAAACAATCGAAATTCTCAATTCCTTTGGAGAAGATTGGGGTGATGATGGTTTTGCCAGAATTGGTTATGAAGATTTTTGTGAAATGGTGCGATATGGATATGTGACGAGATTGAATGGAGACATTGGTGATTCGTGTAGAATGAAATGATATATACTTTTTACAAATTCGCACTTTGTAGAAAAAAAATTCATCTTTTTCTTATAATTTGTACTTTGCGTTTTGTAATTATAAATTTTTTTGCATGGATTACTATTTTTGACTTTAGATGTAAAAAAAATAGAGTTCAAATAATCCAAGTTATTTTACGAGAAAAATATTTTTTATCATGATTTTAAAAAATCTAATCTTGTATTTAGGTTAATGCAGCAATTAATTTCCATTCATTTAAATGAGTTCGGCAATTTTAAACTTAAAATTTGCTGCAACCAAATTATCTTTTTATTTTTGTTAAGAAACCTCCAAAACAATTTCTTTAGTATGAAAATATGGGTTATATTAGTCACTTTAATTATTGGAATATCACTTAACATAAATGGTCAGAAAATAGATACAGCACTTCTTATTAATGACTTAGACAGTTTGTATGATTTGGCTGACGAACTTCAAAAAAATGGAAAGGCATTGGAAGCTTTACCAATTGCAAAAAATGCTGCCAATGAGACTGCACAAAAATTGGGAAAATTTCATCCTAAATATAGTCCCTTACTAAATTTGGTTGCAGTCTGCCATTATCGTTTAGGTCAATTAAATGAGGTTGAACCATTATTTATTGAAAATTTGGAAATTCAAGAGCGGATATCTGGTAAACAAAATGCATTTTATGCAATGTATCTAAATAATCTCGGTGTACTTTATCTTGATTTAAGGAAATTCGAAAAAGCTGAAGTTAATTTGATAGGGTCAAAGATAATTAGGCAAGATCTTTTAGGTAAAAAAAATTTAGATTACATTGGATCACTTAAGAATCTTGGCGCGTTGTATGATGCAACTGGAGACTATAATAAAGCAGAAGCTTATTATTTAGAAGGACTATCAATTTTGGCAGATTCATTAAAAATGAAAAACAAAGAATATGTATCTTTCTTAGGTAATTTAGAAAATTTGTATTCCCACATGGGATTATATTCTGAAGTTGAAAAAATTTGTATTCAAGACTCTTCAATTCGTTTTGATTTATACGGAAATAATCACCCCGAATTTTATAGATCTCTAAAGACTTTGGCAAATACATACACTGACCAGGGTAATTTTTATGAAGCAGAAAAACTGATTATTAGAATTATTAATTTCCAAAAAAAACAATTTGGAAGTCAACATCCAAATTATGCTGGGGCACTTATGAATTTAAGTGTCTTATATTCAAATATGTTATTACATGAAAGCGCAGAACCAATTTATAATGAAGTCAAGGAGATTTACTTTAAAGTCTTTGGCGCTATGAGCTCTAAATATGCAGATTGCTTAAATAATTTAGGTATTTTATATTTAAAGACAAATCGATTAAAGCAATCAAAATTATTTCTTGAAAAAAGCATAAACATTAGGGCCAAAATTTTTGGTAAATTAAGTCTAGAATATGCAAAAAGTTTGAAAACGTTAGCAAATACTTTTCTAGAATTAAAGGATTATAGACGTGCAAAAAGCAATTATATTAAAGCGTTGAGCATAGAAAAGAAAGTTTTGGGAATTAATCATCTTGACTATGCATCTACTCTTGGCAATTTAGGAACATTATATTTACGACTGGGTAAATTTAAAGAAGCAGAACAATTCTTTTTACAAAGTAAAAATATTAAAAAAGAGATGCTAGGAACGCATCATTATAGTTATATAATAAGCTTAATTAATTTGAGTGCCTTATATCAATATTCTGAAAATTTTCAAAAATCAGATTCATTCTCACTTTATGCTTCAACAGAAATCAATTGGCTTTTCACCCATGCAGTTCGATTTCTTTCAGAAAAAGAACTGTATAATTTCAAACAATTTTTTATAAATGAACTTGATAATCAACTATCATATGCTCTTTTTAGATCAAAAAATATTGAGCAACTTTCACCAATCATTCTTGATAACATACTTTTTTATAAAGGTTTAGATCTTCAAAAATACATTTTTAATAGAAACAGAGCTCAATTAAATCCTTCAACGGCTAAGATATTAGATCGAATCACTTTTTGTCATCATAGGCTTTATAATGAATATGTTAAACCTATTACTTCTAGAGATTCTAATTCCTTAGCAAATTTAGAACAGGAAACAAATGACCTTGAAAAACTACTTGCCCGAGAACTCGTGGATCTTGGAGAAGTGAATAAGTCTCCAAGATGGCAAGAGATTCAAAACAAACTTAAGGACGATCAGTCAACTATTGAATTTATTCGGTTCGAAAAGACTTTTCCTAAAACAACCGACAGCATATATTATGCAGCTCTCATCCTTCGCCCAGATTATGTCCATCCCTATTTCGTCCCCCTCTTTGAAGAAAGAAAACTAACTCAATTACTAGATTGTAAAGGTCTTGATATTAACGAATGCTTATCTAGAACTTTTCCAAATTCGAAAACTTCTTCACTTTACAATCTTATAATCCAACCGTTGGAACCTTATTTAATTGGAGTAAAAACTTTAATATTCTCCCCTGCAGGACTATTGTATAAGATTAATTTAGGAGCTTTTGGTTTTAATGGCGATAGTATTTTATCCCAAAAATATAAGCTAGTACAACTTGGTAGTACCCGTCAATTGATCGGTCGGGACTCCATCTATGCGGATAGTACTCAATCAACTGCATACCTATTCGGTGGAATTCAGTATGAAATGGACAGCACCGCAATCTCTAATGCAAATGCTAAGCTGGATACAGTTGTCGCTTTTGCTACCAGGGGATCGTCAGAATTGCAATTTAGATTCGCTGATTCAACATTGCAGTTTAAAGGATTCAATTATCTCCAGGGGACTGCAGAAGAAATAAATAACATTCAAGCGCTCATCCGAAAACAAGGCTTAAGTGTAAACACTTTTTCTGGATTCGAAGCAACTGAAGAAGCTTTCAAACTTATCGGA
This sequence comes from Saprospiraceae bacterium, assembly GCA_016717265.1. Lineage (NCBI taxonomy): Bacteria > Pseudomonadati > Bacteroidota > Saprospiria > Saprospirales > Saprospiraceae > Saprospiraceae bacterium. The sequence continues at coordinate 927,122 of JADKFX010000001.1, forward strand.
TTAAATTCTAAACCGCCAAGAATTTTGCATCTGGCTACACACGGTTTTTTCTTTCCTGATCAAATAAATAAAAATGACGGGCGCCTCGCAGAAAATGATCAACCTGTTTTCAAAATGAGTGATCATCCAATGATTCGTTCTGGATTGATTATGGCTGGAGGTAATCAAGCCTGGAAATCAGTGATCCCAAATAATTCAAGGATGGAAGATGGCATACTCACAGCCTATGAAATAAGCCAGAGCAATTTACGTGGGACAGAACTTGTTGTTTTATCTGCCTGCGAAACCGGGCTTGGTGAGATAGAGTCAAACGAAGGAGTATATGGACTGCAGCGTGCTTTCAAAATAGCCGGGGTGAGATACCTCATGATGTCACTATGGTCAGTACCCGACCAAGCTACCCAAGAATTTATGACCTTATTTTATCAAAAATGGCTTTCCGAAAAACTACTTCTGCCAGATGCTTTTAGAAACACTCAATTGGATATGAGAATAAAATATCCCTCCAAGCCATTAAACTGGGCGGGATGGGTGCTAGTGGAATAGTTGAATTTAGTCTTCATCATCACTACAATTAATTTAGGGACCACCATCTGATGATTATTCCTAAGGTCTAGTCATTTACACTTTGGTTAATTTCTTTCTAAGTGTCTTTTCCCGGGGAAACTCAGGATGCTTTTTTATTTTAATAAAAGCAGGTTTACCTTTTTTACTTATCTCCGATAATTAAGTATCAGGTATAGAAAATTCTCATTCTAATCTTTTAAAAATTAAATGAAATTATTCAAACTGAAATTTTTTTCTTAACCATTAAAATTTTAAAACATGAAAAACTTAATCCTTTACACAATTCTTTTCACAAGTTGTCTGATAACACCTGAATTGAAATCACAAAGCAATGTGGGTATCGCAGTTGGTTATACGAGTATGCATTGGAATATACCTCATACTGGCGCGTATCAAGAACTCGGTAACTGGACATCAACAGGCGGCTGGGCTATTTCAATTCCCTTTGAGCATGCTTTATCAAAAACACTAGCTTTTCAAACTGAATTTACATGGATCCAAAAAGGAGCTGAAGTAAATTCAACTGAATACATATCTAGAACTCTTGTAAATAGCAATGTCTCCATAACTATAAATTATATTGAAATACCGATGTTGCTAAAAGCATCTATTCCATTGCATAAAATGGATTTACAATTCCTAGGAGGAGGGTATGCCGCAATAGGTATTAGTGCCAAAATGAAAGCAACTGCGGCAGCAGGAACGCAGACTGCGAGCGCTACTCAGGATTTGGATTTCGAGGAGAACATGATGAATCGATTTGATGCCGGTTTGCTTATAGGCACAGGAATTCAATTCTCGAATAAATTCTTTATTCAAGCGAAATACAATTTAGGCTTATCAAATATTGATCACAGTGGTGACCCGAATTCTGCGATCTATAACAGAGGTCTTGTTTTTTCAATGGGTACATTCTTTTAGAAAAATTATCATATGAATATTAACCTTAAGAAGTCGAATACATCAAAATCTTTCAAACATTAAAAAATTATTTTCTAATCCATTCAAAATTAAAAAAAATGAAAAACTTATTTCTTACGCTCAGTATTCTATTTTCAATCCATACATTGGATTCCTTAGTAGCACAAACGCAGTTGCTCAAACCTATTGAAATTAAAAAGAACAAATTTTACCAAGAAGGAATCCGTTTGAAACCCGGCAAACCTCTCGAATTTGCTTTAATGAAAGCAAATAACAAAGAGATCAATGACTTATTCAGGAAAGGAAAAAATACCCAAACATTAGGAACTATTATTGAAAGTCTTGGCCTTTTAGTAATGGGCGTTGGGCTTTTATCTGGAGGTGATTCTGTTGGAAGTTATGCATTGGGAGGTTCAGCTATCCTGCTAACAGGCGTGGTTGTTTCTTTACCTGGGTTCTCGAAGAAAAAGAAAGCTGTGGTGAAATACAATGAAGTCATTGCTAAAATGTAATAATGGATTTTAGAAGCTTTAAATCAAATGATTGTATAGCTTGCATCTGGACTGAAGACTACTCATGTAAGCTATCCTTCAATTTCAATTTATATTGAGTATTGACAAATAATTTTCAATCCTCAGCCAATTTGATTACATTTGATTTTAAAGGAATTACCAAAAACCTTTTGATTATTTTCAAGATATTTGCCTTATTAGTTATTTTGAAAAATTTAATTAAAACATTGCTATTCTCTACTTTAAACCTTTAAAAAATGAAAAATAAACTTTACCTAATTCTGTTATACTCTTTTTTTCTTATTGGACCTGCTATTACACAATCAATCCCGATCAATTATTCTGATTGCTTGACTGGAAAAATCACTTCCCCTTCTCAAATAATAGTATATACTTTACCGAATGTGGAGATAGGAGATAGTATAATTGTTAGAGTTTCCAGCCTGCAAATTTCATCTATATCTCCATGTGTCAAAATGTATTTTCCAGGAAATATCATCCCAGACACGAGAGGATGTGCTACTAATTCACAAAACAAAGAAATTGTATATTTTGCAACTTCTAAAGGGACATATACAATCACTGTAGAGGATAATGTTCATTTCTTTACTGGAGAATTTAAAATTTATGTTGAAAGAACTAGTATGCCTGTTGGTGCAATTAATATAAAATGTGGAATTCCCGTAGTCTCAAAATTTGACTGCCATCCAGAAATGCTAGTTTGGAATTTTGGCGCCATGCCAAATTCACTAATCGCTATTAATGCCACAGGTTCTCCTGTTTCGGCGTGCATTATAGTAAGAGACCATCTAGGTAAAATTGTAGCTTCGGATGTAGGAATTCACACGAATGCTACTCTTTCTTTTAATACAACAAGTACATATGAATGCTACTCAGTATTTGTGTTTGACTATAATTCGCATACAACCGGGAATGTAACTTTGACTGTAGCTTCTATTATTGGAGGTTGCACCAGCGTAAACATTGAATCCAATTTGAATAAAAGTTCTTTTTGCACAGGCGAAAATATCACTTTGACAGCAATGATCCCAACTACGATCCCTAATGCCACTTATTCCTGGACTGGACCAAAGAATTTTAAATCCAATAAAAAAACAATAAATATTAATAATGCGATGCCTGGGCAATCTGGTACATATACCGTAATTGTAGATGATCCAACTAATTGTTCGAGCTCAGATAGTGTTTCTATTGTAATAAATAATCGTCCAACAATTATACCAAGTGTTGATCCAGTCAAAGCAATGGTTTGTGCTGGTGATAGTATCAAGCTTAATGTCAATACCAATGCAACAATTCCGATTTATATTTGGAATGGACCTAATGAATATTTAAGTTCCATACAATCTCCGTTAATTTTAGTGCCCGACACATCGAAATCGGGACGATGGGAATATTTGGTTACTGTTACTGATGACTCCACACATTGCTCAAGTACAGATACCATTTCTGTTCAAATAAATACCAAGCCTTCCGCGAATATTACATCCCCGGCAACTGGAGTAATTTGTAAGGGAGAAACGCTACTGTTGAATGTTGAAACAAATACTTCGGCAAATTCATTTTCATGGATCGGGCCAAATTTATTCACATCTATAATTCAAAATCCAAGTATAACTAATGTGGATAATTCAAATCAAGGAAATTATTTTGTAACAGTAACCGATACGAATGGCTGTCATCGAAACGACACAGTTGATGTAAGCATAGAAGAAATAGTCCTTCAGGCAATACCTATAAATGATGGCATTATAGCATCAGCATCAGGAGGTGCCCGTCCATATACCTACACCCTTTTTCCAGGTGGTCAGACAGATACCACTGGTGTTTTTACAAAATTGAATCCCGGTATATACACGATTTCAGTTTCTGATAAGTTTAATTGCAATGACTCTATAACTTTAAATATAGTTGTCGGTACTGTTAATCCTAAAACAGAATGGAGTTTATCGATATCTCCTAATCCTAGTAATGGCTTGTTTCAAATATTGCGCAAAGAAAACAACAAAAAAGAATTGCATTTAACTGTCTTTGATGCATATGGAAAGATGATTACTAGCTTTATTATAAATAACGAATTGAAAACTTTGGATTTGAGCAATCAATCAAATGGAGTTTATATGATTCGTATTTCAGACGGCGACAAAGTTGGAGCAATGAAAGTTTCAATTGTGAAATGAATTTTAGAAATTAACCAGATCATTCATCAAATGCACAACCTTATCTATATCTAATAAATATTAATAAAATGAAAATTTCAATCTTTATCTTTTTTCTTTTGATAATTACTGGATGCAGTAAAGACAATGACTCAAATTCAAACTGCGAAACAGTATTCAACCCCAATGGCCCGGCCTTTATTAAAGTAATTAATAATCGATCAGAAACTGTTCAAGTCTATTTTGGTGATTTCAATTTATCAATAGGCGCGCAGCTTAGAAGTGGTGTTTGTGAAATTTATGGCGTCCCTGTAAAAAACCGTGCGGTTGAAATTTCCACACTCGATGGTACTAAATCCAAAGACATATTTGTGGATGCAAAAGAAGGAGAGACGACAACAATTACTGTAGGGGCTGATTTTTTTTGAAAAATAATATTAATAAAATGCTAATTGGATAAAATATTTTATTACAAAATTTCAAGTATACTTTAAATGTATTTTTCCATGAATGGAGCAATGACCATAAAAAAAATTGAGTCCTTAAATAAAATTATTATCAAATGAAAAACAAAAATTTGTTGTACATATTGCCATTGATGTGTTTTACATTAACGCTAATCAATAGTTGTAAAAAAGATGACATATCCTCTTCATTAATTATTGGCCAAAGTTATCAAGGTGGCAAAATCGCCTATATTTTACAACCAGGAGATTCTAATTATATCCATAATACACAACATGGATTAATTGCAGCTCCAAACGATCACAGTAGTGACATTCAATGGTATGATAAACATATATACAACCATATTGGTACAACATCATCGAAAATAGGCACTGGAAGTGCAAATACAAATACTATTGTAAATCTTCAAGGTGAAGGCACCTATGCAGCTAAGTTGTGTTTAGATTTAGTTTTGAATGGTTACGACGACTGGTATTTACCAAGTTATTATGAATTAACCACGCTAAACTCCAATAAGCTTAAAATAGGAAATTTTGACCCTTTTGGATACTATTGGAGTTCAACAGAAAACAATGAGTACTATGCTTGGGGATTTGACTTTGATTTAGGTAAGAATCATATTAATCTAAAAGACGGATTTGGAAAAGTACGAGCTATTCGTTCTTTCTAAAAAGTTGAATATTAATAATAATATAATTAACTTATGCCTCAGTTTAAATTTCTTAGTTATTTTTTATTGTATTTAATTTTCACTATTCCACATGGAAATTCACAGGATAATCCATTAATTGAGGCATTCAAAAAAAACAACTACGACCAAGTCAGGCAATTATTAAATGAAAATAAATATATAAATGTTCCTGATCCTTATAATAATTGGACCCCGATTTTTTATGCTACCACTCAAGCTGGTTTGGAATCATATTTAAAATCGGAAAAGAAAAATAAGAATTCTGAAGGTCAAAGTTTTATTGAATATAAACAGCAATTTCATGAAATAGTAAATATGCTCTTAGAAAAAGGTGCCAGGATAAACGTGTTTGATAAAATTGGAAAAAGTCCACTCTACTATGCAGTATTTAATGATGATAGTATTCTTGTAAATCAATTTTTGGATAAAGGTGTGGGAATTGAAGATTCTGAAGAGTTATTTCTGTTAGCTTCAAAATACGGATTTATTAGGATTGTATCTAATTTGCTAGAAAATAAATTGGATCCATGTGATGCCAATAAAGAGGGGTTTGGGGCTTTACATCTTGCAGCAATGAATGGGAAATTAAATACTTTTAGCATATTGTCGTCCAACACCACAAACATTGATTGTAAAACAAAGCCATCTTCAGGTTATTTTTCAGAACTCACTTCATTGCAACTTGCTTGTATGAATGGCCAGGTTCAAGTCATTCCCAATCTTTTATCAAAAGGAGCATTATTAGAAGTAAAAATGAAGGATGGCAAGAATTTGCTCCATTTAGCAGCTATGGGTGCTAGATTCGAAGTGTCCAGTTATTCCAAAAAGGGTGAAATAGAAATGGAAGATATTGTACTTGGGGGCAATATTAATTTAGTCCAATTCATAGATTCAGTCAAACCTAATTTACATGAATACGACCAGATCGGAGCCAACCCATTACATTATGCATGCTATTACAGGAAGTTGCCGCTTGCTGTAGAATTATTTAATCAAGGAGAATTGCCAGTGATTATCAAATCAACTTGCGAGCATTCATTTGCCTCAGCCTTATCACAAATTCTTTTTAAAATAGAAAAAGATACGAACTCATTTGTGAAAAGTGAATTTGATATCGCCAAGAATTTGATTTTGATTGCGAAAAAGAAATATCAGGATAGCTTAACCAAAGTGAATAATAAAATTGTGAGTAGCGATTTACTCAATATTCTTACCGTGGCTTTGACATTTGCCGGAGGTGGTTTGATAGGTTTGGCTTTAACTTATGGTGATATATTCTCTGAAATTGAGTGCCCAGTTATTCATTCTTATGATTTAAAAAGTATTAAAAAATATCTAAAAGCTCAAATAACGATTTGTGATAACTTTTTAGTCTTAATGGACGACAAGGATGCCATTCAAAACAAAAATATATTTTATGAAAAATTAATTTCAATTCTCAATGTAAAAGAATTAATGAGTAAGGAGCAATAAACATTCACAATTTACAATAGTCAATTAAAAAAAACAATTATGAAAAAATCAATCGTATCTGCATTCTTTTTACTATTAACATCTGGTTTTATAAATTCACAGTCGGCCGTTATCCTGGATAAAGCACAAATAAATTTTCCAGTTCAGGATAAATTATCCGCAGTTGTTTTTATTCCAATTGAAACGTTTTCAATAGATGCAAAAGATCATCTTGAAGAAACAAATTGGGACTTTGATTATTATAATGTAACAAAAGAACAGATTCGGATTCTGTGCAGGTCACTTTTCTTAGAAGCAAAATTTGAAGCTATACAAAGCGACTCTAGTAATGCTTCCTCTTATACATTAAGTTTCGGTATGGAGGGCACAACGACAGGAAAAATAAGTACTGCCTATAGCGATGTTACAACAAATCTAGAGTTGACCTGGAAGTTGGCGTCCAACAAAGATTCAAAAATACTTTTTAGAGAGAAAATTACCGGATCATTTACTAACAAAATTGGTAATTTATTTAATGGGAAGAAAAATGCAAGAAAAAGAATGGAAGGAGCACTAACTGATGCTTTTCTTAAATCATATACTTTATTATATACAAAGATTAGTGAAATTCAAAAACAAGAATGATCTATAATTATACTTCACAACGGCAATAACGAGAATTTTTAAACCGTCATTATTTCTTTATCTTTTAGTTCCACAATTTTATCAATTTTGGAACTATAATCGTTGACAGAATTTTGAATTTCTTGTTCTTTACGTTTTGCAATATCTTCAGCAAGTCCGTTTTTTTGTTCCTTTTTAATAGTGTCAAGTATTTTATGTCGGGTTGCTCGCACACTTACTTTGGCTTCTTCACCATAATGTTTGATTTGTTTGACATATTCTTTTCTTCGTTCTTCTGTTAAAGGTGGAATGGAGATGCGTATTAATTCTCCGTCGTTTTGTGGAGTAAGTCCTAAATTGGATGCAAAGATTGCTTGTTCAATGTCTCCAATAATTTTCTTTTCCCAAGGTTGAATTGCAATGGTACGGGAATCAGACAAACTGAGATTTGCAACTTGAGTAATGGGTACCGGGGAGCCATAATAATTAACCAAAATTCCATCTAAAACAGAAGTAGATGCCTTTCCAGTTCTGACTTTTGATAATTCTTTATGTAAATGATCGATCGCTCGGTCAAAATCTTCTTTTGCTTTTTTAAATTGTAATTCTAGTTCTGCCGACATAAAAGCCTTATTAATAGTTATATATAATACAGTTTACGCTAAATTAGTCCCTGTTGATCCCTACGTAGCGCAAAACTAAATAAATCAGCATAACTAATGAAGATAAAGCTGCAGATACATAAGTGAGTCCTGCCCAGGTAAGTGCATCTTTTGCCCCATCATATTCAGCACCAGAAACAATTCCCCGTTCATTAATCCAGACTAATGCACGTTTAGAAGCATCAAATTCGACAGGTAATGTGATAAAACTAAATAAAGTGGTGACTGCAAAAACGATAATCGTGATCAATAATAAAGAAGGAAAGGTATTTGCTAACATAAATGCAGCAATCAATAAAAACTGCTGAGCCATGGAAGCAACCTTTACGACGGGCACCAATCGGGACCTTAATTGTAACATAGCGTAGGCAGTATCATGTTGAACAGCATGTCCGCATTCATGAGCAGCAACCGCTGCAGAAGCAACACTTCTTCCATGATAAACATCGTGACTTAGGTTTACCGTTTTGTCTAAAGGATTATAATGATCACTTAAAAAACCATTGGATTCCAATACCTTGACTTCATGGATACCGTAATAATTTAACATTTCTTCTGCTATTTCCTTACCCGATTTATTAGAGCGAAGACCCATCAAAGAATAGGTTTTAAACTTAGACTGTAAACGGTTTGAAACAAACATCCCAATCAGCGATAAAACAATCGTGAGTATATAGTAAATCATGTAATCTGCATTAAATATCATAGTAATAGTTTTTGTAAATAAGACTAACAGTAAAAATGGAAAAGAGATTCAAAAATAGGAATTAAAATTTTCTTAAAAAATAGTAAAGTTTAATTTGAAAAAAACAGGGATTCAACTATTTAAAGACTTCTGGATTGGAAAAAACGAGTTTCCTTGATGAATTCAAAACCAGTATAAGGTCTGAGTGCTTCCGGAATGCGGATACCTTCCGGAGTTTGATGGTTTTCAAGTAAAGCGGCTACAATACGCGCTAAGGCAAGTGCACTTCCATTTAAAGTGTGCGTAAATGCAGAATCCCCTTTTTCATTTTTAAAACGAAGTTTTAAACGGTTTGCCTGGAAACTTTCAAAATTAGAAACCGAACTGACTTCCAACCATCGTTGTTGTGCGGCGGAATACACTTCAAAATCATAGGTCATCGCTGCTGTAAAGCCCATGTCACCACCACATAATCGGAGGATTCTATAAGGGAGTTCTAATTTCAGGAGCAAGCTTTCAACGTGTTGGATCATTTCATCGAGCACGGCATACGAATTGTCGGGATGCTCAATTCTAACTAATTCAACTTTGTCAAACTGATGTACTCGGTTTAAGCCTTTCACATGTGCACCATACGAACCCGCTTCCCGCCTAAAGCAAGGGGTATATGCACAAAGTTTAAAAGAGAAATCCTGGGATTTTAAAAGGATATCTCTATAAATATTAGTAACCGGTACTTCCGCTGTTGGAATTAGGTATAGATTATCTTTTTCAGCAAAATACATCTGCCCTTCTTTATCTGGCAATTGGCCAGTTGCCCGAGCAGAATCGGCATTGACTAAAAGGGGTGCTTGAATTTCTTCATATCCAGCTTTGGAAGCTTCATCCAGGAAAAAATTAATTAAAGCGCGCTGCAATTTAGCACCTTGATTCCTGTATAATATGAATCCGGAACCTGCAATTTTTACGCCTAGTTCCATATCAAAAAGATCGTATTTTTTAGCCAACTCCCAATGAGGCAGTGCATCTTTTGGCAATTCAGGAAGTGCTTGAACCCAAGGTTTATAAACCAGATTGTCTTCAGCGGATGTTCCTTCAGGTACCAAATGAAATGGAATATTTGGAAGCTGAATCAGTTTTTCTTCAAGTTGGACTTTAGCCAAAGCTAGCTGATCTTCCAGTATCTTATTTTGTTCCTTTAAATCTGCAACGCCTTGTTTTAAGGCTTCTGCAGCCGATACTTGCCCTGATTTAAACAAATCACCAATCTCTTTAGCCAATTGGTTTAATTTCGCTAAATTATCATCGACAAGACCTTGGGTGGCTTTCCGGGTGTCATCTAAGGCAATTATTTCCGGAACCAGGGAAATGAGATCTTTTGATAAATTTCGTTTCTTGTAACCTTCAATAACCCTTTCGGTTTCATTTCTTAGAATCCTGAGTTCTACCATATTATAAATCTTCTGTTGGGCAATGTTACATCAAGAACTGGAAATTTTTAAAAAAAAGATGAAAAATCAATTTGAGATATCATATATTTGCATGGCAAAACCGAATGGTTTTCAAATCTATCGCATCTCCAGAGTTTTTCCTGTTAGTCTATTTCAAATAAATATTCAGATCTAATTTGATATATAGATTGACTGAAACTCTGAAAATCGAACCGTATTAGAACCCGTTTTTATTTCAAATCTTTAATTTTTGACCCTTTTTCCATCCGTCCAATTTTAGTTTATGTACGATATTTTGCAATTAAATGATATGCTGGTTCCAGAACTTAGGGAATTAGCTGAAAAGAATGGCGTAGTAAATCCTAAAAAACTTAGTAAACAGGATTTAATCTATAAAATTTTAGATCAGCAAGCTCTAAATAAAAGCTCAGAAACTGCTGATGAAACCAAAGAAGGAGCGCCTAATGTAGGAGATAAAACACCTGCTTATGATATTTTGGAAGATGAAAATAACGTGCGACATCGCCGAAGACGAGTCGTTAAAGCTGCAGATCAGAATGAAGAAGCAGAGCTGGTTCAAGATTCAAAAATAGAAAAAATGGAGGCTGAAGCTCCAATCACAGAAGCTGAAGTAATACCAGAAGTGGTTGCAGAAACTTCAGAAAAAATTGCAGAAATGCCACAAGAAGATACACGTCAAAGGTTTCAACCAAGAGATCGCAGACAAAGTGGAGGTGATTTTAGACCAAATCCAAACCCGAATAGAAGATATAATCCAAATCAAAACCCAAATCAGAATCCGAATTCAAACCAAAATCTAAATCCAAACCCGAATCCAAATCGGGAACCTGGAAATCAAGAGGAAAGAACAGAAACACCAGGACAAGAAGTGGAAGAAAATTTCGAACAACCAAGACGTCCGGAACCTTTATTTATTGTTGAATTAGAAGGGGTTATTGAAGGTGCAGGTGTTTTAGAAATGATGCCGGATGGTTACGGTTTTTTAAGAAGTTCGGATTACAATTATCTTTCTTCTCCTGATGATATTTATGTGTCGCCATCTCAAATAAAATTATTTGGATTAAAAACCGGAGATACCGTTGTCGGACCAATTCGCCCACCAAAAGAAGGAGAAAAATATTTTGCTTTATTAAAAGTTTCAAGAATCAATGGATTAGAGCCTGCTATGATCCGGGATCGGGTACCTTTTGATTATTTGACACCATTGTTTCCAAATGAGAAATTTAAATTGACTACGAGTCCTGCAGGTAGAGATTATGGAAACCGAATGATCGATTTATTTACACCCATCGGTAAAGGACAGAGGGGATTGATTGTTGCACAACCGAAAACCGGAAAAACCTTCTTATTAAAAGATATTGCCAATGCAATTTCTACAAATCATCCGGAATGTTTTTTATTGATTTTATTAATTGATGAAAGGCCAGAAGAGGTTACAGATATGAGGAGAAGCGTGAATGCAGAAGTGATTGCTTCGACTTTTGATGAACCAGCTGATAATCATGTACGCGTTGCAAATATCGTCTTAGAGAAAGCAAAGCGAATGGTAGAATGTGGACATGACGTAGTCATTCTGTTGGATTCCATTACCCGTTTAGCCAGAGCATATAATACAGTAGCTCCATCTTCAGGTAAAGTATTATCAGGAGGGGTGGAAGCAAATGCTTTACAAAAACCAAAGAAATTTTTTGGAGCTGCCCGGAAAATTGAAAATGGAGGATCCCTTACTATTATAGCGACTGCTTTAATTGATACGGGTTCCAAAATGGATGGGGTTATCTTCGAAGAATTTAAAGGTACTGGTAATATGGAATTACAACTCGACAGAACCTTATCCAATAAACGTTTATATCCATCCATTGATCTAACGAAATCCAGTACCAGAAGGGAAGACTTACTTTTAGATGATCAAATCATCCAGAAAATGTTTGTATTGAGAAATCATTTGGCTGATATGAAACCTGAGGAAGCCGTAGAATTTGTGAAAAAGCATATGGTAGGTACTACTACTAATGAAGAGTTCTTGATTTCTATGAATAGTCGATAATCCTTTGAAAATTAAAAAGCAAAAGATTTTGAATAAATAAAATAAAATGTATCTTTGCAGTCCTTTTTAATAAGGCATTGAAAATCATCTTGTTATGAAACGTACCTTTCAACCTTCCAGAAGAAAAAGAGCCAACAAACATGGCTTTAGATCCCGTATGAAAAGCAAAAATGGAAGAAAAATTCTTGCTCGCAGAAGATCTAGAGGCAGACTTCGTTTGAGCGTTTCAGATGAAGGCGTAAGCAAATAGGCCATTTTTCGCTGAAATGTGAGCCCTAATAATAAATTTCCAGCCAGGCTCCGGATTAAATCCAGAAAACAAATTGAACTCCTTTTTGAGAACAAGCTATCTTTATTTGCCCATCCATTTCTATTAAAGTATCATTTTACTAAATTGGAAGGAGATCAATTAGCAGCTCCAAAATTTGCAGTTTCCGTTCCTAAGAGAGCTTTTAAAAAAGCACATGATCGCAATTTATTGAAACGGCGTATTCGCGAGGCATACAGACTACATTGGAAATTGTATTTACCTGAAATGAGTAACTATGAGGCTTTATTCATGTTTATTTATATAGGAAAAACTATTGCCGATTATCAGGAGATCGAGCACGGACTTATTCAGGTTTTTAAGAAGTTAGAAAAGTTAAATGATGGAACTTGAATCCAAGGAATCTTTATTGTTTTAAATGTGCCAGGCTTTGTAAAAATTAATTATTCAGAAATTTTAGAATCTAATTCTAAACGTTAAACTATTTAGAACATTTTATTCTTGGCCCTGATTCTTTTAGATGCGTTCCTTTTTATTTGCCTTTACCAGCCACTAAACGTATGCCATCTACTTCCAATTGAATACTCCGTTTTTTATATAAATCGCCAATTGCTTTTTTAAATGTTTTTTTACTAATACCTAATTGATCATAAATTAAATCTGCCTCACTCTTATCGGTGAGTGCTAAAAATCCATTATTATTTGTTAATTTTTCTAAGATCATTTGTGCGATATCTGGTATTTTTTGATGTCCACTACTTTGCAGACTTAAATCAATTTTTCCATCCGGGCGAATTTTTTTAATATAGCCAGTACATTTCATCCCAACATCAAGCCTGGTAAATACTTCATCTTTATACAAAATACCAGTATAGGTATTATTGATTATTGCTTTATAACCTAATTCTGTAATATGGTAAATAAGTAAATTGACTTGTTCATTAATGTCGAGATTGGGTATGCTCGTATTAAAATACTTATCTATTTTATTCGAAGCAAATATCCGGTCTGATTCAGGATCCACCAGTACATAGACTACATACCAACGACCTTCTTCCATATCTTTTCGTTGTTCGCGAAAAGGGACCATCAAATCCTTATTTACACCCCATTCTAAAAAAGCACCAACATTATTTACAGAGTTACATTTCATAAATGCAAATTCTCCAACTTGGGCTAAAGGAATTTCGGTAGTTCCGATAATTCGATCTTCAGAATCAAAATAGATAAAAGCATCTATATCATCGTTAGGCATAGCATCTATAGGAACATAACGCTTAGGCATGAGAATTTCACCGTAGCTACCACCATCTAAGTAAATTCCAAAATCTACTTTTTTAACGATTCGCAATGTATTAAACTTGCCTATTTGTATCATATAGCAAAGATGGTGTCTTTTTTTATTAGTTTCGAATGAATGCGGGTGTTTTTATAGGATAATACCTATTTGCAATTTAGTTGCTCGATTCGTTTATACTAAATAGAAATGAAAAAGAATGCCTTTTTCTTTATTTATAAGAGGTGAAAATTATTTTTATTCCAATTCTAAATTTTAATTCAAAGCAACAAATCTGAGTTATTGTAAAACAATTGAACAAATTTTAAAACTATTTTAAGCAGGATATTCATTGCATAGATTTGAAATCAATTAATTTTTTAAATTGTTTTCTATTATAATTTTTGGTTTCCTTCAAATAGATCAAGGCGTTTAGACATTGATTTTAATTAAAAAATAATTTAGAGTTTAATTCCCGGTGCTCTTTATTCGATCCACCATATTATACAACCATGTTTTTTCTATTAATCGGTTATCAGCCCGGATGTCGATGAGCCATTTTTCTTGTTCTGTTTTAGTAAGTTGGCGAGTAGAAAATAGTCGATTTGCAGTATTTAAAAAGTTGGTATAATATTCCCGATGATATCCAAGTTTTTTAGATCGTTTAATTAAATTTCTGGTAGCCTGAATTTGATTATGCATCAATTCATCCTCCTTGATTTCATAATAAATTTTAATCATTTCAACCCGTGCATTTAATTCGATGAGTGGATCTTTAAATACACTGGTATTTAATAAATAAAGAGCCTTTGAATATTCTTTTTGTTCTTTGTAAATTTTAGCAAGGTTAAAGCTATAGATGGTATTTCGCTCTTTTGGATTTACAAGATTTTTGTATTCTTCCAATAATTTTATTGCTAATTTTAAATCATCCATTCGAATACAAAGGGCAATAATGTTTTTATAAGTTAAGGAGCTCATCACCCCGTAATCCAACAACCAACCAGATTTTACACAATGTTGAAATAGTTCCAGTGTTTGTTTAAAAAAACTTGTATTATTTTGGTTGATCTTACGGATACAATAATTTAATGCAGTAAGATAAATTTCCCGGCCCCTTTCGAAATCAAAATCAACTTCATATTGCTGAATCCTCTTTAAGTATTCCACAAAATATTCTTCTTTTTCTGGATGTTGATACATTTTTAAAGCCAGCAGGTAAATTTGTACTTCCGGATATTTTGACCAATTCTTGGATTCGGCATATTCTACCCAGGAGTTAATTAATGGATATTCTAAAGTGGTGGCACCAATGGATTCATGGGAAAGTTGTTCAAGATAGATTCGTAAGCGTTTAAGCATAGATGAAATTTCAAGAATTTCAGAGCTTTCGGCAAAATCAAAATAACTAAAACGATTTTTAAAAGATTCATAAGACAAGAGCTCCATATCTACCTGATACCTCAATTCGAATAGGTCGGGATTCCATTCCTTTTTATTTAGGATTTGTTGTCTGAAAGCAGTTGCTTGATTTTCAAAAAGATTAATATGTTTTGCTTTGCGCAGAAACCGAATAAAGGAGAGTTCGCGTTCTAATTCTGAGTTTTGTTTTTCTTCAACATAAATATAGTTTTTCAAATGTTTTAAGAGCTCAGAGAATAGCAAGCGCAGTTTAACATCTTCAAAAGTTAGTTTTGGATAGAGAAATTGAAACAAGTTATTTTTCAATTCTTCTATATCCTCATCGATCATTTCATCTATTTTTTCAAGGCTTTTTAGTAGTTTAGGCTTGGTATTAAATAAAGGAGATGCTAAATATTTCTTAAAACCTTGTTTTTGACGAGGGATTAGTGTTAAATAAAGATCAATGAATTGAGGATTTTTCATAATATATACTACAATATAAAATTATAATATGTTGATAGTCACATATATAAAATTATTTATTACAAATTACAAGCTACAAATTACAAATTTTTTATTTCCCAAGCGGTTATTAGCGAAATACATTTGTATTGTAAAATTAAGGCCAGAGCCATGAATAGATTTATCAGAAACGGAATGCTAGCCTTTGTAACCCTCTTTTGGGTCTTAGGTTTTGTATCATCCGTCCAAGCACAAAATGCAGTTACCATGTACCTGGTAGATCAGGGATGGGTAGGAGATACCAATATTATTGAATTGCGTTGTACGCAATTTCAGAACATATCGGCTATGCAGTTTTCATTAAAAGAAGAAAATAATCTTGGCCGTTTTATTTCCATGGATCAAATAAATATACCAAATTTTTCAGTTGGCAGTAATACTTTTTACAATACCAGTAACAGTACCTTAACGGTAACCTGGGATGTTCCGTTTATATTTGGTTTAAGCATTCCAGACGGACAAGTGTTATTCCGTTTTAGATGGCAATCGAATCCAGCTTTAAAGCATTGTTATAAAATGGTGGAATCTCCAACTCCGGTTGAAATTATTGATGCCGCTACAAACACACTCAATGTTAAATTATTTTCTTCTTGTGATCCATTTCTTGCGATCCCAAGTTTTTTCAATGCATACTATGATATTAATAAGTCCTGTACCTATGAAACCCAGGAACCCATTTTTTCGCACTATACTATAATTGATAGTTTCAATAATCAGGTATTTATTTATAAAAATCCGCAGCAATTATTTTATTCAAAATCAGAATTTGGATTGCATCATTTTTCTGTAATTCCTGAAACGCCTGTTTGGTCGGCATGCAATCAGAATCAAATCCAGTTAATCGATTCTACTACTAAGTTTTTAAGTTTTAATTATGGTATTCAATCTATTATTTCATGCCCTCTGTTACAGGTAGAAATTCAAACCCCTGTGGTGCGAAGGTGTATAGATTACCAGTATTACATACAGTATAGCAATAAAGGTACGATCCCGGAATTAAATACAAAAATAAGGATTAAGTTAGATCCTTATATGCAATTTATTAGTTCCAGTATCCCGGTTTCTTTAGTTCAATTGCCCTATGTTGAATTTAATGTTGGAAATTTGGATGTGTTTCAATCTGGTAATTTTTCAATTACTGTAAATATTGATTGTGCTACTACACAAGTTGGCCAAACGCATTGTGTTTCAGCTGAAATTTTACCAAAATATGATTGTTTTACATCTCCAAATTGGTCTGGTGCCAGTATTAAATTGGATGCTCGTTGTGAGAATGGGAAAGCAAAATTCAGGATTCAAAATACAGGCGCGCAGAATATGTTAGAATCTACACAGTATTGGATTGTAGAAGACGATATTATGCCTGGATTAAAAAAGGATATAAAATTAAATGCGGGACAATTTCAGGATTTTGAATATCCTGCAAATGGAACCTGTTATCGTTTGATAGCAGATCAGGTAAAAAATCACCCAGGCCATTCCCAACCGACACTTGCCTTAGAAGCCTGTGGAAGAAATACTTCTGGTACATTTAGTACCGGCTATTTTTTAATGTTTGCAGAAGATGAAGAAGATCCCAATATTGCCATTGACTGCCAGGCTTCCAGAGGTTCATTTGATCCAAATGATAAAATTGGTATGCCATTAGGTTATGGTCCTGAACAATTTGTGGATTTACAAAGATCCATTGATTATAAAATTCGATTCCAGAATACTGGAAATGACACTGCGTTTAGAGTTGTAATTGTTGATACTTTGAGTGAATGGATGGATTTAAGAAGTTTAAAGATTCTGGATGCATCTCATCCTTTTAGTTTTAGTTTGATAAATCGGGTATTGAGCTTCCGCTTTGACCCGATTTATCTTCCTTACAAATCCATTGATGAAGAAAAATCAAATGGTTATGTAAATTATTCAATTCAAAGTAAAGTAAATGCACCCTTGAAATCAAAAATTCTAAATGAAGCCTCTATTTATTTTGATTTTAATGCGCCGATCCTTACAAATACCACCATACACACACTGGCCAAAGATTTTATTATAGTATCTGTAGAGCCAGCCGATCCTGAAAACACGATTGTGAACATTTATCCAAATCCGGGGACCGATTTTATTACGATAGAATCTGAACACCTGTCTCCGGAAAAGGATTTCATACTTTATGATCTTTTAGGTCATGAAGTTATGCATCAAAAATTATTTGAAAAATTTAGTAAGATTAAGCTTTCTAAATATTTAAAATCCGGAATTTATTTGATAAAAATTGTGGATTCAAAAAATACCATCTTTAATAGCAGAATTGAGATCTGCACTAAAAATTAAGGGCTGGCAAAGAACGCTTACGCTGTGCCTGTAAACCTTGTGACGAGGTAAGATTTCTAATCCCGGTATTTCGAATTTGGAGTATCGGGATTTTGTTTGGAGCAGTGCTTAGAGATAGTTTGTGAATGTTTTTAATTGAATTGTAATAAACATTCCGAATTGAATGTACGCAGAAATAAATTGGAGGTTTTTATATTAAATGTTAGTTTGGATTTGAATTGGAGTTATCTTATAATATTGGAATTTTAATTATGAATACTTTAGTTTTTATTATTAACAAATAAATTTTTGTAAACTATAATTAATGCTATTTGGAAATAAATAGAACATTCTGAAAAGCATCTATTTTTCAAAGCTGTATGTATTGAACTATGGGAATTCCTACATATTGTGAACGGAGCCGGTCGATTTAACTATTGACCGGTTTTTTAATTTTATGGAATTGAGTTTTGAAAAGTGTTTTGAAAATTTGTAAAGGATAAAATTAAATTCATAGTCATTAATAGGTCCCTAATGAACCCCCAACCCCTTAAAGGGGGATTTAATTTTTACTTTATTTTTTTGATCCTTTTTACTAGAAAAGTGTGAGTAGTTAAAATTTAACCCAGGAGTAAAAATTTGAATTTATTACAAATCAAAAGCCCCCTGCCTACCGCAGGCAGGCTTTCAAGGGGAATGGGGTTCAGATGCACATGGGCTGGGAATTAGACTTCATTTAGAATTGCTTATTCTAATTTTTGAATTTGGACCACTCCTCAACTTTTTATCCTGACCCATTTAATTTCTTTTAGCTATTAAATAAATGGAGAATATAAAAACTATTTTTTAGTTTTCCTACCCTATCGAATTCAATACCTATAATTTTTGTATCAGTAACTTTTGAGTCCAGCTACCTACTTTAGTTTTGAGTTGAATCATATATACTC
This sequence comes from Saprospiraceae bacterium, assembly GCA_016717265.1. Classification (NCBI taxonomy): domain Bacteria; kingdom Pseudomonadati; phylum Bacteroidota; class Saprospiria; order Saprospirales; family Saprospiraceae; species Saprospiraceae bacterium. Next base: position 946,121 of record JADKFX010000001.1, read on the forward strand.
CATTTTCAAGTTTAGGAGTTTTTATTGTTAGAATATGTTGTCCTTGAAGATACATTTGCTTATCAACCAAACAAACAATGGATTTACCCATAAGATCTAATAAATTTATTTGAATTTGTTGATCCCCATTCAAAACAAATGGAATATTTAATTCGTCCGTAACCGGATTTGGAAATATAGGATTTAATTCTGTTTTGATATTTACATTGGAAGCACCATAACCCGTAATATCTTCATCCGCTAATAAAATACTTTCATCTCCTGCTTGATAAAGCACATACGATAAAGGAAGATAAAACATTTCATCTTTGGTACTTTCACCCCAGGTTATTGCTCTGGGCGGAGAATATGGATTCACTGGATTATCAACGGTATTGTCGTATGTTGCAAATGCATGGATTTCTGAACCAGTCGGTAATACAATTAACTTTTGAAAATAATAACCTCCTTGCCAATTAAAATCCCAATCTCCAATTTTTATTAATGGAATTTTAGTGCCATTTGGTAATAAAGCATACACTTCCCAATCTTTCCCAAGCATATGGCAATGTGGCCAAATTCCTAAAAGACTTACTTGCGTTGGAATTTTATAGACCGCATGGAATTGTTTCACTGTATTTGCAGGTATGATAAAGGGTCCATTTACCAAATCTGTTGGCAATAGGATTTTGCTATAAACGGTTCTTTTGGAAGCTTGCTTTGCAAAAAATAAATTTACAGAAGAACTGTCCTCCTGATCAACTGAACTCGGTGCAAAATGCATTTGTAATACTAAGTCAGAACCTTTTGGTATTTTTTGAGACATACCATTATTGTATTGATTTGGTTTTTGACCAGGCACATAACCTGGTAATTGTTCGCCAAAAGTTATAGCGGATCCTCCTGAATATCCATATTCCGGAGTTTTGGCATCTTCTGCGCGTGCTTTACCTGAATTATCAGCCCAAAATAAAGTATGGTGTACAATCTTTGGGTTACCAGGTCTCATTTCGAGTGCTACAAGTTCTTTATCTTCAGTCAAATTGGTGGGGAGGACAAAATATCTATATTCATCATAACCCGTCCCAAGATGTGTGTACTTTTGAGTAAAAGACACTACCAAATCCGGAGTCCCAATTTGAGAACCTTTGGGAAAATTAGGAAAAGCAGGTTCTTTTGAAACATCTCCACGCGGCATTCCAGCATCTACCCATTTTCCAATATCTGAAATTTCTTCATCAGACAGGAAATTTTCATGTTGAAAATTTCGATAGCCAGGGTCTGGTTTCCAGGGTGGCATGTATCTTATTTCTGTTACATATTTAATGGAAGCTGCCCGATCCTTAACTTCTTCGTAATTCGTTAAAGGAAAAGGACCTATTTCGCCGGGTCGATGGCAATTGCTACAATGCGTATAAATAAGACTCGCAATTTTATCAGAATAATTTTGCGATTGTAAAGTAAATGTAAAGATTAAAACAAGCAATAAAAGGTAAAAATATTTCATATTATTTTGCATTTCGAATACTAAGGTAAGGCTATAAAATTACAATTTTTATAATCGGGTTAAATAACAACCGAAGGCTTCTGTTTTTCTTGGTAGGATCGTTTCTGCTTTTTGAATTTTAAGCAAACAATCTCTCAGATCATATTCAGTAGCTTTTGATCGTCTTTTACCTATGGCTGCAAATAGATTATCAATCCGACCCTGATAGATAATTTTGTCTGTTTTCTCTGCGTATACGACAACTTCTGGCATCACGGTAATATCAAATTTTTTGGCCATCAACTGTTGCGCGTCCAACATGCAATCCATTCCCGGTTTATATATCCTAACAAATTCATTTACAAGTGTTTGCTCTGAGGATGGATTTGGAAAGTAGGCTTTAAAGTGAATACTATCACATTCAAACTCCTTTATTAATTTCCGGATTTCCGGAATATATGCTTTGCTTATTTTACAATCCTCTAACAAAAAGAAATAAACCTTAAATGGGCTCTGACCATAAAGTTTTATAAATATCGACAAGGATACAATGATAAAAGCTAAAATCCGGATCATGAAATGGTAATCATCTAGTTTAGACTTATGATATTATTTAAAGTTTAATTTAGAAAAGCCGGAATTCTTTATTGTTTTGAAAACTTCAATATATAAGTAAAAATCAAAGGATCCCTTTTTAATACAAAGTATCCTGGAAGTTCCTATTTTTAATTTACAAATGAAGATCCCAAAAAAATGGATACCTTAAAATTAATCAAAGATAATTTTAACTAAATTCAACTTTCCATTATTTTCACTGGGTACTAATACACTTTGAGCATCTAATTCGATTGCATCTTTAAAGCGTAAATTCAAATTTTTATAACTCGTATTTAGGATACTCTTTCGAATATGATCACCATTTGGTTTTAATAAATATTCTGAAACTGTTCCTTCCGAACTGATCGCATCATTAAATAATATTCGCAAAATAGCATTTGTGCGGAAAATAAAAAACGAACTAAATAAACCCTCGTCATCTTGAGAATATTGACGTTTATGAAGGACTCTGTCCCAATTCAATTTGCCATTTTTATCAAAAGAAGCAATTACAATATCATCAAAATAATAATCAAACCATTTTGATGCATACGCTCCTGTTGGATCTGAAGAACTAAAATAAGGACGTCTGCTTAATTCTTTTGTATTTTCATAAAAAATCAAACAGCCACTATCTTTGCTAAATTCAATTTGACGGGTATTCAATTCACTATTTGATAAAATCGATTTTTTACTATTTCCATTCCACTCTTTTAATAATTCAGTGCTAAATGGAACAAAGGCCGGTTCAGATAAACTATAATCTGGTTTCAAATAGCAAATTACATATCCTTTTGGCGTTTGATTATTTTTATCTGAATACAATCCGCCAATACTTAAATATTTTGTTACATCATCAATTTTCGCATAACCATTCATAAAATAGATATCTTCAAAAGGCAGGATGACATTCGGAAATTTAATTCCTAGTAAGTCAATTTTACTAACGATCGTTTGGTTTTTTTTCTTGCTGAATGTGGATTCATTGAGTCTTCCAAATACATAAATAATTCCTTCATTGCTAAGTTCTACTTCGTGAATACTGATATTATCATCTTTAGCAATTTTAGCCAGACTGATGGCATAGTAAACGGAGTCTTGAAGTCTATTATACAGGAGTAGATGTTTTTCATTATTCAAATCATTGAAGCCAATGGCAATCCAATTTTTATCAGTGGAATTCTGAATTTTTAAATTTTCATTTATAGAAACAGTAACACCTTCAAAAAGAGGCCGATGATTCAGAATTTCAGCTTGAGCATTATAGGTAATTTTATTTAAATTGTATTCTTCATCAGTTTTTGAAACATAAAAAATATCGATGTCATTTTGATTTTCGAAGAAATCCAGGAGTCTCCATTTTTTTCCTGGTAATTCAATATTTTTTTCTATACTCCATTCAAAATTTTGGAAAAGTGTTTGAAAACTAATTTTAAATGACTTATCTCTTAATAAAGAAAAGCTGCCATTTGGATGTGCAAGTACAAAATATGAAAAATCATTTTTGATAGATATATCGGGCGAGATTAAAATGGATTGTGTTGATAATCTCGTTAAGATGAAGAGTGAAAGGACTATAAAAGAAATTTTCTTGATAGGCATATTAAAAAATAAGCGATTATTTTCGCACATAATTACGAAGAACGAATGAAAGCTCAAAGAATTATTGAATGTGTACCCAATTTTAGTGAGGGTAGAAACGAATTAATTATTCAAGCCATTGCTTCCGAAATAGAACGAACGGAAGGTGTTAAACTATTGCATGTGGACCCAGGGAAATCGACCAATCGGACAGTAATTAGTTTCGCAGGTGAGCCAGAAGCTGTGATTGAAGCTGCTTTTAGGGCTATTTCAATGGCAGCTCAGAAGATCGATATGCGAACCCATCAAGGCGCTCATCCCAGGATGGGAGCTACCGATGTTTGTCCTTTAATACCAATTTCAGGAATCAGTATGGAAGAAACCATAGGATATGCCAAAAAATTAGCAGAACGCGTCGGGGATGCATTGGAAATACCTGTATACTTATATGAAGCTTCAGCTACTGTAGATGCCCGCAGAAATTTAGCCGATATTCGCAGTGGAGAATATGAAGGTTTTGAAGAAAAGATGAAGCTTCCGGAGTGGCAACCTGATTTTGGTCCTGTAAAATTTAATCAACAGGCAGGTGCTACGGTTATTGGTGCGCGGGATTTTTTAATTGCTTACAATGTAAATCTGAATACCAAATCTGTAAAACTGGCCAACGAAATTGCCTTTGATATTCGAGAAAATGGTCGCCCGGTAAAGGATTTAATTACCGGAAAATTAGTAAAAAATGAGGCTGGAGAAATAGTTCGAAGTCCGGGAAGCTGTAAAGCATTAAAAGCAATTGGATGGTATATTGAGGAATATGGATTGGCACAAGTTTCTATGAATCTTACCAATATGAATGAAACTCCATTGCATATTGCATTTGAAGCATGCAGAAAAGCTGCTGAAACCTATGGTTTGTTAGTAACCGGTTCAGAATTGGTAGGCTTGGTACCAAAGCGGGCATTGATTGAAGCGGGTCAATATTTTTTAAGAAAACAACAAAGATCATTGGGGATCAGTGAAAAAGAATGCATTCAATTGGCCATTCAATCTTTAGGATTAAATGCTTTATCTACATTTGATCCGCAGAAAAGAATTATAGAGTATATGCTAGAAGAAAAATCAACTAAACTTATAAATTTAAGCCTTCTTGACTTTGCAGAAGAAACGGCTTCGGAAAGCCCAGCTCCAGGAGGTGGCTCTGTATCGGCTGCTGTTGGAGCATTCGGCGCTTCTTTAGGAGCTATGGTGGCAAATTTGACTGCCCATAAAAAAGGTTATGAAGATCAATTTGAATTCTTTTCAGAAACCGCTTTAAAAACCCAAGCTAAAATCGCGGAATTATTATATTTAGTAGATGAAGATACAAAAGCTTTTAATGCGATTATGGATGCATTTCGATTGCCAAAATCAAGTCTTGAAGAAAAAGCAAATCGGAAGAAGGCGATTCGGAAAGCAAATCTTTATGCAATTGAAATTCCTTTAAAAACAATGGAAGTTGCAGCATCTTGTGTACCTTACATGAAGGCCATGGCGGAGCGCGGTAATCCAAATTCAATAAGCGATGCTGGTGTTGGTGCAATTTGTATTCAGGCTGCTGTATGCGGGGCTGGGTTAAATGTCCAGATAAATGCAGCTGGATTAGAAGATGGAGATAAAAAATCAAAATATTTGGAAAAGGCATTAAAAATTGAATTGGAAACGATTGCTGAAGTTCAAAAAATTCTCATTTATATTAAAAATAGCATTCAAACAAAATAAGTAGATTTAAACTTCTTAAACGAAAACAAACAAATGAATCAAACCACTAAAATTCAAACAAATTATGGGGCTTTAAGTACCCTAATAACGGTATTTTTTTTCTGGGGATTTATTGCATCCGGAAATGGTGTATTTATACCTTTTTGTAAAAATTATTTTAGCCTGGATCAATTTCAAAGTCAGTTAGTTGACTTTGCTTTTTATGGTGCCTATTATATTGGTGCGTTATTTTTATTCGTCTTTAGTGCATTTAAATCAAAAGATCTGGTTTCAAGCTGGGGATATAAAAAAAGTATTGTTTATGGATTGTTATTTTCATTGTTGGGTGCCATTGCCATGATTATTTCTGTTAAAACCGGATCAAAAGAAAACGGTTTTGTGTTTTTTCTGATTTCATTTTTCATTTTAGCCCTTGGTTTTTCATTACAACAAACTGCTGCCAATCCTTTTGCTATTACATTAGGCGATCCTTCTACAGGATCCCATCGGGTAAATTTAGGGGGAGGTATTAATTCCTTTGGCACAGCGATTGGCCCTATAGTAGTGGCACTTGCATTATTTGGCGCCACACATTACGATGATACAGCAATCCAATCTTTAAGTTTAGATCGGGTGACTGGTTTATATATGGGTGTCGGACTCTTATTTTTAATGGCGGCCTTATTGTTTGCTTTTTCTAAAAAAGTTCCGGATGGAATTAATCTTGCAGTCATTGAACCGGAACGCAAAGCAGTAATAACCATGGTTTTGATCACCATTGGATTAATTGCTTGCTTTGTGCCTGTATTTAATAGTTATCGAAATGTTTCTGATACCATTTCAGCGGAAGCATTGCAAGCTATCGAATGGAAACGAATGATCTGGTTGATTTTGGCTTTGTTAGTCGTTATCATTGGCTTATCCTATGCATATTTAAGATCGCGAAAAAACACAATAGGTTGGGGTGCGTTACAATATCCGCAATTGATTTTAGGGATGTTTGCCATTTTTGTATATGTAGGCGTGGAAGTGACCATCCAAAGTAATCTGGGTGGATTGCTTAAAACACCCGCGTATGGGAGTTTGCAGACTTCGGCTATTACACCTTATATTTCCATGTTTTGGGGTAGTTTAATGATCGGCAGATGGACTGGTGCAATTCCGGTTTTTAATCCGGGATCAACCTGGAAGCGTATCCTAATGATCCTAATACCCTTACTGGCATTCGGCATTGTAATTTTAGTCAATACGATAGCTGCTAAAGATATGAGTCCGTTATATTATTATGGATTTTGTGTAGTCGTTTTAATTTTTGCATTTTTTCTTGCTGGAGATAAACCCGTATTTACATTGATGCTGTTTAGTTCTTTAGCTATGGTGTCTATGATTATTGGATTAATGACAACAGGTACTATTTCTATCTATGCATTTCTTAGCGGTGGTTTGTTTTGTTCAATTATGTGGCCCTGTATTTTTTCTTTATCCATTGCTGGATTGGGTAAATATGAAACGCAAGGTGCAGCATTTTTGATTATGATGATTTTAGGAGGAGCTATCATTCCACCACTTCAAGGTAAATTAGCCGATCTGGCAAGTGTAGGTATTCATAAATCATATTGGATAACGGTTGTGTGTTTTGCTTATTTAACATTTTTCGCATGGGCTGTTAAATCTATTTTAAGAAAACAAGGAATTGATTATGATCAACAAATTAGCAGCAGCCATTCATAGGAAATTCATACCTTTAAGGCAATAAAATAGTTTATATGAAAATGATCGTTCGACTTTTTTTACTACTTACCTGTAGTTCTTTATTTGGTCAAAATCCGGTACAATCTTTAAAGGTAGCTAATAAAGACCTTTACAATCTATCAGATAGTTTACAAATGATTGAGCAATTATTAAGTAATGGCCGAATAGATACCGCAAGTTTTATAGAGCTGAATGCAGAAATTCTTAATCAATTAAGTGCTTTGGCATATTCAAATTTTGACAATTATGCACGTGCTGAATATTTTAATCCCGCAGAAAGTTCCGACCAAAGTATGGGCGAAAATACAGGTGAATTGTCATTTAATATGGATAGCATACCGGAAGAAAATCAAACTACGGAGATGCCAGAATTTACGCCTCCTTCAAATCCAATTAATTTAATTACCGGCGCAGGAAGAAGAACTAGTTTTAAATTGCGATATGGCTTATTTTGGAATGGCTTAGCAGAAAATAATACAGTAGCATCTGTAAGTTATCCAGAATTTAAAATTGGGAAATCATTTAATTGGTTTGGTGAGTTTGATATTTTATTACAAACCAAATTGGGTAAAAACAGAGGTCCATTTTCAATATATTATGGTATTGGCTTCGACCGTAGACATTTTACACAGGATGGAAAGGTACAAGTGCTCAGTTTGCAAAATGATTTACCAACTTTTAATTTGATTGATAGTATTGAAACCTCAACATTGCATATCGGGTATTTTAAATTTCCAGTAGGGTTGCAGTATAAAGGAAAATCATTTGTATTCAATGTTGGAGCTTATTTTGGTTTTTTAACGCAACATGAACAATCCTTAGAATACAAAACACCCTTAGGCGAAGAAGCAGAATTATTTTTGGATAAGAATTATAACTTTGAGAAAACAATGTATGGCGTGAGTGCATCGATTGGTTATAAAAGAGTTCATTTGGCATTTAATTATGATTTAAGTAAACTTTTTAAAAATTCTGATATCTATGATTACAATCCCTGGAGAGTTGGAATTATGATATTTTAGTTATTACAATTGGAATATCGAATGCGTATTAGATGCAATTTTAGAATTGTATTTCCAAAGTATATATAGTCATAGTACTTTTCTAAAGAATTTCGTTTTTTTTAATTTTCTTATTAATTTAGATCAGGAATTTCTTTCATCTGATTTTATGGATTGTTTTATTTATCCTTTTCAAGGAATCAAAATAAATAGAATGTAATTGAATGATTCATATCATTTGTTTTCATGATTCGGATCAACGTAATTGTGTTATTTAATTTGAAATCTTGTGGAAAATATGAATTTATGATTAAAGAAGTTGAAGGCGATATCTTATTAAGTAAAGCCGATGCGATAGCACATGGTGTTGCGCCAATGGATCATTTTGATAGCGGGCTTGCATTAAGTATGCGGGAGAACTATCCATCTATGTATAAGGATTTTAGGCATTTTTGTCAAACCTTTCATCCGAAGCCAGGTGAAGTATGGTATTGGCGAAGTGCAGATCAGCATAAAATTTTTAATTTGATGACACAAGAAGCGCCACAAAGCGCATCTGGCCATCCAGGCAAAGCCTCCGTTGTTTCTTTACGACATTGTTTAAAAAATCTTGTAAAACAACTTGAAGTTGAGCAAATAAAGAGTTTAGCAATTAGCAAATTATCAACAGGTGTTGGTGGATTAGATTGGAAAGAAGTTAGACCAATCCTTGAAGAAATTCTGGGTCCCATTGATATCCCTGTTTTTGTATACAGTACTTATAAAAAGGATTTTGCTGCAATTGAACTTTAATTTTTTGCAGTTTGATCATCATTTTTAAATAATTTGATAAGAATTCCAGGTTTATTTTAATAAAATCTGGAATTCTTTGTCAATTGTCAAATGCGCATTAATTTAGCTTCTGATGAAAAAACCGGAATCGTTTTACGAAAAATTAGCCTATTTATTTTATGCAGTCGCGGATGCGGATGGCAATGTTACGGAACGCGAATTGGAAACCTTGCATGAAGAGGTCAATCAGATTTGGAAATCAGTGGATGATCCTGTAGATGAGTTCAATACGGATTTAGCATTTGAAATAGAAGCCGTTTTTGAATGGTTAGAAGATAATGATTACTCCTATAAAGATGCTTATAATGAGTTTATAGATTACGCTAAGGAACATAAGCATTTATTTGATACAGAAACGCAATCCAAAATTCGACATACCTGTAATGGTATCGCCAGTGTTTTTAAGAGTATCAATCACAAAGAAGAAAATCTACTTCATAAATTGGATGATTTTTTAAATACTTTATAATAAGTATCCTTTCATTTATTTCATTTTTTGTTTAATGGGTTCTTTAAGGAACCATGGAGTGTCGGTATATTCGACCAATCGAATATTTTTTCTACTTGATTATCAAATCATTAGCGCAGTTTACAAAAAATAAATTTGCAATAGACGAAAATACGTTATACATTTGACGAATAAACCGACATTTATATACATATGGGTTTGTGTTGTTAGGTCGCGTAATTGAATTGTAAAAATTTAAATAATTGAAAATGTATAGAATTAAACATTTTGAAGGTCATAAAAGCTGGAATTTAGCTCGAAAACTACCTATTTTAGGAATTCGCCTGGTCCAAATTTCTGAATTAGGACTTTCGTTTTCTAATTTCAAACAATGGAAACACAATTCAACATCTATTGTGAATTTACTAGTGGATGGATTTTTCAGGTTTTCGAAACGGGAGTTTTTTGAATTTTCAGAATTATCAAATAATTCATTCTCAACAGCAAAATGGAGGACATATATTGGACAAGATCTGCCGGTACCTTCAACAAAACAGACGTATGATTTCCGTCAATTTATGAATAGTAACAGCTATAAATTTTAAGCTGTTGATGACCTTTCGTTCGGCAATCTATGATCCTGATTTCAATTTAATTATCGGAAGCATATTTAGTATAGAAAAGATGGTGTTTAAATATTGATTATGCTTTAGATAGTATTTACGACAAAAAGGATTCTATTAAACCTAAGCAGCCAGAAGCCATTTAAATGTTTCTCTCCGTCCACTCTTACTTTTCTCTTCGCTACGGAACCTTATCTCCGGAGCAGCTTGCCGAAGAGGCGGCCCGGTTGGGGATTGCAGTGTTGCCTTTAACAGATATTAATAATTGTTCGGCGGCATATGCATTTGCAGGAGCGTGTGAGAAACTAGGAATCAAGCCGGTTTATGGATTGGAATTCAGACAAGATCACAAGCATCGATTTACAGCTTTAGCCCGAAATGCGGAAGGTATTCGGGAAATCAATGAACTGTTGACCCGCTGTTCTTTTGAAAAGCTAGAAATCCCTGAGCGAGCTCCTGAATGGCAGCATTGTTTTGTCATATACCGGAAGCTATCGTGTCCCATAGAACATCTCAAATCCTTTGAATATATAGGAATTAAGCCTGCGGAAGTTCCTGCCCTCTTTTCTTCCCCCTTGCGTCCTCATTTGGATAAACTCGTAGTTTTCAGCCCAGTTAGTTTTCTTAACGGGCAGGGCTTTCGCATCCATAAGTTGCTTCGTTGCATTGACCTTAACATCATGCTCGGTCAACTAGAACCTACCGATTGCGCAGATCCGGACGAATTATTTCTCAGTCCGGACGCAATCCGGGAGGCCTTTTCTCAGTATCCAAAAATTATAGCTAATACAGAAGCTATTCTTGATCAATGTGTTTTCGAAATGCCATCTCACGACGATAACAATCGCAAATCATTTACGGGTAAATCAGAAGGAGACTATAAACTCCTTGCAAAACTAGCATTTCAAGGTTGCCGCCGTCGCTATGGAATTCATAATGATCGGGCCATGGATCGGGTGCGAAAAGAATTACAGGTAATCCACAGACTCGGATTTAGTGCCTATTTTTTAATAACCTGGGACATTGTTCGGTATGCGCAAAGTGCAGCTTATTATCATGTAGGTCGTGGAAGCGGTGCCAATTCCATTGTCGCTTTCTGCCTATATATTACGGATGTCGATCCACTTGAACTCGATCTCTATTTCGAACGATTTATTAATCCACATCGTACCAGTCCGCCGGATTTTGATATTGATTTTTCCTGGAGTGAACGCGATGATGTTACGGAATATATTTTTGAACGATACGGACGAGAATACACTGCATTACTTGCTACCTACAATACCTTCAAAGGAAAATCTATCATCCGCGAATTAGGAAAAGTATTTGGATTACCAAAAGCAGATATAGATTTGATTGTAGATCAACCGAAAGCCAGTCACAAACATCATGCGTATGCAAAGCATATTTTTAATTATGGAAAAGCGATTGAAAAATTTCCAAATTATCTTTCCATACATGCTGGTGGTATAATTATTTCTGAGCGACCACTGAGCTATCATACCGCTTTATTGCAAATGCCAAAAGGATTTCCGATTACTTATTTTGATATGTATGGGGCCGAAGATTTACGTTTTCACAAGTATGATATTTTGAGTCAACGCGGATTAGGCCATATTAAAGATTCCGTAGATCTGATCCGAAAAAATCAAGGAAAAAGTATTGAAATCCATGACATTAAAGCCATCAAGAATAATGAACGCGTTCGTAAACAATTGCGCTCCGGTCATTGTATTGGTTGTTTTTATATTGAATCTCCTGCGATGCGAGGATTGCTTAATAAATTGCGTTGTGAAACCTATGTACACTTAGTAGCAGCCAGTAGTATTATTCGTCCCGGAGTAGCGCAATCTGGTATGATGCGAGAATATATCGAACGATTTCATCAACCTGAAAAAGTAAATTATCTGCATCCTGTTTTTAAAGAAAATTTACAGGAAACATTTGGAGTCATGGTATATCAGGAGGATGTTATGAAAATTGTGCATCACTTTGCAGGATTGGACCTCGATGAATCGGATGTATTGCGCCGCATTATGACCGGGAAAAGAAAAAGTTCGGATACCTTTCGCAATCTAATGGAAAAATATTTTCGCAATTGTAAAGCACGTGGTTATTCAGATGAACTTACACAGGAAGTATGGAGACAAATTGAGAGTTTTAGTGGTTATTCATTTTGTAAAGCACACTCGGCTTCTTTTGCAGTAGAATCATTTCAAAGTTTGTACCTCAAAGCCCATCATCCACTGGAATTTATGGTTGCAGTGATTAATAATTTTGGTGGATTTTATAATACGGAAATATATGTTCATGAGGCGCGTATGTGTGGAGCTCAAATTGAAGCTCCCTGTGTGAATAACAGTCAGTATCTCACAGATATTAAGCTTACTACAATCTGGATAGGTTTTATTCATGTTCAATCGCTGGAACAAACTATTGGAAAACGAATCGTTCGGGAACGAGAACAGAACGGACCGTATCTCGATCTTGAAAACTTTATACAACGGGTGCCTATGGGTCGGGAGCAATTGCAATTATTAATTCGAATCGGAGCTTTGCGTTTTACTGGAATGACCAAAGGCGAGTTGATGTGGGAGAAAAATTCAGTTCCTGAAATGGGTAAACATCATGCGTTGGTATCTTATCTTTTTGCAGATGGTAGCGAACATTTTACGATACCGACACTAGAAGAAGGAGTTTATGATCAGGCATTTGATGAAATTGAATTACTTGGTTTTCCATTATGCAATCCATTTGAATTGCTTGCTACTGAAAACAATACGGCTGTTTTAGCAAATGGTTTAAAAAAATTTATGAATCGGCAGGTTGAAATTCTTGGGTATTATGTAACGCAAAAACCGGTTCGAACAAAACAAGGTAAATTGATGGCATTTGGAACCTGGCTTGATCGTGAAGGGCATTTTTTTGATACCACCCACTTCCCACCGAGTCTCGAACATAACCCATTTCAAGGGCGTGGATGCTATTGGATTCGCGGCAAGGTGGTTGATGATTTTGATTTTGCAAGTATCGAAGTCATCCAAATGAAGAAATTGCCATATGTGAAAGATGCACGATATTAATTTTGCAATATCTATTTTGAAAAGAGCCAAACAGCACTATTCTGAATTTGATGTGGAGATTTTATTATTCTACCTAACTACAAAATTTAATTATAATTAATGTTTGATGGAAATAAAAGAGAGTTTACCATAATTAACCCAATCTCATGGATAGAAGCTGAATTATAGGAGTTACTATACTTAATGATCAATTAAGTTTGAGTATCAAATTTGTTCTTTAAGTGTATTGCACTTACTTTGGTTATAACTTATTGCTTCTTTTACTTTTTAATTTCAGAATTTTTGTATTGTATTGAATTTGCGACCATAATTGAAATAAATTTGTAATATTGAATTTATTGATCCAGAATGTAAAAACAGATTTATAATTCTGGATTTTAAATTATTAAGAGCTAAAACATTATGATAAAATTTTATAAGCAACAAAAAATATCGTTATTTGTGCCTTAAATGGCTAAAACATTATGGAAATTAAAACGAAGCGATTAACATTGATACCGTGCAATAAGGAAATACTTGAAGCGATGTTGATTGGTAAAGAAGCAGTTGCAAAATTATTAAATATAGAAGCTCCTGAACTCTGGACTGAATTTGGCGATGGACCAATTCAGTGGGCACTCACAAAAACTGAAGATGAATCGGAAAATAATTGGATTGCATATTTGCCAATTTTAAATGCTAAAAATATGTTGATAGGCACCTGCGGTTTTAAAGGAAAACCTACTGTAGATGGCGTCATTGAAATAGGATACGAAGTAATTGCTTCTAAGAGAAACCGCGGTTTTGCCAAAGAAATTGCTAACGCATTAGTGAATTATGGATTTCAAGATTCAAGAGTTAAAATTGTAAGAGCACATACATTACCAGTTGAAAATGCATCTGTAAAAGTATTACAATATTGTGGCTTGCGTTTTATTGGTTATGATTTAGATCCTGAAGAAGGAGAAGTGTGGAAATGGGAACTAACACTTGAAGAATTTCAGAAAAATTCAAGCGTTTGAATAAATTAATTTTTAAGAACTAACCATCAGCTTACTTGACTTAGCAGCCTTAATGATAGCATAGTCCAGCCTTTAGGTTTTAGATAAAAATCGATATACAAATAACAGACAGAATGTTAAAACTATGTACTCATTCTTTAACAAAAATAAGATTTACACAAGGAGCAATCACCTGACTATTTGTATTTGATGGAAAGGCATTACAGCCATTTGGTCCACAAATTTCTTCATGAAAGGATTGAATGCTGATATTATCTTTCGTAATCGGAAACATAAAAGTTTCACCACTAAGATTCCTTACTTTGAAAAAAACATCCGCTACAATGGCGAGTCCTAAATCATCACCTGCATTTACTTTTAAATCTGGAATGTCTCCAAAAAATTCACCCACCTCACTGGTAGAATTTATAGATGTTTGAGCGAGCAGCTGATTGTTGGAAAGCTTGTATAATTTCACATTGAAAGAACCGATTACAGGGACTTTCAAACCTAATTTTGTAATAGTACCATTAGCTAAGGGTTTAAATCGAAATCCATATTCCCATACTTCTGTTGCTTTTTTTATAGTATCAATGGCAACACCGGAATTATTAATAAAAGAAGTGAAAGGCTTTTCTTCAATACTGGTATTGTCGTCACTGCAACTTGAGAATGCAATACAAAAAACGAGAATGCTACAAATTTTAAACATAGTATTTAATTTATGAAATGTCTTTTTGTTTCAATTTAATATTTTTAATGGCGGTTTTCATTGAAATAGCTTCAAACATAGCATAGGAATTAAACCAATTAATAAATTGGCTAACAGTGTCTACCTGATTCTCAAAAAATACTGCCTTTTGAGTTTTGTTTGAAAGGATGGTTGGAAAGCTTAAAATTAAATGGCAATCATCCAAAATTAAACAATCATATCCTATTGTTTTTTCCATGTTTTGTACATATCTATGGAAGAAAATATCAGAACCATAATTCTTAAAAATTTGAAATCTCCTTTCAGTTGCTTCAATAAATTGTTCATTCATATCCTCAGGATTAATGCAAATGACAATATCAAACTGAACAGGAAAACCAGCATCGTGTTTATTTTTTAAAATTTCAGCAACACGCTCATTCCAACTATCCGGTGCTTTTGGCGAATTGGCATATACAACAGAACGGATGTTGGATCTTGTTTTTTCAATGAGTTGCAATGAGATATTGTAAATATCGTGATACGTTTCTAATAATTTGTATTGACGATATTCTGATATATGAGCGTCTATAGATTCAAGTATACCGTTTTGCTTTTCAAGTGTGTTGTCAATTCGCGCGATATCTAAGGCTCGTTCTAATCCAAGTACAACACAGATTAAACCGATACAGGAGTAGAAAATGCCTTCGTTAAATTTGTGGATGATTTCTTCGTAAGATTGAAATAAGGTACCCCCTAATTGATCTAAAATTGTTCCAATTAATAATAAGGATCCCATGAATAATATAGACAAAGACAATAATCCTCTCAAGGACTTATTGGTCGTTTGTGTCATTTGTGCTTTGATTATTGATTTGTCATACAATTTCATAATCATTTAAATTAGTTAATTTTAGGGCTATTTAGGTTTAAAATTCTATTCGTGTAATCAGTAAAAATTCTAATTCATTCCAAATCTAATCATTTCCATTTCGTTTCATGTATATTTCTTAATTTTATACGTAAATTATTATTTGTAAATTGATTATAAATCAGGGAAATTTGATCTTTAAATGTATTTAAGCGTTAATCTAGTATTTTAATTTATTAAAATGATTTTATGAAAACAGCGGAAGTGATTTATTTAGGGGATTTACGAACTGAATCCAGACATCTTAAAAGTGGAAATGTGATTTTGACGGATGCACCCATTGATAACCATGGAAAAGGTGCTGCATTTTCACCTACAGACCTTACCTGCACCTCACTTGCAAATTGTATGATTACAACCATGGGAATTGCTGCACAAACCCATTCGATTCAAATGCAGGAAGTACGTGCAGAAGTATTGAAAATTATGGCAAGTGAACCCCGTCGAATTGCTTCCATTGAAGTGGATGTCTACATGCCAAATCATGGTTATACCAATAAAGAAAAAACAATCCTGGAACATGCTGCACATACTTGTCCGGTAGCAAAAAGTCTGCATCCTGAACTTATTCAGGTAATCCGCTTTCATTGGAGCGAATAAGAGATCATCCAATCGATTTAAAGTATAATGGATTCAATTTCAATACATCTTCCGGCATCTAAAAGTATCTCCAATAGAGTACTTATATTAAATGCTTTAACAAACTGGAAACTGAATCTAATAAATCTTTCAGAAGCGCAAGACACAAAAGACTTATATGTGTGTTTGCAATCTGATAAAGAGATTTTAGATATCGGAGAAGGTGCAACAAGCTTGCGCTTTTTGCTGGCCTTTCTGTGTTATGAGAACCAGGTAAAAACAATTTTTTGTGGACCATCCTTAAAAATAAGGCCGATACAAACATTATTAAAGGTTTTAAATGAATTTCATTGTGAATTCGAATATTTAGAAGAGAATGGTAAACTGCCCGTAAAAATAGTGCAAGGAATTCATGGAAATTATCCTGAAGAAATTCAAATTGATACAAGCATAAGTAGTCAATTTGTATCTGCTATGCTACTGATTGCTCCCTATTTGAAAAACGGATTAAAGATACAATTTACGAATCAAATAGTATCTGAACCTTACATCAATATGACTTTAAAATTAATGCAGCATTTTGGAGTCCAATTTATAAAAAACCTAAGTTCTATACAAGTTTTTTCTGGGAAATATCAAATGCTTGATTACAGAATAGATTCTGATTGGAGTTCTGCTTCCTTTTTTTATGCCTGGCTTGCATTGCAAGATTCTGGCAGTATGTATTTTCCTGGATTAAAAATGTCGGGTTTGCAAGGGGATGAAGTGATCGCGAGTTTTTTTTTAAATTTTGGAATTGAATCGATTATTGAAGCGGACGGGATCCATATAATCAAGAATGAATCACTGCTGCCAGATGCTATTGATTTTGATTTTACAAATTGTCCAGATTTATTTCCACCAATTTGTATGTTTTGTGCAATTCGTAAAATAATTTCAACATTCAGGGGTTTGCAGCATCTGGTCCATAAGGAATCAAATCGTTTGAAGATATTAAATGATTTTCTATCAGTGCAATCTGTTGAAATCAAATTGTATGAGAATGATTCAAGACAGCTTACTGGTTTTTATAGAATGGATTTATTTAATTCGAATATTGAAAAAGTGTATTCAGCACATATGGATCATCGCATAGCAATGGCATTTAGTTTATTGAATGTAATTCGTAAAATTGAAATTGTAAATCCAGAAGTCGTGAATAAATCATTTCCTGGATATTGGGAAGCATTTAATAAAGTTTGTAAATAAGACTTATTCATCGTGAATTGTTTGAATAAGCTGAAATATTTATCGATTTGGAATTCGTGTTTTTCTAAAACAAAAGAAAGGAACTCCACTAGATTTTTGTGTTTTTGAAATATTATTAGAAGTGTATATTCAGCACTTTTAAATTTCATTATTTTAAGTAAATCAAGTGTTCCTTAAAACTTAGTTTATTTTTTTAAGAATTGCAAAATTCGATTATTTCAAAAGCCAGGTTATCGAGTTTAACTCTTTCAAATGGATGTGGCGTATCCTTTAATATTTTAAGAGTTGCATTTTGGAGTGCGCTTGCGGTTTGTTCGGATTCTATGAATGTTACCATTTTATCTTTATCTCCGAGGCAAATTAAGCTTGTTGTTTTTATGGTAGACAATGTATTTGGATTTAGTAGATTAGAATCCGCTAATTCGATCATCATACGAGCTGTTTTTTGTACAACATTTGACCATTTGCTGCCATGTCTGATTTCAAGAAGCTCAACAAATGCAGGTATTTGAGTTTGCATGATGTCAGGATTTAATTGATTAGCTTCTTTGGTAGCGGATTCTAAATTCCAGTCAAATTTTGTTGCTAGGGTAATGATCTTTTCTGTTTTGTCTGGAAACAGAAAGGCATGATATAGTGCGACATAGCCGCCCATACTATATCCAAATATAAATGGTTTATCGATTTGCTGGAATTGAATATAATCATTTAATTCCTGAGCCATTTGAGGAATTTTAAATTCATTTTCTGAGTCTTCACTTTTGCCGTGTCCGGAAAATTCTAAAATGTGTACGTTGAAATGAATGGATAGTAAATTTGCAAGCGGACTCATTTGTTCTTTAGAACCTAAGGCTCCATGTAAAAGTATAATTGTTTGCATATGAACCGCAAATATAAGCGTGTTAAATTCAAGACACAATGATAAACTTGAATAGTAATTTTTCAATTTTCAGAAGGTATGCATTTGAAATTTGAAAGTGTTGCATATTCTTTACATTTGTGTTGAAATATTTATTCATGACCAGGACAAAATTTGGGATTGCAATTCATGGAGGGGCCGGAACCATTCGGAAATCTACCATGAGTGCTAGTAAAGAAGCAAAGTATTCAAATGCATTGAGTAAAGCACTTGATAAAGGCTATCAGATCTTGTTAAAGGGCGGTAGTGCTTTAGATGCTGTGGAATCGGCGGTTACTTATTTAGAAGATTGTACCTTGTTTAACGCTGGAAAAGGTTCAGTTTTCACCGCAAATGGTAAAAATGAAATGGACGCATCTATCATGGATGGCAGAAATTTGGATGCTGGCGCAGTGGCAATGGTTCGCACTATTAAAAATCCGGTCAAACTTGCACGTTTTGTAATGGAAAAATCTGAACATGTATTTTTAGCTGGAAAAGGTGCTGAAGATTTTGGAAAAAAATTAGGATTTCTAAAAATGGATCCATCCTATTTTTTTGTTCAGCATCGTTTTAAACAATTGGAATTGGCCAAAAAGAATAATGAAATTATATTGGATCATGTGGATAAAAAATTTGGCACTGTAGGGGCAGTTGCTTTAGATTCACATGGAAATTTGGCAGCAGCTACTTCAACTGGTGGCATGACAAATAAAAAATTTGGAAGAATCGGAGATAGTCCAATGATTGGTTCAGGAACTTATGCAAATAATGATACCTGTGCGGTTTCTTGTACTGGATCCGGAGAGTATTTTATAAGGGCGAATGCAGCATTTCATGTTTCCGCATTGATGGCCTATGCACATAAGAATCTAAAAGATGCAACAGAAGACGTGGTTTATAAGATATTAAAAGATTTAGGAGGAGATGGAGGCCTTATTGCTATTGATAAACAGGGATCCATTTCAATGCCATTTAATACAGAAGGAATGTATCGGGCTTCTCGGATAAGTGGGCAAGAAGCATATATAGGAATTTACGAAAAATAGAAATTTTACAAAACCTTAGCTGGTGCGTTGAAAGCGTATATATTTAATTGTTTTTCCAATTGCAAGATGTTTTAATTCATAATATGTTTTAACATCCATTTCAGGATATTCTTTTCCTGAATTATATATATTATCACTAAAATCAAGAATTTTAAAGTCAGTATCTTGTTGTAAGGTTTCTAAGGTAAAATTATAGAGTGTTGTATCATCCGTTTTTAGATGAAGCATTCCATTGGGTTTCAAAATTTGTTTATATATATTTAGATAAAATGGAGCTGTCAATCGTTTTGCAGTTTTTCTTTGTTTTAGAAATGGATCTGGGAAGGTAATCCAAATTTCATCCACTTCATGAGCAGAAAAAAAATGAGGCAATAATTCAATTTTAGTTCGTAAAAATGCAATTCGTTCATTTTGTGAATCGAGTGCTTTTTTCGCACCCTTCCATATTCGGGCTCCTTTGATATCAATTCCAATATAATTATTAATAGGATACAAAGCAGATAATCCCAAACAATATTCTCCTCCACCGCAAGCTAATTCTAAAACTAATGGATCCTTATTTTTGAAATAACCCAACTTCCAATTTCCCTTAAATTCTATTTGTTCATGCAAAGTTTTATAAAGTACCGGATTTTTGAAACTAAAATTTTCAAAAACATTTGGCAAATTTAAATTTTCTGCAAACTTCTCAAGTTTACTTCGTTTACTCATGAAGGGAATTCTAAAAATTAAACAGTTGATCTAAAGCTCCTTGAAATTGTTCAAGTTCGTGTATAGATTCATTTTTATTATTTTCTAACCAAATTAGTGTATTTGGATCTTTTAGTAAGTCTTGTAATTTTTTTGCATCTGATTGACTACAATTAGCGTTTGATTTTGACTGTAGAATATATACCGGACTAATGCTATTTGGGAGATAGTCATAAGTGTTAAAATCATATTTTAGTTCATACGGTAATGCCAGGGCAGGAAATCGATCCCGCATCCAACGTCTTAATGAATACACCGGATTTTCGAGAACGACAAATCGGCAAGGAAGCATACTCGCTAAATAACAAGCGGCATTTGCAGAAAAATCCTTTGCATAAATAATGATACTATCTTCCCGATATCTTTTTCGAATCCATTCCATTGCCGAAATAGCATCTTCATTCAGGCTACTTTCTGTTACTGAACCTGATGATTTTCCAAATCCTCTGAAATCCGGAATTAAAACAGATGCACCTCTGGATGTAAAATTTTCACAAAAACCAAGATGTTTGTTAATATTACCCTGAGCACCATGTAAATAGAGTACCATTGCTTTTTCTTTTCCGGTAGGTTTGCACAAGGCTGCATAGATGACACTTTGTTCCGGGATACTAATTTGAACTTCTTCTTTGCGTTTAGAATTGGTAAAATTATAGTTGTTGGTTCGTTCTGTACGAAAAAGGATAGAATCGATAAAAATATATAATGAGAGGACCCCAACAATATATAAGATCAGAATTGCTCCAAAACTTAAAATAATATTTCTTATCGTCCAATTCATGAAACGCCAAGATAAAAACTTTGGCTTAGAATAATACTATCAGCTTGCCTTGATTTTTAAAATCGATATACCATCATATCTGTATAATCATCAGGATATAGAAAAGGCTCCTTGTTAGAAATACAGAATTAAATAATTTTGCTATGCATGGATGTAATAATAAAAGATCTAAATAGCTACCAAATGCTTACAATAAAATTAATTTTATCATTCGATTCAAATAATGAAAAAGATTAAATTTAATACTACAGAATTTTCATTTATATGAAAACAACGCAAAAGTTCTACTTGGATCAAAAGGAGATATCCTTGCATCAAATTGAGTATCCAAATCAGAATAAATTAGTGTATGATTTATGTAAAATGAGGGAATATATGCGATTGTATTTATTGCATGAATACCATGGATATTAGCCGGGCGTATTTTTATTATAAAAAAAGGAGTTATGCTTAGTAAAACATAACTCCTTGATTTATTAAGTGGGAGATACTGGGTTCGAACCAGTGACCCTCTGCTTGTAAGGCAGATGCTCTGAACCAGCTGAGCTAATCTCCCGAATTCAGTGATTTGGGTTGCAAAGATACACGAGTGCCTTTTTTTTCCAAAAATATTTTCTTAAAGCTTAAATATTAATATTATCATAATTGAAAATCAGCAGGTTAAACATATAATTAAATATAATATAATGAATGATTCTTTGAAATGGCTTCAGAAACTTAACTTTTTAAGGGTGCAAATCTAATTCGTTGCATTCCTCCCAAATGGAAGTTTTTAAAAGAATACCTTATGCATCAAGTAATGAACCATAAAATTCTAATCTTGTATTATTTAAAACCAAGTTTGAACGAGCCTTTATTTATAGGAAACAACTTTATTATCTTAGTTCATTGGATTGCATATGAATTTTTTAAGTTTAGAAGTTTTATGCAATAAAATTTTTAAAATCAAATTGTTTTAATGATTCGCTTCGTATTTCCAATGAGTTTATAATTTAATTATTTATTCTCCTATTTTTTGTAATTTTGAAGTCATCAGATTTATTTAAGATTTAATTTTCTAAAAGCAGCTTTTTCATTTTTTAAACGTTTAGTTGTAAACAATGAATCATAAAGATTTTCTTCAGTATATTTGTAGTCCGTTTTAACTATACGATGCTGCTGCACAAATAATTTTTTATTTGTTATATTTGTCTAAATATTATGAAGTTTTATCACCTGAGTTTACTTTCTTATTTGGTTTTACTGTATTCCAATTCAATAGGTCTGAAACTTTTTTCTTTTTTTTAAATAAGCTATAAATTAATTTAATGATTTTAAAATCGAAATTCTTACCAATGAAGTACTTTAGTTTGTTAATTTTTACTAACTTTTTAGTTATAGGATTTTCTCAGCAGGCACCCACTAAAGAAGGTTTTCAAAACATAGTAAAGGCAGAACAAAAAGCAAATGCTTTAAAATTGAATGCTTCTGCTCAAATTTTTATTGATGATTATGATGTAATTTATCATCGTTGTGAATGGCAGGTTGACCCAGCAGTGTATTACATCCAAGGCAAAGTCACTACTTATTTAAGTCCTTTGGTTTTAGACTTTCAAAATATTCGATTTAATCTAAGTAATGTTTTGCATGTGGACTCTGTTGAATATCGGGGTACGAAAGTAGGCTTTACACACCTCCTTGATGAACTTACAATTCCTATACAGAATACTATTCAGATTGGAGAAATGGATTCAGTTTCAGTATATTATCAAGGGGCTCCTCCTAAAACAGGATTCGGTTCTTTTGATGCCAATATGCATGCCGGTATTCCTGTATTATGGACGCTATCAGAACCCTATGGTGGAAGTGATTGGTGGCCTTGTAAAGACGGTCTTATTGATAAAGCAGATTCTATTGAAATTCTGATTAAAACACCTGCAATGTATCGCGCAGCGAGTAATGGTGTTTTGATGGATGAAACTTTAGAAGGCAATTTTAAAATTTACCATTGGAAGCATCGCTATCCGATTGCTACGTATTTGATATGTATGGCTGTTACCAATTATATTCAATACTCCCATTTTGTTCCTTATGAAAACACAAATACAGAAGTACTAAATTATATTTATCCGGAAGATTCTGCAAGTGCTGCTTCCCAAACACCATGGATTATTCCTGTAATGCAATTATATGATACTTTATTTGGTGTCTACCCTTTTGCAGATGAGAAGTATGGTCATTGTCAGTTTGGTTGGGGTGGAGGAATGGAGCATCAAACGTTTACATTTGTGGGTGCTTTTTATTTTGAACTTTTAGCTCACGAACTTGCGCATCATTGGTTTGGAGATAAAATAACCTGTGGGTCATGGCAAGATGTTTGGCTTAATGAAGGCTTTGCCACATATCTTTCTGGATTAAGTTATGAGCGCATTTTACCACAATGGTGGAGACAATTTAAAGCCGGGAGAATCGAAGATGTTATTAGTGAACCCGGAGGTTCTGTATGGTGCGATGATACAACTCAAGTTGGACGTATATTTAATGGCAGATTAAGTTATTCGAAAGGTGCTTTAATTTTACATCAATTGCGTTGGATAATTGGTGATTCTGCTTTTTTCAAAGCGGTTCACAATTATGTGAACGATCCTTCTTTAGTTTATGGTTTCGCCCGCACTGGTGATTTAATTGAACACTTTGAATCAACTTCAGGACGTCCGCTGGATTGGTATTTTGATGATTGGTTTACCGGACAAGGATATCCAATTTATCAGTTGCAATGGAGTCAAAATGGAACGATCGTTAATATTCAAATAAATCAAAATCAATCCCACCCTTCTGTACCTTATTTTGAATTGCCAATTCCAATTCAATTTAAAAATCAAAATAGGGATACCATAATTCGATTAGAAAATATGTTTTCTGGCCAAAATTATAGTCTTGAAATTCCTTTTAAAGTGGATACGGTAGTAATCGATCCTGATCTTTGGTTAATACAAAAAAATGATGTGATCACAACAGTAAGTGAGACAGAACTCAAAGATTTAGTTTCAATAGCTCCAAATCCGGTACATGATTTATTGCAAATTCGTTTTGCTAAAACATTTCAATCTATTCAGTTTAAATTGATAGATGATACTGGAAAAGAAATTTTGAACCAGAAAACAACACCATCGAGTTTCTTAGAAATAAATGTTAAAGAATTTAATACTGGAATCTATTTTTTGCATTTTAATATTGAAGGGCAAACCGGAATTATAAGGTTTATCAAAGAATAGTACCCTGAGGAGCTAATATTTGTCATCTAAAACCATAAGCAATATCATTGGTTTTGAATGATTTCTTGTTATAAGTTTGGCATGCAATTTATTTATTGTTTAACATATTAAATTCAAAATCATGACAACTTTAAGTTTTCCAAAAAGGAGTTTGCTTCCAAAAATTACAAGCGACCGTTTTGATGCTGGCAGTTTTTTTTCACCAAGAATTTGGGAATTTGATGGAGATTTTTTTGATATGGAATTGGCGAACCGGCTCCCATTTGTAAATATTATTGACACCGGCAATGCATATAAATTTGAATTAGCTGCACCGGGTCTTGAAAGTAAAGACTTTAAGGTTGAAATAGACAAAGGCATGTTGACTATAAGTGCTGAAAAGAATGAAGAATTTAAAGAAAAAACAGAAGACATTTCCCGCATAGAGTATTCTTATAATAGTTTTAGCCGTACGTTTCGACTTCCTGAGAATTGTGTCGCAGACAAAATGAGTGCAAAATATGAAAACGGAATACTTCGATTAATGATCCCTAAAAGTGAAGAAAACCTAACGAAGACAGTGAAAGAAATTAAAGTGTCTTAATAGTTTATTTTAAATTTTAAAAATATGAAAAGTTCCTGCCTTAATGGTGGGAACTTTTTTATCATTTAAATAATTTTCATGCTATGAAACTAAAATTAGTGCGATTTCTTAACACTGTAATGCGTGTAAAAAAAATTACTAAAATATTCAGATAAATTATTTGATTGGAATAGCATTCAAAGTTGCTTTTAAATACTCCCAAAATTTCTGAACTGAAGAAATGCTTACTTTTTCATCTGGCGAATGTGCACCTCGTATGGTGGGACCGAAAGATATCATTTGCATGTCTGGATAATTGGTACCCAGAATTCCGCATTCTAGTCCGGCATGACATGCATTTACTAAAGCGGGTTCATGGTATCGTTCCTGATATAATTCGCTCATTAATTTGACAATTGGAGAGGATGGTTTTGGTGTCCAACCTGGATAAGATCCTGAAAATTTAACTTCAGCTCCTAAAAGTTCAAAAAGTGCAGAAATTGTAGTTGCTAAATCAAATTTCTCAGATTCAACAGAACTTCTAGTCAGACATTGAATAGAATATGAAGCCTCTTTTACCAACACTCTTGCAACATTATTAGAAGTTTGTACCAATCCTTTAATATCTGGACTCATCCTGTAGATTCCATTCGGACAAGAATATAAACTTCTTAGGAGTTTATATTGAAATTCAGCATTTAATACATTCGGAGTATGTTCTATCGCGCTCAATTCAAAACTAAGTTTTGGATCTGTACTTTGGTATTCTTCTTGAATTGTTTTTTGAAAATGCTGTACTTCAGTATTAAACCAGGTTATTTTTGATTCTGGTATTGAGATTTCTGCAATGCATTCTCTGGGTATTGCATTTCGGAGACTTCCACCATCAATACTTCCAATCTCAAGTTCTAGTTGTTTTGAAATAGAATATAAAAAACGGACCATCAATTTATTTGCATTCGCCCTACCTAAATGTATTTCTGTACCAGAGTGGCCTCCCGTGAGTCCTTTTATTTTTAATTTGAACGCTGTTTTGTTTTTTGATTGCTGATAAGCATAATTTCCGGTGACCGTAACATCCACCCCTCCGGCACAACCGATCGTTAATTCATTATCTTCTTCCGTGTCTAAATTCAACATTATTTTTCCATTTAGCAAGCCACCTTTTAGGGATAAAGCTCCGGTCATTCCAGTTTCTTCATCTATGGTAAATAAAGCTTCCAATGCAGGGTGTGGAATATCTTTGGATGCCAATAAACTCATGATACTTGCTACTCCAATACCATTATCTGCACCTAAGGTAGTTCCTTTTGCTTTTACCCAATCCTCCTCAACGAACATTTCAATGCCCTGTGTATTAAAATCAAAAAAGGTATCTGCATTTTTTTGGTGAACCATATCCAAATGACTTTGCAAAACAATTGGAATTCGATTTTCCATCCCATTCGTGGCTGGTTTCTTGATAATCACATTACCCACTTCATCAACTTGCGTTGAAAGATTTAATCGCTCGCCAAATTCTTTAATAAACTGAATCACTTGATTTTCTTTTTTGGAAGCTCTTGGGATAGCATTTAAATCTGCAAAATGATTCCAAATAAATTGGGGTTCTAGAATTCGAATCGAAGGATTAGTATGCATTTATTTTGTTTTTTAAAAATTTTAAGAATATATAATTTACGATTATTGATTTCCGATTTCGTTTAAAAGTAAAAGTTGGCAATCAAATTGAATATTTAAATTGGTTTTATGAATTTAGTGATCTTTGAATTATAAAATTTATAAATTCAGTTTTTATGAATTTGCAATAATGCAAGACCAAGTTCATTTGTAGGTTTTATGTTTAGACATTTTCATTCATGAAAAAGCTTAAGGCACCACTTGGGCAAGTTTTTATTTGCGCAATTATGGATTCTGTGGAAGCGCCAAAAGGTTTAATCCAGGGCTTTTCGGACGGATTAAATACCGCCAGTAATCCATGTTCTCCTTTCCAGCATTTGGTAGAATGAATACATAAGCCTGGTTTCCATACTATAGTCAAGGAATCATTTTTATATTTTTTAATAATTTCTTTCATCTTGATTTAAAAATTATAAATTAAACTTGAAATGCCGATCCACTCGGTGTGAATTATACATTCATGGGGACTTCCATTAATAAAAATTCAGTATTGGATTCTGCTTTTATAGAAATTTTATCAGTATTCCAAATTCCAAATCCATCTCTAGAATTTAATAACTGATCGTTAATTTTTAAATCTCCATTTAAATTAAAAACATATAATCCATTTCCTTTTGATTTAAAGGTATATTCTGTGGATAAACCTTTATCAAATTTAGCTAAATGAAACCAGGCATTTTGATGAATCCATACTCCGGGATCATTTGGATTCGGGGAAACAATTTGTTGTAATTTATTATATCTGTCTTTTAGGTTTAAGGTGATTTGATCGTACCGTGGGGTAATATTTTTCTTATTTGGAAAGACCCAAATTTGAAGAAATTTTACCTGTTTATCTTTATTTTTATTATATTCACTATGCTGAATTCCGGTACCGGCACTCATTACTTGAATATCTCCATTCTTAATAATTGCCACATTGTTTAAACTGTCTTTGTGTTCGAGGTCGCCTTCCAAAGGAATGCTAATTATTTCCATGTTGTCATGCGGATGCGTACCGAAACCCATTCCGGGAGCTACGATATCATCATTAAGGACTCTAAGTACCCCAAAATGCATTCTTTCAGGATTATAGTAATTTGCAAAGCTAAAAGTATGTTTACTGTGTAACCAGCCATGATTAGCATCTCCACGCGTTTCAGATTTATGTAAAATTGTATTCGCCATTAGCTTTGAATTTGTGTTTGGAATGTGGTTGAAACCTAAAATTTCAAGTTCCTTGAGCTCATCAATATCATTCTTAACAACTGCACCTAGGGCCGAAGAAGCCACAAAAATTCCAGTACCCATTAATCCTTTTTGAATAAAGTCTTTTCGTTTCATAATTTTAAATGTTTTAAACAAAAATAATGATATCTGTTTTCATTCGTTCAAATTGTCGAGCTGTTATCAGTTTTAACAAACCTCGCTTTGTTTACTAAAATAGTAGCCAAATTACCTAACAGGCGGACTTTAACCGTTAGCCTGGGTTTGAAAAACTATATTTCAATAATACATTCATCGAATACTAAAATATTAACAGTCCTATATTCAAATCGTTGAAAATAGAATTATTTTTATTGGCCAGTGAGCGTTTCTGACGATATAGGTACCCCGCTTGGCTTAAGTTGCCTTAATTTAAGGTATAGAAAAGTTCCTAAACTTATAAAATAAAGAGACCTTACTATGGAACTTGCTAAAACTCTATTTAATCTTTCTTTTTGACGGTGGATATACCGAAAGGAAGGTAAAGTGGACAAAATCGAACGATACTTGTTAGTAAGAACACGGTGGCTAGAATGAGTAAAACAATAGCCAGCGTTCCTGAAATTAGTTTAGTAAAATAAAGCACTCCAATTACTAAAGCAACAAAAATTCGGATATTTCTATCCATATTACCCATGTTAGGTTCCATTTGAATGAATTTTAGAATTAAAAAAGTAGAATCTTATAAAGGTAGAAAGTAAATCCTCATTTTTTGTAACTTATGTTACAGTTTAATGGATACCTAAACAGAAATAGGAATGATCTAAGATTCAGAGATACCTAAAATTCCTATTTGAATACTGTGTACGCTAATAAAAGCCAAATCAATCCTTTCGTTAGGAAAAATAAGAAACCAATAAATCCTATTTTTTTAATCCAATTTTTCATTGCTACTATTTTTAAAAATTCAGAATGGATCTTTTTTAAATGAATTATAATATGGGCTAAATTATGTTCAAAATATTTATAAACTAAAATTTAATAAGTCCGGTGTAAATATACCGGACTTATTAAATTTAGCTAGGTTCATTGTTTAAATAAAAAGGCTTTAGATTATTGTGTATGAGCCATTGTTTTTTCATCAATCGATACATTTAAACCAGTTGCGATGGCCATTCCAAGCTTAATGTCAGCTCTAAAAAAATGACATAATTGTCTGTTGATTATTTCATCTTTTTTAGGTCCGCTAATTCCACTCATGGCCCCAACAATATTGTTTATTAAATTCTTTTTGTCTTGATCATTTAATACGTCTCTAAATAAATTTCCAGGTTGGGTATAATGATCGTTATCATTTTCATTGCGGTCAAACCAATCTGCAATATTTGAATCTAAATTCATCGCAGGTTCTTTGTAGGATTCATCGACTTCAATATTGTCAAAACTATTTGGACGATAATTAGGATTTGCGTCCCCATTATCACCTACTTGCATTTGTCCGTCACGTTGATAATTTGCAATCATATAAGGACATTTGTTCACTGGAATATGTTCATAATTAACACCTAAACGATAGCGATGTGCATCAGGATATGATAGTATGCGACCTTGTAACATTTTATCTGGTGAATAACCAATACCATCAACCACATGGGCAGGAGCGAATGCAGATTGTTCAACATCCCGGAAATAATTTTGAGGGACTTCATTCAACTCCATCGTGCCGACATCAATTAATGGAAAGTCTTTCTGTGACCATACTTTGGTAAGATCAAAAGGATTAAAACGAAAGCTTTTAGCTTGATCATCGGTCATTACTTGGATTTTCAATGCCCATTTTGGAAAATCATTATTTTCGATTGAATCAATGAGGTCACGTTGTGCATGATCAGGATCAATTCCGCGCATTTCACTTGCATCACTTCCATTAAAATTTTTAATACCCTGCATGGTTTTAAAGTGAAATTTTACCCAGACACGTTCATTTTTTGAATTTATTAGAGAATAGGTATGACTTCCATATCCATTCATATTTCGATATGAAAAAGGCGTGCCACGATCACTCATTAAAATCATTACCTGGTGCAAACTTTCTGGATTTAGACTCCAAAAATCCCACATCATCGTCGGACTTTTACAATTTGTTTTCGGGTCTCTTTTTTGAGTATGAATAAAGTGTGAGAACTTTTTTGGGTCTTTTATAAAGAATACGGGTGTGTTGTTACCGACCAGGTCCCAATTGCCATCTTCCGTATAAAATTTCATAGCAAAACCACGAGGATCTCGTTCGCTATCAGCACTCCCTTTTTCTCCACCTACTGTACTAAAGCGAATAAACATTTTCGTTTGTTTGCCAACGGTACTAAATATTTTAGCTTTTGTGTATGCTGTGATATCATTGGTGACTGTAAATGTTCCAAATGCACCGGAACCTTTGGCATGCACAACGCGCTCTGGAATTCGCTCCCGGTTAAAATGAGCCATATCTTCATGTAAAAAGTAATCTTGTAAAAGTATGGGCCCACGATTACCAATAGTCATGGAGTTTTCAAACTCATAGAATGGCCTACCACTTGCAGTAGTTAATTTTTTCTTTTCCATATTAATTGATTTATTTTATTTAGAGATAAGCAAATATACAACAATAAAATCATCAATGATATTGATATTATCTATATTTGTATAGATAAAATCTATTTAAATGAATTTCCAACAACTTGAATATATTATTGCAGTCGATACACACCGACATTTTTTAAGAGCTGCACAAAATTGTTTTGTTACCCAAGCTACCTTGAGTATGATGATTCAAAAATTGGAAGAAGAATTGGGTGTTAAACTATTTGATCGAAGCAAAAAACCAGTAAAACCAACAGAAGTTGGAATTAAAATTATTGCACAAGCAAGGAGAATTTTAGGAGAAGTCGCCAAAGTAACTGAACTTGTTCAAGAAGAAAAAGGTGAACTCATTGGTGATTTAAAAATTGGAATTATTCCAACCTTGGCTCCTTATCTTTTACCTTTATTTTTAAAAGATTTTATCGCTGCCTATCCGCAGGTTAAACTAATCATTAACGAACACATTACAACTCAAATCGTCCAGCGTTTAAAGGATGGGCAATTAGATGTTGGTATTTTGGCAAGCCCTTTAAATGATAAATCCATTAGAGAACAGGTTTTATTTTATGAAACCTTTTATTTATTTGTAAATAAACAGGAAAAAGGCTTTAAAAAACACTATGTATTGCCAGAAGATATTGATATAAACCGACTTTGGCTATTGGATGAAGGGCATTGTATGCGAAATCAGATATTAAATTTTTGTGAACTAAAAAAGCAACATGAAATCGAAGAAAATTTGCATTATGAAGCGGGAAGCATTGAGACGCTTAAAAATCTGGTAGATAATAATTTTGGAATGACAATAATACCAGAATTGGCAGCTTTAAATTTAAGTAAATTGCAAAAAAAGAGACTCCGTTTTTTCAAAACACCCATGCCAGTTCGAGAAATAAGTATGATTACGCATCGGCAATATGTGAAACATAAGCTTGTAGCTGTTTTAAGGGAATCCATACTGAAGGCTATACCAATGGAGATAAATAAGGAAAAGGAAGTTCGAATAATTGATTTGTAGTTAACAAAATTTACAGTATTTTTAAATTATATCACTTCTCAATTTCAAGAGATCTACCAGATTTTTCGCGTATTTTATTAATTTTCATGAGCGAGTTGAAAGTATTAGGACATCGAGGCTTTATGACGTTTTATCCATTTTACAATTTCAAACCAAATGACAGATATATAACCAATTCCAAGGGAAAGCATCAATTGAAATGGAGATAATGATTCAAACTGAAAAAATCGAGTTAAAGGTTTTACGAAAAGCAATAAGGCAAGAATCATTAAAGTGATACTAATAATAACTAAGACAAGGCGGTTCTTATATTTTAAAGTTGTCAGGATTGAATAATAAAAGGACCTGTTAACGAGCGTAAGTATAATATTTGCAGAGATCAGGGTGGTAAATACCATCGTTCGTGTAATGGTTTCATTAAGTCCATGAGAACTTGCATATTGATATACGCTTAATGTTCCTATTGTAATGGCCAAACCTTGTAGTATACTTGTTGTCAATTCTTTCCAGTTAAAAAAAGTGGTTGTAAATGGCCTTGGTTTTAATAACATAGTATTTTTTTCCATAGGTTCGTTTTCATAAATAATAGAACAGGTAGGCCCCATAATTAATTCTAAAAATATAATATGAACCGGAGAAAAAATATTGGGATATATCCAACCTAAAATCAAGGGTATGAAAACCGTAAGTACGATTGGTATGTGAATTGAAATTATATATTGAATTGCCTTTTTAAGATTTGTATAGATTTTTCTACCCATAGCTACTGCATCTACCATTTTTGATAAATCATCTTCTAAAAGAATAAGAGATGCCGTTTGTTTTGCTATTTCAGTTCCTTTTTTACCCATAGCTATCCCAATATGTGAAGCTTTGAGTGCAGGACCATCATTTACACCATCACCAGTCATTGCTACAATTTCATGGTTTGATTTAAACGCATTTATAATTTTTAATTTAGCATCTGGAAACATTCGTGTAAAGACATTGATCTCTTTCACTTTTTGATTTAATGCTTCATCGTTTAGTTTCATGAGTTCATCTCCGCTAATACTTTTTTCATATCCTTTGAAGCCGACTTCTTTAGCAATAGCATGCGTTGTAGTGGCATTATCCCCGGTTACAATTTTGAGTTCAATTCCAGCCTTATAAAATTGTTCAAAAACATCCTGTATATGTTTTTTAGGAGGATCATAAAATGCAACAATTCCTTTAAAATTGAAAGTATACTCTTGTTGTTTCTGTTTGAATTCGTTTCCTTCAAATTGAGTTTCGGCTACCCCTAATAGTCTATAACCCTCTTGAGCCAGGGTTTCAATAGCAGTTTCAATTTGAACTTTTTCAGTTTCTGAAATATTGCATACATTCAGAATTGCTTCTGTTGCACCTTTTGCTGCTATGATGCGTTGTCCCGATTCATTTTCAAAAAAATGGGTCATCATCGGGGGTTGTCCTTCTAATGGATATTCGTGGATTATTTTAAAATTAGATCGCTCATCCTTTTCTGTAATTTTTATATACGCATTGTGCAATGCAATTTCCATAGGATCAAATGGTATGGGCTCACTTGCCCACATAGATAAACGAATTAACTCTTTTTCAGCATCTGTTTCAATCTTTTCTGATGATATGATATTATTGGAATCCAGGACATATAACTTTACCAGGCTCATTCTGTTTTCCGTAATCGTCCCAGTTTTATCTATACATATAACCGTTGCACTTCCAAGTGTTTCTACTGTTTTCATTTGCTTCACCACGATACCCATTTTCATTAATCGCCATGACCCTAGTGCCATGAATGTTGTAAATGCAACTGGAATTTCTTCAGGCAAAATGCTCATTGCAAGTGTCAATGCTTTTAACAGGCTATCTAAAATTGAATATGTTTGTAAATAGTTAATTACCCAAACGATACTAAATACAATCGTACCTGCTATCACCATTTTTTTAACGAAATTGTTGATTTGTGTTTCGAGCGGTGTTTTTTCTTCTATGATCGTTTCTAAACTTTTTCCGATTTTTCCTAATTTGGTTTCACTGCCGATGGCATTTATTTTAACAATTGCAAGACCACTTGCTACAGTTGTTCCTCGGTATATACTATTATTTTCCTTTTCCTGATCTTTATAAACAGAAAGGGATTCTCCGGTGAGTAATGATTCGTTTACAGAAAAATCATTTGAATGAATAATAATTCCATCTGCTGCAATCGAGTTTCCTTCTTCAACAAGTAGACAATCATCAACAACTACTTCATCACTGATTATTTCCTGAATAATCCCATCTCGAATTACTTTACATTTTGCTTGCGTAAAGGACTTCAGTTTTTCAAGGGCATTTCTACTTCTGGAATCCTGATATAATGAAATAGCAGAAACTAAAACAATTGCAGATACCATAAATATTCCGTCTCCGAATTTACCACTAATAAAATATATCGTGGAAGAAACCAAAAGCAAAATAACCATGGGCTCTTTTAATAAATTCTTAAAAGCGATAAAAAAGCTATTTTCCTTTTTAAAATCTAATCTATTTTGTCCGAATTTTTCTTTTGATAAACTAACTTGTTCGCTTGTTAAACCGGATATATTGAATTTATTTTCTGCCATAATTTCCTGATGTATGAATCCTTTTGACTTTGTATTTTGTAAATGCTATTGTTAAATTAAAGCAATCGCAGTTTTTCGTATTTTGATTTGTTATTTTTTATTTGTCTTGTTTTTTTAGGGTTATGCTATTTTTCAATCTCTGGTATCGTTTCAATGGAATCATATCGTTTCATATCTATAAATTATAGAAAGGCTACTTGCGTTTTATTCCTTGTTGACTTGTTTGTAATGTTATAAAAATAAATCCTGATAAATTTAAAAGTGCAATTAATCTATCAATTCAAAATATATTAGTAATCCTGCTGCAATTGTCATGATAATCATTGTTATGAAACCTAGAATATTTGCAGTTTTCCCATTTGTGAATTTACCCATTACCTTTTTATTGTTTGAAATATGCAGTATTATGGCAATTAATACGGGTGCAGTCAAGCCATAAAGTATAGCAGAATAAATGAGTGCTTTAATTGGTGAAATGCCTATGTAATTTAAAGACAATCCTAATAATAAGGAAATTGCAATGATGATATAAAAAGCTCTGGCTTCATGAAATTTTTTATCGAGACCTTGTTCCCATCCAAAGGTTTCTGTTATAATATAGGAAAGGGAGCCACTTAAAACAGGTATTGCAATTAATCCGGTGCCAATAATTCCTATTGCAAATAATAAATATGCAGCATCACCGGCTAAAGGTTTTAATGCCATAGCAGCTTGTTCAACAGTATCTATCTGATGTATGCCACTATTGAATAATACAGTACCAGTTGTTAGTATAATAAAGAACATTACGATTCCTGAAAAAGACATTCCAAAATCGACATCTTGATTAATATCGTGAATTATTTTTTTGTTTACTATTAAATGGTGTTTTCTGTGTTTTGATTCTTCTACTTCCATGGAGGCTTGCCAAAAAAATAAATATGGAGAAATTGTAGTACCCAGAATACCGACAATCACACTAATAAATTCTTTATCAAACTTAAACGTTGGAATAAAACTAGACTTTAATATTAAAATCCAATCTTGTTTATATAAGAATGGAACCACAAGGTAAACTAGTAATGCAACACATAGATATTTTAAAATTGAAGCAATTTTATGATATGGTAAATAAATAATCAGGCCAAGTAACAGGATCGTAAATAGGACACTAAAATAGCTTGCGTCAATTTTTGGAAACAAAAGATTTCCTACAGCACCCATGCCAGCGATATCAGCTCCAATATTTAAGATAATACTTGGAAAACTAAACAATACCATAAGATATAGAACGGGTCTAGGATAATTTGCTTTTAATGCACCTGTTAATCCTTGTGAGGTAACTAATCCTATTCTTGCACACATTTGTTGTATGGAAGCCATTAAAGGAAATGCTATGAAAGCAGTCCATAATGTGGAGAGCCCAAAGGAGGCCCCAGCTTGAGAATACGTTGCAATTCCAGATGGATCATCATCACTTGCACCGGTAACTAAACCGGGTCCGAGTAGTTTCCAGAATTTGATAAGTCTATTTGAACTCACTTTTTTGGAAGTCATGTTTTATAGGAATTATAGCACAATTTAAGCTAAATTTGAAATGCAATTTTAAATTTAGGGATCTCTTGAGTCAAATATCATAAATTTAAATTGAAATTCGGGATTTACTTAATCCTTTATTTTAAGAAATTTAATTTGTATTTAATTTAAAATAGATTCTGTTTAATTTGGGGAATGGCATTTGGCTATGTATATTAAACTTAAACCTTTAGCGTAGTTGGATTGTTTCTTAACATTGCATATTGCTTCCTTTTAAATTTTAGCGCTCGAAATGTTGTTTCAGAAAGACTCTAATAAATTAATCCAATTTATTGTATTCCATTTAATTTTGGCATTGGTATTGTCGTATTGTAAATCAAAACAGGAAAGTACGAGCCCAATAATTGAAAATATTTCAGAATCCGTTTACGCTTCTGGTATTGTTAAAAGTAAAAATCAATACCAGGTATTTTCTACTGTTTCAGGAATCATTGATCAAATATTTGTAGAAGAAGGGGATACCCTAAAGAAGAATGAAGCTATTTTAAAAATTTTGAATGTTACTTCTGATATAAATGCAGAAAATGCAAAATTATCTGCCGATTTAGCAAACTTTAATACGAAAGGGGAACGGTTAAATGAATTAAAATCGAACATTGAACTTGCTCAAATTAAATTGAAAAGCGATTCTCTTCTTTGGTATCGTCAAAAAACTTTGTGGTCACAAAACATAGGAACTTTGGTAGAATTCGAACAACGCGAGTTGAATTATAAAAACGCAAAATCGAATTATCAAATAGCTGTTTTAAGATATCAGGAATCAAAAAGACAATTTGATATAGCGGCACAACAAGCTAAAAACACATTAAAGATAAGTACCTCATTAAAAAGTGATTTTATACTTCGAAGTGAGTCTGATGGTAAAGTTTACAGTATTCTTAGAGAGCGGGGAGAATTGATCAACCAAGCTAGTCCGGTTGCCATCGTTGGGGATGCAAATGATTTCATCCTGGAATTGGAAGTAGATGAGTTTGATATCACAAAACTTAAATTAAACCAAAGGCTTATCTTGAATTTGGATAGTTATAAAGGCCAGGTCTTTAATGCAAGAATTACGAAGATAAGTTCAATAATGAATGAGCGAGCCAGGTCTTTTAAAGTGGAAGCAGGTTTTACTGAAAAACCCCCATTGTTATTTCCAAATTTAACAGTAGAAGCGAATATTGTAATTCAATGGAAAGAAAATGCAATGACAATTCCTAGAGAATATTTAATAAATGATTCTTTTGTTTTAAATGCAGATAATAAACTTATCCAGCTTGAAATAGGATTGAAGGATTATAAAAAAGTAGAAATTCTTAATGGTTTGAAAATAACAGATGTGATTAACAAGCCAGGCAAATGAATTTAAAATTAATTATTGACATCTCTAAGTCTTTATTATTAGCCAGGTTCAAACAATCTTTGGTTGCTGCAATTGGCGTTACTTTTAGCATTACCATGTTTATTACATTATTAGGTTTTATGACTGGCCTTAATGATCTTTTAGATGGATTAATTTTAAATAGAACTGCACATATCAGATTGTTTAATGAAATTAAGCCAAATCAAAACCAAGCAATTAATTTATCACCTGAATTTAAAAGTTCATATAATTTTATTCAATCCATAAAGGCCAGATCAAGTCGAAGAGAAATTTACAATAGTGAATCCATTATGCAGGCTTTAAACAGTGATAAACGTGTTTTAGGAATCGCTCCAAAGATTTCCGCTCCTGTTTTCTTTAATGATGGTAATATTGAAATTACAGGAGTTATTCAGGGGATTGATGTTGTACAGGAAAGCAAGCTTTTCCATTTTTTAGATTATGTTACGGAAGGTCATTTCGAAGATATTGAATTCGTTACCAACAGTATTATATTGGGCAAAGGATTGGCAGATAAATTATTAGCGAATCTTGGTGATGTTGTGCAATTAACAACAGCACAAGGAGAGCGATTTTCTTTGAAGGTCGTTGGTTTTTTCCAATCTGGAATCGCCGAATATGATAAAGTCCAAAGTTATGCATCCATTGCAACAACGCAAAAAGTTCTCGGGAAAACAAAGAATTATATAACAGATATTCAAATTAAATTGCACAATGTAAACGAAGCAATAGGTTTAGCAAAGGAATATGAGAAATTGTTTGATACAGATGCGGAGGATATTCAAACCGCAAATGCACAATTTGAAACAGGAAGTACAGTGAGATCTATAATTTCCTATGCAGTTGGAATCACCTTGTTAATTGTAGCTGGATTTGGTATTTTTAATATCTTGAATATGATGATTTTTGAAAAAATGGAATCGATAGCCATTTTAAAAGCGACAGGATTTTCTGGAAAAGATGTGAAGAATATTTTTTTATACATAGCCTTGAGTATTGGTTTTTTTGGTGGTATAATGGGTTTATTATTCGGGTTTTTATTGTCTACAGGAATTGATCAGATTCCCTTTAAAACGGCTTCCTTACCTACGATCTCTACCTATCCAATAAACTATAGTATTAAATATTATTTGATTGGTTTAGTGTTTTCTTTGATTACTACTTATCTCGCTGGTTATTTTCCAGCCCGCAAAGCAAGTATGGTGGATCCAGTCGTTATAATTAGAGGTAAATAATATGGATAAAATTATACTGGAAGCGAAAGCAATTCGAAAATATTTTTACGATCCAGTAAAAGTGGAGATACTTAAAGATATCAATTTTTCAATTAATCGGGGTGAGTTTGTTTCTATAGTTGGAAAATCTGGTTGTGGAAAATCTACCTTATTGTATATACTTTCTACCATGGACACTGATTATGAAGGTGAATTATGGATAGATAATCAATGTATGGTCCATAAAAAGGAGGAAGAATTGGCACGGGTTCGAAATGAAAAAATTGGTTTTGTTTTTCAATTTCATTATTTATTGAATGAGTTTTCAGTATTGCGAAATGTGATGTTACCGGGAATTAAGCTTGGAAAGTATACGGAGGAAGAAGTGGAAATCAGAGCCATTGATCGACTAAAGCAATTAGGCATTGAAAAACTCGCGTTGCAAAAAGCAAGTAAATTGTCTGGAGGGGAAAAGCAAAGAGTTGCAATTGCAAGAGCACTGATTAATGATCCTTTAATTATAATGGGGGATGAACCAACGGGTAATCTTGATAAAAGTAATAGTCAAATAGTTTATAATATTTTCAAACAATTAACGGAAGAATTTAATCAAACACTATTGATTGTTACACATGACATAGAATTTGCTGAAAGAACCAATCGGATTATAGAAATGGAGGACGGAAGTATAATTAAGGAAACGTAAAAGGTGTTTCGTGGTTTTGATTGTATAGTATCCTTAGAAGTGGAACCTTAATATTTGTTTTATGTAACTTTTCTATTTTCTAATAATTTTTATTCATTTTTTTGAAGCGCTTTCCAATTTCCATTGAATTCCGTATTTGGATTGAAGGAAGAAGATTCACTTAGAATATATTCACCTCGATCATTTACCCAGGCATTTTGGTATCCCGAAGGAAGTTGAATGAGTGTTTGATTTCCATCTGTATATCGATCTACACCACGGACATAATCACTGAATTGATTATTAACACGCTCATTGGATTTTTGAGTTTGCCAATAACTGTCGGAAATGGATTTCGAAATCTGATCATTCGTTTGACTAATAATTTTACTAATTTGCCCAGCTTGATAAATTCGTTGATATACAACATCAGAAAGAATTTTTGTCACCTGTATAAATTTATTATAAAATTGAAGGGTGGGTCGACTTGATGCTTTTATGGTTAATGCAATTTTTCTACAAGCTTCTAATTTCCCTTTTGGCGCTTTAACACTATATAAATTATTAGCTGCCCAAATCGTACTTTGTAAGTTTACCATTCCTTGTGAACTCATATTGGAAATATCCAATTGACCATAAAACTCTTCCTCCAGAGTTTGATTATTTTCTTGATATTCTATTCGAATGAAG
This sequence comes from Saprospiraceae bacterium, assembly GCA_016717265.1. Taxonomy (NCBI): domain Bacteria; kingdom Pseudomonadati; phylum Bacteroidota; class Saprospiria; order Saprospirales; family Saprospiraceae; species Saprospiraceae bacterium. Next base: position 985,603 of record JADKFX010000001.1, read on the forward strand.
CCACTTTCCGAATTTGATTGAATAGCAGATCCTTGCTGGTATCCACTTTGAGATGGTGATTGATGGATTCGTTTTTCTTCGGTAATTTTAAATTGTAAATTTCCACGTTCTTTTTTCACGAGCTCTTTAAGACCCTGAAGGATTCCTCTTGGTGGTGGATAACCACTTGTTCCTGTAGGTCCGGAACTATAAACGGCGCGAACATCTGGAAAAGAATTTATCTGCAAATTTTGTGGAGGATTTTCAAATAGACCTTTATACCGAATTGGCAGTGTTGCATCATTGTATTCCCAATAGAGCTGATCTTTAACATTCCATCCTTCAGGGATCAGACAGGTAAAAGCAACCATACCGGTGCCCTCCCGATCTAGGATTTCATGTTTATTTAACTTTAAGTAATTTGAATTTTTTGTTTCTTGCCTACTGTAATTTACTTTGTTCTCCTGTTCCGGTTTTTCTTGTTTACTCGAACTTTGACCACAAGCAAAAAAGTAAGAGATAATACAAAGTAATCGAAAGAATATTGAAAAGTTCATATTCAAATTATTTGTTTCAAATATACCAAGAACTTATTAAAGCTTGATTATTTATTATGCAAATAAAAATTTCTTATTCAAAGTGATTAAGAAGGATCCATAGAAATTACTTTCTGAATCAGAACAATCTCGTATTTTAAGGAGTTCTTTTGGAAAAAAGCTAAATCACTTCAACTTGATTTTTAAATAGATCTTCTAATGTTTCTCGTTCTCTAATGAGATAATGTTTTCCTTCGTGAATTAATACTTCAGCAGGTCTAAAACGCGAATTATAATTAGAAGACATTGTGAAACAATATGCACCAGCATTTTTAAAGCAAAGGATATCACCAGGATGAATTTCAGCAACTACGCGATTACTAGCAAAGGTGTCTGTTTCACAGATGTAACCTACGATATTATATACTCTTGGCTTTCCAGCGGGTTTACTTACATTGATTATATGGTGGTAAGCATCATAAAACATGGGCCTTATTAAATGATTTAAACCTGAATCTACACCAGCAAAAACAGTGGATGGCGTTTGTTTAATGATATTCGTTTTTACAAAAAAGAAGCCACATTCTGAAACGAGATATTTTCCGGGTTCAAAATAGAGTTTAAGTTTTCTGCCATAGTCTTTGCAGAATTGATTAAAAGATGCAGATAAGATCTGGCCTAGTTCTTCAACATCTGTGCTTACATCATCAAGTTTATAAGGTACTTTTATGCCACTTCCAAAATCTATAAATTCGAGATCTGGGAATTTTTTAGCGGTGTCATACATGATCTCAGAGGCCAGGTTAAATACACCCGCATCAAGAATGTCTGATCCAGTATGCATATGCAAGCCATTTACTTTTAATTTTAGCGTTTCCACCAGTCGCAATACCAAAGGCATTTGGTAAATAGAAATTCCAAATTTACTATCAATGTGTCCTACAGATATTTTTTCATGACCACCTGCCATTACGTGAGGATTGATTCTCACTCCAATTTTCACATTTGGATGGTGATGTCCTATGTATTCTAAGGTTTCAATATGGTCAATATTGATCTGTACACCTAATTGAATAGCCATTTCTACTTCATCAGGTGCCACACAATTTGGAGTATAAATAATTTCTGAAGCTTTGAAACCTGCCTTTAATCCGGTCCAGATTTCCTGTACAGAAACCGTGTCAATTCCTACTCCCCATTGCCGTATAAGCTTTAAAATATTTATATTATTAAGGGCTTTGCAAGCAAAATGAATACCAAGTTCCGGCACATGAAATGCATTTTTTAGCCTATCTATTTGTCTTTTAATGATACTACTATCATAGACATACAAAGGCGTATGATAGGTTTCTATGAGTTCTTCTACAGGGATACCTTGTATAAAAAAGTGATCTTCTTTGATTTCCATTCTAAATTTTTCACAATATTAATAAGCTAATGGAATTGTTTTATGTTTTGTCCATTTTTTTAAGCATTTATAGACTAATTGTTTATCAGATTCTGAAAAATCTCTAATTCGGGTCCGATGTGCTCCATTATATTTAACCAATTTGAGAGCATTTGATTTATTGGATAGTTCAATAGCACAAGATGTCCATGGATCTTGGGCTCCATAGATATAAATCATGTTATTGCTATGGGATCTCGCTTTTTCATGCATTTTATTAATATATTCACCGTGAAAGGTCAAATCCGCATCCTTTGGAGCGAATTCCAGATTTGAAAGTTGTGGATAGATTAATAAATCACTGACTCCACTGGTATCAAAACCGTAGTATCCAAATTCAGTCATAAATTGATAATAAGCCGGTAAGAATCTTTTATAGGATACATTATCATAATAGTTAAAATCAACAACAGCCTCTATATGGTCAAATAGTTCATCTGCTTTAGCATCCTTGCTTGGAATGTCCTGACAGTCAAAACCCCATTGCCAAAATGAAAATGGATATTCCATAGATGCAAAATCAATAACTTTATCTTTATCAATTTCAAATTTTACCCCATCTCGATTTTCTAATTCAATAAGCAATAATTTTATTTCATTTCTGTGTTTCAGTAAATTTCTTTGAAATTCCCTGACTTTTTGTCGGCACTCAAGTCTGCCCACCTTTTTAGTATAGTGTTCTATAGTCCGCTTATCTTCTTGTTCTAATGCAAAGGGTGCAACATAAGCAATCGTTGCTTTTAAATCTTTAGGGTATGTTAAACTATAAAGTGCAGCGGTGGTACCTCCTTTTGAAATTCCAGTTGCTATCCAATTTTTTTTATAAATTTTAGCAAGTTTGGTTCGAATGCTATGTAAATCTTCCAGTGCCTGTTTATGATTTAATAAGCTCCAATTTATTTTTTCCGGACGAGAATCTCCAAAAAATCGATATTCAATTGAAAATTGGTTTGCATTTAAAATACTGCTTGCTTCATATATCCTATCAGCGATTTCATATCCTTCTGTAACTATTACATTTGGATTTTTAAATGCACGGTGGTACAAGAATATTTTTTGTGGAAAACTTACAGCATTCGAATCCCAATGATCTAAAGCTTGTTGAATTGTTAATTCCCAGCTAAATACAAACCCATCTTTCGAATCCATAGGTTGAATCAGAATTCCTGGAAATTCTTCTTCTAAAAAATTCTTAAGCACAAATTCATCAGTTGGTTTCTTTGCAAATAAAATGACAGAAGTAAAACAGCAAATTAAAGTAAAAAATCTTTGCATTCGTTTAGAATTGTAATAAATTAATTATTCAAACAGGAAATTATAGTCCATTGTTCAATAATAAGGAATTTTCGAATTCTATTATTATGCCTATTCTATTTTAAATAGAACTGTGAAACCATAAGGTAAATTTTAAAAAAGGATGGGCAATGGTACCTGTTTTGAATTATTATTTAATTTCTGTACCCCCGTCTCTAAAATGGCTTCAAACACATTTGGTTCGAATCCAAAACGATTTTTATAAGCACTTTTAATACCAACTATATATTTTTCTTTTGTCGATTTTTCAATTAAATGTAAGGTGCTTCCTCCAAAACCACCACCCATCATTCGGGCGCCATAAGCCATACTATTATGGGAAGCATAATTTATTAAGAAGTCTAATTCATCACAGCTGACAAGATACCATTTGCGAAGACCATCATGACCTTCAAATAGTAATTTTCCTGCTTGGGTAAAATCTGAATTTTTTAATGCTGCTACCATTGACTTTACACGAATATTTTCAGATAATACAAAATTCAGAAAATGTTGTTTTTGCAATGACAAATGTTTGCAAACTTCAATTTGTTGAAAATTATTTAATTGGCTTATTGATTTGATTTCTCCAAATAAATTTCTTGCAATAATGCGTATTTCTTCACAGGCTTTTGATCGTGCGTTATATTCTGTATCTACCAGCTTGTGCTTGATTTTTGTATCCACAACCAACCAACAAGTTTGAGAATCTGGTATTTGTATATATTGAATACTCCAGGTATCGCAATTTATTAAAAGAACATGATTTTTTTTGGCATTGAGAATTGTAATTTGATCCATCATACCGCCATCTAATCCAGAAGCTTTTTCCGCAATAACAGATAGTGAGGTTAGCTTGTCTTTTGATAAATTTAATTCTGCAAAATCATTAAGGATAGAAATAAAACCGCAGGTTATCGCTGATGAAGAAGAGAGTCCTGCACCGGATGGCAGATTTCCTCCAAATGCAAGCTTAAAATAAGGCCATTGATAAGCTTTTTCTTTTAATAAATCTAAAACACCTTTAAAATAGATTGCCCAATCAACGGGTGATTTTGATTGTCCTAGCAAATAGTGGTTCCCTTCATTTAATGAAATTATTTCCGTTTCGTAAGATGGGGTCAAGGCAAAATAAATAGATTTATCAATTGCAGCTGGAAGGCATAAGCCCCCATTGTAATCTGTATGTTCGCCAATGATATTAATTCTGCCAGGTGCTTTGTAAAAAATTGTCTTTTCGTTTTCAAAATCTTGTGGTAATTTATCTAGAAATTCCTTTAATTCCATATACAGTTTTTTATTAGGTTGCGAAAGCGTAAATTTAGATCCGGCTTCCGGTCAGCTATCGCTAAAATGGACACCTTGTTTTATTAAATTATAGGGTTGACATTTTTGTTAAACGCATATTCAAACATTTTTATTTTATTCATTCTTCATTGTTGCTCGCCTTCATTTTAGCTTGCTCCTTATTTCTATAGGCGATTTCATTTTACCATACTAACTAAATTCAATAGCCAAGACTGGCAATCAACATTATGCAAAAATATGCTCTTGTGATTATGAATCAAAATTAGTTCTGATTTTTCGATTTCGACTTACGAATCCAGGTTTTCTTTTTTGTCTGGCAACAGAAATGATGTAAGCTGTTCAAATGGGATTTTGATGGTGTAATTTTATTTTTGGACAAGACCTGAATTAAATTAAAATATCATTTGATGTTTATGCAAATTGTTTTTAGCCTTCTGGATTATCATTAATTTTAATTCTATATATTATTTTTCTGGATGTAGATTGCAGTTTGCTAGTTTCTTTTATATGTTATGATTTTGAAATATGAATTTTTTTTAAAAATATTTGGTGTTTTCAGACATTCGGGATTACATTTACACTTCGTTTAATAACACCCATTCTCAATTCTATTTTATTTAAGACACCCTGCTCAAAATCTCAACGCTATTTAATAACCCCGCTCGAAGCATTTGAGATTTTTGTAATTCATACCCTCGCTATATGGAAAAGCAATATTACCCCTTGCTAAATTTTTTAGCTATTGCAGGATTTTTTTTAAGCTTAAGTTTTGATCTTAATGCTCAAGTTGGTCGATTTAAAAATGTAAAACCTGGCAAGCTTCCTCTGGATTGCAATACAGCACCAGTCATTCATTGTCCGGCAGATTTCATTGCCTGTCCTGGCGCAAATACAACGACAGATGTTACAAAATTAGCAACCGCTGAACCCGGGAGTATAGAATGCGGAACACCCATGATTTCTTACATAGAAACGCTTGTTAAAAATGGGAGTTGTCCGGGCTCAAAATTACTTCGAAGAGTTTGGACTGCAACAGATCCAAATAATACAAATCTTCGATCTTTTTGTATACAATATATCAGTACTTTAGATACTACCGCCCCAATTTTTTTAAATTGTCCTAAGGACACGACAATACTTAGTAATTCTAAGTGTACCAGTTCTTATTATTGGACAATGCCATGGGTAACGGATGAATGTGGAAATTTTAATGTCACAAGTTCGCATATTAATGGAGGAGAATTTCCAATTGGAAATCATACTGTAGTTATAACAGCTACAGATGCCTGTGGTAATTCTTCGAGTTGCAGTTTTCATGTGGAAGTACTTTCCAATTGTTGTAATCTGGCCCCAACTATTGTCTGTCCTGCAGACTTTAATGCATGTCCAGGTTCCTCAACGAATCCATCTGTAACAGGCACAGCAGTTGCTCGTAAAGCAAGTGAGAATTGCAAAGAACCAATCGTATTTTATATTGATAAAACAACCCAAACTTCAAGTTGTAGTATTCTTATTGAACGTACTTGGTATGCTTCAGATCCAGAAAATAATCTTCTGAGTTCAAGTTGTATTCAAATAATTCGCTTAATAGACAACACCGCACCAAAATTTACTTTTTGTCCTTCAAATATTATAGTTCAATCTGAAGATGATTGCACCGCTGTAGTTACATGGCCAAACGCAATTGCTACAGATAATTGTAATCAAGTAAGTTTAATTTCCACAATTCCGTCTGGATTTAGGTTCCAATTAGGGAGCGCTGCAGTCGTTTTTATTGCAACGGATGCTTGTGGAAATACAAGCAAGTGTGAATTTTTAGTCACGGTAGAAGAAAATTGTTGTAAAAATCCACCGGTATTAAATTGTCCTGCAGATTATTCAGCTTGTCCAAGTACAAGCATTAATCCTTTAACTACTGGGATCGCTCAGGCCTTAGCCGGCAGTCCAAAATGTGGTCAACCAATAGTCAGCTTTACAGATGATACACTTCACTTTACAAATTGTTTTGTTTCCGTAAATAGAACCTGGAAAGCGGTGGATCCAAACCATCCAAATTTATTTGCATCGTGTATACAAAAAATAATACTTGAAGATAAAGTATCTCCAGTAATAACATTTTGTCCGGCAAATATAACAGTTCAATCAGGCGATGATTGCACAGCAGAAGTGAGTTGGCCAAATCCATTAGCCACAGATCAATGTGGTCCTGTTACAATAACGACCTCTGTTCCTTCTGGATTTCGTTTTCAATTAGGATTAGCAGCGGTTTCTGTACTTGCAACAGATGTATGTGGTAACACTTCCCATTGTGAATTTTTAGTCACTGTAGAAGAAAATTGTTGTAAATCAAATCCAATTATTCAATGCCCGGCAAATTTTGAATCCTGTCCTGGTTCTTTAACAGATCCAACAACTACAGGAACTGCAACGGCACAAGCTGGAAGCCCAAAATGCAATCAGCCGATCCTAAACTATACAGATGAAATATTACAGAATACAAATTGCTATACTGAAATAAATAGAACTTGGACAGCAACAGATCCTAAGTTTTCAAATCTCAAAACAAGTTGCATACAAAAAATAATTTTAAGGGATACGCAACCACCTTCGTTTATTTTTTGTCCACCAAATATTACGGTTCAATCAGATGAAGATTGCAGTGTAAATGTAAATTGGAATGAGCCTGTAGCAAGTGATGCTTGTGGAAGAACTACCATCACCACATCTATTTTATCCGGTTCCAAGTTTCAAATTGGAGTAACATTGGTAATTGTAACAGCAACAGATGAGTGTGGAAATGCATCAAGCTGTCAATTTTCAGTAACCGTAGAAGAAAATTGTTGTAAAACAATACCGAGTATTCAATGTCCATTAAACTTTAGTGCTTGTCCATCCTCTTCAACGGATCCATCAATTACAGGAATGCCAGTAGCATTTCCTGGTAGTCCAAAATGCAAAACACCATTATTAAGTTTTACAGATGAAGTGATTCAAAATACAGATTGTTATAAAGAAATTAACAGGACATGGACTGCAACCGATCCGGTATTTGCAAATTTGAAAGCAAGCTGTATTCAAAAAATTATTTTGGAGGATAAACAAGCACCAGTATTTACATTTTGTCCGCCAAATATTACAGTTCAATCTAATGATGATTGTATAGCGGAAGTGAATTGGAATAACCCAATCGCAACAGATGGATGTGGAAGTGTAAACTACACTGCATCCATTCCAAATGGTTCCAGATTGCAATTAGGTATTACAACCATTCATATAATCGCAACAGATGTATGTGGCAATACCGCTGAATGTGAGTTTACCATTACAGTGGAAGAGAACTGTTGCAATAATCCACCTGTCTTATTCTGTCCAGCCGATTATGCAGCATGTCCGGGTAGCAGTATTGATACTTCAATTACTGGACAAGCATCCGTTGATCCATTTAAACCAGTCTGTGCTCCTGCACGTTTAGAATATCGAGATTTGATTCTTTCTTCAGATCCATGTAGATTCATAATTTCAAGAATTTGGACTGCAACGAATCCTAAAAATAACCGAGTCAGTATTTGTACGCAAACAATTGTACTTGAAGATACAGATGCTCCTTTATTTACAAGCTGTCCACCGGATTTAACAATAGATCCACAATATAATTGTGAGGCCGTTGTAAGTTGGATTTCTCCAACTGCAACAGATCTATGTATAGCGCCAAATATAACTTCAAATATTCCAAGTGGAGCTGTATTTAGTAAGGGGATCACACGGGTGGTTTATACTGCAACTGATCTTTGCGGTAATTCGGCTACCTGTTGGTTTTTTGTTACGATTACAGATAAATGTTGTGATAAAAATCCAATACTAGTATGCCCAGGTAATTTTAAAGGCTGTCCAGGAATAGGTTTAGATCCAAGTGTTACAGGACAAGCAACGGCTGTAGCTGGAAGACCAGAATGCGAAAAACCGATCCTAAGTTATACAGATAGAATTATTTCTGACGGACCATGTTCCGGTGCAATTCGCGTAGAAAGAACCTGGCGCGCAGCAGACCCTTATCTTTCAGCTTTGCGCACAGAGTGTACACAACAAATTGAATTGGTAGATAATGAAGCACCGCGTATTTTTAATTTGCCACCAAATATTACTTTGAATGCCAGAGGAAATTGCGATGTAGCAGTAAATTGGTTATTACCTGAAACCTCAGATAACTGTAAATTAAAAAGTATCTTATCAAATTATATTCCGGGTACAAAATTTGGTAATGGGGAGCGTTACGTAGTGTATGTTGCTACAGATTTTTGTGGAAATGCTACAAGAGATAGTTTTAAAATTACAGTAATAGGAACAGAGATTGCGATTACATGTCCAAATGATACAACAGTAGTTCGCTCAGATCCATTTATAAATGGTGCATTTGTAGATTGGTCAATACCGAAAGTGCAATATTGTAAACCATGTGTTGATAAACTTGCAGGATTTATTTATATGGGAGAACATGAAGGACATCGATATTTTTGTTCTCAAGGTCCTTCAAATTGGAATGCTGCCAGAATTTCATGTGAATTAATGGGTGGTAAATTAGCAGTTATCAATACAGATTCTGAGAATTCCTTTGTTTCATCAAAATTAAATGGACAAACTGCCTGGATTGGAGCAACCGACCAACGCATCGAGAATAAGTTTGAATGGATTGATAACACTCCTTTTCAATTTACAAGTTGGCTACCTGGTCAACCTAATAATGGAAGTGGAAATGAAAATTATATAGAGATGCTACCAGATGGAACCTGGAACGATCAAAACGGTAACGCAGAAAGAGAATTCATTTGTGAGATTCCTTGTTTTGAATTGCAACAAATTGGGGGTCCATTAAAAGGAGAATTAATGCCTTGCGGAAATAATAAAATTAGTTATGTTGCAAGTAAAGATGGAAAATCAGATACCTGCAGTTTTTATATAAATGTTGATTGTGATAAGGAAAGCATTTATTGCAAAGCAAAAGCATTGAATAGTGCATATATGTATAATAACCGTGTAGAATTTGCAGGAATAGATACAATTACTGGAGATAATGGAGGATATCATTACTTTAATAAAGCCTGTGGAAATATAGAATCTGGAAAAACATATCCAATTTGTGTAAGTCCAGGATTTTTAAGTGGTTCCTATAAAGTGTATTGGAAAATTTGGATTGATTTTAATTCAGATGGATTTTTTGATCCGGTTACAGAAGAAGTTGTTTATGGATATGGAACGACAACGATGTGCGCAACTTTAACAATGCCTGCAAGTTTACCTTCTAAACTTACCAGAATGCGAGTTATCATGTCTTATGGAAACTATCCAGTGAGTCCATGTAGTTCACCATTATTTGGAGAGGTGGAAGATTATTGTATTTCGATGAATGGTGGAACAAATTTTGGACCATTAGATAAATCTTCATTCCTTTCTGTAAAACCAATAGAATTTGAATGTGCACAAAATTGTGAAGAGAATAAAAAGAGAATGCAAGAACAGGATGAGGACATTTTGGAATTCAATACAGATTTAATAAGTTTTGCGGTTGATCTTTTTCCGAACCCATCATCCACCAATGTAAGTATTAAAAGCAAAATGGGCGATATTGCTGAATTCGAAATATATGATAACAGCGGGAAAATGATACTGCATAGTGATCCTGTTCGAACAAAAAATGAAAACTCTTTTTCTGTTAAAACATGGAGTAATGGTATGTACACAATAATTATTCGCAGCAAATCAGCAGAACAATTAATTAAACGATTTATAGTCAATCATTAAAGATTATTTTCCCTATATTCCGAAAAGGTATGAAGCGAGCCGGTCTGTCTATTGATAGACCGGTTTTTTATTTATTTCCAGGATGTAACTTATGAATTGTTGGAAATAAAATAGTATTTTATCTTTGTTTTTTAAGGATTCTAGTGCTAATAGAAACATAATATTTTAAATATGAATAAATCCCAACTTCTTAAAGAGTTACAAACAAATACATATGTTAGGATCCAAACTTCAACGATTCATGGTATTGGGGTATTTGCAATTCAAAAAATTCCAAAAGCTTGTAGAGATATGTTCTCCAAAGTCCCAACCGAATGGCATCCATTAAGTAGACAGGAGGTAGATGAATTACCTGAATCTTCTCGCCTTTTAGTTGAAACATACTGTTTATTTGATGAACACGTATACTATGTTCCGGCAGATGGGTTTAAAACTATGGATGTTTCATTTTTTTTAAATCACAGCAGCGAGCCCAATATTATTTCTATAAATGATGGTGAATTTTTTGAAACATTAAAAGATATTGAATGCGGAGAAGAGTTGCTGATTGATTATGGATCCATCGTAGATTCTGAAGACTAGTATGCGCTTTGTTACGCTTTAAAGTAATGTCAATAAGTAAGAATTTAGAGTAAACCCAAGAAAACAGCCAAAGCTTCTACTTTGATAGATTTCCATTGTAAAAAGAATTAATATTTAGATTCTTAAATAATTCTGAATCTATTATAAATTAAAGTATTTTTGCATATGAATTACGAATCCATGAATCAAAGCTCACAAAACACTAAAGATTCAGAACAAATGAGTATTAAAGACTTAGTGCTCCTGATTCGGAATTATTGGATGGAATATTCTAAAAATCGAAGATTACTTTGGTTTTGTGTCAGTATTGGCCTTCTGTGGGGCATTTATAATAGATGGAATCAATTTAAAATTTTTGAAGCAGAGCTTAGTTTTATGCTTAATGAAGACCAGCAAGGTGCTTCAGGTTTGGAATCTGTCATTGGTCAATTTGGTGGTTTATTAGGTAATGGATCGGATGATATAAATCTTCAGAAGATTCTAGAGCTTGGAAAATCAAGACGAATTGCCGAGAAATTATTTTTCTCTAAGCTTAAAATCGATGAAAAGGAAGATTATTTAGCCAATCATTTGATTAAAGAGCTAGAGAGAACAGGTGTTTGGACTAAAAAGCCATTTTATGTATTGGAACATCCACTCAAAGGATTTTTATTTAAGAATGCAAATACGCAGGATTTTAATCGACTTGAAAATACTGCATTAAAGCAGCTGCACAGTTTATTTTTGCTAATGTTGACAACACAAGTGAGCGAGAAAACTTCAATCATGAAACTCAACATTCAATGTACGCACGAACAGCTTTCATATGAATTGGTGAGGAGACTTTTTGATGAAATGAGTAATTTTTACATTGATAAAACTATTGAAAAGCAAAGGATTACATTTAATGACTTAAGTTTGAAAACAGATTCTCTTAGAGTATTAATCCATGGAAAGCAGTATGGTTTAGCGGGGATAAAGGATACTTATCGTTCTACCTGGCTTTACCAGGAAGAGGTGCCCAAAACAATCTTAGATCAGGATATTAGAATGCTTCAGTTAGTGTATGCAGAAGCAATGAAAAATAAAGAAATTGCATCCTTTTCATTAGATCATAAAACGCCCTTTATACAGGCAATAGATCTTCCAATAATGCCACTTAAAACAATTCAACTAAGTTGGATAAAGGCTCTTTTGTTAGGATTGATTTATGGTTTAATAGTGGGTAGTTTGTTTGTATTTGGGAGGAAATTTTATAATGATCATATCCGGATTTAAAATTTATAAATTGAGTACTTTTGTTGCTCCTTTATGATAGAAACACTCATTTCATCCAAAATGCGTTTTAATTTGTTACTGAAATTCTTTCTCCACAGGAAAACTACAAAGAATCTGCGATTTTTGGAAATGGAGTCATTGGAAGCATCAACCCTTAAGAGGATAGCACTAGATTACCTCCTAAAAGCAGAAATTCTTGTAAATGTGAGTCAGGATAAGCAAAACTATTTTATAGCAAAGATTTTGTATCCATGCTATTCTAAAATTGAGTATTCTTTGTTTAAAAGCATTGGAATAGTTCAAAATATAGAAAATATTATTAGGCTTTTAGGTTCCATTGTAAAAACAGAACAATGGATTCATCGAAAATTTCGTTTTCTCTTTTTTGAATTTGAGAATTATAAAATGAACGTTACAATATTAACGGAACAAGAACTTTTATTATTGAGGGCAGGAAAGGCGTAATTATGTATCAGGAATTAGTTGCAAAAGAAAAGAAATTGGCAGTTGTTGGCTTAGGGTATGTTGGATTACCTTTAGCATTGGCGTTTGCAAAAAAATTTAAAGTCATCGGCTTTGATATTAATGAAGAGCGGATTCAAATGATGCAGAATCAGCAAGATCCATCCAGAGAAATGTCGCAAGATGCTTTTCAAAATGCGGATATAGAGTTCACAAGCTCATTGGATGTATTAAAGCAAGCTCACTTTTATATTGTTGCAGTTCCAACGCCAGTGGATGAGCATAAAGTTCCTGATTTAAAACCAATCTTAGGAGCTTCCAAAACAATTGCAAAGGTTCTTAAGAAAGGAGATTATGTGATTTATGAATCCACGGTTTATCCTGGCTGTACAGAAGAAGATTGTTTGCCATTATTGGAATTTGGATCTGAATTGAAATTAGGTAAAGATTTTAAGTTGGGTTATTCTCCAGAGCGAATCAATCCAGGAGATAAAACCAGACCCCTTGAAAGTATTTTAAAAATTGTTTCTGGTAGCGATCCAGAAGCATTAGAAGAAATTGCAAATGTTTATAATGCAATAATTATTGCAGGTATTTATAAAGCAGCAAATATTAAAGTGGCAGAAGCAGCAAAAGTTATTGAAAACAGTCAGCGGGATTTGAATATTTCATTTATGAATGAGCTCGCAATAATTTTTGACTTAATGGGAATTGATACACAAGAAGTATTGGAAGCAGCAGGTACAAAATGGAATTTTCTAAAATTTTCACCTGGATTAGTAGGTGGACATTGCATCGGTGTGGATCCATATTACCTTTTACATAAATCAAAACAATTAGGTTATGATCCTGAAGTGATATTAAGTGGAAGAAGAATCAATGATCGAATGCCAGCATTTATTGCAAAAAAATTAGTGCAGCTGCTTATTGGAAAAGGTAAAAATCCAAGTGAATGCAAGGTGCTTATAAAAGGGATAACGTTTAAAGAAAATGTGGCAGATATCAGAAATTCTAAAGTTGCAGATTTATATGATGAATTAAAAGCTTATTCTGTTAGAGTGGATGTTAATGATCCTTATGCTGATCCGAAAGAAGTAAAACATGAATATGGTATAGAAATGAAAGAAATTCCGGATCTGGATTATGATGCGATAATCATTGCAGTGGCACATCTTGAATTTCGGAATCTGGATCCCATGAGTCTGTTATCATTTATGAAAAAAGACCCCATCTTAATTGATCTGAAAGGACTTTATAAAAAACCGGAAAATGGATTTACATATTGGAGACTTTAATAATAATTTGTACGTAGGTTAAAATGAAAATCACAATAGTTGGAACGGGTTATGTAGGATTAGTAACAGGCACTTGTTTTGCAGAAACAGGGAATCATGTTTTGTGTTTAGATATAAATGAGAAAAAAATAGAAGCACTTCAGACTGGCAATATTCCAATCTTTGAGCCTGGATTAGATATTATTTTTGATCGGAACACAAAGGAGGGACGATTGTTTTTTACTACTGATTTAGATGAAGCTATTCAACATGGTGAAATTATTTTTCTTGCATTGCCTACCCCACCAGGTGAAGATGGCGCTGCTGATTTAAGTTACGTACTGAATGCGACTCAACAGATTAGTCAACGTTTGAAAAAATATACGATCCTGGTTAATAAAAGTACGGTACCCATAGGAACTGCAGAAAAAGTTGCAGAGATCTTGAGTAAAAATTTAGACCAATCGCTATTTGATGTTGTATCCAATCCTGAGTTTTTAAGAGAAGGTGTTGCAGTAGATGATTTTATGAAGCCAGATCGGGTTGTAATAGGTAGCAACTCTGAAAAAGCAAGAGACAAAATGACAGAATTGTATGAGCCTTTTGTAAGACAAGGCAATCCAATTTATCATATGGACTTGCGAAGTGCAGAATTAACAAAGTATGCAGCAAATGCATATTTAGCAACACGTATTAGTTTTATGAATGAAATTGCCAATTTATGCGATCTTACAGGTGCAAATGTTGATATGGTCCGAATTGGAATGGGAAGCGATAGCAGAATTGGAAAACGATTTTTATTTCCTGGGGTTGGATATGGAGGATCCTGCTTTCCTAAAGATGTGAATGCATTATTTCATGCTGCAGAACAAAATAATTATAATTTTCAAATTCTGAATTCAGTAATGCAGGTTAATACTTCACAAAAAAAGATTTTAAGCCAAAAAATCAAGTCGTATTTTAAGAATGTATTAGCTGGTAAAAAAATAGCAATCTGGGGCTTGGCTTTTAAACCGAATACCGATGATATCCGGGAAGCACCAGCATTAGAAATTATTCAGGATTTATTGGATGCCGGTGCTGTCATTAGTGCATATGATCCGGAAGCTTCAAAACATGTGAAACAAATCTTCGGTGATCGGATTCATTTTGCAAAAGATATGTATGAAGCAATTCAAGATGCAGATGCTCTTGCATTAATTACAGAATGGAATGTATTTCGTTCACCAGATTTTAATAGAATGAAATTGTTGATGAAGAATAAATTGATCTTTGATGGACGCAATGTATTTGAACATCATAAAATGAAGGAGATAGGATTTGATTATATAAGCATTGGAAGACATTAAGATTGATTATTGTTTAATACTTAAAAAGTAAATTATGAAATTGCAAATGGTAGATCTGGCAGGACAATATGCAAAGATTAAAAATGAAGTGGATCAATCAATCCAGGATGTTTTGAATTCTACTATGTATATCGGTGGTTCCGTTGTGAAAGAATTTAAAGACAATTTGGAATCTTATCTTAATGTCAAACATGTAATCCCATGTGCCAATGGAACAGATGCTTTGCAAATTGCATTCATGGCATTGGATTTACAGCCTGGAGATGAAGTCATTGTTCCTGCTTTTACCTATGTTGCAACTGCAGAAGTCATTGCATTATTAAAACTTAAACCCGTAATGGTGGATGTGAATCTAGATGATTTTAATATTAGTATTGAAGAAATAAAAAATAACATTACGCCTAAAACAAAAGCGATTGTACCGGTTCATTTATTTGGTCAATGTGCCTTCATGGAAGAAATTATGAAGATTGCAGATCAACATAATTTATATGTAGTTGAAGATAATGCCCAGGCAATTGGATCGGATTATTATTTTTCAAATGGTCTAAAAACCAAGGCGGGGACTATCGGCCATATTGGCTGTACTTCCTTTTTCCCTTCAAAAAATCTTGGATGCTATGGAGATGGTGGAGCTATTTTCACAAATGATGATCACATGGCAAATGAAATTCGAATGATCGCTAATCATGGACAAGGTGCTACCAGATATTATCACGATGTTGTGGGTGTGAATTCAAGATTAGATGCGATCCAGGCGGCAATCCTTAATGTTAAATTGAAATATTTAGATCAATATGCAACCAATAGGAGAACTGCAGCTGATTATTACGATGCTGCATTTAAAGATATGCAAGCGGTCATTACACCTTTCCGCAATACACATTCCTCGCATGTTTTTCATCAATACACACTTCGGATAACAAATGGAAAAAGAGATGCACTAAAAGATTATTTGGATATTAAAGGGATTCCATCCGCAATTTATTACCCAGTACCATTATATGAGCAAAAAGCCTATATAGCATATCGGGGTGCAGTGCGTTTTTTACCTGTTACTGAATTATTAAGCAAAGAAGTTATTTCCTTACCCATGCATACGGAGTTAACTTCTGAAATTCAAGATCTTATTATTAATGAAGTGAAATCTTTTTTAAATTCATAAAACTATAATGAATTCATTTTATGCACATCCAACAGCCATAATTGATGATGGATGTATCATTGGTGAAGGAACCAAAATTTGGCACTTCAGTCATATTATGCCGAAATGTACAATTGGAAAAAACTGCAATATTGGTCAAAATGTGGTGATTTCACCAGATGTAATTTTAGGTAATAATGTAAAAGTTCAAAATAATGTTTCCATTTATACCGGTGTTATTTGTGATGATGATGTATTTCTGGGCCCTTCTATGGTTTTTACAAATGTAATAAATCCAAGAAGTGCTGTAAACAGGAAAAATCAATATGCTCGTACAACGGTGCGCAAAGGTGCTTCCATTGGTGCAAATGCTACAATCGTTTGTGGAAATGATATTGGTGAATATGCATTTATTGGAGCTGGTGCGGTGGTTACTAAAGAAGTTCCTTCCTATGCTTTGGTCATTGGAAATCCAGCAAGGCAATCTGGTTGGATGAGTGAATTTGGTCACAAGTTGAATTTTAATAAAGATGGAATCGCAATTTGTCCGGAATCAAATGAGAAATATCAGTTGTTGAATAACAGAGTAAGTAAGTTGTTATGATTAAAAGATTTGCATTGGTTGGAGCCGGAGGCTACATCGCTCCCCGACATATGAAAGCGATTAAAGAAACTGAAAATTTATTAGTTGCAGCCTTAGATAAAAATGATTCCGTTGGAATCCTCGATTCTTATTTTCCAGAATCTGATTTTTTTACTGAGTTTGAACGCTTTGATAGACATTTAGAAAAGCTAAAGCGGAAAAATTTGGGTATTCACTATTTAAGTGTTTGTTCACCAAATTATTTGCACGATGCACATATCCGTTTTGGTTTACGATTAGGCTCAGATGTAATTTGCGAGAAACCATTAGTATTAAATCCATGGAATATTGATGCCTTACAAGAGATGGAACAAGAAACTGGAAAAAAAGTAAACACAATTTTACAACTCCGGTTGCATTCAAAAGTTATTGAACTTCGAAATAATTTACTTGCGGATAAACGAGATCATAAATATAATGTTGACCTTGTTTATATTACTTCTCGTGGAAAATGGTATTATAGTTCCTGGAAAGGTGATTTAAGTAAATCAGGGGGGATTGCAACAAATATTGGTGTGCATTTTTATGATTTATTGGGTTGGTTATTTGGAGATGTCCAAAATAATATTGTACATATCCATACGGAAGATCGCGTTGCTGGTTATCTGGAGTATGAAAGAGCTCATGTAAAATATTTTTTAAGTATTAATGAAGAAACCTTGCCACCGGAAGTCAGACAAACTGGCAAGAAAACATATAGGCGTTTGGATATTGATAATACGGAATTTGAGTTTAGTGAAGGCTTTACAGATTTACATACTTTATCCTATCAGGAAATATTAAAAAGCAAAGGATTTGGACTGGAAGAATCAAGAATGTCTATCCAAACGGTTCATGATATTCGGAATAAAAAGGCCATTGGATTGCTTGGTGATTATCACCCCTTAGCCAAATTATAATAAGTTTTATATGAAAACCCAACTCGTTGCAGAAATAGCACAAGCACATGATGGCAGCTTGGGTATTTTGCATTCTTATATCGATGCACTTTCAACTACAGGTGTACAAACGATTAAATTTCAAATTCACATTGCAGATGCAGAAAGTAGTGAATTTGAAAAATTTAGAATTCCATTTTCATATGTTGATGCTTCCCGAAAAGATTATTGGAAACGAATGGAATTCTCAAAAGAGCAATGGATTCTCATAAAAAATCATTGTGAAGAAAAAGGAATGGAATTTTTAGCAACTCCTTTTAGCTTAGCAGCTGTTCGATTATTAGAAGAATTACAAGTAAAGAGATATAAAATTGGTTCAGGGGATATCTCGAATTTATTATTAGTAGATAAAATTGCTGAAACCCGTAAACCTATCATTTTATCAAGTGGCATGAGCGATTGGCAAGAATTAGATCGTGCAGTAAACTATATTAGAAAGTTGCATAATTCAATTTCAATTATGCAATGTACAACTGCTTATCCTTGTCCACCAGAGCAAATAGGACTTCATTTAATTCAAGAAATTAAAAATCGATATCATTGTCCGGTTGGATTTTCAGACCATAGTGGTTCTATATTTGCGGGAATTGCTGCAGTAGCTTTAGGAGCAACGATTTTGGAATTTCATGCAGTTTTTGATAGAAGAATGTTTGGTCCAGATTCAAAAGCTTCAATCACTATAGATGAAATAAAAACATTAGCGGAAGCAATATCATTTGTAGAGAAGGCATTTACTTTAACTAATTTTAAAGAAGCAAGTGGAAATTTTGAAGAATTGAAAACAATGTTTGGAAAATCATTGGTAACAAATAAAAGTTTAAGTGCTGGACATACTTTGACAAAAGATGATTTGGAAACAGCAAAGCCATCTGGAAGAGGAATTCCTGCCAGTGATTTTGAGAAATTAATAGAAAGAAAATTATTAATAAATAAAGAACAATACGAATTTATCAATTGGTCAGATATACAAAATGGTTAAAAGGAAAATTTGTGTAGTAATTACAGCCAGACCAAGTTATAGCAGAATCAGATCTGCATTAACAGCGATTAAGCAACACCCTGGTTTGGAACTTCAATTGGTGGTAGCTGCATCTGCTTTATTGGATCGCTATGGTACAGCTTATAAATATATTGAAAGTGATGGGTTTGAAATTGCTGCAAAAGTTTTTAATGTATTAGAAGGAGAAAATTTAACAGCTCAAGCAAAAACAACCGGACTCGGTATTTTGGAATTGGCATCTGTTTTTGAAAATCTAAAGCCAGATGCTGTAGTTACTGTTGCAGATCGTTTTGAAACTATGGCAACGGCGGTTGCCGCGAGCTACATGAATATTCCGCTAATCCATATACAAGGTGGGGAGGTAACAGGTAGCATTGATGAAAAAGTGAGACATGCTATCACAAAATTATCCGATATCCATTTGGTAGCATCTTTAGATGCTCGGGAAAGAGTATTAAAATTAGGAGAAGATTCTGAATATGTAATTGTAACCGGATGCCCATCAATTGACATTGCAAATGAAATCTATTCTGAAATGAGTCATGATTTTGATCCAATTAAAAAATATGGTGGTGTTGGTGTTGATCACTTTAATCTTGACGAATTTGTGGTTGTTTTACAGCATCCGGTAACGACAGAATATCAGGAAGCAAGAAAGCAAATTGAAATGACTTTACAAGCGGTATTCGATTTAAATATTTCTTGTCTTTGGTTTTGGCCAAATGTTGATGCAGGATCTGATGGCACTTCAAAAGGAATTCGGGCTTTTAGAGAGAAATATCCGCAATCTAAGATCCATTTTTTTAAAAATATGGAGCCTGAAGATTTTTTGCGATTATTGAAAAAAGCAAAATGTTTAATAGGTAATTCAAGTGTAGGAATTCGGGAATGTTCTTTTTTAGGCATTCCAGTTGTAAATATTGGCACAAGACAACAAGGTAGAATTAGAGGTAAAAATGTTTATGAAACAAAACATCAGTACAACGATTTAGTAAAGGCTATTAAATTTCAAATGAATCATGGCCCTTATGCACAGGAAATTATTTATGGTGAAGGAAATGCTGGAATTAAAATCGCAAATACCATTTCAAGTATTCCTTTGCGATTTAATAAAATGATAAGCTATTGAACACGATGGATAAACCGGTCGTATGGATTGCAGAACCAGACGGGTTTTCGAATCCGGCAAAAGTACTTTTGGAAGCAAACGCACAGGTTATTTATCAAACGATTAACCCTGATCAAATTCCGCAAATATTGAATGCATGTGATGCATTTTGGTTTCGATTGAAATTTACCATCAATCGATCTAATTTAGTAAAAAATCAACGCTGTAAAATAATTATAACTCCGGTAACTGGTTTAGATCATATGGATCTGGATGCTTGTAATGAAATGGGAATTAAGATTCTTAGTTTAAAAGGGGAAACAGATTTTTTAAAAGACGTAAGAGCTACTGCAGAACATACATTTGCCTTGATGTTGAGTTTAATCCGGAAGATCGTACCCGCTGTAAATCATACCCTATTGGGAAATTTTAATAGAAATTTGTTTAAAGGAACAGAATTATATAATAAAACCTTAGGAATTATTGGTTTTGGAAGACTCGGAACTATGGTAGCTCAATATGCTTTAGTTTTTGGAATGAAAGTAATATTTTATGATATAAAAGAAAGTTCAAATCCAGGAATAGGAAAATGCGAGTTTAAAAATTTGAAAGATTTACTTGCAGAATCGGATATAGTTAGTCTCCATGTCGACTTAAAAACGGAGAACCGCAATATGGTGAATCAAGATTTCCTTTCTAAAATGAAAAAGAATGCAATTTTAATAAACACCTCCCGGGGTGCATTAATAGATGAAAATGCACTCGTCCAGTATTTATTATCCGGGCATGTTTCTGGAGCTGCTTTAGATGTATTAGCAGATGAACCAAATGTAAATTATGATAGTACCTTGTTTAATTATTTCAAAACCCATGATAATTTGATAATCACACCGCATATAGGAGGTAATACAGAAGAATCATTTGAGAAGACAGAACTTTTTTTAGTGCAAAAATTAATGGAAACTTTTAGTAATGTCTAGAATACTTGGAATTATACCGGCTAGAGCAGGATCCAAGAGAATTCCTGGGAAAAATTTAAAAAATTTGGCAGGTAAACCCTTAATTCAGTATTCGATTGAAGCAGCATTAGAGTCTAAATTATTGACAGATATTGTAATTACATCAGATAGTTTAGAAATATTGAATGGAGCTTATTTTAATGGACAACCGATTTACACTATTTTACGACCTAGTGAAATGGCTGAAGACACTTCTTTAGCTATTGAATATGTTCTTCATAGTTTAGATTTTATGACTGAACATTATGACAAGCAATATGAATATGTAGTTATTATTCAACCTTCAAGTCCTTTTACCAAAGGATTTGATATTGATCAGACGATTGATTTGCTGTTAAACAGTCATGCAGAATGTGCTGCAAGCGTAAAGGAAATTGAGCACGACCTGCATCCTTCAAAATTTAAATTAATCCAGGGTAATCGATTGGTCTCTTTATTCGAAAAGGAGGATGGCAAGATGGCTGCTCATCAATTGGAGAAAGTATTTGTAAGAAATGGTTCGGTATATATTTCAAATGTTGCAATAGTAAGGCAGGGAACGCTGCTTACAGAAGATTGCGTACCTTATATAATGCCAGCAAGTAGATCTTTAGATATAAACACTGAAACTGACTTTCTATTTGCAGAATTTTTAATTCAACAATTGAAGAGATGAAAATTGTAATGCAACACTTAAAAACCGGCGAAACATTTTTAGAAGAGTTGCCAATACCATTTATTACGCCCAATTCTTGTTTGATCCAATCCACTTGTTCTTTGATTTCTCCTGGAACTGAAAAGATGTTGGTTCAATTTGGTAAAGCAAATATTGTTGAGAAAATTCAACAACAACCAGATAAAGTTAAGCAAGTCCTTGATAAAATTCTAAATGACGGTTTATTTGCAACTTTGGATGCGGTAAATTCTAAATTAGAACAACCAATTGCATTAGGCTATAGCAGTGTAGGGGTCATTCACGCAGTTGGTAATAATGTGCATGAGTTTCAAATTGGAGATCGAGTAGTAAGTAATGGTTACCATGCAGAATTTAATCTGGTTTCTAAAAATTTATGTGTAAAAATTCCAGACCATGTTTCAGATGAAGAAGCTTCATTTACCTTATTAGGTGCTATTGCATTACAAGGAATTCGATTAGCAAAAGTGGAGCTTGGAGAGAAAATGGCGGTTATTGGTTTGGGCCTTATAGGATTGTTGACCTGTCAAATTTTAAAAGCAAATGGTTGTGAGGTAATTGGAATTGATGTGTCAACCAAGGCAATAGAAAAGGCTGAGTCGTTAGGAATTTTATGCTACAATAGCAAGGACTCAAAGGCTTTGGATCTTTATAATACAGCTTTTGCAGGAATTGGTGTAGATGGTGTTTTAATTACTGCCTCATCTAAAGATCACATCATTAATTATGCAGCTGAAATTTGCAGAACTAGAGGCCGGATTGTTTTATTAGGCGTTGTTGGAAATGAAATTAAGCGAGATTTATTTTATAAAAAGGAATTGCAATTTCAGGTTTCCTGTAGTTATGGGCCAGGTCGCTATGATCCGTCCTATGAAGATAAAGGCATTGATTATCCCATAGGTTTTGTACGATGGACTGAAAAGCGAAATATGGAGGCGGTGCTGCAATTAATGCAAAAGAGATTATTAAATATAAATCCTTTGATTTTAAGCAGAACAAGCTTTGAATTTGTAATAGAGCAATGCTATCAGAAATTGGATGAATTGCAATATGGAAATATTATTCAGTATACTGCGCATTCTGTAAATTCAAAAGTGTCAACAATTGAAATCCAGGAACCAATCCATTCGAAGCAGCCAATTACTATCGGTATGATTGGGTCAGGTTCTTTTACTGCATCCATTCTCTTGCCTGTTATTCGAAAATTTAATCCGAATTTAAAAATATTAATAAGTAATCAAGCAGGTGCTGCAGCCTTAGCCAAGAAATTTGGATTTCAGAAACTAAGTTCAGATTCCCAACAAATATGGGATGATCCGGAAATTAATTTGGTAATTATTGCCAATAGACATCATCTACATGGTAAAAGTATTTTAAAAGCATTAGCGTGTGGTAAAGATATTTTTATAGAGAAACCCTTAACAATTTTCAAAGAGGAATTGGAATTGATAAAAATGAAATTAAATTCTAACAATAGAATTATTGTTGGCTATAATCGAAGATTTTCAGAGTACATTCAGAAAATTATGAGTGTTATCAAGCCTTACCAGGATCAGCTTTGTATTAGTTATCTTATTAATGCCGGACATATTGATAATAAACATTGGGTGCAAGATCCAGAAATTGGTGGTGGACGCATTTTAGGAGAGTTATGTCATTTTGTTGACTTATGTAATTATTTAATTAATTCAGAAGTTACGCAGGTGCAAGCAATTTCACAAGATCATTCAAAAGTTGCATTGGCTAATAATGTAAGTGTTCAACTAAAGTATCAAAATGGAAGTATTGCGAGTATTCAATATTTTAGTAATGGATCGAAGAAACTCCCGAAGGAGAATATTAAATTATTTTTTGGTGGAAACTGTATAGAATTAAATAATTTTAAATCTATTAAATCCTATGGTCTTAATGTATCAACCGGTATATTTTCAAAACAGGATAAAGGGTATGAACAACAATTTAAAGAGGTTTTAAATCCAATATCAGATGCTTTTGGTAAAAAATACCAGGAACAGATTATTCATACAAGCGAAGTCTGTTTTCAAATTATTGAAAAATTACAAATGAACTCTCAAATTGGATAAAGCGAATGAAGATTATTCAAGTGGTAGGCGCAAGACCTAATTTTATGAAGGTAGCACCTTTGCATAGAGCACTCTGTAAGAGTCCTCAATGTACCCCATTAATAGTTCATACGGGTCAACATTTTGACGAACAGATGAGCGCCATCTTTTTTGATCAGTTGGAATTGCCAAAGCCAGATTTTTATTTAGGTGTAGGCTCCGGATCTCCTACTCAAGTGAGTGCAAGAATAATGTTAGCATTTGAAGACATTCTTATGCAAGAGAAACCAGATTTGGTTGTCGTGGTAGGAGATGTTACTTCTACTTTTGCTACCGCATTAACGAGTGTTCGGCAGAATATAAAAATTGCGCATGTCGAGGCAGGCTTACGGAGCTATGATAGAACCATGCCGGAAGAAATTAATAGGATACTTACAGACCAAATTAGTGACTTGCTATTTACTACAGAAGCTTCTGCTATGGACAATTTGCGAAGCGAAAATATTCCAGAAAGTAAAATACATTTTGTGGGAAACTGTATGATAGATTCTTTAATTCATTTTCTTCCAAAGGCGAACTCAGAAAAAATTGGTAAAGAATTAGAAATTTCTAACCATCCTTATATTGTTATGACTATGCATAGACCTTCTAATGTGGATACCAAAGAAGGTTTGCAAAAATTGGTAAACATGATTCGTCAGCTTACAAAATTTATTCAAGTTGTTTTTCCTGTTCACCCAAGAACGAGAAGTAATTTAGAATTATTTAATTTTTGGGATCAATTAACAGCAATAAAGCAACTTCATATGACAAAAGCTTTGGGCTATATAGAGTTTCTTGGATTAATGAAAGGGAGTACGGCTATTTTAACAGATTCTGGAGGCGTACAAGAAGAATCTACTTTTTTAAAAATTCCATGTCTTACCTTTCGAAAAACTACTGAAAGACCTATAACTGTGGAGCTTGGTAGTAATATATTGATACATGAATTGGATGTTAATACTACCATTAGGCACCTAAAAAATATATTAAATGGAGATATAAAACAATCCATTATTCCGGATTTATGGGATGGATTTGCAGGAGATCGGATTGCAAGAATATTGCTCAGTACTGAATCTGAATCACATTGATTGCTAAAATTTTATTATATTTTAATACGATCCGGTATATAAAGCCAAAGCAACTTTTTTATTGGATGTATTATAAAATGAAGTGGAACATCACAAATTCATTTAGTCCAATGAATAATAAATTTCAATCAACTATCAAGCCACCAAAAGTTGAATTTGAATATTTATTTGTTCCAAATTATCAAATTCAACATTTGTCATTTCATTTACTCAATCAGACTAAAGAATTTGAAACTAGAATAGATTGGAATTTTAATGAGTATGGAAAATTATGGAATTATCATTTGCAGTATTTGCAGTATTTAGCAGATGAAGAAATTGCAATTAGTTATCGGTATTTCGTACTAAAAGATATATCACAATGTATTCTTAACGGCAATGTTTGCCTGGAGCCTTATCCTGTGTCTTTAAGGCTTATCCATTCTTTGATTTTTATTTCCAAACATCAAATAAGCGATGCGGTTATAAGCCATGCCATTTTAAAACAAGTTCATTTTCTGGAGAAAAATTTGGAGTTTCATTTATTGGCAAATCATTTACTTGAAAATTATATTTCCTTGTGTTTTGTATTTGCTATGCTAGGGAATCCAATAAAATTGAATATTTATTTACCCTTGTTAATATATGAACTAA
Source organism: Saprospiraceae bacterium (assembly GCA_016717265.1). NCBI lineage: Bacteria > Pseudomonadati > Bacteroidota > Saprospiria > Saprospirales > Saprospiraceae > Saprospiraceae bacterium. The sequence goes on from JADKFX010000001.1 coordinate 1,011,240, forward strand.
AGCAACAAGTATTAAGTGATGGAGCGCACTATGAAAGGACACCAACTTACCATGCAAATTTATTATACCGATTGCAATTGTTGTATCAGCTAATGGAAGCGACAGAGTTTAAGGAGCAAACATTTACGGAATTGCAAAATTTTATTTCAAGAATGATTTCATGGATTAAAAAAATGGAAAGTGGGGATGCAGGATTTCCTTTGTTTAATGATTCCGTTCTAAGTCAAACTCCATCTTTTAGTGCATTGATTAAATTTGCAGTAACTAAGCAAATTTTAGTTTTGGAGCTAGGTTTGTCAAGTAGTGGGTTTCGAATATTGGAAAATGAATTTTTTAAAGTAATCATAAATTGTGGAGAAATTTTACCTTCATTTCAGCCCGGTCATGCCCATTCTGATATGTTGCATTTTATGGTATATCAGGGTCGTAATCTTATTCTTGCAGATTGTGGGGTATCCACTTATGAAATTGGAAGTAATCGGTTAAATGAACGATCCACAAAAATGCATAATACAGTTTCTTATAATTTGGAAAACCAATCCCAAATATGGCAGTCATTTCGAATCGCAAAAAGAGCTCAAATACAAATTTTAAAGGAATCCGAAAATACCATCGAAGCAGAAGTTATATGGCATACTGGGTTCAGGCATAAACGGTTATTTTTTCTGGATCAGCATCGTATTGTTATTCAAGATACCGTTAACTCTGCAGAAATTAGAACCATGGACATCATGTCAAATTTTCATTTTGACATACAAGAAGTTGAATTCAATGAAGATCAGATTTATTTAGATCAATTTAATATTGAATTGAAATTTGAAGGAAAAACAGATTCTCAATTGGAGAATTATGAACAAGCAGTTGACTTTAATGTTATCAAAACAAGTAAAAAAGTAATCGTCCATTTTGAAGATTCATTAAAAACAGTGATAAAATATATAGTTTGAAAACCATTTTGTATCTGAGTTATTTTTATTATCCTGATTTAAGTGCTGGTTCTTTTAGAAATACGGCACTTTCTAAAATGTTATCAAAAAAACTTTCAGGAGATACTCGTATACATTTGGTTTGCACCCAACCGAATCGTTACTATAATGTCGAAACAAAACTACCATCGGTTGAACATCTTGGAAATTTGACAATTCACAGGATTGATGTGCCTCAACACAAGAACAAATTTCTAAAGCAAGTTATTTCATTTTATTATTATCAACGAGGGGTCTGGAAGATTATTAAGGAATTAAATCTTAGTTTTATATTCGCTTCTACCTCAAAAATATTTACCGGATATCTGGCCTATCGAATTGCTAGCGTAAGAAAAGTACCTTATTATATTGATTTGAGAGATTTATTCTCGGAAAATATTGCGGAATTGGAATTGTTCCCTTTTTTTAATAAATTTTTATCTAAATGGATTTACAAGAATATTGAACGGCCTACATTAATGAATGCAGCCCATATAAATATTAATTCTGATGGATTTCGCTCTAGTTTGCCAAAAGAATTTAAAGGAACGATTAGCTTTTATCCAAATGGTATTGACGATGAGTTTATCGGCTGGATCCAGGACCCTAGCCTAGGTAGATCTAAAATGGTGGTATGTTATGCTGGAAATATAGGAGAAGCTCAAGGCTTGCATAGATTAATTCCGGAATTGGCAGTTTCTTTAAAAGAAAGTCATCGTTTTATTATTATTGGGGATGGTTCTGCAAAACATAAACTGCAAAATGAAATCGTAAGACTTAAACTCAAGAATGTAAAACTCATACCTCCAGTGAAAAGGACTATGTTATTAGATTATTATAGAACTGCACATTATTTATTGCTCCATTTAAATGATTATAAATCCTTTGAAAAAGTACTGCCTTCAAAAATATTTGAATATGCCGGTGGGAATATTCCTATTTTAGCAGGTGTTTCTGGCTATGCAAAAACGTTTCTCGAAACAGAGGTAAAACAAAATTGTTATATATTTAAACCTTGTGATGTAGGTATGATTCGTAATTATTTAGAACTAAATTTATATAGTACACAGAGCCGTACAGAATTTTCTGAAAAATATAGCCGCGAGAATATCACAAATCAAATGGCGAATTCTATATTGTCAACGATTCAGAAATTTAATGGATGATTTCAAAATTTTAATTGTTGCGAATTCTAGTTGGAATATCATAAATTTCAGATTCGCATTAATTCAACATTTGAAAGATCAAGGGTTTATGATAACAGTGGTCGCTCCTGAGGATCCTTATTCTAGTGAAATTCGTCAGTGTTCGTTTCTAAATTTTATTCCATTGAAGAATTTGCAAGCGAATAGTATAAATATTTTCCGGGATTTATTTTTAGTAAAAGAACTTTACTCAATTTACAAGAGGGAGCATCCTGATTTAATATTGCAATTTACGATTAAGCCAAATATTTATGGCAGTCTTGCAGCAAAATTGTTAAATCTGAAAGTAGTTTCTACAATTACAGGATTAGGTTATGCATTTACTAAACAAAGATGGTTTCAAAAACCAATTGAGTTTATTTATAAGTTGGCACTTTCATTCAACGAATTCGTATTTTTTCATAATGCAGATGATTTGAATTATTTTATTGATAAATCAATTCTAAAATTTGGAGTGGGTTCAGTGATACCTGGTAGCGGAGTGGATACGGATTATTTTAAGAAATCGGCTACTGATGAAAAATCATCGTATTTTAATTTTCTTTTTCTGGGCAGATTAATAGAAGAGAAAGGGGTTAGAGAATTTGTTGAAGCTGCAAAGTTGATTAAGCGGGATCATAGAAATTGTTGTTTTTACATTGCCGGTAAGTTTTTAGAAAAGGGAAATAGTGCTATTCCGAGAACTGAATTAAATGCCTGGATTCAAGAGCAGCGTATTGAATATTTAGGGGATTCAAAAGATGTAAAATCCTTGATTTCAAATTGCGATGTGGTTGTTTTACCATCCTACCGGGAAGGTTTGCCAAGAGCTATTCTGGAAGCAATGGCAATGGAAAAACCTGTGATCGTAACAGATGTGCCTGGCTGTAGAGATTTGGTATTAAATTCAATGAATGGGTATATCGTTCCACCGAGAAATATTAAGTTATTAGCAAAAGCATTTGAACAAATGTTGGAATTGTCAACAAATGAAAGAATAGCAATGGGTCTTGCTGGTCGGCAAATGGTTTTAGATAAATATGATTTAAAAATTATATTGACTCACTATGATATATTATTGAGGAAATTGGATTTGTTAAAAGAGGCATAATTGCTAGTTATAGAAATCCACAATGGAAATATCATTAATTTTAAAAAACAAAAAGTACTATCAGAACAGAATTCGAAGAATCATTCCATATCTGGATCTCCAGGGTAGTTCTGTATTAGATTTGGGATGTGGACAAATGGTATTGTATGAGTCTATGGGTCCTAAGCTAAGAGAGTATCTTGGTATTGATAATTTTCCTTTTTCGAATAAGGAATATTTTATTTTGGGAGATCTAAAAAATTCAAATTTACTTCCAGCTAAACACTTTGATTTTATTTTTATATTAGGGGTTATAGATCATTTTATAAAAGATGAGAAACTAAATTTAGTTAGTTTATGCAAAAATAAATTTCAGAATTCACTTATCATTAGTCAGAGAAACGAGCACTCTTTGATAAATAAATGGTTGCAGCAGAATAAATGCACAATAAAAATTGAAGATAGTTTTGAAAATAATAAGATAGAAATCATCTATCTGTTAAAATTACCCTTATTTGCTTTTGTATTTGACTTAACAAAGCTTAAAAGCCTTCGAAGTATTCTAAGTACAGAATTTGTATATATTATTTCAAAGGGGTAAGGATAAAATCCTTTACTATAGTTGAAATAACATCTTGTGCTAATGATAACTTGTCATTTGAAATGACATAATCAAAATTTTTAGCATATTCCAATTCAGTGCTTGCCTTTTGAATTCTGCGTTCAAGACTTTCTGGAGTTTCGGTACCTCTCAGTAATAAACGTTGTCGAAGTACTTCTAAGCTTGAAGCCTTAACATAGATAGATAGTATATTCTCTTTGAATTTGGATTCAATAAAGTGAGCACCTTTTACATCAATATCGAAAAGTGCAATTTTGTTTTCGTCCCAGATTCGTTCAACTTCGTTTACCAGGGTTCCATAGTATTGTCCAGGATATACTTCCTGGTATTCAAAAAACTTATGATTTTCTATTGCAGTATTAAATTCAGAATGGGTATAAAAAAAATAATTAAGTCCATTTATTTCATCTTTTCGAGCGAGACGAGTAGTTGCAGAAATAGAAAAAGAAAGCTCCTTAAATTGATTTAATAAATAACGGGCAATGGTTGTTTTTCCAGATCCTGAAGGTGCAGTAAGTATGATTATTTTACCGCGTAAAAATTCCATCATAAAACATTCGCCATTTGTTCTTTAATTTTTTCAAGATCATCTTTCATATTGACGACCAATTTTTGGATTGGAGAGTATTGAGCTTTTGATCCTAAGGTATTTATTTCTCTTCCGATTTCCTGACTAATAAAATTTAATTTACGAGATTTGATAGTGCCTTTTGTATTCAATTCGTCTAAGAAATATTCACAATGTTGTTTAAGTCTTACTTTTTCTTCAGTAATGTCAAGACGTTCTAAATAATATAATAATTCTTGTTCAAAGCGATTTCTATCAATATTCTCACCTTCAAAATTAGCATTTAGTGCTTTTAATAATTTTTCTTTCAATAATTTAGTTCTATCAGGATCTTCTTTTTCAACTTTTTGTAAATGATCTAAAATACCTCTTGTTCGTAATTCCATATCATTTGCTATGATATTCCCTTCAATAGAACGAAAATCATTGAGCTTTTCAATAGCTTCATTTAATAGATCCAGGGTAAAATGGTATTCTTCATTAGAAATAAGAGTATCCTGTGAAACGATCACATTTGGAAACTTCATAATAGCATTTAGAATGTCTGAATGGCTAAGATCGATTTCGTCAGAAAGTGACTTTATTTGATTATAGAATGTTAGGAAAAGGTTTTTATTGATACTAAATTCTTCGTCCCCACCTTTAGAATCGACGGAAATATTTAGGTCCATTTTACCACGAATCACTTTATCATTCAATATTTTCCTCAAGTCTAGTTCGTGTTGACGATAACTATTTGGGATTTTAAGACGAAAATCGTTGACTTTTGAATTTACACAACGAATTTCGATTACGATTTCTTTGCCCTGGAAATGGCCCTTAGAATTACCAAAACCAGTCATTGACAACAACATAGGCTAAAATTGAACCGCAAAGGTAGTTATATATTTATGAAACCACCCTGCAAGTCCCTTGAATACGCATTCTTTCGAGCTATCTGATTGATATAGAAAAAGTTAGAATAAGTTTTTTTTAATAAAAAATCATCGAAATGTTTTGCGAACCGATGAAAATTGCGAAATTTGCCACGCTCTTTAAGGGTCGTAATTCATAACTGTCTAAATATCAAGGAAATGAGAAAAGCTGATTTAGTAGCATTGATCTCAGAAAAATCAGGTGTTCCAAAGGTAGATGTACTAGTCTCCATGGAAATGTTTTTTAAGGAGGTAAAGCAATCCCTGGCTACAGGTGAGAATGTTTACATCCGGGGTTTTGGATCTTTTGTAATAAAGAAAAGAGCTAAAAAAATCGGAAGGCATATTAAAAAGAATGTCGCAATTGAGATTCCTGAGCATTATATTCCTTCATTTAAGCCAGCGAAAATATTTGTTGACCATGTAAAGCTTGGTAAAGAACCAGAAGGGGTAGATTATGAGGAGGATGAAAATGAAGACCAATAATGATTTTTTCTCCTGGTAGGCTGGGATTTTTGTTTTTTGGACTATTATTGATATTCTATTTCGGATTTAACATAACATCGCCGGATTTAAGAGTTTCATCAAAGACCAAAAGCCAAACTTTAAAAGCAACGGGATTGGAAAATATAGAAAAAGGGGCTTTAAAATCCCTGACACCAAGTCAGAAAGCTGAATTGGACCAATTTAACAAATTGAAAACTGAGTTAAAATTAGATCAGGAAAAAGTTGAGATCTTGAAAAAAATATCTGGCTTTTGGTTTAATTTAAATCAGTATTCTTTAGCAGGTGGATATGCTAAGAAGGTAGCAGAAATAGAAAAAACGGAAGAAGCTTGGAAAATAGCTGGTTCAAGTTTTTTATATGGACTTGACGGAAGTGCTGAACTTAAACTACAGCAGTTTTGTCAGCAAGAAGCAGTATTTTGTTTTGAACAAGCAATTTCATTAAATACCGCGGAACCTTCTTATCAATTATACCTGGCAATGGCTTATGTAAAGTTGCCTGGAGCAGAACCAATGAAAGGTATTAAAATGATGCTTGATTTGGAGACTAAATTTCCCGAATATCTTGATTTGCAATTGCAATTAGCAGAATTAGGAATTCAAACCGGTCAATTTGAGAAAGCAAAACTTCGAATAGAAAAAATAATTATAAAAGAACCAAAAAATTCTAAAGCCAACTGTTTAATGTTGCAAATTTTGGAATCTTTGGGTCAAACAAAAGATTTAAATAAATATCAATTACTTTGTAAATAATAAAATATGCCTTGCGGTAAAAAAAGAAAAAGACATAAAATCGCGACGCACAAGCGCAAAAAGCGATTAAGAAAAAACAGGCACAAGAAGAAGAACAGGTAGAAGTATTTACTCTGCGGGACTTAGGCTTAAACCTAAGGAAATGGATCATTTACCTTTTGAATCCCATACCCCATTTAAGAAAAAATACCTCTTTCAATTTAATAAATTGGAATTGGAACCTGTTTCTGCTACCCTTGAACCGAAAAATATCCTCATTGCTGGATTTTAAATTTGTAAGAATTTATGATTTCCATAATTCTCTTGCAAATTGGAAATTCGAATTAAAATACAGCAATGAAAATGGGATTCGGCTTTTGCCATTTCTTCCTTTTGTGTTTGGCTTAGATTCCGCATCATTTATATAGATGCATGGAAAAAGAATTAATTATCTCGGCCCAATTGGGCTCAGTAGAGATTGCTTTGCTTGAAGATAAGAAGCTCGTCGAACTTCATAAACAGAAAGCAAATACACAATATAATGTTGGAGATATCTTTCTCGGACAGATCAAGAAATTAATGCCCGGCCTGAATGCCGCATTTGTTGATATTGGTCATAAGAAAGAATCCTTTCTGCATTATACAGATATGGGCCCTCTATTCAACTCAGATGTAACCTACACCCAAGAAGCAATGGAAGGTAAATACACCTCCAGCTTACTCGAACATTTTGAATTAAAGCCCGAAATTCATAAAAATGGAAAAGTTTCTCAAATCACGGATAAACGGGTAAACCTGTTAGTTCAAATATTAAAGGAACCCATTTCTACAAAAGGGCATCGATTGACTTGTGAAATTACGATTCCTGGGAGGTTTTTAGTGCTCACTCCTTTTTCTAATACAATTGCAATTTCTAAGAAAATAGCGAATACAGATGAGCGGAATCGTTTATTTCATGTAGTTGAATCAATTCGTCCTAAAAATTTTGGGATCGTCGTGAGGACGGCTGCGGAAGGGAAGAAGGTCGCTGAAATGCATGAAGAAATTAATATGCTTTGTGAAAAGTGGAAGGTCCTGCATAGTCAACTTTACAAAGCGAAAGCTCCGATGAAATTGTTGAGTGAACTCGATAAAACATCCAGTATTATTAGAGATTTATTGAATCCAACATTTACTAATATTGTAGTGAATGACAGAGATATTTTCGAAGGGATCAAAATTTATTTAGAGAATAACTTACCGGAAAAAACAAATATTGTTCAATTTTATAAGGGTAGCAAACCTATTTTTGAACATTTTGGAGTCAAACGACAAATAAAACATGCATTTGGACAAACTGCAACTTTAAGTAGTGGAGCGTATGTTGTTATTGAGCATACTGAAGCTATGCATGTAGTGGATGTAAATAGCGGTCCTAAATCACAACGTTTGGATCAAGAAAATGCAGCACTTCAGGTGAATGTTGAAGCTGCTGAAGAAATAGCCCGACAATTAAGATTAAGAGATATCGGTGGATTAATAGTTATTGACTTTATTGATATGAAAAATAATGATAATAAAGTCGAGTTATACAATGCTATGAAAAAATTTATGGAGCAGGATCGGTCTCAACATACGATTCTTCCGCTGAGTAAATTTGGTCTTATGCAAATTACACGTCAAAGAGAACGTCAGGAGTTGAAGTTAGATACCTCTGAAGTTTGTCCTTCATGCACAGGTACAGGTAAAGTAAATGCATCCATTTTTTTAGTAGACATGATTGAAAAAGATCTGGATTTTATATTATCTACAAGGCCTACAAAGCATTTAGTGCTTGAAGTTCATCCATATGTTGCAGCGTTTCTAAAAAAAGGTTTTTGGAATTATTCCTGGAAATGGTATTTCAAACATCATAAAAAAGTAAAAATTAGAGAAAATCAAGATTTACCTTTGATTGAATTTAAATTTTTTGATGGTCCGGAAGAAGAAATCCGCTTTAAAGCATAATCCTTATTTTTTTAAATACGTTTTGCTACCCGTATATTTACAGGACGAATAATGCGAAATGGCTCATTTTAATACAGTACTTATTTGTCCTCAGCATTGGGGACTTGGCCACGTGACTCGAACGATTCCGATCATACGATATTTTATAAGTAAAAATTGTAAAATAATTTTGGCTAGTTCAGGAGCTGGATTGGAGCTTTTAAAAAAGGAGTTTCCAGATTTACCATTATATGAGATACCTGATTATGGAATAAATTATCCATTTAAATCCATGTATTTAAATATTGCATATCAATTTTTTAAAATGAATTATGCAATGATTCAAGAACATTTTGTTTTAAAAAGACTTTGTAAGGAACACCATGTTGATCTTTTGGTTTCTGACTCAAGATTGGGTGCTGCCCAGAGAAAAATACCTTCTGTAATCATTGCGCACCATTTGCATTTTCGATTAATGTTTAAGTTTGTCGAGTGGATTTGTGATACGTGGATGAAATTATTTTACATCCAGTTTGATCAATTATGGGTTCCAGATGTTCAAGGATCCCAAAATTTATCTGGTGATCTTGCGCATTTATACCGTTCAAGAAAGCACTTTTTTATTGGAATATTGAGCCGATTTCAAAAATTAAATATTCCAATAAAATATGATTATTGTTTTATGCTTTCAGGCCCTGAACCTCAACGCACATATTTAGAAGAAATTATTTTAAAGCAAGTTGAAAACCTTAAGCCTTCAAAGTGTATATTAATCCGGGGGACCAGTAAAGGTATAAACATTGATGCCTATGCTTTAAATTATCAATCCTTTTTAGAGATTAAAAATTTGGTGACTGGTCATGAACTAAATGCAATCATGTGTGCTTCTGAGTTTATTATTTGCCGGTCAGGTTATTCTACGTTGTTGGATCTTGCGATTATACAAAAACCGGCCTTACTAATACCAACACCAGGACAACCAGAGCAAGAATATTTAGCAGACCAACTCATGGAAAGTGGACTTTTCTATACGGTAAATCAAGATGCATTTCAATTAGAGACCGATCTCCATAAAGCGATACAATTTAAAGGTTATGTGCCAATTAGTGGAACCTTAAATCTAGAAGAGAGACTGGATGAATTGTTATTAAAACTAAAACAAAAATTTCCGGATAGGTAGTTTATTCTAATAAAATTATAGAATTAATAATTTCATATATAATTTTTATTTATAGGATTCTAAGAATTTATAAAAATCTTGAATAGATATTATTTTAATGGGTATATCCATTTTTTGAAAAGGAAGCAAGATTTAAAAAAAAATCCGGGAAAATCTCCTTTCCCGGATTGCGTTTAATTTTTGGTTATTAAACTATGCTACTGAAACAAAGATAGAAGAAAGTTTTATTCCACAATGATCTTTTGTGAAATTATTTTTTCACCTTGAATGATTTTAAGGATCAAAGTGCCCTTGGCTTCATTCCGGATATTAATTTCTTTATTATATATACCATCAAAATTATCAAGCTTTTCTATATAAATTTCTTTGCCATTCAGGTCCAATACCTGTATTGTTGTAGGTTCTTTTAATCCTATAAAATTTATTTTCATTTGGCCATTGCTAGGATTTGGACTACTCGCAAGATATTCAACATTTAAAGATTGAGTTTTAGTAGCGTGAACTTCCAGATTTTTATTATGATGATCTCCAGATCCTTCCAATTCTGAATCCTTAGTTTCACTTTCTGAGTTCATACTTTTGGAGTTTTCAGTTTCATGTTTTCTAATAATAATCCTTTTATTAATTTTTGAATCTCCAGAATGATTTCCAATTTCTTTGATAATTTGTTCACCATCTTTATTTTTTATGATAATACATTTATTCCCATTGGACCCAGCTTTGCAACAATTCATTTTTTCATTTACGCCAGGATGGCACGCTTTAATATTAATTGCATCTGCGGTTCTTTCCTGAAGCGTAGCTTTCACGGTTTTTATTTTAGTACCTCTTAAATAACTTAATCTAACTTTATCACCTGGCTTATTATCAGATAATGCTTCTAATATTTCATCCACAGTATTTGTTTCTTTGCCATCGATAGAAAGTAAAATGTCGCCTTCTTCTAAGCCTGCTTTTTGGGCTGCGGAACCTTCAAATATTTCAAGAATTTGAGCACCATTATTTCCATTTACATTTTCTAATTGAACACCCAAAACTGCTTTATTTAAGGGTGAATGAGAATTGGCTAACTCGGAATTAATCCTTTCCAACTCTTTAGCTTCAGGATGAACCGATGATCGTTCGGCACCTTCAATAAGCAGTATTTCTGAATTTTTTCCATCTTTAAGAATAACTTCTAAATCTTTTTCCAAAATATTATTTTCATCTAAATCCGAAATTTCAAGGGTGTCAATTATTTCTTTTTGAGTTTCTTTCCCATTAATATTTTCAATAATTATTTTTTTGATTATAATTTTTGATTTCGTTTCAGCTTGAGCCAAGAGGCCATTGCAAACTGCGCAAAGTAATAAACTTAAAAAGGATAATTTTTTCATCGTTATTTTTTTAATTATAAAATTATTTAATCTGTTTGTTGTAAATCATGTTGAATCATGCCTTGATCATTATCTTCATATTCAAATTCCTGAATCTCCTTTTCTGTTATGTTTCTAATAATTATAAAGGTTTTAGATTCATTAGGGGCATAACATTTTAATTGAGTAGGCAAGATTAATGAACCACCATCTAAGGAATACATAGTATCTGTATGGGAGGTGTTATTTAAGCTTGCAAAAACCTTATGCGAGAGATTCAGTTCTTTCGTTAGGTTTATTTCAATGCGTTTGAAAATATTCTCATTTTCATCTTCAATTGGTGTGTATACTAAATCTTGATTTGAAAATATTTTTTCAGCAGGGATCTTAGGAATGGACTTTTTGTATTTTTTTGGTTTTAACGGAGTTTGTATTTTCTGAAATTTCTTTTCATCTGGGATCTTATTAATTGAAATTGTATTTATTTCATTTTCAGTATTAATCGATAAATGAGAATCATTCATTGTAGCTGGAATTATTTGAGTATTCATAAATCCTTTTGTGCTAAAAAGCAAACACACTAGTATGGAAGCGGTAGCAAGACTAGAAAGAAAATCATTTTTAGGAGTCTTAATTTTTAATACGGTTTCAATTCGCTTTTTGAGCTGATTTTTTTGTCTGAAAAATGGTAATGAAAAGGCAGGTATAAATCCGGAACTTTCTTCTATTTTAAGGATTAATTTAGCATATTGAATAGGTGTTTTTAAATAATTGCAGACAGAAGCATCTGCTACCAATTCCCGTTCTAATTTAAGATGGCTTAAGAGGATATGAACAGCAGGATTGAAAAAATATATAATTTCAATTAGATTCATTAGCAAATTCGTCCAGTGGTCTTTATTATAGACGTGCGATAATTCATGTGCCAAAATACATTCAGCCTCTTGTTCCGAAAGTTGATTAATCCAGGAGGTAGGAATAATTATTACTGGCTTCAGGACCCCCGTAAGAAATGCACTTCCAATTTTTTCGCTTTCCAAAAGAACTATTGACTTCTTTATGGAATAATAATTTTTTAAATTTTGAAATAATTTATTCCAAATCTGATCTTGTAAAGGGGATGATTTATTTATTAATCTTTTGATATAAAAGTGGCTGAAGACAAATCTTGTCAAAAAAACAAGTGCGCCAATGAGCCAAATTTGATTTACCCATTTAAGAACTTCGGGAGTATTCAACCAATTACTTATAAGTTCGGATGGATAGAAAGAAAATGTTTTTTGATTTAAAAGATAAAAAAATGTAAATAAGTTAAGAAACAGAAACACGATAAGTGCAATGAATGAAAGTACATATTGTAGTCTTGTATCTTTTTTACAAATTAACCGAAGCATCCACAGGACCAACACAATGATTGCACCTTGCCAAAGCGAATGAATTAATGTGGCTGCAAAAAGCTCTTGCCAGGCAAAAGCATTCGTTACTTCCATGTTTTTCATGCAGATTGTTTATTTTCCAAATCTTTTAATAGTTTTTTGAGATCAGAAATTTCCTCAGTAGAAGCTTTATAATTACCCAAGGTTTGCATTACCATTTCCATCGGGGAGCCTTCAAAAACCTGATCAATCATATCTTTTAGAAAATTTTTCTTCACCATAAGTTCTTTAATAGCAGCTTTATATATATGGAGTTTTCCTTCAGCTTCACGCACACAGAGCCCTTTATCCATCATAATTTGTAACATTTTTAAAGAAGTTGTATAGCCTACTTCTTTTTTCTCATTCATGAGTCCATTTACTTTTTTTACGGTACAAGGACCGTATTTCCAAAGTATTTGAAGTATTTCCAACTCGCCGTCTGTGGGTTTATTAATTATTTTAGTCATCTGGTCGTATTTAGCAATTGGTGTTACAAAGTTTGTATAATTCAAGGTAAATCTACGAACCTTTTCGTATTTTTAATATTTATTTAACTTTTTTTAAAAAAAAGAAAGAATTTTTGAAAGTCGAGCGAGGAAATAAAATTTTGAGAAAGTTTAATTATTAGATTATTATTTCTAATTTTTACTCTTATTATTTAAAATTCAATATTATATTTTATAGAAGCTTTCAAATAACAGAATTATTGGAACTCGATAAAAACAATTAAATCTTGTTGAATTTTTAGTATGCATGTTGTTTTTCATGCAATATACCTAGCTTTTTACCTGCGTTTTAACGTTTTGGGTACATTTAGATTTAGGAAATCTGGTCTTTTGATAATTTGCAAAGTAGTAGAATTAAGACATTAAATTTTTTTAAATATTCAGGTATTTTGGAGATTCTATTGCTTTTTATAGGAGTTTATAATGAATTTTAAATAAGGTTATTAAGTGTATTTCATAATTAAAAAATGGATCATTCGGAGGAATTCTATTTTATATTATTTAGAATATTAATAGCATTATCCTAAGCTGAATGTGTTTAATATCTATTTACTTTTTAGTGTACAGTGGTCCTTTTGAACCACCTAAAAAATGGCGCTTTGGAGGTATTGTATAGCATCTATACCCGTCGCATCTTTGTTATGTCAAAGGGAATTATTGAAATAGATTCATAAAAGGTAACAAATTGAAAGAAACACCCTAAAATAATTTTTACCTACCTCTGGTCAATTTAAAAACCGGACCCATTCAGATCCGTAAATCTGTTGCGTTCGGTTTTTTTCTTATTATTTAATAATATTAAAAATTATTATCTGAGTTCATCAATGAGCTCATCAGAAGGGTGTTGCCATTGGATTCCGATATTTATTAAATATAATATAAGGAGCATACCAAAATAAATGAAAGCCATAATAAAAACAGATTTCCAGATGGTATTTACAATGGATTGTTTGAAAAAGTATTTGCTAATCATTAAGATTGCTACAATTTCTACAGCTTCAATAATATAAGGTCTAAAGAGCACAAAAGGGTGATAAAAATAGCTTATGACATTGATTCCTATTTGAATTAACATTAATTGTCCAAAAAAATAGGTTATAGAGGTAGCTCTTTCGGCAATATTATAGTTGGATTTTGGAAAAACTATAAAACTGCTAATCACAAAAAGAGGTATTAGAAGGGCCGCGAGAAATTGTGAATAAGAATTTAAAAAGGAATCAAAAATAAGATCACTTTTTAATAGTGTATATTCCATAGCGGAAATACCATTTTGTTCTTCCTCGATTTTATCAATTTGAAGTAAATTAAACAGCAAAAGGTTTAAACCGGTATTTAGTAGCCAATACTTTGTCGGGACATAATAATTTGCGCGATAACCTTCTACATAATCTTGAACGACCCCTATAGGTCTAGTGAAGAGGTTTTTTACGGTAGTTGTATAACTGGATTCAAAGTTAAAAAAAAAATCAATAATATTTCCGGTATAAAACCCGGATGAAAGTCGCTGTTTGGCAAAGGTAAATCCGCAGTTACTGCAGAATTTGCCGGAATCCTCGAAACCGCATTGTGGACATTTAAGAAGTGGAGACTCAGGCATAAGCGAAAATCAAATGACGGCTAAAGTTCTTATAATTTTTAGAATCTTCTCATTATTTTTCAAGATAAGAGTATCTTATTTGAAAATTTTGATTTGAATTAGCTTGAAAGTGGCTTAGGAATTTGGCATAATTTATGCAATTAAAGTATGTTTTTGTGAATATTGTATTGATTCTGGAATATTAAATTCAAAATTTAATGTAGTTTCGCAGGTAGCAAACAAAATCCAATTTTATGAAAAATCCCTTTTTTCTTTTTTTTATTTTCTTAATTTTAGGGGCCTGTGTTTCTAATAAAAAGCATAAATCACTGATGGCTGATTATAGGAAGCTACAAACTGAAATGGATGATTCGCAACGGGCAATTACAAAAAAAGAATTAGAAAACTACAATCTGGAGCGCAAACTTGTTGAATGTGGTTATAAAAGTAATTATGGAGATACCAAGATTGAAGATTTAAAAACGCAATTGGATGTAACTCAGAAAACAAATATCATGCTTAAGGAAATGATTGAGCAATCTTTAGGTAGTTTTAAAACGCATGTAGTGTATTTACAAAAGGCACTCGATGAAATTAATGAAAAAGACCAACAAATTAATGTACTTTCATCTGCGCTTCAGAAAAAGGATTCAGTAAATGTCATTTTAGTCAAGCGGGTAAAAAATTCTATTACAGATAAACGTTTTAAGAAGTCATTGGAAAAAATTGGGATAACGTTTTAATAGCAACAAAAACTTAATTTTGTTTTATCTTATTACGATGTTTTTAATTCCTCATTAAGCAAGATGTAAACATTGATTTTATTTTTTTGCACAGGGCACTTCAAGTTTAATCTAATCGCATCGTTTGTTTTCGTTCCTTGACCATTTCCGGGTAACTTTGTTTATTTACCATTGCATTATAGCAGGCTGCAATGCGTTCCTGCTTGGTAGCTAAAGTTTTAGCATGATCAATCCATTTTGAAAAGTAGCTTTGGTGAGCTGGAGTAAGGGATTGGAAAAAGGAATATACCCTAGGATTTTCTTCAAGACATCTTATTAATTCCGTATTCAATTGATATTTGTTTGGATCCAATTCAATTTTAACGAATAGCGAATCACCTTGTTTTTTTTTAATTCCTTTTCTTATGTTGGCATTTAAAGCTAGAATAAAATCGCCTTCTCCCATTGGCAATAAATTCATACCGGAGATCGGAAAGCGATCTAAAAAACCTTTGACAGGATATGATTTTTTTACATTGGGATTGAGCTTTTGAGCTAATTCAGCTGGGATTTGAATATAGGTCCAGCCTGTTTTTTCGCCTTGTTTTTGAAATTTCAGAATATTTGTTTTAAATGAAAGCATATTTGTAAATTCATTTTTGTTTTTCACAATGAATGACGACTACCGAGTTTGGATCCAGGTTTATATATCCATAATCGTAGCAAATTTTATAATTCCAACCTTTTTGTGTTTTATAGTAATGAGTAAAATACCGGAAATCAAAACCGGATTCACTTAATTTAGTTTTGGAAATTTTCGTTCGTCCTTCTTTCGAAGTAAAAGCAGCAAGAATTCTTCGGTTTTTGCGGAGGATGTAATTAATGTTACGCATGGTACAATTTGAATCGCTGTTTCGTATATTATTGAAATAGCTTCTACATTGGTCATCGCAAAATTTTTTATCCTGTCGGCCATGCATAGGGTTACCACAATGCATGCACTGTCGTGCTGGTGTCATAAGTGTTTATTTAAAACAAATATAGCGGATTTCTAAAAAAAAAACGATTACAAACGGATATTTTCGGAAGTAAGCGGGTAAAATAATGGGTCATGGTGAGATTTCCCTCAAATTTGTTTCGCCAGATCATATTGAAATGGTAAATAACACATTTAATTTATTATTTAACTTTAAAATTTTAGTATTATGAACAGCCTAAAAAACAGTGTTCGGCTCATTGGAAATCTGGGTGCAAATCCAGACATTAAATCATTTGAAAAGGGTAACAAAGTGGCTCGGTTTACTTTAGCTACGAATGATAGCTATACCGATAAGGACGGCAAAAAGGTTACCGAAACGCAATGGCACACGATGGTGGCCTGGGGAAAAACTGCAGATATTGTGGAAGAGTTCTTGACTAAAGGAAGTGAGGTTGCAATTGAAGGTAAATTAACCTCTAGATCGTATGAAGGAAAAGACGGAGAAAAGAAGTATATCACAGAGGTTGTTATCCATGAAGTCCTGTTACTTGGAAAGAAGGTTGCCCAGGAAGTTCAAATGTCATAGATGCATCTTTATTATTTTGGATATCCTTTTGTCAAATGAGTTAAGAAACTTATGTCGTTGGAAGCGTGAATAGTATTCAAGAAAAAGGAAGAATTTAGTTATTTGCAATTTATCGACAGGTTTTTGGCAAATATATTGCACAGTTGACGATCTATCCTAAATCCATTTAATGCTTTTCATTCATGAATGTCTTTAATGATACTTTTAATGGATACATTTAATTGGTACTCTTGAAGAATGTCTATAATGGATACGATAAATGGATACTTTTAATTGGTGCTTTTGAAGAACGTCTTTAATGGATACGTTTAATAGATATTTTAATGAGTAACTTTTATGGATACTATTGGTGGATACTATTAATGGACACGTTTAATTGGTACTTTTGAAGAATGTCTATAATGGATACGATGAATGGATACGTTTAATTGGTGCTTTTGATGAACGTCTTTATTTAATGCTTTTCATTCATGAATGTCTTTAATGGATACTTTTAATGGATAGGTTTAATTGGTACTTTTGAAGGACGTTTTTAATAGAAACGTTTAATAGATATTTTTGATGGGTAACTTTTATGGATACTATTTATGGATACTATTAATGTGCACAATTAATGGATAGGTTTAATTGGTACTTTTGAAGAATGTCCTTAATGAATACTTTTAATGGATTCGTTTAATAGATATTTTTGAAGAAAGTCTTTATTGGACACATTTATTAAATACTGTTTCTGAATACCTTCAATGTAGACGATAACAAATGGATTTAGAAAGAAGCTTTAGATTTATTTATTGCTATTGAAAATGAAAAATAATTAAATAAAGTAAAGCATGCTTCAATAGAATACAAAGTATTTAAACATAAGTAGGATTGTGATCTGACTTTAATTCGGCTTTTGGATTAAATTTGAAACTATGGATTCAATTTAATCTTTTGCATCACGGTTAAATCTTAAGTTTAGAATTTATAAAGCGTATCAATTCAATAGCTATTAAAAAAAATTGCTTGTTGAATAAAATACGAAGCATGTATTATTCAAAATTCTTTCTGTAGTTCAATTGTTTTTATCAGAATTTGTTTTCATGATTTTTAATTCAAGTGAATGGATTCCAGGAATTTTAAGATCACGGCTAAATTGATCGATTGCTAAATCGTATTTTCCTGGGAATGGAAAACGGATTTTTGTTTGCAGTAAAATTTCAGTTGTGCATTTTGAATTTGAACAATCACCATAAGGTTTTCCAGTTTCATCGTATAGTTCCAAACTAACAATTTGATCTTTAGAATTTTGATCTGGAAAAGTAGTTTTACATTGTATATACAGATTCCGGAAGTGTAAATCTGGAATATGATCAATAGCTAAAATGATATCATATCGGGAAATGGTGTCCACTATTTCCCAACTATATTGAATAGTTTGATTATATTCCCAAGTATCGCTTTTAATATTGAATTTTTGTTTATATAATTCATGCGAATTACATGAGAAAAAGAACAAAAGTAGAAGACTAAAAACGTTTAACTTAACAGTTTTATTAGTCATTATTGTTGTTAGGTTTATTAATTGAAGTACTCTTTCATTCTTTCGAAAAATCCTTTCTCGTCTTTACCGGGATGCGGTTTGAAATTAGGCATATTGCGAAGTTTTTCAAGAATAGCTTTTTCTTCCGTACTTAGATTTTTTGGAGTCCAGATTGTAATGTGTATCAATTGATCACCTTTTTCATAGGATTGAACAGATGGGAGTCCCAGGTCTTTAAGTCTGAAAATTTTTCCAGCTTGAGTTCCAGCAGGTACTTTGATTTTGGCCGCACTTTGTAATGTGGGGACTTCCATTTGACATCCTAATGCAGCATCTGCAATATTTAAATATAAATCATAATGAACGTTTATACCATCCCGGGTAAAATGTTCATGTGGTTTTTGTTCAATACTGATTAATAGATCACCTGTTGGCCCACCATTACTTCCAGCATTTCCTTTGCCGCGCATGGACAATTGCATTCCATCTTCAACACCAGCTGGTATCTGAATATCTAATGTTTCTTCACCAACTTCCATACCTGAACCGCGACAAGAAGTACAAGCTACAGAGATCGTTTGTCCGGTACCATTACAAGTTGGACACGCAGCCGTGGTTTGCATTTGACCGAGAAAAGTACTTCTTACTTGACGGACATATCCCTGACCATTACAGGTATTACAAGTCTTAACAGATTTACTGTCTTTCGCTCCAGAGCCATGACAAGTTTTGCATGTGATCTGCTTTTTTACTTTTATTTTTTTATTAATTCCACTAGCAATTTCTTCTAGTGTCATTGAAACTTTAATTCTTAGATTGCTGCCCTTGGTTCCAGAATGGGTTCTTCCACCACCACCACTACGCCCAAAAAATGATTCAAATGGTGAGCCTGAGTCGCCAAATACATCCCCAAAATGACTAAAAATATCATCCATGGTCATTCCAGCACCACCTCCACCACCAAATCCAGCATTAGGATCTACACCAGCATGCCCATAGCGATCATAACGAGCTTTTTTATCTGCATCGCTTAATACTTCATATGCTTCTGCAGCTTCTTTAAATTTATCTTCTGCAGATTTATCACCCGGGTTTCTATCCGGGTGAAATTGCATTGCTACCTTTCTGTATGCTTTCTTTATTGCATCTGCATCAGATCCTTTAGAAACGCCTAGTATTTCGTAATAATCTCTTTTCGCCATTATATGATTCCAGCTTTAAATAATAATTGGTTTACTTATTTAGCAACCACCACTTTAGCAAAGCGTATTATTTTGTGATTTAATGTATATCCTTTTTCTAAGGTATCGAAAACTTTTCCTTTCATATTTTCGTCTTGTGTAGGAAACTCAGTGATCGCTTCATGAAATTGAGGATCAAATAATTTTCCATCAGATTCCATAACTTCTAATCCTTTTGAATGCAACAAATTTTGTAACTTATGATAAACTAATTTCATTCCTTCGGGAAATATTTGAGCATTGTTTTGATCTTCCGATAACTTCTTGGCCCGATCAAAATCATCCAGTACAAATAATAAATCTTGTATGAGTTCTTGAGAAGCATTCCGAATTAATTCGATGCGTTCTTTGATCGTCCTTTTTTTATAATTGTCAAACTCAGCAAATAATCTTAAATATTTATCTTTTTGTTCAGAAAGTTCAGCTTTCAAAGTATCCAATTCAATAGTAGCTATAGAATCTGAGGGTACTTCAATGGGACTTTGTTGGCTTTCCCCCCCATTTTTTGGTACTTCAATATTTATTTTTGAATTTTGTTCTTCTGTCATCATAATTACATGGAGCTATTGAATTTTTAGAAGGTCAATAATTCTGCCAGTTAGAAAAACTAGTCAAATTGTCAGTTTTTCTTAACTTGATAAGCCAAAAAATCATCTAAATCTCTGATATTTGGATTATTAAGGACAATTAGCTGGTCTGGGCCAATTAAAAATTTATTTGGAATAAATCCTATTTTATACAATTGGGCAAGTTTACTTTTTAAAAGTTCTAGTTCAATAATATGATTAGGCCAGATCAAGCCATCTTGAGCTATTGCTGCTAAGGCTTGTTCAGAATTATTTTCTTCCAAAGCAATACTTAAAAATTCGATTCCGCTTGCATTTTTAAATGATTTATCCTTGTATTTTTCATACATCATTACCAAAATTGGGTTTTCTTTACGACATGGGCCACACCAAGATCCCCAAAAATCCAATAACACATACTTTCCTTTAAAGCTATTTAGATTTAAAGTCTGTCCGTGAATATCTTTTGTTTCAAATGAAGGCGCCGGTTGTCCTAAAACCAACATAGGTTTAAAGAAAAAATAATAAATTAAATAGCCAAAAAAAACAATACTGCCTAACCAAATCAAGTATTTCAACATATTCTAATTAATTGCCTGCAATATTAATCTATTTTTGAGGCTTCATATTCATTCCTTATAAATATTCAACTTTCATTATGAAACGAACGATTATCCCAGGAACCATTCCTACAGGTGATTTTCATCAATATCTTTTAGGTGCAGTCGCTCCACGTCCTATTGCATTTGTAAGTACCATTGACGAACAAGGACGCACAAATCTTGCTCCCTATAGTTTTTTTAATGCATTTAGTAGCAATCCGCCAATCTTGGTTTTTTCTTCAAATCGAAGGGTCGATGGCAATACAACAAAAGATACTTTACATAATATTCAGGTGTCGATGGAATGTGTGGTTAATGTGGTAAATTATGAAATTGTACGCCAAATGATGGTTTGTTCCGTTGATTTTCCCAATGACATTAGTGAATTTGAACAATCTGGTTTGACTCCTCAACCTGCAAGCCAAGTTGCGCCACCGCTCGTTAAAGAATCTCCTGTAAATATGGAATGCAAAGTCACCGATATTATCACTTTGGGCGATAAAGGAGGTGCAGGGCATTTAATTTTATGCAAAGTACTCTGTATCCACATCAAGGAAGAAATTTTAGATGAGAACCAACGAATTGATCCAAATAAAATTGATTTAATGGGCAGAATGGGACGCGCATTTTATGTGAGAGCAAGTGGTGCAGCAATTTTGACAATGCCACAATCTCAGCAACTTCCAATCGTTGGTTATCCAAATTTGCCAGAACATATTAAATCCAGCACAATTTTAACTGCAAATGTAATTGGTGCACTTTCAGGAATGAAGCATTTGCCCTCTAAAGAACAAGCGATCCAAACATTGCAACAATACGATGATCTTAAATTTATTTACAGCGAAGATTTAATCGCAATCCATAACAAAGCATTGGAGCTATTTAATAATAATCAATTGGATTTAACAGCAGCTATATTAATGAGTCATTGAGAAGGCAGGAATCCCTTTTTTTAATAACTTAATTCCAAATTAAAGAAAATCACTTTAACGAATTTTACTGAGTTCTTTTTTAAGTTTCTTAACAAACCAGGGACCTTCATAAATCATACCGGAATAAATCTGAATCCAATCTGCACCGCATTCCATTCGTACGAATGCATCTTTAGAATTCATAATTCCACCGACACCGATTAAAGCTACACTATTATCAACTTTTAATTGTAGGTATTTTAAAGCTTGCTTAGCTTTAAAAGTAAGTGCTTCACCACTGAGCCCCCCAGCTTCTTTTGCAATTTCTTTTTCAATTAAACTCAGGGGTCTGTCTGTCGTTGTATTACTAATAATAATTCCTGAAAACCGATTTTCTTTGACGACTTCTATAATGTCATCTAATGCGCGCTCATCTAAATCGGGTGCTATTTTTAGAAATAATGGTTTAGGCTTTTCTAATCGTTCATTCTCCAATTGTAAGCTTGAAAGCAATATCCCTAAAGGTTCTTTGTCTTGTAATTGTCTAAGTCCGGGTGTATTTGGTGAGCTTACATTAATTGTAAAATAATCAACCGAATTATATAATATTTTAAAGCAAATTAAATAATCATCCACCGCCTTTTCAGCTGGAGTTATTTTATTTTTCCCAATATTACCACCAAGAATTAATCCTGAAGGTTTCTGAAAAGCTTGAAGCTTTTTAGCGAGTGCATGTGCACCTTGATTGTTGAACCCCATTCTGTTAATAATGGAGTGATCTTTTTTTAAACGAAATAATCTAGGCTTTTCATTTCCAACTTGTGCTAATGGCGTCACCGTACCTAATTCTATATGTCCAAAGCCCAGGACAGCAAGCACATTTAGCCATCTGCCGTCTTTATCAAAACCAGCAGCTAACCCAATGGGGTTATTGGCTTTCATACCGCAAAGTACAGTTTTTAGTTTGTCGGATTCAAAGTGAAAAGATCTTTTTAAAAAGTAATTAAGAATCGGAATTTTCAGGGTAACAGAAAGTAAATCCATTGCCAGATAATGTGCATTCTCTGCATCTATTTTAAAAAATAAATATCTAAGAATTTTCCACATACATTTTCGGATCAATCTTCATCTACTTTTAATTGTAATTTATTTTTAAAATCTTCCAATTTTGTGTTTGTAGAAATCATCAAATCCCATTTTTCTTTTGCAGATAATATTTTAATTGATTTTTTTTCTTCTAAAGCCGCTAATGCTGGATCGATTTCAATCTGGTATTTTATGTTTTTCTCTTTGAATGTTTGACGAATTTTTTCATCCAATTTTAATTCAGCCCGAATGGCTTCTCTGGAAATGACATTTCCAACTGCAAGTGTTATCGTGTTTTTATCATTTTTTAAAATTACATTTTGCAGTATAACTTTTAATGAATTTGATTTTTCTTCTTCTTTACATTGTTCCCAAAATTTAGCAACATTTTCTTCATTAAATTCAATTAGACGTTCTACTCTTTGTTTTTCATCAGCTTCGATTTTTTGTTTAATTTTATCCAGGTTTCCAAGTTTAGGAATTGAAATTGGATCTTTTAAAAGCTGTGTTGGAGCAACTATAACTTTTTTAATAACAACAGGCTCTGTTTTAATTTCAGTTGTTTTAAATTCAGTAACTGCTTCAAAATTAACTATGGGAGTTTTTTTTTCAGGTTCCGCTAAATGCATCTGATTGAATCCTGAATTTTTTCTGGAAAAATAGCATAATTTGAGTAATAAAATTTCAGTATGTAATCGTTTATTTCTTGCGCGAACTAAATTCACATCCGCTTCATTAATTAAGTCTAACCAAGCTACAAGCATAGAAATACTGCATGCATCGGCTTGATCTGCATATTTTTTCTTATGAAGTGCACTCCCTTCAAATAAGTCCTGCATCTTCGGATCTTTTAGAATCATGAGATTTCGCAAATGGCCAGCTAAACCTTCTAATAAAATTTCAGGATCAAATCCTAAATTTAAAATTGCATCAAATTGAATGAGCGCGGTATCTACATGTTCGCTTAAAAAGGCATCTATAAACTTAAAAAAATATTCATAATCCAACACATTTAAATTCTCAGCAACATCTTTATAAACGATTGTTTTGCCTGAAAAACTTTTAATACGGTCAAACATGGATAGTGCATCTCTTAATGCACCATCAGCTTTTTGTGCAATGAGGTGAAGTCCCTCATCTTCAGCATTTATTCCTTCTTGTTTACATATTTTATCAAGTTGTAAAACGATATCTTTTTCACGAATTCTTCTGAAATCATAAATTTGACAGCGACTTAGAATCGTTGGAATTATTTTATGCTTTTCGGTAGTTGCTAAAATAAATTTGGCAAATGGAGGAGGCTCTTCGAGCGTTTTAAGAAATGCATTAAATGCAGCGGTCGAAAGCATGTGTACTTCATCAACAATATAGATTTTGTATTTTCCGGTTTGCGGTTGATATCGCACCTGATCTACTAATTCCCGGATATCCTCAACGGAGTTATTTGAAGCTGCATCTAATTCAAAAATATTGAACGAAGCATTTTCCATAAAGGATCTACAGGAATTGCAGGAATTACAAGGTTCCCAATCTGATGTTGGCGATTCACAATTTAAAACTTTAGCAAGAATTCTTGCACAAGTGGTCTTTCCTACTCCTCTTGGGCCACAAAATAAAAATGCATGTGCGATTTGACCTTTTGCCAGAGCATTCTTTAAAGTATGCGCAACATGCTCTTGCCCAATGACATCTGACCATTTTAAAGGTCTATATTTTCTTGCTGATACTACAAATGAGTCCATAATTTTAAAAGAATACAAAAGTAATGAGAAAAGGAGATCTGATGGAATTAAAATGGCCCAAATATTGGAAAAATGGAAGTCATCGCATTAGAACTTTAGGTTTAAGCTTTCGTTCATTGATTTTATACGACATTTTTAAACTAGGTTATTTCTGCCATGAATTGAATATGTTTCCATTGCAATGACAATGAATTCGCTTTTCGTTTGCATTTAAAATTGAATTTTTTAAATTTTGTTATCCAAAAACTTTAAAATAGATTTCATTTTAATAGTCTATTTCAGTTTAATTGCAATTCTTTGATGCGAATACAACAACTATTTAAACAATTTCTTTACTTTGTTCTTTATTAGTTTATATGAAAATCGCACTGGCACAACTCAACTATCATATTGGAAATTTTGATAACAATTTTTCCATTATGAAGGATGCTGTAATTTCAGCTAAAGCACAAAATGCAGATTTAATTTGTTTTAGCGAATTAGCAACCTGTGGTTACCCACCAAGAGATTTTCTAGAGTTTAAGGATTTTATCAAACAATCCATTCAAGTTGTCAATCAATTATGCGAATTATCCGATGGAATTGGCATTGTTGTAGGCGCTCCTACGGTAAATCCAAATTTGGAAGGAAAAGATCTTTATAATTCTGCCTTTTTTTTATTTAATAAGAAAGTACAATCTATAACACATAAAGCATTACTCCCAAATTATGATATTTTTGATGAGTATCGTTATTTTGAACCAAATAGGAATTTCGAAACTATAATTTTTAAGGAAAAGCGAATTGCTATTACGATTTGTGAAGATATCTGGAATCTTGGAAATAAGAACCCAATGTACACCATTTGTCCATTGGATGAAATCATTGAAGAAAAACCAGATTTTATTCTAAACCTTTCAGCTTCACCATTTGATTTTGAGCACACAAAATTTCGATTAGATGTGATCCGTGCAAATGTTCTGAAGTATAAAATTCCCATGTTTTATATTAATTGCGTAGGATCCCAAACAGACATATTGTTTGACGGTGGTTCCGCTGTTTTAAGTGCTGATGGTTTGTGTTTTGATGAATTACCTTTTTTTGAACCCTGTATTCAATATTATAATTTAGAGGAAGTTCAGAAAGGAGGAGTTTCTAACGAACAGAGAAAAGTTGAAATTGAGCTTATTTATAAAGGATTAGTGCTGGGGATTAAAGATTATTTTGCCAAAATGGGATTCTCAAAAGCTATTTTAGGATTATCTGGAGGAATTGATTCTGCATTAACAGCGGTATTAGCAGTAGATGCTTTAGGTAAGGAAAATGTTAAAGTATTATTGCTGCCATCACAATATTCAAGTACCGGTTCAGTTACCGATGCAGAAGCACTTGCTAAGAATCTTGGGATTTCATATGACATAATACCAATTCAAGAGGTTTTCGACCAATATGAAATGACGCTATTACCCTATTTTAAAGATGTACCAGAGAATGTTACAGAAGAAAATATTCAAGCCCGGATTCGCGGTATGTTGCTCATGGCATTTTCAAATAAATTTTCTTATATTTTATTAAATACTACAAATAAAAGTGAGATGGCTGTAGGATATGGCACATTATATGGCGATTTATGCGGTGGATTGGCAGTGTTAGCCGATGTATATAAATCGCAGGTTTACCTATTAGCTCATTATGTGAATCGGAATTCAGAAATCATTCCAATAAATACGATTCAAAAACCACCTTCAGCTGAATTGCGACCAGGTCAAAAGGATTCTGATAGTCTTCCTGATTATAGCATTCTAGATAAAATTTTATATCAATACATAGAAAAGCGACAAGGCCCTAATGAAATTATTGCCTTAGGTTTTGATGAAGCTACGGTATTGCGATCTCTAAAAATGGTAAATCGGGCTGAGTTCAAAAGGTATCAATCACCCCCGGTCATTCGGGTCTCTTCAAAATCATTTGGCCTTGGAAGACGATTGCCAATAGAAGGAAAATATTTATGTTAAGTTTTAATAAATTATTTTTTAAAAATTCGGTTACTGGTTTTATTTATTTTATTGTACATGTTACAATCCTCAACCAGAATTATCGTTTAAACAGATCAAATAGTTTATGAATAGGGTATTTTAATGAATTAGAATTTAATGTAAATTATTTAACAATATGGAATGGCACCTAAGAAGCGATCCAAAATTCTAATTTGTAATATCCATTATTAATAACGTATTAAATGCAAACAAATAAACCTGGTGGATTAGATTGGACTTTATTGATCATTCTTACAGGAATATGGGGTTTTAGTTATTATTTTATTAAACATAGTTTAGAATCGTTTAATCCAACGCAAGTGGCAAGCTTACGGATGGTCATTGGAGCCATTGCGCTCTTACCATTTTTACCACAGGCACTCCGATTAATTCCTTTGAAGTTATTAGGTGTGATTTTTTTTGTAGGTCTTGTTGGGAGTTTTATGCCAGCTTTTTTATATCCATTTGCGCAACAAAAAATATCAAGTTCATTAGCTGGAATCATTAACGCTTTTACTCCGATTTGTACATTTGGTATTGGAGTACTTTTTTTTAAAGTGAAAAATGAGAAGGCGAAATTTTTAGGAACATTGATTGCTTTATTTGGTGCTTTTTCACTCATCTTATTAAAACCCAATGCAGCCTTACGAGCAGAAGCTTTGTATTTGCTTGTTGCATTTTCAGTTCCTTTTTTATATGGTATAAATAGCAATACCATTAAGGCAAAGCTTGGTTCTATTCCAGGTATACCGATGACCGCTGCAATGTATATTTCTTTACTTGTTTTGAGTCTGCCTATTGCCTATTGGAGTGGAGGCTTAAAACAAATACCTATTGCAATTGCATCCGGCAATGCATTTTATCATTTAGTAGCCTTAAGTGTTTTAGGAAGCGCATTGGCAATGGCCATTTTTAATGTTCTGATCCAACGAGTCCATGTTTTGTTTGCTGCAAGTGTAACCTACTTAATGCCTTTAGTTGCTTTAGTAGTCGGTTGGTTTGATGGAGAACAACTGTCCTGGAATGACATCTTCGGCTTAGGGTGTATATTAATTGGAGTATTAATTATGAATGGTGTGCTGCGAAGAACCACGGAATAAATTATTTATTAATTTTAATTGAATAGAATGGATCCAATTAAATATACAAAATTAAACTGCTTCAGCAACCACCTCCAAAACTTCGGGTACCATTCTTTTTAATAAACCTTCAATTCCTGCTTTTAAGGTAACCGTAGAAGAAGGACAACCACTGCAGGATCCTTGCATCATAACAGTAACAATTCCATCATGAAATGATTTAAATTCTATATTTCCACCATCCATTTCAACAGCTGGTTTGACATACATTTGAATCATATCCTTGATCCTTTTAACAAGTTCTGCATCTTTTTCATCATAATTCCCTTCAGAAGTTGCAGCCTCCTGTTCAATCATATAATTTTCGAATCCTTCCTTTACTATAATTGTATTTTGATCTAAAAGACTTTTCAATAAATCTTTTGCAGGTATCATGATATCCTGCCATTCAACGTTTGGTTTTTTTGTGATGGTTACAAAATTATTGGAAATATATACAGATTGTACATAATGCTCTTCATAGAGCTTAGTTGCTAAAGGTGACCAGACCTCTGCCAAATCTTTTTTCTTAAAATCCGCAATTCCTTGAAACAACATTTTGTTACTTACAAATTTTAGAGACTCAGGATTAGGAGTTTGTTCAGTATACAGTAAAAGAGTACTTTTTGTTATATTAGCTGGTTCCATACATGCTTAATTAAATATCAAAGACAATTTAATACTTATAATGTTCAAATTTTCAATATTACAATTCATAAATTCCTTCTAGAGGACAATGATCTGAAAATCTAATATCGCGATGGTGTTTAAAGTCTTTAACCTTCGATTTTAATGATTTTGATATCGATTGGTAGTCGATTCTCCAGCCCTTGTCCTTGCCATAAGAACCTGCTCGATAGCTCCACCAACTAAATGCTTGTTTTTCAGGGTATAGGACTCTAAATGAATCTAAAAATAATTCATGAAACCAAGCATCTAACCAAGCTCTCTCTTCTGGCCTGAATCCAGATGGATTATCTTTTCGTTCAGGGTTATGAATATCTATGTCTTGATGCACTATATTGTAATCCCCAACAATTATCAAGTTCTTTTTCTCTTGTTCTAATTTTTTAAATTTTGGATACATGTCGGATAAAAATTGCATTTTAAATGAATGGCGGTCCTCACCGGAAGACCCTGAAGGGAAATAACAATTTGCTATCGAAAATCCGTCGTAATCCAAAACAATCAATCTTCCTTCCCGGTCATATGCTTCAATTCCAGTTCCGTAACTAATATTCTTTGGTTTTTCTTTACTTAATATTAATACACCACTATAACCCTTTTTTTCAGCACAATGCCAATAACTTTCATATCCTAATTCTTTAAAATAATCTGGATTTGCATGCGAATTATCCATTTTAGTTTCTTGCAAACAGATGATATCAAATGCTTGACTTGCCACCCATTCATTAAATCCTTTGGATATAGCTGCTCGCAATCCATTTACATTAAAACTTACAATTCGTTTCATGCTTTTACTTTTTAATTACTTTGAAAACATTGTAAAAATAAGATATCAATTCAATTTGATTTTAATATTTTCAAGCAATTCTTAGGGTCGTATAGTTTGTAAATTCAAGGATGTTATTCTCATACCATTCATAAATAGATTCATTTCTCATTTCTTTCAGACCGTGTATTTCTACACATTAGCAAGCGCATCTGTTGGAATTATTTTAAATCCATTGCGCGAATTCTAATATTACAATTAATTGGATATTGAAATAGTTTTAATAAGTCCACTACTCTTTAAATAGTATTTTAATAAAAATAAATGAGATCATATATCATTTAATCATTCTTTGTTGGGTGTAACACCTATAAAATGGATCATATTAATGCTTTTTGCTATGGTATAGTTTTTGAAACAAAGGAAGTATACTTATGAACTTGTCTTAAAGAATCTTAATTAAAATACTTAAATCGATAGTTTAAAAAATCAACTCAAGAATATTCATCACATAGATTTTTATTAAAGATGTATGTTACTGAGTTCCAACCAAGTTAACGAACAAGGTTTAAACTATTTTCTCATATTCCAAATTTCTGAAAGCGTATGAAGGCAAACCAAACCCCAGCGGTGATGTACAAAGACATGCGTTTTTGGTTGGTGGTTGTATTAACTTTTATCCTTGTGGTAATGTTAATTGGAACTTATCCAGCTTAAAAACTCAGTTTTGTATCTTCAGGCTTAAATCGAGGCTTCCGGCACTGTGTGTTAAGGCTCCAATAGAAATAAAGTCAACCCCAGTCAGGGCTACCTTTCTTACTGTTTCGAGACTTATTCCTCCGGAAGCTTCGGTTTCAAGTTTTTTTCCAACCATCGCTACACCTTCAGCCAACAAGGGTAATGCAAAATTATCCAACATAACACGCGTGACATTTCCAAATCGAAGTACTTGTTCTAATTCTTCAAGGTTTTTTACTTCAACGGTAATCCCTAAATTTTCAAGATTATTTGTTTTTTGATATTTTTTAACTGCTTTTATCGCTTTTATAATAGAGCCACATGCTGTAATATGGTTGTCTTTAATCATGAACCAATCATAGAGTCCATCCCGATAATTCTTGCATCCTCCAATTTTAACGGCCCATTTCTCCAAATACCGAATTAAAGGTGTTGTCTTCCGGGTATCTAATAATTGAACTGGTAAATCTGAAACCTCAACAACATAGCGATTGCTCAAAGTTGCAATTCCACTCATCCGTTGCATGCTGTTTAGAATGAGTCGCTCCGCTTTTAATAAATCTCTGGTTTTACCTTTTACTTCAAAAGCAATATCACCATAATGAATATAACTTCCATCTAATTTGAAAATATTTAAATGGATTTCAGGATCAATATATTGAAATATCGATTTCGCTAATTCAACTCCAGCCAATACCCCATCTTCTTTTACTTTAAGAATAGCATGACTGATATCATCTGCCGGAATACATGCAAGCGATGTTATATCACCCGTTTGGATATCTTCGTTAAGGGCTTCTTTAATAAATTGTTGGATATTGAAATAACTCATATTTAAAATATAACACCAAATCGAAAATCTAAACTGCTCAAGATTCCTTTTGATTCTTCTTTACTTCCATCACTATAGGTCCCACTATCATCCGTTAAATCTGTGAAACTTTGATAAAAGCGGATACCTCCAATTAAAGAAACATCATTCGAAATACGAATCTCTGTGCCAACACCTATGGCATAAAATAAAGCAAAGAAATTTACCATTTTTCGAATGTCTTCATCTTCGGAATCTGCCAATGGTGGAGCTTCAATATCACCCCTTGCTTTCGTACGCAAACTAAGACTAAATTCTGGGGCGTGAACAAAAAAGCGATATTTTCCAAATTCATTTGTACGAAGTTTAAATCCAAATGGAATATCAATATAATTCATCCGATAATTCAATTTTGAATTTGCAGGTAAGTCCTTGTAGATAGGATCGCTTAATTCAGCTTCTTTCCAAATATTTCCTCCTTTCAAATATTCCAATCCACCTCCTTGTGCTATGGATAAACCTATCCCTCCAGTGATTCCATATCGTTCATTAAACCAATATTCACCTTGAACATTCGCTTTCCAGCCAATTCTGGAACCTTCAGTGTTGATTTTATTAGTATTGCCTTTCATCCAACTGAGACTCGGTCCGGTTAATACGCTAAAGCGAATCTCCTGACTCAAGAGAATTCCTGGCAAAATAAGGAAAAGTGTGTAAATTAAATTTTTCATAAAATTTGTATTTAATTGAGTTCTAATTTAGTGATACCTTTGGGTTTCTAATCTGTAAAGCTATAATAAATTGAATAATTTTAAATTTGTAGCGTTCTATTTAACCAAATTCTTCTTACAATTTTAAAAATTATATTTATTCATATTGTTTTGAACCTTAGTTTACTGTTACTTATCTATTAAATAAATTTATAACATTTACAAAATAAGATTCAATATTTATTTATGTTAAACCTCGGTAATTTAGGATGTCAAAAGCGTTTAAAATTGACATGGAACCAACTCTTTGTTATCTTTTTGATGTTATTTTTGACAGCTTGCAACTTCTCATTTTCTGAGAATGAGCCCGATGTTAGTCAAATTCAAGCAAATATAAAACTAGTTCGGTTTGAGAAAGAACTATTTAATTTAGACAGTCAAAATTTATATGCCGGCGTACAATCTCTAATTCAAAAGTATCCAGCATTTTCAAATTTATATTTTATACAATTAACTCAATTAACGGATAAACTAGATACCATTCGCCCAGAATTTTTAAATCAATTAAAAGCGTTTCTTAGGGATTCCTTAACCCTTATTTTATTTAATAAATCTCAAATTGAATTTTCGGATGATGATGAATTATTAAAGGAACTAAAAAAATCTGTAAAATATCTTAAATATTATTTTCCAAATGAAACAGACCCGGTGTTTTATACATTGCTTAGTAATTTTGGATATGGAAATTTTATTTTTAGTGAATCACAAAACACGAATGGCATCGGAATAGGACTTGAATTTTTTCTTGGTACTTCCTTTGATTATAAGTATGTAGACCCCAAAAATCCAGTTTTCTCAAATTACTTAACGCGCTCCTTTAATAAAGAGCATTTGCTGAAAAAATCCTTTGAAGCCTTTGTTGAGGATCAGTTAGCAGTATCAAAAGCTTCCCAATTTTTAGATTTTATAATTCAAAATGGAAAAAAATTATATATTTTATCAAAGATAATTCCTGGAATTCAGGATACTGTTTTATTTGAATTTACTCCAGCGCAAATGAATTGGTGCAATCAAAATAAAGTTGAAATCTGGTCTTATTTTTTAGATCAAAATTTATTGTATTCTACAGAATTATTAAAATTTAAAAAATATGTGAGCCCAAGTCCAACATCACCTGGTATGCCAGATTCAGCTCCGGGTCAAACTGGAAATTATATTGGTTATCATATCGTTCTGAACTATGTTAAAAATCACCCGGGATTAAAGCCAGGGGATCTATTGAAACTTCAAGATTCTCAACAATTTTTAAAAGATTCTAAATTTAAACCCAGGAACGAATAGACAGTCTATAATGTTATTGAGTAAGATTGCCTTAATTGGTTTGATTTTTGATCTTTCTTATTTCAAAATTTGCAATGAAACGAGCCATACCACTAGTTGATCTTGATCTTTTTGTATCCGGTAATGCTGAACAGAAATTGAAATTTGTTCAGGAATTGGGGGATGCTTTCCATCAAATTGGATTTGTTGGGGTCATAAATCATGGGGTTTCTAAAGATCTTGTCAGTCAATTTTACACAGATTCAAAAGCTTTTTTTTCATTGCCAGAGGATGTTAAAAGACAATACGAGGTTCCAGGTCTAGCCGGACAACGGGGATATACATCTTTTGGGAAAGAGCATGCGAAGCATTCAAATGTTGGAGATTTAAAGGAATTTTTTCAGATTGGACAAACAGTTCTTGATGGGGATCCGGTGAAAACGGAATATCCTGATAATGTGTTTGTTAAAAATCCAAAAGGATTTACCGAATTAGGGAACCTATTATTTAGTGCATTTGAAAAAAGTGGCGCTTATTTGTTAGAAGCAATTGCGCTTCATTTAGGATTGGAAGAAAGCTATTTTAACCCAAAAATTCACAATGGGAATAGCATCCTGAGAGCAATTCATTATCCACCTATTATTCAAGAGCCTCAATCCGCAATTCGCTCAGAACAACATGAAGATATTAATCTAATTACACTCCTGGTGGGAGCCTCTTCTGGTGGATTACAAGTCTTGACAAAAGAAGGTGAATGGTTGGATGTAATCCCTGGGGAAAATGAAATTGTCGTTAATGTTGGGGACATGTTACAAAGATTAACAAATAATTATTTAGTCTCTACAACCCACCGTGTTGTCAATCCTCCAAAGAAAGATTGGCACGTTCCAAGGCTTTCAATACCCTTTTTCCTGCATCCCAGGAGCAATATGGACCTAACTTGTCTAGGTTCCTGTGTAGCAAAAGGTACAAAACCATCCTATGAACCAACAACAGCTGGCGACTATTTAGATGAGCGGCTTAGAGAAATCGGATTAAAAAAATAACTTTGACCTATAAAATCTATAAAAACATGGAATTTCTATTTTTGGGAAATCTTGGATCAACAGAAGTAATTGTAATATTACTGATCGTTTTATTGTTATTTGGCGGTAAAAAAATTCCGGAATTAATGCGGGGTATCGGTTCAGGTATTCGGGAGTTTAATAGTGCTAAAAATAATATTTCGAATGAAATCAGAGAAGGTATGCGGGATGCAGACCGGAAAAATTTGGATTCTGAAAACAAATAGTTGATTCTTTTTTTAAATTAAATTTTAACGCAATGAAGGTTATTACACTTTCGTCACTTTTTTTTATTTGCTTTTTTTCAACACCGCTTTTATCTCAAAAAGTAGGGCATCTTAGTACTGTTCAAGTGATAGATTCTTTGACCGAAGCAAAACAAGCTTCTGCTACTTTGAAACAATATGAAGCTTCTTTATCAAAAACAGGTGAAGAGATGGTTGTAAAGTTTCAAGAGAAAGTAAAAAAATACCAACTAGATATGAAAGCTGGTAGTTTAACTGCTGTGCAGAGAAAGCAAGTAGAATCGGATCTTGAAATTGATCAAAATGCTATTAATACCTATAGACAATCCGCCCAAATATCTTTGGAAAAAAGAAGGCAGGAACTAATTCAACCCATATTGGATAAAATAAATAAGGCAATTCAAGAAATTGGAAAAGAAGAGAACTATATGTTTATTTTCGATAATGCCGTAGGAATTTTATATTTCAGCCAAAGTGAAGATGTTTCAGCTAAGTTATACAAGAAATTAGGCTACTAAGGCAATAGGATTCTTTTATAAAGGTGCAATTCTGCAGTAAGCATGCTAATTCATTCATTGGCTTGGATCCAATATATTTTCGTTTAGACAAATCGATAGCATTGAATGTTTAAAATTTTCAGAGGCCACTGACAATAATTTCATAGTCATTAGTATGTCCCTACTGAACCCCAAACCCCTTGAAAGTGGATTTAATTTTTAATCCATTTTTATCAGTGTAGTGGTTTTGAGAATTTTAGTTAATGGAATCGCTAATATTTTCAGAATTCCAATTGCATTGGTCACTCTTCAAATCTCAAATGTTTTACCGTCTGGGCGTTATTAATTAATTTTCTGAGAGAATCAATTCCAATTTTCAAATGGAGGTGCAAATAATTTTCGGTAACATTTTTATCACTTGCCTCCGTTTTTACACCTTCAGGCACCATCGGCATATCGGATACTAAGAGCAAAGCACCAGCAGGAATTCTATTTTTAAAAGAAGCAACAAAAATTGTGGCAGTTTCCATATCAATGGCCATAGCACGTAATCGCGTTAGATATTTTTTAAAATCCAGCCTGTGTTCCCAAACTCTTTTATTGGTTGTATAAACCGTTCCCGTCCAGTAATCTTGCTCATATTCTCGAATCGTAGTTGAAATTGCTTTTTGAAGTGCAAATGCCGGTAAAGCAGGAACTTCTGGTGGCAAATAATCATTTGAAGTACCTTCTCCTCGGATCGCTGCTATCGGTAAAATAAAATCGCCAACTTTATTTTTCCCCGATTTCAACCCACCACATTTTCCTAAAAACAAAATCGCTTTTGGTTTAATAGCAGTCAGTAAATCTATAATAGTACCTGCATTTGGACTGCCCATACCAAAATTAATAATTGAAATATTATTCGCAGTTGCATTTATCATGGATCGATCCCGACCTTTGATTTCAACTTCATTCCATTCTGCAAATAACTCAACATACAAACTGAAATTTACGAGCAGAATATATTTGCCAAATTCATCCAGATTAGTGCCTGTATATCTGGGTAACCAGTTTTCTACAATTTCTCTTTTTGTCTTCACATGTTAAAAATTATGTTTTACAATTACAAACCTAATCGACTTCCCTGTTATTTTCTGTATCCTTCAATTATTTAAACGCAAAATACAATAAAAACAAGTTAAACAGGATGAATTGGATTCCAAGATTTTGGATTCGGTAAATCAAAAGCTTAAAAGTTGAACTTGCACAACTCCGTTTTACTTTATTTTTTGTTCTTCAAAGGATAGAATGATAATACTTGAAAACAAATTCATAGACTTTCCAATCTAAAGGAATTATAGAATTCAATCAAGCTAGGTTCAATTTAGAATTTATTGAATTTAAAATAAAAAAGATTAGTATAGAAATGCCTTCTGTTCCAATTTATTAAAAAGAATTCATTTTAATATTAACCCTATATCCATTGCTTAATTTTGGTAGGCGAAGATCTTCAAACTAATTTTCAATTTCTACTCTGTAAATATTATCGGGTAAGATACATATTCCTTTTAGAATCAATTTCTCTGAAAAATGGATCATACAAATCTTTTATAAAATGAATAGCTTCTCCAGTAGACTTCATTTCGGGCCCTAAACTCTTATCTACACCTGGAAATTTATTAAAGGAAAATACTGGTACTTTAATGGCATATCCATCCATATTATTTTGCATATTAAATTCCTTTAATTTTTTTTGTCCCAACATGACTTTTGTAGCTATATTTAAATAAGGCACTTTATAGGCTTTTGCAATGAAAGGTGTTGTGCGGGAAGCTCTTGGGTTTGCTTCAATTACAAATACATGATCATCTTTTATTGCAAATTGAATATTTATTAATCCCTTGATTTCTAATTTAAAGGCAAGTCTTTTAGCATATTCAATCATAGTATCAATTGCTTGCTGACTTAAACTATAGGGTGGTAATACTGCAGAACTATCTCCGGAATGAATTCCAGCGGGTTCAATATGTTCCATAATTCCCATAATATGAACATCCTCTCCATCACAGATCGCATCGATCTCAGCTTCTTTGGCGCGTTCTAGAAACTGATCTATCAATACCTTATTATCTGGCATGTGTTTAAAGATCGTTAATACATGGCGTTCTAATTCTTCATCATTTATAACAATTCGCATTCTTTGACCACCAAGTACATACGATGGTCTAACTAATACCGGATAACCAATTTTTTTTGCAACTTCCAATGCCGAATCCGCATCGGTTGCTACCCCATATCGGGGATATGGAATATCCATGTCTTTCAACATATCAGAAAATCGGCCTCGATCTTCAGCAATATCCATATTGTCAAAGCTTGTACCTATTAATTTTATTCCTTTCTGATGAATTTTTTCTGATAATTTTAAAGCCGTTTGTCCACCCAATTGTACAATGATTCCATCTGGTTTTTCATGATCAATTATTTCTTCAATATGTTCCCAATAAATGGGTTCAAAATATAATTTATCAGCAATATCAAAATCGGTTGAGACGGTTTCTGGATTGCAATTTACCATGATCGCTTCCATGCCTTCTTCCCGGATTGCCATCACCCCATGTACACAGCAATAATCAAATTCTATTCCTTGTCCTATACGATTTGGTCCGGAGCCTAAAACGATTATTTTTTTTCTATCATGACTTACACTTTCGTTTTCTTCATCAAAGGTTGAATAGTAATAAGGTGTTTTAGCTTCAAATTCTGCAGCACAAGTATCCACTAATTTAAACACGCGTTTAATTCCTAATTTTCTCCTTTGTTTTATAACATCTTTTTCATCAACCCGCATTAACCATCCTATTTGATTATCGCTATAACCATTCTTCTTCAATTCTATAAAAAAATTATAAGGAATGTCTTCCGGCAAATTATATTTCAACAACTGATCTTCAAGTATTACTAATTTTTTAATTTCTTTAATAAACCAGGGGTCAATTCCTGTCAATTTATGCACTGTTTTTTCAGGAACTCCTAATCGCAGTGCATCTTTTAAACGATAAATTCGATCATCACTTACGATTTCAAGTCGTTCTAATATATCCTGGGTATTAATCCATTCTTTTTTATCTGCACCTAAGCCATGTCTATCATTTTCTTGTGATTGACATGCCTTTTGTAAAGCTTCTGTAAAACTCCGGCCAATCGCCATTACTTCTCCTACAGATTTCATTTGTAAGCCTAATCGCTGATCCGCTCCTTGAAATTTTTCAAAATTCCAACGTGGCATTTTAACGATCACATAATCTAATGATGGTTCAAAAAGGGCAGATGTATTGCCAGTAATTTGATTGGTCAATTCATCTAAGGTATAGCCTATGGATAGTTTCGCAGCTATTTTGGCAATAGGATATCCTGTTGCTTTACTTGCCAAAGCAGAAGATCTTGAAACCCGAGGGTTAATTTCAACGGCAATAATTTCTTCATTTTCAGGATTCATTGCAAACTGGACATTGCAACCGCCCGCAAAATTTCCTAATGAACGCATCATCATAATGGCCTGATCCCGCATCCTTTGGAAGCCGGTATCCGAAAGGGTCATTGCAGGAGCCACCGTAATGCTATCTCCTGTATGGATTCCCATGGGATCAACATTTTCAACCGTGCAAATGATAACTACATTGTCATTTTGATCTCGTAATAATTCTAATTCAAATTCCTTCCATCCTAAAACGGCTTTTTCAACTAATACCTCATGTGTAGGAGAAGCATCTAAGCCTCGTCTTAAACATTCATCAAACTGGTCGGCTTTATGGACTAAACTACCACCACTTCCGCCTAAGGTAAATGATGGTCTGATAACTAATGGGTATCCTATTTTTTGAGCAGCTTCTTTTCCTTCTAAAAAAGAGTTTGCAATTTGAGAGGGGGCAACAGAAACTCCCAGTTGGATCATGTGTTTTCTGAAAAGTTCCCTGTTTTCTGTCAATTCAATAGCGGAAACATCAACACCAATCATTTTCACGCCATATTTTTTCCAAACATTTTGATTTTCAGCCTCAATTGCTAGATTCAATGCCGTTTGTCCTCCCATAGTAGGTAAAACAGCATCTATTTTTCGCTCTTCAAGGATTTTAATAATACTTTCTACAGTTAAAGGCAATAAATAGATATGATCCGCAGTAACTGGATCTGTCATGATCGTAGCAGGATTTGAATTTATAAGGCTTATTTCAAGTCCTTCTTCCCGCAATGAACGCGCTGCCTGAGTACCAGAATAATCAAATTCGCAGGCTTGTCCTATTATAATGGGGCCACTTCCTATTATCAATACAGAGTGAATTGAGCTGTCTTTTGGCATTAAATCGTAAATTTGGCGCAAAGATAAGGGTTGCCAATGGATCTTATTAATAAACTGAAATTTACATATACTAAAAATATGTAAGGAATTCAGCAGACCTTTGGTACCAAGCAAATTGATTAGATTTTAGAATAACCATTCGCATCGATTTTATTGATAATATTCTATTGAATAGTAATGTCGATTGCCTTTAAAAGGGGATAAAATGAAGAAGAAAGTACTCATTACGGATGATGTTCATCCCTTATTAATAAAAGGTTTGATTGACCGGAATTGGATCGTTGATTTTGAGCCAGAAATCAGCTTGCAGGAAACTTTTGACAAAATTTCGAATTATGAAGGCTTAGTTATAAATAGTAAGATAGTCGTTGATCGAGCATTTCTTAAGCGAGCTCAAAGTTTATTATGGATCGGAAGACTGGGTTCTGGAATGGAAATTATTGACATCCCGGCAGCCTTAGAAAGAGGAATTCATCTGATTAACACACCGGAAGCAAATTGTAATGCAGTTGCAGAACATGCATTAGGGATGTTGTTTTCTTTGTTTAGAAATCTAAATCGGGCTGATTATGAAGTTCGTAGACTCCTTTGGGAGCGGGAAAAAAACCGAGGTGAAGAATTGGCAGGGAAGGTCATAGGCGTACTTGGGTATGGTCATACAGGTGCTCGTTTTGTTGAATTACTAGAAGGATTAAGTGTTAAAGTTTTAGTTTATGATAAATATAAGCAGCTTTCAAAGCAACTGAATCGTTATACCCACGTAGTAGATGCAGATGAAATCCGGAAATCGGCCAACGTGATTAGTTTGCATTTACCCCTGACCACTGAAACGAAGAATTTACTGGATAGAGATTTTATTGCTGGCTGTAAAAATCCATTTTATCTGATTAATACTTCAAGAGGTCAGGTTGTTAATACGATTGACCTAATCCATGCTTTGCATATAGGAAAGGTCAAAGGTGCTTGTCTAGATGTTTTTGAAAATGAAAAACCGGCAAGTTTTACGGAAACCGAAAGAGCCATGTATGAAGAATTGTATCGTCTGCCTCAGGTCATTTTAAGCCCCCATATTGCTGGTTGGACCTACCAGTCGAAACAAAAGATAGGAGAAATTTTACTAGAAAAATTAGATCGGGTGCTACCCCGGTTATAAATTTAATATGCTGAAAATCAATTAATTAGATTATTTAAATTTTAAAAACAGCGCACTCATTTTTAGAAATTAAAAATTTGAATTTAATTGGTATTTGAAATCGGTTTAGAAATCCTTAACATTGCAAAATTTTTTTACGACAGAATCCTCAAATTCACATTATGTTTAAACGATTCTTACTCTTGTTTAGTCTATTCTCCTTTTGCATTTTATCTGCTTATAGCCAGACGTCTTTAGCTGGAAAAGTGACAGATAAAGAATCCGGGGAAGCCATCATTCAATGCGGTATTGTTTTATTTAAAAATGGTATCCAGGTTACCACAATTGTAACCGATTTTGATGGAAATTTCAATGTTCAATTAGATCCAGGAAAATATGACGTGGAAGCACGTTATGTTGGTTATAATTCAACCAAGGTTACAGGGATTAATATTTTAGGTGGTAAAGCAAACACCCTGAATATTAAAATCAGCGCAGGTATTGAATTAGAAGCTGTCGAAATTGTAGAATATAAAGCTCCTTTAATTGAAAAGGATAATACTACACAAGGCACCGTAATTACTGCTGAAAAAATCAAAAACCTTCCTGTAAAAAACGTACTGGGCGTTGCTTCCACAGCTGCTGGTTTATCCAGCGTTGATGGTGGAGATGCAAGTATTCGGGGGTCTCGTTCTGATGCTACCGTATACTATCTTGATGGCTTGAGAATTACCGGTCGGCAAATTCCAACTTCAGAATTGGAACAATTACAAGTTGTGACTGGTGGTGTTGAAGCTCAATATGGTGATGTAACCGGAGGAATTATTGCACTTACCAGTAAAGGCCCATCTTCTAAATTTTCAGGAGGGATAGAAGGAGAAACTTCTTCTGGCCTTGATCCTTATGGATATAATTTATTAAGTGTCAACTTTAGCGGACCAATTTATAGAAAAAAATTAACGGATTCAACCAGAGGACGTACCATTTTAGGCTACCGGTTAGCAGGTCAATATAATTATCAAAAAGATGATGACCCAGCAGCTTTTGGAGTTTATAGAGCTAAAGAAAGTACTATAGAACGTCTTTCAAGGGATCCATTAAAGCTTTATGGTACCTCTACACTGCCTACCGGAGAAATCCTTACAGATGATGAAGTAGAGTTTATTAAGTACAATCCAAATGAGCAGAATACCGCGTATGATTTAACGGGTAAATTAGACTTTAGACCAGTTGAGAATATAGATCTATCAATATCTGGTAATTATTCTCAGGTGAAGGACAGATTTAATCCAGGAGATGATAATACCACCATTGGCCAAGGAGCATGGACTTTATTAAATTGGGTAAACAACCCTGAATCTAATAATGATATCTACCGGGTAAACGTAAGGCTTAGACATCGATTGGGTAAACTGGTTGATCTAAATGCAAAAAAGGATGGAGAAGTTTCTACACCTTCAAATATCCAGAATGCATTTTATACAATTCAAGGAGGCTTGCAAAAATCGAAATCAAAAACCCAGGATTTTAGACATAAAGATCGATTTTTTGATTATGGGTATTTTGGAAAATTCAACGGTAATTATGATCCAACATTTGATAATTTTGGACAACATAATGGATATAATTTAGTTATCAATTCGTTTGATGCTCAAAATTCACCAAACCCTGTCTATGCTGCATTTAATAAGCTTCCAACAGAAGACCCAACAGATCTTGAATCGTACCGTGCATATAATGGATTTTTAAGCACAGCCTATGATAATTTATGGGGAAATCTTCATAATAATGTTGGAGGAACTTATAATAATTATCAAAAAACAGATAACGATTTATTGACACTCCAGATCACAAGTGGTTTTGATTTTTTACCTGGAGGATCTAAAAGTGGAAGACATAATATTCAATTTGGTTTTGTTTATGAACAACGTACAAATAGAAACTGGACGATAGCACCTTTTGGTTTGTGGAACCTTGGAAAATTATATTCAAATAAGCATATTACCAGTGGTGTTGATACCAATGTTATTATAGGTAGAGTTTGGAATCCATTTTTCCAGGATAGTGTCGATGAACATCCTACCATCATTGAATCTGATTTGCGGGAATTTAAATTCATGAAAAGTATTAGAACAAAATTATATCCTAATACCCCTATAGAGACTTCAGCGCATACTTATGTAAATGTGAATGAATTTGGTAACAACGATTTGACGCTGGATATGTTTTCTGCGAAAGAATTGACAGATCAACAAGCAATTGGGTATTCTGGATTTGACTATTTGGGTAATAAATTGACAGGGAATGTTAAATTTGAAGACTTTTTTGCATTAGATGCCGACTCCAATAAGTTATTTGTTGTAGCTCCATTTACACCAAATTATTATGGTGGATATATTCAGGATAAATTTACATTTAAAGATATCATTTTCCGTTTAGGTTTACGGATAGATCGCTACGATGCAAATACTAAAGTATTAAAAGATCCATATTCATTATATGGTATTTTAGGTGCGAAAAGTTTTCATGATATAAATAATACGGATAAACCAGGTTCGATTGGAGATGATTATAAAGTATATGTTACCACAGAAGGTTCTACAGCAATTAAAGCTTATCGGAATGGTGATCAGTGGTATAATTCACAAGGTGCGCCGGTGAATTCATCAGATCAGATTTTTACAAGTAACCTGGTCACAGCAGCCTATATTGAACCTGAGAAAAAGTATCGCGACATCACTACAAAATATTATAAATGGGAAGAATCTTTTGAAGATTATAAGCCTCAAGTAAATTGGATGCCGAGATTAGCTTTTTCATTTCCAATATCCGATAACTCTAATTTTTTTGCACATTATGATATCTTAGTTCAGCGACCTACTTCCAATGTTTATGTGAGTCCCTTAGCCTATTATTATTTTAATGAGCAAGGAAGAACGCCCGCTAATAATGGAAATCTTAAACCTACACAGACGGTAGATTATGAAGTTGGATTTCAACAAAAAATTTCCAATTCATCTGCGATAAAAATGTCTGCATATTATAAAGAGTTGCGGAATATGATTAATCGAATTACCTATAGCCGCGTTACTGAAATTGGAACCTATGATAGTTACGGAAACATTGACTTTGGAACTGTAAAAGGATTTAACTTTTCATATGATTTGAGAAGAACAAGTAACTTAGAATTTACAGCAGCTTATACTCTACAATTTGCTGATGGAACTGGATCTGATCCTGAATCTGCAAGAGGTTTAACACAAAAAGGAATCAACATTCGTAATATTTTTCCTTTTAATTATGATGAAAGACATCGTTTTGCATTTACAGCAGATTATCGTTTTGATGCAGGTAAAAAATATAATGGCCCCAAAGTATTAGGCAAGGATATATTAGCAAATGCAGGTATTAATCTACAAGTAGTAACCGCTTCAGGTCGTCCTTATTCTCCTGGAACTACCATTGTTCGTTTTGATGGTTCTGGTTACCGAGGAGATATTAATGGCTCCCGTTTGCCTTGGAATTTTAATATTGATATGCGTATTGATAAAAATATTACCATAACAAAAGGAAAGCATCCATTGGATTTGAATGTTTATTTAAGAGTTCAAAATTTACTGGATACTAGAAATGTAATTTCAGTGTACAGGGGCTCTGGAAGTGCTAAAGATGATGGCTATTTGAGATCTGATAAAGGTGCTGCAGAATTTAACAATGTTTCAGCTCAATATGGGGAAGATTTTATTGATTATTTTGTAAATCAATATAATTACAGATTATTAAATCCTGATTTTTATACATTGCCTCGTAGAATATTTATTGGAGCAATTTTGGAATTTTAATTTTATCACATTAACAACATTTCAATTATGAAATATATATTTTTATTTATATTTATTTTTGCTATTGGGGATCAATCTTTGTGGGCACATAGACCACCAGCGAAAAGTATGAGTCCGGAAACAAAAGAAAAAATCCTAAAATCAAGAGGTGGTGCTTGTGCAGCAGCTACCAAACAGATCGATATGGATATTAATAATGTCCGGGCACGTTTATTAAATGGTGGCGATTGCTGGTGGGACTTAAACAATGGAAGTTATATCGTTCCAAAAATCCCAGAAGGATCCACGAAGAAACCGGTGTCTGCGATTTTCGCCGGAGCGGTTTGGGTAGGTGGTTACGATCCATCCAACAATTTGCATATTATGGCACAAGATTTCAGAAGTTCTTCTAGCAATGATTGTTGGCCTGGTCCGTTAACTCCAACAACGGGGGAAACCGATACCAAGGATTGCTTAGACTGGGACCGATTTTTTGTAGTGCTTGGAAAAAATATTAGAGAACAACAAAAAAAATACAAAGAATTTAAAGGGATTCGTGATTTAACACAAGAAGAAATTCCGGAAGATGTGTTGTATTATCCAGCCAGAGGAAATAAATATTTTTCTACAAAATATGGCTTTGAGCTTCCATTTTTACCCCAAGGTTTAGGTTTATTTTATGAAGAACCTGGTACGGCATCAGACAATGGTCTT
This sequence comes from Saprospiraceae bacterium, assembly GCA_016717265.1. NCBI lineage: Bacteria > Pseudomonadati > Bacteroidota > Saprospiria > Saprospirales > Saprospiraceae > Saprospiraceae bacterium. The sequence continues at coordinate 1,055,758 of JADKFX010000001.1, forward strand.
TATGAGCCTGAAAAAGGAGATTTTCCGATAATTGATATTCGGGGTTGTACCGAACCCGTGTATCCTGATCAGATGTTTTTTTGGATCTATAATGACAATGGAGGAATTCATACAAATTCAAATGGGGACCCAATTCGTATGGAAGTCCAGGTACAAGCATTTGCTTTTAATACCAGTGACCAGATTAACGATATGACCTTCCAACGGTATAAACTGATAAACAGAGCACCACAAAATCTTGATCAATGTTATTTTGCTATGTGGATTGATCCGGATTTAGGATGTTATTCTGATGATTATATTGGATGTAGTGTAGAGCGTAGCTTGATGTACATCTATAATATAGATGCCACAGATGGTTCTAATGGTTGTAATTGCGACCGAGGAGTAAATACATATTGTACCGAAATTCCAATGTTAGGGGTGGATTATTTTAGAGGACCTTTAGATACTGCCGGACGTGAATTAGGAATGTCTTCCTTTATGTACTATAATAATCCTGCAGGTGGTGGAAATCCTCCTGCTGCAACTACAGATCCAGGATCAGCCATTGAATATTATCGCTATTTAACTGGAAGTTGGAGAGATGGTACCCCTTTGACAAAAGGTGGAACCGGTTATAACCCAAGCTCACAAGATACCACTCGATATGCTCTTCCAGGAGATCCAAACGATGCAACAGGATGGAGTATGTGTTCTGCTATTGCGCCTGAAGGGGATCGAAGAACGCTTCAAGCAACGGGTCCTATGCAATTAAGACCTGGTGCTATTAATGAATTAATTATTGGTGCTGTTTTTGTTCCGGATCAAAATTATCCATGTCCTGATCCTAGTGAATTATTTGCAGCGGATAAACTTTCTCAGGATTTATTCGACAATTGCTTTAAAATATTAGATTGTCCTGATGCTCCAGATGTTGATATTATTGAGCTGGATCGCGAGTTAGTCCTTGTTTTAACAAATGATCTTACATCCAACAATAAATTTGAAGATTATACAGAAGCTGGAATTGGATTTCCGGCAGGTGTAGATAGCTTATACCGCTTTGAAGGATACCGAATTTTTCAAGTGGCTGATCCATCTATAACACTGAGTGAAGATGCAATAAATGATCCAACCAAAGTAAGAGAAATATTTACGGTCGATCTCAAAAATAAAGTTAAAAAAGTTTATAATTGGATAGGCATTAAAAATCCAAGTCCGGATCCTACTACACATCCTATTATCTATACCCCAGAAGAAAAAGTAGAAGGTGTAAATAATGGCATAAGGCATACTTTTAATGTCACAGAAGATCAATTTGCAAAAGGGGATAGAAGATTAATTAATCACAAGAAGTATTTTTTTACTGTAATTGCCTATGGTTATAATAATTATAAAGATTTTAATATAGTCGAAAACTTAGGTCAACGTACCCAGTATTGTCCAGGACGTTTGAATATAGGACCAAACGAAGATGGAAAACCTTATACAGCAATTCCTAGACCTTTGATTTATGAAAAATTAAATTCCAAATATGGAACTGGATTTGAAATTACACGGCATGATGGTATAGGAATGGGAGGTAAAGATCTTTTATTAAAACCAAACATGTATGATAAATTATTAGCTCCAGGTTTTGATGGCTTAATTCAATACCAAGCTGGCAGAGGTCCTGTTGAAATTAAAGTATATGATCCATTACGCGTTAAGAATGGTGTATATGAATTGCGTTTTACAGATTCTAATTTAAATAATACCAAATTAGATGATCCTGTAAATTGGTTGTTAGTAAATATTACCACAAATGATTCTATAAAATCACAAACAGATATTAGTCGATTTAACGAACAGATTATTAATAAATTTGGAATTTCTGTGGTAATCGGTCAAACTATTGAAGCTGGTAGTGATTCATTAAATAGTTGTGGAGTGATAGGGGAAGGATTGTTTTATGATTATAAAGATTTGAATGATACTTTATGGTACACCGCACAGCCAGATAACAATGTAGATGTGACAGATTTTATTTTATCAGGTTTAGGGCAACCCGCATATGCATTAGATCCGCAAGAATGTTTTTCAAACCTAGGTGCAGGAGAGACAGTAGAAGGTACCTGGTATCCATATAAATTGCCATCTGATACTACTTATTTAACACCAGTATGGATAGATCCATTATCTAAAGTAACCAGAGGAACTATTAAAATGTCTGATTTAAATAATGTGGATATCATATTCACATCAGATAAATCTAAATGGAGTCGATGTTTAGTTGTAGAAACCTGGAATCCAAATGTAGGCGAAGCTTTAACGTCGCCTGTTACTGGATTAAAGAATTTTGCAATTAAAAAGAGTCCATCGGTTACAAATGACGATGCAGATGGAGATGGTTTGGCTGATATTGATACAAAAGAAGACAGCACAGGATATGGTTGGTTTCCGGGCTATGCAGTAGATGTTGAATCTGGAAAACGCCTTAATATTTTCTTTGGTGAAAATTCATTTTATTCACCTGAAAATATTTTATTAGATGGTTGTAATACAAAACCATTGACAGGAAATGATATGATGTACAATCCAACCGATGAATATGTCTTTTTTAATCCAACATGTGCACTATCACAAACCAGATTTAACGTAAGTTTAGGAGGCCATCATTATATATACGTTACAAAGACTCCTTATGACTCTTGTAAATCATTCCGCTTAGGTTTAAATTCTACTAAGATTGCAGATAAAAACAGATTGTTCAGAGACTTTACCTGGTGCAGTATGTCTGCATTATTTCCTCAAGCAAGTCTAAGGTCCTATCATGATGGAATTGTTCCAAATGATCTTACCATTCGATTACGTGTTGAAAATCCGTATCAATATGCGATCGGTACCAACGAGAATAAAGGGCATAATTTTTATTCTTTTAGCATAATTGGTCAGGATGCAAATCCCATTGTAAAAAAGGAAGAAATTAGTACAGCTTTAGACAATGTGAATGTAGTTCCAAATCCATACTATGGATTTTCAAACTATGAAACAGGTCAATTTAGCAATGTTGTTAAAATTACAAATTTGCCAGCTAGTTGTACCATCACAATATATTCTGTAGATGGAAAATTCATTAAGCAATATAAGCGTGATGAAACACCAGTGAAACGGACAGGTTCAAATCCAGGAGTTTTAGAAAATCAAATTACACCGGATTTAGAATGGGATTTGACAAATTTTAAATCGATTCCAGTTGCAAGTGGTGCATATATTATTCACATAAAAGAAAATACAACGGGTGCTGAAAAAATTGTCAAATGGTTTGGTGTAGCTAGAAAATTTGACCCATCCGGTTTATAAAAATTATACATAAATGGGCTATTTTGTAAAATCTAAAATAGCCCGTTTTTAAAACCATATTAAACTAGGCGTTATGCAAAAAATAATTTTTACATTTTTTTCAATATTGGCAATTCCGGTTTTAATATTTGCTGGAAATCCAGATCGACAAGGAGAAGCAGGTGCTTATGAATTATTAATGAATCCTTGGGCACGAAGTGGCGCATTAAACAGCTTAAATGCATCCTGTATCAGTGGTGTTGAGGCAATGATGGTCAATGTTGCAGGAATTTCCAGAATTAACAAATGGGAAATTGGCTTATCTCAAACGAAATGGTTGCGCCCAAGTGGAATCAACATTAATGCTGGTGGTTTTGCTGTTAAAATCGGCAAAAGTGGAACGTTAGGAGTATCTCTTATGAACCTTGATTTTGGCGAAATTAGAGTCACAACAAATGCAACACCAGAAGGGACAGGTGCTACATATTCACCATCTTTTAGTAATATTGGCGTCGGCTATGCTCATACTTTCGGAAATAAAATTGCTGTAGGAGTTTTATTTAAAGGAATTTCAGAATCTATCCAGGACTTAAATACTTTTGGATTTTCAATAGACGCTGGAGTGCAATATGTTTCTGGTGCTCAGGATAATTTTAAATTTGGAATCGCCTTGCGGAATGTAGGTGGCCCCATGAGTTTTAGTGGAGATGGTTTATCAACACAATTAAAAAGTCCGGAAAATACAGACATAACGTATAATGTAAGATTAAGCCAATTTGAATTGCCATCTCAACTCCATATTGGTATTTCTTATGATTTCATTCCTTCAGAGTCAATTAAATTGACGCCTATGTTAAATTTTACATCAAATTCTTTTGGAAGAGATGAAATAGGTGCGGGTGCAGAAATAAAAATTACACAATATTTTGCACTGCGGGGTTCTTATAAATATGAGCTTGGTTCAAATGAAGATAAAATTAATAAAACGGCACATACAGGTTTGGCAGCTGGCGCATCTGTATCCGTCCCATTGAAAAAGAAATCTGAAACCAGACTTGCAATTGATTATGGTTACAAACATTCAGATCCATTTCAGGGAACACATCAATTTGGTGTTCGTTTGGAATTTTAATCTGTGAGGAACTAAACAACGTCCAAATGTTGTTATAATTAGAAATAGTCTAAATTAAAGAACGTTTCCTGTTAAAATCAGGAAACGTTCTTTTGTTTTTTAACCCATTAAGATATTATAATATGAGCAGCCACAATTACATGACCCAAGAAGGCTATGACAGATTAAAATTAGAACTAGATACTATGAAAACTACGGGCAGACAAGAAGTTGCCAAAGCAATTTCAGAAGCCCGTGAAAAAGGTGATTTATCAGAGAATGCAGAGTACCACGCAGCTAAAGATGCGCAGGGTATGTTGGAAATGAAAATCAATGAGTTAGATAAAAAACTGATGAATGTTCGGTTTATTGATGAACACGATATAGATACCTCTCAAGTGGTTATGTTGGCAAATGTTCGCATAAAAAATCATAAGATCAATAAGGAAATGACTTATAAAATTGTATCTGAAGCAGAAGCAGATATAAAAACAAATCGCATTTCTGTAACCTCTCCCATTGGTCATGGTTTATTAGGTAAGAAAGTAGGTGAGAAGGCAGCTATCCAAACACCTGCTGGAGAAATGATTTTGGAAATTCTTGAAATTACTGCTTAATGGCAAGCATCTTTACAAAAATAATAAATGGTGATCTACCAGTACACAAGATTGCTGAAAATGAATTTTGCTTTTCTTTTTTAGATATTAAGCCATTGGCAAAAGGCCATGCATTGGTTGTTCCAAAAAGCGAAATTGATTATATTTTTGATGTTCCTGATGAATTATTATCGGAGATGATGATTTTTTCCAAACAGATCGCAAGAGCAATAAAAAAAGTTGTGCCATGTACAAAAATCGGGATGAGCATTATTGGGTTAGAAGTTCCACATGCACATATTCATTTAGTGCCTATCAATTCTATTGGAGATTTGAATTTCAACTTGCCGCGTTTGCATTTTACAGAACAAGAATATCAAGAGCTTGCAAATGCAATTGCAAAATTGCTTTAATCTGGTTTACAAAATTTGTATTTGTAAATTTAAAAACGGAGATCACTTGTCGCATTTAACTTACACGCTGTGGATTTTCGGTGATAAATTTTTTCCAACTATTTCCACTTGATTTTAAATTGCCCGATTGATTGGATTGGTAATATAAACACAATGCAGCTCCCAAAGCATCCGTGGCATCAAAATACTTAATATCGATATTAAATTTTAAGATTTGACCCAACATTAATGCAACTTGTTCTTTGGTAGCATTGCCATTTCCGGTAATTGATTTTTTAATTTTTTTTGGAGAAAATTCAAATATATCAACACCCATTACCATAGCTGCAGCAATAGCAACACCCTGGGCACGACCTAATTTATGCATGCTTTGCGCATTTTTCCCAAAAAATGGACTTTCAATAGATAAACTGTGGGGTTGATAGGTTTCAATAATATCCTGAACTCTTAAAAATATTTCTTTTAATTTGCTTTGATGGTCATCAAATTCTTTTAGATGAATGACATTCAAATCTAATACTATAGGTTTATTATCTTTGATCTCGAGAATCCCAAATCCAAGGATATTGGTTCCAGGGTCAATACCTAATATTCTTTCGGGTTTAATCATATTCTGGATACCATATTGAATTGCAAATTTAGAAGATTAAAGTGTAGAAAGCATAACTTATTATTTGATAGATGAATTTGAATGCATCAAAAATGGTTTTATTGAAACAACGAATGAAGTTGGTTTGCTATTTTATTGGATGCTTATTCGCTTTTTTGGGCGCTTATATTTATTATTTCCAAGTTCAAATGAATACTCATTTTGGCAGGGATGATTTTTTTTATTTTGGTCTCATTTGTTTTTTAATGCCAATTAATATTTGCTTGGAATCGTTCAAGTTCAAGTTTTGTTTACCTTATAAAATTACCTTCATTGAAAGTATTCAAAAAATCTGTAAAGGCTTTGCCTTTGAACTGTTTATTCCATTTGGCTTAGGATCTTATATTGGAAGAGTCACATTCGAAGATAAAAAACATATCCCCGATCTGATTGCATTAAGTAGCATTTCATCATTAATCCAAACTACCTGGAATGTATTGTTTGGATTGCTTTTAGGATTTCCTTTCATGCTATCTAATTTTATTTTAGAGCCATTCACTTTATGGAATGGACTTTCTATCAGTTTGGCGATCCTCTTCTTTTTAAATTTATTATTTTACCTATTGACAAGGACAGAATTCCTCCAATTTTTAAAATCTAAATGGCCAGAGATTTCAAAGTTGGAATGGTCCTTGATGCGTTTTAAAAAGAAGGACTATATTATTATTTCAGGATTGTCGCTGTTGAGATATTTAGTTTATTTGCTGCAAATTGCAGTAGCCTTAGTATTCGTTTCAGAAGTTCATTTTTTAGTAGCTGTTAATGCTGCCGCTATATTTTTAATGCTCGTGAGTATGATTTATTTGCCTGGTTTTCTTTCTACCTTGAGTCGTGCTGCAATCGCCGTGTTGGTCTTTTCATACATTGGAATTAGCCAAAACCAGTCGATTTCGGTATCTTGGCTTATTTATTTGTTAAATGTAGGGATTCCTGCAATGTTTGGCTTTTACTTTTTGTTGAATCATGTAGTTCAAAGAGTGAAATGAAAAAAATTATAGCTATCGTATTCCTTTTTTTTGCGGGTTGCCTCTTTTGGTCATTCAGAAGTGTGCCTGTGGAGTCTGATTTTGCCTTCACACCAGGAGAGAAATTGGTCTATAAAATATTTTATAACTGGAACTTTGTGTGGCTTGCAGCTGGTGAAATTGTCTTTGAAATTAAAGAAGAGCAGGAGGCTTACCACATTGAAGTGACGGGCAAGACTTATGCTTCCTATGAGTGGTTTTATAAGGTAAGAGATAAATATCATTCTTATATCGATAAGAAGACAGGCCTGCCAAAATTATATATTCGGGATATTCATCAAGGTGATTATAGGCATTATGAAAAAATTGTATTCGATTATCAAAATCATAAAGCAACGAGCTATACTGGTAAACGTTTTGATCAATTGAAAAGTCAGGAAATTGATTTAGATGGGAATTATTACGATATGATATCGAGTATGTACTTTTTGAGAAATATAAAGATTGAAGATTTTAAAAAAGAACGGCATCGAGGATTTAAATTAATTTTAGATAATAGAAAGTATAATTTAAACTTGAAATACGTTGCTGACAAAGATCAGTTTAAGGTTAAGGAAAGCGGAACCTATAATGCTTTTCATGCCATTGGGGATGTGATTACCGGAAATGTATTTAAGGATGATGTTCAAATGAATTTTTGGATCTCTAATGATTCGAATATGCTTCCTGTAATGCTTGAGTCTCCGCTTGTGGTGGGTTCTGTGAAAGGAATCTTAGCATCCTATACAAATTTAAAATATCCATTTTCAGCCAAGGTAAATTAATTTCATGCGATTTATTTATGGAGCAATTGTAGTACTTGCTTTTTTATCCGGTTTTTATCTATGCAAAAAATTCAGTTCGATATCGAACTACGAAACCAATCAGAGTACCGTTTTATTAGAACGAATAAAGGAAGTATTTAAAATTGTCTATGTTGAGGCACAGTTTAATGAATTGTATTCACACAAAGATTATACCTGGATCGATCTTAGTCCATTTAGAAAATCAGCGATTGTACGTGTCCAAGCAAAGGTAACAGCCGGAGTTAATATGGATTCTGCTAAAATTGAGATACAAGAAAAAACCAAAACGATTCATCTTATTTTTAATTCTCAACCTGTCATTTTAAGTATAGATCATAAACTAGATTATTACGATTTACAACAAGGTAGTTTCAATTATTTTAGTTCGGAAGAGCTTACTAAAATGCAAGAACAAGCCAGGCAATTAATATTAAAAAAAGCAATGGAAAGCGACCTGCTTTCAAGAGCAAATCAAAAGAGAATAGATATGACGAATACTTTAGATCAATTCGTAAACTCTATGGGATGGAAATTAATTGTGGAAGAAATTCCATCCCATAAATATTTCAATCAATAATCTAACTTGTTAATTATTTAGATTTTAAAATATTAATCTTTTGTTGCAATTCTAAATAAAATAAAAGCTAGCGCTGCAAAAAACAGGACCCCAATCAATTGATATATCCCTGCACCAAAGGCACCGGTGATACCATGTTCAAGAGATATACTTGCCAAACTGTTAGCAATCCCTTCATTTACACTTAGCAAAGCGACAATGACTCCTGCCAATGCTCCACCAGCAACTAAACCAGTTGCAAAAAGGGAACCTTTGCCGAGTTCGTCTTCTTCTGCAGTTTTATTTTTCTTAGCATTAAATAGATCTACAATGCCTTTGACAGCGCCCCCTGCAAATATTGGAAGTGTAGTAGATAATGGCAAATAGGCACCAACAGCAAATGACAATGCTTTAATTCCACAAAGTTCCATAACGATCGCAAGAAAAACCCCGGCAATCACAAATTGCCAATCTAAATTAAAAGAAAGTATCCCTTTAATTAAAGTAGCCATTAAGGTAGCTTGTGGGGCATTGTATTTTTCTCCAATAGCATGTTGAATTCCTTGAGAAATCATAGTAGAATCTGGAGTATCTAATAATTTTACAGTCCAACCAATAACAATGGACGAGAAAACGGCTCCAATAAATAAGGCTAATTGTTGATATTTCGGTGTGGCCCCAATAATGTATCCAGTTTTTAAATCCTGAGAAGTTGCTCCTGCATTTGCAGCGGCAATACAGATCATACCACCAACCACTAAAGCCATGGGTTCAAATAATTTGCCACTCCATCCAACACCAATAAAAACAAGACAAGTTGCCATAATCGTAGCAATGGTCATTCCTGAAATTGGATTGTTTGAAGAACCTATGATTCCTACAATTCTGGACGAAACAGTAACAAAGAAGGCACCAAAAATAACAACCAATACGCCCACCATTAATTTCGAAAGAATTCCCTGACCGGGTATAATTGGCAATAATGCAACCAATAAAATCAGACCTAAACTTCCGAATAAAACAACTTTAATATTGAGATCCCGATCTGTACGTAAGACGCTTTTATCGCCTTCAGATTTAACAGATCCTAATGAATCTTTAAATGAACTTATAATGGTAGGTATCGTCTTTATTAAGGTAATAAAACCGCCTGCTGCAACTGCTCCGGCACCAATTTGACGGATATAAACTCTATAAATTGCTTCTGCTGAATTACTAAATGTATGACTTGCTTCATCCCAACCAAAACGAACCGGATTAAAACCTAATTTTACTACTTGCTGATAAATTACATCTCCTGGCACTAAAGTAGCAAGTAATGGTATTAGAACAAACGAACTCAAAACCCCACCAGCAACGAGTACTCCTGATATTTTAGGACCAATAATATAGCCTACACCTAAATATTCAGGTGTGATTTCTCCACTTATTCTTCCTGCTGGCCAATATTTATTTGTAAGGCTGGTTACGTACGTTGGAACTTCTGAAATAAGATGAAGTACTTTTTGGAGCAAGGCATATAAAATGGAAAGGCCCAAACCCATAAAAGCTGTTTTTGCAAAATCTCCGCCTTTTTCACCGGCTACAAGAACACTAGCGCATGCGGTACCTTCCGGATATGGTAAAGTTCCATGTTCTTTAACAATGAGCGATCTTCTAAGCGGGATCATCATCAAAGTACCTAAAATTCCACCTAAAACAGCGAGTGTAAAAATGGTCCAATAATTAAATGAACTCACACCATCACTTTCTGCTGATAAAAATAAAAAACCAGGCAAAGTAAATACTACTCCGGCTGCTATGGATTCTCCAGCAGAACCGGTGGTTTGAATAATATTGTTTTCAAGAATGGTAGTTTTAAAAAATTTCCTACCTAATGAAATAGCTAATACAGCAATTGGAATTGATGCAGACACGGTTAATCCTGCTTTCAGGGCAAGATAAACGGTAGCAGCGCCAAATAAGATCCCAAAAAAGATACCTAGTAAAATTGCCTTCAAAGAAAATTCAGCAATGGAGGTAATTTCAGGAGCAATATATGGTTTAAATTCCTTAGGAGAAGTTGGTTCCATATGAAGTGATTTTGTTTTGTTGAAGAAAAGAAATCGTAAAATTTATTTAATACCGTGCATTAATTTTTGAAGTTTTTTAGATAAAATAAATAAAATAATAGCTGCAATGCCTGCCATCACTACAAATAGTAAAAAGAAATCATAGGTATTTTCCATAGCATAACCGAGAAAATTTTTAGGTTTTCCAGCTTCCGGATATAAAGCAGATAACATACCTGCAAATTTATTAGCCGTAGCATTTGCTAAAAACCAGACTCCCATTAATAAAGATGCTAAACGAGCGGGAGCTAATTTATTCACCATTGACAAACCAATTGGTGATAAACATAATTCTCCGAATGTATGGATTAAATATAAACCAGTAAGCCAAATAATTGAAACTTTAGAACCTGCATCAACACCATTGACACCAAATGCAATATATAAATAGCCAAGTGCAAGTAAACCAATACCTATTGCTTGTTTGGTAATGGATGCAGGTTGATTATCGCCCATTTTTAACCAAATAGCAGAAAATACAGGAGCAAAAATGACTACAAAAGCAGCATTGAAACTTTGAAACCAACTTGCAGGCATTTCCCATCCAAAAAAAGTACGGTTCGTTTGTTCATCCGCAAAAAAGGTTAAGGAAGCTCCAGCTTGTTCAAATGCAGACCAAAAAAAGACAACAAAAAAAGCGGAAATAAAAATGACCCAAATTCGTTCTTTCTCAACCGTATTTAGAGATTTATCAAATATTATTGTAATCGGGATACTAATTGCAAATGAAAAAATAATAGCTCCGAAAAAATCAAAGCCAACTATTTTATAAAAAATTAAAAATAATAATGCACTTCCAGCGGTAATAATCGCCATTTGTTTATTATCCAAATTAGAAGCTACCGTAGATTCTCCTTCTTTTAATCTTGCTCTATTAGGTTCGACTCCAATCTGAAGTCCGGTAGGTGATAACAAGTATTTATTTTTTAACCATTGAAAGGAAGCAACGCTAATTAACATCCCTACACCTGCGGCAAAAAATCCCCATTTAAAAGCAATATTTTCACCAAGCCAACCGCACAATAAAGGAGCAATGAATGCACCTAAATTAATACCCATATAAAAAACAGTATATGCAGAATCTAATCTTCTGTCATTTTCAGGATATAACTGACCCACCATAGTTGAAATGTTAGGTTTAAAAAATCCATTCCCAAAAACGAGTAATCCCAAACCTAAATACATCATAAAATTGCTGGTCATTGCACCGCTAAAGAATAACATAAATTGCCCCATAGCCATCACCAATCCACCGATAACAATAGATTTCCGGTTTCCCCAATATCGATCGGCTAAATATCCACCAATGATTGGGGTTAAATAAACAAGACCTGTAAAGCTTCCATAAATTCCAGAAGAGATAGTTTTATCCATCATCAACTGTTTTGTTAGAAATAACACAAGGATTGCTCGCATGCCATAATAGCTAAAGCGCTCCCACATTTCTGTAAAAAACAATAAGTAAAGTCCTTTTGGATGACCTGTTTGTTGGCTCATGTAAATTTTCGTTTAGTAAAGAATAATTTCTAAGCCTAAATATAGTCGGAATCTTTTAATTCGCTTTAAAGCTTAATTTTTTTAATTAAAATTAATTAAAACAAGAAATTATATTTTGAAATCGATTGTATGTAGTACAAAATTCAAAATAATATTCTGAATTTTATTGTGTAAAACTTAAGGATTAGGACTTAATTTGAATTCAATATTTGCCAGCGACCAGGTTAGCAGAAAGATGTGTCTGGCTATTTTTTCAGTTTTTCCAAACAGAATTTTTGAAGCATCATCTGTGATCCGATGATAATCTTCATGAACACCACTGAAAAAGAAAATAGCTGGTATACCTTTTTCTGCAAAATTGTAATGATCCGAACGATAATAAAACCGATTTGCATCTGTTTCACTATTATAGGTATGATCTAATTTAAGCTGAGAATATTTTTGATTTACATCGACATTTATTTTATGTAAATCTAAACTCAATCTATCAGAACCAATAACATAGATGTAATTGCTATCTTTTAAATATTTTGGATCGGTTCTTCCAATCATATCCACATTAATATCGACCATCGTAGAAGAAAGTGGAAATGTCGGGTGATTCACATAATACATAGATCCTAGTAATCCTTTTTCTTCACCTGTTACAAGCATACATAAAACGGATCTCCTGGAACCTTTACCGGCTTCTTTTAATTTTTGTAGTGTATGTGCAATTTCAATTACAGCCGATGTACCCGATGCATTATCATCAGCACCATTATAAACATCGTTCCCACGTTTGCCGATATGATCATAGTGGGCTGAAACAATAATCAGCTCATTTTTTTTGTCGGTACCTTCAATATAAGCAAGAATGTTTCTTCCTTTTTCGGATCGGACATTTCGTTTTTGTATAAATTCAAGATTGGTTTTGATAATAAAGCTATTTGATTTTCCAGTTCGGTTGATTTTATCTCTTGCTTTAATTACTTTTTTAATAGATTTTCCCAGCAACATGGATACGGTAGTAGAGGATAAATGCATGGTATTAATTCCAATCCTGAAATCGTTTGAATTTTTATCCATAATCACCGATGGAGACACCACGGAAGACCGATTAGAATCTACAAATTCTTTAAATTTATCTTCTATTACTAATACTATTTTAGCACCATGCTTTTTTGCTGTACGAATTTTTAATTGTAAATCAGATGACCATGGTGATGGCTTTAAATTTGATGAAAGCAGGTATTCTCCTTTTTTATTTTTAGGTTCCCCTTTATAAATAAGGATGGCTTTATTTTTAACATCCAGGTTTTTATAGTCATTATATTTTGGATCGTCAATGCCATAGCCTAGAAAAAGAACTTCTGAAGTATTCATTTCCAGGTCATCATTTTGATCAGGAATGATTAGATAATCCCATAATTGTTTATAATTAACGCCATTAATTTTAAATGAAAGTTTATCCCAATAGATCCATTTAAATCCGAGCTCTTGAAAATAAGAATTGGAATCGCCAATTTTTTGAACATTATATTGATTTAAAAGCCCAGCAATAAAATTGCTTGCGCGCTCATTTCCTTTGCTACCTAATTCGCGGCCTTCGCAAGAATCTGAAGCTAAATACTCAATGATTTCTTTGAGTTTATCGGCTTGTATATATTTTGAATATTCAAATGCCGAATCCTTTTCAATACTTCGAATTGTGTCCGGAAAAATCACCGAACTGAAATAATTTTTTTGTGCTAATGCAGGTGTCAGTAATGCACAAAAGAATATTAATTTGAATGATTTCATTTCAAATTCATTTTTTCGACTCTTCTTTGATGTCTTCCACCTTCAAAGGGAGTAGATAAAAACGTTTCTACCATTTGAATTGCAGTTTCTTCACTCACAAAACGGGAAGGAATACTTAATATATTTGCATCATTATGAAGTCTTGCAAGGCTTGCAATTTCTTCATTCCAACACAACGCGCAACGTACCTTTGCATGTTTATTCGCGGTCATTGCGGCGCCATTCCCACTTCCGCAAATTACAATACCAAAATCAACTTGTTTTTCAGAAATGTCATTTGCTACCGGATGTATAAAGTCTGGATAATCCACCGAATCTGTATTGAAGCTACCATGATCTGTAACTTCAATACCACGCTCTTCAAGATAATTGCTTATTATATTTTTATATTCAAATCCTGCGTGATCCGCTCCAATTGAAATTTTCATTCTCAGTTTTAATTTATTAGGTTTGGAGTTGCTGCATTGTATTTATTTAGTAATGATTCCATTTCCTTTAAAAATGCAGGATCATTTATTAGTTTACTGCGATCTATGATTTCACGAACCGCAGACATCGATAAACTTTTGTCTTGTGCGAATCCTTTATTTAAATCTTCAAGCGTTAAAGAATCAAAAAATTGTAACATATCAACAGTCTCCGTGGCAAGCGTACGCAATTGTTTTTTTGCAGATTCTAAATCACCAGATTCTATAAGAATTTGAATAAAAGGCATAATTCGAACATCAAACTGGAAATTCATATTTGGAAATGCTTCAAAATATTTATTGGCTATTTTGATAGCGCGATCCTTGTCGCCAATTACCTGTAAACCTACAGCAGTTCGCATCATAATCATTCGCATAGCTTGTATACTTGGGGCAAAACTATGATCTACAAATTGCTGTACTTTATCAAAATTACCCCAGCGATATTTATTCATAATAATATCATAGGTTTTATCAAGATCTGCTCTCCCTGCACCATAGATATATAAGCTTGGATCACTTTTCGTTTTAATAGGAACAACACGAAGGGCCATACCTTCTTGATTTGTATAATCATCCAATCCCATTAATTTTTCGCCATTGCAGGTTACAGAAAAATAGATTGGGCGATCATAAATATTGGAATTTATAATATCGATTACTGCCAGATCATCTTTTGTAATATATCCTGCATTAATAGTAATCGGAATTTTATCCACAAAGGCTGAATCTGCTGGATTGCAAAGGCCCGTTGAAAATGCTTTTTGTCTGTCAATACTAAAATAAACATTTCTTGTTGGCATGTGCGTTTCAAATTTCCGTCCATTTCCAGATTCAACAGGATGATCTTCACCAAGGTATTTTAAAAATTCAGTAGCACTCATTTCGCGATCAGCACCAGTGCCATCCGGGTTTTCAGGATTATAATAAAAAATTTGATTGCGTAAGCTGCCTCTCAATTTTTCTTGAGGTATTGACATTTTTACAGCAGCCGATTCATTGAATTTACGTCTTTGATTTTCAATATACCAATCTACTGCAATTAAACTTAAATTTATAACTCTCACATCCCGACGAATTCCTTCTACTTCTTGTGCATACCAAACCGGATAAGTATCATTATCTCCATAGGTAAATAAAATAGAATTGGGTTGGCAAGATTCTAAAATATTTGAAGCATAATCTCTGGCAGCAGTACTTTTCATTCTGCTATGATCATCAAAATTTTGAGTCACCAAAAGAATTGGAATAACTAATCCGAAAGCAGCGGAACTTATACCAGATATCGACGAAGATAGTTTGAATCTTTGCGTTAAGAAATTTGATAAAAACAAAACACCCATTCCAATCCACATACAAAATGTCAAAAAGGAACCTTCCAAAACATAGTCCCGTTCCCGCGGTTCGTTTGGTGGTGAATTGTTAAAAACGCAAAGCGCAATACCTGTTAAAATAAAAAAACTAACTAAAGCTAAGAAATCGTTGCGGTTCTTTTTGAAATGAAATACAACACCTAGAATACCTAATATGAATGGTAGAAAATAATAACTGTTTCGCGACTGATCTTCCCGAATCACCCGAGGAAGATGGTCTTGATTATACAATCGGCCGCTATCGAATGGTTTTATACCTGAATACCAGTGGCCATCTTTATTAATCCAGGGAAAAAATCCCTGTTCTGCATTTTGTCGACCAACAAAATTCCACATAAAATAACGCCAATACATCCAGCCAAACTGGTATGACCACATAAATTTTAAATTGAAAGCCATCGTCGGAACACCCGTTTTACCACCTTGCAGATATTCCATCCAGGTGCGATAAAGTTGAGGCCTTCCCTGATCGCTATGACTTATCCGAGGGAATAATATTTTATCTTTTTCGCGAAATTCATAATCATATTTTTGATCCACAACTTTATATTCATTTCCGACACGTCCCCAACGGTCTTCAGATTTTGTATCAATTGGGCGTGCATCAAAATGGGGACCTTTTAATAAACTCCGATCTCCATATTGTTCCCGGTTTAAATAAGGAATTAAACGCATCACATCATATGGGTCATTCATATTCACTGGAGTTTTTGCTATTGCGCGAATGAGTACAACACCAACTGTTGAATAGGAAACGACAAGAAGGATAAAGGTAAATACCACTTTATGCATGAGGTCATTGCCCTTAGATTTAAAATAACGCAATCCATAATATCCAGCCAATGTGATGACTATCAAGGTTGGAATTAAACCTGTATGGAAGGGCAAACCAAAGGAATTGACACAAATTTTTTCAAAGAAACTCCATAAATCCGGAATCCCAATAATGATGAGGATTTGGAATAAAAAGATAGCAAGAACTCCAACTAACATGGCTCCTATCATGCCTAACCAGGTATGTGTTTTATATCGTTTAAAATAATATAAAGCGGCTATTGTTGGAAACGCAAGTAAACTTAATAAATGGACTCCAGTTGAAAGTCCGGTAGCAAAAATGGCGAAGATCAACCATTTATCATTTTTCGGATTGTCTTCAAGATAATACCATTTCATAGCAGCCCAGAATGTCATTGTAGTAAACATTGTAGACATTGAGTAAACCTCCCCTTCCACAGCAGAAAACCAGGTGGTAGAAATGAAACCAGTTGATAATCCTGCAACGAGTCCAGACCCTAACATTGCCCAACCTTCATTACCTTCATTTTGATAATCTCTTCCATACATTGACAAACGACCAAACATCATCGTAATCCAACAAACAAAGGTGGCTGCTAAGGCAGAACAGGCTGCAGACATTAAATTGACGCCAAAAGCAATATAGGATGGGTTGTCTGAAAAGACAGAGGCAATCCAAGCAAATAATCGACCAATTATTAAAAATAGTGGAGCTCCTGGCGGATGGACCACTTGCAATTTATATGCACCTAGAACAAATTCACCACAGTCCCATAAACTTCCGCTTCGTTCTACAGAAAAGTAATATACTGTAAACACCAGGATAAAAACAATCCAACCAACTAAATTAGTCTTATTAAATTTTGTACTCATTTTATAATCAATAAGTTATAGATATAAATAATTAATATAATTTAAATTATCATGTAAAAGTATGAAATCTATTCCAATAATTACAAGTTTCCTCAGGTCAGGAAACCAACTCGATCTTAACGTTGTTAATGCTTATGTTTGTATGATTAAACCTATCTTTAGGACTGGATTTTTATAAATTTTTAAAGTATGATCAGAATTATCATATTTGGATTAGCCATTTATGCACTTTACATCCTTTTTTTAAGGGACAAAACGATTATTATTTCACCAAAGAACCCAAATAAGAAAAAAGATAAATATTCAGACTATGAAGAAATTAAATAAGACTGAACGCTCTTGAATTCAATTCGTGATCACATTATTTATCAGGACCATCATCTGGTCGTATGTAATAAACCTGCAGGAATCCCTGTGCAGGAAGATTTAACCAAAGATGTATCGCTCCATAGAATGGTGCAGGCATATTGCAAGCACGATCTTTATTTATGTCATCGGATTGACCGTCCTGTGTCAGGTCTTGTAATTTTTGCAAAAAACAAAGAATCGGTTATCGAAATAAATGATCAACTAATACAGAAAAAATTCTTTAAAGAATACTTAGCAATTGTGGAGAAAAAGGAATTATCAGCAACAGGTACATTGGTCAACCATTTGGTAAAATCATCCAAATTAAAAAAGTCTTTTGTAAATGAAAAATCAGAAGGGGATGAATCGATATTGAACTACAAAGTATTGCACGAAATGGACCGATATTTAGTATTAAATATAGAATTAGTTACTGGAAGATTTCATCAAATTCGCTCGCAACTTGCCCATATTGGTTTACCCGTAAAAGGAGATGTTAAATATGGAGCGAGAAGAGGAAATAAAGACCGAACCATTGGCTTGCATGCCTGGAAAGCAGCGTTTTTGCATCCTTCCACAAAAATTCAACTAAATTTCGAAGCTAGTTTGCCAATCAATGATATTTGGCCTATCGTCCAACAATTATTAATAACAATATGAACCAAGAGAGTAGTGATATCCAACGAACAGAAATAAGTGAGTATGGTGAATTTGGTTTAATTGAACGATTAACTCAAAATTTTAAAACGTATAGCGATTCTACTTTAAAAGGTATTGGAGATGATGCAGCCGTTATAAAAAATCAGGAAAGTTGCACTGTGATTACAACCGATATGATGGTGGAAGGTGTGCATTTTGACCTTGCCTATTTTCCATTAAAACACCTCGGTTATAAATCTATTATCAGTAATTTATCGGATATCTATGCCATGAATGCAATTCCTGAGCAAGTTACGGTTTCGATCGCTGTGTCCAATCGGTTTTCTGTTGAAGCACTGGAAGTACTATATGAAGGGATCAGACAAGCTTGTATTGATTATAAAGTGGATTTAATAGGAGGCGATACAACCGCTTCACTTCGTGGATTAGTAATTTCTGTGACCGCAATAGGCAGGCAAGTGGAACCTAAAATTTCATATCGATCTGGAGCAAAATCGGGAGATTATATTTTTGTAACAGGAGAGCTGGGCGCTGCTTATTTAGGCTTACAATTATTGGAACGCGAAAAACAAGTCTATCTTTCAACACCGGGTATTCAACCCAATTTGGAAGATCAAAAATATTTAGTTGGTAAATTCTTAAAGCCAGATGCAAAAAAGGAAACCATTGAATGGCTTGAAAAAATTAAAGTAATTCCAACTGCCATGATTGATTTATCGGATGGTTTATCGTCCGATTTAAAACATCTTTGTAAGCAAAGTCAGGTAGGTGCAGAAATAATTGAATCTTTGATACCGATGCATTTAGATGCTAAAATGATGGCATTGAAATTTCATATGGATCCATTGACCTGTGCCTTAAATGGTGGAGAAGATTATGAATTATTATTCACGGTATGCCCTCAAGATTCAGAGAAGGTCAAGTTTATACCAGATCTAAATTATATTGGAGAAATAAAAGATGCTTCATTTGGAGTTATGTTAAAAGGGAATACGGGCAATTTGCATGCATTGAAAGCGCAAGGTTGGACCCATTTTTAATATTTTATTATTTTCTAAAAAGAATAAAATTTGATTTAAGACTATTATTAAAAGCAATTTCAATTTTTTCCTTCTACAATTTTTTTTACTTTTCTGCTTTACAATAAAAATCTAACTGATTTCCATCCATTGCTTTAAGAAAATAGTTTGAAGTAGTAATTTTTGAAACCAGTTCGTCATGTTGATTTTTCAAACGATTTCTATTGATTCTGTTAAGAATGTCATACGGTATTTGAAACCATTTTGCGGGTAGATTTTCTTCAAAATTGAAGACATCCCATTTTTTCCATTTTTGGATTCCTAGTTTATTTTTTTCGTGATAATTAACAATTTGTTGATCTCCATATACGCCACCAAAAAATATCTTATCATTTTTGAAATATTGAGTCATTAGATTTTTGAATTCTTCGGTAGTATATTCTCTCATATGGTAAGGATTTCTTGTCAGGGACATAGTTTTATTAGGGGTCGTAAGTAATAATTTTCCACCTGGTTTTAGAACCCTGTGTATTTCTGACAATAGCGTTTTGTCGTCTTGAATATGTTCGATAAGCTGAAAGCAGATTACGATATCAAATCGGTCATTATTTAATCCTTGGAGAAATGGAACTTCCATCTGCTTAAATTCAATATTTTTAAAATTTTCCTGATTCGATGGAATGTGTTTATCAATGGCTATATAACGACTGGCATGAGGCGCTAAAAGTTTAATTCCATAACCTTCTCCACAGCCTATTTCAAGGACTTCACCATGAATTTCCTGGGCGGCTTGTTCATACGCAAATAGTTGGCGCATGAATACTGGTTTATCAGAAATGGCTTTTTCATTTGCACGTTCTGCTGTATATAAATTTTCTAAAATACCCATTTCAATTAAATATTAAATGGCAAAGATATATAGTTTGTTACTTTTGTTTTCATCATGAAACTTCCTTTTCTAAATAAAGAACGATTCCAAAATGAAGATACCTGGGTATACACCTTTAGTTTTATAATTTTATGGAACCTAGGGTTTCACATACTGATTTATTTTCCATTGCATGAAAGTCCGGATATTCAAACCTATCTCGGAATTGCCCAATTGCATTTTGATGATAGTCTGGTAAGGCAATACCGGGTTTTGGTGCCCTTTATGGTATTCCTAATAAACGGTTCCTTTGGATGGTTATTTGAATCTTTAAAGCCCTGGTCATTTGAAGGCGATTTCTCTTTGTGTTTTAGTTTTTTAATGGTGAATACACTGATCATGTCTTTTGTATTACTTTATATTTTTAAGCTTTGCAGGATTTTTAAACTTGGGTTTTGGTATTGTGTTATGGCCCTTATCGCTGTGTTATCAAGTCGGTGGACAGCAGAATTGGCGGGCTTACCATTAGTAGATAGTTTGTTTGTTCTTTCCTTAGTTTTATTATTACTTGGAATCGTAAATAATCAAAATACGTATTTGATTGCATCCATATTTTTAGGACCTTGGTCTAAAGAAGCTTATATTTTTATGGTTCCTTTGATTTTATATTTTAATCGCGACCAAATTGTTAAATGGATTGGATATCTATTCTGTTCTGGAGTGATTGTTTTTTCATTTCGATTTTGCTTAGATTGGTATTTGGGTAGATCTTTTTTTCAAAGTTTGCATGAAGATGCAGCTGCCCTATTTACGATTTCGAAATCAATTCAAAGAGTATTTAGTTTTCATGGCCTGTATGAATTGTTTTCAATTGTAGGATTTTGGATTTTTATCCCTTTCATCGCATGGTATCATTTTTCGAAGCCTTATTTAATTGAATCTAAAACTACCAGAAACTTATTTTATACTTACTTAGGAATTGTTTTTATACTAGCTTTATTATCTGGAGACCTTGGCAGAATGTTTTATTTATCCATCCCGGTATTCGCAGTTTGGATTGCTATAGGATTGCATAAAATGCAATTTGCATTTTATAAATCATGAAGAAGTTCTGTATAAAAAAAAATGCCTGGATACAGCATCCAGGCATTTTTTTTAACTTGTATAATTTAATTAATTACAATTAAGATCTTTTCTAGAAACCGGATCATTGTCTGGAAAGCACATAAAGGAAAGCACATGTTCTGGTTTATATTTTTCTAATGTAGGATCAAATAGACCATTTTCTAAAAACTCGGTAAGTGCATCCATTTCATCAGGAGTCATATGAAGTGGTTTGAAAAAGCCACTTATTTGTGTTTCTGGAACTATTGGATTTTCAGGAATGCCATTGTTAAAATATTCAACGACTTCCCGTAAAGTCAACTTACTTGCACCATGAAAATAAAAGCCGACAGGTTTTAAATTATAAAGTTGCGGTACTTTAAATTTATATAAATCTTCGGGACGATCTGTAAATCCTGCTCGCCCTTTTACTCTTTTATCAGTAGGTCCAGTTCTGAATACTTCTCCAACTTTATTTTGATATAAATCATAAACCCCTAATGCAAAGAAATTGAAACTATTTAAAGAAGGACTGTTATGACAACGAACGCAACCAGCTTTTCCAAAAAACAGCTCAGCTCCTTTTTTTTGTTTTTCACTCATTGCGTTTAAATCTCCTTTTAACCATTTTTGGAAAGGAGCTTGATGCGTAGTAATGGTGCGAAAATAAGCAGCTATAGCAAAAGCCGTAGTTTTTAAAGAATAGCGATCCATTTCCGGAATTTCTGGAAACGCTTCATCAAACATAGGTTTATAACCATAATAGGAAGCAAGATCTTTATTCATAGTCATCCGGTGCACTTGTAAAGCTCTGATATTATTAGCTTCCAATCCTTCGATATTTAGAAAATTAACTTCCGTTAAGGTATCATTTTTCCAGACAGATTGGGTCCCTTCATTGAGGCTAAAGGAGCCAAAGGATCCAGCCCAAAGTGCATTTCTTACATACGCTAGATTAATAGTTGGGAGTGGACGGGCCCCTTGAGCATCTACCTCATCTCCTTTATAATGTGGAAATTTTGAGCGTCCTTCACCCGAAATTCCAAAACCTTGTGCACCATCTGCAACCCCTTGAATTCTACCAGCGGTAAAACCTTTAGAAGCAATATGGCAAGAAGCGCAAGTAAACGAATTCATCCCTTCTGGTTTATTCGCTAATATACCAATGCCAGGCTCATGGAATAACATTTTACCTAATTTCACTTTAGTAGCATTCATTGGATTTTTTGGATCCTGATTTGGAATTTCATCCAAATTTTCTCCACTTACTAAAATGAAATCGCGGATATCCCCATTTGGGGCAGAAGCTTTTATACTTTTGATTAGTTTATCATCTAAGGTATAATCATCTTTCGCAACTTCTCTTGCACACGTTGAAAAAAGATATGCTAAAAACAATAAAACAAAGGAGTGAAGAAAAATCGAATTTCTTGAGATCTTGGAAAGATTAAAACGTAGTTTCATATTCATAGAGATATGAGGCAAAATTAACGTTATTTTTCAGGCTTTACAAGAAAGTTCTAAGAATTTTTTTAGTAAATTTACACCAAATAAAATTCTTAATTAAGGAATATTTAAAGTATTAAATTTAAATTAATTCGCAAAGATAAGAATTAAATAATATTATTTGGCAAGTGATGTACTAAAAGAAGTTTCAAGTGGTAAGATTTTAAGGCTTCTTTCGCGTATTTTAATTCGATCTCCATTCGCTAAAATATGGGTTGTAAGATTGCTTAATGACATGGGAGTTCCAGATTCCAAATCCAGATAACGGTTATGGTTTAAATTGCGAGGATCAAACAAAATAACCATTCCTGAGCCAATTACTTCACACTCATTTCCTTTTCTGATGATCAGTCCGGTATCCTCTGCAAGTCCAATACCCAAATGATTTGGGAAACGCGCTACCGCTTCAGCTAATCGTCCAAATCGACCGCGTTGAATAAAATGAGTATCAATAATTACTTGATCTAGATAACCCATACCCCGGGCCATTTTTACATTGCCCTTTTGCATCGCATCTACGACACTTCCACCTGCAATCATTTGCAATGACATAGACATTGCCCCAGCACTTGTTCCTGCAAGGACCATTTTAGTTTCTATAAGTTTATTCGTAATTAGTTTATGGGCATGGGTTTCTGCAAAACATTTTACAATTTTTGATTGATCTCCTCCTGAAAACATGATACAATCTGCTTCTTCAAGTGTTTTTAAAGTGCTTTTGCTTTGGGAATCTGAGCGCTTTCGGATATCCAGAATGACAACCTGACTACATCCAAGTGAAGAAAACGCAGTAGAATAGTTTTCACCGACTTCAATTGGGATACTGGAAGCTGTCGTGATGACAACGATTTTTGATTGCTGGCCACCACTTTCTTTGACGATGGAAGAAAGGATCCCTTGTTTTATAAAGTCAAGACAATCAGACTCTTTTAGGCCGAATCCTTTATTTTCATTCCCCCCCACTGGTATCAACGTTCCTTTATATTCCATAATTTGGCTCTTGAAAATGGCATACAAAAGTAAATGAATACAGCTAATTGCCTAAAATTATTACCTTAAAGCCTCAAAACAAAATGTATGCAAATAAGAGAAATCAACGTAATGCGAGGTCCGAATTACTGGTCCGTCAGAAGGCATAAATTAATTGTTATGGTTTTAGATCTGGAAGAACTAGAGGGAAAACCAACGCAAACTATCCCTGGATTTCTGGAACGCATGAAAACCTTGTTGCCAGGTTTATATTCTCACAGATGTTCTGTTGGCGAACCAGGTGGTTTTTATCAACGCGTTGAAGAAGGTACCTGGATGGGTCATGTTATAGAACATATTGCCTTGGAAATCCAAACACTTGCTGGTATGGATGTAGGATTTGGAAGAACCCGTACCTATGGTGAAGTAGGTGTATATCATGTTGTTTTTGATTATTTAGAAGAAAAAGTGGGTGTCTATGCGGCCAAAGCTTCAGTGAAAATTGCGCAAGCTTTAATTGATGGTCAGGACTATGATTTATCAAATGATATTCAGGAAATGCGGGAGTTGCGAGAAGGTCAGCGTTTAGGTCCAAGTACGGCAAGTATAGTAGAGGAAGCCATAGCACGAGGCATTCCTTGGATTCGTTTAAATAAATATTCCCTTTGTCAATTAGGATATGGCAACAACCAAGTTCGGATTCAAGCCACCGTGACCAGTAAGACGTCCAGTATTGGAGTTGATATTGCAGGGGATAAAGAAGATACAAAATTTTTATTAGGACAAGCAGAAATCCCGGTACCGAAAGGTGAAATTATTAAAACAGAAGCCGGACTAAAGGAAGCTGCCAATTATTTAAAATATCCCTTAGTAATAAAGCCTATTGATGGAAATCATGGGAGAGGTGTTACAACGAATATCATGAATTGGGACCAGGCAATAGATGGGTTTCTGATGGCAAAGAAAATTTCTAATGCGGTCATCGTTGAGCAGTATATACAGGGTGAAGATTACCGAATGCTTGTAATCAATCATAAATTAGTTGCAGCTGCAAAACGTTTACCTGCTCAAATTTCAGGAGATGGAAAATTGAGTATTCAACAATTGATTGATCAAACCAATGCAAATCCTTTAAGAGGCTTCGGTCATGAAAAGGTCTTGACGTACATTACGATTGATGATATTACCCGTAAACTGATAGAATTGAAAGGCTATACGCTAGATTCTATTCTGTCAAAAGATGAAATCTTGGTTGTAAAAGATACTGCTAATTTATCAACTGGGGGCACTTCCGTGGATGTTACAGATATTGTTCATCCACACACGATTTTTATGGCTGAGCGAATATCTCGGATTGTTGGATTGGATATTTGTGGTATTGATTTTCTAACAAGAGATATTAGCCGACCAGTAAATGAAGTTGGGGGCGCCGTAATCGAAGTTAATGCGGGTCCAGGTTTTAGAATGCATCTTGCACCGGCAGAAGGATTACCCCGAAATGTGGCAGCGCCTGTAATAGATATGTTGTATCCACCCGGAAAGAATAGCAGAATTCCGATTGTTGCAGTGACCGGTACGAATGGAAAAACAACCACCACGCGGTTAATTGCACATATGGCTAAAATGATGGGATTTACGGTTGGTTATACTACGACTGACGGGATTTATATTCAAAATCATTTAATGATGCAAGGAGATTGCAGTGGTCCAGGAAGTGCTGAATTTGTACTAAAAGATCCAACTGTCAATTTTGCTGTTTTTGAAACGGCTCGAGGTGGCATATTACGAGCAGGTTTAGGGTTTAAGAATTGCAATTACGCTATTGTAACGAATGTTGCACCAGACCATTTAGGATTAAAAGGCATTCACACTTTAGAACAATTATCAAAGGTTAAAGGTGTTGTCGTTGAGTCTGTTTTACCCGACGGATATGCAATTCTTAATGCGGATGACGACTTAGTATATGCAATGCGGGATAAACTACAATGCAAAATTGCTTTGTTTTCAATGATTGAAGACAATCCAAGAATCAAAAAACATATGCGGGAACAAGGCGTATGTGCTATTTACGAAAATGGTTTTATTACCATTTGTAAAGGAGAATGGAAATTGCGGATTGTAAATGCAGTGAATGTTCCGTTGACGTATGGTGGAAGGGCAAGCTTTATGATTCAAAATATATTACCTGCGGTATTAACTGGTTATTTTAATGGTTTTGAACTAGATGACATTAAAGCAGCATTGGAAACTTTTATTCCATCACCAGCTCAAACACCGGGCAGATTGAATATGTTTGAGTTTAAGCATTTTACTGTTTTATTGGATTATGCCCACAATCCTGCAGGTTTGCAAGCTTTAAAGAAATTTATTGATAAAATAGATGCTACCCATAAAGTGGGTATTATAGCTGGAATTGGCGACCGTAGGCCAGAAGATAATGAAGGGATTGGTAAGGTTGCGGCAGAAATGTTTGACGAAATAATACTTCGGCAGGATAAACATCTTCGGGGGCGTTCAGATCATGAAATTATAGAGATGTTAACTACAGGAATCAAAAAATTGGATGCTAACAAACCGGTGAAAGTAATACCTAGTGAAAAAGAAGCAATTGCTTATGCAATCGAACATGCCAGGGAGGGTTCATTAATCGTAGTATGTAGTGATGTCGTGCCGGAAGCCTTAGAATTGGTTCAGAAATACAAAGAGGAGGAGGCAAAAAATTTATATAAATTTAAGAAAGAAGATATTCCCAATACTTAATATTTCAGAATTTAATTTCGTCGATTAATTTATATTTTTAAAATTCTAATGAAATTCTAATATTTGAAGAAGCATTATATATTAATAAATTAAATATGTAAAATATTGTAAATAACCAAGCTATATTTAATATTTAATTAATTTTTAATTTATATAATGCTGATATTGTTAAATTTAGATATAAATATTTAATTTATTTGATAACTAACCTTTTGATATGTATTTTTACAAGTCTGACCTTCATTTCAAACTAAATATTATTTTTGCAATGTTAAACCAAACCGTTTTTTGTTGTAAAGCTAAAAACCCGTAAATCCCTTTTATGAAACAATTGTCCAAACTACTTTTAAGCACAGCTTTTTTTGTTGTGTTATTTACTACTTCTTGTAATAAATCAGAAGCTCCAGACACCACGAATAATCTGATGCAATCCCAGGAAAATGATGTGTATCATGACTGGAATAGTATTCTTATGGAAATAGAGCGTTATGCGGCTGGTTACCGTCCAGGTCCTGCTCCTAGAGCATTAGCATATTTGGGTTTAAGTGCCTATGAAGCTTGTTTAGGTGGAATGCCAGCTTACCAAACGCTTCAACATCGTTTAGGTATTGCAGATATGCCGGCTATACAAACAAATTTATATTGGCCCGAAGTAATCAATGCTTCTTATGGTTATTTGATGACTAAGTTTTTTGAAAATGCTACTTTTAAAGATAAAGCAGGTAATACTTTAGATAAACAACAATTTTTAAATTTGATTCTAACTAAGGAAAGAGAGTTAAAAGAACGCTATAAACTGAACACTGTTGAAACGATTCTAAACAATTCAGAAGCCCATGGTCGGGAAGTTGCTGCTGCAATCTGGAGATATTCCGCAACGGATCTTGTAGGATACAATGGTCATTTAAGCCCATTTCCTTCAGATTATGTTGCTACAAGTATCTGTGATTGGAGGCCTACGGATCAAGTAAGCAATAGAGGAATGTTTCCTCAATGGGGGAAAGTAAGAAGGTTTGGATTGAGCCAATCTGATTTAGATGCACTTGTAGCCCCTATGGAGTGCACAGATGATAAAAATTCATTAATGTATGCCCAGGCATATGAAATGTATGTATATGCTAACCTAGCAAGAAAAGAAGCTAAAGGAGAATTAGAATGTATCGCTGAATTTTGGAGTGATGATCGCGTTGGTTGGACATTTAGTCCAGCTCCTCGATTTGTAGCTATTGCAGACCAAATTGTTGAAAAAGAAAATTTTGATTTAGAAAAAACCTGTTTAGTTTATGCTCAACTAGGAATGGCTTTAAATGATGCTAGTGTTATGGCCTGGTATAATAAATACAAATACAATCTTGAAAGACCAATTAATTATATCAAACGTAATATTGACCCTAATTTTACAATTCCTTGGTTAGGTTTTACACCACCATTTCCAGCGTATCCTTCAGGACATTCTACATTTGGATATGCAGGTGCTGGTATCATTGAGTATTTCGTAGGACCAAACTATAAATTTACAGATCATTGCCATGAGCAAAGAACGGATTTCTGCGGTACACCTCGTAGTTTTAATACCTTAAGAGGATTAGCATATGAGAATGCATTTAGCAGATTACCTCTTGGTGTTCATTGGCGTATTGATATGGAAGGTGGTGAATTTGGTGGTTTATTAGCTGCTAAGAGAATTCACGAACTCCCTTGGAAAAAATAATTGAATTCAATTAAGAATTAATAGAAAGGGATCGTTACATGAATGATCCCTTTTTTGTTTATTTGACTATTTTTACGTTCATAATATGTTCCTTTTAAAATGATGAAGGCTCAAATAATAATTTCAATAATCTTTTGTTTTTTATACTTATCCTGTAATAATGAAACCAGGAAAGAAACGCCGGTTTCTAAAAATGAAAACCCTGAAAGCTTTCTTAAAAAAGAACCAAAATTAGAACATCTAGAAGTGCCAACTGAAATTGCATCCTTGCCATTTTGTTTAGATTCTTCAGCATTGCCCCAGCACAAAAAGAATTTTTGCGCACATAAAATGTTAAGTGAGCAATTAATCAAATTACACCCAGAATGGAATACTGCTTCAGGGCTGGTAAATTTGAATCTTATTGTCGAAACAGATGGGAGCGTTTCAGATATTTTGTTGAAAGATGATTTTACCGGACTTTCGATTGGTCCCGCAGTAACCAAGGCCTGCATTGATTTTTTAAAAGCATATAAATGCATCCCAGGCAAGAAAAACGGACAGCAAATTAGAAGTAAATTGGAAATTCCTGTTTATTTCGGTTTGGAAGCCTTAGGCAAAGATTTTGTACAATAAAGTATTTTAAATTTTCAATCGTATTATTGAACTAGAAAATGGATTCAGGTTCAATCAAAGAACAATTGATTAACGAATTGGCAAGCGAACGCAAAGTGTATTTTCAAAGACAGAAGAGCTTTTCTTCTGTATTGCTTAGACTTATTCGATATATTCAATTAATTGTAAAAAACGCAAATAAAAACTTAATTCTATGGTCGTATTAACCGTGGATTGTTCATATCCAGGTTCCGGTTGATGTGTAAATGGATTTAATCGACGAATCGTTGCTGGTACAAATATTTGTTTTGACAAATCCGGTGCAAGATTTAATTCAATACCTCCATATACAAGTTTGCTAAACTTAAATTCAGATCCAATTTTTACACTGACTCCATAATTCCATTTGCGTACCCATTCTTGTAACTCCTGATATATTTCAAAATTTGTTTTTAAAGTATATTCGCCGCGCAATCCAATTGCATAATATGGCTTCCATTTGCCTTTATGTAAAAATCGTTTGAGTCCAATATCCAGACTTAAATTATGAAATTCCATGGCATAGGTACTACCTGGATAACGATTCCCATTTACATCATAAAAATAACTTACCCGAAATGCACCTCCTTTTACATGATATCCAAGTTGACCATAAATAACATTTTTGGAATCTGAACTTTCCGAATCCATAAAGGCAGCAACATGCCATCTCAATAATGGATCGCGTTGACTACCTCCACCCCATTTTTGATATCCCAAACTTGGACCTAACTTAAATCCAAATCCATTTGACTGGGCATTAATATTTAAATCTATAATCAATAGAAGTACAAGGAAAATTCCTGTTTTTTTCATAAACGTTTAGGTTTTACTTCTTTAGCAATAACAAAAGTAAAGAATGTAAAACTAAAATGAAATGGATTCAGATTATAATTTAGAAGTTATCATGCCAAAATGGCTTGTTTAATAATAAAAAACAGACACAATGACATATTTGTTTTTTGAATTAATGACAAATTGATCCATTTTTTGAATTGGAATACCAATTGATCAATAGTATTTGAAACCAAATATTTTAAATATGATGTACACAAATTATTATTCAGCGATTCCAAAAGTATTTTCAGGTAAAGCACCCTGTGCAATGGACACTTCATGTAAAACAGATTTGAAATCTACATTTCAAAAAACGGTCATACCGAAAATGAATGTAGAGCAACACGAACAAGAAATCAGACTTGAGTTTTCTCTACCAGGAGTTTTAAAAGATCAATTGAACTTGCAATTTAAAGACCAGTTATTAACATTACAAGCGCAAAGAATTCTAGAGGATACTCAACAAGTTCAATTCAAGCACCGTGAATTTGGAAATGTAAAGTATGAAAGAATCCTTCAACTTCCAGAAGATATTATTTCAGATTCTATTGAAGCCAAACTGGTAAATGGAATTTTAAAAGTGACGTTAAAAAGAGCTCCTAAAAGGACAAAAACAATTGAAGTAAAATAATTTTTTAACCTATAAAAATTTTATATCATGAGAAATAATCAATTTAATAAGTTAGTACCTTTTGTGCAAATTGTTGATGACCTAATATCAAAAACAATGCATGATTATTCAGGTGGTCAAATTTGGAAACACAACACTCCTGGACTGAATGTTGCAGATACGGATCAGGAAATCGTATTAGAACTTGCAGCACCTGGCTTGGAGAAGTCGGATTTTAAGATTCAAATAGAAGATCATTTTCTGGTAATCTCTGTTGATAAAAAACAAGAGGCTACAGAAAAGAAGGAAAATTATACGAAACAAGAATTTAGTTTTCATTCATTTAAAAGAATGCTTGAAATTCCAAATAATGTAGATACGGATAAAATAATTGCAAGTTATGAAAATGGAATTTTAAATATCAAAATTCCAAAATTAGCTGAAATTAACAAAAACGTCAAGACAATAGAAATAGCATAAGATATATTTCAATGGGGATTAGTAGAAAGGAAGAGGGTTCATATGTCATGTATGGGCCCTTTTTAATTTCATATGTTGCCAAAAGAATTTTAAGTAAAAAAAATGAGCTTAAAGAAAATTGAATTTATTTTTTCTAAAATGATAAAGTATGCCTTGAATAGGGTATTTCTGAAAAAATATAATTGGAAGTTAATTTATTTGGATTAAAGTAGTCGAACTAGCTGTATTTAGAAGTTCGGTGTATGGATGCGAAACACAGAGTTTAGAAATGGTGAAATTTGCGCACTCATTTTCAACATTTGCAGGCATTTAATTTTAAAATAATTCAGAGCTTGCTGATTGATTCGCAATTTAGGTTTCATGACTTCGCTTTTTTTTTCATTATCTTTCCGCTCCAATTTAAACACATGAACTCATTCCTTGAAGGACTTAACCCAGTACAAAAAAATGCAGTAACAGAAACCTCTGGCCCTGTTATGGTAATTGCAGGTCCAGGATCTGGCAAAACGCGTGTTTTAACCTATAGATTGGCATATCTAATTCAAAGTGGTGTAAAACCCCATAATATTCTTTCTCTGACATTTACTAACAAAGCAGCAAAAGAGATGACGGAAAGAATTAGTCATCTAGTTGGAAATGAAGTTCGCAAGGTATGGAGTGGTACATTTCATAGCATTTTCGCAAGAATTCTTCGGGTAGAGGCTCCAAAGATTGGTTATCCTTCTTCGTTTTCTATTTATGATACGGAGGATAGTAAAAGCACTATAAGTGAAATTATTAAAGAGTTAAATTTAAATCCCAAGGAATATAATGTGAATAGCGTTCGGATGCGGATCTCATCCGCAAAATCTAATTTGATAACTCCGATTATGTATGAGCGCGATTCCATTTTATTAGATCAGGATCGGGAAAATAAAATGCCGGAAACTTTTAGAATTTATAAAAAATATGTACAGCATTGTGTACGGGGTGGTGCAATGGATTTTGATGATCTTTTATTACAACTTTTTCGCTTACTGCAGGAAAATCCGGATCAGGTTTTAGAAAAATACAGAAAGCAATTTCAATATGTATTAGTAGATGAGTTTCAGGATACAAATTATTTGCAATATGCGATCATCAAAAAGTTAGTACTCTATAAGGATAGCCCACGGAATATATGTATTGTCGGAGACGATGCACAAAGTATCTATGCTTTTCGGGGTGCAACGATCAAGAATATTTTGGATTTTGAACAAGATTTTCCGGATGCAAAAATTTTTAAACTTGAGCAAAATTATAGGAGTACACAACATATTGTAAAAGCAGCGAATGATGTTATTAATTACAATGCGAAACAGATTAAAAAGGAAATATGGACAGAAATAGAATCCGGTCATAAAATTAAATTATTAAAATGCACGACAGATGTAGAGGAAGGAAGAAAAGTTGCAGATTATATTGTTGAATTAAAAAACAGATTTCATTTAAAGAACAAGGAAATAGCAATCCTGTATAGAACGAACGCACAATCCAGAATTTTTGAAGAGCAGTTACGCCGGGTAAATATTCTCTACAAAGTTTTCGGTGGAATGTCTTTTTACCAGAGAAAGGAAATAAAAGATCTTTTAGCATATTTGAGACTCATTGTAAATTTAAAAGATAACGAAGCATTTAAAAGAATTATAAACTACCCTAAAAGAGGCATTGGTGATACTACTGTTGACAAATTTATTGCCTTTGCATCTGAAAATGATTGTTCTCTTTGGGAAGCTTGTACAAATTTTGATTTAAGCCCCCGTACTGCCCAAAGTCTCAAACAATTTAAAATGCAGATTCAGGAGGTGCAACAATATTCTTTAAAATCAGATGCATACAATACGGCAATGTATGCATTTAAACTTTCTGGAATGTCCGCCGAATTAAAGCAAGATTTAACAAATGAAGGCATTCAACGATTAGAAAACGTCATGGCATTATTGGATGGCGTTAAGACCTTTACGGAAGAAGATGAAGTTGAGGTAGTAGAAGGTGTGGATAAATCTTTGACTTCCTATTTGCAATCCATTTCTTTAATATCTGAGATGGATCAAGCTGATGAAACTGCAGATTATGTAACCTTGATGTCTGTTCATTCAGCAAAGGGATTAGAATATAGAGGCGTTATTGTTGCCGGCATGGAAGAAAATTTATTTCCGAGTTATATGGCAACAAAGGATGCAGACCAAATAGATGAGGAGCGTCGCTTATTTTATGTTGCGATTACCAGAGCTAAACAGCATTTAGCATTGTCCTATGCAAGTACGAGGTATTTATATGGCAATTTGAAAATGTGCGAACCCAGTCGTTTTATTGATGAAATTGAATCTGAACGAATGGAGATTGACAAGAATGCTAAAAATGCTGTTTTTGATTTATTAGACGATCGCCCGGTGCCAAAACAAAAGTGGGTGTTGTCTAAACCAAAATACATCCAAGAGCCCATTAAGAATTTTTTAGCAAGCCCTTCAGAATCGATACAATCTGGTATGCAAGTAATCCATCAAAAGTTTGGCAGGGGAAAAGTGATTCATATTGAAGGAAAATCGGATACCCGGGTGGCCACCATATTATTTCAGGAAATAGATAATCCACAGCGGAAAATCATCTTAAAATTTGCAAAATTACAGATTGTAAATTAGACTTAGAATTACCAATTTATACAGTCCATTGGAATCGCAAAAAATTCTATAAACTAAGGAATCCATAAATTAATTTAAATTGGAAGTCCTGTATTTCAAGTTCCTTGAAAGCATAGTCCAATATTAAATATCAAATCATTTTTATATTTAGCTTTAGCTTGTACAAAGGAACAATTACATTTTTCAGAACCGCCTCATTTATAAATTTCTCTGTATTTTGGTGCTTTGCATGCAATTAAATGGACCGGTATTCGTTTATTTGTCTCATGAATTTATACACAAAAACAAGTAGGTGGAAAATTTTATTAATACTCGTTGGTATTGTATTCATGGTAATGCCTTTGATATATTCAAATTATCTAGCAAAAAAACTCTCTAATTTAGAATTAACCAAGGTACAATTATTTCAAAAAACGCTGCTTGAAATTACAAAAACTACGGAGGCTGATCCGAATAAAGATGTGACCTATGAATTAGAAATGTTAACCACTACGATTCAGGATTTAAAAGTAATGGCAATTAACAAAGATCAAAAAATTGAATTATACAATTTTGATGAAAAGATAGATACATTAGAATTATTAGAGGATTTTAAAAGCTCTG
Source organism: Saprospiraceae bacterium (assembly GCA_016717265.1). NCBI lineage: Bacteria > Pseudomonadati > Bacteroidota > Saprospiria > Saprospirales > Saprospiraceae > Saprospiraceae bacterium. Next base: position 1,089,862 of record JADKFX010000001.1, read on the forward strand.
GACAAGCTCCGTTGGAAAGTGAACTGTATACAATTTATTATCAAAATCCGCCCATACTTACCTTATTAACTTATTTTCCTTTGGTCCAATTGTTTTTATTATTGCTTTATGCAGCGATTGGTTATGCAGTGTTTAATGCATCCAGAAGAGAAGAGCAAAATAGAATTTGGGTTGGCATGGCGAAAGAAACTGCACATCAATTAGGAACGCCAATTTCAGGTATGATAGGCTGGCTTGAGAATCTTAGAAATGCAGATCATTCTCAAGAAGAACAACGCAAGATCATTGATGAAATGGAATACGATGTTATGAAATTACAGCAAGTTGCAGATCGTTTTTCTAAAATTGGATCTCAACCAGAATTAAAAGAAATGGACTTAGTTCCGGAACTTATACAATGTAAAAATTATATTGCAGCCCGGGCATCCAGAAATATTCAATTTGAATTTTCTGAATTAAAGGAGCATCTCTATTTTGCTAAAATAAATATTAATTTATTTTCCTGGATTATTGAAAATGTATTGCGGAATGCACTGGATGCTATGGGGGATACTGGGAAAATCAGTTTTCAAATAAGCCAGGATGACGCTTGGGTCAATATTGATATTATCGATACAGGAAAAGGGATTCCATCGTCCGATTGGAAAAAGGTATTTAAACCTGGATTTACTACCAAAAGCAGAGGTTGGGGACTTGGTCTTTCTTTAGGCAGTAGAATTATTGAAAACTATCATCAAGGCAAGTTATTCATTAAACGATCTGAACTTGGAAAAGGTACTACTTTTACAATTCAATTGCCAAGAATTTCCTAATGGCTTAAATGATACGTTAATCAAACACAATTACATTCCAATTTGATGCTAACTTTGTAGCCTTGTTCTATTAATCAAGCAATCAAAATTCTCTTAAATGAGCTTTTTAGGTAAAATCTCCTCCAAATCCTCGATTGAAAGTTTTGGAATCAAAAATTCAACCAATCAATATTGTAATTTATCATCAGACGAACTTGTAAATGAAAGTTTGAGCCGAAACATGGGCAGTTTAAGTAATACTGGAGCCCTCTGTATCAGGACCGGTGAATTTACTGGCCGGAGCCCGGAAGATAAATTTACGGTGGATAATGAAATCACGCATGATTCGGTTGACTGGAATAAATTCAACAAGCCGTTTCCACAAGGTAAGTTCGATGCATTATTTAATAAAGTTTGCCATTATTTTGAAGGAATAGAAGTATTTATACAAGATTCTTATGCATGTGCCGACCCAAGGTATCGCATTCGTGTAAGAATATTTGCAGAATATCCCTGGAGTGCTCAGTTTGCAGGAAATATGTTTATCCGATTAACCGAGGACCAAATCGAAAATTTTGATCCTGAGTGGTGCATTTATTGTGCCCCGGGCTTTCGTGCTGACCCCTCGGTTGATGGTACCCGGCAGCATAATTTTTCAATGATAGACTTTAAATCCAAGCGAATTTTAATTGGGGGTTCAGCATATACCGGAGAAATTAAAAAATCCATTTTCACCATTTTAAATTTTGTATTGCCCTATCAAAAGCAGGTACTTTCAATGCATTGTTCTGCAAATATTGGAAAACAAGGAGATACTACCATCTTTTTTGGTTTGTCTGGTACTGGTAAAACAACCTTATCCGCAGATCCAGAAAGAGGATTAATCGGAGACGATGAACACGGATGGTCAGATACCGGTATATTTAATTTTGAAGGAGGATGTTATGCAAAATGTATCGATCTAACCGAAGAGAAGGAACCTGATATCTTCAATGCAATTAAGACAGAAGCCATATTGGAAAATATTGGCTTTCAAGAAGCTAGTAACATTCCTGATTATTCAGATTCAAGCATTACAGAAAACACCCGGGTTTCATACCCTATTGAACATATTCGCAATGCAGTGATTCCTTCGATCGGTGGCCACCCACGGAATATTTTCTTTTTAACTTGTGATGCCTATGGAATTTTACCTCCAATTAGTAAATTGACCACAGGTCAAGCTATGTATCATTTTATTTCTGGATATACCGCTAAAGTTGCGGGTACTGAAGCAGGGATTACGGAACCAAAAGCTACGTTCTCAAGTTGTTTTGGAGCGCCTTTTTTACCTTTACATCCAACCTTTTATGCCAGTATGTTAGGTAAAAAAATTGATGAATTTAAACCTAATATATGGTTGGTTAACACTGGATGGACTGCCGGACCTTATGGAATTGGTAGCAGAATCAAATTATCCTTTACACGTGCTTTGATTACAGCTGCTATGAATGGAAATTTAGATCTGGTAAATTATCAAGTTCATGAAATTTTTGGATTAAAATTTCCTACTTCTTGTCCTGAAGTTCCATCCGAAATATTAAATCCAAAAAATACCTGGCAAGACCCGGAAGCTTATGATCAGAAAGCAAATGCATTGGCAGAATTATTCATCCACAATTTTGAAAAGTTCAAATCTAAAGCAGATGCTGAAATGCTTGCAGCAGCACCTAAGCTATTAGTGGGATAATTGCGAATTACAACGCCCTTATAGCTGCGGACCCGAGTTCTTCGTCAAAGTAAAACTTTATGCCTAATCTATAATATGGCAGTAAGGTATATTGCAAAATGTTTCTGAAATGTTTACGAAATGTATAAATAACCAGAAAGCTTGGTTGGGAAAGCATTTCTGAAATTTTAAAACTAAAATGTTTTTGTTGCCTTCGTAAATTAAAACCTTAGTATACCAAATCCTTTTTAGAAAGGAGTTCGATTTTTTTGATGTTTATTTGCCGAATCTGTCCATTGTTTCTATTGTTATAGACAGCCATACCGGAGCTCGTTAAATTGTTTGGGATCTATATTTAAAAAATGAAGGAGATTCAATTATTTAAAACGATAAGTGAAAGCGCAATGTAATTTATAAATTTGTTATTTTGATTGAATGGATTTTGATAGCGCATTGAAATTCTTGATGGTACTAAGAAATTCTAAGAATGACATTTATTTCTATTGCTTAAATAAGATAAATTATATAATAATAACTCTTCTATTATTGCGTTTGCCCTTTACAACAAAACCTAAATCCATATGAGATGGCTCTTATTTATACTCTTTTATGCCGGTATCGGGACATTCGATTTAAATGCCCAATCTAAAGTTGAGATTTCTGGGACAGTAACAGATACTTTGGGAATCCCTTTAGCATTTGCCACCATCATGATACTGGATGCAGCAGATAGCAGTTATATAAATTTTACCCAGACAGATAAATCGGGTAATTTTAATTTTAAACAAAATATTGAAATTCCGGTAATCATTAAAGTCAATTATTTAGGATATTTTCCATTTGAAAAAGAACTGGATCCTAAAAATTCCAATGTATTTAATTTGGGTTCTATTCGCCTTGTCCAAATTAATAATGTCCTGTTTGAGGTCGTGATTCGGGAGGCAAAAGCTCCGCTTAAAATGCGTGGAGATACCATTGAATATGATGCCACAACATTTAAAGTACCTTCTGGCTCAACTGTTGAAGATCTTTTAAGGAAATTACCTGGAATCGATGTAGCAGGAGATGGAACCATATCTAGTCATGGCCAGAATGTAAATAAAGTAACCGTAGATGGAAAACGTTTTTTTGGAGATGACCCCACAATGGCTACAAAAAATTTACCGGCCGAAAGCGTTTCAAAAGTCCAGGTCTTTAATGAGAAAAGTGAACAAGAAAAACTAACAGGACTGCCCTTAGATAAGAGTCAAAAGACTATGAACCTGGAACTTAAAGAAGATTTTAAAAAAGGTGGTTTTGGAAAGCTAGTTGCAGGCATCGGTGTAGAAGAACAGGAAACTTCCATTGCTACAACAGAACTCAAATCTAAATGGGAGCTCAAAGGGAATTATAATAAGTTTAATAAAAAAGAACAACTCAGTCTTCTTGGTATTCGAAATAATACAGGAAGAAATGGAATGAATTGGAATGACTATCAGGATTTTAAAGGACAACAAAGTTGGGAATGGAATCAAGCTGAGGAAATTTTTGGATTTGGCTCCGGACAGTATTTTAGATATTATGGTTTAGGATCTGAGGAGGAAGGTGATGAATTTGGCAGCTTTGAAGGATATTTCGGTGACGATGCAGCAGGTTTACCTAATAATTCTCAGGCAGGAATTAATTATAATTATGAGCATAACAAATTGAAATGGACATCAAACTATGTTTATAAACAAAATAATTTGCTTTCAGAAGCTATCCGGAAACGACAGTTTTTTCTTCCGGATAATAATTATACAACTGACGATCAAAGCACACAAGAAAGAAGAAATGGCAGCCACCGTGCGGAACTCATTTTTGAAAAGGAATTTGATTCTTTAAATACATTGGTTTTAAAATTGCGTGGAAATGCTACGTTTACACAAACCATTGTCAGTGGTTTGTTTAATAATTTAAACAGTGAAGATTTTTTAATCAGTAAGTTGGATTTAAATAAAAACGCGGATCGTAAAAATTTAGGTTGGCAAGGTGTAGCATATTATAAACACAAATTCAAAAACAAAAAGCGGAATTTTGGTATTAATTTTATTTATAATGATAATGATCGGACAACGGATGAAAATCAATATTCAAAAAATGAATTTTATGATTTGAATTTAATGGATTCCATTTCTATTCTGGATCAGTTTATTCAATTGACAACGGATATCCGATCTATCAGATCAAGTGCACTTTATGTCGAACCTGTCGGGAAGGATTTTTCATTACAATTTTTTGGAAATTACATACAGCGAAATGACGAACTTAACAGAAATGTGTTTGATAAAATACAAGATGACTTGATTCTAAATTATATTTATTCCAGATCTAATGATCACGTCTTTAGAACCTATAAAACCGGGAGTATTTTGCAATATGGAAAAGGTGGTTTCAATCTTTCTGGTGGACTAGCATTTCAAAATATTCAGCTTGAAGGTAGTTTTCAGGAAGGAAATAGTCAGATTAAAACCATTGATCGCAGCTATAATAACATGACAGGATCCATCACTGCGAACTATCAATTATCTGCAAATCGCCGAATTGGATTTAATTATTATGGCAATGTACAGGAACCAAATTTCAGAAATCTTTCTCCAATAATTGATAATAGTAATCCGCTTTTTATTCGTGTGGGAAATCCGGATTTGGACCCGGAAAGATCACACCAGTTTTACGGAAATTATTATGGCAACAATCAAGCGACATTTACAAATTATAATTTCAATTTGAATTATACATACTACGATAATCAGCACATTTCCGATCAAACGGTTGATAGTTTTTTAGTGACTACCAGCAAGATGGTAAATTACAAGGGAGGCATACGATTAAGCTCATATATGGGCTACGGATTTCCAATAATTAAAAACAAATTGACTATAAGAAGTAATTACAGTTATTCCTATGGATTGTCCAAGAGTATTATAAATGCAGTACTTAATGATGCCGTTTCAAATAATCACGGACTTGGAATATCCTTGTCATGGACTCCAAACGATCAATATTCAATTTATTCTGATAATAGATTGAATTATTCAACTACATCATATTCTATTGGATCGCAACAAAATTATGATGTTTGGAGTCAAGTTTACAACGTTCAATGTAATGCAAAAATAGTATGGAAAGTATTTTTGAATGCCACTCTTGATTATAAAATATTTACAAATCAAAGGTTTGGAGCTGAGTACGAGGTGCCAATATTGAATGCTTCAATCTATCGGCTTTTCCTTAAAGGAGACAGAATGGAAATTAGATTATCTACCTATGATTTATTTAATAGAAATATTTCAATTCGCCAATCTGCTTCTGTCAATCAAATTTCAGATACTCGAACGTTTTTATTATCAAGGTATTATTTATTAAGTGTAAGTTATAATATGAGAGGAATTCGTGCAAGTGTTAAAAAATCTAATGATTGGATGTTTTAAAAAATGAATCCTGTAAATTTTAAATACCATATTAATATCAGCAACCTATTTGAATATCGTACATGAGCATACTGAATGGTTGCCATGGAAAATGTATAAACTTTAAATTTTTATACAACACAAGATTCTGTAGGTGGTTTAATTTTAATAGTGATCTAAATAGTAACATGATTTTTGATTCAAATTACAAAAGCCAAATACTTTAAGCACAGCATGAGGGAGGTATTATGGTATTTTAATATTTTTTAATTCAATATTATTTTGTGTCAGGTATTTTATATTATTCTAAAAAATGAATTCAATCTATTTATGGAAAAATATATTTATTTATTTTTAATTGGATTTTTACTGAATCCTTATTTTATAAATTGTCAATCCGTCCATGGTGAAGTGATTTATGCACAATCAAACAATTGGTCAAAAATAGCTTCATTAATGCCGTACTTAAACCAGGAGGAGAAAGATCGTATTCAGCTGAGTTGGGGGAAAAGCGGTGGATATACAGAGAAAATGAAATTATTATTTAATGATTCATTATCTCATTATACCTATGTAAGAGATGATAAAGGGGAGGAGTCAAATTGGAGTTATAAAAAGCTTAGCTACGAAATTTATCGGAATTATTTAGATCAGACTAGTTTTGATAGAATGGATTTATTAGGTAAAATTTATATTGTTAAAGATAAGATTCAAAAGAGAAAATGGAAAATTGTAGGAGAGATTAAAGAAGTAGGCGGCTATGTTTGCATGAAGGCGGAGACCTATGATACGATTAAAAATCAAAAGATCATTGCATGGTTTACGGACAAAATTTTAGTGCCACTTGGGCCTGCTGAATTTGGAGGGCTTCCGGGATTAATACTCGAAATCAATATAAATGATAATGCCAGCAGCATCATAGCAGAAACTATAAATTTGGATAAAATTGTTAAAATTAATTCGCCCAAAACAAAAGGCAAGTTAATCTCTCATGAAAAATATCAAGGAATTGTTAAAACCTATATTCAGGACTGTATCGAGCGTAGGAGAAATCCATTTTGGGATTTAAGATATTAGTACAACAGAAGTATTTTGCAAATTATTAAGTTTGCAAAAGAGTTAATTTAGAACACTGTCCTGTTTTGGTTTCTCAGGTTTTTTATAATTTGGAAACTGGACATCAGGTTTGACTGGGCGAATTGAATCGTAGGGAATTGTGAGACTATCGTATTTTACTCTTTTGGATAGAAATATTAATATTGAATCTGCTTCCAATTCAATTTTAGCCATTAATATTTTATTACATTCTTCTAATTTTTCTGCAATAAATTTAGTACGTCGCTCATTTAAGCTTTGCTCAATTTTTTCTTGAGATAGTTCGTCAGATTCTTTGCATTGAATAAACAAAGTTGCAAATAAAATATAGCGGGTCCATTTCATAATCCTTTTTGAAATTGAATAATTTCTTGTTTTCTAATTTCAACAATGGAATCGAGTAAATTTTGTTTCCTGGATTTCTGATTTTCTAAACAAATAGAATCCAATTTTTTAGTAAGAAGCTGCTCTTCCAAAACAAATAAACTATCGGCTTTAAATTGAATTTTTCGATCCATTTTATAGCTATCTTCTTCACAGGAAATGAATACGAATAGCAGGAAGGCAATCTTAAATCGTTGCATTCGAAGAAGTTTTTTTTCTGAGAATAAAATTCTGACCCAAATAGACTCTCCGGACACGTTCATCGGCGGCTAATTCTTCTGCAGTGCCAGACATTAAGATTTTTCCATCAACAATCAGGTACGCTCTATCTGTAATGGATAAGGTTTCTTGAACATTATGATCTGTAATCAGAATTCCAATATTCTTTGCTTTTAGTTTTTCAACAATCGACTGAATATCTTCTACAGCAATTGGATCAATTCCTGCAAATGGTTCGTCTAATAAGATAAAATGTGGATCTGATGCCAGGGATCTTGCAATTTCTGTCCGCCTTCGTTCACCACCACTTAATGAGTCACCCATATTTTTACGAACCCGGTTGAGATTAAATTCGTAGAGTAAAGATTCGAGTTTATCTTTTTGTTGTTCTTTACTTAATTGGGTCATTTCCAAAATCGCCCGCACGTTATCTTCTACACTCAATTTTCTAAATACGGAAGGTTCTTGTGGAAGGTAACCTACCCCTTTTCTTGCCCTTACATACATTGCATCCCGGGTGATTTCTTCGTCATTCAGGAATACGGAACCTTGATTGGGTGTAATAAATCCAACCATCATATAAAATGTAGTTGTTTTTCCTGCACCATTTGGACCCAATAAACCTACTATTTCTCCTTCTCCAACTTCAACAGAAACACCATTAACTACAGCCCGTGCACCATATGTTTTAACGAGATTTTCAGTACGTAACTTCATCTTATGGTTTTAATTTTACATCAATATCCCAGTCAGCTCGCAACTCAGGCAATCCAAAATACCAAACGACTTCTGCTTGTGTTTTGTTTGTGTAATTTCCTGGATCCCATTTTTTATTATTATTCTGATCATGTATTAGCCGTACCTTATAGTTGCCTGGGAAAATATTTGTAAGTACTAATTCCTGGCTTGTGGTATTCGGTATAAAGTGTTTTTCTAGAGCAACATTTGTATTCGTTATAAGTTGAAAAATATATGAATATCCAATCTGGAGCGAATCAAAAGCAAGCTTTAATCTTGATAAACTGGCCTTTTCAATATAATTTATTCTAAAAGTATCCAATTTATTTTTAGCGTTGAACCAAGCTTCAATCGCCCCTTCAGAAAATATTACCTTGCTTTCCTTTTTAGAATTGAAATTACCTTGTATGTAAAATTTTCTGGGATCTATCGTATCATATGAAATGCTAGTAACAGAAACAGTAGAATCTAAGAAATAGATTTTTTCAGGTGTTATTTTTTTAATTGGAAAGTCAAAAATAAAAGCAGGCCATTCCGTTGGTTTTACAAAGTTATTGCTTAGAATTAAGCTGCGACTTGAAATTGTTGAAATATCATTTAAAGGTGGAATAAAGAAAGTGTCTTTTTTAAAACCAAAATCGAGAATACAATTTAAACTATCACGGCTTTTATTCCAGATTAATAAACTGTCAAGGTCCACCGCTTTTATATAATCCGAATTGCGTTCACAATTTATATTAATGGATGCTGGTTTTTCGTTAAACAAAAATTTTGTGATACCAGGTTTAACAAAACGATCTTTAATAAATACAGGAATTGAAGCGATTGATAAATTTAAAAAATAGTTATTATTTTTATCCTGTTCAATTTGTATAGGATCATTTAGAAAAGCGAACGATTCACTCGTTTGATCATAAAAGTAATTTTGGTTTTTATCTTCCAGGGCATATAATTTATAATTTCCCGGACTCAGATTTTCAAGTGAGAATTTACCTGCAGTATCGGTCCAGGTAAAATAGAATGGTTTGGTTTTTTGAAATGCAGTATCATCGAGATTTTTATATAACCCTACGATAAGTTTTTCCTTGGCTTCTCTTGTAAATGCATTTTTTACAATTCCGGAAATCGATAACGAATCTATAAAATCACCTGTCGAAAAAATATACCGCAAATCCCGTTGTATATTCCCTGCTGTTATGTCTTTGATGCTTTCACCAAATTGGATAGAATAGGTAGTATTTTCTTTAAGAATTTCCCGTTCATCGAATTCAATAATTAATCTTTTCCCTTTTAGTTTAAACTCTGGTAAATATTGCAAAGTAGGGGAAATACTAATATTAGTGCTAGGGTTATCCAATCGGATCCATTCATTAAATCCTAAGATAATTTGTCGGTCTTTAAAATTCTTTTGAAAATTTGGACTCGATATATCTAAGCGCAGTGCAGGAGCTGTTTTGTCATCTGGACCTCCTGTTATTCCTTTTATGTTAGCACAGGAAGCCGAAAGTAAGCAAACAAGAATACCAACAAACCGAATACATCGCATAGTGCAAAAATAATTAATATTGTCTTTTAAATCAGACTCTCCTCCCTTTCCAATCCGTAGTTATAGGAAGCCAACTCAATATACCTATCAAAATGAAATAAAAACTATGAAACAATGCAACGGGAAAAAACCAGATTTGCCATTTTTTAATATTGTAAAATCGACAAGCATCGTATTGCAAGATGAAATCTGCCAGCCAATATATAAACCAACAACTTCCTGTAATAAGTATCAAATTTAAATCTTTCAGGATGATTCCTAGAATCAAAAATACGATGATAGAGACTCGTTGCAACCAGACCCAGGTTGGAATCCATTTTAGACTCCAATCTTTCATTAGACTCATTTTTCCAGCCCATCTTAAACGTTGCTTAAAGAAAGAAGACCAATCCTTTAAAGCGTGCGTTTTAATAATAGCTTCTGTAGTTTTTGCAAATGCAATTCCGTCGGGATAATTTTCTTTAATTTTATGAATTAAAAATACATCGTCACCAGATGGAATATTATAATTATTTTCAAAAGCATCTTCTTCTAGAAAAATATGTTTGCGGTAAGCTAAATTTGCTGCATTACATAAATGATGAATTTTGGAGCGTAAACCAGCTGCATTTATTAATCCATTCCCACTGAAATCTAAAGCTTGAAAATAGTTAAGGAAGTTATTGGATTGCATTATACCAACGGGTCCTGAAACTAATTTTATTTTTTGATGATTAAAATAGCTTACCATGGAAAGTACCCAGTTTTCAGGTACTATACAATCAGCGTCTGTGGTACATATAATTTCACCTTTTGCGTGATTGATGCCATATGCTATTGCCTTTTTCTTGGATCCTTTGATAGTGGTGCGTTTATAAACACCCAGGCGCATCATTACAAATTTTGGATCTTCAATAGTTTCTAGAATTTCATAAGTATCATCTTCAGACTGATCATCTACTACTATAACTTCGAAGAGATGTGCAGGATAATTTTGTTTCAGACAAGATGTTATACAATCCAGTATTGTAGCTTCTTCATTCCGAGCTGCTATTACAATACTTACAAATGGATTGGTACCAGAATTTGTTGGGCCGGGTGGTTGAATCTTTTTCCAATAGTACAGATAATATACAATCAGAATACAATAGACAAGCGTAAATAAAACAGGAATTAAATATAGAATATGCACACCATCTTTTTATTCAAATAAATCATCATATCGGGAATCTGCAAGCGTTGTTTGTTTTTGATGTTGCGAAGGCCGATCTTTTAAATCTACTTCTTCATAAGGTGTAAATTTTTCTTCAAAGTGATCCTGATTCATTTGTTGATTTAGGCGTCCAAATTTTTTGTAAGCCCATGCTTTAAAGATTAAGCCAAGACTAACAAAAGGTAGGCCAATGACATTAATTCCCGCTTGAATCAAGCCGCCTATAGGGTTATCAACAATTTGCATCCAGATATTCTTAAAATAGGATCCGATAACTTTAGGCTCTAAAACCAAGGCGATTATTAGCAATATCGGACAAGCATACCACATTAATAAATAGAGTTGGAAAAATAGGTAGAATAAGAGGCCGATAAAAAGTAAAAAAATTAGGCTACCCAAGAGTCTTTCGGGAAAACTCTTGCCTGTAGAATAATTATATGATCTAAAAGTGCTCATTGGACAAGCAAAGGTATTAAAAATGTATTATAAAAATAAATAATATGTAAAAATAAATAACTTGATTCTATGAGGATCTCAAATTATACGGGTTTCCTCAATTGTTTGAAAATAAGTTTCATACAATCTTTTATATAAACCATCTTCTTTTTGTAAAAGTTCAACAGGAGTACCAAATTCTTTCATATTTCCATTTTCCATAGCCATTATATAATCGGCATGCTGAATGGTAGAGAGACGATGTGCGATAACAATGGAACTCCTTTTTTCGATGAGTTTTTCTATAGCATTTTGTAAGATATACTCCGTTTCGGTATCTAGAGAAGAAGTGGCTTCGTCCAGTATTAAAATATCTGGATTGCACAATAAAGCCCTTACAAAGGATATTAATTGTCTTTGTCCAACCGATAAATTCGTTCCACGTTCTGAAAGCACGTATTGGTAGTCGCCGGGTAACTTCATCATATAGCTATGGGCTCCAATTTTTTTGGATGCTTCAACAACTGCTTCAAAACTAATTGACGGATCTTTTAGCGTCATATTTTCAAGGATGGTACCTTGAAACAAAAAAACATCCTGGAGTACGACTGCAATTTTTTTACGAAGGAAGTCCAATTTGTAATTTTTAATATCTTTTCCTCCTATAAGGATCGATCCTGTCTGAATATCATAGAGACGGTTTAGAATACTAATTATGGTTGTTTTACCAGAACCTGTACTGCCTACTAAGGCTAAGGTTTTACCTTCTTCTAAACAAAATGAAATATCCTTTAGGACGATATCGGTATCATTATAGCTAAAAGAAACATTTCTAAACTCTAAATCTCCTTTTAGACTGCCACTTTGAATGGTGCCATCATTTGGACTTATTTCTTTATTGTCGAGAATTTCAAAAACACGCCCACCGGCAACCAGGCCCATTTGTAAAGTATTAAATTTATCGGCAAGTGTTCTTATAGGTTGAAACAAACGGGATAAATACATAGGAAAAGCAACCAGTTGACCGATCGTTACAACGCCTTCCAAAACCCCTTGTGCCCCCCACCAGACCATAAAACCCAAAGAAGCAGCGGAGATAATTTCAACTACCGGAAAGAAGACGGCGTAATAAAAAATTCCATCCAAATTAGCTTGTGTATATTCTTTGTTGATTTCCTTAAATTTACCTGCGACCCGTTTTTCTGCAGCAAAAATCTGAACCGTTTTAATACCTGAAATATGTTCTTGTAAAAAAGCATTCATACGAGCAACCTGACTGCGAACCCTTTGAAAAGAAGCTTTTACCTTTTCTTTAAAAACATAGCTAGCGATTAATAGAATCGGAAATGTGATTAAACATATAAGGGTTAATTTAACACTTGTCCAAAACATTAAACCCAATACCGTTAGCAAAGCCAAAATATCTGCAGCAATAGTGATAAGGCCTTCTGAAAAAACAGAATTCACGGTTTCAAGATCATTGATAACCCGCGTAGTATTTGTCCCAACAGGTGTTTTATCGAAATAAGACAGCCGTAACGATAGGATATGACTATAAACTTTATTTCTAAGGTCAAATATTATTTGCTGACCCATAGTATTGGTTAGCATTGTAAAACTATATCTCAAAAGGGTCAAACCAATTAAAATCACCAAATACCAAACTGCAATTATTTTGAGGCCATGTAGATCCTTAACAAGAATATAATCATCTACCATAATATTGGTCAAATATGGAAGGATTGCATTGAATGGCGCCATTAAAATAGCAATCAAAGCGGAAAGCCAAAAGAGACTTTGGTAAGGTTTTATATACTTAACAAGTCGTTTAAGAATTTGAAAGCTAGACATGCAGAATCTATCGAATAGTAATGATAATTGAACTAATTTGTTTAAAAAAGGGTTTACATCATCCCTTCATCTGCAAAGCTAAAATATTTATCCTCTGCAATGATTAAATGATCTAAAACGCCAATATCTAAAGTTTGCCCTGCGGTTTTCATTTTTTTAGTAAGCTCTATGTCCTGCGTGCTTGGTTTTACAGAGCCGGAAGGATGATTATGTACTAAAATCACACCCGTAGCTTTAATTTCTAAGGCCTTTGTAAAAATCAGGCGACTATCTGCTACAGTACCAGTGATGCCTCCTTTACTAAGATTTTCCATCGCTATTTTTTTGTTTGCCCGATTTAAATAAAGTACCCAGAATTCTTCATGATTTAGGTCCTGGAGTTTAGCTCTCACTAATTCATAGGCAATCCCACTGGAGCTAATGACTTCTTTTTCCATAGCAAGAGATTCTTGTCGCCTTCTTCCTAATTCTAATGCGGCTTCAATGGTTATCGCTTTTACAGAACCAATCCCTTTAAATTTTTTCAATTGATGGATTCCTAATTTGCTTAATTCAATCAGATTTTGATTACAACTTTCCAGTATCTTTTTAGCGAGATCTACGGCATTGCTTTCCCGATTTCCAGAACCTAAAATAATTGCCAATAATTCTGAATTACTTAAATTGGATTTGCCCTTTTTTTCTAGTTTTTCCCGTGGACGATCATCTTCAGCCCAATATTTTATAACGCTATTTTCAGGATATACTTTTCGTTTTTTATGCATACTTGCTATTTATTTTAATATTCAGAAAATATGATTTTAAGAATTCATTAAGATGATTAAATATAAGGATTCTAAAACCTATAAATACATTCTAATTATTGAATGACCGTGAATTCTGATTATTTGAAGTGAATTAATTATTGTGTTAGGAATTCCGAAATACCAGACAGCAAAACATTATCGTTCCTTTGAACAATTAAAATTCCAAGTCTCCTATTCTTAATTTCGATTTGATCTTGAAAAAGGAAGATCTATAGAATATTTTAAAAATCATATGCTGGGCTTTAAAGGCAAATTGCAAACAGACGGTTATAGTGTCTATGAAACCTATGAAAATAATCCGGATTTTATATTATTTAGTTGTTGGGCACATGCAAGAAGATATTTTGAACAAGCACTTGATAAGGATAAACAACGAGGGAATTTTGTACTAAGACAAATTCAAATTCTATATAAAATTGAGGAATCAGCCAAAGAACAAAAATTATCCGATGAAAAACGACAAAAATGGCGACAGGAACACGCCACTCCTTTATTAAATACTATTAAAGAATTTCTTGATAAAAATAGAGAATCTATTTTGCCGGCCTGTGCAATTGGAAAAGCTTTTGGATATGCAATCATACGATGGGATAAACTAATTGCATATACCTTTCATGCCGAAGTAAAAATTGATCATAATTTTATAGAAAATGCAATCCGCCCTTTAGCTTTAGGTATGAAGAATTATTTGTTTGCTGGTTCTGATAAATCTGCTCAAAGAGCAGCTAAAGTTTATTCATTGTTTGCAACTTGTAAGCTTCATGGCATGAATCCCTGCCTGCTGGCCGCAGAGCAGGCAGGCATACGCAGGGTTAACTGATGTGTTGCATAGAATAAAGGATCATCGTATAAATCGAATCTCAGAATTACTTCCCCAAAATTGAAGTAAAACAATTGCTCCTGCTCAAGTTGAGCTTATCAGCTAAGTGCACTTGGTTGTACGGATACGGAACAGTGTGAACTGCAATAAATTAAGCCAATCAAAATGTATCCTGAATTTGATGTAGAGGATTTTATCAATTTACCTAACTACAAAATTTATTTAAAGCTTATGATTGATGGGAAGCCAATTAGGCCGTTTAATGCGGCAACTGCAAAGCCTCAGAATTATTAGGCTATTCTTAAACAATGATTAATTATTAACTTTATCTTTTTAATATAATTTTTCTGTTGAAAAATTTATCGTGAATATTAATCCTAATAAAATATTAACCCGCAGAAAAATTTGAAATATCAATTGAAACCTTGTTTAGATTGGATTTTTCATAATTTTGAATGGTCATAGTTGCTCCATATTATAAATTCTGTCAAATAGAGTAAAACTGAAGGACATCGTAATTATGATTTTCAAAAACAATTATAATTTAACAAGTTTTCCTGATTTTAATATTCCTTCATTAGATTGAATGTAAAAAATATAAATTCCGGCAGTTAAATCATGGATATCAAAAATATATTTTGTTTTAGTCGGATCAAGCTGAGCTTTAAATACCTGTTTTGAATTTAAATCTTGTATTAAAAAATGGACATTTGATTGATTAGACAATTCGATTTCAAGATGAATTTGTTCGAATGTAGGATTAGGAAATATATTCGTAAAAACTGAATTAGCTGGAAATTCTAATCCGGTTATAAAATCAATAGTGCTATCACAAACGGGTGCCAGACCCAATCGGAAATTAGGAAAATAGGGCATGTAATAGTCATTATAAAAAGGTAGTTTTATTGCATGCTGAACAAATTCACAAGCTGTACCTTTTCGGTCAGGAAATTTAATTACATGTAAATAACTCGAAGTCGGATAAGTTGCCATATAAATTCTGCAATCGGGACCTAATTGTGTCGTGTAAAATGTTGTATAATACCAATCATAAAAATAATCAAACCAACCTACTTCTAACATCGCTTTCGTAGAATCTAATTCTAAAAAATCATATTGATATAAAATCGTATCTGTTACAACGTACAAAAATCTTCCCGAAGGCGAAAAAGCAAGTCCTCCATATTTCGATCCTGAATTTGGAAAGTCAATTTTCTTAAAATTACTTAAGACACCATCTTTCCTGTCAAAATCAAATAAGAATAGACCATCTTCGTAAAAAAACCTAGCAAGCTTACTTCCATCAGGAGAAAATAAAAAACCGTCTGAATCATTTCCAAGTCTTGTAATTTTATTACCTATTTTTTGTGCCTTTATTTTACTAATTCCGTTTTGATCAAGTAAAACGAAATAATAGTTTATTTCGGAATTATCTGTAGACGCCATAACCCACCAATCTTTATTATTAAAATGTTTTGTAGCACAGATGTTACCATGGACTAATGAAGTATCGTGAAGGATAGAAATACTTTTATCAAGCACTTCTCCTCTTCCCTGGAAGTTATTCATATTAACCAGAGCATAGCGGAATGCATCATATAATGCTAAGTTTGCTCCAGGCAAAGGTTTTTTTCTAATAAATAAACTCTTATAGAAAATCCAAAAATTACCGTCGTTATAATTATCTGGTAAAATCACTATACCTTGTCTGCCATAAGTATAGCAACCATAATTCATTGAATCACTTTGAATTAAACTGTCTCCATTGATTACCATTTGATTTTTACCATTATAAAGTTTGCAACCTTTTGTATAAAGTGTTAAGTTCCCATCTTTGTCGCAAATTTGTCCAGCTCTAAAAAATTGCTCTTGTAGAGTTGTGGTATCAATAATTAGCTTGTTTCCATTGAAATTCAATGCATAATTGTCATTTTCGTCACCCCTACAACAATCGTATCCCATAGCCCATGTATAATCATACTTGTATTGTGCTTGTGTAAACAAACAAACTAGCATATTCAAAATCAAGAAACATAACTTCATATAGCATAAATTATATAATTGCCGGTTAAAGAATGATTAACCGGCAATTATTAGATAAAATTAATCCTTTATAAATTTAGCAATATCCCTGGGTAAAAATAAATAATAAGATTAATGCGAGTATTCGTTTCATACAGGCAGAAGAAAATCGGGCTAAATATAGGCATTTTGAGCTTTTTATTTACCCCGATTCATCAAATTTGAAGATAATGCTAAGTCTAACGGAAAAGGGCTATTTCATAATTTGTATCCTTTTAACTATTCTTTCATTCTTTCCATTTAGTAAGTGAACAAAGGAAAGGCTATTTGGGATTTTTGAAATATCCATTTTCATTTTGTACCTATCTGTACTTTCACTCATTAAAACTTTGCCATTTAAGTCAAGCAATTCAATGTCTCAATAACTTTCTTCAATAACTGGCAACAGTATTGTTATTTCGTTTCTACTTGGATTTGGAAAGATGCCAACAATTCTGGAAGTCTTTTTCTTTTCTTCGATCTTAACATTTTCACCAGGAAGATGATAGTGCGTATCAAATCCTTTTAGATTCTAATTGCTTTTCTTCATTTCCGATTATTAAGCAGATTAAATTTAAACAAGTATCTCAGTCTAATATTGATAAAGAGTTTGGAGAATTTGCAAACATTAGAATTTATGATAGTAATGGTAAAAAATTGTTCTAAGAACTGAAATGTATTTGATAGATTATATTAAATAAATGTTATATGCTATTGTTTGCTGGTTCTGAGGAATCTGCTCAAAGAGCAGCTATGGTTTATTCATTGTTAGCAACTTGTAAGCTTCATGGAAAGAAGAAAACCAACAAATCCTAATATTCAAAATAGCAATGAATCATAGAATCTATGCACAACATTCTCACAGTTCCCATCTGAAGTTCTATCTTTGCTTGAAATTGTTTGATGAATCCAATAGTTAATCCAAATACGTTTCATGAGTTTTTGAGTTTTTTCCCAAAAACGGACTTACCACTTACGATTCAATATTCAGATTACCATAGTTTTAGTAAAGTGAATGATGCCCTACCAGATGAATTGTTAGCAGCATTTGTTTTGCCTAATTTGGATTTTGAAGTAGATGAGTTTACTGAATTTTTACCCTGTCTTCAATTTGAAGCAGATCATGGAATGCAACATATTGTGATTTGGACTGCCAGATTATTGCATTATTCATTTTATTTAATGAACTTTAATTCAAAAGGGGTGTTTCTACATTTTGCAGAAGTTGCTGGTTTCTATACCGAAAATGATATGATCTTTCAGAAGATGGCGCATATCGATGTTGAAGCAAATATGCTTGTATTGGAAGGAAGTATGACCCAAAACCAGCTGGAAGTAAATCCAAATACTACAAAAAAATGGCAGCTTGAAATATTACCAGATGGCCAGCTTCGAGTTTCAGAAATCAAGCTCTGATCGTTTATATTTACTGTTATAAAATTCATGAAAACGAATTCATTCAAGAAAAAAGGAAGTCCCACTAAAGCTAAATCCTCTCCACAGAATCAACTAAAAGAAAGAATCATTTCATTTTTTAGTAAGAATCCAGGTAAAAAGTTTTCACTCTTTCAATTAGCAAAAAAATTAAAAATTCGAGAAGTCCGTTCTTTATTAGAGCAATTAGACATCTTGGTTGAGAAGAAACAATTGCAATGTAGTGACAAACAAAAGTATTTTTCCAAATCGAACGTAGCTGCCGCAGGAAGTGGAACTATTTATGAAGGTTATGTAGATATGGCCCGGGCAGGATTTGCTTATATCATTTGTAAAGATGAAGGCAAAGATGTTTATGTTGCCCAAAAAAATTTGAAAGGCGCTGAAGATGGAGACTATGTAAAAGTTGAAGTTATTAAAATCTATAATTCGAAACCAGAGGGTCGTGTTTCTGAAATTCTGGAGCGTTCGAGAAATCAAATCATTGGGATCGTTCGATTTTTTAATCGAAGGGCTATTGCCTATGCCCAAAGTGGACAAAAAGTATTTGAAGTTTTATTAGAGGTCCCAAAAACGATACCGGTTGAAGAGTTTGATCGTGTCATTGTTTCGATTACGAAATATAAAGAAAAGCCAACAGATCTGTTAGAAGGTCGTGTAATTCGAAATCTGGGTGTTGAAACGTCTATCGATGTAGAAATGCAGAGTATCCTTGCTGAAAAAGGCTTTCCATTGGAATGGAGTGAAGGGTTGTTGGCAGCTGCTAATAAAATTCCGGAAGAAATTGTACTCCATTCTTATCGTAAAGATTACCGACAAATCACTACGTTTACGATTGATCCTTTTGATGCAAAAGATTTTGATGATGCCTTGTCAGTGCATAAAAATGAAGATGGTAGCTGGGATATCGGCGTACATATTGCAGATGTAAGTCATTATGTGGATGAACATTCCGCATTAGATAAAGAAGCCCTTAAACGTGGCAACTCAGTCTATTTAGTGGATCGGGTGTTACCTATGTTGCCAGAAAAATTATCCAACCATTTATGTTCATTAAGACCTCATGAAGATAAATATACGTTCTCGGTAATATTTACAATAGATGCAGATTTTCAAATAAAGAATCATTGGATTGGTAAAACTTTAATCCATTCAGATCATCGGTTTACATATGAAGATGTTCAAGATGTACTCGATAAAAAAGAGGGACCATATCAAAAAGAATTGCTCTTATTAAATGACATGGCTGTGTATATTCGAAAGCAACGGATGGAGCATGGCGCGATCGATTTTGATTCGGAAGAAGTCAAGTTTAAATTGGATGAAAAAGGAAATCCTTTGGAGTTGCTTGTAAAAGAACGAAAGCAATCTCATATGTTGATTGAAGAATTTATGTTGCTTGCAAATAAATATGTGGCGAGTTTTATTTCCGAAAAAAGTAAGGATCATCCGATACCCTTTGTTTATAGAATACATGATAAACCGGATCCCGCCAAATTGGAAGAGTTTGCACTTTTTGCAATGGAAATGGGAGTAAAACTCGATTTGAGCTCCCCGAAACGAATTTCCAATTCACTAAATAAATTAGCGGAACTTGCCCGTAAAAATGAAGCGCTTAAAATTTTGCAGCCTTTGGCAATCCGGTCTATGGCAAAAGCAGAATACAGTACTGAAAATATTGGTCATTACGGATTAGCATTCAAGTTTTATTCTCATTTTACATCGCCTATAAGAAGATATGCAGATTTAGTTGTTCATCGTATTTTATTTGCAAATTTAAGAGAAACTTATAGGATGGATACTAAAGTTTTAAGTAAGCAGTGCATGCATATTAGTAATCAGGAACGAAAGGCAATGGAAGCAGAGCGAGCATCTACACGTTTCTATCAAGTTTATTATTTGAAAGATAGAATCGGTGAAATCTTTGAGGGTCGCATAATTGGTATGAATGATCAGGGATTTTATATTGAATTGGAAATAGTAAAATGTGAAGGATTTTTGCCTTTTCATCAGTTTGAAGAAGAAATTAAAATTAATAAAAACAGGCTTGTTGCAGAAGCCAGTGTGATCAATAAAAAATGGAAAATAGGAGATAAATTAAAAGTTAAACTTGCAGATGCAGATTTGAATAAGAAGGAATTGTTATTATCGTATTATTAATCTAATTTCATTCGAATGTATTTTTTTTCAAGCAATAAATTCTTTACGAAATTATCCAATTACTGCAAAACACAGATGGAAACATGGATTACAGTAAATAGGAAGACTAAAAACAACGGATTATGATGCCTTGGATGCAAATTGTTGAATTCAATTTCAAGTGTACTGAAAATTGTTTTTTTCCAGTATAATAGTATCTTGTGGCCATGTTTTTTCATCGATATATCTCCTTACTTAGCCTTATTTTATTGATTTTTTTCGGTGTGTCGGGACAGGTTTATGCCCAAAAACAAAGTACTATTAAGGGGGTTATTACAGATGAAGGAACGGGTGAATTTCTTTCGTTTGTATCTGTTTCCCTGAAAGATAGACCAGTTGGAAGCTTAACGGATAGTTTGGGCCGATTTAGTTTCAAAGTCAATGCAAAACAGGGTGATTCTATTCGAATTAATTATGTTGGTTATGTAGCGCAGGTTTACGCTTTAAATTCAAAGCCAGTTCAGAATTTTACAATTAAGTTAAAAGAAGAATCCTACTTGTTGGGAGAGATCCTTGTAACTGCAGACCCTAATCCTGGACGAAGCTTAATGAAAAAAGTGGTCAGTCAAAATGAGAAGAATAATCCTGTAAATTTAAATCGAATACATACCCGAAGATGGGAATTAAAAGAGGTAGGCGTATTCGATCCAAAAGCAGATGAAAAGAATATTACTTCGGGTATTATTTTTGGAGATAAAGCTAGAATATTTTCAAAATTAAGACAAGAGGATGATAGTCTTAAAAAAGAAACACCTTTATTTTTCTCTGAAAAAATTTCTGATTACGAATTAACACGAGATCCTTTCTCAGAATCTGAAAACCAAATCGCTGTACGTACTACCGGTTTTGAAACAGATAGACTTTTAGAGCCCTTGGTAAAATGGAATGCTGGTGATATTAATTTATATGATGATTGGGTACTCTTATTTAATAAGGCATTTGTGAGTCCAATTGGAAAGGATGCTTTTAGTTATTATCATTTTTATATTGTGGATAGTCTTTCCTTACCGAGAGGGTATTATAATATTACATTTCAAGCCATTCCGAAAAATTGGCGTGATAATGTATTTACTGGATATTTTACAGTCAATGACAGTTCGTTTGCATTGGTATCTGCAGACCTTCGTCTTAGTAAAAATGCGAATATAAATTATATAGAAGCCATCAGAATTCAACAGCAATATACATTGGCTGCGGATGTTTCTGCGGGTTCTAGTCGATATTCATTAAAAGAAAGTAAACTCTCATTGCAATATCTTGCAAATCTTGAAAGCTTGGGAATTCCACTTCCAATTTCTTTAGGTGATAAGATTATGATTTGCAAAATGACGGTGAGACATTCTGAAATTTTATTAAATGCAGCTCAAGCAGCTAATTTTGCAAAATCGGGGGCATTGGTAACTTCTATTAACTTATTAGATACAGGTCATGATGAAGCGTACTGGACTGCCTTGCGTCCTGATAGTTTAACAAAACGAGAAGCTTTGATTTATGAAATGGCAGCGCAATTGAAAAGTGATACGCGAGCTGTGGTAAAAGAAAAATTCTTATCGACCATTGTTTCAGGAGTATACTATATCGGGAGTCAGTTTTATATTGGTCCTTTAGGTTCTTTAATAAGTTATAACAGGATAGAAGGAATTCGATTTAGATTAAGTGTTCGAACTATGGAAAAGATCTTTCCGAAGTCGGGAATTTATGGTCATATTGCATATGGATTAAAAGATGAGCGTTTTAAGTCAAGTATAGGGCTTCGTCATATATGGAGAACGCAACCTTATTCTAGAAGTCAATTAGCATATAGTTCAGATTATGATGTGGTCACAGAATGGTATGATCAAAACGATAAGGACAATTTGACAAACTCTCTCTTGAGAAAGCGAAGCGTACCCTATTATAGAGTTTTTATGACGCAGACTTCCGTAAGTCATGATCAACAGCTTGGTGCGAATTTTATGTTTCATCTTGGGATGAATTATCAAACACTAGATCCAGCCTTTAAATATGAGTATCCGAATCCTGCATTTATAAGTAATGATTTAACACCGGATGAAGCGCTTACAAAACACAAGGTTCCAATTACTGAAATAACCTTAGGCATAAGATTTGCATTTCATGAATCTGCTAAAATTCATAATTACACAAGATTTCCATTAGCATCAACAATTCCTGTGATCGCCATGAGCTATTCCCAGGGTATCAAATTCAGAAAATCTGATTTTAAGTACCAGAAACTTAGTGTTAATGTAAATCATACATCACACCTAACACCAAAAATTGAATTGTTATGGAATCTTGAAGCAGGTCAAATTTTTGGTAAAGTAGCTTCCTTAATATTGCATCAACCGGGAGGGAGTGATGCGTGGGTAATTTCGCATCGGGTTTTTAATTTGATGACACCTTATGAATTTACAGCAGATAAATATATAGAATTGCATTCTCGATTTCATTTTGGAGGTTTGTTATTTGATAAAATTCCATGGATTCAAAAATTTCAATTAAGAGAACGAATTGTAATCAATTCATTTTGGGGTTCCTTATCCAATGCAAATGAGCAGTTTAATTTGCAGCAAAATGCACAATCAACTCAAAAGGATCCATATGTGGAAGTTGGAGTTGGTATAGATAATATTTTTCATTTGCTTTCTGTCCATTATTTACAACGGATCAATTATTTAAAATCGCCCGGAGCAAAAGGGAATCACAGAGGTATATTTTTAGGATTAAAATTTATTTTTTAAGTTTTGCCTTTAGGATTTTTGAATTCAGGAATGTAAATGCTTTATCCAAAGGGTAGATTTATCAAATTTTTGATTTGTTTTGAATCTAAATTTTATGTCGAAAGTTGAAAATTGAGATTGGTATCATTCGGGATTTGGGTATTCGACTAGAATCAAAACCGCAAGGTATTTTTATTTAAATAAACTATTCAATTTATTGAATTTCAATATTTTATAAGTAATTAACTGAGTTTTATGCCGTTATTGCTTTAAAATTTTCTACCTTTGCACTCCGTTTTAGAAATCTTAGCTATTTTTTGACATGAGTAAAAACAGGATTCTCTTTATCACACAAGAAATGGAGCCATATCTGGATCTATCCGGAATTGGGTCTTTAATTCAGAAATTACCTGCCTATGCGCAAGATAGTGGTATGGAAATCAGAATCTTAATGCCTCGTTTTGGAACTATTAATGAGCGGAGACACAGGTTACATGAAGTGGTTCGATTATCGGGTATGAATATCATTATCAATGATGATGATTTTGCTCTAATTATAAAAGTTGCTTCACTTCCAGGCTCAAGAATTCAAGTTTATTTCCTTGATAATGATGAATTCTTTAAACGAAAGTATGTCTTTGAAGATGAGGAAGGTAAATTATACGATGATAATCAGGATCGTATGATATTCTTTTGTAAAGGTGCTTTGGAGACTGTGAAAAAATTTGGTTGGCCTCCAGATGTTGTTCATTGTCATGGATGGATGACTAGTTTGATTCCTTTTTATTTGAAAACAACCTATAAGAATGATCCTGTTTTCAAACATTCCAAAGTGGTATTTTCAGTATATGATCAGGATATTGAAAAAAGTTTTACGGAAGAGTTCTTAAAGAAAGCGGCTATTAATAATTTGAAACCTGAGCAATTATTGGCTTATAAAAATGGAACGGGTATCAATTTGGATAAAGGCGCTATTCAATATGCTGATGGAATTATTCAAGGCAGTCAAGAAATAAGTGAATCATTAACTGCGTCTCTAAAAACCTTGGACAAACCGTTTATTCAAACTGGAGCAGAAGATTTTTTGCCTTCGTATATAGATTTTTATAAGAATCTGATCCCATAATCCGTTATTCCCTGATTAGCAGATAAAATATGATTGGAAAAATAAGCCTAGGTTTTTCACTTCTTATAGGAAGCCTTTTGATTGTAAGTTCTTGTAATGATATAGATTCTTTTGGTTCAGACATACTGGATTCAGGTTGGCTTCAAGCAAAAGGTGTGGATACCTTTAATTTTGATGCTGGTGTAGCGCCTTATGACTCAACCATTACCTTTAAAAATTTTACAACACTTGGTTCTGTAAATTTTTTAGATGCTGCATTTCCGTTAGGCAAAATGCTTGATCCGGTTTTTGGAAAAGTTGCTGCTGGTTTTGGTACCCAACTTCGAATTATTCCAAGTAAAAATACAGACTTCCTAAGTTCCTCTATTGATTCCATCGTAGTTTCTCTGCGTTTTGATACCAGCTTGTTTTACGGAAAGTATGCAGAAAAAATGAATATTGCCGTATATCCCTTAGTGGATCCATACAATGTTGCTGCAACATATTACAGTAACCACAAATTGAATTATGATAAAACGCTTAAATTAGGGGAAGTCCTGAATTACGAAGCGAGTAAAAAAGATAGTCTTCCAATTATTGAAGACACCTTTAAATTGAAACTTTATTCACAATTGCGCTTCCAATTGGATACTGCAGCATTTATGAAAATTCTGAGGTCCTATCCCGATACTGTTTACTATACAGTCGATTCCTTTAGTAAGATATTTAATGGTATTGCATTCGTTTGCGAACAGGGGAATGGAATATTATCTGTTTTGCCAGAACATACAGATAGTAAAATCACGATATATTACCATAACACAGGAGCAACACAATCAAAAAGAGAACTTTTTATGAGTAATCTCGCGGTTAAAACGCCATTTTATGAAATTGATAATACAAATTCAATAGCAGGAGATTGTATAAATGGTACTATTTCCAGTGATAGTTTGTTATCCATACAAGGTTTCGAAGGTCGAGATATACAATTGAAAATTCCTTATGACAATAGTTGGAATAACAAATTTATCAATTTTGCAGTTTTGCAATTTTATGTAGCAGAACAAGCTGGAGATGATTTGGTAAATTTTCCGCTTCCTACGTTGTTAGAAATATTTGATAGAAGCACAGGAACCAGAATTGCTATCGATGATGTTGCTTTAGGATTGAATTCATTAAACACGTATACGCGTGTTTTTGGTGGAAATCCGGTTAAATCAGAAGTAGACGGAAAAACGGTGTATCTTTATAAAATGAATATTACCAGGCATTTTCAAAATTCATTACGAGCAAAAAAAGACATGGATCTGGTTATCAGTCCTTTATTTAAATTGGAAACTGCAGCTAGGACCATTTTCTTTGGACAAGGAAATCACAATTTGCGAGCTAAATTAATCTTAACATACTCTGAATAACATTAAAACACATTATATTTATACATAATATGTGTGGAATAATAGCATACCTTGGGAATAAAAATTCCTATCCAATCATCCTCGAAGGTCTTAAGCGATTAGAGTATCGTGGATATGATTCCGCAGGCATTGCCCTTCTTAACGGAACCCTTGAAATTTATAAGAAAAAAGGTAAAGTACAGGAATTGGCCGACCTCACGGATTCAAAAAATCTTTATGCGACTATAGGAATGGGTCATACCAGATGGGCGACTCATGGGAAACCAGATGATATCAATGCCCACCCACATTTTTCAGGAGATGGACGGTTAGCAATTATCCATAATGGGATCATTGAAAATTATGCTACCTTAAAGGAAGCCCTTACACGTCTTGGACATCAATTTAAAAGTGAAACAGATACCGAAGTTTTAATTCACCTTATTGAGGAGATTCAAAATCGCGAAAAATTAAGTATTGAAGAAGCCGTGCGAAAAGCACTTTCTAAAGTTGTGGGAGCTTATGCAATTGTGGTCATCGATAGAAATGATCCGAATAAATTGGTGGGTGCTCGCAAATCAAGTCCTTTGGTAATAGGCTTAGGGGAATCAGATTATTTTATAGCATCGGATGCAACACCCATCATTCAATACACGAATAAGGTGGTTTATTTAAATGATGAAGAAATTGCAGTACTTACAAGAGATAAAGGATTAGAGATTTCTACCGTAAGCAATGATGAGTTGCAGGAACCTGTGATTCACGAACTTGACATGCGTATGGATCAATTGGAGAAAAGTGGCTTTGAACATTTTATGCTCAAGGAAATTTATCAACAATCTCAAACCATTTCAGATTGTATGAGAGGCCGTTTAAATGCAGTGGATGGTTGGGTGCGATTAGGAGGACTTGAAGAACATATTAATCGAATTACCAATGCAGATCGAATTATTATTGCAGCTTGCGGAACCTCCTGGCATAGTGCATTAATTGGCGAATATTTAATTGAAGATTTAGCAAGAATTCCGGTTGAAGTAGAATACGCTTCTGAATTCAGATACCGAAATCCAATTCTTACAGATAAAGATGTTGTATTGGTAATTTCACAATCTGGTGAAACTGCAGATACTTTAGCAGCCGCTGAACTAGCGAAAGAAAAAGGAGCTTTGGTTTATGGAATTGTAAATGTTGTTGGTTCTTCTATTGCACGATTAACGCATGCAGGATCCTATATCCATTGTGGTCCGGAAATTGGGGTGGCTTCGACAAAAGCATTCACTGGACAAGTCACTTTGTTGACGCTCATGTCTTTAGTTCTCGGTCATCGCAATGGTACCTTATCAAATACTTATTATCATCAATTAATTGCAGAATTAGCAAACATTCCAAGCAAAGTTGAAAAAGTACTTGCAACCAATGATAAAATAAAATATCTGGCAACAGAAATTCAACATACAAATAATACTTTGTATTTAGGTCGTGGATATAATTTTCCAGTTGCATTAGAAGGAGCTTTAAAGTTAAAAGAAATATCTTACATCCATGCGGAAGGCTATCCTGCTGCTGAAATGAAACATGGACCGATCGCATTGATTGATGAAAATATGCCAGTCATAGTAATCGCAACAAATTTAAGTGCTTATGAAAAAATTGTTTCCAATATTATGGAAGTGAAAGCACGTAAAGGAATGGTCATTGCTATCGTAACGGAAGGTGATACAGAAATTAAACGCATCGCGGATCATTGTATTGAAATTCCAAGCACCATTGATCCATTGACACCTTTACTTTCCGTGATTCCTTTACAGCTTTTATCATATCATATTGCAGTCATGCGTGGATGTGATGTGGATCAACCCAGAAATTTAGCCAAATCAGTAACCGTCGAATAAAATTTTATGAATGCACGTCAAGTAACTTTTTCATATAATACATCTGAGTCTGAACTTTCTATGCCCGAGTATGGGAGAAACGTACAAGCGTTAGTAATGCATTGTAAAGGAATTCAGGATCCAATTTACCGACAAGTATTTGCTGAAGAAATCATAAATCTTATGCAAATTATGACGCCCTATAATAAAAATATTGATGAGCATCGTAGAAAATTATGGCATCATTTTTTTAGAATTGCAAAGTATGATATAGAGGTTACAACGCCTTATGGAAATAAGCCAACACAGGATGAAGATAAATTAAGACCTGAAAAAGTTCCCTATCCTTCTGGTGCAGATAAATATAGACACTATGGTACTTATGTAAATATTTTAATAAAAAAGGCAATGGAAATGGAGCCTGGTCAAAAGCGGGATGAATTTTCGCAGATCATTGGTTCGTATATGAAAATGGCTTTTAAAAACTGGAACAAAGAACATTATGTAAGTGATGAATTAATTAAAAATGATTTATTACAGATGTCAAAAGGACAATTAGCAATCGATGAAAATGTACAGTTTAATAATTTAGTTACTTCGGCTCCAAAAAGTCAGAGACGCGTTTATAAAGGAATGAATAAACAAAACTATCGACACAAAAAAAATAACAACAATAATAGTAATAATAATAACCGGAATCGAAATAATAATAACAAACGTAGGCCAATCTAAATCCTATATTTGTAAAAATCCGGCTTGATGCTTACCAAGGAACAATTTGAATTAATACAACAAGCAGCGGTTTCCTGTATCGAAATAGAATTAGAAGCAATTTCTAATTTATATAAATGGATAAATGAAGATTTTCTTAAGACCGTAGAAACAATTTTCGAATCAAAGGGTCGGCTTGTAGTTACGGGCATCGGCAAGAGTGCTATCATTGGTCAAAAGATTGTAGCCACTTTCAATTCTACAGGTACCCCATCCGTTTTTATGCATGCAGCAGATGCAATTCATGGTGATTTAGGGATGATTAAAGCGGAAGACCTGGTGCTTTGTATTTCAAAAAGTGGTGAAACACCAGAAATAAAAGTACTTATTCCATTAGTAAAATCATTGGGTTCAAAATTAATCGCGATGGTATCCAATGAAACCTCAAGCCTTGCACTGCAGTCGGATTATTTATTAGTAACCCCAATTACTCAAGAAGCAGATCCTAATAATCTTGCGCCTACAGCGAGCACAACAGCTCAATTAGTAATGGGCGATGCCATGGCTGTTGCATTATTAGCATTAAGAGGTTTTAGTCCAAATGATTTTGCGCAATTCCATCCCGGCGGATCTTTAGGAAAACAATTATATTTGAAAGTTAAGAATGTATATCCAGGTCATGAAAAACCAAAAGTATTTGCTTCTGCTACTTTAAAAGAAGTAATTCTTGAGATGACTTCAAAGCGATTAGGGGTGACGGCAGTTTTAGATGCAAATGAATATTTGATAGGAATTATTACAGATGGGGATTTGAGGAGAATGCTTCAAAATTCTGTTTCACTCGATCAATTGACAGCTGTGGATATTATGTCGGCAAATCCAAAAACAGTAGAGCCAGAAACCTTAGCAATTGAAGCGTTTAGAATATTAAAAGATAAAAATATTAATCAACTTTTAGTAGTTGAAAATTTAAACTATTTAGGTGTGATTCACATACATGATTTGATTAAAGAAGGAATGATTTAAATTATTATATGTTTTTTCCAATTGGTGATGATAACGTAAAAGGAGGTTCTAAACCCTTATTTTCCTATTCTCTTATTTTTATAAATGTATTGGTTTTTATTTATGAATTTGGTTTGCCTGTAGAAGCAGGTGAAGCATTTGTGATACATTATGGAACCATACCTGCGGAAATGGTTGCTGGGCAAGATTTATTTACAGTGCTTACTTCCATGTTTCTTCATGGAGGCTGGGCGCATTTAATTGGAAATATGTTATTTCTTTGGGTATTTGCAGATAATATTGAAGCGGTTGTTGGTACTTTTAATTTTATACTCTTCTATGTACTTGGTGGCATCGCAGCAACATTAATCCATGTCCTGGTAAATCCAGATAGTGACATTCCTGTTGTTGGCGCGAGTGGTGCTATCTCAGCGGTTATGGGTGCTTACTTAATTATGTTTCCTGCATCCAGAATAAAAGTCTGGATTTTATTTTTATTTAGTTCAACCTATGTTCCTGCATTATTCTTTTTAGGAATATGGATCGTACAACAAATGATCTCTGGTTTTGGATCATTGGGTTTAGGAACAGAAGAGCAAGGAGGTGTTGCCTGGTGGGCCCATATTGGAGGATTTGCATTTGGATTAATTGGGGGCCTTATAGCAAGAAAAAATTATCGCAATCGATATCATTACGGTAAAGATGATCTTGTTTGATTTTGAAACTTTTTGTGGCCGCTAATTTGTGATTTTAATGACTATTCTAAAATTATTAAAATTCAGATTTTGTTAATGTGCGCTCTTCTTTTCGTTTTAAATACATCCAACTCATTAATGTAAAATAAACATATAAATTGCAACCTACCTGGGTTTCTAAAGTGTATTCGAATAAAAAAGAAAACAGAAGAATCATTTGGATCCCAATGATTAACGGCTCTTTCCACCAGGACTTTTGAAATACAGTATAATAGACTAATCCAAGCAAGCTCATCATTCCAGCGAGTCCGGTAAAGGCCCAACTAAATAAAAATTGATTGTGTGGAAGCTTTCCGTGATCCATACCAAAGCATTCTAAATAAGTCTCTTTAGTCATTTGATAAAGATCACCCATCCCACTTCCAAGTATAGGATTCTGTTTTATCATTTCTATGCCCATTTGCCAGGATACAAATCGTTCCAAATCAGAATAGAGCAGCCATTTTCCACGTTGCCATTCACCAATTTGCCAGATGGTGTAGTAGAATTTATTTTGCAGACTTGGAATACATGTAAAAGATAAAATAATTAAGACGAGAATACCAGCGAGTAATGTGAATCCTTTTTTATAAGATTTTTGATAATAAAAATATAGGCAGATATAAACAAACAAGGCGAGATACATTCCTAGAATGCCCGTTTTTACTGAAATTATATGATTGAAAATAAAAAAATATAAAAATAAAAGTAGGGATACCAGTTTTTCATATTTAAATTGTTGAAGAGAATTTGTTAAATATAAATGTAAACAAAGGATTGTATTCATTGCAATCATCATACTAAAGCGTATATGTGAAATATGATTCACTATAGTTTTTCCTTTTAACAGGGCTAAATTATATTCTTTAAAATGTTGGAAGTAGTCTACCATGATTTTTGCGGAGAAAAAAAATGATGTCAACACAAAAATATACCCGATCCATTTCCATTGAATTTGATTTAACCGGCCATGGATAAAGAATGTGAACGGAAGTAAAATAAATGGCAACTTCATGCGAGAAAACCAAGCCCAGTCTTTCATAGATTCTGACCATAATCCCGAAAAAAACACACTTAGAAAAATGCAAATGAATATCAATAGCAAAGGAGTGTTAAGGACCTTATCCAGATCTTTTAAAATATTTAGGTTGAATGCGATTCTTTGTTTTTGTGGGTTATATTTTAAGATCATTAGGACACTTAAAAAAATGATACTATTGGAAACTAATGCTAATGACCAATTGATACCAAACACAAATACAAGCAATCCAAAGCAAAACAATGAATTTAAAAATTCTGGTTTTCTATAAAAAGGGAGGGTTGATTGCATTCGTGGAGCCTGTTCTTTAAAATCCGTTTTTTCTAAATACCTTTGTCGAACAAAAATAGAAAGAATGTCGCAAGACTGGTTTGCAGAAATTAAACGGCTAATCGATGAAATAAAGTCTATTCAGATAGAGGATCAAGACTCATTGGAACAGTTCAGGCTTCAATTTCTGGGCTCCAAAAATCGAATTAAACCATTGTTTTCCGAAATTGGAAAAGTACCAAACGAGTTAAAAAAGGAGTATGGTCAATTCGTGAATGAAGCCAAATCATTGGCAGAATCTAAGTATGCGGCACAAATTCACCTGAAAGAGGGCAAGCAAAATGCTACTGATAATCAGCTAGATTGGAGTCTTCCTCCAGTTAATATCGCCGGAGGTACCAGACATCCCATTTCTATCGTAATGGATAGAATCGTTGACATTTTTAGTAAGATTGGGTTTGAAGTTGTAGAAGACAGAGAAATTGAAGATGATTGGCACAATTTTACAGCTTTAAATACCCCCGATGACCATCCTGCAAGAGATATGCAGGATACTTATTATGTTAGGGATTTTGCGCAAAGACTACTAAGAACCCATACCTCTTCGGTGCAATCTAGGTTTATGACTAAAAATCAACCACCTATTAGGATTTTAGCACCAGGTCGGGTGTATCGGAATGAAACTATATCAGCCCGTTCTCACTGCCAATTTCATCAAGTGGAGGGACTATATCTTGATAAAAAGGTTTCCATGGCTGATTTAAAACAAACTTTGTTATTTTTTGCCAAGGAAATGTATGGATCTAATGTTAATATTCGATTGAGGCCATCTTATTTTCCATTTACAGAACCTTCTGCTGAAATGGATATTTATTGGGGTTTAAAAGACGAAACAGACCATAGGATTACAAAAGGAACAGGTTGGTTGGAAATTTTAGGATGTGGAATGGTTGATCCGGCAGTTTTAGATAACTGTGGAATAGATTCTAATGTGTATTCAGGTTTTGCATTTGGTATGGGCATCGAACGACAAGCAATGCTACTTTATAAAATTCCAGATATACGCTATTTTTTCGAAAATGATCTTCGCTTTCTTAAGCAGTTCTAAATTTATTAGACTTAAAATACCAATTAGAATTGTACATGAAAAAACCATCATTAGCTAAAGGAACTCGCGACTTTTTACCATTCCAGGCAAAGCGGCGAAAGTATATTTTTGAAACTATAGAATCCGTTTTTGTATCCTATGGATATCAACCCCTGGAAACACCAGCAATGGAAAACCTGGAGACCTTGACGGGTAAATATGGGGATGAAGGCGATAAACTATTATTTAAAATCCTGAATAGTGGTGATT
The DNA here is from genome assembly GCA_016717265.1 of Saprospiraceae bacterium. NCBI lineage: Bacteria > Pseudomonadati > Bacteroidota > Saprospiria > Saprospirales > Saprospiraceae > Saprospiraceae bacterium. The sequence continues at coordinate 1,122,778 of JADKFX010000001.1, forward strand.
ATTTGAAAGATGTAACAGAAGATTTACTCCAAGAAAAGAACTCAAATAAATTAATTTCTGAGATCTCAGAAAAGGGTTTGCGATATGATTTGACCGTTCCTTTTGCAAGAGTTGTAGCAATGCATCAACAGCAGATTACATTTCCATTTAAACGCTATCAGATTCAACCGGTATGGAGGGCTGACAGGCCGCAAAGGGGTAGATATCGTGAATTTTATCAATGCGATGCAGATGTTGTAGGTTCTAATGCATTGCTGTATGAAGCGGAGTTATTGCAGATCTATGATAAGGTATTTGGTTTACTTAATATACCCGTAAAAATTTTGATAAATCATCGAAAGATTTTAGAAGGAATTGCTGTTGAAGCAGGTTGCAGTGAACAATTTGTGAGTATGACGGTAGAACTTGATAAGTTAGATAAAGTAGGGGAGGAAGAAGTAAAAAAGGGATTGTGTAAACTAAATATTTCAGAATTAAAAGCGCAATGGATACTTGATATAATTAAAAGTCCGAATATTGAATCGTTTTCATTTAATGAAATGGCTTCGGCTGGAGTCTTGGAACTTAAAAAGGCATTTTCATTTAATAATGACTATACGTTTTCTAATGAACTTCAATTTTCAGCATCTTTGGCTAGAGGTTTAAGTTATTATACAGGTTGTATTTTTGAAGTCATTCCACAATCCTTCAATATGGGCAGTCTGGGAGGAGGAGGTCGATACGATAATTTGACTGGTGTGTTTGGTTTGCCGGGTGTTTCTGGAGTTGGTATATCCTTTGGAGCAGACAGGATTTATGATGTGATGGATGAGCTTAATTTATTCCCAATGAAGCTTAATCAGCCTATTAGGGCTTTATTTATTAGTCTGGATGATGCATCTTTGGAAATGTCATTTGCAATTGCTACAAAACTAAGAGATTTGGGCATTTCTGTTGATGTATACCCTGAAGCTTTAAAAATTAAGAAGCAATTTGCTTATGCTGAGAGTCTTTCCATACCGTTTGTGATCATTCTGGGAGAGGAAGAAAGAAAACAAGGTATAGTCAACATTAAAAATCAGCAAAATGGAGACCAGAACCGAGTAAAATTTGAAGAAATCGGTACTTTTATTTGTTAATCCTAACAAAATCTAATTTTTTTTGACAATAAATTTGGGCTATTTACCCTTTATATAGAGCAGTTTATATACACATTAAAATATTATATAATATGTATTAACATTGTATTTAAGCTGTTAACCTTTTATTTAGATTTATTATCTGTATCTTTGTCATCCTTCAGCTTTTAAGCATTGATATTAATTTAATATTTAAATTTGTCAGACTTCAAGCTTAAGGAAATCAGAGTAAACTCTGTCCATGAACAAATTGTTATCCATTTTCAGTATTATCTTATTTATGACGATTAGTCATAAAGCAAGTTCTTATCAGAATTTGGACTGTAATATTCTGCTCTCTTCATTTTTAAACAAACCTAGTTATTACGAAGAGGAAGTTCGTTCCAGATTAGAATCTATGGAATGCCTTGTATCAACAAAAATTGAAGACGATGTATTGGATCAGGTAAAGCGTTTTGTTGGAAGAAATAAAGCAACTACGCTTGAAATTCTTAAAAGAACAGAAATTTACTTCCCATTAATTGATAAAATTTTTAACGAGTATAATCTACCTACAGATCTTAAATATATCACGATTGTTGAATCGGCTCTTTTATTAGATGCTAAATCACATGTGGGCGCTGCTGGAATTTGGCAATTAATGCCTGCAACTGCAAGAATCTTAAAATTAAGAGTAGATGATAAAGTAGACCAACGATTGGATCCTGTTTTAGCAACGCATGCTGCAGCCCGTTATTTTAAATTGTTGTTTACTATGTTCAATGATTGGTCTTTAGTAATTGCAGCATACAATTGTGGAGAATATAAGGTTAAAGATTTAGTAGAAAGTTCAAATGCAACTGATTTTTGGGGACTTAAGAAATATTTGCCCAGGCAAACACAATTGTTTGTGCCAGCATTTATAGGTGTAAGTTATATGATGCAATTTCATATGGAACATGATATTTTGCCAAAAAATCAAGATCTGTTTGTTGAAAAGATAACCTTTGCAAAAATTTTTAATGAAGTAAGCCTCAAGGATTTATTTAAGAAAACGAATATCCGGAAGGATATTTTTATGAGCTTAAATCCTTCTTATAAAAGAATGGTTATTCCTACCATGAGTTTTGGTTCTTCTGTAAGTCTTCCAGATAGTTTAATGGTAGAATTTATTGATTACTACATGTTTCAGAATAAAAAGAATAGTTTTTTAGATGAAGCTAGAATTTTATTATCAGGAGATGGATTACTTGATCATGAAATTATTTCTTTTAACAGACCTTTTATTTTTGCTCCTGACAATATTGCATTACAACAAGCGAATACAAGGAGTCTTGAATTTGAATCCAATTCGGTTAAAGATATTCGAGAACTTCCCTCTGTGTCAACAACGAATGCGTTTGAGTATCAATATCACATCGTTAAATCAAGAGAATCAATTTCTGAAATTGCTGAAAATTATAAAGTAAATATTGAAGATCTAATATCCTGGAATCAAGTGGATTTAAGTCAGGTATTAAGGATTGGCAATGTCCTTAAAATTAAAACACAATAAAAATTTGATCTCATTTCCCGGATCAACTCAATCTTTCAAAAATTCTTGATAGATTTTAAGAATTCAATACTTCCGGTTTTTTATGAATATGATAGGCTCTAAAGAATGCAGAATTCTTATTCAGTCATGTCTTTCTAATGTATAGATATAAAAGCAAATCTAAAATTTGGTATTCAGAACGTGCAAAAGAAATACTATTAAAATAAAGGAACAACAAGAATTTAATGAGACATTAATTCAAATAGCTTGAATTCACTAAAGCAGGATTCAAATTTCCAAATACGCTAGTTTAAAACTTAGAATGTCTAATTCATCAGAACAGTAAAAAATTACAAAGTTCTAAAAATCAGTTTATAAATGAATAGTCAGGAGTGCAGGTAAATGCAGTCTATTAAATTTATTCGTTTTCAACAGAAAAATAGCGAATCATACTCATGACTTCTCGATCATCCATGATTTCAGGAATAAGCTTTAGTAAAACATCATGTTCTTTTGTATTTTCTGATAATGCTTCTTGTAAGGTTGCTAATGCATTCTCTCTGGAATCAGTCAGAAAGTAATAAGCCGCTCTACAATATAGAAGATCAGCACCAAAACTAAATTTATCTGCCCGAATCAGAATTTTTTCTGCTTTTTCAAATTGCTTTTGAGATAACAAAAAGCTAATAAACATACACCAATATCGGCTTTGCTCTAAACCACAATTTGCAGATTTACGGTAATGAGATTCTGCTTTTTTAAAATTGGAAATTTTTTCATAGGCTATGGCGATTCCAGCATGAAACTCTTCTCTTTGATCATCTAAATCAATCGCTTCAAGATATGCTTTAATTGCTTTTTTCCAATTTTCTTCAGCTCCATAACATTCTCCGAGATAATAAAATATTTCTTCGTTATAGGGATCGTGATAAATTGCTTTTTGTAGTTTGACTTTTGCTTCTTTGTGACGGTTTAATTTAATCAAACATTCTGCAATGTAAACGATCAGTTCTGCATCGGGTCCAAACATTTCATTGGCTTCTAAATAACAGCGCAATGCTTTTTCGTGCATATTTATTTGAAGGCATAATTCTGCACAATCCAAATAGCCTTGTTCGAAATTGGAGTTAATTAGAAATGAATACTCCAGCGCTTCTACTGCTTTTTCATATTCTCCAAGACACGAATAGGCATGCCCTAAATTATACCAAGCCAAATAAGAATAAGGGTTTTTATCAATGATGTCCTGATGCAATCGGACACTTTCATCATATTTTTTAGAAAATTCCACACTAACCCAAATCTGTTCCAAAGCTTCATGATTATTTGGATTCAGAATTAATGCGTCTCTCAATGTGTCAAACATTTTGTTAAAATCCTTCATTGTTTCGTAGATAAATGCTTCAACCAATAATATTTCAGTCAAATCGATTTTGGAGAATGTGCATTTTAAATCGGAAATAATCCGGAGGCCATCATCAAATTGTTGAGACAGGGCAAAGGCCTTTGCCTTTAGTAAAGTAATCTCAATATCTAATGGGGCAAGTGTATACGCTTGGTCTAATACGGTAATAGCAGCCAAGGGCTTTTGTGACGAAACCAATAATTTAGCTTTGATAACATAGAAGTCAGGTTTAAACTGGTAAAGTCTTAAGGCAAGACTTGTAACATCTAATGCTTTATCAAATTGGCATTGTTTTTCATAGTGTTGAATCAATCGGAGATATGATTTTTCCTCCCAATGATCCATAGATAGGATTGGTCCTTGTTCTTCAAATTCTGTGATAAGTTTTGAGAGAAAATGATCCGGCTTCGTTCTTTTCGGCATACCTTCCTCAGTGGATTATTAAATGCGTTGTAAAAGTAAAACAAAATTTCAAAAATGCGCCGAAAGCAAATTCTTTTTTCAAATTCATCCAACGTATTATTAATTATTCTCATCTTACTAATGATAAGATTTACAATTATTTATACGTATGATACTTTATGAATGTGTATTAGGCGATTGTGTAACTCCTTAATTTTCATTGGTTAAAACCAAATTGAAAATATTTTAAATTATTTAGTTTTTATTTTGACTACTCATGTATAATCCGATAAAAATGAGCAACCCGGAGCTAACATGATTAAAAGTGATTACATCTTTCTTAAGTCCGATAGCAATAAAAGTCGCCAATAAAGGCTGTAAATAAATATAATGACTAACCAATTCTGCATTGCTGTTTTCAAGTGCATATGCGTTTAGTGCATAAGCAACAAATGTGGTTGCAATGAGAACAAATAGAAATGCAGACCATTCCGGCAATTCAAACGAATTAAAATGAATTTGAGGTAATTCCAGGGCACCAAAAATTAAAACGGGAACTAAAGCGATTAAAAAAATCCATTTCATCACAGAGAATGCATTGTATTTTTCAATCAATGCAGGTACTTTAAGTAAATAAATGCTATATAATATGGCATTCAACAGGACCATAATATCCCCTGCTAAGGAAGCATTTTTAACAGATGTTTGTGAGCCTGATAAAATTAAAAAGATTGCCCCAAATAAGCCAATTATACATCCAGCCCATTGCAATTTGGTAAGTTGATCTCCTTTGATAGATTTAATAAGCAAGACAAGGATCGGCGTACAAACCATAATGAGAGCAGCGTGTAACGGAGATGTCATTTTTAAACCATTAAAAAACAACAATTGATTCCCTGCAACCCCACAAATAGCACAAATTATAAATGAATTATAATCTGCTGGGTCAATTTGTTTATGGGATTTGGCAAATAGCCAAAATAAAAAAGCAGCACTTAAAACCCTTAATAATATAAATGCATTTGGTTGAATCCAACCTGGATCCATTAAGATTTTAGCGATACTATAATTAGCCCCATAAATTAATGCAACTATAAATAATGCTATATGGCTTAGACTTAATTTATTCAATGTTATAATATCACTACGGTGGGTTTTGGGAAATAATAAAGGATTCTAATTTTTATTTAATGCTACTGACCAAATCGATCATTAAATATAGATTTATTAATAATAATTAATGGAGTGCCCGAATTTTCATACTTACGTTTTCACTTGGCCGATCACCTCGTTCTGTTTTTACGCTTGCAATTTTATCGATAATATCAAGGCCTTCAATAACTTCACCAAACACTGTATAATCCATATCCAGGAATGGTGTTCCACCGAGCGTTTTATATGCTTTTCGTTGCTCCTCTGTATATTTAATTCCTTTGCGGTCTTCCATTTGATTCAAAGCTTGATCCGTTTGAATACCTCCTTGCACTATATAAAATTGAGATCCGGAAGATTCTTTCTTTGGGTTTACTTGATCTCCAGTGCGCGCAGCAGCAATAGCTCCTTTTTTATGTACAAATGCTGCATTAAATTCAGCGGGAATGGTATATCCTGGTCCGCCACTACCGAGTAATGATCCAGCAGTAGCTGCTTTAGAATTTGGATCCCCCCCTTGAATCATAAAACCATTGATCACCCGATGAAATAATAAATCATTGTAAAACCCAAGTTCAGCATGTTTAACAAAATTATCCCGGTGTAAGGGTGTTTGATCGTACAATTTCGCAATCATATTTCCTAAGGGAGTTTCAATTACAATATAACATCCATCCGGTGGAAGTACTTCAATTTTTTGTTGAAAGCTTTGCATATTTTTTCCTTTAAATGATTTTAAATTTACTTGGTAAATCCCAGATTTAGAATACAAATGTTTAGGATTTTTTTCACTTGATTTTGATCCATCGCCGAAATCCCATTCAAACCTATCTGCATCTTCAGATAAATTATTAAAAATTGCTTTGGACGGTAATTTAATTTGAATCGATTCAGAGGTAAACTTAACGAATCGGGAAGTACATGAATTCAATAAAATAATACAAAATGCGAATAGGTAGATGCGGTTCATAGGTTTTATTAATTTATAAAAAGAAAAATATTTATAATATGCTAAGTTTCATTTTAATATCTTTAACAGGCCGGTTGTATTGATCGCATTCGGCATTACAAATAATATCAATTATTTGTAAGCCTTCAATCAATTCGCCAAATACAGTATAGTCACCATCTAGAAACGGCGCACCCCCTAATGTTTCATATTTTTTTATTTCTTCATTCGTATATTTTATTTGCTTTCCGTTTGTCATCATATTTAATTGTGAGGCATTCACTTTTTGACCTTGTACAATATAAAATTGGGAGCCTGAAGATTCTTTATTTGGATTGGATTGATTTCCAAGCCTGGCCGCTGCTAGAGCACCTTTAAAATGAAATTTTCCTATTTCTGCTGGAATTTTTGTTGTAGGGCCTCCAGAGCCTAACATGATACCAGGAGGCGCGTCTTTTGAAAATGGATCGCCCCCCTGTGCCATAAAATTCTTAATTACTCTATGAAATAATAATCCATCATAATAACCTTCTTTGATTAATTTAATAAAATTCTCTTTGTGTTTTGGTGTACTATTGTAAAGCTTTGCTTTCATATTTCCCAGTGGGGTTTCAATAAGTACAATCGTTTCTTTGGAGCTCATCTTGCTACAAGAAGTTAAAAAACTCAAGGAAAGAATTAATAGTAAGATTAGATTTTTCATGCGTTTATGTGATTAAATTCTAATGGAAATTCAGTTTTAAAATATTGTATTATTTTTTCTTTTAAATATTGTTCTTGTTCCTTAACACCTTTTATCCGAAATGGTTTTACCATTTGAAAATGGGGCCAGCCGTCCTGATCATTTCCTAGAAATTCATAATACCCATCCAGACTTAATAATCGGCATGATGCAATATGCATTAAATCAGTTTTTTCTTCTTTTGTAAGCCTTCCAGTCTTAAGAATGCCCAATTCTTGTATCCCAATCATGATAAGAACAACATTTAAGTCTGGCAATTCATCTCGGCCGATCTTGTTTTTAACAAAATGTCGGATTCTAAGCCATTCAAATTCAAGTTCCCATACTTCCATGCGCCGCAAATTTAACGAATTTATTCTTCTCTGAATATGGGTAAAATTTCGTTTACCTTTTTTGCAGGTAAAAAAGAGGCAAGCAAACCGATAATCATAACCGTAATGCCTACCAATAAAAAGTCAATAAAATGCATCTCTATAGGATAACTATCTACCATAAAATCTTCTGGTACACCGATAATCTCATATTGCTTTTGTAAAAAATAAAATAAGCCAGCAAGAACATACCCAAATAAAAGTCCAAACCAACAAATTAAAAGGCCAAGTTGTATAAAGATTTGTTTTGCTTTTAAGTCTGTCATTCCCATGGATTTTAATACAGAAATATCCATCCGTTTTTCTAAAACGATCATCCAAAGCGCACCAACCACCGTAAAAGAAACTAAAAGTAAGGTTAAACAAAATAAGGCATAAAATAACCATTTTTCAAGCTTCATAATTTTAAGGAAAGCCTCATCTTGTTTATACCGGTCTTTGATTACATATTTAGAGCCTACCGTTTTTTCAATTTCCAACACGATGGATTTGAAAGAAGCCTTTGGATCTATTTTAATTTCTATAGAACTTAATTGACTTGGTTTGTTGAGAATAAACCGGACCGCTGATAATCCAGTAATTATATTTGAGTAATCTGCTTCTTGATGAAATGTATAAACAGATTGCGCTTGTAATGGATATTTTTTTGGAAAATTCGCAATACTGATAGCTTCTTCATGATTGGGTACAAATACATTTACAGCTTCTTCAAAATTTTCTAGATTTACGCCTAATTTATTGCGAATTCCAATGCCTATATTGGCTAAAGGAACTCCTTCTTTTTCAGGAACAAATGCACCTTCTAACACAGCAGAATTTGCAGCACAGACAATTACATAGTTTGAATCTACCCCTTTTAAAATTCCAAATTCCTGAGCATCTCCATATTGAAACATAGCAACTTCTTCTAGTGTGCGACTTACCAATAGAACCCCTGGAATCTGATGTAGTTTCTTTATTATTTCAGGGTCCTCAGGAAACGTTTTTCCAAGTTTTGAAATAATTTTTATATCTGGATTGTATTTACTAAATAATCCAGATAATAAACCCTCAAAGCCATTAAACACGGAAAGTACTAAGATCAAAGCGGCAGTTCCCACAGAAATACCAATTATAGATATACCAGATATCCAATGAATCGCCTGGGAAGATTTCTTTCCAAACAAATATCTGTAAGAAATTTTAGCGATGAGAAACATTTGATTTTATTGGATTACAATTCAATTTATTAGGAATATCTAAACAAGAATCTCCGTTTAGTTTAAGCTCTTATTTTTAGTACTTTCAATAGAACGATATATAAGGTCCTGAATTTTTGTTCTATATCTGTTTTTATGTAATAAATTCGATTTTGAATCTTGATAGGTACGATTGGATAAAAAAACAAATATAAGTTGATTTTCTGGATCTGCCCAGGCACAAGTACCCGTAAATCCCTGGTGACCAAATGTTTTTTTAGATGCAAATCTGGAAACATAAGGCAAGTCCGTTTCTTGCAATTCAGGCATATCAAAAAGCAATGCTCTTCTGGAGAATTCAGGATCGCGTTCAATACATTTTGAAACCGTGCCGGCCGTTATATATTCAATGCCGCCGTAATTTCCCTTATTTAAAAATAATTGCAAGATCATTGCAACCTCGGTAGCTGTAGAAAATACACCTGCATGTCCACTTACACCACCTAACATGGCAGCACCCATATCATGAACGTAGGCTCTTATTTCACGATGTCTAAAATAGTTGTCTATTTCAGTTGGTGCAATTTGATTTTTTTCAAAATGATGGAATAGTGGATTAAACGTAGTAAAACGCAATCCTATTGGAATTATTAAATTTCGCAAATAGAAATTCTCAAAACTTTGCTTGGTTTGCTTCAAAATAAGTTTAGGCAAAAAGTAAAAACCGATATCAGAATATAAATATTTTTTCTCATTTAAACGATTAGATTCCAGGATTTTTGTAAAAATAGAATCTCTAAAACTTGAAAGCAGATAAAAACTATCACAGACAGGAATATTAAATTTTAGGGAAGGGCTTGTGCTATAATAGGATGGATTGAAACGATTTATGGAATCAGGCTGTGTTAAAGTTGATTTGTAAAATGGTATCCAGGATACTAACTTACCTTGATGCAACATGAAATCTTTAATACTTAAATCAGATTTATTGCTGGTTGAAAATTCAGGTAAATAGCGCGAAAAAGTCGATTGAAATTGAATTAGATTGCGATCATTCAATATCATTAAAATAGGTGCACTGCAGATAATTTTAGTTAGTGAAGCAACGTCATACATAGTTTGATTTTCAACGGTTTGAACCGAATCATACGTAAAATATCCGTACGCCTTTCTAAAAACTACCTGTTGATTTTTAATTACAACAACCTGACAACCAGGTGCAGCTTTATTAAAAATTAATTCATACGCAATACTGTCAATTTTCTGAAGGGTATCCATATTCATTCCTTGAGATTCGGGAAAGCTAAATCCAATTCTTGATAAGGAAGGTCTATGGATTCCTTTGCCTTCTGTTAAATACATTCCTGCTGTAATTGGAGAATTTCCAAGAATTGCATCTGCACCAAATAATAATTGCGCTGCTAAATCCTGTGTAAAATCATTATCTTCATACAGGAGCAGCATACTACTTGAAGTAGGAAAATACATACTCGCATACGGACAACCAAAAAAATTAATAATATTTTTTTTATAAACTAATATGGAATTGAGCTTTTGTATGAGTTCTAAATTTAATCCATAGTTTTTTGCTGCCAGATAATTTAACTTGTGTACTGAAATAAGGATGAGCTCGGAATTCTGAAGTGCATTTTCTATTTCAGGCGTAAGTTCTTGTAAAGTATTAATAGAATAGGTATTTACATTGGTATAATCCTGTAATCTTTTTTGATAAATATTATTCAGTGGGGCATTCAAATTTAAAGAAATAATATTGGATGGAATTTTTTGTATTGGAACCAGTTTATTAGGATCCCGGGCTAATGTGATTGCTTTTTTAAAAATTTGTTCTTTCAATACTTTCGATCTGCGAGTAGACATTTTGAGACCCAGGGTATCCAATAGAATCGGTTTCAAATGATGTAAACCAACTTTATATTTTGCAATCAAAATGCGGGTAACTTTTTCATTTAATTCTGTTTCAGAAATCAACTGATCTACTAAGGCTTGTTTTAATGCTGCAACAGCTTCTGGTACATTTTCACTTAATAAAAGTATATCATTGCCTGCCTGAAACGCTTTGATTGCAATTTCACCCGTTGAAAATGTTTTTGTAATGCCTTTCATTTCTAATGCATCCGTAATAATTAATCCTTGATAGCCAAGGGAATTTCTTAAATAATCTATAATGATTCGTTTCGATAAGGTGGCGGGCAATTGGCTTGAAGAATCAAGGGAAGGGATATTTAAATGTCCAACCATGATAGATGCCGGATTAAAGTTTAAAATGCCTTTAAAAGGAAACATCTCAAGACTATCAATTCTCTTTTTTGAATAACTTAAAGTTGGCAAATCATGATGGGAATCAATTTCTGTATCTCCATGCCCTGGAAAATGTTTTAAAGATGCAAGTACACCAGCATCTTGCATACCTTGCATTAAAGCAAACGATTTGGCAAGAACTTGTTTTCGATTGGAGCCAAAGGAACGCTCATTGATCACCGGATTATTGATATTATTATTGATGTCTAGAACGGGTGCATAATTCATATGGATTCCAACGCTTTTCAATTGATAACCCATTTCTTTTCCCATTTTATAAACTAACTGGTTGTCTTGAATGGCACCAAGGCTCATTTGTTTTGGAAATGAAAATCCGTCTAGCATTCGCATCCCTAATCCCCATTCTGCATCCATACTCATGAGTAGCGGAATGCTAGCATTAGATTGATATAAATTATTTAATTCTATCATTTTTGGAATGGTCCCTTTAAAGAAACAAACACCTCCCACATGATAATTTTGAATCAAGGAAAGAATATTTTGGAGGGATTCGTCTGTATTCGTAGCAAAGGATCGGATTACGAATAACTGACCTAATTTTTGCTCTACCGAGAGCTTATTTAAGACACTATCTACCCATGCTTTTTGACCATTTTGTTGACCATATGATAAATTCAAAAAGCAAAAGAAAAGGATAGTAATTAAAATGTTTTTCATTTTTTATCTGCTCCGTTTTTTTCATAAATCTTCGAATCCAATATAAATGCCTGATTAAAAAATGAATCTGATTTGGTAATTTGATTTGCATTTTTATAAGTAATACCTAAATTGAAATATGCTTGTGCATTTTTAGGTTCTTTCACTAATACTTTTCGAAAATATTTTATTGCTTCCTCCGTATTACCCGTAGAGCCTTCTGCTATTCCCATAAGCATCGTAGCTTCTAGATCATCTGGGTTCATGCCCAAGGATTGTTTAAGATAATCTTTAGCCAATGGAACATTGCCTGTTAACATAGCTATTTGCCTGCCTTTTTCCCTTAAGGCATATTGTAAATTTTTAAATGCGTCTTCATCTTCCGGAAGGCTCTTTAAAACTTTATTGTATTGCAGAATCGCTTCATCATAATTTTTATTAAAGAAATACACATTCCCTAATTGTAAGTTCGCTTCCATATAAAGAGGATGAATTTTAAGGGCTATGTCTAATTCTTTTTTAGCGATATTTGTAATCGATCGAATCGCTGCAGTATCCTTCATCTCAGGTACTTTTTCTAATAAAATTCCTGCGATACCATTATGAATTTTAGCGCTGTTTACAGAAGTTTTAGCATCCGTTTTAAATAAAGTTTCGTTATCATGCCATGCTGGATTTCTAACGAAGGTTTTAATAGCGTATCCTAGAATTAATGGACAAAGTATATAAAAAATTATATTTAATTTTAAACGAAAATATTTAAATAATAGATAACTTATAAAGATACTAAATCCAAGGGATGGCATAAATAAAAATCGTTCACCCATATTTGTGCCAATAGGAAATAAAATATTTGAAACCAAACCTAAGGGCAGCATGAAACATAATGCAGAAATAGTAATCTCAGGATTTATATTTCTTTTAATCCAAGCATAAAATAGAATTATACTATAGCATAGATAACACAATATCGATTGAATTGACCAGAGGCCTAAAGTTGGAATTTGTTTTGGGTAGTAATCATGCGTAAGAGGATGTGGAAAAAATAATAAACGAATATATTCATATAAAGTATAACCAATAATTCCAAATTTTTCTCCAAAATCCATTGGAGTGGCAATCCCATTTTGATATTTCAAAAACGGATTATTCATAAGTTCTTTAGATACTGTTGAAAATGGATTAAACCCAAGGATATTTGACCTCATAATGACAAATATTATGGTTGCTAAACATAGACTTGCAGACAGCCAAAACAGGGATTTGTTTTTTTGTTTATAAATCAAATAAGAAGCACACGGGATAATGAAAACATAGGAAATTGCATTTTCTTTTGAAAGCAATCCAAAAAGCAATAGCGCTCCTGAAAATAGAAGATCTGTAAGTTTTTGGGAATCAAAATATCGCAAAGAAAAATAAAAGGAAAGCATAGAAAACAGAAGTGCTAAAATTTCATCAAGGCCTTTAATATTAGCAACGCATTCTGTATGTATTGGATGTGCAATAAAAATTAGACTGGTCACAAATGCCAATGGCATTCCGAAACTTGGATCATAATTTTTTAGTAATGATTTTAAAGTACTATATATAATCAAGCCTAATAAACCATAAGCCAGAATAGAAAAAAAATGAAAGATTTGTGAATCTTCTCCGAAAAGTTGATATAAAATTGCAAAAAATATTAAACTCATCGGTCGGTATCGCCCACCAGCAACAAGTTTTTCTTTTCCTTCTTTTTTAAAAAATCCGTAAAATGAATCCTTTGTTAGGATATTTGAGATACCAGATATTCCAGATTTTACAAATTTATTTTCTGTTATAACAATTCCATCATCCAATACAAATTCATGCCCTAAAGTGTTAACATATAATAGAAAGGAAAATAATACCAGAAACAATTTATGAAATTTTCCATCGTAAAAAAATACTTGAATAAAAGATGGAATACCGGTAGTCATAAGATCAGAAAACTATTTATTCGATGGTGCTGTAAACATTTTGTACATCTTCATCTTCTTCAATTTTATCTAACATTTTATTGACTTCTTCTTCTTGTTCTGGAGTTAATTTTTTTGTAGCAGTAGGGATTCTGTCAAATCCAGAAGCTATAATCTCAATTTCATGTGCTTCAAAATATTGCTGCATGCTACCAAAGGAATCAAAAGGGCCATAAATTATAATTTCATCACCATCCACAGAGAGCTCTTCACAACCCGCATCAATCAAATCTAATTCTAACGATTCAGGATCGATCGTGGCGGTTTTTCGAATTCTGAAATTACATTTATGTTCAAATAAGTATTCCACTGCACCACTGGTGCCAAGGCTTCCTCCATATTTATTGAAATACATCCGGATGTTTGCTACGGTTCTTGTTGGATTATCTGTAGCGGTTTCAACAAGTACGGCAATGCCATAAGGACCATATCCTTCATAGGTCATAATTTCAAGATCTTTTTCATCTTTGGACGAAGCTTTTTTAATAGCTGCATCGAGTCTATCTTTCGGCATATTGAATGACTTAGCATTCTGAATTGCCGCGCGGAGACGGGAATTATTATCTGGATTGGGCCCAGCTGCTTTCACAGCCATAAACACTTCCTTGCTTACTCTTGAGAATTGCTTACTCATTTTAGCATAACGAGCAAACATCTTATGTTTTCTAACTTCAAAAATACGACCCATAAATAAATTGATTTAGGCGTGGCAAAGATAACCAGCCACTGCAAAAATTCTAGTTTATTTTACAAGTAATGAAGCTAAGTAGCTGAAAAACAAGATTATATAATAAGTTAATTGAAAAATTAAAACAAGTAATATCCTATATGAAAGCAAAAATTAATGTCATTTTAAAGAATGTTTCATTTTAGAAAACCATCGGGCCACAGGGTAAATCATATATCCAGCTTCACTATACATGGACTTGGAATAAATGAAATGGAGCATTTCATTTGCATCTTTTGAAAATTCAGGATCCTCTTTTTTCTTTTTTTCAAATTCCGTTTTCAATGGAAGATTATTCTTTAGCAAATCCGGGGCAACATCTTCAAATAAATAATCTGAGAAATATTCTTTACGTTGTAAAATACCGTCAAAAAAATTCCAGGCAAAATAAGAGTCGGGTGCATGCGGTTCTAGTGTTTCAACAATATATCTGACGGCATCTTGATCTGTTGGTATGATATAATCACCTTTGAAATATAGTTTTTTCATGTGAACAGTATCGACATTTACTTGAGCATGTAAGTAATGGTTTTCGTATGGAGTTTGCGGGGAATTATAATGGATGATTCTATAATATTCAGCTTCTACTAAACTATCTTTTTGAAGTGGCTGCATACGCACACCATTCCATTTTAAGCGCTCAATGATTTGAGTATAAGCTGCTGGAATTACATAAGCATCAGGTTTTTCAATTTTAAGATTTGATTTAAATACATTGTAATAAGGAATTTTCTTTTCATATAATTTCGAAGGGTTATATTTATATCGAGCCAATCCGGTAACTTCACTTGTAAAAGTATCTTGCTTGTATCCTCGAAAATTTAAACTATCGAATTGATCTGACTGTAATATCCAATTAAGGGATATTAATTTTTGATCTCTTAATTTTATTCGGGCAAGTTTTCTGAATTCCAGGATTTCAGTTTTTTTAAGGGCGGTTAAGGAAGCTAAACTTTTTATTAATTTCTTTTGTGAATTCACCCTTACATCGTATGATTTAAGCATATGAGATTCACTCATAAACGATATTGTATGAAATAATGAAGCATAACCTGTGGAATACCTTGGAAGATCTAAAAAGTCATAAATTCCATTGATTGGATCCTCTTTTACCATTACATATGGGCAGACTTCCAAGCCATTGTCTTTCATTTCACTTAAAAAATTGGGTAAAAATTTAGTATACATATAATTCCCTAAATCAGATTGCATTTTATGTCGTTGAGAGCTGATCAAAGTCATTGAATAAGGGTAATCAGCACCATCAGAAGTATGGGTTTCCAGAAAAACATCAGGATTCCAAAATTGAAATAATTTTGTAAAAGTTTCTGCATTTTTAGAATCACATTTAATAAAATCGCGATTCAGATCAAGGTTTTGCGAATTTCCTCGAAAACCATATTCTTCTGGTCCATTTTGATTGGCACGACTATGTTTATTTCTTAATAAACTTCCTCCAACATTGTAAATGGGTATAATTACAATTGTTAAATGGTCCAATATTTTTCGATAGAATGGATCATTTATCAATTCCCGGGCGAAAATCATACTAGCATCAATTCCATCTGGTTCCCCAGGATGAATGCCATTATTAATTAGTAAAACAGCTTTTCCAGACCTTCTGGTTTTTTGTGGATCAAATTCTTTATTGGTACTTATAATAACGGTATGAATCGGATAGGAGACATCTGAAGCACCAGACTCATAAACTTTTATGAGTTTAGAAGATTTTTCAAGATTTTTATAAAAAGCGATGCATTCATAGTAATTCGTTGATTGCCGGTTGTTTTTTTCAAATGGAGTGACCAGTAATTGACATTTTAAATTACTCTGCAAAAATAAACATGTTAATATAAGGGATGAATTCAAAAATGTATTCATTATAATAAAAATTTTTGCAAAGATGAATGAAAATTGCTAAATTTTGAAGCCATAGCAATGGATATAGATTTTTAATATAAGTCAAGATAAGAATTTTGATTGCTTCGAATTTAAATTAGACAAGATTGGTAGCGTACCGTAAATTTTTGCTGAATTTGTTTGATTCCTTGGACTGCTATTTTATTTTGCGTTTAGGCGATCGTTTTTCATATTTTTTGCCATTTCAATTTGATATTCGTTATTTTTATCTCAATTCTTGAGATTTCAATACCTTTATCTAAAATTCGTATTATGGCCGTTCGTAGACCTTTTAACATCCACAAATGGGTGGAAGAACATAGAGCTGAATTAAAGCCTCCTGTAGGGAATCGCAATTTGTATCAGGATGCAGATGATTTTATTGTGATGGTCGTGGCGGGTCCAAATGCGCGAAAGGATTATCATTACAATGAAACAGAAGAATGGTATTTCCAATTAGAAGGTGATATTAATGTGAGAATTCAAGAGGAAGGGAAAGCTGTGGACATTCCAATAAAAGAAGGAGAAATTTTCTTATTGCCGGCGAATACACCACATTCACCCATGCGACCAGCCGGAACCATTGGATTGGTTATCGAAGCAAAACGCAAAAAAGGCGAGCATGATGGATTAATGTGGTTTTGTGATAACTGCAATACCAAGTTACATGATACTTATTTCCCATTGACTAATATTGAAAAGGATTTTATCCCTCGTTTTAAGGAATTTTACAGCTCTGAAAAAATGCGAACCTGTCCAAATTGCGGATCCATTATGGAAGCTGATTCTCGTTTTGTAGATCCTTCATAAGCCAGAATTTGAGCGCTGTTTATTTTGCTTCTGATTTTCATCTCGGTTCTGCCGGTAGAGTTCAAACTTTTGATCGTGAAAAACGCATTGTAAATTGGATCAATACCTATAAATCAGATATGGATGCCTTATATTTGGTAGGTGATGTTTTTGATTTCTGGTTTGATTATAAAAAAGTTGTTCCTCGTGGATTTATAAGGATCCTTGGTAAACTTGCCGAGTTAAAGGACGCCGGAATCCCAGTGTATTATTTTACGGGTAACCATGATTTATGGATGTTTGATTATCTCCAAAAAGAACTTGAGATCCCCATTTACCACAAACCTATAGAAGTTGAAATCCAAGGTAAAAAATTTATGATAGGTCATGGTGATGGCCTTGGCCCTGGTGATTATGGTTACAAACGTTTAAAAAAATTGTTTTCAAATCCATTTGCGCAAAAGCTTTTTCAGTGGCTGCATCCTGATCTTGGGATTGGGTTGGCAGACTATTTCAGCTCTAAAAGTCGGGAAGCTCAGGATCCGGTTCAATTTTTTTTAGGTTCCGAAAAAGAATGGCTGATTCAATATGCAGAATTTAAACTACAAGAAAAATATTTTGATTATTTTGTATTTGGACATCGACATCTACCCATAGATTTTACTTTAAAAAATGGAACATCGAGGTATATCAATTTGGGCGATTGGATTAGCTTTCAATCTTTTGGTATTTTAAAAAATGGAGTTCTTGAGCTTCAATTTTATCAAAACGAACATGGGAAAATTTATCCTTAATTATTTTATCCTTTTTTTTACTGCATCTCATTTGTATGCGCAACAACAATATGAATTAATCCTGGATACGGTATTTCAAGCAAATGAAATTTATCTTGATCCACTTAATAATTTATATTTAGTAAATGATACTGAGAAAAGCATTGCAAAATGCAATATGAACCTGAACGTATTGAAAAAAATTAGTTTTAACAGGGGTTGGGATCAGGCTTTAATGGATGTAAGTGATCCCTTTAAATGTATTTTGTTTTATCCCGGAGATTATAAAATCGTATTATTGGATGAAAGCCTTAGTATTATAGGATCTTATGAAGAACCTGAATTAAACCTTGAAAGTGCTGTTTGCCAATTTTCTACCGATGTTATCGGTTTATTTTCTAATAATGTATTGAAATTGAAAAATTATCAGGACCAAAAAATAATTTATTCTGATCCCATAAATGATGATCGAAGACAAGATGTTAGGATTCAATCGCAATTAAAGCATCATAATTCCTATTTATATTTATTACGAACAGGAATCGGCATCATCCGTTTTAATAATTTATTGTTTGAAGATAAAAGGTGGTTGAATCCTAAAATTGAGAAAATCGATATTTTTGGAGATGCTTTGTTTTATCTAGAAGACAACCAAATTATGAAATCTGATTTAAAAACCCAGGTCGAAACATTGATCATAAATTCAAGTAAAGCCATCCATTCTTTTGCTGTCAACAGGGAGTATTTAGTTTGGCTGGAAGGAGGCCGGCTCAGGATTATCCGGTGGAATCTCAATTGAGTCATTAAGCCCGTTTATTACCTTTAGGTAATGAATTTTGGAGTCCTTTAAATTAGCTAAAGTTGATTTATTGTTAAATTTTCTATTTTACTTTCAAATTTGACTAAACATTCCTGATTTTCAATCGTTTTAGATTAATATTGCCTTAAATTTTGTAAAACAGGAAGCTATGAAGAAAACTTTACTATTATTAAGCTTAATATTATTTATTGGACAGGCCTACACGCAGGCAAAACGCTATATTTTTCTGGAGCATTTTACAAATTCAAGATGTGGTATTTGTGCTGGTTCCAATCCTGGATTTTATGCATTATTGGCTAATTATAAGAACCAATATCACCACATGACTGTCCATCCTCCAATTCCATATTCAAATTGTTTGTTATATCAGGCAAACCCAACAGATAACGCTCAAAGAAGCAATTTTTATGGTATCAATGGCACACCCACCGTGGTTATAAACGGATTGACAAAAAAATCTGCAGGATCCGTGACGGCTGCGAATTTAAATGCAGAATTGAATAAATTATCTCCAATCGAAGTCAAAGTAACGGAAACAGGTACTACAAACAGGAATGTGAGTTTGGAAATTAAGACTTTAGGTACAAAACCATCCGGTACCTATAAATTATATGTTGTAGCTTTAGAAAAGGAACTCAATTATGCATCTCCAAATGGTGAAAAAATACATTATAATGTATTTAGAGATTTTTTAAGTGCTTCTGATGGGGATGATATTCAGTTAGCTGGGTCAGGTTCATCTGTCAATAAAGCATATACTCTTTCCATACCGCCAAGTTGGATTGAAAATCAGGTCTATATTTTAGCATGGATTCAGGATGTAGCAAATAAAGAAGTATTGAATAGCGGAACAAAATTTGATGCATTAACTGCAAATAAGGACGTATCCGATTTTTCCCAATTTAGCATTTATCCTAACCCAGTAAAAGAAATATTGAATTTACAGTGGACACAATCTTTATCTACTTCCCCTAAATTAAGTATTACAAATTTGTTTGGAACAGAAATTTACAGTGCTAACTTAAAGTATGGAGCAACTCAATTTCAATTACCCGTGGCACAATATGCAAAAGGCATTTATTTTGTAAAAATTCAATCAGGAAAAGATAAAATTTCAAGAAAATGGTTAAAGGATTAATAAATTTTAAAATTTATATTCATAAAATAGCTGCTCAAATTTAAGAGCAGCTATTTTAGTTTTATAGATCCATGAAAGCATGTTAAAAGCAAGTGACATAAAGTATAGTTATAATTCAACCCGGGTTTTTGAGTTTCCTGAAATACTTTGTCAATCTGGAGAATCCCTTTTACTCTTAGGCCCTTCAGGATGTGGCAAATCAACCTGGTTACATTTGATGTGTGGTTTATTGAAATCTCAAAATGGTTTAATACAAATTCAAGATACGGATATTACAAAATTGAGTGCTTCTGCAATGGATTTATTCAGAGCAAAAAATATTGGTGTAGTTTTGCAAAAATCTCATTTTATATCTTCCTTAAATGTTTTAGACAATTTACTTTTATTTCAAACCCTTGGCGGTGCAATAAAAAATTTGGATTTCATTTGTGAGTTGTTGAATCAACTTGGAATTCTTGGTTTGGTAAATCAAAATATTCAAAGTTTATCCCAGGGAGAACTTCAACGCTTAAATTTTGCGAGGGCTTTAATTCATAAACCCAAGATTATCTTAGCAGATGAACCTACCTCTGCACTGGATGATTATCATGCAGATTTAATCGCTAATATTATGTTGGAACATGCAAAATCGATGCATGCAAGTTTGGTTATCGTGACGCATGATTTGCGCTTGAAAAAATTAGTGAATCATCAAGTGCAATTGTCATGAACGGATTTTATATCGCCTGGAGAAATTTAATCACAAAGCCATTGCGGTTTTTTTTTAACATTTTATTGATTGCTATTGCCGCAGGACTAATTACAATTACCTTATTAATAGATATTCAATTTAAAGATCATTTTGAGAAGAACCTGGATGATGTAGATTTGATACTTTGTGCAAAAGGAAGTCCTTTACAAACCGTATTATGCAATTTGTTTCATATTGATGCACCTACGGGCAATATTGATTTGAAGGAAGCAAGGGTTTTTCTAAATCCAGAACATCCAATTATTAAAGCAGCCATACCATTAGCATTGGGAGACCAATTTAATGGATATCGAATAGTCGGGACAACCCTTGAATATTTTCCTTGGTTTAATTTGGAATTAAATAGTGGTGCATATTTTAAAAAGGATCTGGATGCTGTGATAGGGTCTGCCGTTGCAAAGGAATTGAAATTAGCATTAGGTTCTGAATTTTTATCAGGTCATGGATTGGTTACAGATGGAGATATGACTCATAGCCATGATCAGCAATTTCAGGTAACAGGAATTTTAAAACAAACTGGGGGCGTTTTAGATCGACTTATTTTTGTATCTATTTCAAGCTATTGGGCAATGCATCCAGTTGAAGATGAAGAAGGCCATCCTGCACATACGCAGGATATTCCTTGTATAGACAATAGATCTTTAAAAGACAAGGAAGGACAAATCACTTCAGTTTTATTATCCTTTAAAGGTACGAATATTCAATCTTTAAATTTTGGACGAAGTATCAATGAAAATACTGGTATGATGGCTGCAAATCCTGCTATCGAATTGAATCGATTATATGAGCTTACAGGCTCGGCATCAGAATTGGTAACTATTTTAGCAATCTTGCTAACGCTATTAGCAACTTTAAGCTTATTTATAAGTATTTGGCAAGCAATGGAAGAACGAAAATTCGAAATTGCAGTATTGCGTTTAGGAGGTGCATCTTTTAATAAAATTTTATTTTGGATTTTATTGGAAGGATTTATCTTGAGCAGTATTGGCTTATTGATTGGAATCTTTTTCGCCCATATATTGTTAACTGTATTATCGAGTTCATTAGAACTTCAAATTAAATATGGAATTGAAGGTCTTGTTTTTGTTAAGGAGGAATTTTTATTATTTGGAATTGGTATTGGTCTTGGATTAGTATCTTGTTTAATTCCAGCCATAAAAGTAATCCGAAGGGATATTCATCAAACCTTATCATCCTAATAAATTTATTTTATAAATAATGCTACTTAAATTTTTGAAAGTTTTTTTATTTTTTATTTTTTGTTTTGGTTTTCAGTTGAATATTTTGGAGGCTCAAAGTATGTGGCCTGCATTATCTAAAGTAAGCTATAAGAAAGAATATGATGCTTTATTAGGGATTAAAGTTGATCGTCCGGTTTTCAGTTCAGATGTAAAATCTTTGGCTGGAAAAATCATCCAGTTAAAAGGTTATATTATTCCTACGGATGGGTTTAAAAGCCATACAGAATTTGTTTTTTCTGCATTTCCATATTCAAGTTGTTTTTTTTGTGGGAAAGCAGGACCAGAAACGGTCATTGAAATTCAAGCTAAGGAACCAATTCAATATACTTCAGAACCGATTGAAATCAAAGGTAAGTTGATTTTAAATGAGAAGGATATCAACCGATTGATGTACCTGATGGTAGAAGTTGAAAAATTATAGTTTGGCTTGAAATGCAAATTTTGTAAATTGAAACGAATTCGTTTGTTTTGTACTATAATTCCTGTTTTTCGTTATTTTCTTATTGAAATTTGGTAAAACTTAATAGACCAATAAGCTTAAATTAGTATTAACTTTGCCATTTATAAAATAGTTTAATGATATGAAAGCGATTCATTTTTTGGCCTTTGTTTTATTTGTAGGAATCATGACTTCATGTGGTCCAACGATTTATTTGTCTCCAGATTTTGACCAGGTTAAATCGAAACATAAAACAGTAGCAATATTGCCTTTTGATGTTACGATTGCGATAAAGAAACTACCTAAAGATGTAACTCAAGAAATGATTCGGGAGGACGAGAAGAAAACAGGATTTTCAATTCAGAACCATTCCTACACTTATTTTTTAAAGGAAATGTCTAAAAACAAATACACTGTAACTTTTCAGGATATTGACAAAACGAATACATCGTTAACAAAGGCAGGAATGAGTTATGAAAAATTAAGAGACATAAGTAAGGAAGAAATATGCAATATCTTAGGTGTTGATGCCGTGGTTTCCGGTAAAGTATCTATGGATAAACCTATGTCTGAAGCAGGCGCAATTGCAGTTGGTTTTATTTTTGGAACCTGGACATCAACCAATAAAGTGAATGTAAGTATGACTATTCACAATAAGAAAAACAGCGATCTATTGTGGAAATATGATTGGGTGGCAGAAGGAAGTGTCGGAAGTAATAGCGAGCAATTAACAAAAGGGCTTATGAAAAATGCCTCGAAAAAATTCCCGTATCAAAGAAAGTAAAGAATTCCTTTATATAATACGGGATCTTTTAATGTCGTATCAATCTTAAATATTCAATTCAGAATATTATTTATAATTATTTAAAGAATATCTAAGGATTCAATGATTTCCAAAGCAGTTTTTTCAGCTTCTTTGTCATCATCATCAAATGTAATTACCAGGAAAAAGTTGGTGTGGGTATTTGGATCCCCCAATCCAGCAAAGATGACTCTAAATCCGGATTTAAAACCTTCTACATAATACCCGGCTAATTCATTAACAGTAACTTTTGTTGCTTCATCAATTTCTGTCATTTCAAACACTTTTGCACCCTCTATAGTTGCATCATCCAAATCATCAATTGCAACATTTTCTTCGAAAATATGCATCGATAGATCCATGCCATCACCTTTCATGTCAAAATTATGATCATCATTTGTTTTTACTCTAAAATCATCGGGTACCGTAATTTGAACTTTATAATATTCCCAAACATACGTTTTCTGAGCATTCGCATTTGTAATTAAAAAAACATTAAAAAGCAAGCTTGTAAATAAAGTTTTCATATAAATATTTTTAGAATTAAATTAAAAGTAAGCAATGATACTGCTTTTTTTTAAATCAGAGTATTTCATAAAGTCCGAAAAATTGTGTTAAAATGTTGATATATAAGCTTTTACCACGTTTCAATTCTAAATGATGGATTAGCTAAATTGTTTTACAGAGTAATTTGACACCAAACTAAATCCATCTGGTGATCTGATTGATTTGTAATGGCCGGTATAACTTACTGTATGGTTAAATTTGGAAGGCTCAAAACAAGAGCATTAAAATTACGTCATTTTAGTATATATTATTTTACAACGCTTATTTGAATGACCTTAAAAATAAACAAATAATAGCTTATAGTTTTGAATACCTAAAACATCCAGTTTATAGTAAAAAAGATCAAAAAATTAATACCTAATTTTAATGGAATCTTAACGAATTTAAAGGAGTGTTTTAACGAATTGATCGACATTTAATCCATCCGCTTCGGCTTTGTAATTAAGAACGATTCGATGCCTTAATACTAAAGGAGCAATAGCTTGTACATCTTCAATATCAGGAGAGTATTTTCCATTTAATGCAGCATTGCATTTTGCGCCTAAAACTAAATATTGAGAAGCTCTGGGACCTGCACCCCAACTTACATATTGATTAACTTCTTTAATGGTATTTGCAGCATTTGGTCGCGTTCTGGTTGCTAATGAAACTGCATATTCCAAGACATTATCAGCAATAGGTATTTTTTTAACCAAACGCTGGAATTCCATAATTTGGTTAGAACTAATAACATTTTTTAATTGAACTGTTTGATCTGACGTTGTTTGCTTTACAACTTGTAATTCTTCTTGATATGTTGGATAATCGAGAAAAATATTAAACATGAAACGATCCAATTGAGCTTCAGGTAATGGATAAGTGCCTTCTTGTTCAATAGGATTTTGAGTTGCCAACACAAAAAATGGAACCGGTAGCAGGTGTTTAACCCCACTGACTGTAATATTTCGTTCTTGCATTGCTTCCAAGAGCGCAGATTGGGTTTTTGGTGGTGTTCTGTTAATTTCATCTGCAAGAACGATATTTGCAAAAAGAGGCCCTTTATTAAATTTAAATTTTCGCTCTTCATCTAAAATTTCAGAACCCGTTATATCAGATGGCATTAAATCGGGTGTAAACTGAATTCTCTTGAAACTAAGATCCAAAACTTCAGAAATTGTATTAATCAACAAGGTTTTTGCTAAACCCGGCACCCCAACCAACAAACTATGTCCATTAGAAAAAAGTGAAATTAGGGTTGCCTTAATGACTTCATCCTGACCAACTATTACTTTTCCAATTTCCGCCTTTAGTTCCTTATAAGATTTTGCAAGGGCATTCATTCCTTCCACGTCTGAGCTATACTGCATTTTGTTTTTTAATTTTTAAGATTTGCAAAGTTAAACATTCGAAGGCATAAAACGGTTTAGAGATCCTAAATATTATAATCCCAAAACTCCTAAAAATAGGCTTTGGGGGTCTTAAAAATTAGCCCTAAGTTGCATTCTGCCCGTATGTAGTGTTTCTGAAGATGCTGCTTTTCTGCCAGAATATGAAAATTGAAGTTGGATCAGGGAATTAATTTTATAATCAAATTGTAAATCCCAATTATAGTTATTGCCATCTTTATAGCCATCCAGCATATTAAATTCTATAATACTGCCAGATTCGCCTTGAAATTGTATTGAAATGTATTTAAGTTCAGATCTAATACTAAGCTTTTTAAATAAAAACAAAGCAGAACCTAATTCAAGTTCAACAAAATCTGCTCGTTCTTTGCCTTGATTTTTTTCGGTAGCATTGCGAATCGAAAGTCCAGCATTCATTCTGGCATATGGATTCATTCGGTAAACTAAAAAAGGATGAAAGCCAATGGTTTGTATCCGATAGTTTTGATCTAAATAAAATTGAGTGACTTTATCATCTTTTTTCGAAAAGAATTCAAGGTTGCAATCCAATTTTTTAAAAGTAGTAAAACGAGCCTTCAAATTTGTAGTTTGTAATTTTTTTTCATCGGAACCTGATGTTAATAGAATTTTTTGAGCAGTTTGTTGAAATCCGGTTTGAATTTCATAGATTGGATGTGCCCTGTTATAATATAGATTTTGTTGAATAAATGAAGCGTATCCTATTAAATCACTTTTATTTTTTATAAAATAAAGAGGGTTTATTCGGGTGCTAATTTCTGATTCTTTATTAACTTTTGAATTGAATCTGAATCCTGTTTCTAAATAAAACGCAGAGACTATTTTAGAGAATTTGGATTTCCCTTGAATCACATTTTTTGGATCTATGTTAATGAATTGATTCCAACTCGATTGATATATTTGAACATATTCTGAATTCAATAGTTGAAATCGGACAAACCGCGCTGTGTCAATATCAGGAGCATATACATATTCATAAATTTGACGAACACCATCTTTATTAAAATCCATAAAAATAAAATTTCCTTCTCCAGGTCTTTTTTCTTCGAAAACAAACTCCTGGCGGGGTTCTACACCACTTTGTAACTCATAATAATTTTTAAAACTGATTAATTTTTTCCAAATATTTATTTGATGATCCAGGGCACCTAAAAAATAAATTTTTGCTAAAGAATCATTTAACTGACTGTTAGTATATTGACTTCTTTTGCCACTTACTTTTATATTTAAAATACCGAGTTGCTTGCGATCTATTTGACTTTCTAAATAGGCTTCATCAGAAATAGAATGCTTTGTAAACGCAGATCCATTTGCAAGATAATCTAAGCGATGTTTTACAGTGAAACTTATACTAACATCTTTTTTAGTATCTTTTTGCAGCCGTGCTTCCAAAACCTTAAAGTAAAAACTATTTGCAGATAAACTATCCGTAGAATTTAAATAACGTGTATTTTTTTCTTGCAATCCCTGAAGTTGTAGTTTCCAATTTTTTGGAAGTTTTCGGGAAATTAAAAATCCTGGTCTTTCAAAACTAGAACGTTCATTGGCATCTTGTGTTTGCAGGATGTTATATGAAATTTGTACATTCGTTAAAGAATCATTCCAATTACCATCCATGGTATTTTTCTGTCCTTTAAAGCCAATTGACCGAATAAACTGCATGTGTTCATAGTTTAAGGAATATTTGGATCCAATGGATGCATTCAGTAAAATTCTGGGCAGATGGTCACTAGATCCAGTTTGTGAAGTAATATTCCAATCTCTAGCAAATTCAACATTTCGATAGGGATTTATAGAAGAAAAGTTTTTTTGATTATATTCATAGTACAAATTTGTTTTTATTTTAAACAAGGAATCAGAAAAAATTAAAGTAGGAAGCGAAGTTTGAAATTTAAATGCGAGCCCTTGATTGTCATTATCCTGAATATTGGAAAGTCTATTTTTGTCGACAGATGAAAGGGCCAATTCTAATCCACCACTGAGATTATTATGATTCCCTTTCCAAAGGATGCCTGCATTCATCATCATAATTTGTTGAGGTGCTATCAAAGGAATTACAGGTTCATAATTTCCTTTTGGATTTCCTGAAATAACATCCGGTGCAATCCATTCATATACCCGACCATTAGCAGTACTTTGTTTTAATATATAATTGCCTTTCCCTGAAACCACTTCTGAAAATCCAACTTGAAGTGCCGTGCTATCTGCATTCGGATCAAAGATTAAATATTTCAGATTCACAGACATACCAGAAATTATAACCAAGGTGTCCCGTTCTCTATAATAAATACGATTTATATTAAAATTACTTCCCGCTTTGCGAATCCCTGATCTCACGGCAAGTTTAATATCGTCACCACTTCCAATCAACGTGGCTTTATCAAGAGAATCAAGATCCGTTGCTACGGCAGGCGTTTTACTATCTTGTTCGTTATAAAAATTAAAATAACTTTCGATATTATTATTTTTAATTGAACTTTGGAGCAAGGCGAGACTTCGGGTATAGTTTTGATCTAAATATTCAAATTCAATAATGACTCTTGAGATATCTGAAATAATCCGTTTTGGTGTGAACCGTATTTCGGCAAGATTATAATCTATACTATAATCAGCATCTTCACCTCTTTGTATTAAATCTCCATCTATCCAGACTTTTTCACTACCTGCTAACAAGATAATAAATTGTTCACCATTATTTCCAGATAAACGATACGGTCCTTGATTTCCATTTTGGGTTTTTAAATTGAGTCTGTTTGATTTTCCTTTTGAAATTGCAAATACGGATTTACTTTCAAGATTCCAATTATTTATTTTATGTTTGGTTTCCAGTAAGCCGCCTTTATTTTTTTTATAATAATTCAAGAAATAGCCGGCAGGTTTGGAAATTTCAAAATCACCTACTGTAAGATGTTGATTTTTTTTTGAAAGTTTAATAAAGAGTCGATCAAATTCTTGTATTTGCCTGGTATTCCCTTCAGGTTGAATTGGGATTTGGTTGTCGGAAATAGCACCTAATAATGAAAAGCCATCGCCTAAATCTCCACTTAATTGTAAATTCAAATTAGAATTTAATACTAATGATTGATTATTTCCTGTGCTAATACCTCGGGTAAAGTTGCCCGTATAATTAATACCCGGACTATTCCACCAGCTTGTATTGGATTTAATTTCAAAGCCAGGATTTGCATAATCTGGTCGTGCAGGATCTTGTCGGATTGAACTATCAAATAAGAAGTAGGATCTTTTTTGTGCAAGTTGAAAAACTCTATAACAGATTCGAATGCTGTCTCCTGGTATTGGGTATTTTATTTTTAAAATTTGAGTCGAATCATTAAAATCAAAATCATAGAATCGGGTCGGTGCTTGCAGGGATTGAATTTTTATAGAGGGTCCAGAAATTAAAAGGCTATCTGTTAAATTAATGGAGTCTTCACAATTTACTACTTTGCATCGGAGTGAATTAATTTGTGATATACAGTTTTGATTCCCGACAAGAAGAATCGTAAAAATCCAAAATATAAGTATTATTATTTTTTTCAATATAATTAAGTACGTATTGAAAA
The DNA here is from genome assembly GCA_016717265.1 of Saprospiraceae bacterium. Lineage (NCBI taxonomy): Bacteria > Pseudomonadati > Bacteroidota > Saprospiria > Saprospirales > Saprospiraceae > Saprospiraceae bacterium. Next base: position 1,151,493 of record JADKFX010000001.1, read on the forward strand.
CTTTAAATATTGTTGAAATGTATGCTTAAATTTAAGTCTTATTATACATCATTAAATGCGGCATTGTCTAAATGTTTCTTTTATGCAGTAGCTTATATTCTAATCCTGTTATCGCAATCCGAGCCAAAAAAAGAACAAGCATATACTTACACTAAGCAAGGTGTATGCTACAAATATACTGTATTGAGATTGTTGAATTAAGTTAAAATTTTCTGCTGTAAAAGTAGAAAATGTACTTAAGCCGCCACAAAAACCAATCATTATAAAAAAGCGGATCCAATGCTGAGATTCATTTATTTGATAATATTTAAAACTGATACCTAAAATTAAAGAAGAAACGATGTTTGTTAAAAAAGTAGCTAATGGAAATTTATTAGAAAAGAGATACGGTTGATTTGATATTCCAAACCGAATTAAACTGCCAAGTCCACCTCCAAGAAATATAAGTAGCACTTTATAGAGCATCATGAATACTGGGCGTTTTAATTTTTTTCAGGTAAAGTAAGAGACCTATGAGCAGAAGTCCAACGGAAACGATAAATAAAAGTAATAATAGATTTCCGATTGCTTGTGCTTTTACGACAACAAGCATAACAACTGCATTTACTGCAATTAAGACAGAGGTTGCTTGCAGATGATTTAAACCTGCATCTACAATTAAATGATGAATGTGTTGTCGATCCGGATGGAATGGTGATTTTCCAGCAATTATACGTACAAAAAAAACTCGAAGCATATCAAATAAGGGTAAAAATAGGATACCAATTGCAACTGCAGGTGCAGAAATAATTTTGTATAATGGATTTGTTGCCTGAAATGCTAATTCAATAAAACTTATTGTTAAAATGGAACAAATTAATCCAATTAATAAAGATCCAGTATCGCCCATAAATATTTTAGCCGGAGTCAAATTAAATTTTAAAAAGGCAAATAAGGATCCAACTAGAGCAAATGAAATAATACTTAATACCACTTGATCTGCAAGGTAAAACCAAGATCCGTATGCCGTAGCAATTAAAATTCCTAAACTGCCACCTAATGCATTAATACCATCTATTAAATTGAAAGCATTTACAATGACTAATATCGTAAAAAGAGAAATAATAATACTTATCCAGTAGGGTAATGTATCAATATAGAAAATTCCGTAAAAGCTTGTAATTCTAATATTCGCTTTAAAAATTAGAATAAATGAAGCAAAAATCAAACCTAACATTTTTTTATAGGGTGTTAATGGGATAATATCATCTTTAGCGCCAATTAAAAAAATAATTATAAATGCACAAAGTATATATTGCAAGTCACCAAATACATTAAATGGTGTCCAAAGTACGATGGAAAATAAAACACCAGCAAAGATCCCAATACCGCCAAGGGTGGGTATACTTCTTTTGTGGGCTCGTCTTTCATCAGGTTCATCAGTTAACATTTTAAATTTAGCAATATTAATGATGGATGGTATGATTAAGTAAGTAAAAATAAATGCAGTCAGAAAACTTAAAACGAGCCTGTAAAACATATTGATTTGGTCAATTAGGAGCAGCAAAATAAACAAATTCTGAAAACTTTTAATATATCAAATTGAAAGCGATGAATTCTTAACTTTACATTTTTAAATGGAAAGTCAAAATATTTCAGAAATAGATCCAAATAAGCTGCCAAAGCATATTGCTATTATTATGGATGGGAATGGTCGTTGGGCTAAACGGAATGGTTTACCCCGGCTTTTTGGTCATAAAACGGGTGTTAAAACTGTGCGGGAAATAGCGGAAGCATCCGCAGAACTGGGTATTAAATACCTTACCTTGTATGCCTTTTCAACTGAAAATTGGAATCGTCCTCAGCTGGAAGTAAAAGGCTTAATGAGTTTGTTGGTAGAAACGCTCAAGCATGAATTATCTGCATTGGAAAAAAATAAAATTCGTTTACGCGCAATTGGGGATCTTTCGATGTTGCCTAAAAGCACCCAGGATGCTTTAAATGCAGGCATGGAAAAGACGAATCAAAATACCCGTATGGACCTCATTCTTGCATTAAATTATAGTTCCAGGTGGGAAATTTTGAAGGCTGTTAATTTAATTGCTCAAAATCTAATGGAAAACAAGATTCAGGCACCAATAAATGAATCTCAATTTTCGTCCTTTTTAAGCACACATGGGATTCCAGATCCCGAATTATTAATAAGAACAAGCGGGGAACACAGGATTTCAAATTTTTTACTTTGGCAATTGGCATATACCGAACTATACTTTACACCGGTTTTTTGGCCTGAATTTAAAAAAGAACATCTTTATGAAGCGATTTTAGATTATCAGGGTCGACAACGAAGATTTGGTAAAATTTCCGAACAATTAAGTTAATTTAAATATTGTAAGTTATTGAATATCAGTAATATAATGTATATTTAAGTATTTTAAAGATTTGAAATTATAGTAGCCATCCTTAAAATTTGCATACTAATCATGAAATCAAGCGGCTCGGGTAATACTTAAAAATCCACCTTAAATATGATATGAATGCAACATTTAGCAGGTTTTTTAATCTTTTCTACAGATCTTTTGAAATATTCACAAAAAATTTGATTTCCGAGAGGTCTGTTACTGTTTTCAGTAACTTAGAACCTAAGATGCTATAAACTTCTTCTATAACAATGACCGTATTAATTACCTTTGCGCCCACAATTCAGTTTCATCTGGATACGTTTAACAACACAGATCTGATCAAAATATATGAGTAAGTGCCTTCTTGTCGTTTTTGGAATTCTATCTCTTTCTTTAAGTTTGAAAGCTCAAAATGAAGAGTTTTTGCCATATGATAATAAATCGTATGAGATTTCAGGTTTAAAAGTTGTAGGTAATCAATTTAGTGATGAAAAAGCCATCATAGGGATTTCAGGCTTGAGAGTTGGTCAGAAAATCAATGTTCCCGGACCCGATATTCCAAATGCGATAAAAGCAATTTATAAACAAAGATTATTTACCCAGGTAGAAATTAAAATTACCAATCAGGTACAAGATGTGATTAGCCTTGAAATTCAAGTTCAGGAAAAGCCAAGATATGCAACGCATTCTTTTAAAGGGGTAAAGAAATCAGCACATGAAGATTTGAATGTAATTGTATCCAATCATCTACCAAAGAATTCTGTGTTTACAAATGAAATAAAAGAGGCATTAATCTCTAGTCTTCAGAATTTCTATATTGAAAAAGGATATCTGGATACAAAGGTTGAAATTCTTGAATTTCCGGAAGATAAAAAACCGAATTCTATTAAAATTTTATTTGACATTAATAAAGGCAAGCGTGTAAAAATTAGCAATATTACATTTTCTGGAAACAAAGAGGTTACTGCTAGAAAATTGCGAAAACAAATGAAGGACACCAAACGGTTTTGGCAAATTTTTAGCAAGTCAAAGTTTTTGGAAGATAAATATGCAGTAGATAAAGATAATATTATAAATTATTACAATAGTGTAGGTTTTAGAAATGCATCGATTTTAGGAGATTCTATTTGGAGGGCTTCCAATGGTAAATTAAAAATTCATATCGATGTGCATGAAGGAAATCGTTTTTATTTTAGAAATATTGCAATTAAAGGAAATTCATTATATCCAGAAAGCCATATTAAAAATGTTTTAGGGATCCAAAAAGGAGATGTTTATAATCAGGAACTTCTTCAAAAAAGATTGAGCTTTGCCCAAGATGGCCGGGATGTGAGTAGTCTTTATATGGATGAAGGGTATTTGTTTTTTAAAGCAGAACCTATTGAAGTTGCTGTGGAGAATGATTCTGTGGATATTGAAATCAGAATTACGGAAGGGCCACCGGCTACCATTGATAAAGTTATTGTAAGAGGAAATGAGCGCACAAATGAAGAAGTTATCAGACGAGAATTGAGAACTCGTCCGGGACAAAAATTTAGTCGCTCCGATATTATTCGATCCCAACGTGCAATTATGGCCTTAGGATTTTTTAATCCGGAAGCACTTGGAATTAATACACCTGTTAATCCACGAAGAGGTACTGTTGACATTGAATATGCAGTAGAAGAAAGACCATCAGACCAATTAGAATTATCTGCTGGTTGGAGTGCATTCGGTTTGATTGGAACATTAGGCGTAGTATTTAATAATTTTTCAACGCGTAATTTTTTTAAAAAATCTTCCTGGAGTCCTTTGCCACAAGGAGATGGTCAAAAACTATCACTTCGCGCACAAGCAAATGGAAGACAGTATCAATCTTATAATTTTTCATTTACAGAACCCTGGCTAGGTGGTACGAGGCCTACATCCTTAACGATTGGAGCAATCTATAGTAGAATAGACAATCGCGCTTTTTCAGTTAACGGGGGACTTTTATCCATTGCTAGAATTAGTGGGGCTTTAGGTTCACAACTTACCTGGCCAGATGATAATTTTGCAGTTTCAACATCTTTAAATTTAGAGCGGATCCGCTTAAATAATTATGCTGGTTTTTCTGCAGGTTCGGTGAATGTTGATAATGGAGATTTTTATAATATAAGTCTTAAAAGTACGGTGGTAAGATCGACTGTTTCAGAACCTTTGTTTCCAAGATCAGGGTCGAGATTATCACTTTCATTGCAATTAACTCCACCGTATTCTTTATTCAGAAGTGGTTGGAATCCAGATAGTATTGGTCCTAGTGAAAAATATAGATGGGTTGAATATCATAAATGGAGAATAGATGGCGAATGGTATTTAAATTTAGTTGATAAATTAGTTTTGGCTTTCAATGCCAAAATTGGAATTTTAGGTTATTATAATAGTAAATTAAAAACCCCACCTTTCGAACGATTTGTTTTAGGAGGTGATGGTTTAAATAACCAATCTTTTACGGTCACTGGTAGAGATATATTTGCGTTGCGGGGTTACGAAGTGGAAGATGTAAAAGCTAAAACCATTGAGGAAAAAATTCTAATTGACCGGAATATAATAAGTACTGAAGATGCAACTATATTTAATAAGTTCACTATGGAATTAAGGTATCCTCTTTCATTAAATCCAAGTGCTACAATTTATGGTGCAATATGGGCACAAGGAGGAAATTCATGGAATTCCTTTAAAGATTATAATCCATTTTCTTTAAAAAGATCGGTTGGTGTTGGTGTCCGGGTATTTTTACCGATGTTTGGTTTGCTTGGTTTTGATTATGGTATAGGCTTTGATAAACCTTGGTTGGATCCTAAAACAACAAGCGTTAAGGATTATGCTAAATTTAGTTTAGTGCTCGGTTTTGAACCGGAGTAATTTAATTGAAAAATGGTAAGTCTGAATTCTTAGATTTTTTAAAAACATCAAAGAACCATTTCTATGGATAAAAGGCAGTGCACATTTTTAAAATGAATTGCCATCCTTATCTTTGCAAAATTCAGATACTGGATTCATGAAATATTCTACAGCCGAAATAAGTGATTTAAATCATCAAACGAAAGCATTATTAAATGGAAAGCTGATTGCAAATGCATTGGATCTGGAAGATCTTCGTTCTATTATTCGATTTCATGAATGGCAATATTACGTCCAAGACAATCCGTTGATTTCTGATTATGAATATGATGTTTTATACAAAATTCTTGAAAAGATAGAAATTCAACATCCAGCTTGGATAACACCAGATTCGCCGACACAAAGGGTATCCAGTGATCTTGTAGATCAATTTCAATCGGTTGAACACTTAAGTCCAATGCTTTCATTAGAAAATTCCTATAATTCACAAGATCTTAATGAATTTGATAACAGGGTAAAGAAGCTTTGTGGTTTGGTTTTAGAGAGTGCTGTGAGTTACTTTGCAGAACCTAAATTTGATGGTGGAAGTATCGCTTTAATTTATGAGAACGATTTTTTAATTCGAGCAGCTACCCGAGGTGATGGGGCCCGCGGTGAAGACATTACACAAAATGCAAGAACCATCCGTTCGGTTCCATTAAAAGCGGAATTTTCAAAATTTGGAATCCAAAAAATCGAATTGCGTGGAGAAGCGGTAATTAGCAAATCCATGTTTCATAAAATTAATGAAGCACGCGAAACAGAAGGTTTGGCTTTATTAGCGAATCCAAGAAATGCTGCAACCGGCGTATTAAGAGTAAAAGATGCCGCCGAAACTTCAAATCGCGGATTGGATGTTTTTATTTTTCAGGTTTCGTTTGTTCTTGGCAAGGATGGTGAAAACGCAATGATGAATCAAAAAAACCATTCTGATTGGATGAAAATTTTGGATTCACTTGGCTTTAAAGTGGCATTACACGAACGAAAGATCTGCAATAATATCGATGAAGTACTAAAGTATATCAATCATTGGGTTGAAAAAAGAGATGCATACACCTATGACATTGATGGGGTTGTAGTAAAAGTGAATGATCTGAAACTACAAGAGAAATGTGATTATACCTCGCATCATCCAAGATGGGCCGTTGCATTTAAATTTCAAGCAAAACAAGCAAGCTCTACTTTGATAAATGTTGAATTTCAAATTGGAAAAATCGGATCTATTACACCGGTTGCAAAAATTGAACCAGTCCAATTGGCAGGTGTTATTGTTTCATCCGTTTCTTTACATAATGAAGACTTTATTAAAGCCAGAGATATTCGATATGGCGATCAGGTTTTAGTAGAACGTGCAGGGGATGTAATCCCTTATATTGTAAAATCATTTACAGAATTAAGAACAGGAAATGAAATGCCAATTGAATTTCCTAGCAACTGTCCTGCTTGTAAAACAAAATTAATTCGCGAAGAAGATGAATCTGCCTGGCGTTGTCCTAATTTTTTATGTGAAGCGCAAGTTGTTCAACGATTAATTCATCATGTTTCAAAAGATGCTATGGATATTGATGGATTTGGAAAGTCTTTAGTTGAACGATTCTATGAGTTAGGTTGGTTGCATACAATGGCGGATATATATAAATTAGATTTTGAAGCAATTGCTCAACTTGACGGTTTAGGGAAGAAGTCTGCTGAAAAATTACAACAGTCTATTGAAAAAGCAAAACATAATCCTATTTATAGATTACTACATGGTTTGTGCATTCATCACTTAGGTAAAAAAGTCAGTAAACTCATTGCAGAGCATTTGGATTATTTGCCAGATCTTGCCAATTGGACTCTTGAAAACTATACTTCTATTAAAGATGTAGGTCCCGTTGTGGGACAAAATATTATAGCATTTTTTTCACAACCGAAGAATGTTGCGATGATCCAGGAAATGGAAACCTTGGGAATTAATATGAAACAGACTGATGAAGATAGACCTAGAATGGTTTCAGAAAACGCCGCACTTTCTGGAAAAAGCATATTATTCACAGGTACTCTAAAGCAATTAGATAGAAAAGAAGCTCAAGGAATAGCAGAAAAAGCCGGAGCCCGAATTTTATCGGCAGTCAGTTCAAATCTAAACATCCTGGTGGTTGGGGAAGATGCAGGTTCAAAACTGACAAAAGCTAGAGCTTTGGGAACCGTTGAGATCTGGACAGAAGAGGATTTTCTTCAAAAAATCGGATGATCTTTGTTAAAATCTGCTAATCTTCTAAAATTCTAAAGGGATCCACCAACGTTTGCCTAATTTTGTCGTTATTAAAGGTACCATAGTAGGTAATATATCAATCATGAAAACAAGACTTTTAGCTACCCTTGCCTTTTTGGCGTTTGCGCTCAATATGAACGCTCAGAAATCATTTTGGTCACTTCCGGCAGATCAACCTGAAATTTCCAAAACCAGTTCCTGGAATCAACTCTCTAATTATCAGGTATTTCAAATTGATCATAAGTCGTTTAGAGACTATCTTTTAAATAATGTGCCATTTGAAAACAAGGCAAACCATGGATTTCCAGTTCAATTTCCAATGCCGGATGGCACTCAACGTACGTTTTACTTGAGCGAATCTCCGGTTATGGAGCCAGAATTAGCAGCAAAGTACCCAGAAATCAAGACGTATAAAGGTACTGATGGTATAAATTATATGAGAATGTCTATTTCGCCTTATAGTTTTCAGGCATTTATCCTTACTCAGGAGGGCGATATAGTTATAGAAGCAATTCATAAATCAAATTTGAATTTATATGGCGTTTTTAATGCTAAAGATTTAGTAATCCAGGATCCATTAAAATTAAGTTGTGGAACTAAAGAACTAGCCAAATTATCGGCCACAGAAGAGCCAGACTTGAATCAAAAAATGCAGTCTAGAAGTAATTTGGGCGCTGGATTACCTGTTGATTTACGCACGTATAGATTAGCATTGGCATGTACAGGAGATTGGGGTCAACAAGCAAATCTTGGAGGAGGTACTTTAGCCACTGCTCTGGATAAAATGGTGGCTTCTCTAAGTTTAATTAATGCTGTTTATGAAAAAGATGTTTCAGTACATTTAAATCTTATTGCAAATAATGATCGATTAATCTTTTTAGATCCTGTTATAGATCCATATCCAACGCCTACTTCCGGTGGCAGTACTTTAGGTATTAATACAGACGTAATTACGGCAAAAGTTGGGAGGGGTACATATGATATCGGCCATGTTTATACGATAACTTGTTCTGATGTTGGAGGCATTGCTTTTCTTGGAAGTGTTTGTGGCGGAATAAAAGGTGGAGGGGTTACCTGTTGGTATACGTCTGATATCGCATATGTAAGTCAACGTATAACTTGTCATGAAATGGGACATCAATTTGATGCATCCCATACGTTTTCAAACTGTAATGGAAATGAATCTGCAACTTCTTATGAACCCGGTAGCGGTACTTCCATTATGTCCTATAGTGGATTATGTGGAGGTGGTTTAAATGTGGAATCAGGAAATTTGCCACATCCAAATTATTTTCATGTAAATTCAGTAGAACGGATTATAAATTTTACAAGAAAATTTGATGGTAGTACTTGTGGAATTTCCACACCAACAACAAATACATTTCCAAATCCAGAAATTTTATTTCCAAGTGGTTTATATATACCTATCAGAACACCTTTTAAATTGTCTGGGAAAGCCACAGATATGGAAAATGATTCTCTTACTTATAATTGGGAACAATATGATGCTGGAGGTTATGGCCCAGTGCTTGGTGAACCAAGTTTGACGGAAGAAGGTCCGCTATTTAAATCTTTGTTTCCAGGTATCAATCCGATACGAATCGTTCCAGCCTGGCTCACCATACTAACGAAAGCTAATTTTGAAAGGACAGAAGTACTCCCTACGATAAATAGACAAATAAATTTCAGATTTACAGCAAGAGACAATCATGCAGGTTCAGGTGGAACTGCATGGAAACAAACTTTTTTTCGGGCAATTCAATCCGCAGGTCCTTTTAGTGTGACCTATCCAAATGATTCACAAACAGACACCCTTTTTACCAATGTATGTAATAAAGTAAGTTGGGATGTTGCAAATACAGATAAATCTTTAGTGAACTGTCAACGGGTAAACATCTATTTGATGCCAAACCGTTTAATTACAAATAATTTAATTCCTTTAGTATTGAATACAGAAAATGATGGAGAAGAATTAATTACAGTACCAGATACTTTAGTGGGCGCTTCCAGAGCAAGAATTTTAGTAGAATCAGCAGAGAATATTTTCTTTGATGTTTCCGATGCAGACATTAAAGTGAGAGCTTCTACTTCCCCTAAATTGAATTTTGGAGTATCTCCAAATAAATTAAAATTTTGTGTCCCGAATTCAACAGATATTGATATCACAGCTTGTGCAACAGCAGGTTTTGGTGGAAATGTCCGATTATATGTTGAAAGTGGCCTTCCGGATAAAGGATTATACCGATTTGAAAATAATACGATCGGTGTTGATGGTTCAACAAAATTGCACCTGGATTTTTCAGAGGTCCGCAACCCAGGTATTTCTAATTTGGTTGTTGTAGCAATTAGTCCAAATGGAGATACCTTAAGAGAAGAAATTGAATTGGACTTAGTGAGTATTGATTATTCAGATTTGAAAACGGTGTTCCCGGCGAGTGGTTTGGCTGGACTAAGTCAAGCCATTGAATTTAAATGGACATTAAGTCAGAATGCAGTTACTTATGAGCTTGAGGTGGCAACTTCTCCGGCATTTGGTAATACTATTATCTACAGTATTAAAGGGATCACTGGATCAAGTTTTAAACCGAATATTTTATTTAATGAAAATCAATTATATTATTGGAGAATTATTCCTGTGAACCGATGTGGCGCAGGATCACCAACGGTTCCATCTCCATTTCATACCATCAATAAGTCTTGTGTTACCACGGAATATCCTGGAAATGTTTTGAGCAGAAGAGCAAACCAAACAGGAAATATGATCGTTCCTATTAAGGATGCCGGAATCATCAGTGATGTAAATTTAAAAGCCTTTAAAGGCTCGGCGATTGGGGTTAATAGCGTAAGCCTTACCTTAGTGAGCCCATTAGGAACCAGAGCAATTTTATTTGATAAAAATTGTGGCGTTACGGATCAATTTGATTGTTCGTTTGATGATGATGGTAGTTTTACTGTTACAAATGGCTGTCCACCAATTCAAGGTAAAATTATAAGACCCATTGAATCTTTAACAAAGTTTAATAGTGAAAATAAAAAAGGAGATTGGAGATTAGAAATTTCAACAGATAATCGATTGAGTGGTTTTGCAGAATTCAATACGTATTCATTAGATATTTGTTCAGAAATCTTAGTTAATAATCCGTTTCTTATCAACAATGTTGGATTGCAATTGAATCCTTCAGAAACAAAGTCCATAGGTCAGGATTTATTGTTATCGCAAGACAATGATAATACGGCAGCTGAACTTGTTTACACGATTGTTTTGACACCTCAAAGAGGTGATTTGTTGATAAAAGGTGTGGTTGCTACGGATGGCTCAAGCTTTAATCAAAAAGATATTAATGATGGTAATTTAAGTTATCGTCATCAAGGTGCCGCCATGGAGTTGGATGGATTTTTATTTACGGTGAAAGATGGTACTGGAGGTTGGTTTGGTTCTGAATTTTTTAGAATTCAAATTGGAACAGTGTCGACAGATGATAAAGAAAAGGAACTTGAAATCAATGTGTATCCAAATCCTTCAAAAGGTTTATTGCAAATAGCGGCAGCTAAAATATTAGATAAAAATGCAAGTCTGCGGATTTTAAATTTGCAGGGCAAGGTCTTATTGCGTAAGAACATTGGCTTGTTAAAAGCAGAACAAGTTAATATTGAAGAATTTTCAGATGGCATTTATATTTTGGAAATACGTTCAGGAAGACATTTTTCTGCTACGAAGCTTGTGTTGAAGCGATAATATTAGAGTATTTATTTTAAGTTCGCTTTAAGAAATTCTTTAAGGTAGTTTGAATCGCATTTTATAAAGTTTGATGATCGCAATGATCTCAAATTTTGAAATTTTGTTACCTGAGTTATTTTGAAATATTTATTGCTGAAAACTATTGGTTGAAATCATTCAGTTTAAATATTTTATGACTTTTTACCATAAATTTTAATGTTCGTTTTGTATATTCTCAATGAATAATTTTTCTGTAGTAAAATCAAATTCCGGAAATCGAACTTGCAATGCTTTCAAACTGGTATCTAGTTTTTGAAGAAAAACGGGAAAGGAATCTGCTCGTTTATTTAGAATTTTATGATGTAACAATTTATGAAATTGATCTAATTCATGAATTGCTTGATGGGTAGATGAACTTAAATAAGATTTTTCAAAGTATGTCCAGATATAGTCGATAGCCATTTTATTTGGATGTACTAAATCTTCTTTAACATATCTATAATCTCTTAAGTCATCCATAAAAATTTCATATGCAGGAAAATAGCTGACAAAATCAAATACATTGCATAATTCTTCGCAGCACAAATGCAGCACCGCTTTGCTTCTGTTGTTTTCAATTATGCCATCTTTAAAATAGCGAACCGGACTGACGGTTAGTATTATTTTAATATCCTTGTTGATTTTTTTTAATTGCGCGAAAACGGCTTTCATAGCTTCCAGGATTTCATCAATTTGAGCTCTTTTTTTTTCAAAATGAGAGGCCGGAAGTTTGTGACAGTTTGCAGCGATCTGTAAATTATTGGTATCCCTGTAATAATGTGCCGATCCGAAAGTAATGACACAAACAGTACCCGAAGCCAATGCGTTAAATGCAGATTCAAGTGGAGGGTTTATAGATTCTAAAACGATGCTTTTGTCGGCGTTTGAATAAGCACTATGGTGGTCTAGTGAGTGGTAAAGTCCATCATTAAAAACTAAATCATCCAAAGAATAATATCGTTGATTTATAATGTGTTGCAATTGGGAAGCAATAGAAAGCGGGTTAAAAACAATCCCAAATGGATGTTCGTGTACTTTAAACTTATAGGTTTTTAAACGGTTCGTTAATTCTTCTGCAAAACAACTTCCGCAGGTATATAGTGTATCCTGGTGGGCTATCTGTATGGGGGCAGCTAAAATTGGAAAAGTTATTTTTGTATACATATTATTTCGATCTCAAAATTAAAGAAATTTAAACCCAAATAAGATATTTATTATATTTTTAAAAAGTATCCTGAATACATCCAGAGGGTATTACCTTTAACACAATTTTTAAGATGAGTTTTTGGGATAAACTATTGGCTGCTAAAAAGCCTGACAAACCTTTGATTTCATTCGGACGTTTTACGGATGCATATAAATCTAAAGATCAATTGGATGCATGGGATCAAAGTTTGAAATTATTTGAAGAGGGAAATCCTTTGGATTCTGTAAAGCGATTAGTAGATTATTTGAGAAATTCAGCATCCGACAATATAATAGTTGAAGCAGCGGAACCTGATTTAATATTTTTAATTTATCATGGGTCAAAGCAGATAAATTGCACTTTGGATGCTCGTTTATTTAAGGCAGAATCAAAAGTAGCTCATTGTAAAGAGTTAAATGTTGGCTTTCTTAGAAAGGCCGTTGAGTATAATTACAATTTGAATTATGCCCGATTTGCTTTAGATAAGGAGAATAATTTATGTTTGTTATTTGACAGTGTTATATCTGAAGCATCACCTTACAAATTATTTTATGGATTGCGAGAACTCGCACTTCAATCAGATAAAGAGGATGATATATTATTAGATGAATTTGAAAATTTGGAACCGCTCCAAAATCAGCATATAAAAAATTTAAGTCCTAAGATTCTTGAAACTAAAATTTCTTTTATTCGTCAGAAAATTCGGTCCATAACGGAGCCGGATGTTTTGGGCAGTTTGAATGTTCAGCGATTTCAAGGTACGTTAACCTATGTATATCTGGCTGCATTTTATGGTTTAGATTATTTGGTAAAGCCGGAAGGTGCTTTGATGGAACTGATTAGTAATTTGCATATTCAGTATTTTGCAACAGCACCGGCTAATACAGAAGCCAAAGTTACCCTTTTAGAACTTGGGATAAAGGAAATACAGGAAATGTCAGATGCAGATTTGCGAAAGGAACTCTATGAAGTGATTTCCACTTTTGGCATTACAAGTCCGGCAAATCAGGAAACCATTGGGCAATTTATTGAGTCTGAAATAAAAGCAATAAATTGGTATGAGGAAAATAATCATGAAGAAATTTGTATAGCAATCTGCAATTATATTGCGGGTTATTGTTTATATAGTTTTGCAATGCCAGCCGTTACCAGAGATTTATTCCATTTCTACTTTGAAATCGTGGAAGCAAACTATTTTAAATCTTTAGGATTTGAAAATAATTATTGGCAAAGTAATCTGAAGACACTTCAAATGGAAGCTATTAATACGGAAATTGAAGGAATTTTTAAAATCCATAGTGAACGATTTCTTAAACTTCCTAAGGCGGTTAATTTTACGGAGACAAGGCCTCATGTATTCTTGAAATCTTATCTTTTATTTATAAAAAACCTTGTAATATCTTGAGAAGTTTGATAGAAAAATATCGGGATGTAGTAATTCAAATTGCCACCCCTTTTTCCGTCGGGACAGGATTTTATTTGAAAGACTATGATTTAATAATTACCAATGAGCATGTTGTGCGAAATAATAAGGATGTTGTCATTGAAGGAAAGGGGGTGAATAGGCTCTTAAGATCTGTACGATATCTGGATCCTAAATATGATCTTGCTTTTATACAAGGACCAGATAAAAGTGCATTATCAGCTGTTAAATTGCATGAAACCGAAGATTTTCAGCAAGGAGATCTTGTAATTGCGGTAGGGCATCCTTTTGGCTTGAAATATACGGCTACACAAGGTATAATTTCTAATACCAGCCATCAGCAAAACGATCTGTTTTATATACAACATGATGCAGCATTGAATCCTGGAAATAGTGGAGGTCCTTTAGTAAATGAAGGTGGCGAAATATTAGGTGTTAATACCTTTATTATTCAAAATGGTCAGAGTATTGGTTTTTCACTTCCTTCCCGGTATGTAAAACAAGCATTGGAGGATTTTAAGGCCGGGAATAAGAATTTAGGGGTTCGATGTTTTTCCTGTGCAAATATTGTTTTTGAACCAAACCCTGAGAAAAAATACTGTCCCTTTTGTGGAACCCGGATCCAAATGATCTCTCAAATTGAAGATTATGTGCCAAAAGGTATCAAAGCCGAAATTGAGGATTGTTTAAAAACTTTAGGATATGATATAAATCTGACCCGGCGAGGTCCTTATAGCTGGGAAATCAACAGAGGATCTGCAAAAATTATGTTGTCATATCACGAAGAAACTGGAATGATAGCAGGAGATGCTTACATTTGTTCTTTGCCAAAGCTAAGAATTAAAGAAATATATATCTTTCTATTGCAGCAGAATTACGAGTTAGAGGGTCTTTGCTTTAGTATTCAGAATCAAGAGATCATTTTATCATTTCAGATTTTCGATCATTATTTCAAACCGGAATCAGGAATTGAATTATTTCAAAAATTATTCGACAAAGCAAATGCATTCGATGATATTTTGATAAATGATTTTGGCGCAGTAATCCGTGTGGATTAAGGACTTAGACATAGTATTTTTTAAAATTTGTTAAAAATTATGAAAATGGGAATGTTATTTGGAGGAAAGGTCATAAATTTATGCACTTATAACGTAGTAGGTATGAAGCACATCGCTATTTTTCTATTGTTTATGGTTACTTGGGGAGCCCAATCTCAGGATATCCATTTTTCGCAATTTTATATGTCACCAACCAATCTTAATCCTGCATTAACAGGGGTTATGAATTGTAAAATGAGGTTTGTGGCAAATTATCGCAATCAATGGGCACCGGTATTAGGATTTGCAAATTCTTTTAATACCTATAATTTATCTTTTGACCAGAAAGTTCCAGTTGGAAGATATGATTATTTTGGATTTGGAGGCACCTTTTGGGGTGACAAAGCGGGTTCTTTGGACTTTAGCACCCTTCAATTTAAATTGTCGGGATCCTATAGTAAACGAATGTCAGGTTCCAGAACTTCTGCAAATTATTTAGTTTTTGGAGCAGAAGCCGGTTTAAATCAACGAGGAGTTAAATTTCACAATGCTATTTGGGGCACTCAAATCAGTACGAATGGAATTGATCCAAATGGAACAAAGGACCCTGCTATTTTTGATCCTAGTTTCCTTTTTGCAGATGTATCTGTAGGCTTATTATGGTTTTCCGTTTTGGATAAATACAGCAATTTTTATGTAGGTGGTGCATTTAGCCATTTGAATGAACCATTGCAAAACAATATTCAATCAGGAACACCAGGATATATTCCTGCACCATTATACTCTAAATTGACAATTCATGGTGGAGGTGTGTTCGAATTAAGTCGTAAAAACAGTATAAATCCAGGGATCGTAGCTTTTTTCCAAGGCCCTTCGTTTGAGTTAAATGCCGGAACAAGTTTTCGATTTGGATCTGGAACAAGCCGCACAAATGAACAATCTTTTCAATTGGGACTTTGGACTCGTTTAGCGAATAAATATAAAACCGCTGATCAAACTGGAATTCATATGGATGCTCTGATTTTGTCAGCGCGATTTGATTACAACAAATATGGCTTTGGTTTAAGTTATGATGTAAATACATCTTCTTTGAAAAAAGCGAATGCAGGTAATAATTCTTTTGAGCTTTCATTTATCTACAATGTTTGTGGACCTGAAAGAAGAGGAATTTATTGTCCTAATTTCTAAATTATAATTGACATAATAATAATAAATGGTGTTCAATAAAGGACACCATTTTTGTTTTATTTGAAAGCTTATAAAAGGATATTTGTAATTTTGTTACCCACCAAAAACAAAAGGATATGTTTGGGAATAAGAATTCAGTAAATGAAGCAGCAAAATCCGCTGCTGGACCCCTTCCACAAGGAGCATTAAACAGTTTAGTGGTTGGCACACAAGTCGAAGGCACAATCACAGCAGAAAGTGATATTCGCATCGATGGCTTTTTAAAAGGAATCCTTTTATGTAAGGGGAAGGTCATAATCGGTCCTAAAGGCACAATAGAGGGGGAAATAAGAGCTCAAAATGCTACAATAGAAGGGCGTTTTAAAGGTATTTTGCAAATTGAAGACCTACTTCAGGTCAAAGAAACTGCAATTGTGGAAGGAGAAATTAATACCGACAAATTGGCAGTGAGTCCAGGAGCTAAGTTTAATGTTACGAGTAAAATGACCACAAATCCAAGATCAAATACTCCTCCGATCATGAAACCGGAAACGATAAAGATGTAATTTCGAACTCCTTGATGGCTAAATTTGATCTAAAAAGTAATAAAATTCTGAAGTATTCCGGACTAGCTACCCAGATATTTGTTTCCTTAGGCTTGGCCGCTTTTTTCGGAAGATGGTTGGATCAAAAATTCGAGTTAACAAAACCCTTATTAACAGCGATTTTACCGATATTAATGTTGGTTTTATTAATGTTTTGGCTTAATTATGATCTTAAAAAATTGGAAAAATGAATTCTAGCAAATTTTATTTGTGGTTAATTCTAACATCCATTTTGAGTTTATGCATCTCAATTTTTGCAGTTTCTGGGCCTAATATCTATGAACTTAATAAGGCGAGTTATATCCTCATAGCTTTTTTTATCTTCTTTACGATCGTCATATTCATGTTTTCAAATCAGGCTGTAAAATCTAGTAATCCATTTCTATTTACGCGTGTTTTTATTATAAGTATAAGTTTGAAATTATTATTCTTATCTATGTTGGTTGTCCTTTTTGTTAAGTTTTTAGTTATAAAACCAAGAGAATTAGTAATTCCATTGCTTTCAAGCTATTTATTATTTACGATTTTAGAAACCTGGGTGTTGATGAAACTGGCAAAAACAAGCTAATTTATTATTATATTATATTAATTTATATGTATAAATTATTAAAAAACAATGACATAATTTAAAATTGCAAAATATTGTTAATTGTAGTTTAAGAAAACCAAGTCTGTATTATCTTTGCAATCCTTAAAAAAATAATATTTTATGGCAAATCATCAGTCAGCTTTAAAACGCATCAGACAAAATTCAGTGAAAAGAATCGCGAATCGGTATTTTAAGAAGACCACCCGAACTGCGATTAAGAAATTAAAAGAGATGTCCGCTAAAGCTGATGCTCAGAAATATTTATCCAGAGTGATAAGTATGATTGATAAATTAGCTAAGAAAAATACCTGGCATAAAAATAAAGCTTCCAATATAAAAAGTAGCTTAATGCGCCATATAGCAGGTTTAAATTAAGACCATTTTAAAAAAAAATATAAAATCGTGCATTGTGTTCTCAATGCGCGATTTTTTTTTGAATTTTGGGTAAAATTAATTTAGAAGCTTCAACTTATGACTAAACTACGAATAAAGGAAGCCGCAGTACGACTATTTTTTGAAAAGGGATATGGGTCTTGCTCTATGCGGGATTTAGCATCCGCAGTTGGCGTCGAAGCGGCGAGTATTTATAACCATTATCCTTCTAAGGAAGATATTTTAGCGACCATTTGCCTGGAGCTCATGGAAAATCAATTAAAAGGTCTTCACAACATTATTCATTTAAGAAGAACGACCGTAGCACAACTTGAACAATTTATAAGTTATTATCTGAAATTTCAAATCGATAACTGGCTAGCTTTTCAAGTGACCCATACAGAGAATAAACATTTGGAATCAAAGCATGAAGCTACATTCAAAAAATTGAGAAAATCATTTGAAAACCAGGTTTTGGAATTAATTAATCGAGGAATTCAGGAAGAAAAATTTTATTCCCTGGATTCAGAAATCGTATTAAACACATTATTATCAGCACTCAGGTGGAGACAAAATTCACCTAAGAAGTTAGAAAAACTGTATCAAAATAAGCTGAATGAAATGTATCAGGTGATTTTAAAAGGAATTGTAAAAAAATAAGTGCGTAAAATTCAAATTGGAAATACAATTACCAATTATTTATACATTTTAAAAGATACTAAACCTATGCGTTGTATAAAATGTATTATGCTCACCATTAAAACACCGAAACCATATTTCAAACTGCGTTTAAAGTTAATTGAAGAAGCGTCATCAAAATATTTTGTTGGACAACTAATTTCTGCTATTTGAAATTTTTTATAAATTATTTGTGATAGCATTTCATTATCAAAAACAAAATCGTCGGAATTTGTATTGAAGGAAATATTTTCTAAAACATTTTTTGAAAAGGCCCGATATCCCGTATGATATTCTGAAAGTTTATAATCTACAAGCCAGTTTTGTATCAATGTTAAAATTCGATTAAACACAAATTTATAATAGGGCATACCACCTTTTAATGCTCCTTTACCTAATATTCTGGATCCTAACACTACAGGGTATAATTCTTCACCAATAATATTAACCATACTTGGGATCAACTTTGGTGTATATTGATAGTCTGGATGAAGCATAATAATAATATCGGCTCCTATTTCAAGTGCTTTATTATAAAGTGTTTTTTGATTTCCACCATAACCTTTATTTTTTTCATGCCGAATACAATATTTGATTCCTAATTGTTTGGCTAATTCAAAAGTAGAATCTTTACTTGCATCATCACAAAGAATTAATTCATCTACCAAATCCATGGGTATTTCATCTATTGTTTTTTTTAATGTTAAGGCAGCATTATAGGCTGGCATAACAACAACGACTTTTTTATTTTTATACATGTTTGTTAAATGGATACCAGGGTTTCAATAAATTTATTTCATGAAACCGAATTTATTCTTCTTCATGCAGGCTCTCTTCTGTGAGTTTAATAAAGCCAAGGGCTTTAAGTTGATGGTACCATTTGGTGCATTTCTTCATATCTTTTACATGTACGCGATACCGGTCATATTCAGGAATAGAAGTTTCAAAAAAACTTTTGTAATCTGAATCCGATGTTTCGGCGTTTGGAACAGGATCTGTGACTTCTTTATCAAGAAACCGTTGATATACATCTTTCAATGGGATATTATCTGAAAGCGTATAAATTCCTATGGATTCAAGCGGTGAGAATTGATATGTTCTGGATGAAAAGAAATTTGATTTTCCATTTATTAAGTCCTCCAGGATGAGTCCGTTAGGTCTTGACGCTACCAATTTGTACAAAGTAGGTTTCCCGCTTACTGCAATAATTTGATCTATTTGTATCATGTTCTATTAATAGGATTGCAAATATCTAAGTTTTTCTTCTAAATTTGAAAAGGCAAGGTATTGATCTTCTAATCTTTTTACAAATGGTATGGGTGTGTCTAAGGAAGCACAGCGAATAACGGGTGCATCAAGATATTCAAAACAATGTTCATTAATCCATGCACTGATTTCACTGCCAATACCACAAAATAAATTGTCTTCATGTAGAATACAAACCTTACCAGTTTTCAAAACACTCTTCCGGATGGTTTCATAATCCAAAGGTACGATGGTTCTCAAATCAATTAAGTCGGCCTGAATTCCAGTCTTTAATAATATATCTTGTGACCATTTGACACCGAGTCCATAGGTAATTAAGGTCATTTCTTCACCGACTTGTAAAAGTTTAGCACTGCCAAATGGGATGGTATAATATCCTTCAGGCACTTCTGCTTCTATAGATCGGTAGAGTGCTTTATGTTCAAAAAACAAAACCGGATTTGGATCTTCAAAGGCAGTCAATAAGAGTCCTTTTGCATCATATGGATTCGAAGGGTAGGCAATTTTTAAGCCTGCAGTATGTGCAAACCAGGCTTCGTTTGTTTGCGAATGGAAAGGTCCTGCTTGCGTCGCTCCACCACAAGGCATTCGGATGACCACATCCGCATTTTGCTGCCATCGATAGTGTATTTTTGCTAAATTATTAACCACTTGATTAAATCCACTACTCACAAAATCGGCAAATTGCATTTCCACCATGGATTTGATGGATTTTAAGCTAAGGCCTAATGCAGCTCCAAGAATTGCACTTTCACAAATAGGGGTATTGCGAACTCTATCTTTTCCAAATTCATTTACAAAACCTTCTGTAATTTTAAAAACTCCACCATAGTCTGCAATATCTTGTCCCATCAAAACAAGATGGTCATGCTTAATCATAGCTTGATGAAGCCCATCTTTAATGGCATCAATGAAACGGATATTTTTAGTATTTTTTATATCTGTTACCGGCGTTTCCATAAACTTAAATGGAGCAAAAACGTCTGCAAGTTCTTGTTGAGTAGATACCGGTTCATCATCCCATGTAAATACAGATTCTACCTCTTCTTGAATTTGTTTTTTGAATTTTTTACGAATCGTTTCAATTTCTGCAGCAGAAATTATTTTTTCATTTAATAGCCAGGATTCATAATTATTTATGGGATCTTTTGCTGTCCATTCCTCGATCTGTTTTTTTGGAACGTATTTTACGCCACTTGCTTCTTCATGTCCACGAATTCTAAATGTTAAACATTCAATTAAAACAGGTCTTGGATTTTGTCGGATGCTTTTTGAAATTTCTAAAATCGTAGTATACACTTCAAGTATATTATTTCCATCGATAGTAATTCCTTCCATGCCATAACCTATTGCCCGATCCGACAAATTCTTACATGCATATTGTTCAGAAGTGGGTGTTGACAATCCATAACCATTATTTTCAATAATAAAAAGCACAGGCAATGACCATACCGAAGCAACATTTAGTGCTTCATGAAAATCGCCTTCGCTGGTACCTCCTTCCCCAGTAAATGCAAGCGCAAGTTTGCGTTCGTTCTTCAAAATGGAAGCTAAAGCAGCACCATTGGCTAAGGTAAGTTGAGGCCCTAAGTGAGAAATCATGCCAACAATACCATGTTCCAAACTACCAAAATGAAAAGAACGATCTCGTCCTTTAGTATAGCCTTTCGACTTGCCTTGCCATTGAGCAAATAATCGATCTAAAGGCATTCCTCTAGAGGTAAAAACACCTAAATTTCTATGGAGTGGAAAAATTAGCTCATCTTTTTCTAATGCTTCTGTACAGCCCACAGAAATGGCTTCTTGTCCAATACCTGAAAACCATTTAGAAATCCTCCCTTGTCTCAATAATAACAGCATTTTCTCTTCAATTAATCTAGGGTAGAGTAAGGCATGATATAATTGAAGCAATTTGCTATCGGGAAGATTTTTTCTATTATAGTCTATTTTCAAGTTTAATAATTTTATGAAAACTGATGCAAAGATGCATTTTGATTTTCAGAAATCAATTAATAATTTATTAAATTACCGTTTAATGGAATCATTCTAATTTAACTAATTTATTTATTTTAGCTATAAAATTTTATATCAAATTATGATTTAAAAATTTTTTTGAATTTGATCCATAACTACCAATCCAGGAATTTGATCATTTAATATTTTTGTATATTTTAAAAATGTCAATTGTATTTTATAAGTTTGATTCTATTCTCTACTTTTGTTTCATTGCGATGCTCCTTGTTATTTAAAATATTCCTTTAAATACTTCAATGGATTTAATATCCTTGAATTGATCAATATGGTGTTTGTAATACAAAATAAGGATGTCTAATATTCTTCTTTTGTCTTCAATATGTTTAATGAATTCCTGCGGTGTTTGTTTTCTAAATAATTGAATTAACAGCGCGCTATCCTTTGGATTGATAATATGCAAAGCATTGCGTTCATAAGGCACAAAGGAGCCATTGATGAGATCAAAGGCATCATTATTTTTAGAATAATTATCTAATGGATTGAATCCAAGGAAATTTGAAAACTCCAATAAAAAATTAAAATGAAGAAATGGATCCAGTATTTCTGTCTGATCAAGTTGAATAAAACTATTTTTGATAAATTGAAATAATTCAGGATTCGCTTGGTGACCTTTAATGGATTTTCTACAAACCTCAAGGATGAATGTTCCGATTGCAGATCGACGAATATCAAATGGAATTCTTTGATACAGGATAGATGGATTTACTTCTTTAATTCTATGAATTTCTTTGTTTTCATTAAAATATACTAATAAATCAACAAGGTTCATTAATTGAAGTATGGAAGCAAGTCGTTGGCTGGATTTACTAAAAACTCCATTTGCAATAAAGGATTGCAAACCTTGGGCTTCTGTATAAATATCTAAAATCAAACTGCTTTCTTTGAATCTGGTAATGCGAAAAACGATGCCTTCAGTTTTTAACATGACATAGGATTCATACAAAATTTATTTTGAGTGCCGCTTTCCAATATTATCCTGCTATACTGAGGATTTTAATTTCAACTCTTTGATTAAGTTGACGTCCATCTTTAGTTGAATTTGAAGCCACCGGATTTTTACCGCCATACCCTTTACAAAGCATACGCTTTGGGTCAATTCCTTTTTCAACAAAATATAATTTTACAGCTTCTGCCCTTAAAAGAGATAAGCGTTCGCAATATTTTTCAGCACATTTATTATTAGTATGGCCACCAATTTCTACGCGAATCTTAGTATTTTTATTCAAATAATCATAGAGTTCATCTAATACTGCATAGGATTCTACTTTGAATGTAGCGGAATCTGTTTCAAAGTACAATTTTTCAATTTTAAAAACCTGACCAACGGTGACTTTTGTATTATCTAAATATTTTAAAATTCTTTCTTTTGGTTTTTTACCAGAATTTGCAACATCGGTTGCAGGCGTTTTAGGTTTTTGATTTTCTTTTGGTTTTGAAACGATTACTGTATTTTTTTGTTTGTTTCGTTCTTTATCCTTTTTATATTTTGAATAACTAGAATCAGCCGGACAAGGAATTATGCTTAAATGAGATGCATTATCAAGCAAAATATTTCCATTATATGGAAAGAGTACAGGTGTTTTATAAAAAGCTTCTAATTCAAGATAATTGAGATCGTATTTAGGTTCAAATTCAAATTCAAATTTTTTCCAATCAGTATTATCCACCAAGGGAGATTCTGCTAAAAGTTGTTTTTGATTACAATATGCTTCACCTCCCCAGATTCTTAAGATTACAGGTTCCGTAAATTGTTTAAGATCACTGGGTTTATCTTTGTTGGATGCACTTAAATAAGTATCAGAACGACATAAATAAATACTAAAAGAATAACATTTACCTTTTAGAAGTGGTTTTATAAGTCGTTGGGCAACGCGTTCATAGGTTTCATTTTCACGCACGACCATCCCGAGATAAGTATTTCCTTGAAATGCAATTTTGGTTACACTAAATAAAGGTGTATTCCCATTGCCTAAAGCAGGTTGAATATCTGGAGGCGTTTCCCCTTTATGTCCACAATCAACCCAGCCATTTGGAGCTTGACAACATTGTGGACTACCTTCAAAAGAGCCATTTTGAAGAAAGATATCATTGGAATTTTGAGCGTGTATTGTAGAAAGCAAGCAAATAAAAAGTGCTGTATAAAAATAGTTTCGACTTTTACAAAAGAAGTTTAAAAGTTCTTTTTGGTTTAGCATTTTATATGTTTTATTTCCTCTCAAACAGACTAAATTTATAGAATTTTTTGTTTTAACGAATCTGATTTCGGAAAGTTTATTTTTTATGATGTTAATTTATTTTATAAAAGTATTTCTGATTTCAATTTATTATTTCTTAACTAAATGCTATTATTTCTAATGTCCTGATTCATTTTGCATCGTTATTTATGGAATTCTTATAAACTAAAACAGGACAATTTATTTAAAGAAATTTCAATCTTCCTTGATTTTTTAGAAACGCAAACGAATTTTGAATTTGTCAACATGGATTAAAACTTACTGTTTTTTCTGCTTAACGGATTATTGATTTTATAAATTGTAAATAAAAACATAAAAAGCCGATAAATTTAACTACATTCTTGGAATTAGATGAATAAAAAGTAGCCTTATTAACAAGTTATTTATCCTTATTCACCAAATGCATTCAATCCGGTAATATCCATTCCGGTTATCAGCAAATGAATGTCATGGGTTCCTTCATAAGTTAAAACGGTTTCAAGGTTCATCATGTGGCGCATGATTGGATACTCATTGGTAATTCCCATGCCTCCTAATATTTGACGCGCTTCGCGGGCTATAACCAAGGCAGTGTGTACATTATTTCGTTTAGCCATTGAAATTTGAGCAGGTGTTGCTTTACCAGCATTTGCTAAAACTCCCAGTCTCCAGGCTAATAATTGAGCTTTTGTAATTTCGGTAATCATTTCCGCTAATTTCTTTTGGGTTAGCTGAAATGCTCCAATGGGTTTGTTAAATTGGATACGTTCTTTTGAATACCTTAACGCGGTATCATAGCAATCCAATGCAGCTCCAATAGCACCCCAGGCAATGCCATATCTCGCTTTTGATAAACAAGAAAGCGGACCTTTGAGGCCTTTAACATTTGGGAAAACATTGGCTTTTGGCACCCGAACATCTTCAAAAACCAATTCTCCTGTAATGGAGGCTCTCAGGGACCATTTTCCATGAATTTCTGGTGCGGAGTATCCTTTCCACCCATTTTCTACAATCATACCTAAGATTTCTCCGGCTTCATTTTTTGCCCAAACAACTGCAATATCTGCTACTGGTGAATTTGTAATCCACATTTTAGCACCATTTAAAATATATGCATCACCATCTTCTTTAACCGTACTTACCATGCCCGCTGGATTAGAACCATAATCTGGTTCTGTTAACCCAAAACAGCCTATAAATTCCCCAGAACCTAGTTTAGGTAAGTATTTTCTCCTTTGTTCTTCAGATCCCCATTTAAAAATTGGGAACATCACTAAAGAGCCTTGGACAGATGCCATGGAGCGAATTCCTGAATCTCCACGTTCTAATTCCTGCATAATGATCCCATATGCAATTTCATCCATTCCACCCCCACCATATTCTCTAGGCAAACTAGGACCATAGGCCCCGATTTCTGCCAATCCTTTAAATAAATGTTTTGGACATTCGGCTCTATTTGAAAAGTCTTCAATAATCGGGCTAACTTCTTGCTTAACCCAAGCCCTTACAGCCTCCCGGGCTAATAAATGATCTTCCTGTAAGAGTTCATCAATCTGATAATAATCATGCCCTTCGTAACGGTCCAATCCTTTTGTTTTAGATGTCATGGCTTTTGTTCAATTTTGCACAAAATTAAGGATCAAAGATGGTGCTTATTGAAACAGCTTGTTAATAAATTATGGAACCAGAAAAAATTATTAAAATTGAACTCCTGGGTATACGATTTTTTGGATCGTATGGACTTTACCCGGTGGAATCTCTTTGGAATTCTGAGTTACTTATGGATTGTACCCTGACTTTTAATATAAATTCAGAATCTGAATTGGAATTAAAGGATACCGTAGATTATCAAATGATTTATACAGAATTGCAGTCGGAGCTTCAACAAAAGCATAAGCTGCTTGAAAATATTGCCATTCGATCCATAAAGCGAATCAAAAATATGGATTCAAGAATTCGAAGTTGCAAAATTAAAATTTATAAAAAACCACAATTGAATGGGCCACTTTTGCACGTTGCCGTTGAATTAGAATTTTAAATTTTAGCTAAACAGATTATCTAGTAGTAACATTTGTTTCATTTTAATAAAGTGCTGATTACATATTTTTATAAGTATGATACTTTAGCATATTTTGAACTTTTCATTTGTAATTATTTCCCCAAAAGTTACAAAAAAATGTATTGAAAATGTATCTATATATTTTTTTTCATTTTGTATAATTATCAGCACTAATTAGCTATGAATGCAATTAAAAAATATTAGTGCAATCTGTTTTTGATACTAGAATTGTTTATGCAAGATTAAATACTTTTGTTTTAGCGAAGCCGCAAATCAAGTCAAAAACCGAAGCATGTATTCACTATTTAATTTAGTGAGAAATTGTATAGTTGTATTATTATGTATAACCATTTCTCAACTTGCAATGTCAGCAAGGCATAAGATTTTGCCGATTGCATTCGAATTCAAGGGTGTTCATCCTGGAGTAGCTTTAGATTCTACGAGTATTATTTTTAGTGACAATCCTAAATTCAGTTTTTTAGACCCTTTAATCATTCATTGCCCTTCTCAACCAACAACGATTTATCAATGTAGAACTGCAGTTCCAAATGCAGCTATTGACACCATTCAATTCAAACTACTAGGTGGAAGTATTATTAGTTTTTGTGATTCCTTAAATATAAGTAGTGTAGATAGCTGGAACATTGGTGGCGGTTGCGCCTTTGATACCTTGAAATTGACGAGAACTTATAAATTAAAAGATTCTAAGGATTCTGTTTTATGTGCTTTGATTTATTCAGTAGTAGATACAACATCTCCTACTGTGACTTGTCCACCGAATATCACCTTAAGTTGTGAGTCTTTTAATTCACCTGTTGTGACAGGTATGGCAACGGCAACAGATAATTGTTTTGGTTTTGCAGCAAGTATATTACATCATGATTATATAGAATCCGGTGACTGTGTAAATAGTTATTTCATCACCCGCACCTGGACCGCAAGAGATATTTGTAATAATAGCAGTAACTGTGCACAATTAATTACAGTAAAAGATACTACGCCGCCATCCATAACATGTTCTGCTGGAACAAACCTGAGTTGTACTTTAGAAATTCCGATTCCTAATTTGAATAGTGTTATAACTTCTGATAATTGCGCTGGGACGGTTATGGTAAGTTATATTAAAGATTCTATTGCAAATCAAACATGTACAAACCGATATTCATTAATCAGAATTTATGAGGCAAAAGATATATGCGGTAATAAGAATAGGTGTACACAAACATTCCAAATTAATGATCAAACTGGCCCTGGTATTAATTGTCCTTCTACAGTAAATATAAGTTGCGCTTTTGAAGTACCAAATCCTACACCAAATAATGTAATTTCAAATGATTTTTGCGGTGGACCTGTAACTGTAATTCATTTAAAAGATTCCATATTTAGTCAAACATGTATAAATAGATACACGATTCGAAGAACCTTTCGTTCCACAGATATTTGCGGTAATAGTTCTACTTGTAATCAGACAATCCGGGTTATGGATTTCGTAGCACCTGTATTGACCTGTCCCATCGATGTAGTAGTTACCTGTGCAAATGATGTTCCGGTAGCAAATATAAATGAAGCCATTGCGGATGATTTTTGTGGTCAGGATGTTAAATTAACGCATCAAGGAGATCTCATAACAAATCAAACAGGTGAGAATAAATTCTTACTTATCCGTACTTATCGCGCAAGAGACACCTGTGGTAATTTTGTAGATTGTGAGCAGCAAATAACGGTATTAGATGATACTGCACCAACCATAACATGTCCAGCAGATTTAACTGTGAATTGTGCCGGTGAAGTGCCCACTCCTGATGAAGATTTGGTTTTTACTACAGATAATTGTAGCGACACTTTAACTATTGCTTTTATAAGTGATGTTGTTACAAATATTATAAGTCCTAATCAGTATGAAATTACCAGGACCTATAGATCCACAGATGGAAGCGGCAATTCAATAACCTGCCTTCAAACAATCAATGTATCAGATTTTACTCCACCTGTAATTACATGCCCGAATAATCTTAGTTTTAAATGTGCATCTGAAGTTCCAATAGCAGATGTGAATGGGATTGCAGCATTTGACAATTGTCTTGGAGCAGTAAAAGTAGAGTATGGTGGGGATGTAGTCGCAGTACAAATTTGTCCAAATCGATTTAGTATTACCAGATCTTATAGGGCCACAGATGTAAGTGGTAATGTAAAAACCTGTGTTCAAACCATTACGGTCTTTGATCAAATTATTCCATTAATTACCTGTCCAATTGACCTAAATGTTGACTGTAGTGCAGATATTCCTGTACCAAATCCAGGAACCCTCGTTGCTTCAGATTTTTGTTTAGGTATTGTTACCATTGCGCATGTGGGAGATTCCATAATTAACCGGATTTGTAAAGATCGGTATACTGTTTTCAGGACCTATAAAGCAACAGATGTTTGTGGAAATTTCGCACTCTGTACCCAAATCATTCAAGCAGATGATCGCATTGCACCAAGCATTGTTTGTCCTCAAAATCTTACCATAAATTGTCACGATAGTTCAGATCCTGTAGCTACTGGTATGCCAATAACAAATGATCATTGTGGCGCTTCAGTCCAACAAAATTTTACAGATCAAAGAACGAATGGTAATTGCCAGGATCAATACCTGATATCAAGAACCTGGACTGCTACCGATAGTTGCGGAAATGTAAACCGTTGTGTTCAATCTATTACAGTACAGGATACAAATAGGCCTGTAATAAATTGCCCTATAAATATTACGATCCAATGTCAGGATGCGAATGCACCTGCAAATGTAGGATCTGCAACTGCAACAGACCTTTGTTCTCCATTTCCATTAGTTATAAACTTTAACGATATTATTATTCCTGGGAATTGTTCTGGAAATTATATTATATCAAGATCCTGGACTGCAACAGATCGTTGCGCTAATGCAACTACTTGTATTCAAGAAATTGCCGTAATAGACACTGCGAAACCAATTTTAATTTGTCCATTAGGTGTAACAATTAATTGTGAACAAAGTACAAATCCAGTAAATACCGGAAATGTAACAGCTACTGATAATTGCACACCCTTAATTACAAATATTGTATTTCAGGATAATATCGTTACAGGAATCTGTGCCAATACCTTTACGATTCAAAGACGCTGGATGGCAACTGATAATTGTGGTAATAGTAATTTTTGCATACAACAAATTAATGTTCAAGATACCACCCGTCCAAGTTTTGTAATTCCTCAAAATATTACCATTTCATGTGCTGATGATATTGATGATCTTGCGATTACAGGGAATTATTTATCTGCAGTTGATTTATGTAGTGCAGTGACTGTTGATTATACTGATAAAATTGATTTATCTGGATGCAATGGTTCAGGTGAAATTCGGAGAAGCTGGACAGCAACAGACTTATGTGGTAATGCGAATACTCAAGTTCAAATTATCACAGTTTCTTGTCCTAAATTTGATTTGGCATTAAGGAAAACTCAGGTTTCATCGGGGAATGTAAAATATGGCGATACCATTCATTTTAAAATTACAGTGGTAAATCAAGGTTGTGAATCTGCACAAGATATATTGATTACAGATTATATGACTCCTGGATATACATTTCTGCCAGCAATTAATTTAAATTGGCTTATTCACGGTGATTTAATGCAAACCACAATTCCGGGGCCGATATTGCCAAATGATACCAGTTTTGTAATTATCAAATTAAGAATTAATCCTTTAATAAATACGGGTGCTTTGAGTTGGGTAAACATTGCTGAAATCTCAAAAGCTAAAGATATTAACGGATTAGATCCAGATGACATTGATAGCAAATATGATACGATTCCAGGAAATGACATGGGAGGAATTCCATTCTCCAGTTTCGATGATTTTTTAGATGGAAATGGATTGGATGATATTGATGCATCAGATATACAACTTCCGGTAGTACAAGATATTGCCTTAAGAAAAACAATTGCCAGTGCAGGTCCTTTTTTAACTGGAACAGATGTACCTTTTGAAATTACCGTTTTTAATCAGGGGAATGTACCGCTAGATCAAATAGTGATTGAAGATTATTTTCCAAATGGATTTTCATTTGACAATGCAGTCAATTTGGATTGGACAAAACTCAATGATTCTACTTTAAGGACTACCGTAAATTCAAGTTTATTGCCTGGTGAAAGTGCTATTATTCCATTAATTTTAAAAGTCATTCAGCCTTCTGTAAAGCATTCAAAGAGTTGGTTAAATTATGCAGAAGTAATAAGTGCAATTGGTTTTGGTGGTATACCAATAGTTGATGCCGATTCAAATTTAGGTTCTAATTCATCAAAGGAAAAATCACTCTTGCAATCTTCTGTAGACAACAATAATATTTTTGGCAATGCTAAATTGAATAATTCTGATGAAGATGATCATGATGTTGAAGGATTTAGTGTTGGAACCAAACTTGGAGATTTTGTTTGGTTGGATTTGAATGATAATGGAATACAGGATCCTCTGGAACTTGGAGTGCCAGATATTAAAATTAACTTATATAATGATGAAGGAATTTTAGTTCGTAAGGATACTACCGATGCAAATGGATTTTATGAATTTGATGAACTTGATCCAGGTCATTATTTGATTTTAGTAAGTTTAGGCAGTTTGTCAACTACCCATTATTTTGGGAAGCGAGATATAGGATTAAATGGAGCGTTGGATAGTGATGTGAGCAGTGCAGGAACCAGTGGAATCATTGATCTTCAAGGTGGCGTGGTTTACGACAGCCTGGATATTGCCCTAGTACCATTTACACAGCTTTGTGGATTAGTTTGGAATGATAAAAATGTAAATGGGATTCGGGATCCGGGAGAGGAGTTGATAAAAAATGTAGTGGTTGCATTATTTGATGCTAAAACAAAACAACAATTAAAAATCACGCTGACTGATGGAAATGGAAAATATATTTTTCCAAAATTAAAAACTGGTTCTTATTATATTAAAGTCACACCTCCAACAAATTCTAAATTTACCCTGCCCAATGTAGGTAGTGATCTGACAGATAGTGATATTGATCAATCCAATGGAATCTGCACAAGTACAAGTTTGGATTTAAAAACAGGACCTACGCCAGGGACTTTAGATGCAGGTATATATTATTGCTCTAGCATCACGGGGATAGTTTGGAATGATGTAAATTACAATCATGTTTTCAACCTTGGAGAGAAAGGTATCAATGGTTTGAATGTTCAGTTATTTAATGCACTCAATAATCAATTAGTAGCCTCCACAATTACAGGTCCAAAGCCGGGAACGCCCTCTGATGATGGGTATTATATTTTTGATTGTATAACACCCGGTAGATACTATGTTAAATTTTGGAGACCTGTAAATTACTATTTCGGACAAGCATACAAAACGAGTAATCCATTATATGATTCCGATGTTACCAAAGCTTTTGGTACGGGCACAACAGATGCTCTGAATTTAGCGCAAGGGACGATTATCGTCGGGATTAATGCTGCACTGAGCAGAAACCCGGGTGGTGGAGGATTGATTAAACAAGATGATGGTAATTTGTTAAATGATTTTGCTACTTCAGAAAATAGTGATTCTGATATCATAACAGCGGAGGATTCAGAGCATGAAAACATGTTACTTGAAGTATATCCGGTGCCTGCAAATAATGAATTATTTATTGGAATTCATCAAACAAAGTCATTTCCTTTTGCGATTCGAATTTATGATTTAAATAGCAAACAAGTTTATTTTAAACTTATACGGAATGAATCAGAATGTCAGGATTTGAAACGATTTGATTTAAGTTCTTTTAGTCCGGGACAATACCGAATTCTAGTTCAACAGGGATCTACGAAATTGAGTAAGGATTTTATGATCGTCCGATAGGGCGTGGCTGGTAAATCGTTAAGAATTTCTTATCTACATCAAATTTTGCTTCATTTCAAGAAATAGTCAGATATTTGCGGTTTAATAGAAGCCGTAAAGCATTGAATTTTAATAGTATAGCACCTCAATGATTCGACTTTTTAAGAAAAGCGTATTATTATAAGCTATATTTTGATTTTTTATTTACTTTTTATAATTTTAATAATTGTATATGAAACCATTTTTAACACTGTTAATAATTTTTATCTCTTGGGCAGTTAATGCACAGATAGTTTATACGGAAAATGACGGACCAAGAGTCGGGCACCAAACTGAAAACAAAGTACTTGAAAGTCTTGATGGAATAGATCTTAGTCAACTTAAGTTGGCGGGTGCAAATCGTTCCTGGAATATTACAGGCGAAGCCTCTGATTTTGACAAAATTGCTTATGTTGGTGTTTCTGATTTATCTTTTAAATCTAAATTTCCTGGAACGAATTTGGCTCAAATCAATTTGCCAAATGATGATAGTAGTTACACGATGCTAGAAAAGAACAGCTCTGGAATTTATTGGTTAGGTTTTAGAGATACGTCTACTACCGTAGTATTTAATTCAAAATTTACATTATTACCTTTCCCATTAAGCTTTGGGAAGAATTTTCAAAATAATGTGGATGCTGATTTTGTTGCAGATACGCTGCTATTTAAAATTGAAATTCAGACAAATTCAAATGTTGATGGATGGGGAATAATCACTACAAATACAGGAAGCTTTCCAGCACTTAAAGTAAGAACAAATCAAATTACAGAGATTACTACGATTGGTATTCCGATTGGTAGTTCAACCATTGAATCTCATAATTGGTATGCATCGGGTTATTCAAATCCTGTTGCTACCTTATTATATAATGAAACGGAGTCTCCATTTGGATTATTTAATGACACCACAATTACCTATTTGCATAAAGAAGAATTAGTTGCAAATGAAAATGTTCAAAATTCAAATTTGAAATTATGGCTTTCTCCTAATCCTGCACAAAATTTATTAAATATTCAAGTAACGACAGATGTTAGTTTTAAATCTGGTGTGTATGAAATTTTTAATGCAGAGGGTAAGCGTGTACTAAATGGTGAAATTAAATCCAGCGATAATTTTCCTTTGGATGTTCAACAAATACCAAGTGGGAATTATTTTATTCAACTTATTTTGGATAAGAAAATTTTACTGTTTGATATTTTTACTAAAAATTAATAAAGGTTTTTTAAAACAGTTGTTTAGCAATTATTTTTTAGCTGTCTTTATTTTAAGAGAGCAAATTAAGTAGTCGAATCATGAAATTTAATACCAAAGTAATTCATGCTGGCATTCATCCAGATCCATCAACAGGTGCTATCATGACTCCTATTTTTCAAACATCTACCTATGTTCAGGATGGGCCAGGAAATCATAAGGGCTTTGAGTATGCCAGAACACAGAACCCAACGCGGCAAGTGTTAGAAGAAAACCTGGCAGCTCTGGAAAATGGTTATGGTGGTATTTGTTTTGGTAGTGGGTTGGCGGCTATGGATGCAGTTATTAAATTGCTTAAATCTGGTGATGATGTGTTGGCGACGAATGATTTATATGGAGGATCTTACAGATTATTAGTCCGTATTTTCAGTCAGTTTGGGATCGAGAGTCGATTCATACCAATGCAAAACATAGAATTTGTAAATTCCCAAATTAAAAGCAATACAAAATTAATCTGGATTGAAACACCGACGAATCCATTATTAAGCATTATTGATATTGCTGCAATCTGTAAAATAGCCAGGGATAAAAATATTTTGGTATGTGTTGATAATACGTTTGCATCGCCTTATTTGCAAACTCCTTTGGATTTAGGAGCAGATTTGGTTTTGCATTCTGCAACTAAATATTTAGGAGGCCATTCAGATGTTATACATGGAGCATTAGTAGCGAAATCAAAGGATCTTTATGAAAATTTAAAATTCATCCAAAACGCTTCTGGTGCAATACCAGGTCCTGTAGATTGTTTTCTCATACTAAGAGGAATCAAAACTTTGCATTTGAGAGTGGAGAGATCTTGTCAAAATGCCCGAATCATTGCTGCTTATCTTTTAACGCATCCCAAAGTTTCAAGAGTTTTATACCCGGGTTTTGAAACGCATCCTGGTCATTTAATAGCAAAATCACAAATGAAAGATTTTGGAGGAATGATCTCTTTTGATTTAAAAGATGGTCTCTTTGAATCTGCTAAAGACATCCTTTCTAAGACTCAGCTTTTTGCCTGTGCTGAATCCCTGGGAGGGGTTGAATCTTTGATTGGTCATCCGGCAAGTATGACCCATGCCTCAATTCCAAAAGAAGACAGAATGGCTAATGGATTGACAGACAGCTTAATACGATTAAGCATTGGCGTTGAAGATGTAGATGACCTCATCGCAGATTTGGATCAAGCGATTGCGTAATAATTAGCTCATATTTTTAATGTTTTAGGCCTACATTTTGCGTTCCTGTTATAGCTTTGCCGCAGATTAGCGATTCCTCTTATGAAATGGGTATTAGATTTTTTATTCAAGTCCTCAATTGGCCGAAAAGTGGTCATGAGTTTATCTGGTTTGTTCCTTATATTATTTTTAATGGTGCATCTTTTAGGGAATCTTCAATTGTTGAAAGATGACGGCGGTATGCAATTTAATTTGTATACTTATTTTATGACCCATAATCCACTTATTAAATTGGTGTCTTATCTTTTATATCTCACAATTTTAATACACACATTTCAAGGGATTTATCTGGCTTGGAAAAATAGACAAGCGAAAGGAAAAAAATATGCTGTTACGTCAAATACGAATGGAAGTTATTTTGCTAAATATATGATTCATTTAGGGGTTATAATTTTAATTTTTATACTGATTCACTTATATCAATTCTGGCTTCAAATGAAACTTGGAAATGTTCCGGTTGTTGAATATCCAGGTTATGAACATACGTTTCAAGATCTTTATACACCGGTTGTTGACGCTTTTAAGAATATTGGATTTGTTATATTTTATTGTCTTTGTATGATCGTAATGGCCATGCACTTAATCCATGGATTTCAGTCCGCTTTTCAATCTATTGGATTAAATCATAAAAAATACAATGCATTCATTCGGTTTTTAGGTTGGGCATACTCTATATTAATACCGCTTGGGTTTGCCATTCTTCCTATATATATTTATTTAACGCAAGCCTGATTCTAATTATGAGTACAATTAATTCAAAAATTCCTGCAGGCAATTTAGAACAAAAATGGAGCAACTATAAATCTAAGGTGCCATTAGTATCTCCTGCAAATAAACGCAAAATAGACATTATCGTCGTTGGGAGTGGATTAGCTGGTGCTTCAGCTGCTGCAAGCTTAGGCGAATTAGGTTATAATGTACATTGTTTCACCTTCCATGATAGTCCGAGAAGGGCTCACAGTATTGCCGCTCAAGGCGGAATTAATGCTGCAAAAAACTATATGAATGATGGTGACAGTGTGTTTAGATTGTTTTATGATACGATTAAGGGGGGCGATTATAGAGCCCGGGAGGGCAATGTTTACAGACTAGCAGAAGTAAGTGCTGCTATAATTGATCAAGCCGTTGCACAAGGTGTACCATTTGCCAGGGAGTATGGCGGACTTTTAGAAAATCGTTCTTTTGGAGGTGTGCAAGTGAGTCGGACATTTTATGCAAGAGGTCAAACCGGACAACAACTTTTAATCGGAGCATATCAGGCATTAAGCAGACAGATTGCTTTAGGAAATGTAAAAATGTATAACCGGCATGAAATGCTGGAATTAGTCTTGGTGGATGGAAAAGCCAGAGGTATCATCGCTCGAAATTTATTGACCGGGTCTTTGGAACGTTTTGGTGCACATTGTGTAGTATTAGGAACTGGAGGTTATGGAAATGTATTTTACTTATCCACCAATGCAATGGGTTGTAATACCAGTGCAATTTGGAAAGCAGTTCGAAAAGGAGCTTATATGGCGAATCCATGTTTCACTCAAATTCATCCTACCTGTATACCGGTTTCTGGCGACTATCAATCCAAATTAACCTTAATGTCGGAATCTTTGCGAAATGATGGAAGAGTCTGGGTACCTGCGAAAAAAGAAGATGCTGAAAGTATTCGTTCTGGAAAGAAAAAAGGCGATGAAATTCCAGAATCAGATCGAGATTATTTTTTGGAAAGAAGATATCCTGCTTTTGGAAATTTAGTGCCTCGGGATGTTGCATCCCGTGCTGCAAAAACAGCATGTGATAATGGTTTAGGTGTAAGTCCTACAGGCCTGGCCGTATATTTGGATTTTACAGCAGCCATTCTACGGTATGGAAAATCCAAAGCGAATGTATTAGGAAATCATAATCCAGACGAACAAACGGTTCGTAAATTGGGTGAAGAAGTGATCGAAGAAAAGTATGGCAATTTGTTTGAAATGTATGAAAAAATTACGGGTGAAAATCCTTATAAAACACCTATGAAAATTTATCCTGCAGTTCATTATACGATGGGTGGATTATGGGTAGATTATAATTTAGAGACCAATATTCCTGGTTTATTTGCTACAGGTGAAGCCAATTTTTCTGATCATGGAGCAAATCGTTTAGGTGCATCCGCATTGATGCAAGGACTAGCGGATGGTTATTTTGTGCTGCCGTATACCATCGGTAATTTTTTATCCGAAGATATTAGAACGCCAAAAATGGATACGAAAAATACTGCTTTTGATCTGGCAGAAAATGAAGTAAGGCAAAGACTAAATCAATTATTACAGATTAAAGGAAAAACTACGGTAGAAACATTTCATCGTCGTTTAGGAAAAATTATGTGGGATTATTGTGGCATGGCAAGAAATGAAAATGGTTTAAAAAATGCCAGACAATTAGTAAAAGAATTAAGAGCGGAATTTTGGAAAGATGTTTATATACCCGGTACTGCCGATGAGTTTAATCCGGAGTTGGAAAAAGCTGGAAGAGTAGCTGATTTTTTAGAATTGGGTGAACTCATGATTGTAGATGCATTAAATCGCAATGAATCTTGTGGTGGACATTTTAGAGAAGAGTTTCAAACAGGAGAAGGAGAGACCTTGCGGGATGATGAAAATTATGCATATGTCGCTGCATGGTTGTGGGCTGATTTAGATAAGGAACCAGAATTAATAAAAGAAAATTTGGAGTTTGAGAATATTAAAATTGCAAGTCGGAGTTATAAATAAAAATTTGCAATTTTATGGAAATTTAATCTTGTAGAAAAAGTAGGAAATGAATTCAGATTATGAATCGGTTTCCAGAAAAATTTGATAGATAAAATAATTTTAACAAAAGTTTCCAAATGGTAAATTTACAAAATTGCTAATTGTAAACTGTCAACTGAAAATTTGTATTTATGAATTTGCAACTTAAAATATGGAGACAAAAAAATGCTGCTGAACAAGGAGCTTTTGAATCTTATAATGTTAAGGCTAATGAGCATATGTCATTTTTAGAAATGCTGGATGTTTTAAATGAAAATCTTATTGAAACAAAGAAAGATCCGGTAGCATTTGATCATGATTGTCGGGAAGGGATTTGTGGAGCATGTAGTATGGTTATCAATGGAAGGCCACATGGGCCAAATGGAGGTACCACAACCTGCCAATTGCATATGCGATTTTTTAAAGAAGGCGATCAAATTACAATAGAACCATTTCGTGCAAGATCTTTTCCAGTTATTAAGGATTTAGTGGTGGATCGGAGTTCTTTTGATCGAATTATTCAGGCTGGAGGATTTATATCTGTAAATACAGGTCAGGCAATGGATGGAAATGCTATACCGGTGCGTAGAGAACAGGCATCCAAAGCGTTTGATGCAGCTGCTTGTATTGGCTGTGGTGCATGCGTAGCAGCTTGTCCAAATGGTTCTGCTATGTTATTTACAGCAGCAAAGGTGTCCCATTTAGGCCTTTTACCTCAAGGAATCATAGAACATCCAAAGCGTGTACAAAACATGATTAAGCAAATGGATGACGAGGGCTTTGGTTTTTGTAGCAATGTTGGCGCCTGTGAAGCTGAGTGTCCAAAGGAAATAAGTCTTGAGAATATAGCCCGATTAAATCGTGGCATGATCGCTGCTGTTTTAAGTTCTGAATAGAAATAATTTTCTGGATTGATTTATAGAATATATATTTGCAGTCCGTTTTAAAAATGCCTCCTTAGCTCAGTTGGTTAGAGCGTCGGACTGTTAATCCGCAGGTCCTTGGTTCGAGCCCAAGAGGAGGCGCCAAAAGCCCAAAGGGATTTTCCTTTTGGGCTTTGTTTTGTATATAATATATTGAATATGAGTATTTTAACTATTGGGACCATGGCTTTTGATAGCATCGAAACACCCTTTGGAAAGGCTCCAAATGTAATTGGTGGCGCCTGTACATACATAAGTTGGTCTGCATCTTATTTATATAATCAGATAAATCTTGTTTCCATAATAGGCGAAGATTTCCCTCAAGATGAAGTTCAGGCACTTATAAATCGCGGTGTAAATGTAGATGGATTGGTTAGAGTACCCGGAAAAAAATCTTTTTATTGGGCAGGCAGATACCATTCTGATATGAATGGCAGAGACACTTTGGTTACCGATTTGAATGTATTGGCAGATTTTAATCCAATACTTCCAGAGTCCTACAAAACAAGCGATTATGTAATGTTAGGAAATTTGACCCCAGAAATTCAACTTTCAGTCTTAAATCAACTTACGAAGCAACCTAAGCTAATTATTTTGGATACTATGAATTTTTGGATGAATAACTCCTTAGAGACGCTATTGAAAGTTATTGCCAGAGTTGATGTTTTAACTATAAATGATGAAGAAGCCAGGCAATTATCCGGAGAACATAGTTTAGTAAGAGCTGCTGCTAAAATCCATGAAATGGGTCCGGCGTTTTTAGTTATAAAGAAAGGAGAACATGGCGCCCTTTTATTTCATAATGGCCAAATTTTCTTTGCACCAGGCTTGCCCGTTTCAGATGTAATTGATCCTACGGGTGCGGGTGATAGTTTTGCCGGTGGAATGATTGGTTATTTAGCTAGGACCGATGATGTTAGTTTTCAAAATATGAAAACAGCCATTATTTATGGATCAACCATGGCTTCTTTTTGTGTTGAAGATTTTAGTTTAGAGAATCTTCGAAACTTGACCCAAGCACAAATTCATGAAAGATTAAGACAATTTGAACAATTATCTACTTTTCAAGTGAAAGAATTGGAAATATTGTAAGTTGATAAATTGAATTTGTGAATAAACAGATGGCAGTATTTTATTAAGAATTATGAGCCATTTTCTATCTCAATTATAAAAATTTCTATTGCCTTATTTATCAAAAAAAAATAATTTTATTTTTTTAATTTTAGAGAATTTCATACTTCCAAATTAGCCAGCTGACCACATGCAGCATCAATGTCTTTTCCTCTACTGCGACGAACAGTTATCATAATGCCATGTTTGAGTACTTCTTTTGCAAATTGATTTATCCGATCCGTAGATGACTTTTCAAAATCTAAACCGCGGACAGGATTATATTCTATTACATTTACCATCACAGGAAATTGAGAACAAAGCCTCACCAGGTTTTTTGCATCAGAAGAATGGTCATTAATTTCATGGAAGGCAATATATTCGAAGCTCACACGATTTTTTGTTTTTTGGTAATAATATTTTAAAGCCTCCATCAAACTTGCAAGATTGTTAGTTTCATTAATAGCCATTATTTGATTTCTTTTCTTATCATCTGCTGCATGTAATGACAAAGCTAAATTAACTTTTGACTGATCATCGGCTAATTTTTTGATCATTTTGGCAATTCCAGCAGTAGAAATTGTGATCCTTTTTGGAGCCAGATTTGGCCCTTTTCCGGAGGTCAAGCGTTCAATACTATGGAGTACATTTTTATAGTTAAGTAAAGGCTCGCCCATACCCATATAAACTACATTTGTTACCGGTTTTCCATAAAGTTCCAGACATTTTTGATTCACAATAAAATATTGATCAAAAATTTCAGACGCAGTCAGTTGTCTTAATAAACCCATTTGTCCGGTAGCGCAAAAAGCACAGGATAAACTGCAGCCTGCTTGCGAAGAAACACAGACAGTAAACCTATTTTCATCAGAAACAGGAATTAAAACGGATTCAATAAAATATCCATCGTGTAATTTAAACTTAAACTTTAAAGTACCATCATTGCTAGTTTGCATTTTTTCAACTAAAACAGAAGGTATAAAAAAGTGTAAATCCAACAATTCACGTTGGTTCTTTGACAAATTACTCATTTCTTCAAATTGTCGTACCCCATGTTTCCAGAGCCATTCTTCAATTTGTTTTAATCGATATTTCTCCCACCCAAGCTTTGATAAAGATTGATATAGTTGTTCTTGATTCAGGGCTAATATGTCTGTTTTGTTGATATTCATGGAATCACAAAAATAATACTTAAAAATTCCCAATTCATAAAACAATAATTTTGTTTACTTCGTATATTATTCTGGTATCCTAATTTGACCTATGAAATCGTATTTATCCGTTTTATGTATTAGTTATTTTTGTGTTTTAGGCTGTAGTCCGACAAAACCAAAAAGCGACTTTGAAAGCTATCAAAGGCCCCAAACACCAGATTATAGCCTTGAAAAATATTGGGCAGCTTTACCCCAAAAATTAGATTCAGCAGATCGGGCACCAGCAGGTTTGAAGGATCAACAGATGCTTTCTCAAGCTGATGTATTTTTCTTATATCCAACTAGTTTCTTAACAAAAAAAGGACATAACCAATGGAATGCAGATGTTAATGATACTGAAATTAATCAAAAAACAGATGCGTCAGCAATTTTGTATCAGGCTAGTTTATTTAATGAGGTTGGTAAAATTTATGCACCGCGGTATCGTCAAGCACATATTTTTGCATTTTTTTCGGAAGATACTGTTTCTGCCGCAAAAGCTCTTGATTTAGCTTATTTGGATATTAAAAATGCGTTTGAATATTATTTAAACAATTATAATCAGGGTCGACCAATAATTTTGGCAGGTCATAGTCAAGGTGCGGCACATTTGATCCGTTTAATGAAGGAATATTTTGATAATAATGAATTGCGAAAAAAACTTGTCGTCTCCTATGCAGTTGGATACCCAATACCATTGGAAGCATATAAAATTCTAAAACCTTGTAAAAATGAATTCGAAACAGGGTGTATTTGTAGTTGGAGAAGTTTTAAAAAAGGCTACAAAGCAGAATTTCAAGAAGCAGAAAAACCTGTTGTTATTACAAATCCATTAATTTGGACTACAGAAGAGAATATTTATGCAGATAAATCTAAAAATCTAGGTTCGGTATTGGATAATTTTTCAAAAGCTCCTGTTCCGAATATTTCTGGAGCGCAAATTTATAAACATATTTTATGGGTAGATAAACCAAAATTTAAAGGCAGTTTCTTGTATCCATTTTCAAATTTTCATCGGGGTGATTTTAATATTTTTTATATGAATGTTAGACAAAATGCCATGCAACGTTTAAATGCATTTTGGAAGCAATGATTTATTTGTTGCAATGTTTGGAACCTCCATTAGTATTAAGATTTTAAGTTCATTATCTATTGCCTATTGTCCATTGACTATTGTCTATTATTCATTGCCTATTGTCTATTGACTTTTGACTATTATCTATTGACTTTTGCCTATTGCCTATTGCCTATTGCCTATTGTCCATTGACTTTTGCCTATTGTCAATTATCTATTGACTTTTGACTATTGTCCATTGCCTATTATCTTTTGCTTATTATAATTCCAGTTGTATGAATTTATTAAATTCTATTAATATTTTTAGTCAATTGCAATCGCCCATTTTCAAGGATCGAAATAAAATAGATACCCGGAATCAAATCATCCATTTCTATTTTATTTACCCCTTGATACAATTTAACAGACTTAAGTTTTAATCCCATTTGATTGTAAATATGCGCTGTCATATTTTGAGGATTGTAATTGCTGATTTGTATTTCAAGAAATTCTTTACAAGGATTGGGTGCTAATAAAACACTTGATTTTATATCTATTTGAATGCCATTATCTTCAGTTCCAACCGGACCGATTTGAATGTCTTTGCATAAAGTATCTGAGCCGTGTTTATTTTTTGCAATTAAACAAACCGGGTAAATACCATTTTTTGTAAAAATATGTTCCGGATTTTTTAGTGCACTGGAATTCTTGACACTCGTTGGATCTCCAAAATTCCAGGTCCACTCCAGAATATCGGTATAACTCAGATCTGTAAAATCAAAGCGAAGGTAATTGATGCTATCCTGGGCATATCTCCATCGGGCAACCGCAGATTTGTCGATGCCCAGGGTATCGCAAGGACTGTCGTCCCAATCGAAGATTCTAAAATGTGGAAAATTGGGCATGGATTGAAAATATGTGGATGGCAGTAAAATATCGTGCTGTTTTAAATTGCAGGCTTTACCGGGTAAATCCGGATTGTGAATGACGTGTAAGAAATTGGATTCACTGTTGGTTATGCCATAAATTTTATGATCAGGAGCCAACATCAATTGATAGAATGTTGAAAAAAAAGTATATGGTAATTTATAATGATCAGTAGTATCGATTAATGTATAGGAGTTTGAAATATCAGGTGCATCCAGATTGTATTGATATAAGGAAAAATCTGCAGAAACATAAAGCAATTTGCTATTGGGAGAAAAACAAACACCACGGGGATAATTTCGATTGTCGCTGGCTGGATGATTCAAAGATTTGTAATCAGACAAAATACCAGTACATCGATCAAATCGAAATAAATTCACTCCATTGTATTCTGATACTAAGGCATACCAATTGCCATCCAGAGAAAATGCTGCTTGAGCAGTCCAGTATTGATGAGTCCAGGTATTCCCAATGGCTTGTTTAATAGGGCCTATTATTCCAGCTGGAGTGAAAAGGTATTTGATAAAATTATTACTCGATGATTCATGCATTACAATCCACCAATCGCGACCATTACCATGTTTAATTGCCTGAATGCCGTCAGTAATAAAAGATGTATCAATAACATTACTTTTATTTGATATCTTATAAGAATCATAATTTACTGCTGTAATTGTAGTTAAATTTAGTTTTCCTAAGTCAAAATTGTCAGTTAATCCACCATGAAAGATGCTAAATGTATCCTTACTAAAAGGCTGTAGAATCAATGTTGAAGATTTTGTTGGGTATGCTTCTAAAACACCTTGGCAATAGTCAATATTAATTTGTCCTAAATTTAATTTATCTGAATTTGGAATTACCAAATGATTGTTATTAAATATAGCACAATTATTTGTATATAAACACAATTCTCCTAAATTATTACAAATAGAGCTACAATCAAACAACCTCGTATTTATATTAAAGTATTGTACATAAGGAAATTCGCTAGAAAAATCAATCATACTCCCACCAAAATGATCAACCGGCCTATTTGGGCCATGTCCAAATAACCAAATGTTATCTTGTTTGTCTTGTGCAAATATATTGGTCAATAGAAATACTAATATAATTACTCTTGCACATTTCATATACTCGAATTTAAAAAATGCCTGGCTATAAATTGATTTATAACCAGGCTTTAATTATAACTATTGTTTCAAAATTTTCTTAAATAACCGATTGACAAGCGTACTAATAAACAAGTTTAAATAAAATTGCCATTAAAATTTCACCAACTTCTCACATTTTACCTCAATTCTTTGCTCCATAATTTTAACAATATAAACTCCATTAGAAATAGAATTTAACTCAATCTCATTACTTCCTGCATACAATCGTTTTGTTAGTATTAAATTTCCGTTTACATCATACAAATAGAGAAACATCTTTTCTGGATTATAATCCAAGACATTGAGTATAAAATAATCTTTACAAGGGTTTGGAAATATTTCGATCTTAATTTGATCTTGATCATCGATTGTCGTAGTTGTTCCTATATTCAAAATCTTGCATAGTGTATCAGCTCCATTCTTATTTTTTGCAATCATACACACTTCATATATACCATTTTTGCTATACCGATGGATTGGACTTTGTGAATTACTCGTCATCCCATCTCCAAATCTCCATTCCCATTCAGTAACTTCATAAGCACTAAGATCTGTAAACTCAAAATTTAGATAATCAGTCGTATCTTGATCATGTCGCCACCATGCCCATGGGATATTATCTATTCCTAATGTATCACACAAACTGCCATCAAGAGGGCCTAGGCGATAGTTTGGCATATTGGGAATTCCGTAACCTCCCAGAGTTTTTAAGGCAAAACTATTAGATCGTGGTATACAAGCCTTTCCAGGCTCATTCGGTTTATTGATACGGTGCATCGCGAAATTACTGTATGCATTAGAAATGTATATTCTACCATCAGGACCAAGTTGATGTAGGTTGTATTGTGAACCCCATTGAGTTTGACTCTCAATAGTGTCTATTAATTCAGGAGAATCAAAGGATTGCAAATTTTCTAAATCCA
Organism: Saprospiraceae bacterium; assembly: GCA_016717265.1. NCBI lineage: Bacteria > Pseudomonadati > Bacteroidota > Saprospiria > Saprospirales > Saprospiraceae > Saprospiraceae bacterium. The sequence continues at coordinate 1,195,826 of JADKFX010000001.1, forward strand.
TTTGATATAGATTCTTTTGTTCACTGTAATATAAATATCTTGAATTTGGAGAAAAACTTATTCCTGAAAAACTGGAGGTTGGATAATTATCCATCCTTATAAATTCAATTTCTCCAGTACATCGATCAAATTTATAAAGCTTTATATATAATCCTTGTCTGAAATCAATGGCATCCAATAATGCAAAATACTCTCCATTAGGAGAAAAAACAACTTGGCCATATCCTTCTTTTATATTTGGACCAATATTTTGTGAACTAATTAGAATAATGCCCTCTGACGTTAATAAATATTTATAAAATAAATTTGTATTTTCCTTATTTAAAATTATCCAATAATCTCTACCATTAGCATGCTTACAAGCGGTTAAACATCCACTATTTATGGTGTCATGAACGACATTTCCTTTATTAATGACTTTTTCTGAGAATTTATCAATTAATAAGTAATTCAAATCAAGTACATGAAAATGTGGGGAATTTAATACAATATTAATATAAAATAAATAATAGCTCGAATCTGAATTTGGATTATTTAAAAATAATACACCTTGAGGTTCATGAAGTCCATCCCAATACTGAATCCCTAAATTAGTAGCTCCTAGAACTTTTTTAAAATTTGCATCTTCTACATCATAACCATTGGTATAGTATAATAAATTCCCTTCCTTATCTGAAATGGATGCATTGGCTTCAAAAATAACCATCTTTCCTTGTGGTGCAAAACTTACCATTGGATTACCGCTATTAAAATCTACTAATGTAGTTCCAAATCTTGGGTCACCTTTACCTCCATCATATCCAAAAACCCAATTAAAATCATACCGTTGGCTATAGCCAACGGTATGATTTAATAAACCAAGGACAATTATTATAGTTCTTGTTATTCCACTCATTCGATTAATAATTTTTTTAATATGACCTTGCCATTTAAACATTCAACCCTCAAAAAATAAATGCCACATTTAAGATTGTCTGTACTTAATTTAATCAGATCTAATGATTTTGTATTTAGCTCATTTTGAATATATCGACCATGAATATCCAATACTTCAATTTTTAGAATGCTAGTCTCTCTATTTAAATTTTCAAGGATAACCCAGCTTTTGGTAGGATTAGGGTATAATCTGATTCCATTTTCATGGTCTATATTTTTAGAACTCATTACTACCGGCTGAGAAGGAGGACAAAGTACATCATCATTGAATTCATAATCAATCGTCTTAGCATATAACATTCTTGCAACAGATACAGCGTAGGAATTCTGACGATTTACAATTCTATTCATATCTCAAAGCTTCCACCGGGTCTAAGTTGGCAGCTTTTAAAGCAGGGTATAAGCCAGACAAAATACCGACGATCATACAGACAACTAAGCCTAATATAATCCAGGCCCAAGGAATAAAAAATGCACCTCCAACAATTAATGTTACGATATTTCCAACAGGAATGCCTATTAATATACCAAGGATTCCTCCAAACTGACAGATGATAATTGCTTCTGTTAAAAATTGATAAATAATATTTCTTTTCGTGGCACCTATAGCTTTTGCAATTCCTATTTCTCGGGTTCGTTCTGTTACAGAAACTAACATGATATTCATTAAACCAATGGCAGCGCCTAATAATGTCATTAAACCTATGGCAATGGCAGCGGCCCGAAGTTTGACTGTATTTTCTTTTAAAAACTCTACAATACCATCACTTTTAAAAATTTCAAAATCGCTTTCTTCATAAGGTTTTAATTGCCGAATTACTCTCATAATTCCAGTAGCATCTGATATCGTATTTTCCATTTGCATTGCGTCGGATACCGCAACATCTAAATCGTAATTTGCATCTGCATAACCATAATCAAATTTTGCTCTTAAAAGGGGAATAAAAATTCTCCGATCAGCACCTTCATTCATACTTGCTCCTTTTGATTTTAAAACACCGACGATCTGATATTTCTGATTATTGATAAGGATGGTTTGATTAATTGCTTTTTCGGCCAAATCATTAAATAATCGCTTTACTATTTCAGCTCCAATGATTGCTCTCGGACTACCATTTTCCAATTCATGATTTGAAAAACTTCTTCCATTTGAAATTTCATAACCGGTGACTTTGAAATAATTTTCATCGATTCCGCGAATTCTTGTGGTAGGATTTGTTTTCTGATTTTCAAATTGCACTACAGCATTTCCACTTGCTCCAAAGGATACAGTCACAAAGCCTTTATTTATAAACCGTTCTTTAAATTCAATGACCTGAGTATATTTTAGAGGTGGAGATTCCTTGTAATTTTGTCCGCTGCCATGTCTGCGAAATTCAGTTGATTTTCGATCAATACTAAAGCTATTCGCCCCTAAGTAGGAAAAATTGCTACTCATACTGTAGATCATACTATCGATAGATGTCAAAATACCTACCAATGCCATGATTCCTAAAGCAATTATCAAAAGTGTCAAAACAGACCTTAATAAATTCGCTTTGACATTGGAAAATGATAAAAGGAATATTTCTTTATATTTCATATTCTATTTCAAAGATAAGCGGTACTTAATCAACCGACTTCTTTTTTGTATTGAAGCGGCTCACTTTTCGACGAATTGGAATTATTAATCGAGGATAGCAGTTTGACTTAAGTTAAGCAAATCATTATGAATAAACGAATTGGATGCTATGATATGATGTGAATTTAAAATGTTTTCGGTCTCCCCATTAAAATTTGTGACACGACCACCAGCTTCCCGTATCAATAATATTCCTGCGGCCATATCCCATGAATTCAAACGAGTTTCATAATAACCATCAAAGCGCCCACAGGCTGTATATGCAAGATCAATAGCAGCAGAACCTAATCGACGAACGCCTCTGGATTGATTTAATACAGCAACCAGGATTTGAAGAAGATTATCCATCCACTTTCTTTGATATGGAAAGCCTGTTGCAATGACAGATTCATCTATACGTTTTACCGCACTAACACTTATTTTTTTTCCATTGCAATAAGCTCCTCCATCCTTCCATGCATAAAAACATGCATCTTGCATGATGTCGTGCACAATACCAATTAACAATTCATTCCCTCTCACTAAAGCAAGACTAATTGAGAAGATTGGAATCCCTTTTAAAAAATTCGTAGTGCCATCTAAAGGATCAATAATCCAGGTATATTCACTTACCAGATCAATTGAATGGGTTCCTTCTTCTGTAATAAAGCTACTTTTCGGAATTAATAAGGACAGTTCAGAAACTAGTTTTTTTTCTGTTTCAATATCAACATACGAAACTAAACTATGTTTCTCTTTTTCTTGAATCTGTTCATCTGTCACTTTACCCAATTCTTCTTTAATAAAAACAGACGCAGCTTTAACAATGCCTACTGCTTTGCAGCAAATTTCCTCAATAGCTATGGTGTTATTCATATAAATTGTATTCTGTGTAAAGTTACATTAATTTTTAACCTTCCAATGAGTTGCAAAGTCTGTTCTGAATTCATTTACTACCATTTGCTGTTTGAAATCCAACAATCCATATAGGTGGATTTTAATTTACCGGAACTTTGTTTTGAATTGCTAAGTATTTTCGAACACTTGAATTTAAGTCAGCTCATAAGCCCAAGGCGTATTGAAAGTTGGATTGTATTAATAATGGATGCTTATTGAATTTTAAACCAGAACTATTTTTTCAAATAATCCCGGCTTGTTATATTATAGCTTATAAGGATCCTTATTTTTTTAGTATAAATCGTATAGGAATTGAAAATCGATTACTCCATGAATTTTCACTATGATCGTCTCCTTTGAAAATTAAACTTTTATAATTTATTTCGGTGTAATTATTTTCTTTGAAATACTGATCCGCTTGTAATTGGTATACCCGATAATTTAAATCCGATCCTAAAGTGCCATAATCAAAATAAAATCGATGTGTTTTTGAATCCGGGATTTTATTTTTGAGATACATAAGGATATAGGGTGCAATATTTTCATTTTTATTTTCTAATCCAACAGGCCAATGCGTGGACATACAAATTGCGCTTGAAAAAATATCCGGGTATTCACAAACTGCATACAAGGAAATCAAAGCACCCATACTAGATCCTGCAATAAAAGTATTTTCTGGTTTTGTTAGGGTAGCATACGTTTTATCTATAAAAGGTTTTAGCTCTTTAACTAAAAAGGAAAGATAGTCATCTCCTAAAAGCTTATTTTCAAGTCTGTTTTTAATAAAATATGTGCTTAGTGCTTTTGGAAGATAACGGATTGCTTTTTCAGGACAATATTCAGTTCGCCTGAGTTTGGAGTCATTCCAAATTCCCACGACAATGCAGGCTTTGATTTCTAATCGATCGATAAGTTCTGTAAGGGTTTCATCTATCTTCCATTCCTTGTGATTCCAGGAATTTGTTGAATCAAACAGCATTTGTCCATCTTGCATATAAAGGACCGGGTAGCGTTTAGTGGTGTCGTAGTGCGGAGGTAACCAGACATCTATATTCCGAGCTTTTACAAAAGTTGATTTGAATTTTTCATGACGAATAATTTTTCCGAATGCAACCACTGGTTTTTGAGAAAAGCTGTAAGCTGTACAAAGTAGCATCAGGAAGCCAGATAAAATCCATTGAACCATAGTTTCCTTAAAGTATCTTTATTAGACTAATTCTTTTCTTAATCGTGCAACTGGAATATTCATTTGTTCCCGGTATTTTGCAATTGTTCTTCTCGCAATATTATAACCTTTGCGCATCAAGAGTGACTTTAATTTTTCATCACTTAAAGGTTTGCGTTTGCTTTCATTCTGAACAAGGTCGGAAAGAATTTTTTTAACTTCTAAAGTAGATACTTCATCTCCTTCTTCATTTTGCATAGATTCTGAAAAGAAATCTTTTAAGCGCTTTGTGCCGAATTCAGTTTGAACAAATTTGCTGTTTGCAACCCGTGAAATTGTAGAAATATCTAAGGATGTTATTTCTGCAATATCTTTTAAAATCATGGGTTTGATTTTTTTCTGATCGCCCGTCATGAAATACTCTTGTTGATACTGCATGATGGAATACATCGTACGGTATAAGGTGTCCTGACGCTGTTTAATAGCATCTATAAACCATTTTGCACTTTCTATTTTTTGTTTTATAAACAATACAGCTTCTTTCTCTTTCTTATTATTTTGTCCTGCTTTTTTATTGTCTTTATAATGACGCAACATATCTAAATATTGATCATTAATTCTTAAGTCCGGAGCATTGCGACTATTTAAAGACAGTTCGAGTTCTCCATCGCGATTTGTAATCGTAAAATCAGGTACAATAAAATGGCCAGCAACTGAAGACGTTTGTAGCTGATCGACATAACCGGAAGACGGTTTCGGATTTAATTTAAGAATTTCATTTACAGCTACCTTCAACTGTGCTTCTGTAAGGTTGAGTACTCTTTGTAATTTAGTGTAATGCTTTTTTGTAAACTCATCAAAATATTTTTCAAGTATAAATTCAGTTAACCTTAAAACTTTTAATTGAATTTTAGTGGTGGTTAATTTAAGTTTCACCCGAATTTGTAAAAGTAAACATTCTTGTAAAGACCGTGCGCCTACACCAGGCGGGTCAAAGGATTGAATTTTACCTAATATTTCAAGAATTTCTTTTTCTGTTACGGTAATGTTTTGAGAAAATACTAAATCATCAATGATAGCGTTTGGTTCTCTTCTTAAATATCCATCATCATCAATACTTCCAACAATTTGTAAGGCAATTTTAAATTGATCTTCATTTTTAAGTTTTAGGAGACCAATTTGCTTTCTTAAATGATCGTGAAATGTATTTTCAACAGCAATTGGAACGGAGCGATGTTCTTCCTCCTGGGCGCCATAATCATCGCCTTTATATTTATAGGAAGCGGTATTATCATCCATATAATTGTTGAGATAATCATCGAAACTATCACTACTCATGAGATCTTCCTGACTATTATTGTCAAGCCGATCCCGGTCTTCTGTTTCAAAATCATATTCTAAATCCGAACTATTATCCTGCTGATCCTGATCATAGGGTTCATCCTGATCATTATGTTCATCCAGAGCCGGGTTGGATTCCAATTCTTCCTGAATCCTTTGATCTAATATGGAAGTAGGAATTTGCAACAACTTCATTAATTGAATTTGTTGAGGCGATAATTTTTGTAAAAGACTCTGACTTAAATGTTGTTTAATCATGAATGAGGACCTTAGAAATTAAAACAATAAAAGCTCCGGCTTGGTTCTGGCATAATCTCATGAAAAATCCATGTAAATATTTTCAGATCGTCAGCTTTGGGAAACTTCGTAACATTGCAAGGCAAAAGTAATTAAATTTTACTCATATTATAAAAATATTTAATATATAATTTTATGTCAAGTCCAATACCAAAAAGAATTGCCGGTCTTAGATCGGCTATGTCCCGAGCTGCTATTGATGCCTACATCATTCCTACTGCAGACCCTCATCAAAGTGAATACGTCCCTACTTATTGGGGTACCCGGGAATGGATTACAGGGTTTACAGGTTCAGCAGGTTCGGCAGTAATTACTGCAAATCATGCAGGTTTATGGACGGATTCCAGGTATTTTCTTCAAGCAACCAGTCAATTAAAAGGTACTGGCGTGCAACTTCATAAGTTGGTTGCACAAGCCCAAGCAGAATATATTGACTGGATTTGCAGTCAATTAAAACCGGGCCAAACAGTAGGTTGTGACTTTTGGTGTTTTTCACTGTCACAAATTCAAGCTTTTGATAAGAAATTAACGGAAAAGGGCTTGCTTCTAAAGGATTGTGGTGATTTATTAAGCGAAGTCTGGGAAAATCGCCCGGAACTTAGCAGAGAAGTTGTTTATGAACACTTGGTAAAATTTGCTGGTAAGACCAGAGAAGTCAAATTAAATTTTATTCGGGCTGAAATGAAAAAGCTTCAGGTAGAATATTTTCTTATAACAGCACTAGATGAAATTGCTCATTTACTAAACCTTAGAGGAAAAGATGTGCATTGCAATCCAGTTTTTATAGCTTACCTACTTTTAGGACCCGAACGTTCTGATCTTTTTATTGCTGAAGGAAAAATAGATCCATCATTAGAATTGAAATTAAAAGAAGCTGGAATTGAGTTAAAACCTTATGAGGAGATCAATTCAGCCATCAATTCTATAAAAAAAGGTAATCGGGTACTCATTGACCAATCTACTTTGAATGCTAAGCTTGCATTGCAACTTCCAAAAGGATCCTTAGTGAATGAGGCAAGTCCGGTTATGAAACTGAAAGCAATAAAAAACAAAGCTGAAATTGGGCATATTCGAAAAGTAATGGAAAAGGATGGAGTCGCACTACTCAAAGCATTTATGTGGCTTGAATCCATCTTGAAGAAACGAAAAAACTGTACTGAATATGAATTTGCTCAAAAAATTGGTGAGTTTAGAGCGGCCAGACCAAACTATGTAGGTGAAAGTTTTGATGCAATTGTAGGGTATCAAGAGAATGGAGCCATCATCCATTATAAGCCTGATGAAAAAAATTCAGCTACTATTAAGTCAAAAGGAATCTTATTAGTGGATTCAGGTGGGCAATATTTGGATGGCACAACCGATATTACCCGAACGATCGCGTTAAGTAAGCCGGGTCCTGAAGTTAAAAAGCATTTTACTGCAGTTTTGATGGGACACATTGCTTTAGCAGATGTGGTTTTTCCAGAAGGGACAAAAGGAATCCAGTTAGATGTCCTATCCCGCCAATATTTATGGAAACAATCCTTAAATTTTGCTCATGGTACCGGTCATGGAGTTGGTTATTTTATGAATGTACATGAGCCACCTCAAGGCTTTGTTAGTGCCTGGAATCAAAGAGGACAAACGGAAATGATGGAAGGGATGCTGACATCTAATGAACCAGGATATTATAAAGAAGGCTCCTATGGGATTCGAATTGAAAATTTAGTATTAAATGCATTCCATTCTAAGGGTCCTACAGGCAGATTTCTAAAATTAGAGACGGTAAGTTTATTTCCTATTGACCTAAATCTAGTTTATACTCCTATGATGAACCGGCAAACAGTAGATTGGCTAAATGCCTATCATAAAGAGGTTTATAAGCGTTTATCGCCACACTTGGATGCAAAAGAGAAGAAATGGTTAAAACAGAAGTGCAAAACATTATAAAAATGGAAGAAATTGATGGGCTTTACCTTGCAAAACAAGCATTTTTGATTTTACTTTGCAGCATTAAAGACAAATCATGGAAATCCAACAACTGAAAAAGGGCAGCAAAGGAAGATGTTTTGTATTCTTCCTGGTGTTTCTCTTCTTATTTATAAGCCTCTTAGTATATATCTATAATAAGAACTTTCAACTAAGCTTTTAAACGAAATTAGTCTTCTTCGTTTTCAAAGAGTAAGATCGTAGCAATCTCGTATTGACCTTCTTTTACATAAAGGTCAGCTGCGGATTTATTAATAGGTTTATTCATAACCATTGCTTCAATTCCGTTTTTTAAAAGTTGAAGTCTTTTAATTTCGGCCTTATAAGCATCGGCCAAGGACATGATTTTTTTCCAACCTTGCATGGTGTTTAGTTTTACATAAGAACAAATTTATATATGTTTTTTTATTAATATGTAATATTATTTAAATTATTTTCATAAAAATGCATTTTTTTCCTATTTTTTATAGGTTTAGCTATTTTTCAAGCAGTTTATTTAATTTATACTACATATTTTTATTTTATTTATGGCTAATTCGTTGAAAAATTAAAGACATATTTTGCTTCAAAATATATCATTTCATAAAAAAAGGAACTTTATATTCTAATCATTCGTATAGAAAATCAGATCTTTACCTTAATTCAAACGATAATATCATCTGCATGCATTTAATGAAAAATAGCTGCTTTTATGGCCTGATTATTTTTTTAACAACTTCTAGTTTAATCGCCAACCCAGGAAGCAGGATTTGGAATGAATTTCAACAAATTCAAAAACAAAGGCAAAGTTTTAAAAATTATAGCTTCCTAAAACAGGAGTCACAACAACGTTCTAATTTATTTCTGGATAAAGCTCCCAAGTCAAGTTTCTGGAATCTGGATTTATCGGAACTGCAAAATATCCAAAAGGAACAACCAGAGTTTCTATTAATTGATTTAAAAGATTATCAACAAACTGAATTTCAATTACTTCTAATAAAGCAAGTAATTTATAGTGAAGATGCCAAGGTAATTACTTCTGATGACCCTAATAAGGGTGAGGTTTTGAATCAAGGGATTCACTATCGTGGAATTATTAAAGCTTATCCAGGATCCATCGTTGCCTTGAGTATTTTTGGAGATCAAATCATGGCAGTCTTGTCCACACCGGATAAAGGGAATATCGTCTTTGGAAAAATGAATGCTGAAAGCCTTCATGCCGAACAGGATTTGCCACATGTACTCTATTATGAAAATGATTTACCCGTAAATTCTGGTTTTCAATGTGGAACTTCAGATGTACATCCAACAGATATTGAGGCGGTTTCGCTTGTTGCTCCAGATACTATTTTCAGTAATCATTGTAAGACCATTAAAGTTTTTTTGGAATGCGATTACCGTTTATATACCGATCGAAATAGCCAGAAAAATCAAGTGACGACTTACATTTCTGGATTATTCAATGTTGTAAAAACGCTTTATTATAATGAGTTTGTCAATATTGAGATTTCAGAAATCATGGTTTGGACGACACAAGATCCTTTTTTGCATACCGATCTTCAATCCATTATTTTTAATTATACCAATTATCGCAAAAATAATTTTAATGGAAATCTGGCACAATTAGTTACGACCTACCCACCTCAACAACAAGGGGGTATCGCTTGGTTGGCAACACTTTGCCAGCCGTATAATGGGCAATCAGGTCCACATTCGTTTGCATATATTTATAATTCATATAGCAGTTTGCCAACTTATTCCTGGAGTGTTGAAGTGATGGCTCATGAAATGGGCCACAATATGGGTTCTCCTCATACACATGCCTGCTATTGGGGGCCGAATAGAAATACAGCCTTAGATAATTGTCAGCCACCAGAAAATAATGCTTGTTCTGTTGGTCCTCCAGCAACTGGAGGTGGCACAATTATGAGTTATTGTCACCTTACCGGGTATGGTATTAATTTCAGTAAAGGATTTGGAGATGAACCTGGAGATTTAATTCGTGCAAGTGTAGAATCTAAATCATGTTTAAGTGCAAGGTACACTCCGATTATAGTACCAAATATAGTAGGCCCGTATTTTGAAGGTGACACGATTACATTGAAAGCAAGACCAGGAAAGTCTTCTTATGATTTTGATTGGTTTCATTATGATTACCTAATGCCTTCTCCAAAAGATTCTATTTTAAAACCACTTTATAGTGGTATTTATAAAGTAGCGATCTCTGATCGGTGTACAGAATATTCCATTCCTGATACCGTTCATATTTCAGATTTTTTTGTAAATCTTGGCTGTCCGGTAATTCCTGGAAAACGCGATTCCTTTGTGGTTTCATTAACGATGAATGCAGATCAAGGAAGTCTTAGAGACAGCGTCCAGATTCCAGATAGTTTATTTCAAAATATTCCAGCAGGAGTGCGGGATGTATTAATAGAACTTCAAACTAAAATTGCACCCCAAGGAAGTTCCTGGACGCGGGATGTAATAACAGCCTATCAAAGCCCTGCAAATATAGGTATCTTGAATAGCCGTTATGTTCCTAATGCAGCTGAACCTGCATTATTTAATGGGGTTAAAACCTATAAGCGAATCCTCGGTCGATTTAACCCAAAAGGTACCTGGTATTTTACTACGAATGATAATAAATTTGACAACGGTGTCGATGCTAAAGTTACATTTTCTATTGTGCTGTCGTGGCGAGAAAAGGATTCTGTAGCAGTTTGTGATATTCCTTTATGCAATGGTGTGCCCAGAAACTTTGATGCAGCTATAAAAAATGCGAAATATAAATGGTCTACAGGGGATACCGCCCAAACAATAAGTGTGCAATCTACAGGGCCTTTAAGTGTTGAAGTAAGCAGAGGAAATAAAAAAACTTCACACACGATTAAGCTCTATAATTATATAACAAATTATCAACAACAATTTACGATTTGTGATGGAGATACCCTAAAAGTGGGCAAGAAAAATTATACCAAACAAGGAATTTACAAGGATACTTTAAAATCTTTTAATGCATGTGATAGTATTCTCGAGACCACAGTAGCGATATTGCAAAAGAAGAAGACCTATGTGGATACATTTATTTGTTTTGCTGATACATTTAGAGGCATGTCGTTTATTAAAGATACGATTTTAAACTTTCCTTATTTATCTGCAGATGGATGTGATAGTAACTATATTGTAAATTTAAAAGTAAATCCACCCTTTGTTATATTAGCAAATTCTATTGCGGCATGTCCAGAAATTGGTGGATCCTTAGAAGTTTTGGTCTCTGGTGGTTCTGGAAGTAATTACCAATATGAATGGTCTCATGGGGAGCGAGCTTCATTTATAGATAGTTTGCAAGCAGGAATCTATACCATAAAGGTAGTTGATTCAAGTGGATGTTTTGTGCAACAAGAAGTTGAATTAAAGAATTTGGATTCAGTTGGATTCCTAAGTCTTGTAACAGATGTAAGTTGTTTTGGCAAAAATGATGGTCGAATTTCTATTGATTTTATTTCTGGTGTTTCGCCTTTCAATATTAGTTGGAATAATGGCGCAACTACACAAGAATTATTGAATTTGCCAACTGGTAAATATACTATTTTTGTCAGAGATGCTCAAGGTTGTCAGTCTCAACGCGAAATTAGCATAGGATCTCCTGAATTGTTATTTGTAAATTTAGATTTAACAGGAAGTACAGGAAATGACGGTACCGCAAAAGCTACTATAACAGGTGGTATAAAACCTTATATTTATTTATGGAGTACTGGAGAAACAGATGCTGAAATTAAAAATTTAAAACCTGGAGATTATTGGCTTTCTATTATGGATGAGAATGGTTGTGAAGTTCTGAGTCAATTTACAATTCAGCAAATTATTGCAACCACTAAATTGGATATTGGAAAGGCTATAAAATTTTATCCAAATCCTGTCAATGATCAGCTTTTTATTGAATTTAATAATTCTGGCAAAGATCCATTTATTGCATTTCAAATTTTAGATGTATATGCAAGGCCATTGCAAAAGGGTAATCTAAAAGAGGGAATCAATGTTATTGAAGTTGGAAATTTGCACACCGGAGTTTATATTTTGGAATTCCGCCTGGCCTCTGGTTTGATCAGGAAGACGTTTGTAAAAGTATAAGATTAATCTCTGATTAAGTATTGTATAGCGCCTTTTTTTAGCTTTCTTTTTGCTGGTTTAATTTAATTATGAACCTTTTTAAGTGCATCGTTTTAGTAAATTTCGTATCTTGTTAAATATATAATGCTATCAATGATACAAAAATTACCCTTTTTTGTAATTCTGTTTTTATTTAATACGTCTTTAAATGCGCAAACTCTTTGTGCCTTTGACGAACTACATTTAAGTAGATTGGCAAAAGACAGTCTTTATAAAAAACAGGTAGATCAAATGGAACAATCCATTTATCAATATACCGTATCTCTTAAAAACCAAAAAATATCAAATCGTGCCAAGGCAAATTATATTTTGCCTGTTGTAATACATCTCATTGTGCCACCAGGGACAAAAATAGGACAAGGAAATAATCTTACGGATTTGCAGGTAGAGCAAGGCTTAAGTTATCTTAATGAGGCATTTTCAAATTCGGGTGCATTCCAAGCAACAAATGGAGTGGATGTTGGTATCCAATTTTGTCTTGCGCGAAGAGATCCCAATGGGCAACCAACAAACGGTATTACCCGCAATGAAAGTAATCTCGTCAATGAACCTATGTGCAGTCCTGGTACCGATGCATCAAGTGATGGGCTTATTAAACAAATTGTAAATTGGGATTGTAGTCAATATATTAATATTTGGTTGGTTTCAGATTTGTTTAATGCAAATTTCGGATGTGGACTTGCGGGATATGCCTATTTTCCTGGTGCGCCTTGCACAGTGGATGGAATCGTTCAGGAAAGTCGCTACTGGAATTCTATTGGAGGCACTGGGGTGACAGCTCATGAACTTGGCCATTATTTTTCATTAAATCACACATTTAATGGTGGATGTACAAATGGCAATTGTTTATTCGATGGTGACCGGGTTTGCGATACCCCACCAGATAATTCAGCATCATTTGCTCCTTGCAATACAAATTCCTGTAATACAGATGCACCAGATCTGGCCGATGATAATACCAATTACATGGATTATTCTTCTTGCGGACCAGTTCACTTTACAGATGGACAAAGAGTGCGGATGATTGCTGCACTGGAAACAACAAGAAAATCTTTATTGCAGTCCATTGCTTGTGTACCTCCTGGTGATTTTGATGCTTCAGCATTAGGACTTTCAGTTGCAAAGGATTTATGTCAAGATACTTTATGTGCAAGCTTGCGTTTTCGAAATGAAGGTATTAAAAGCTTTAGTTTTGTATTTATTGATTATTCCATAGACGGGATTCCTCAAACTGGTTTTTTATGGAATGGTTTATTAAATCCAAATCAATCTGTAAGCATTCCAATACCCTGTATTCCAATGAATCCTGGTAAGCATCAGTTAGATGTTAGAATTGGCAATCCAGATAATCAATCTGATTTTTATTTATCCAATAATTCAATAAGTTTAATATTTGAATCCTATCCTGAATTAATCCTAACAATAGATAGTATTACGCCTACTCATTGTATTAGTGATGGAACCTTGACAGTGCATGCTTCAGGTGGAACGGCACCCTACATTTATAGTATTACAAAGCGGGCTTTTTCTCAAACAGATCCTTTTTTTCAATTGTTATTAAATGGAAATTATACCGTTAGCGTGCAAGACACTAATTTATGTCAAAGTTCCCTCAACCTAACCATTCCAGATAGCTGTAAAAGCATTGCAAATAAACGTTTTATCACCAATCGGGATGCCAGACAATTAGGCAATGATTGTTATTTATTAACCGAAGAACTAAATTATCAAACGGGATCTATATGGTATGAAGATAAAGTAAATCTCAATCAAAGTTTTGACATTTATTTTGATCTCAATCTTGGCTGTATTGATCGCAATGGCGCAGATGGTATTGCATTTGTATTTCAGCCTATCTCCACATCTATTGGAGTTTCAGGAGGCGGACTTGGTTATCAGGGTGTTTCGCCAAGTCTTGCAGTAGAATTTGATACCTGGGAAAATGGAAATAACACAGATCCTTTTTATGATCATATGTCTATTATGCGAAATGGGAATGTGGATCATCGATTGCCAGATAACCTTGCAGGCCCGGTGGGCATTTTTCCGGGAAATGGAAATGCAGAAGATTGTAAATTTCATAAAGCTTTAATCCGATGGAATGCAGTTAAAAAAACTATGGATGTTTATGTTGATTGTAATTTAAGATTAAGTTATACAGGAGATGTAGTGAAATCAATTTTTAATGGCGATCCAAATGTTTTTTTTGGATTTACTGCAGCAACAGGAGGTTCTATCAATGTTCAACAAGTTTGTCTCAATTATATTACAGGCATAAATAAGCTTCCGGACTATACCATTTGCGAAGGAGAATCCATTCAAATTTCCGGCAGTCCAAAATTTGAAAAATATCTTTGGTCTCCAATTATCGGAATTGATAAAGTAAATATTCAAAACCCAATTTTCAATCCAGATTCTACAACAAAATATTATGTCCAATATAAAGATTTTTGTGGATTTGATTATCGGGATTCATTAACCGTTTTTGTTAAAAAATTAAAGCTCAACTATGAACTTCGCTTATTAGATAGTTGTGGTTCTTTTTCTGGTGCTTTATTGCATATTCTGAGTGGGCCCACAGATACCGGTGTTTTGTATTCTATAGATGGTTCCAGATTTTCAGAACAAACTTATTTCGAAATACCATATTCTGGAAACTACACAATTTATAGCAAAATTGGAAATTGTATAATTCCACAGATCATTGAAATCGGTGAATTCAAGCATAAATTGAGGGATAGTATTTTATGGATTCAAGGTTTAAATTGTAAAGACTCCGGAAGAATCGTAATCACGGGACTCGATGGAATTCCACCTTATCAATATCGTATCAATGGAGGTATATGGAATTCGGAAGGGACGTTTAATGGATTAATTCCGGGACAATATACAATAGACATTAAAGATCAATCTCCGTGTGTGGTAAGTAAAACAATTCAGATCACAAATTTTATCAACAAGATCTCATTACAACAAGATTCTTTTAATTTAGAAATAAATTGTTGTAATCCAAATGCATTCATTCACGTACACGCAAGTGGATCGATACCATTTTATTATTATTCTTTAGATAATAATTCCTGGACAGCTTCGGGAATTTTTGATTCCATTTTACCTGGCAATCATTTAATTATTGCCAGAGATGAATTTGGATGTACTTCTGATTCCCTTTTTTTTACTGTAATGGATCATACTGCCAATTCAATAGATACGAACTACTACACAATTTGTAAAGGTGAATATATACAGATTGGTACCAAACAATATAGCCAAGCAGGTGTATATCAGGATTATTTTAAAAACAATTTTTGTTGTGACAGCCTTGTCATTACAAATCTGCTTGTGAACCCTGATTACAGTTTTCAAAACATTCAAGTAATTTGTCAGGGTGCAGAAATTTCAGTAGGAACCAATAAGTATAATCAGTCCGGGCAATATTTAGATACATTGCAAAGTATTCATTCTTGTGATAGTATTATTTATACACAATTAAGGGTAAATCCAGTAATTGAAACGAATTTGAATTCTCAAATTTGTGCCGGAGAAGAGCTCGAAGTTGGTATACACCGGTATAATCAATCCGGTTCTTATCATGATAGTTTACAAACCGTATTGGGATGTGACAGTATCATTCATACACAATTAGTCGTTCATCCCGTAATTGAGAAAAATTTAAATTATAAAATTTGCAGTGGCGAGGTAATTCAAATTGGAATACATAGATATCAGCAATCGGGAATCTATCATGATACTTTACAAACAATCTATGGGTGTGATAGCATTCTGCGTACGGAGTTACTTGTCAACCCAACTCATTTTGAGCAACAACAATACCTGATTTGCAAAGGAAAATCAGTTCTTGTTGGCGGTAAGAATTACAAACAAACAGGAGTATATATCGATAGCTTATCCAATCAATTTGGCTGTGACAGCATTATTCGCACACAGTTGTTTGTAGATACTGTTCGGAGTAGCTTGCAAATTGATTCTATCCTTTGTTTTGATAAAAAGGATGGTATTATTGAATTAAATGCTACATCTGGGATTGCTCCTTTTTTAGTTGCTTTGAACGATACTTCTAAATATAGCAATTTAAATCGATTTGAAAATCTGAAACCTGGAAGCTATATTTTGTACATTAAAGATTCATTGGGATGCGAAGAATCCATTCAAGTAATTTTATTGCAGGCTCCTGAATTAATGGCAGACCTTCCCATAGAAATTAAAATTACCTTAGGTGAAAAAATTTCTTTACAGCCTATACTTAATTTCATACCAACTACTGTTCAGTGGTTGCCCAACACAGGCTTAAGTTGTAATAATTGTTTGCAACCAAACGTGCAGACCTTGAAGGATATTGAATACGAGCTTATTATAACAAATGAAAAGGGCTGTGAAATTCGCGCGCGTGTAAAAATTTTAGTTGACAATCAGACAGATATTTATATTCCAAATGTGTTCTCACCAAATGGTGATCAGATAAATGATCAGGTAACGGTATTTGGAGGTGAGAGTATTCAGGAAGTTTCTGTGTTTAGATTGTTTGATCGTTGGGGAAATAAGGTATTTGAAAATCAGCATTTCCAAGTAAATGATCTCGCTGCAGGTTGGAATGGAACGATGCATGGTCAACGAATGAATCCTGCGGTATTTGTTTATTATGCCAAGGCTATTAGACTGGATGGCACAGAAGTGATAAAAATTGGTGATGTGACCTTGGTTAAATAAAAAATTCAAAGGCTTGATTCAGAATTCTGTTGAGGGTGTTTATTTTTGAGATTGAAAGGGGATTATAGGTTTAAACTTTACAGATTCATTTTAAGTAATTTCATTTTGTTTGCAAACAATTCAATTAAAGACTTATCTCGAGGCTCAAATAGAAAAATTTAATTCTATTTCATTTATTCCAAATGATCCGATTTCTATACCACATCAATTTCAGCTAAAGCAAGATATTGAAATTATCGGTTTTTGGATTGCAGTATTATCCTGGGGTAATCGCAAATCGATAATTCAAAGTGGTAGCAGACTCATAGCGTTCATGGAAGGAAGTCCTTATCAATTTATTTTACATCATCAGGAAAAGGATCGACAGCCATTTGAATCTTTTGTGCATCGGACATTTAATGGCGAGGATGCGTTTTATTTTTTAGAATTTTTTCAAAATTATTACCGCACGAATGCATCATTGGAAACTGCTTTTTCGAATGGCTTAAGCGTTGATGATCTGCATGTAGGAAAGGCATTGATTCATTTTAGGAAGGAATTTATTGCATATACAAATCCACCTAGAAGAACACTAAAACATATTTCAAGTCCGGAATCAAATTCCAGATGTAAGCGTCTGCTGATGTTTTTAAGATGGATGGTAAGAAAAGATAATAAAGGAGTTGATTTTGGAATCTGGGAAACTATTAAAACTGCACAATTATTAATGCCTTTAGACGTTCATGTGGAGAAAATTGCCAGAAAATTAGGAATGCTTCAACGGAAACAATCTGATTGGAAAGCTGTTTTGGAATTAAGTAGTCGTTGTACAGAATTGGACCCAAATGACCCGGTAAAATATGATTTTGCTTTATTTGGGTTAGGATTGTTGGAAAAGGAAGCATTTTCTTGAACTCAGGATATTAAACTAAGGCGATAAAATATTTCTCAGATTAATGTACGAATACTTTCGTAGAAAATTATATCTTTGTATAAATTTTTTAATTTATAAATTTTAGTAAAACAAAAATTCGTTTATTTATGCGTAAATTGCTCATTCTCTTATTATTAGCTTCATTTGTTGGCTCTGGTTATAGTCAGGCAACTAAAATGAAGAAGAAACCCCAGACGACTACCACAAAAGCAAAGTCAAGCAAACCTGATTATTCAAGTCTACCACCCGGAATTACGAAAGGCGCTTCCGTAGAAGGAATTACAGAATATTTTTTGCCCAATGGGCTCCAAATATTATTGTATCCTGATCAATCTAAACAAACAGTAACTGTAAATATTACTTATAAAGTTGGTTCCCGACATGAAGGATATGGAGAAACGGGTATGGCCCATTTATTGGAACATATGGTTTTTAAAGGCACCCCAAATCATCCAGATATTCCAAATGAACTTTCAAAGCATGGTGCCCGTCCGAATGGCACTACCTGGTATGACCGAACCAATTATTTTGAAACATTTGCAGCTACAGATGAAAATTTAAATTGGGCCTTAGATTTAGAATCTGATCGGATGGTTAATTCATTTATTGCAAAAAAACATTTGGATACAGAAATGTCTGTTGTACGAAATGAATTTGAAATGGGGGAAAATGATCCTACCGGAATTTTAATGGAGCGTGTTTTATCTACTGCTTATTTATGGCATAACTATGGTAAATCTACAATCGGCGCACGTGCTGATATAGAAAAAGTACCGATAGAAAGACTACAAGGTTTTTACAAAAAATATTATCAACCAGATAATGCCGTTTTAATGGTTGCTGGAAAAATAGATGAAAAGAAAACAATTTGGTTGGTGCATCAGTATTTTTCTAAAATTCCAAAACCAAAACGCGAATTAATTCCAACCTATACGGAAGAACCGACTCAGGATGGAGAGCGGAATGTTAATTTAAAAAGGGTAGGTGACGTACAAGCATTAGCCTGTATGTATCATATTCCACCGGGATCTCATCCAGATGCTGCAGCTGTGGATATACTTACAGATATTATGACTATTGAACCTTCCGGAAGATTGTATAAAGCACTCGTTGAAACTAAAAAAGCATCCAGCCAGTTTGGTTGGTGTGCAACATTAAAAGAACCAGGTTTTGTATATTTTGGTGCACAAGTGCGCAAAGAAAATTCTT
The DNA here is from genome assembly GCA_016717265.1 of Saprospiraceae bacterium. Lineage (NCBI taxonomy): Bacteria > Pseudomonadati > Bacteroidota > Saprospiria > Saprospirales > Saprospiraceae > Saprospiraceae bacterium. The sequence continues at coordinate 1,215,029 of JADKFX010000001.1, forward strand.
TGGAAGAAGCCAGAACCATTATGCTTAAAACACTGGATGATATAACCACCAATCCACCAACCATTGAAGAAGTGAATAGAGCGCGAAATAAGCAAATTAAAGATTTTGAATTAGTATTAAGAAATACAGAATCTGTAGGTCGCGGCATTAGTGAATATATTGGTATGGGCGATTGGAGATTAGCTTTTATATATCGCGATAACATTCGAAAGGTCACACCGGAAGATGTGCAGCGTGTTGCCTTGACGTATTTTAAACCAGATAACAGAACGATTGGAATGTTCTTACCTGAAGCAAAACCAAATCGCGCAGAAATACCAAATGCACCAGATATTGCCGCTATGGTAAAATCTTATAAAGGAGACCCAATTGTGGCTCAAGGCGAAGAGTTTGAACCTTCACCATCTAATATTGAAAGCAGAACGCACCGTGGTCAGGAACCAAATTCTATAAAATATGCTTTCTTGCCAAAAGCTACGAAAGGCAATGTGGTGAATGCCAATATTACCTTGCGATTTGGAGATGAAAATAGTTTGAGAGGCAAAAACTCGATCAGCAATTTTACAGCTTCGATGTTGGATAGGGGAACAGCAACGAAATCCCGTCAGCAAATCAAAGATGAATTTGATAAATTAAAAGCACGTGTTGGATTTTATGGAGGAGGAAGTGCAGTCAATGTAAGTATACAAACGACGAAAGATAATTTACCAGCAGTTTTAGAATTAGTAAATGAAGTTTTGAAACAACCAGCATTTAATGAAAAGGAATTTGAAGAATTGAGAAATGAGGAATTAGCTGGTATTGAAGAGCAAAAGTCAGATCCTCAAGCATTAGTAAGTAATGCAATTAATCGCCATTTAAATCCATATCCAAAGGATGATGTACGTTATGTAAAAACGATTGAAGAAGAATTGCAAGCTATTAAAGACGCGAAATTGGAAGATTGCAAAAAATTTCACCAAGATTTTTATGGAGCAAACAGTGCTACCATTTCAGTTGTAGGAGATTTTGATGAAGCTCAAATTAAAACGATTGTCAGTAAGCAATTAGGAAACTGGAAAAGTATTACACCTTATAAACGAATGGCAGATAATTATGTAGCGGTTCCTTCGGTGAATGAAAATATTGAAACACCAGATAAAGCAAATGCTATGTTTTTGGCAGGCATGAATTTGAATTTACGCGATGATGATCCGGATTATCCAGCATTAATATTAGGTAATTATATTTTAGGTGGTGGCTTCTTAAATAGCCGTTTAGCAACCCGTATTCGTCAGAAAGAAGGGATTAGTTATGGTGTTGGATCCCAATTGTATGCGGATGCGCAAGATAAAAATGGTGGATTCATGATTTATGCAATTTATGCTCCTGAAAACAGAGATAAATTAGAAGTAGCTTATAAAGAAGAGTTAGAAAAAATGTTGAAAGATGGATTTACAGAACAAGAAATTAAAGATGCGAAATCGGGTTATCTGCAATCCAGAAAAGTGAGTCGTTCACAAGATAATGCACTTTCAGGAACCTTGAACTCCATGTTAAATATTGGTCGTACGATGAAGTTTACGGAAGACTTTGAATCCAAAGTTGAAAGTTTGACTTCAGATCAAATAAATGCAGCTTTAAGAAAACATATTGATATCAGTAAATTAAGTGTTTTTAAAGGAGGTGATTTTGCTAATAAATTGAAGAAACCATAATGCTCAATTTATTAAATTCTAAATTCTTCTAATAAGAAAAAAGAAGAACTTTAAATTAAATTAGAATGTTTTAAAAAAGGAGAAATAAATGAAAACATTTATTTCTCCTTTTTATTTTGTGCACACATTCTAGCAGATTGAACCATTCCATAAAGTGCAATTGCATTTTAGATTTTTACAGTATATGGCAAAGTACCCGTTTTAAAACACCATGATCTGGGTTTAATGTTTTACTGAATTCTACTTTAGAATAAATCCGTAATTTTTCCTAATACAAAAAAGTACAGGAACCAACATTTTAGGAATTGTAAATAAATAAAAGCTTACTCTTGTTTATCGATGCGAAGTTCCTGCACCAATAATTTGCCGCCTGAATTTTCTGCATATACATAGATTCTAAATTTTTTACCTGTAGTTGTTTCCAGGATTGCAATTGCAAAATTGGAATCTTCTGCTTTAGAACTCCCTTTATGCATTGGGGTCATAGATTTCGGTACATTTCGATCTAGAAATGCTTTTACAGCTTTTAAAGCTGCAGATTTTTCAAGGATTTCAATTTGATTGTCAAAGCAATATTCTATTTTTCTATCAAATAATTCTCCTAATACCGTCATATCTGTTTTTCGAATTGCTTCAAATACGGTGGATTTAGTTTGTGCCGACACAATTTGGCTAAGAAATACAATCAATATGATTTTTAAGTGGTTCATGTCTTTTTTATTTGAGACGTTAATATAGTGTCTGAAAGTTCCATTTCAGGCTTAAAATTAAGTTAATTCATTTATAAATTGTTATTTTAATTCAGTATAAATTATGACAGGGTAGCGAAGTAATGCTTCTAATGTATTCATTATTGCAAATTAAATAGCAACTTTGCGACCTTAAATTTGTTTTTTTATACAGTGTTTAAACGAAGTTTTTTAATTATTCTGGATGGATGGGGAATTGGTTCGAAGCCAGAATCTGATGCTATTGCGCAAGCGAATACTCCATTTTTTGATCATTTAATACAGAAATACCCTCATAGTACCTTGGTTACGCATGGTTTGAATGTAGGTTTGCCAGACGGTCAAATGGGGAATTCTGAAGTCGGACATTTAAATTTAGGTGCTGGGCGTATTGTTTATCAGGATTTGGCAAAAATTAATAAGTCAATCAGCGATAAACAATTTGAAAAAAATCCGGAACTGATAAATTTAGCAAGGTATTGCAATCAAAATCAGAAAGCCTGTCACTTGATAGGAATGCTTTCAGATGGCGGGGTTCATAGTCATATTTTGCATCTAAAAGCAATAATAGAAGCATTGGAAGTTCAAAATGTTCAAGAGATTTATATCCATGCAATATTAGATGGAAGAGATACAGATCCTCACAGTGGCTTTAATTTTTTAAAAGATTTAGAAAATTTCCTGATTGGAAGGAAAGCTATCATTTCCACGATCATCGGACGTTATTATGCAATGGATCGCGATCATCGTTGGGAACGCACCCAAAAAGCATATGAATTATATGTTCATGGGAAAGGACAACACGTAATTTCAGCGCTTGCTGCTATTGAAAAAAGTTATGCAGATAAAATTACCGATGAATTTGTAAATGCTTTTAAAATAGGCGATTTAGAGCAAGGATTAATTAAAGATGGGGATGCCGTTTTGTGTATTAATTTCAGAACAGACCGATTAAGACAGTTGACTCAAGTGTTAAGCCAAGAAGATCTTCCTCAATTTGGCATGAAAAAGAAAGCATTGTATTTCGTTACCATGGCGCGTTACGATAATTCATTTGATAACATACAAGTTTTGTTTGATAAAGAAGATCTGAGAAATACCTTAGGTGAAACATTGTCCAGATATGGAATGACGCAGTTGCGAATAGCAGAAACGGAGAAATATCCTCATGTAAGTTTTTTCTTTTCTGGTGGTAGAGAAAAAGCGTTCAGTGGAGAAAAGCGAATTTTAATTCCTTCTCCAAAAGTTGCCACTTATGATTTACAAGCAGAGATGAGCGCAGTGGAAGTTACCGATCACGTAATCCAGGAAATAGATGCCAGTTTGCCTGATTTTATTTGCCTTAATTATGCAAATGCAGATATGGTAGGACATACGGGTGTTTTTAATGCAGAATTAATAGCTGTAGAAACCGTTGATCGCTGTCTCGCTAGATTAATTCCTGTTGCATTAGCAAATGCCTATGCCTGTATTATTTTGGCAGATCATGGAAACGGAGAATATATGATAAATGAAGATGGTACGCCAAACACTGCGCATACAAAGAATCCGGTTCCTTGTATCCTGATTACAAATGCGAGTGATTTGAAAATAAATAATGGAATCCTTGCTGATATTGCTCCAACTATTCTAAAATTAATGGCTTTACCAATACCCGTAGAAATGGATGGCAATTCATTAATTATTAAATCTTAATTGTATTGCTTCATGATGATAGAAACGGATGTACTTATTAGACTAAAAAGTCAGCTTTCTGAGAATGGATTTTTAGATATTACAGTAGATCCTCAATTAGATTTATTTGAGGAAATACGCAAATTAAAAAAAGAAAAAAATGCGGTTGTTCTGGCGCATTATTATCAGGATCCAGATATTCAGGATATTGCCGATTTTGTTGGCGATAGCTTACAATTATCACAAGAAGCGGCTCGAACAAAAGCAGCTATGATTGCATTTGCCGGTGTCCATTTTATGGCAGAAACTGCAAAAATTTTATCGCCGCAAAAAAAAGTTGTGATTCCAGATTTGAAAGCTGGTTGTTCTTTATCCGATTCTTGTCCGCCAGCTCTATTTGCAAAATTTAAAGAAAAATATCCAGATCATATAGTAGTAAGTTATGTGAACTGTACAGCCGAAATAAAAACCTTAACAGATATTTGTTGCACGTCTTCAAATGCAGTTCATATTGTAAATAGTATTCCAAAAGATAAGGGAATTATATTTGCACCCGACAAAAATTTAGCAGCTTATGTGGAAAAAATAACGGGAAGATCCATGATAAAATGGGATGGAGCTTGTATGGTTCATGAAATATTTTCAAGAGAAAAAATTACCAAATTAAAGATTAAACATCCTGAAGCTAAAATTATAGCGCATCCAGAGTGTGAAGAACCTGTATTAGCTTTAGCAGATTACATTGGTTCCACGAGCGGATTATTGAAGTTCATTCAAACAGATCCAGCCCATTCATTTATTGTTGCAACAGAAAGTGGAATTCTTCATCAAATGCAATTAAAGTGCCCGGAAAAGACCTTTATTCCTGCGCCACCTAATAATTTATGTGCTTGCAACGAATGCCCTCATATGAAGCGAAACACCCTTGAAAAATTATACCTTTGCTTGAAATATGAGAGCCCTGAAATACACTTGTCAGAATATGTGATTAAAAATGCAAGGAAAAGCATAGACAAAATGTTGGAAATTTCAGCACAGGCAGGTTTATAATAGAATAATTCAGTTAAAATTTCGTTTTCCGTTAATAGATTCATTGGATGCAGTTTAAAATTTTAATTTATAGTTCACTTTTCTTGTTTTTGCCTTTGCTTTCAATGAGCCAAAAAGGTTTTGAGCTTGGAGCCTGGCTTGGTGCAGCGCATTATTTTGGGGATCTAAATAATTTATATCGTTTAAATGAACCAGGTGTAGCTGGAGGTTTAATTGGCAGGTATAATTATAATACCCGAGTATCTACCCGATTGCAATTAAATTATATGAGAATCCGTGGGAATGATTCTAAATCAAGTAATGCATTTGATCTGCGTAGGAATCTGAGTTTTTTTTCTGATATTATCGAAGTAGCTCCAAGTATGGAATTCAATTTTTTCACCTTAAAACATGGATCCAAAGACAATTATATAACACCCTACATGTATGCTGGTTTTAGTGTATTTTATTTTAGTCCGAAAACACATTATAATGGGGAGCTGATATCCCTTCGTACCTTAGGAACTGAAGGACAAATTCCGGGTCAGGAATATAATGAAATCAGTACTTCCTGGTTAATCGGAGGAGGTGTCAAAATGGATGTAAGTGCAAATTGGAGTATCAATGTTGATTTGGGATATCGGGCTGCCAGGACAGATTTTCTAGATGATGTAAGCGGCTTTTACCCAGATTATACGGAGTTAAGAGCTAATCGGGGCGATTTGGCAGTTGAATTATCAGACCGATCCATAGCCGGTACAGATCAATCTAAAATAGGAGTGTCTGGATCTCAAAGAGGAGATTCAAAAGAAAAAGATGCATTTGTAAGTTTTGGCATTAATCTATTGTATTATTTTGGTAGATTAAGGTGCCCAGAAATATCCACCCCCAGATATTAATTTGATCTTCGAAATGTCCTGTTTCGTAGAATTTTAAAAGTACCAACTGTATTCTTTTTACTTTAGCGTTCTCAATTTATTGACGATGTCAAATCTATTAACATTAAATCAGGTTGTAAAAGAGTACAATACCTTTAAGGCCGTAGATCAGGTAAGTTTTTCAGTGCCTGAATCTTGTATTGTAGGACTCTTAGGTCCTAATGGCGCTGGAAAAACTTCATTGATCCGAATTATTACTGGCATTACCCAGGCAGATTCTGGAAAAGTTTTATTGCACGGTGAAGATATTTATAAAATAAAAAATCCATCCATCGGATATATGCCCGAAGAACGGGGATTGTATAAGAAAATGAAAGTAGGAGAACAACTCATTTTCTTAACACGACTTCGGGGATTAAGTAAAACAGATGCAGAACGGAATGTAGTATTTTGGATGAAGAAATTCCAGATCGAATCTTGGTGGAATAAACGAGTAGATGAATTATCTAAGGGAATGTCGCAAAAAGTACAATTCATTGCAACTGTCAGTCACAATCCTAAATTAATCATATTGGATGAGCCGTTTTCTGGTTTGGATCCAATTAATACAAATCTAATTAAAGAAGAAATCATTCGCTTAAAAAATGAAGGTGCCAGTATTTTATTTTCTACACATCGAATGGAGCAAGTGGAAGAAATGTGTGAATATATTGTATTAATTAATAAAGGTAAAATTGTATTAAATGGTGAGGTTAATGAAGTAAGAAATGAATTTAAGGAACACTTATTTGAAGTTAAAACAGAGAATGAAGTTCCGGATGAAATCCATGAGCGATTTGAATTAATTGCAAAATCAAATAAGCATTATTTGATTAAAGTTAAAGACAATCAAAGTACAAATGAAGTATTAACCTGGTTAATTGATCATGAAGTAAGGATCGCTTCCTTTAGCGAATTATTGCCAACCTTTAGTGAGATATTTATTAAAACGGTAAATGAAACCAACCATGAATAAACTTGGACTTATAATTAGCAGAGAATATATTACGAAAGTAAAAAATAAGAATTTTATTATTACTACGTTGTTGACCCCACTTGGTTTCCTTGTGTTTTTTATAGTAATTGGAATTATTTTTAGTTATGAAGGATCAAAAACATACAGGATTGCTATTTCGGATAAGAGTGAAATGGATTTTAAGTTACCAGAAAATACTAAAAAATTTACGTTTGTTAAATCTTCAGATCCATTTGACAGTTTAAAAGCATTGTATTTACGGGGCGAATTGGATGGTATTTTAGTGCTGCCTAAATTTGCCGGAGTAGATGTAAAAGCTTATACCGTTTTTTATTATGCTGATAAGGCAATGGACATTGAAATAGAATCAAGTCTTGAAAATTTCTTAGAAGATGGGATTCGAAATTATAAGATCAACTTAATGTCCCTTCAAAAAGAACAATTAGATAAATTGCAAACGGATATTTCTATTGATCCGGAACCAGTTTCTGCTACAGAAAAGGACAGATCCGCATATACTAGTAAAATAGCAACTTTTTTAGGAGGTGCTATGGGTTATGTGATTTTCTTTATAATCTTTTTATATGGAGCTTCTGTAATGCGATCAGTAGCAGATGAAAAAGTAAATCGAATCGTTGAAGTGATCATATCATCTGCAAAACCTATTGATTTAATGTTGGGCAAAGTAATCGGAGTAGGGCTTGTTGGTTTAACACAAATTTTAATATGGGTGATCTTAATTCCGATAATTTACATTATTGGAATGTCAATAGCAGGTATTGATGTACAACAATTGCAAGAAGCAAGTCAGAGTATGAGTCAGCAACAACCTGTAGATGGAGAAGAATTAGCAAATGTTTTACGGGAACTTGGAAATTTGAATTGGTTAAAGATTGCCTTTTTATTTGTTTTTTATTTTATTGGTGGTTATTTTATTTATGCATCTATGTTTGCGGCAATTGGTGCTGCTGTAGGAGATGATATAAATGATGCACAATCTTTAACAATACTTGTAACCATACCCATCTTATTGGCGATGTATGTTATGTTTCAGGCGATTAGATTACCCGATAGTTCATTGGCTATTTTTTCATCTCTGTTTCCCCTGTTTAGTCCGATTGTTATGCCTGCCTTACTTGCTTTTGATCCACCCTGGTGGCAAATTATATGCTCCTTGATTCTATTATTTGCATTTAGTTATTTTATGATTTGGATGGCTGCAAGAATATATCGCACAGGAATTTTGATGTATGGAAAAAAGGCAAGTGTAAAGGAAATAGCAAAGTGGATTTGGAGAGGATAGGGTTTTTCTATTCAATTGTTTTGGGCATTAAGCTTTAGAATCTGAGCAGGTAAAATCTCATGGTATCAAGAGAATTTATGCTGATAATGGCTATAATAATTTTCTGTGTATAAAATTAAATTTGGAGTTAAAAGTTTATTAACAATACTATATATTTTTTAAAAAATATGAAATTAAGTGGATTTACATTTATGAGAAATACAAGTTCATTGTATTATCCGTTTTTAGAATCCATTCAATCTATTTTACCAATGGTAGATGAATTTGTAATTGCTATTGGTGATAATGCGCCTGGAGACCAAACAGAAAATTTGTTGCAAACACTACAATCCGATAAGATTAAGTTGATTCATACGATATGGGATTTAGAAAAATTTAAGAAGGGCACAGTATATGCACAACAAACGGATTTGGCAAAAGCCGCATGTACTGGAGACTGGTTGTTCTATTTACAATCAGATGAACTTATCCACGAACAGTATCATAAAACCCTAACGAACGTTTGTTTGCAATATCTTGAAGATCTGGAAACAGAGGGATTTCTATTTCGTTACAAGCATTTTTGGGGAGATTACGACCATTTCGTGGAATCCCATGCCTGGTATCCAGCGGAAATCCGGCTGATACGGAACGATCCCACGATTCATTCTTTTGGAGACGCTCAATCCTTTCGAAAATTCAAACATTTTGATGGATTGAATTACAGAGATAAAATCAACAGCAAACCTCTGAAAGTGCGCAGAATTGATGCCGAAGTATACCATTATGGTTGGGTGCGACCGCCTTCTATGATGCAACAGAAAACGGTCGTTATGGATGGAGCCTACCACGATTCTGAAGAAGTCAAACGCCGACATTTGAAGCGCTCTTTAGACTTTGATTACGGTAATATGAATGATTATTCTTTATTTAAGGGTACACATCCACACGTTATGAAAGACTTTATGAACCGTTTCAACTGGAAAGAACAATTACATTACGATAAGAATTATAAAGCTGGAAGACTCCCACTAAAACATGAAAAAATCAAATACAGAATATTGAGTTTTGTAGAAAAAAATATTTTAGGCGGTCGCCAAATATTTGGTTACCGGAATTGGAGCATTTTAGACTAAAATAGCAAGTATCAATACTTAATTTCTATCTCCGCTGTCAAGGGTCTTGACTGACAGGTTAAGATATAACCTTGTTCAATTTCTTCTGGTTCTAAAGCTAAGGAAACATCCATATGCACTTGACCTTTTATGAGTTTTGCAATACAAGTAGAGCATGCGCCACTGGAGCAGGAAAAAGGTGGATCTAATTTTGCATCCAGCAAACTATCCAATATTTTTTTATTACCAGGAATTTTTAACTCGTGCGTCTTTTGATTAAGATGCACTATAAGTGATACTGTTTCTAAATTTTGAATGGGTTTAATTGAAACAGAGGATGTGGGCGTAGTAAAATATTCTGCATGAATTGATTTCGCATCAATTTTTTTATTCAATAAGGAACTTTTTGCATTTTCTATAAATTCTCCCGGACCACAGAGGTAATAGTAAGAGCTTATATTTCTTGCTGGGAAGTGACCCAGGAATTTAGAAATTGATTGATCGTTTATCCTCCCTTTCCAGCCTGCCCATTTTTTATTTGCTTTTGAGAGAAATGGAAGGATAGAAGTTTTTAATTGCGATAAAGTATATTCTATAAATACTTGTCCTTCATATTTTAATTTTAAAGCTTCTAATTCCTTATGAAAGATAATATCTTCCTCATTTCGATTTCCATAGAAAAGTTGCAAGGTAGATTTTGGTTCAAATTCTAAAATGGATTGGATCATAGAATAGATCGGTGTAATTCCGCTACCCGCTGCAAAAAAATAGTAATTATGTCGTTTTTCAGGATCCGGATGCAAGCAAAAGTGACCTTCTGGCTTTGATATTTCAATGGAATCACCTTCTTTTAATTCATTAAAAATATAGTTTGAAACAATCCCCTGTTTTACTCTTTTTATAGTGATCTTCAAGTCGGATTCTTGAAATATAGAGGAAATAGAATAAGAACGTCTATATTCAGTATTATTAATATTTAATTTTAGTGTAAGGTGTTGACCCGGTATAAAATGTGGAAAATCATTCGGAAATTCAGAAGAATTGAATACTAAACTAACGGCATCTTTAGTTTCCTGAATTTTATTTTTTATTTTAATACTTGTGAATTGCATCGGAAATTTATTTCTAAACAATTATCTAACCTATTCAAACGCGATATTGTTTAAGAAATAAATAAATCTTCAATTACTTTTTGCTTAACAGATCGCGGATTTCCGTTAATAATTGTTCTTGACTCGGTGTTGCCGGAGCCGCCGGTTGGTCACGTTTAAAGCGATTGACGATTCTCACTATCCAAAACATGACAAATGCAATGATAATAAAATTAATTAGCGTAGACATGAATTTGCCATAATGGACCGCAGATTCAGCAGTTTCAATTTTACCATCGGGAGCATATATAGCGGGTGCTAGTACCCATTTTGCCTGAGCCATATCACCAATTTGAAATAACTGGCCCATCATAGGCATAAATACACCATCAACGAAAGCACCGGTTACGGTTGCAAACGCTGCGCCCATTACTAAACCTACTGCAATGTCAATAAGACTCCCTTGTATTGCAAATTTCTTGAATTCCTGTATCATAAATTAATATTTAAAGAAGCTTTTCAAAATCATCTTTAATTCAAATATAATGAAATTATGAAGCGGATAGTTCTCTTCTTATTTTGTTTAATGCAGAACCTTCTTGTACCCATTGAATTTGTTGCTGATTATAAGTATGTATTACTTCAAAATTTTCTTGAGTATGATCCGAGTGTTTCAGAATAACCGTAAATGTACTGGTTGGAGTCATATTCTGAAGACCTTGGATTTCAACAAGATCATCTTGACGAATTTTATCATAATCTTGAGGATTTAAAAATGTCAAAGCCAACATTCCTTGTTTTTTTAAATTGGTTTCGTGGATTCTGGCAAATGATTTTACGATCACTGCTTTTACACCCAAATATCTTGGCTCCATAGCTGCATGTTCCCGAGATGAACCTTCTCCGTAATTTTCTTCTCCAAATACCACAGTACCTATATTTTCTTTTTTGTAAAGTCTGGCAGAATCCGGAACTGCCATATATTCATTATTGGTTAAATTTAATACACGATTACTTTCTCCGTTATATGCATTCAAGGCACCAATAAAACAATTATTTGATATATTTTCTAGATGTCCTCTGAATTCAAGCCAGGGTCCGGCCATAGAGATATGATCGGTGGTACATTTTCCTTTGGCTTTAATCAGGATGCGCATTTCTTTTAATTCTGATTCTAGGATTGGCTCAAAAGGTGCTAATAATTGCAAGCGTTTACTTGTTGGATTTACAACAATCTGTACATTTTGCCCATCTGATGCGGGTGCTTGAAATCCTGCATCTTTCACTTCAAATCCAAAGACAGGAAGTTCAACGCCAATTGGTGGATCCAGTTTAACTAATTGACCCTCTTCATTTGTCAGATAATCTGTAATCGGGTTAAAGGTCAGGCTGCCAGCAATGGCTAATGCAGTCACAATTTCTGGAGATGCAACAAAAGCATGCGTACTTGAATTGCCATCATTCCGTTTAGAAAAATTTCGATTGAAAGAAGTGATAATTGAATTTTTTCGATTCGGGTCATCCATATGGCGTTTCCATTGACCAATACAGGGTCCGCAAGCATTCGCCAAGATGACACCACCCATTTTTTCAAACTGTTCTAATATAGCATCTCGTTCAACAGTATATCGGATAAGTTCAGAGCCTGGAGTAACGGTATATTCTGACTTCACTTTAAGTTTTTTACTTACAGCCTGCTGTGCTAGTGAAGCAGCTCTTGATAAATCTTCATAAGATGAATTGGTACAAGAGCCAATAAGTCCAACATCTAATTTTTCGGGATAATTATTTTCTCGTACAGCCTTTGCAAATTCAGACAATGGCCATGCTAAATCTGGTGTGTAGGGTCCGTTAATATGAGGTTCTAATGTATTTAAATCAATTTCGATGACCTGATCAAAATAATTTTCAGGATTTTCATAACATGCAGCATCTCCAGTAAGTTCCGTTGCGATCAAATCACATAAATCAGCAACTTCTTTTCTGCCAGTGCTTCGCAGATAACGACCCATAGATTCATCATAACCAAAGGTAGAAGTCGTTGCACCGATTTCAGCACCCATATTACAAATAGTCCCTTTTCCAGTGCAGGAAAGTGAACGGGCACCTTCACCAAAGTATTCTACTATAGCACCAGTACCACCTTTTACAGTTAAGATACCAGCTACTTTCAAAATGACATCTTTGGATGAGGTCCAACCAGATAATTTACCTTTCAAGTGAATTCCTATTAATTTAGGCATTTTTAGTTCCCAGGGCATTCCACTCATGACATCTACTGCATCTGCACCTCCAACGCCTATTGCAATCATTCCTAAGCCTCCTGCATTGGGAGTATGCGAATCTGTTCCGATCATCATTCCACCTGGAAATGCATAATTCTCTAAAACGATTTGATGGATAATTCCGGAACCAGGTTTCCAAAATCCAATGCCATATTTATTTGAAATAGATTCAAGAAATTTAAAAACTTCCTCATTTACAATATTCGAAGTTGCTAAATCATTACTTGCCCCATGTTCTGCAAGGATTAGGTGATCGCAATGAACAGTCGTTGGTACGGATGTTCTGGACTTGCCACAGGTCATAAATTGGAGTAAGGCCATTTGTGCAGTGGCATCTTGCATCGCTACCCGATCGGGTGCAAAAAAGACATAATCTTTACTGCGTTTGTATTCTTTTAGGCTGGATTCAGGATGTAAATGGGTATATAATATCTTTTCTGTTAGTGTTAGCGGTTTTCCAAGATTTTTGCGTATTTCCGCTACTTTTCTTGAAAAATTTGCATAATGTGTTTTTAACATTTCAATATCAAAAGGAATACTTGCCATAAACAAATTTATTTTTTAGGATTTTGCCGCAATATTAATTGATTCTTCAGAAACAACAAAGCAGAATTATTTGATCCAACAAGAAGATGCTTATTATTAGACACTTGAATGGCTTTAAGATCTTTTACATCATCTGGGAGGAAGATTCCGGATTCTTGAACAGATAAAGGTTTATAATTAAATGGATCCTTTGTTCCTTTTAAAAATAACCCAACAGAGGCATCCGCCCTTGTTGTTTCAATTTCTGAACCAAACTGATTTCCAACAATTACGATATCATTTTTTTGATCATTATCAAAATCATAACAAACGATACCCTGGATAGTTGAAAATTGTGCCTCCATGGGTAATGGAATTATTTCAAAATGTGATTTATTATTTTTTATAATTACACTTTCAAACAATTTAGCTTCATAATGCAATGCATTTTTAATTTCTTCTCCATAAATGTCACTTAAATTTGCATTTGCAAAAGAATTATAGTCTGGAAATTTTTTGGCAATTTCCGGCACTTGTTCGGATGAACATTGGCGGCCTCTGACAGGTACCATTTGCTTTCCGTTCAATTTAGCCAATACAATGTCATAGGTTCCATTTTGATCATAATCATCACAAAATATGTGAAATGGTTTTTCAGGACTCGCATGAAATTTATAGTTCAATCCTAAGTTTCCAACCATAAAGTCGAGATCACCATCTTTATCTAAATCTTCGGCAACAATTCGATTCCACCAACCTTCCGTGTTTTCAGTTCCGTATTTTTTTGCATCTGATTTAATTAATTTTGCATTTTGATTTTCAAAAACAGTAATGGGCATCCATTCCCCTACAACGATCAACTCGGGTTTTGAATCGCCATCCAATGGTGCCCATACAGCAGAGGTCACCATGCCACAATTTCTGAGGTCTTTTGCTTTTACATCTGTTACATCCGTAAAGCTTCCTTTTCCATTGTTTTCAAATAAATAGCTGACTGGAGCATATGGATATTTATCTGGTATTGTTCGACCTCCTCTGAATAAATCTAAGTCACCATCTTCATCATAATCTGAAAACGCAACACAAGAACCACTGGATGTTGTGATCGGTAATGCATTTACTGCTTTTTTAAAATTTCCTTTACCATCATTCAAATATATTCGATCCTGATAAATAGCATTTTTTTCAGCTGCTTCTGTGCCACCTGAAACAACATAAAGATCAAGGTCTTGATCCCCATCAATATCAGCAAATGCAGATCCCATATCTTCATAATCCCGATCCTCAATAAAATTTTGATTTACTTTTAGTTGAAATTTATTTTCTGTATTTTGAATATACAGTGCACTGGGTTGGCCATGAGCATTTCCGACATAAAAATCTTCGAGACCATCCCCATTTACATCGGCTACAGAAATAAATGGACCAATACGACTTAGTTGATGGGGCAATAATTGCTGAGAATGATAATCGTCGAATCTGTTTTCAGTATGAAAAAAAGGAGGAATAATGGATTCCTGGGTGGACTCCATAAATAGCGATGCAATGGGATTTGAAATCTCCTGTTTCGCTTTTGATTCTTGATATTTTATAGTAATCGTTTGATTTGTTTTTACATTTACTAAGAGGCTTTCTTTTTTGTCGTACCATATTATTTTAACACTATCTATGATGGTTTCTGTACCTAATCCAAAATGAAAGATAGGCTCGCAACTTGAAATATAACCCCGACTAACCCGTAATTGCTGATACTGCATTTGATCTTTATAATATAGGTATGCTTTTGCACCGTATGCAAATTTATTTTTCTCAGAACCCTCTGCTTTAATTCGCAAATAATTCAAATTTTTTGAACTTCGATTTTCATATAGAAATGCGGGATCATCAATATTATTTACGACAATATCCAGGTCACCATCATTGTCTAAATCTCCCATAGCTGCTCCATTTGAAAAACTAAGTTCTTCCATACCCCAATCTTTCATCACCTTTTTAAAACGAAGATTTTGTTGATTTTGAAAAACATAATTGACCAATTTTACTTCCGGTAATAATTCTAATCCTTTTTGAAAATTGTCGATTTTGTTTTTTTTCATGAATTCACCCAATTTTGGTTGGGCATCCCGATCATATACATCCCGTTTAAATCCATTGGTAACATATAGATCTTTCCAGCCATCATTATCCAAATCATAGATTAAAGCAGACCAGGACCAATCTGTTTTTTCTACACCAGCTAATTGGCTAATATCCGTAAAGAATCCATTGCCGTGATTATACTGTAAGATATTATGCATATACTGATTTGCAAAACCTTCGTTTTTAAGTTTTTCAAAAAATGCGGGTTGCATTTGTGGCATGGAAGTTTTAGATCGTTTGTAATCTTCCGGTCTCATTTCAACAACAAAAATTTCATCTTTCGCGTCATTATTTATATCACCAAAGTCACTGCCCATAGAAAAGAAGGAAACGTGATTGCAAACATCCTGAACACTTTGTCGGAATTTTCCATTTCCAAAATTTACATAAAAATAATCATGTTCTGCAAAATCATTCGCTACATAAATATCATCCCAACCATCATCATTTACATCTCCGGTACAAACACTTAAACCATAACCATAATTTGGATAAATACCAGCTTCTTTACTGACATCTGTAAATGTAAAGTCGCCATTATTCCGATATAATTTGTCGGTTGTTTTAAGGTCTATAATATTTTCTAATTGTTTCTGTTTTACCTCTATTATTTCATCATCACTAATGGGCCATTTGTTTGGACGATTGCTTACATATAAATCTAAATCACCATCATTGTCGTAATCAAAAAATGAACTAGCTATAGAAAATCCAGGATCATCGATTTTATAATAACGGGCTTCTTCTTTAAATTGTAAATTCTTTTGATTTACAAATAATAAATTTGAATTTAGATTTGGATCATCTATAAATCCACCTCTGGTAATATAAATATCCAGATAACCATCCTGGTTTATATCTACAAAAGTGATTCCGTTTTTCCATCCTCCAAAAGCAGCAATTCCAGACGACTCTGAAATATCTTCAAACCTTAGATTGCCTTTGTTCAAATACAGTTTATCAGGTACCTGGTTTCCAACAAAATAGAGATCTTGTAAACCATCATTATTAATATCGCCGATACCTACACCAGCACCATTATACATATAATTGAATTTAAAAGCATTCAATTCCTTGGTTTCTGTCAGTTTATTGTTAAACTGAACACCTGTTTCCTGGGGTGTTTTTAGAGAAAATAATTTTCCAGGTAGGTTTATGGTATTGTCATTTTTGCAACTTGTAAAATACATTCCTACAAGTCCAAAAAGCATCCATTGGAAATCGCTATTTCTTAAAATTTTAATATTCATTTGTTATTTTTGAAAAAAACGAGCGCAGAATTATTTGCACTTGCGAGAAAATGTATTTGATTATTACTTCGAATAGATTTTATATCTTTAATATCATTGGGTATAAAAATACCAGATTGCAATACTGGAATAACTGAAAACATAGCCTTGCTTTTTGTGCCTTTTAAAAATAAGCCAATGGAAGCATCCGCTCTGGTGGTTTCTATTTCAGCCTGAAATAAGTTACCACCAAGAACCAGGTCTAATATACCATCCTGATCAAAATCTTCGATTGCAATTCCTTGTATTGTTGAAAATTGAGCTTCCAGTGGTAAGGGTATAATTTCAAAACTTGTACCATTGTTTTTCAGAATTATACTCTCAAACAATTTAGCTTCATAATGAAGCGATGTTTTTAAACCTTCTCCATAAATATCATGGACACTTGCATTTGCATAAGAATTATAACTGGGAAAATTTTTTGCAATCGAAGGAACTTGTTCAGAAGAACATTGGCGTCCTCGTATGGGGACCATTTGTCCGCCATTATATTTTGCTAATACAATATCAAAAGTTCCGTTTTTATCAAAATCATCACAATATATTTGAAATGGTTTTTCTACACTTGCATGGAATTTGTAATTCATTCCTAAGTTACCTAAAACAAAATCGAGATCACCATCCTGGTCCAGATCTGCAGTAACAATTCGATTCCACCAACCTTCTGTATTGTTTAAACCATATTTATCTTGTTTGACTTTCGTAAGCGCGCCTCCACTATTTTCAAAAATTGTAATCGGCATCCATTCTCCTACTATAATTAACTCGGGATTTTTATCTCCATTTAAGGAAGCCCAAACTGCAGAAGTTACCATTCCAATTTTTCTTAAGCCGGAGGCTTTTTGATCGGTGACATCCGTAAAAATACCCTTTCCGTTATTTTCTAATAAATAGGAATCAGGCGCATATGGATATTGATCTGGAATACAACGACCGCCTCTGAATAAATCTATATCTCCATCACCATCGATATCTGCTGCAATTACACAGGATCCACTCGAGCTTATTTTTGGTAGTGATTTTTCAGATTTAGAAAAAGTTCCTTTACCATCATTAAGATAAAGTCGATCTTGATAAATTGGATGTTCTTTTGAAAATTCTGTTCCACCGGAAACAACATACAAATCCAGGTCGCCATCTCCTTCTGCATCAAAGAAGCACGAACCGTAATCCTTGTATTTTATATCCGTTTCAAAGGCTGAATTTTTTACAGGTGTAAATGTGTTTTCATTTGTTTGAATATAAACCTGACCTGCTTGATTATGTGCTTTCCCAATATAAAAGTCTTCTTTTCCATCACGATTTATATCGGCAACGGAAATATGTGGACCCGTTTTGCTTAAAGAATGCGGAAGTAATTTTTGGTTATAATAATCATCAAAATTATTTTCGCGATGAAAAAATGGAGGAATTATTGTCTTTTCAGTTTGTTCTTCAAATTGAGGATTTATTTTAGGTTTTGGATTTGAATTTACGTTTGAATTTATATAACGAATGGTCAACAGCTGATTAGCTTTTGTGTTTTTTATTTGCTGAACCTTTCCATCTGTCCATTCAACTTCTATAAGATCAACTTGTGTAATATCATCCAGTCCAAAATGTACAAAGGGTTCGCAAGAAGAAAGATAGCCTCTAAAGGTTTTGAATTGCTGATATTGAATTTTGTCGCCAGTATGAATCGTCACTTTAGCTCCGATGCCTGTTCGATTTGTTTCAGGGCCATCCAGTTTTATCCGTAAATAATTTTTATGTTCATTCAAATTATTTCGATATACAAAAGCCGGGTCATTAATATTATTTACAACCAAATCTAAATCTCCATCATTATCCAAATCTCCAAATGCTGCTCCGTTTGAAAAACTAGTTTGATCCATACCCCATTCTTTCATCATTTTTTTAAAATGCAGGCTTTTATTATTTTGAAAAATGTAATTCACTAATTTTACAGAGGGTAAATATTTAAGTGCATCTTCAAGATGATGTACATAGTTATCGCTTTTCTTCAAAATACTATCCATTGTAATATTTCCATCACGGTCATATACATCTCGGAGATACCCATTGGTTACATAGATATCTTTAAAACCATCATTATCTAAATCAAAAATTAAAGCTGCCCACGACCAATCCGTTTTTTCAATTCCTGCCATTTGTGCAATGTCAGAAAAGAAGCCATTTCCGTGATTATATTGTAAAACATTATGCATGTATTGATCTGCAAATCCGCGATTTCGAAGGTCATAAAAAAATTCCGGTTGCATTGGTGGCATAGCAGTTTTGGAGCGCTTATAATCTTCCGGACGCATTTCAACAACGAATATTTCTTCTAAGCCATCATTATTGATATCTCCAAAATCCGCACCCATCGCATAATAAGGTACATGATTGCAAACATCTTTTGCACTTTCTCGAAACGTACCATTGCCCATATTAATGTAGAAGTAATCATTTTCAATAAAGTCATTGGCAACATATAAATCCTGAGTACCATCTTTATTAATATCTCCTGCAATGGCAGCTAAACCGTATGCATAACTTGGATAAATGCCTGCTTCTTTGGATACATCAATAAATTTAATGCCATCATTGCGATATAAATGATGAGAAGTCAATGGATCAATTTTTGTTTTTTGTAATTCTTTTGCTTTAACTAATTCTTCTGTATTGATACCCCAATGGTCAGGGCGATTTGTAAGGTATAAGTCTAAATCATTGTCATTATCATAATCAAAAAAAGTTGCCGCTATACTATACCCTGGATCATCTATACCATAAATTGCTGCTTCTTCTTTAAATGTTAGATTTTTTTGATTTACCAAAAGTAAATTTCGATTTTTAACAGGATCATTTTTAAAACCACCGCGTGTAATATAAATATCCTGATATCCATCATTATTGATATCAACTATTGTAATTCCACTTCTCCAGCCTTCATTTTTTGCGATGCCAGCGTTTTCAGAAATGTCTTCAAATGTTAAGTTTCCTTTATTAAGATACAATTTATCTGGAACCTGATTTCCAACGAAATAGACATCTTGTAATCCATCATTATTGAAATCGGCAATCCCGGTACCAGCGCCATTGTAAATATAATTAAAATTGTATATGTATTCTTCCTGGGTTTCGGTGATCTGATTAGCAAAATCAATGCCCGTTTCCTTAGGCATTAAAAGGCTAAATAGGGGTCCTTCCAATTTTTGATCAGACCTTTTTTTGCAGGCCATATTACAACAAAACAGGAATCCAATACAGCTTAAAGTGCTGATTATTAGATTTTTTTTCATTATGAAAATAATTTATATAAATGATTCGTTTTCAATTGATTGGACTGCAAAATACGCTGGGTTTTCGAGACAACCAAAGGATGTATGCAGGACCGGTTTGAAAGACTCCTCTACATTGCCTTATGAGTATCTACTTCAGGCTTATTTGGATATGCAAAGAGACTCTATTAAATCATTGTGAAAGAATCATTTTTGACTCCACTAGTCATGCTATTGACAAATTTAGTGGTCAATACAATTCTTGTACAAGATTCGATAATGAAACCTTGATTTCTTCGTTTGTATCTTTGAATTATGAAGCAACTCAGTTTATTTGTTTTAATCCTGTCATCCCTATTTCTATCTTGTTCAAAACAAGAAGTAGGAGATTTTCAACTGGAATATCGGATGAGCCTTGAATTGCCAGCAAATGCGAATCCATTATTTACGCACGTATTTGAAAAAAACATTGCCTCCTCCTGGATTCAATTTTTAAAAGCAAACAACCTCGAAGATTCCGATATCAGAATGGTTCGACCAAGATCTGTAATCTTGTCACCAGCTATTGGCAATAATTTAAATTATGAAAATTTCGTAGAAGCCCATGTTAGTGTATATGATTTTCAAGACCCGGGTGGAATATTACAGATAGGAGATTTATATGAAATTATTGGCAGCCAGGACGAATTGATTTTTTTACCTGGTCTTGCAAATGTAAAAGACATTATTCGGCAAGCTGAGTTTATACTTAAATTAGAATTCAATGTACGAGCGATTCCAGGTTCACTTACGGAACATTATTTGATCGTTCAATTTGATGTTTTTAGGAATTAATTATAAAGTTTTCTGTTGAAATTTTAATTCTAAAATGCTTACTGTTTAGCATAAATTTTCATTTGAAAGTTAAAGCTGTCCAGATTTTGACGCTCTAACTTATTGAACCCTTCAAATTGATACGCTTTGAAATTTAGGAAATGAGGCCAGGAATTTATTAAATTATAATTTTTATCAACAATAAATGGGTGATACTTAATTGGATCATTTACTGGATAAAAGTAACATAGATTTATAGCCAGAATATTTTGTGTTTCATGCTTGCTTTGCAAATCATTTGATTTCATTCTAATTTCTTTTGACGCAGGAATTTTTGACCAAGCATTTTCGTATTCACAAACAGTTTCCAGCGCTGTTACAATTTGGGAATTGTACAAGCTCCAATAAATGTCTCTTGGGTAACTTATGGATGCATAATTTTTAAAACAAACTGCAAAGTTTAAAATGAACACCGAAGAAAGTAAAAGCCAAACAAATTTTTGAATTGATTTAAACTTGCCTATTATTTCATTTATTGAATAGACGGAAAGAATACAAACAAAAGGAATATACTGATGTATTAGTCTACCATAAAACAATACTTTATTTTGATAAAATCCAAAATAGGCATAGATTAAAAACAGCAAGATTAAGGGAATAAAAATGAATTCGGTATACTTTTTAGAATTGTCAATTCCGGAAATTATTTTTTTAAGAATGAGTATAAAATATAAGCACAATCCTATTAATAAGATAATGCCACCTGGTCCTTCAACTTCTATTAAATATTTTTGTAAAAACGAAAAGGATTCATCAAAGGAACCTTGCGTAATTGTCTTTGATAAATTTAAGGCTTCCTGGAGATAGGATTGACTTCCGAGTCTTGCAAATATTTCAACAAATAGGAGGCAACATACGCAAGTTAAAATAAAGTAAAAACCATAAATTAATCTGGCTGTTAATGTTTGCTTATTTATAGTATTGAATAGGAATAGCCAAAAATTGTAAATGTATAATACAAAATACCCGGGATAAACTAAAAAGCCTAAGAATGAAAACGCAGCTAGCAAAATGGATTTTTTTATTGAAAGCGCTTCATTTTGGGTATAGACAATTGTTTTATAAATGCAGACATATAAAATTAATAAGCTGGAATCATAGGGAAGCGCATGTCTGATATATAGATAAGAGTTTATTAATGAACTGAATACTAAAACGCTTATCAGAGAGAGCCATAGATCGCTCAATAAAAGTTTTGATATTTTATAATGTACGAATAGGAGGAAGCAATAAATACTGAAATTGAATATAAATAATGGACTGGAATTTTTACTTTCGTAGTAGTTCAAATCAAAAATTTGTGCTGTAATATATTGGATTCCATTTGGGAATATTTTTAGAATGGCTTCTCCTGGCCTGCCTTGGGTGGAGAAAATTGCATTTATTGCCAAACGAAATTTAAATTCTGAAAATGCTACTAATGCTTTTGCAGATTCAACATATCGCGCTTCATCAGGGAATGCTAAAAATCCACAGCCGATCAAACTAAATTTCAGACTTGTTGTAATTAGAATGGTAGTTAGTAGCAGATAATGTAGCGGATACATTTTTACATGATTCCTGCTTTGCTTAAAATTGAAAACAAGAGAATTATAAAAGAATTTCAAGGTAGGTGGCAAATGATCTGCGTTTTATTGTTACTACTTGTTTGCGAATGTATAGAATAACTTGCAGGTGGAAGCACATTTTAGCATTGTTAATTAAAGCCTGGCTTTAGTCTTGTATTAAGGAGTGATTTCCATGTTTCTTAATACTGCGCAATTATTTTGAATTGTGGTAACTTATTCGGACTCCAGACAAAAATCTTTGATTTGTTGATCCTTACTTATGGATATGGTTTTTAAAATGTTCTCGGAGCTAAGGCCAATGGTTTGGAATTAATACTACGAATCAATTCAAATACATTTACCTATAGAATGTTTCAATTAATGTTTTAAATGTTTTAATTGAATTACTTCTTTTTCTGTCAAATGTCGATACCGACCTCGGGGAAGATTTTTTTTGGTAAGTCCGGCAAGATATACCCGATCTAATTTTTCAACCTGATAACCGAGATGCTCAAAAATTCTGCGGACAATTCGATTCTTTCCAACATGCAATTCAATGCCGACTTCATTTTTTTTATCATTGGCATAATCGACACCATCAACCAGGGCTTTGCCATCTTCTGGTAAAATAACACCTTCCATGATTCTTTCCAGATCATTTTTGGTGATGTTTTTATCTAATACGGCATGGTATAATTTCTTCATTCGATGAGAAGGATGGCCAAGCTTTTGAGCAAGTTCGCCATCGTTGGTCATTAATAATAAGCCCGTAGTATTTCGATCTAATCTGCCTATAGGAAATACCCGTTCTTTAATTTCATCTTTGATAAGATCGAATACTGTTTTTCGTCCTCGTTCATCATCCATCGTAGTAATGATGTTTTTAGGTTTATTTAATAAAAGATAAACCGCTTTATGATAAGGTTGAACAATTTTATCCTGATAGCTTACTTTATCAGCAGGCTGGACTTCATAAGCTGGGTTGTCTAACACTGCGCCATTGACACTAATTTTGCCTGCTTTAACTAATGCGGCAGCTTCTCTTCTCGAACATATTCCGCAATGAGCAATGTATTTATTGAGCCTGTAATGGATATCAAAGGAAGGGGGTGGAATAGGTTCTTTTCTTTTAGAACGGAATGTCTTCTTCATCATTCATTTTGGATTGTTTGATGATCACGTTGGGTGTAGCAACACTTCCAAATGGATCAAAATTTTGTTGGAGTGGTACAAATTTAGCAAATTTATCGATAAATTTCATGCCTACAGTACCTGTAGCTCCATTTCTATGCTTTGCAATGATGAGCTCTGTATAACCTTTTGGCATTTCAAAGGTGTTTTCCAATTCATAATAATCTGGTCGATAAATAAACATAACCATATCTGCATCTTGTTCGATTGCTCCAGATTCCCTTAAATTGGATAATTGAGGTCTTTTGTTTTCTTTACTTTGCGTTTCTGCTGCACGGTTTAATTGTGATAATGCGATGACCGGGATATTAATCTCTTTTGCTAAACTTTTAAGTGCTCTTGAGATGGTGGAAATTTCTTGTTCCCTACTACCTTTTTTATCATTAGAACCTACCGTCATCAATTGTAAATAATCGATGATCACCATTCCGATTTTATATTGTTGATGAAGTCGACGACATTTAGCTCTTAATTCGAATACATTCAAGGAAGGAGTATCGTCAATATATATAGGTGCATCGCTTAATTTATTAATAGATTGATTGAGTTTAGTCCAATCTTCATCATCTAATTTAGCATTTCGCATTTTACCACCTTCAATTTCTGCTTCCATTGAAATTAGACGATTCACCAATTCGAGGTTGTTCATCTCCAGTGAAAACAAGGCAACAGGTGTATTATAATCCATTGCAGCGTTTCTGGCTAATGCTAAGGTAAACGAAGTTTTACCCATACCCGGACGAGCGGCTACAATAATTAAGTTGGATTTTTGCCAGCCAGAGGTTAATTCATCCAATTCTGGAAATCCGCTTGGGATTCCTGACATTCCAGATTCTTGATGCGTCATGTTTTCTAGACGTTGCTGTGCTTTTCGCACTAAGGATCCAACAGATTCATATCCACGTCTCAAATAATTGTCAGTAATATCATAAAGTCCTTGCTCAGCAGAATCCAATAAGTCAAATACGTCTTTTGTATCTTCAAAACAATCCTGTATGATTGCGGTAGAATTTTTAATTAATTCCCGTTGTACAAATTTCTGTGCTACTATTTTGGCATGGTATTCCAGATTTGCAGAAGATGCTACTTTATTTGCAAGTTCCAGAATATAAGCTAATCCACCTATTTCTTCCAGGAGTTTAGTTTTATGAAGAATTTCCCGGATGGTAAGGGTATCAATGGGCTGATTCGTTTCAAATAAACGGATCATAGATTGGTAGATCTTTTGATTTGCCGGTTTATAGAAACTTTCTGGTTTAAGGATATCCAGAACTATAGAAATAGCATCTTTATCTAACATTACGGCACCTAAAACAGCTTCTTCGAGTTCAATTGCTTGAGGCTGAAGCCGTTCATACGCCAGGGACGAAACATCCGGAGTCCTGGGTTTAAAATTACTTTTTGTAAAAGATAAAGATTCTTTAAGAGATTCGGCCATGAAGCAATTCGATTAGGTCTTGTTGTAAACTGGTACAAAAGTAAAATACAACAAATAATAAAAAAGTTTTATATGAGCTGAGAAATTGTTTAAAACTTACTAAAAACCTGTTTAAAACTTGTTGAAAACTCCTGCAGCGAATAGTTGCCTCAAATATACATATGTTATTTGACAATAATATGAAAGCGAATCGATAGTTTTCATTTGGCTATCAAGGACTTATTAGATAAAGATTTAATATAAGAATGAGATAATCGACAATGATAGCTGTCATTTTCTCTTAGGTGTCTTCAAAAAAACACCAACATTATATGTGAAAAAATAATAATAATTTTTTTTTCTTAATATGTATTAGTTTGATTTACCTATCTTATTTAATTTATTTTGGACACTTTCTACCATTTTCGTTTGATTTGAAATTTCTGATTTGGTAATATCTTGATCTTTATCGTTGGTAATAATGTTTGCTTCAGCTTTCTTAATTTTTGCTTTAGCATTTTCGATATCATCGTGGTAATTCTTGTTGTCCTGGAGTAGATTCGCCATTTTTTTATTCAGTTTTTTCAATTTATCCTGTTCATCTTCAAGTTCGGAGCGGGTTTTTTCGCGTTGTACCTCAAAGGAAAACTCTTGAATGAATTCTTTGGCCCCAGCAAATTCTTTTGGATAATCAGTTGAGTTCAAGAAGCCATTTTTTAAGTCAAAAAAGGCAGTAAGGCTGTTATCTTCTGTAATTACATATAAATCAAAAGAATTTTCACCATGAATGGATTTTATGGTGGCATTATTTATAAAGTCCTCATCCGCTTTTCTATTGCGATTTAGTTTGCCATATTCCTTGGTATAATTCTTCCAGACCTTGTCGATGAGTTTTTCATCTGCATCTGGAATGGTTATGCTGATTCCATTTTGAACACCCAGGCTCATTTGTAATTTGTTTTCGCGGGCTTGTCCAAGAGCGGTAAGTTGGCTTAACAGGCAGCAGCTAAGTAAAATGATAAGTTTATTCATAAATTGTTGGTTTATATAATGTAAGACAAAAATTTTGCCAGAAGGATTCCCAAATCCTGTTAAATTTAGTTTAAATGATTTAGGAGCGGAATAAATTAAACTTTAGGATACAATAAATTGCCCTAAAGCCGTCTTTCCAGCTAATCTTTTTACCTTCCAGATAAGTTCGACCATAGTAAGAGATTCCTACTTCATAAATTCTTATGCCAGGAATACGAGCGATTTTTGAGGTTACTTCAGGTTCAAAACCAAATCTTTTCTCCTGTAAATCCAGATTTTTTAAAATATCCGCTTTAAACAACTTATAACAAGTTTCCATGTCTGACAAGTTCAAATTGGTACAGGCATTGGATAAGAATGTCAGAATTTTATTGCCAAT
Organism: Saprospiraceae bacterium; assembly: GCA_016717265.1. Classification (NCBI taxonomy): domain Bacteria; kingdom Pseudomonadati; phylum Bacteroidota; class Saprospiria; order Saprospirales; family Saprospiraceae; species Saprospiraceae bacterium. The sequence continues at coordinate 1,241,478 of JADKFX010000001.1, forward strand.
AGAATGCCAGAAAAACAAGATTCGATGAGGGTGACCACTCGTAAAACGAGAACCATAAACAACATCCGCGTGTCCTTCCAGGATTGGTTTAAGAAGGTCATTATACTCTCTGGGATCATATTCAAGGTCTGCGTCTTGTATAATTATATAATTGCCAGTAGCTTCTTTAATACCGGTATGTAAAGCAGCTCCTTTTCCTTTATTGACCGCGTGTTTAAAATATTGACAATGTTGTTCTGGGTGTTCCTGGATGTATTGGAGCAGTTTGGCTTCGGTTCCATCTTTCGAACAATCGTTTACAAGTATGATTTCTTTTTGGATGCTGTCACGCAATTGCACCCTGGCAATGGCTTCTAAAATGAGGTGGATTGTTTTTTCCTCATTATAAACTGGGATGACAATCGAAAGTGTTTGAACGGACATAATTAGATTTCGGCAAATTTAAGATATATCTAGGAAACCGACGATGGATTAGGGTTTTGCTCAATTTGCAAGAAATAAAAGCAGAAATTTTTAATTAAATGATGGCTTCTAATTCGTCATTTTGCGAATTAAATTTCAATTTTATGAGAAGTGCCTTTTAATACACCTGATGCTGTTTAGAAATAGCAAAAATATTATGAAGAAGATTTCATTTTAAAATAAGCAATTCAATAATAATGAATTTTTGTAAATCAACGAACCCTAACTATTTTATATCTGTCTTAATTCCCTCCTTAAAATCTTACCTATATTTGTTTTGGGTAAGGCATCTCTGAATTCAATAGATTTTGGAATCTTGTAATTGGTTAAATTTTCTTTACAATATTCATGGACTTCAGACTCCGTAAGACTTTTATCTTTTTTAACGATAAATAATTTTACAGCTTCTCCGGATTTTTCATCTGGTACACCAATAGCTGCAGCTTCTAAAACTTTGGGATGTCTTGAAATTAAATCTTCTATTTCTGCCGGAAAAACTTTGAATCCAGATACAATGATCATGTCTTTTTTGCGATCTACAATTTTAAAAAAGCCATCTTCATCCATCATGCCAATATCTCCGGTACAGAGCCAACCATCTACAATCGTTTTCGCAGTTTCATCTGGACGATTTAAATACCCTAACATAACTTGAGGTCCTTTAACTTGGATTTCACCTGCTTCCTGAATTCCACAAATCCGGCCATAGTCATCTACAATTCGCACATCTGTAGAGGGTACAGGCATTCCGATGCTTCCTGTTTTCCCTTTTCCATCAATTGGGTTAATACTTATAACGGGCGAAGCTTCTGTCATTCCATAACCTTCACAAAGCCAGCAGCCGGTAAGTGACTTCCATTTTTCTGCAACAGCCGATTGCACTGCCATACCACCACCTACGGTTACTTTTAAACTACTGAAATCAATTTTAGAAAAACCAGGATGTTGCATGATCGCATTAAAAAGTGTATTTACACCAGTCATTAAACTGATTGGGTGTTTGCGAAATGCTTTAATAATTGACCCACAATCCCGGGCATTAAGAATTAATACCGTGTTTGCACCAATTGCCATCATAGCCATTACATTCACTGCAAATGCAAAAATATGATACATCGGTAAAGGTGAAAGGGTAGTCTCTTTTCGCTCTTCTAAATAATAACAAATGACCGCTTTAATTTGCTCCACATTGGCAACCAGATTTCGATGCGTTAACATAGCACCTTTACTGATTCCGGTAGTACCTCCGGTATATTGTAATAAAGCAATATCTTCCGATTTGATGCTAACTGGTTTTAAACTTTGTTTTGCACCCTGTCTTAGTGCTGTTGTAAAATTTACAGTATTAATCAATTTATATTTTGGGACTAATCTCTTTATGTATTTTACCATAAAGTCGACTACGGCTCCTTTAAATCCACCTAAAAGTTCACCAATGGTAGTTAAAATTACAATTTCAATTTTTGTTTTAGCCAGGATTTTTTCGAGGTTCGATGCAAAATTTTCAACAATTACGATTGCTTTTACATCTGCATTTGTAAAAACAAATTCCATTTCCCGGGGAGTATATAAAGGATTGGTATTGACTACAATCACACCAGCGCGGATCGCGCCAAAAATGGCGATAGGATATTGTAATAAATTTGGCATCATCAGGGCAATCCGATCCCCTGGTTTAAGTCCTCTGTATTGAAGGTATGCAGCAAATGCATTTGATTTTTCATCTAATTCTTTATAAGTAAGCGATTGACCCATAAGGGTAAATGCTTTAAGATTGCTGAATTTTGTAAAAGACTCCTGAATAAATTCCCGGAGTGAAGGATAGGTATCCACTTTTATATTGGCAGGTATGCCTTCAGGATAGTTTTTAAGCCAGGGTCTGGAATCCATCATGGTTTTTGCTTGAAATGTGAAAATACAACAGATTTAGTAATTCCTTTTCTAGTTATCCTGGTAGCCGTTTCAATAGCATATTTTAAAGGTTTTGAAAGGCATATTTTAAATGATTTTGACTTGATTCTAATTTATTTAGCTGAGTTGCTAGAAAAAGGATACCTTTGCGCCGCTAAAAAATTATTTCTTAACCTTTTAAAAATATCCAAAATGTTGGACGAAAACAAATTAATACCAGAAAACGACCCTGAAATCAAAGACGAAGAACTGTTACCCCTTCCTAAAAAGGAAGAAGATATCGTAAGTCTATTAGAAGAAGCGGTTGATCTGGAAACACTAGTCGAAACAAGTGACTATTCTGGTCCTCACGACGAGTTTGATTGGTCTATTAGCAATAAAAATACTCTAAACTATTCTCCTGAAGATCAACAAAAGTACATTAATGATTATGATTCCACCTTTAGAACGGTTATTGACGGGCAGGTAATTCAAGCTAAAGTTGCCGGTACAACGGGTAATAGTGTAATTCTTGATATCAATTATAAATCGGATGGACTCATCGCGAAAACTGAATTCAGGGATCTTGATCCAAAACCAGGTGATACGATCGAAATCTATGTTGAAAAAACAGAAGATGAAAAAGGCCATCTTGTACTGAGTCGTAAAAAAGCTAAGCTTTTAAGAGCTTGGGAAAATTTGGTGGATTCTTATAAAAATGGAACGATTATAAAGGGTTCTGTAATTAGTAAAACAAAAGGAGGCCTTATTGTCGATTGTAATGGTTTGGAAACCTTCTTACCAGGTTCTCAAATAGATATTAAGCCAATCACGGATTATGATGCATATGTAGGTAAAGTGATGGAATTTAAAGTGGTAAAAATTAATGAAACCATTAAAAATGCGGTCGTTTCTCATAAAGCCTTAATCGAAGGAGATTTACAAGAACAACGCGAACAAATTATTTCCGGACTTGAAAAAGGTCAGGTTCTTGAAGGAACTGTTAAAAACATTACCGATTTTGGAGCCTTCCTGGATTTAGGAGGTGTAGATGGTTTATTATATATTACAGACATCTCTTGGGGTCGTATTAACCATCCAAATGAAGTTTTGGAGAAAAATCAGAAGATTAATGTTGTGGTATTGGATTTTGATGAAAACAAAAAGCGAATTTCATTAGGTCTAAAACAATTACAACCACATCCTTGGGAAGTAATGCCAATAGATATTGTAGAAGGTTCTACGGTAAAAGGAAAGATTGTCAACATTGAAGATTATGGAGCATTTCTAGAGATTCAGCCCGGTGTGGAAGGATTAATTCACGTTTCAGAAGTAAACTGGAACAGTCAGCCAGTGCATGCAAAAGATTACTTCTTCTTAGGTCAGGAATTTGAAGCCAAAGTAGTGACCTTGGATCGCGATGAACGCAAAATGTCTTTGAGTCTGAAACAATTATCGGAAGATCCTTGGACGAAAATCATGCAGAATTATCCAGTTGGTTCAAGACATTCAGGAGTTGTTAAGAACCTAACACCATATGGAGTGTTTGTTGAGCTAGCTGAAGGTATTGGTGGTATGGTTCATATTTCAGATTTATCCTGGACTAAACGTTTCAACCATCCTTCAGAATATACACGCGTTGGTAACAACTTAGATATATTGATCATGGAGATTGATGCAGAAAGCAGAAAACTATCTTTAGGTCATAAACAATTAGAAGAAAATCCATGGGATACTTTTGAAAATGTATTTCCAGTTGGATCTTATCATGAAGCAACGGTGTTGCGCAAGGATGATAGAGGCTATACGGTTCAATTACCTTATGGATTAGAAGCCTTTTCACCTGCAAAACACATGAAAAAAGAAGACAATACACAAGCAGCAGTGGAAGAAATTTTGACGGTGAAAGTGATTGAATTCAATAGAGACGATAAAAAAATCATGGTTTCACATTCCAAATATTTGGATGATGTTAAAAAAGAAGCCGATGATAATGTGAGAAAAGAAAAGGAAGGGGAAGTTATAAAAGTTAAGAAAGCGGTTGAAAAAACGCAATCGAAAATTGAAGCAACGACCTTAGGTGAAATTGAAGGATTCAGTGCATTGAAAGAACAGTTTCAAGAAAATGCAAGAACTAAATTTACACCACCACCATTAACACCGGTTGAAACCACTTCTGAAGTTAAAGCGGAAGAAACGCCTGAAGCTAAAGCGGAAGAAACACCTGAAGCAACTGTTGTGGAAGAGACAAAAGAAGAATCACCGGTTGTAGAAACGGAAGCTCCGATACTTGTAATGGAAGTGCAAAAAGAACCCAAAAAAGCTGCAAAAGCTTCAAAAGGCGATGATTTAAAAATTATCGAAGGAATTGGGCCAAAAATTGCGGAACTTTTAATTGCTGATGGTATTGTAAGTTTTCAAGATTTAGCGAATGCAAGTCAGGTAAAATTGAAAGAAATTCTGGATAATGCCGGATCCCGCTACAAAATGCATGATCCGACTACCTGGCCACAGCAATCTTTGTTAGCTGCTGAAGGCAAAATGGAAGAATTGAAAACATTACAAGACAGTCTTAAGGCTGGTAAAGTAGAATAAAAATTATTGAAAATCAGATTTATAAAGCCCTTGCCAAAACAAGGGCTTTTTTTGTTTAACATTTATTATAAAATGTTTAAACAAAATATTATATTAGTGGTTATTTAGATTGCTATGCCAGAAAAATTAAAACTTGCAGTTATTGGTGCCGGAATTTCAGGTCTGGCAGCAGCTATTGAATTGGCTGATAAAGGTTGCAAGGTAGCGGTATTTGAAAAAAACCCGAGTTATGGAGGGAGGGGTCAAATGATAGAACGCAATGGATTTAAGTTTGACTTAGGTCCAAGTTGGTATTGGATGCCAGATGTATTCGAACGGTTTTTTCAGGATTATGGCAAATCAACCAGTGATTATTATGAACTGCTTCGATTAGATCCATCATATCAAATTATTTTTTCAAATGAAACAATTCAAATTCCAGCGGAAATTCATGAAACCTATGCTTTATTTGAACAAATTGAACCTGGAAGTAGTGTATTTCTGGAGAAATTTTTAAAAGAAGCAAAATATAAATATGAAGTTGGAATGCAAGAATTTGTGAGAAAACCAGCATTGCAAATCTCAGAATTTTTAAGTATTCGTTTATTAAAGTCAGTATTTTCAATGGAATTGTTTAGTTCCCTTGAAGCGGCTGTTTTCAAAGGAGTTAAAAATGACAAGCTCCGTAAACTTTTATGTTTTCCTGTATTATTTTTAGGAGCAAAACCATCTGAAACGCCTGCATTATATAGTTTAATGAATTATGCAGATCTTATTTTAGGAAGCTGGTATCCAAAAGGTGGAATGATAAAATTATTTGAAGCTTTATATTTAATAGCGATTGAAAAAGGAGTTCAGTTCCATTTTAATACAGCAGTTGAGAAAATTAATATTGAAAATAAAACAGTAAATGGAATCCGTATAGCTGGTAAGGACTTGTATTTCGATGCTGTTTTATCCACGGCAGATTATCATCATACAGATACCGCATTAGTAGATTCGAAGTATCGGCAGTATAGTAATTCCTATTGGGAAGATCGCACCATGGCACCCTCTGCTTTGATATTTTATCTTGGCATCAATAAACGAATAGATCA